>NZ_JHYG01000007.1 GCF_000687875.1 Acidocella facilis ATCC 35904 | reverse complement strand
CCAGCCAGGTACCGGTCGAGCGCTGGTACGAAATCATCGGCGATCCAACCATCGCCGACGCCATCCTCGACCGCCTCGTCCACAATGCCTATCGCATCGAACTCACCGGCGAGAGCCTGCGCAAAAAGCGCGATCAGGCTACCGCTACCGCCTGAACTTGACCCCAAACAAGGACCCGATAATCATTCAACCAGACCCAAACGAAGACGTTCAGGTGGCCGACATCAAATCGGAACGCTGGCCGGCTTCAATTCGGAATCAGTGGCCGGATTCAAGTTGGAATGCATGGCCGGCTTCGTCGGAATCCGCAGCTGAGCCGAGCGGTGAACACCTCCCAGGATTTTTTGGTTCCATAGGGTCCCATACCGGGGGCCGGGGGTGGGCTGGCCGGTTCCTGGAAATGACCGGGAGGGTGTTTTCTGGTTCCCCTCAGGCTATCCAGGGCCGAGACCACCACCCGCAACGAATGATACATTATATCATCAACTCACGAGCCGTCCGCTTTTCTCGGTGGCGTCTTGTCCTTCATGACACCCAAGGAGCCGAATCGGTGCCGATGGGCGGCTTGACATGTTCCCACAAAACTTCCCACATGGGTCAAATTCAGCCCCCGGCTTGTCCGCTAAGTCATTGATTTTCATAGATCCGATACTGAGGGACTGCTCGTCCAGGTCCCCCAGCCATCCTTCGGTCACTCATCTCATTGCGGATACGGACCCTGGGGTGGCTTGCCGCGTTGGCCAAATCCCCCCCCCGCCCGCAACACAACATTACAGGAAAGCGAGGCAGGGTTTTGCCCGCCATCTCGACCCTGCGGCGCGAGCGCGCTATGTGCGGTGCCGCTGGCAGCGCGTCTCCGGCGGGCCGGCCGGGGCGGACTCTCACGTGCCATCCACGCCCCGGCAGCGCGGCTGATGGCACGATGCCGATCTATTTTGAGGGGTTTGATATATATGGCGGAGCTCGCGCCACCGGACAGCACGCTCAGGACGCTGAAAACACCGACCCGTTTCGCGCTCTCCGCCGATCGCGGCTGGGGCCAGCGCTTCGGCCTGGCCTTCGTGGATCTGCGCGAGGGCGCGTCGCTCTACCGGCTGATCTGGGCCCTGGCCTTTTCTGAAATTAAGTTAAGATATCGCGGCTCGGCGATCGGCCCATTCTGGCTGACCATCTCCACCGGCATCCAGATCGGCGCCATGGCCTTCCTCTATGCCGATCTATTCCATACCGTCATCAAGAGCTACCTGCCCTATCTGGCGATCTCGCTGATCCTCTGGAACTATCTCAGCTCGCTGGTGGTGGAAGGCTGCACCTGCTTCATCAGCGCGGACGCGCTGATCAAAGGCACCCGCATGCCGCTGATGGTGCATGCGGTGCGCACGGTGCTGCGCAACACGATCATCCTGGCGCATAACATCATCGTCGTCATCGTCGTGCTGGTGGTCTTCCAGGTCAAGCAGAGCCTCTTCTCGCTGGCGGCAATCCCGGGCTTCGCCTTGTGGCTGATCGACGGGGTGTTTCTCTCTTTGCTGCTGGGCGCCATCTGCGCGCGCTTTCGCGACATTCCCCAGATCATCGCGGCGCTGATGCAGGTCGCCTTCTTCCTGACCCCGATCATCTGGCAGATCAGCGCCCTCAACGGCCACCCGGCGGCGCAACATCTCATCGAGATGAACCCGTTCAATTTCATTCTCAGCGTCGTCCGCAACCCGATTCTCGGCCTGCCTTTGACCTCCACGGATATTTTCGGCGCGCTTGGCGTCTCCGCCGCCATCGTCATCATCTCCCTGGTCGGCTTCGCCCGGTTCCGCGGCCGTATCGCGTTTTGGGTCTAGCAGCGTGACACATCTGACAGCCTTCAATCTCTCGATCGACTTTCCGCTCTATCATTCGGAGAGCCGCTCGCTCAAAAAAGCCCTGCTGGGCAAAATGTCCGCGCGCTTCGGCGTCGACAAGAAAAGCCGGCCGACGGTGCAGGCGCTGCGCGACATCTCTTTCTCCCTGAAGGAAGGCGACCGGCTCGGCCTGGTCGGCTCCAACGGCGCCGGCAAGACCACGCTGCTGCGCACCCTCTCGGGGATCTATCAGCCCACGATGGGTTCGCTCTCGATGGAGGGCAAGCTGGTCTCGCTGCTCGATCCCGGCCAGGGCATGAATATGGAGCTCTCCGGGCGGGAGAATATCCATCTGCGCGGCTATTTCCTCGGCCTGTCCAAGAGCCAGATCCGCTATCTGGAGCAGGATGTCGAGGAGTTCGCCGAGCTGGGGCAGTTTCTGGATATTCCGGTGCGCAACTATTCCTCCGGCATGGTCGTGCGTCTCGCCTTCGCCATGGCCACGGCCTTCCCGCCGGAAATTCTGCTGATGGATGAATGGCTGCTCGCCGGCGATGCCGCCTTCATGACCAAGGCGAAGGCGCGGGTGGAAGGCATGGTGCGCCATGCCGACATCCTGATCCTGGCCAGCCACTCCGCCTCCACCCTGGCCGAATGGACCAACCGGCTGATTTGGCTGGATAACGGCCAGATCCGGGCGGATGGCAAGCCGATGGACGTCTTCGAAGCCTATCTGCCCCGGCATGATTTCGAAGAGCTGCTGCGCGGCCAGCAGATGGCGAATCTTTGAGCCCCCGGCCAGCAGCTTGACGACGCCGACGGCCAGGATCGAGACGATGGGCGCCCGGCTGCATGCGGTGATCGTGACCTATAATCCGGACCTGGCCGGCTTCACCCAGGTGCTGGCGAACCTGGCGCGGCAGGTGGAGCGCGTTTCCATCATCGATAACGGCTCCGCCAACATCCAGGCGCTCGAAACCCTGGCCGCCGCGCACGCGGCGCGCCTCACCCGCTTTCCCGAGAATCGCGGCATCGCCGCCGCCCAGAACCAAGGCATCGCCGATGCCGCCGCGCAAAGCGCCGATTATGTGCTGCTGATGGACCAGGACACGGTGCTGCCGGACGGCACCGCCGCCTCCCTGCTCCAGGACAGCATCGATCTCGCCAACCAAGGCGTCAGGATCGGCGCCGTCGGCTGCGCCTATCGCGATACGCATGATGGCCGCCTCACGCAGATCTGGCGCGCGCGGGGCCTGCTGCTGCGCCGGCAGCGCGTCCACCCCGGCGATCCGCGCCTGCAGGAGGTCGATTGCGTCATCGCCTCAGGTTCGCTGATCCCGATGGCGACATTGCGCGCGGTCGGCGACATGGAAGCAGATCTCTTCATCGATCTGGTCGATATCGAATGGGGACTGCGGGCGAAGTCCCTTGGCTATCGCAGCTTCGTCAGCTTCAACCGGATCATGGCGCACACGCTGGGCAATGGCCGGCTGAAACTCTTCGGCAAAACCATTTCCGTGCACAGCCCGATCCGCAATTACTACTCGATCCGCAACAGCATCATGCTGGCGCGCAGAGACTATATCGGCATCGCCTGGCGCCTTTATTTCATCCGCCGGATCATTCCCTATTTCATCGTCTTCGGCCTGTTCGGCGGACAGACAAAATCCCGCCTGCGGATGATGACACGTGGGCTGCTCGACAGCCTGCGCGCCCGCACCGGCGGGCTCGGCCGGTGACCAAAAAACGCCTGCTCAGCCCTGCAATTTTCGATTGATGATCTGCGCCGCCCTGACCACCAGCCGCGACTTGGTGCGCAACACCATCGCTTGCATCCGCAACCGCTTCTTGACCTTCGCCGGCAGGAACGGATTGGCGCTCATCAGCCCCACATAATCCTCCATGATCTCGATCAGCTCGTCGCGATGCTTGGCCATCTTCTGGTCCTGCGGCGAGTTGGACGGCACGATGGCCCGCATCGCCTCGCCGAGCACCAGAGGGTTGAAGCGCGGCAGCAACAGATCCTTGACGAAAAACCGGTTCTTATCGGCATCGTCAGGGAAATTTTTCACGAGCTTGTGGATGTAGCGCAGCCGGCTGCGGCTCATCTTGATGCTGTAGGAGGTGCTGTTATTATTGATGCACCAGACCGTTACCGGTTTTTTCACGAAATAATTCGTATAGCCCTTGCGGAACATCCGCAGGAACAGATCGTCATCCTCGTAGCCGGTGAATTGCGGGTCGAACCCGCCGACGGCCTCGAACGCCTCACGCCGGATCAACGAGGCGGAGGGCAGCACATGCATATCCTGGCCCAGCATGTCGTTGAGGAATTTTTTCGGATGCTTGGAATGGTGAATCACGGTCTCGCGACGAACCACCAGCCCATCCTCGTCGGCCTCGACCAGATCCGCGTAAACCCAGCCAAAATAAGGGTCTTTACGTTTAACGCCGTCCAGCAGAATTTCGATATGGGTCTTCAGATAAAAATCGTCCTGGTCAAGAAACGAAATGAAATTGGAACGGGTCTGCTGCACACCGAAATTGCGCGCCGACCCCTGGCCGCCATTTTCCTTGTGCAGAACCGTAAACCCCATGCGCGCCGCGATTTCGTCCAGCGCCTGGGCTTCCGCCGGCGAGGAACCGTCATCCACCACGATGAATTCCGCCGGCGGGATGCTCTGCTCCAGCACGCTGCGCGCCGACCGCTCGATATATTTCGAGCCATTATAATAGGGGATGATGACGCAAACGGACATATCCATCGGGGTTTCCCCAAAACTCTGCTGCATACTGGCGGGACCTGCTGACCTGAAAACGTCTGATAAACTGGCACTTTACTTCGCAAGAACCAATGCAACCGTCTATAGACACCGCCGACCTTCCCGAATTTTAACGCATCGCACCAAAGCCCGGGCCGCCGCCGGCCCGCTGGCGTGCGGGATTGCCTTGCGGCTGGCGGCTGCCTTAAATCTTGCACATCTCTCCATCTCCGGACGCGCCCGGACCCACATCACGGAGTTGCCCCATGCCGCCCTTGACCCCGCCTTTCACGCTGGAGACTGCCATCGCCAAGGTTCGCCTCGCCGAGGATGGCTGGAACAGCCGCGACCCGGCGCGGGTTTCGCTGGTCTATACCCCGGACAGCGTCTGGCGGAACCGCGCCGAATTCGTCACCGGCCGGGAGGAGATCGTCGCCTTCCTCACCCGCAAATGGGCGAAGGAGCTGGATTACCGGCTGATCAAGGAACTTTGGGCCTTCACGGATCACCGCATCGCCGTGCGCTTTGCCTATGAATGGCACGATGATAGCGGCACCTGGTTTCGCTCCTACGGCAACGAGAACTGGGAATTCGACGCCCAGGGGCTGATGCAGCGCCGCTTCGCCAGCATCAACGACCTGCCGATCCGCGCCGAGGACCGTAAATTCCACTGGCCGCTCGGCCGCCGGCCGGACGATCATCCCGGCCTCAGCGCGCTGGGATTGTAAAGGATCCATCGCTTGCCAAGTTGAGGGGCGCTGCTAATCCTGCGCGAGGATGAAGGACCAGACATGCTGAAAGCCTATGCTTGCCACCACGCGCGGCTGCAGAGCCTGCCCCCGGCCGATTTCACCGATGCGGTCTGGTTCGATCTGGAAAACCCGACCGCCGAGGAATATGCCTTCGTCACCCGCCTGACCGGCAATTCCCTGCCGCATTACGATGATCTGGCCGAGATCGAGAATTCCGCCCGGCTGTCGGTGGAGGATGACGTGCTCACCCTGTCCCTGCCGGTGGTCACGCGCGTCGAGGGGCTGCTGGAGGACGGGGTGTGCGGCTTCGTGCTTTCGCCCAAGCATCTGATCACGCTGCGTTTCGCCCCCAGCGCGGTGTTCGCGCAATTCACCTCGCCGCCGCCGCCCGAAAACGTGCCGCCCAGCGCCCATCTCTTCGCCGGGCTGCTGGAGGCGATCTCCGACAAGCTGGCCGATGCGCTGGAGAAACTGCGGACCGAGCTGAACGATCTCAGCCACCAGATCTTTCATCACCGCATGGGCAGCCGCACCCCCTCGCGCAATGCCGAGCGGGAATTACAGGCCATCCTGGTCAAGCTCGGGCTCGATTACGACTCGCTCTCCTATCTGCGTGACTGCCAGCTCGGCATCGCCCGCATCGCCCCCTATGCCAGCGTGGCCGCGCCCTGGCTGGGCAAGCCGGTGCGCGAGCGGCTGAAATCCGTGCAGAAGGATGTCTCCTCGCTCAACGAATTCTCCACGCATTTGACCGACAAGATCCAGTTCCTGATGGATGCGACGCTGGGCTTCATCAACATCGCCCAGAACAGCCTGATCAAGGTGCTGACCATCGTGTCGATCATGGGCATCCCGCCGACGCTGATCGCCGGCATCTATGGGATGAATTTCAAGATCATCCCGGAGCTGAGCTGGACCTATGGCTATGCCTATGCCTGGGCGCTGATGATCATTTCCGCGGTTGCGCCGCTGATCTGGTTCCGTAAAAGAGGGTGGATATGACCGTTTTTTACACCCCCGAAGACGCCAGCGCCGCCAGCGCCATCGAAGCCATCGGCGCCGAGCTTGAGATGTTCGACGATTGGATGGAGCGCTACGAATTCATCATCGAGCTGGGCCGCAAACTGCCCCCCTACCCGGCCGAATGGCAGGATGAGGCGCATCGCGTGCGCGGCTGCCAATCCCAGGTCTGGCTGGCCGCCGAGGAGCAGGATGGCAAGCTGTTTTTCACCGGCGCCTCGGATGCCGCCATCGTCTCCGGGTTGGTGGCCCTGGTGCTGCGGGTGTTTTCCGGCCGCACACGGGCGGAAATCCGCGCCACCCCGGCGAAATTCCTGCATGATCTCGGGCTGATCGGGGCGCTCTCGACCAATCGCGGCAATGGCGTCGCGGCGATGGTGGAGCGGATCCACGATCTCGCCAGCGCCCCGGCGGCCGGCTGAACGCACCGGGGGCGCGCGGCCCCCGGGCAGATCACATCAATACCAGCCGCCCGGCACCCAGCGCCAGGCGCCATCAATCAGCGTCCAATGGCCGTCGCGCCAATGGTGCCAGCCGGGGCGGCGGCGGACATAATGGCCACGGATCCAGAGATAGCGGTCGCCATTCCAGTGCCAATGGCCGGGTACCCAGACAAAGGCGGCGCCGGGCGGGGGTGGCGGCGGCGGCTCGAAGCGCGGCGGCGGGACCGGGCGGAAGCCAGGCGGGGGCGGCGGGCCACCCGGCGGGGGCATCGGCTGGGCATTCGCGGCACCGGGCGCCAGCGCCAAGGCCGGCGCGGCGATCAGCGCCCCCACAAGCAGGCGGGACAACATGCGGCGTGTGGTCATGAACTCCTCCTGATACGCTGTTCAGGAGGGTTAGGCCCCAATCATGACAAAGCCGGGACGCTTGGGTAAGAAAGCGTTACGGGGTCGCCTGCGGCGCCAAGCGGCGGCGGTTGGCGCGCACTTTCTTGCGGTAAAGCTGCATCACTTCCGGCGCATTCAGCCCCGGCTTGCCGGACATCGCGGCATCGAGCATCAGCGCCCCGCTTTCATGCGCCGCCATCAGCTTTTCGGAGACCATCAGCAGCGTCTCATGCGGCGCGTCATGCCCGCCTTGCGCCAGCTTGGCCAGACGCAGCGCGATCACCTGCTGCGCCTCAAAGGCCAGCATCGCGCTCTGCATCGCCAGATTGGGCAGATCCAGACCAGGCCAAACCGGCCAAAAACCGGACTCAAAGGAAGGAAATTTCGTCATAACATCGATCTATATGGGTTTATGCTGCGCCGCAGCAATAAAAAACCACGCAATGCCCCCCTGCCCGGCTGGCATGGGCCCCCGCGCCCTATGCTCCTGCCTCTTGCGCGATCAGCTCCGCCTGCCGCGCCAGCCGCACCAGATCCGCCGCCCCGGGGCCGATCGGCAGCGCCGGGCGTGGTGCCGCACGCCCGTCCTCCAGAATCTGACGCAACCAGACCGCCCAGCCCCGCCACACATCGCGCTCCTGCGGGGCGATGGCGGGGCGCTCCAGCGCCAGCAGCGAAAGCCGCCCGGCCATGCGGCGCAAAGCCGCATCGGCGGCGGCAACCTTCACCATCGCCGGCTCGTGGCGCCCATGCGGCTCGGAGAGTATGCGCTGCAACGCGGCTTCGAGATTATTGCTGGCCAGGCCCGCGGCACGCCGCGCCGTCTCCGCCGCCCCCCAGCTCCCCTGCCCCAGCAAAGCGTCGATCACCGCCTCCACATAAGCGGCATGGGCGCGCCGCACGGTGCCGAGGAAGCTCTCCAGCTTCGGCGCTTCAAAGCCCGGCCAGAGCAGCGCGCTGCCCAGAACCGCCAGCGCCCCGCCGAGCAGCGACCACAGCACCCGCGAGGCAGCGACGAAGAATTCGCTCTCGCCCGGGCGCAATTTTTCCACCAGCAGCACCACCATCGGGGTGAGCACGGCGATATAGAGGCTGAAATTCACCGGCCGCAGCGCGAAGGCGCACAGGCTGAGCGGCAGCATGGCAAGCGCCAGCTGCAGATCGGTATGCACAAAAAACCCCAACGCCGCCGCCAGCACCCCGCCCAGCACGGTGCCCGCACAGCGCTCCGCCGTGCGCGCCCAGGTGGCGGCGAAATAAGGCTGCAGGCAGAAGACCAGCGTGATCGTCGCCCAATGTGAATAGATGCCGCCGAAGCGCGTGGTCACCGCCAGTACCGGCAGCGCGATCACCGCCGCCCGCAGCGCGTGCCGGAAGGCGACGGAGGACAAGGTGAAATTCTGCCGGATCGGTGAGAGCACCCGCCGGCGCAGCCCCACCGGGCTTGGCGCCGGCAGTGCCGCCCCTGTGGGCGGCGCCACCGCGATCAGCACCGCGAACTGCTCGGCAATCGCCGCCAGCACATGGCGCTCGGGCGCATCCGGCAAATCCCGCAGCGCCTGGCGCAGCCGCTTCAGGCTGGCGCGCTTGCGCGGCGTATCCAGCGGCCGGTCGGCGAGGATTTCCGGCTCCATCGCAGCCAGCCAGCCCGAGATCAGCCGCAGCGGCGCCACGCAGTCATCGCGCACCGCCGGGTCCTGCTCCAGCTGTTCGGAGAGCGCGATCAGCGCCCCGAAAATCCGGTCGAAACTCTCCAGCCGCAGCGAAAGCTGCGCCCCGCGCGGCGAAACCGGCCCGCGCCGCCGGAAGGTGGCATAGGCCACGGCCCGGGCATTTTCGATCGCCTCGCGCACCTGGCCGCGATATTCCAGCGCATGGGCGGAAAACGCCGCTTCGCCCTCGGCATGGCGGGCAAAGCGCACCAGCTCATTATTCAGCCGCGCCAGCCGCCGCGCCACCTCCGCCAAAGCCCGGCGTGAGGCGGCGTAAGGATGCGTCTCCCAGATCACCAGCGTCAAAATCACCGCCCAGCCGGCGCCGGCCAGGAAGTTCAGCCCGTGCAGCAGCGCCCAGCCCATGCCGGACTCCGGCGCCCCCAAAGCCAGCAACGCGGCGACGCTGCTGAGATTGCCCACCTGCATCCCGGCCTGGCCGTAAATCCGGGCAAAACTCGTGCAGAACACCAGAAACGCCGCCAGCGGCGCCGAAACCCAGGGGCTCTGCGCCCCCACCCAGCTGAACAGCGCATATAGGCTTGCCCCCAGCAGCGCATAGCTGATCACCGCCGGCGCGCGGCGTGCGGCCGGCCCGCCAGGGTCGGCATAGCAGGTCAGCAGCGCCCCCAGCGCCGCCAGCCCGAGCTGGGGCACGTCGAAGACCTGCCCCAGCAGCAGCGGCAGCGCCACCGCGCAAAAGGCCCGCAACCCTTCGGAGAGCGACAGACCCCGCAAATCCGGCTTCAGATTGGGGGCCGCCAGCTTCATTCAGCCAGCCTCAGCCGCCGAATTTGTTGGATTTGGGGAAGCCATTCGGCGGCAGCCGCCCGGCCGCCGCGCGCGCCCCCAGCCATTCGGTCAGCTTGCCCTCATTGCGCACGCGCTCGCCGATGCTCCAGCTCAACCCCTCGGCCAAGGTGAACACCTTGGCATCCGAAAGCCCGCCATCCTTGTATTTCTGCAGCTGCACGCCGGTGCCGCGCGGCATCTCCGGCAGCTGCTCCAGCGGGAACACCAGCAGCTTGCGGTTCTGGCCGATCACCGCGACATGGTCGCCATTCGCCGGCACGCACAGCACCCATTCCTCGCCGGGCTTCACCACCAGAATGGTCTTGCCCGCCCGCCGCTCGGAAGCCAGCTCCGCACCAGGCAGGATAAAGCCCCGCCCGGCGGAAGAGGCGACCAGATATTTCTGCTCAGGATCGGGCACGAACAGCATCAGCACCCCGTCCTCATTCGCCAGCTCGATGATCAGCCGGATCGCCTGGCCATCGCCGCGCCCGCGCGGAATGTCGGAGGCCTTGATGGTATAGACGCGCCCATTAGTGCCCAGCAGCGCCACCTTGTCGGTGGACTGGCAGGGCAGCATCGCGAACAGCTTGTCGCCTTCCTTGAATTTCAGCTCCGCGCCATCGGCCAGATGGCCCTTCTGGGCGCGGATCCAGCCTTTCTCGGAGAGGATGATGGTGATCGGCTCACGCTCCACCAGCGCCTCGGCGACGATCTCCACCATCGGCGCGGCCGCGGAAATCTTGGTCCGCCGCGCGCCCAGCCGCCCGGCGCCGAACTTCGCCTGCACCTCGGCGATCTCCTCGGCGATTTTCGCCCAGCGCTTGGTCTCGCTCTGCAGCAGCCCCTGCAGCCCCTTCTGCTCCGCGGTGAGCTTCTTATGCTCGTTGCGGATCTCCATCTCTTCCAGCTTGCGCAAGGCGCGCAGCCGCATATTCAGGATCGCCTCGGCCTGCACCTCGGAGAGCTCGAAGGTGGCGATCAGCTGCTCCTTCGGCTTGTCCTCGAAGCGGATGATCCGGATCACCTCGTCCAGATTGAGGAAGACCTTGATATAGCCATCCAGAATCTCCAGCCGCCTGGCGATGGCGGCGAGCCGATGGTTGGACCGGCGCACCAGCACCTCATGCCGGTGATCCGCCCAGGCGCGCAAAATCGCCTTCAGCCCCATCACTTTCGGGTTCCGTCCATCCGCCAGCACGTTCATGTTCAGGGAGAAGCGGGATTCCAGCTGGGTGGCGCGGAAGAGCGAGGCCATCAGCATGTCCGCATCCACGCTGCGGTTCTTGGGCTCCAGCACCAGCCTTATCTGCTCGGCGCTCTCATCACGCACATCCGCCAGCAGCGGCAGCTTCTTATCCCCCAGCAGCAGCGCGATCTGCTCCACCAGCCGGGATTTCTGCACCTGATACGGAATTTCGGTGACGACGATATTCCAGGTGCCGTTCTTCGCCGGCTCCTTCGCCCACACCGCCCGGGTGCGCAGAGAGCCGCGCCCGGTCTCATAGGCCGCCAGAATCGTCGCCTCATCCTCCACCAGCTCGCCGCCGGTGGGGAAATCCGGGCCCTTCATATGCGCCAGCAGCTCGGCCGTGGTGGCGTCCGGGTTGGCGATCAGATGCAACGCCGCCGCGCACACCTCCCCGGCATTATGCGGCGGAATCGAGGTCGCCATGCCCACCGCGATGCCGGAGGCGCCATTGGCCAGCAGATTCGGGAAGGCGCCGGGCAGCACCACCGGCTCCTGCTCCTCGCCATCATAGGTCGCGCGGAAATCCACCGCATCCTCATCGATGCCGCGCAGCAGATATTCGGCGATCTCGGTCAGGCGCGACTCGGTATAGCGCATCGCCGCGGCGTTATCGCCGTCGATATTGCCGAAATTCCCCTGCCCCTCGATCAACGGGAAGCGCGAGGAGAAATCCTGCGCCAGCCGCACCAGCGCCTCATAGATCGAGCTGTCGCCATGCGGGTGGAACTTACCCATCACGTCGCCGACCACGCGGGCGCATTTCTTGAAGCCCGAGCGCGGATCGAGCTTGAGCTGGTGCATGCCGTAGATCAGCCGGCGATGCACCGGCTTCAGCCCGTCGCGCACATCCGGCAGCGAGCGGGACATGATGGTGGAGAGCGCATAGGCAAGGTAACGCTCGGAGAGCGCGTTGCTGAGCGCCAGATCCTCCACCTGCCCGAAATCATCCGGCATCGCCGCGCTCCTTCTCCTCAAGCCTCAGGGAAAGTTGCTCATAAAGAGCCTCGCGCGCCGGCGGAAGGGGGCGGTGGCGGGCGCCGAACAGGTCACGGGCGAGAAAATGCCCGGTCAGGCGCAATGCCGCCACGCAATCCTTGAGGTCCGGCTCGCTCTCATCCAGCAAAAAATCCGGCAAGGGCAGCAGCCGGTTCGCCCAGTCCCCGGCCTGCGAGAGGGTCACCGCCCGCCCGGTGCGGGGCGAGACATAGGCCAGACGGTCATTGCCGCCGGCAGAGGAGGAAAAATCCAGCCCGAAGCCCAGCTCGCGCAGCAGCACCAGCTCCCAGCGGCAAAGTGCTGGCAGCGCGACGCCTTTGATCTCGATGCCCGCCAGCAGCCGCAGCAGCCCCTGGAAGGTCTCGGGCGCGGCCTCGCGTTCGGGCAGGGCCTGGGCGGCCAGCTGGCAGGCGGCGCGCAGCACAGCCAGGCTGTCCGGCTCCTGCATCGCCAGCGCCGCCACCGGGCGCACCAGCTCGCCGCTATAGGCGCCGAGCTGCTCGGGCAGTCGCGCCACCCATCGCGCCGCGACGATATTGCCTTGCTCCCAGATGCCGCCCTGCCGGCGCGAGGCCCCGCCCTTGGCCAGCCCCCGGCGCAGCCCGTCGGGGCTCAGCAGCGTGACGAGATAATCCCCTTCGCCATGGGGGACGCGCTCGACAACGATTCCCGGCCCCTCAATCTCCATGGCGTGGTCCCCAATGAGCAAAAGTTTTTGGAGGGCGGAGGCGGCCAAGGTTCCGCCGCCGCCCAGCGGCGGTGGAAAGCCGCCGGAGGGGTGGGGTGTTTTGTCAAAAACACCCCAAGAAAGTTCGGGGTGTGGGCGACGTCGTCGTCACCGCCCCAACGTTCTTCGCCGCTTTTTTGAAAAAAAGCGGCACCAAAAAACTTTTATAACATTACCTCAAAGCCGCTTTCGCCGTGCTCGCCAAAAGCTTCGCCGCCAACGGCAAGATCTCGTCGTTATAATCATAGGTCGGGCTGTGCAGGCCGGAGCTGGGGCCGTTGCCGACCCAGGCATAGGCGCCCGGCACATCCACCAGGAAACGGCCGAAATCCTCCGCCCCCATCGTCGGTTCCATGTCGCGGCGCACCCGTAGCCCGGCCTCGGCAGCGGCCTGGGCCATCAACTCCGCCTGCTCAGGCACATTCCCGGTCGGCGACAGCTCCTCGCCCAGCCACACATCCGCCTCCAGCCCCAGCGCCGTCGCCACGCCCTTCGCCGTCTCCGTCAGGCGGCGCTTCAGCAGCTCCATGCTCTCGGTGGTATAAGCGCGGATGGTGCCCTCCATCGAAGCCCTTTCCGGCACCTGGTTGCGGGCCTCCCCGGCCTTCAACATGCAGGTGGAAATCACCCCGGACTGGATCGGCGGCAGATTGCGCGCGACGATGCTGTTCACCGCCACGATCAACTGCGCGATGCCCTGCACCGGGTCGATGCAAAGATGCGGCATCCCGGCATGGCCGGCCTTGCCCTTCATCGTCACCACGAAATTCACCGCCCCGGCCATCACCGACTCCGGATGCACCATCACCGTCCCGGCTTCCAGCCCCGGCCAGTTATGGTAGCCGAAAATGCGCTCCATCGGGAAACGCTGGAACAGCCCGTCCTCGACCATCGCGTGCGCGCCCTTATAGCCTTCCTCGGCCGGCTGAAACACCAGATGGATCTGCCCGGACCAGTCCGGATCGTCCTTCAACAGCATCGCCGCCCCCAGCAGCGAGGTCGTGTGGCCGTCATGCCCGCAGGCATGCATCACCCCCGGCCTGGTCGAGGCGTAGGGCTTGCCGGTGGCCTCGGGGATCGGCAGCGCATCCATATCGGCGCGCAACCCCACCGAGCGGTTGGAATTGCCGCGCTTCAGGCTGGCCACCACCCCATGCCCGCCAATGCCGGCCTCGTAGGGAATCCCCAGCTCATCCAGCCGGGCGCAGACGAAGGCGGCCGTCTCGCGCTCCTGGCGGGAGAGTTCCGGATGGGTGTGAAGATGATGCCGCCATGCGGTCAGTGTGGTCGCGAAATCATCCGGCATAGCGCACTCCTCAACGCAGCAATTTCACAGCTCAGGCAACAACTTCAAGCAAAAGCTGTACCAGCCCCTTATATGGTGTCTCCTACGCCGCCACCGCCATGGCGATGTAGTTGACCGAGAGATCCCGGCTCACCGTAAACCCGGCCTGGCGCGGGGAATAGCTCAAGCCCGCCGTGTCGGTCAGGCGCAGCCCCGCCTGGCGGCAGAGCCGCCCCAGCTCCTCGGGCTTGATGAACATCTTCCAGTCATGCGTGCCCACCGGCAGCAGCCGCAGCACATATTCCGCCCCGAATTTCGCCACCGCATAGCTTTGCGGGGTACGGTTGAGGGTGGAGAGGAACAAAACGCCGCCCGGCGCCAGCAAGGCGCGCAGGCTTTTCAGGAATTCCAGCGGATCGGCGACATGCTCGATGATCTCCAGCGCGGTGACCACCGGGAAGCTCGCCCCCTCCGCCGCCAGCCCCTCGGCGGTGCCATGGCGGTAAGTGATGTTCAGCCCCTGCCCCTGCGCATGGCCCCGCGCCACGTCGATCACCTCCGCCCCGGCATCCAGCCCGGTCACCGCGAATCCGTCCTTGGCGAGGGCTTCGGCCAGCAACCCGGCGCCGCAGCCGACATCGAGAATCGAGACCCCCTCGCCTTTCGCCCGCCTGACGCGCTGCGCCACCCAGCCGGCGCGCACCGGATTGAGCATATGCAAGGGCCGCATCGGCCCCCGCGCGTCCCACCAACGCGCCGCCAACGCGTCGAACCGGGCGATTTCTTCCGCAATCACTGACCCCTGGCTCATTGCCCTATCCTTACTCCGCCGCTATGTGACGCCCCGGCCCGAATTCCACAAGGTTCCAGTTCTCAAGGTTTGTCCATGGCGCGCATCGTGATGAAATTTGGCGGCACCTCCGTCGCCGACCTCGACCGGATCAAGAATGTCGCCAAGCGCGTCAAGGCCGAGGCTGATAAAGGCAACGAGGTCGCGGTGGTGGTCTCCGCCATGTCCGGCGTCACCAACCAGCTGGTCGGCTATTGCCAGTCCCTCTCGCCGCTGTTCGATGCGCGCGAGTATGACGCGGTGGTCGCCACCGGCGAGAACGTCACCGCCGGGCTGCTCGCCATCGCGCTGCAGGAGCTGGGGCAGGAAGCCCGCTCCTGGCAGGGCTGGCAGGTGGCGGTGGAAACCAATGGCGAGCACGGCAAGGCCCGCATCGAGAGCATCGATGGCGAGGAGCTGATCTCGCGCATGCAGCAGGGCCAGATCCCGGTGCTGGCCGGCTTCCAGGGCATTGGCCCGGATAACCGCATCACCACTTTGGGCCGCGGCGGCTCGGACACTTCGGCCGTGGCGCTTGCCGCCGCGCTGAAGGCGGACCAATGTGATATCTATACGGACGTTGACGGGATCTACACCACCGATCCCCGCATCGTGCCGAATGCCAAGAAACTGCATAAGATCACCTACGAGGAAATGCTGGAGCTCGCCTCGGTCGGTGCGAAAGTGTTGCAGACCCGCTCGGTCGAGCTGGCGATGAAAGAGCGCGTGCGCGTGCAGGTGCTCTCCAGCTTCGCTGACAAGCCGGGCTCCATGGTTGTTGATGAGGAAGAGGTCGTGGAAAAGGAAATCGTTGCCGGCATCGCCTATTCGCGGGACGACGCCAAAATCACGGTGCGCCGCGTGCCGGACCGCCCGGGTGTCGCCGCCGCCGTGTTCGTGCCGCTGTCGGATGCGGCCATTAATGTCGACATGATCGTGCAGAATGTCGCCGCCGACGGCACCACGGACATGACCTTCACCGTCGGCAAGACCGACATGGCCCGCGCCTTGCTGGTGCTGGAGCAGGCCAAGGCCGAGATCGGCTATGCCGAGATCAACTCGGACCCGAATGTCGCCAAGCTCTCGGTCGTTGGCGTGGGCATGCGCAGCCATGCCGGTGTCGCCGGCACGATGTTCAAGACGCTGGCGGCGCGCGGCATCAATATCCAGGCGATCACCACCTCCGAGATCAAGGTCTCGGTGCTGGTCGCGGCCGAATATACCGAACTGGCGGTGCGCGCCTTGCACACCGCCTATGGGCTCGATGGCTGAGCATGGCTGAGCTGGACCAGACTGCCGCAAACGACACGCTGGACGCCCTGCAGCAGCGGGGTGCCGCCTTCCTTGGCACACGCCACGCCATTCTCGGCGGGGCGATGAGCTGGGTGTCCGAGCGGCATCTGGTCTCCGCCATCTCCAATGCCGGCGGCTTCGGCGTCATCGCCTGCGGCGCGATGCCCCCGGCTTTGCTGGAAAAAGAGATCGAGGCGACCAAGGCGCTGACCGACAAGCCCTTCGGCGTCAATCTGATCACCATGCACCCGCAGCTCGATGAGCTGGTGCAGGTCTGCATCCGCCAGCAGGTCGGGCATGTGGTGTTCGCCGGCGGCATCCCCTCGGGCGCGCATATCAAGGCGGCGAAGGATGGCGGCGCCAAGGTCGTCGCCTTCGCCCCGGCTTTGGTGCTGGCCAAGCGCCTGGTCAAATTCGGCGCCGACGCGCTGGTGATCGAGGGCTCGGAAGCCGGCGGCCATATTGGCCCGGTCTCGCTCACCGTGCTGGCGCAGGAGATCCTGCCGCATATCACCGACGTACCGGTCTTCGTCGCCGGCGGCATCGGCCGGGGCGAGGCGATGCTGGGCTATCTGGAGATGGGCGCGGCCGGCGTGCAGCTCGGCACCCGCTTCGCCGCCGCCAGCGAGAGCATCGCCCACGAAAATTTCAAAAAAGCCTTCATCCGCGCCGCCGCCCGCGACGCGCTGCCCAGCGTGCAGCTGGATGAGCGCTTCCCGGTGATCCCCGTGCGCGGGCTGATCAATGAGGGCACCAAGCGCTTCATGCGTCACCAGGCGGAGGTGGTGCAAAAATTCCAGTCCGGCGAACTGGACAAAGCCGCCGCGCAACTGGAAATTGAGCATTTCTGGGCCGGCGCGCTGCGCCGCGCGGTGATTGACGGCGATGTGGAGACTGGTTCTGTGATGGCGGGGCAATCTGTGGGCATGGTGACATCGGTGCAGCCGGTGGCCGAGATCATTGCGGCGTTGCGGGCCCAGGCCCTCGCCGCCTTGGTGGCGCGTGGCACAGGAGCATAATCCTCCTTCCACGCCGGCCACGCGCCGGCGCAAAAAGCCGAAATTCGGCGATACCAGGCAGCTTTTTGCCGCGCTGCGGGAGAATCTCGCCACCGGCACCGCCTCGCTGGCGGATTTCGCCAAGCTGGTGGCGGAGGGTCTGGTGGCCGATGCCACCGTCATTTACGTCACCCGCCCGGGCGAGATCCTCGAACTCGCCGCCACCCATGGGCTGAATGTCTCCGCCGTCGGGCGCACCAAATTGCGGGTGGGCGAAGGCATTGTCGGCCTCGCCGCCGCCTCCGGCGACGTGCAGAACCTGCCCGACGTGCAGAACCATCCCCGCTATGTCTACCGCGCCGAAACCGGCGAGGAGAACATGGCCTCGATGCTCGCGGTGCCGGTGAAGCGCGCCGGGCGCACGCTGGGCGTGATCGCGGTGATGTCCCGCGAGGTGCGCGCCTATGCGCCCGTGGAGGTCGAATCGCTGGCCACGGTGGCGATGCTGCTGGCCGAGATCCTGGCCCGCGCCGGCGCCGCCGATATCGGCCAGGAAGGCTTCTCGGATTCCCTGCCCCGCCGCTATGCCGGGCATGTGCTCTCCACCGGCATCGCCCGGGGCGCGGTGCTGGCCTATGGCGCCGCCGCCCCCATCGCCAAGCTGCTCACCGAGGACCCGGAGGCCGAGCTGGCCCGGCTCGATATCGCGGTGGAAGAGGCGAATAAATCCCTCGACGGGCTGATCAGCGCCAACATGCCCGGCGGCAACGCCTCGCGCGATGTGCTGGATGCCTACCGGATGGTGGCGCAGAGCTCCGGCTGGCTGGCCCAGGTCCGCGCCGCGATCAATGACGGCCTCACCGCCGAAACCGCTGTCGACAAGATCGCCCGGCAGCTGCGCGAGCGCATGCGCCGCATCGCCGACCCCTATCTGCGCGAGCGCCTCGCCGATATCGAGGACATGATCAACCGGCTGATGGTAGCGCTTGGCGGCATGGCGCCGAAGCCCGAGCGCGCGGATGGGATGATCCTGATCGTCCGCCGCCTCGGCCCGGCGGATCTGCTGGACTGGCACACGCGCGGCATCGCCGGCATCGCCATCGAGGAGGCCAGCGCCTCCGGCCACGCTGCCATCCTCGCCCGCGCCCTCTCCATCCCCACGCTGCAGGTGGATCGCGGCGCGGTGGAAGCCGCGGTCGAGGGCGACCAGGCGCTGCTGGACGCCGAGGACGGCACGCTGGTGCTGCGCCCGGAACCGGAGGTGATCCAGGTCTATGACCGTGCCATGGCCGCCCGCGACGAGCGCGCCGCCACCCTGGCCAGCTACCGGGACGTCCCCGCCATCACCAAAGACGGCACCGAGCTGAAGCTGATGATGAATGTCGGGCTGGCGCTGGAGCTGGACCAGCTGGACAAGACCGGCGCCGACGGCATCGGCCTCTACCGCACCGAAATCGCCGCCCTGGCCGCCGGCGGCATCCCGGATGTGGCCGGCCAGGCGGCCGAATATGGCAAGGTGATGGACCGCGCCAAGGGTCGCCCGGTGCAATTCCGCACGCTGGATCTGGGCGCGGACAAGCTGCTGCCCGGCGAGACCGCGCAGACCGAGGAAAACCCCGCCATGGGCTGGCGCTCCTTGCGCATCGGGCTGGACCGCCCGGCCATCCTGCGCCGCCAGCTGCGCGCTTTGCTGCTGGGCGCGCAAGGCCGGCCGCTGCGGGTGATGTTCCCGATGGTCGCCACCGTGGAGGAATTCCGCGCCGCGCGCGACCTGCTGGAGGCCGAGGCCGGGCGCATCCGCCCCGCGCCGGAGACGCTGGACGCAGGCACCATGCTGGAAGTCCCCTCGCTGCTCTTTCAGCTCCCCGGCCTGCTCGCCGAGGCGGATTTCATCTCGGTCGGCACCAACGACCTGATGCAGTTCCTCTTCGCCGCCGACCGCGGCACGCCGGAGCTGGCGGACCGCTACGACACACTTTCCGCCCCGGTGCTCGAGATGCTGGAAAAGCTGGTGACACTCTGCCAGGAGGCCGGCGTGCCGCTCTCCATCTGCGGCGAGGCCGCCGGCCGGCCACTGGATGCGCTGGCCTTCGCGGCGTTGGGGATCACCACGCTGTCGATGTCCGGTAGCTCGATCCTGAAGGTGAAATCCGTGCTGGTGCAGGCGGACCTCAACGCGCTGCGCCCGGTGCTGCGGGAATTGCGCCGCGCCGGGGCCGCCGGCGGGAGCATTCGCGAGCCGCTGGCGGTGTGGGCGCGAGAACATAATCTCGCAATTTGAGGGATATCCGATTCCGGGTTAAAAGACATGGATATGCCAGACCATATGACCGGACCCGACACCATGGAGCCTGAAGCCACCTATTCCGGCGCGCGCGTCGGTGCGGGCCTGCGCGAAGTGCGCGAGCGGCTGGGCTGGCAATTGCCGGATGTGGCCGAGGGCCTGCGCATCCGCCCGGAATTTCTGGTGGCGATCGAGGCGGGGGATCTCTCCTCCTTGCCCGGCACCGCCTATCGCACCGGCTTCGTGCGCACCTATGCCCAGGCTTTGGGGCTGGATGGCGAGGAGATCCTGCGCCGCTTCCGCGATGCCGGGCAGCTCGGCCAGGCGGAGAAAGCGGAAATCCAGTTCCTCGCCCCGGTGCCGGATCGCGGCGTGCCGAAAGGCGCGATCGTGCTGATCGGCATCGTGCTGGTCGTCGCCGGCTACGGGCTCTGGTATCGCCATACCGAGCAGCAGCGCCAGCTGGACCAGAGCGTCACCCATGTCCCGGCCGAGCTGCAGCCGCTGGCGACGCCTCCGAAAGTCACCCCGCCGCCGGCCACGGCGCCGGTTGCGAGCCCCCCAGGCCCGGCCACGCCCTCCCAGCCGGCAGCCAGCACCAGGCCGACCAATGCCCCCGCCGCGCCGTCCAGCCCGGCGGCGCAGGCTCCGGCCGGGCAGGCCCCCGCCGGGCAGGCTCCCGCTGGGCAAGCCCCGGCGGAACAGAGCGTAACGGCCCCGTCCAGCCCGGCGGCCAGCGCATCCGCCCCCGCCACGACCGCCCCCACCGCGACCACCCCGGCCAATGGCGCGGCACCCACCGCCGCGACCCAGGGCACCGAGATCACCGCCACCCAGGATGCCTGGGTGCAGGTCACCGATCCGGCCGGCAACATATTGTTCAGCAAAGTCCTGCACCCCGGCGAAAGCTGGCCGGTGCCGGACATGCCCGGCCTGAAAATGACCACCGGCAATGCCGGCGGCACCCTGCTCACCACCAACGGCCAGGCCGGCCAGCCGCTCGGCGCCCCGGGTGTGGTGCTGCATGGCTACCAGCTGACCCCGCCCGCTTCGGGCAGCGCATCCGCCCCGGCCTCCGCCGGGACCAGCCCCGCTTCCAGCGCGGCCCAATAGAGGAACCCTCATGAACTACCGCGAATATCAGCAGATCGACCGCCGCAAATCCCGGCAGATCAGCGTCGGCAATGTGAAGGTGGGCGGCGATGCGCCGATTTCGGTGCAGACCATGACCAACACCCTCACCCATGATGTCGAGGCCACCGTCGCGCAGATTTTGCGCGCCGAGAAGGCCGGCGTGGACATTGTCCGCGTCTCCTGCCCGGATGAGGAAAGCTCGGCGGCGCTCAAGCACATCGTCAAGCGGGTGAATGTGCCGATCGTCGCCGACATTCATTTCCACTATAAGCGCGGCATCGAGGCCGCCCAGAATGGCGCTGCCTGCCTGCGCATCAATCCGGGCAATATCGGCTCGCCGGAGCGGGTGAAGGAGGTCATCAAGGCCGCCCGCGACCATGGCTGCTCGATGCGCATCGGTGTGAATGCCGGCTCGCTGGAGAAGCATCTGCTGGAGAAATACGGCGAGCCCAACCCGGACGCGCTGGTCGAATCCGCCCTGGAACACGCCAAGATCCTGCAGGATCATGATTTCCACGAATTCAAGATCTCGGTGAAGGCCTCGGACGTGTTCATGGCCGTCGCCGCCTATCAGCAGCTGGCCGAGCAATGCGACCACCCGCTGCATATCGGCATCACCGAAGCCGGCGGCAAACGCGCCGGCACGGTGAAATCCTCCATCGGTCTGGGCTCGCTGCTCTGGGCCGGCATTGGCGATACCATGCGCGTCTCGCTCTCCGCCGAACCGGAGGAAGAGGTGCTGGTGGGCTGGGACATTCTGAAATCGCTGGGCATTCGCCATCGCGGCGTGCGCGTCATCTCCTGCCCCTCCTGCGCGCGTCAGGGCTTCAACGTCATCAAGACCGTCGAGACGCTGGAAGAGCGCCTGGCCCATATCGAAACCCCGATCACCCTCTCGATCATCGGCTGCGTGGTCAATGGCCCCGGTGAGGCGCTGATGACCGATCTCGGCCTGACCGGCGGCGGCGGTGGCCGGCACATGGTCTATGCCAACGGCAAGACCGACCATACCGTCTCCGACGAGGCGATGGTCGAGCATCTGGTCGAGCTGGTGGAAAAGAAGGCCGAGCAGATCGAGGCCGCGAAGAAGGCCGCGCTGATCCCGGCTGAATAGCAGCGAAACTTGCGAGTTTGAGACCGCCGGGGTGCAGCACCCCGGCGTTTTGTATTTGATGGATGGATGAAGATGGCGACTCTTTTGCAGCCGGTGCGCGGCACCAAGGATCTGATCGGCGAGGATGCGGCGCGGCATTTCCATGTCATCGAAACCGCCAGGCGCGTCACCCGGCTGTTCGGCTTCTCCGAATGGCAGACGCCGATCTTCGAGGATACCAAAGTGTTTTCCCGCACGCTGGGCGAAACCTCGGATGTCGTCACCAAGGAAATGTATACGTTCGAGGATCGCGGTGGTGATTCCGTAACATTGCGCCCGGAAGGCACGGCGGGCATCTGCCGCGCCTTGATCACCGGCGGCCTCACCCAGACATTGCCGCAGAAAGTCTTTTATGCCGGGCCGATGTTTCGCTATGAGCGCCCGCAGAAGGGCCGCTACCGGCAATTCCACCAGATCGGCATCGAGCTGCTGGGTGCGGCCTCGCCGCTCGCCGATGCGGAAGTCATCGCCGCCGGCTGGCGGATTCTGAACGAGCTGGGTGTGGCGAAAGATGTTGTGCTCAACATCAACACGCTGGGGGATGCCGCCAGCCGGGAGGCCTACCGCGCCGCTTTGGTCGCGCATTTCTCCGCGCATGCGGACAAGCTCTCTGAAGACAGCAAGCTGCGCCTGGAGAAAAACCCGCTGCGCATCCTGGATTCCAAGGATGAAGGCGACAAGGCGCTGGTTGAAAACGCCCCGCTGATCTACGACCATCTCACCGAAGAGGCTGCAAATTTCTATAACGGCCTGAAATCCAGCCTCGCCGCCTTCGGCGTGCCGTTCGCGGAAAATCCGCGCATCGTCCGCGGGCTGGATTATTACAACCACACCGCCTTCGAATTCGTCACCACCGCTTTGGGCGCGCAAGGCACGGTGATGGCCGGCGGG
Source organism: Acidocella facilis ATCC 35904 (assembly GCF_000687875.1). GTDB lineage: Bacteria > Pseudomonadota > Alphaproteobacteria > Acetobacterales > Acetobacteraceae > Acidocella > Acidocella facilis. The sequence continues at coordinate 217,954 of NZ_JHYG01000007.1, read as the reverse complement.
CGTTATGATGGCCTCGTCGAGCAGATGGGCGGCCCCAACGTGCCGGGCATCGGCTGGGGCGCGGGCATCGAGCGCCTCTCGATGCTGATCGAGCCCCCGCAAGCCGCCGCGCAACCGGTCATCATCATCCCGATGGGCGGCGAGTCCGAAGCCCCGGCCTTGGACATTCTCAACACATTGCGCGCGGCCAACATCGCCGCCGAGATCGGCTATTCCGGCAATGCCAAAAAGCGCCTGGAGCGCGCCAATAAATCCGGCGCGGCTTACGCGGTGCTGGTCGGCGCCGAGATCAAGCTGAAAAACCTCACCGACGGCAGCCAGGACGACGTCGCCCCCGCCACCCTGATCGAGCGCCTGCGCGGATGAGCGACGCGCTGGACAGCAAGCTCGACCGCATCCTGGCCCGCGCCGAGGAGCTGCGCTTCATGCTCTCTGGCACGCTGGCCGGCGAGGAATTCGTGAAAGCCTCCAAGGAGCTGGCGGAACTCGGGCCCGTCGAGGAACAGGTGCTCGCCTTGCGCGAGGCCGAAAAGCAGCGGCGCGAGGCAGAGGCCCTGCTCGCCGACCCGGATATGAAAGAGCTGGCCGAGGCCGAGCTGCACACACTGAAAGCCCAGATCCCCGAGCTGGAAATGGCGGTGCGCCTGGCCCTGCTGCCGAAGGATGAGGCCGATGCCCGCTCCGGCATCCTGGAAATCCGCCCCGCCGCCGGCGGCGACGAGGCCGGGCTGTTCGCCGCCGAGCTGTTTTCCGCCTACCAGAAATACGCGGCCTCCCAGGGCTGGCGCTTCGAGGTGCTGGAATATGATGAAAACGAGCTGGGCGGCGTGAAAGGCGCGATGGCCGAAATTACCGGCAAATCCGTCTTCGCCCGGCTGAAATTCGAATCCGGCGTGCACCGCGTGCAGCGCGTGCCGACCACGGAAACCCAAGGCCGCATCCACACCTCCACCATCACCGTCGCGGTGATGCCGGAAGCCGAGGAGGTGGATGTCGATATCAACGAGGCAGATCTGCGCATCGATGTCTATCGCGCCTCCGGTGCCGGTGGCCAGCACGTGAATAAAACCGAATCCGCCGTGCGCATCACCCACATCCCCACCGGCACCGTGGTGGCGATGCAGGAGGAGCGCAGCCAGCACAAGAACCGCGCCAAGGCGATGAAAATCCTGCGCTCGCGCATCTATGAGCAGCAGCGCGCCGCGCTCAGCGCCACCCGTGCGGCCGACCGCAAGGGCCAGGTCGGCACCGGGGACCGCTCCGAGCGCATCCGCACCTACAACTTTCCGCAAGGCCGCGTCACCGACCATCGCATCAACCTCACTTTGCATAAAATCGACCGGGTGATGCTGGGCGAGTTCGATGACATCATCGAGGCGCTGATCGCCGAGGACCAGGCGGCAAGGCTGGCCGCCCAAGAGTGAAAACTGAATGATCCCCACCGCCCAGGCCCTGGCCGAAATCACCGAGGCCTTGCGCCAGGCCGGGCTGGAGGCGCCCCGCCGCGAGGCCCGGGCGTTGCTCGCCGGCTGCCTGGGCACCAATTCCGCCGGGCTGCTGGCGCGCGACGCGGTCGACCCGGCCGCCTATCAGGCCGCCCTCGCCCGCCGCGCCGCGCGTGAGCCGCTGGCCTATATCACCGGCCATAAGGAATTCTGGGGGCTGGATTTCCTCACCACCCCCGCCACCCTCATTCCCCGCCCGGACACCGAAACGCTGATCGAGGCGGTGCTCGCCTCCGGCCAGCGCCCGGCGCGCATTCTGGATCTGGGCACCGGCACGGGCTGCCTGCTGCTGTCCGCCTTGCATGAGCTGCCGGAGGCCTTCGGTGTCGGGGTCGACCTCAACCCGAACGCCGCCACCCTCGCCCGCGCCAACGCTCAGCGCCTGGGTCTGGCGGCGCGCAGCGCCTTTCTCGCCGGCAGCTGGGCCGATGCGATTTCGCAGCGCTTCGATCTGGTGCTCTCCAACCCGCCTTATATCGAAACCGGGGATCTGGCCGGGCTGATGCCGGATGTGCGCGCCTATGAGCCCGCCACCGCCCTGGATGGCGGCGCCGATGGCCTCATCGCCTATCGCGCCATCATCGCCGATCTGCCCCGCCTGCTCACCCAAGATGGGCAGGCGGTGCTTGAACTTGGCATCGGCCAGGCGCATATGGTGGAGGAGTTGGCACGCCAGGCCGGTTTCGAGACCGTGCTGCGCCGCGATATTTCCGGCATAGAGCGCGCCATCAGCCTCAAATTCTGCAAATAAGCGATTGGCAGAATGAATTTTTACCGCTAAGCACGGGCGGCGCGGGCTGTTTTGTCCACGAGTCGCCGGGCATGAAACCGGCGCCAAAAAGGGCGTTGCATGTATATGCCGCACCGCGCAAGCCAGCAGACGAGGATAGACACGAGCCGATGAATATGAAGCGCATGCGTGGACGCAACCACCGTTCCGGTGGCGGCGGCGGCGGCGGGTTTCGCAACCAGCAGAATGGTATTCCGCTCAACCGTAATCATGTGTTCGACAGCTCCGGCCCGGAAATGCGGGTGCGCGGCACCGCTCAGCAGCTTTATGACAAATATACGCAGCTGGCCCGCGATGCCGCCTCCTCCGCCGACCGGGTGTTGAGCGAGGGATATTACCAGCACGCCGAGCATTATTTCCGTATCGTCAGCGCCATCAACGCCGCCCAGGGCCTGCCGCCCCCGGGCCAGGGCGGGCAGCAGAATAATGGCGAGCCGCGCTATCAGAACGGCAATCAAAGCGAGTATCAGGGCGAGGGCGAAGGCCAGGCCCCGCGTGAATACCGCAATGAGCCGCGCGAGCCCCGTGAAAACCGGGACAATCGCGAGCCGCGGGAATTCCGGGATAATCGCGAAAATCGTGATAACCGGGACAATCGTGATAACCGCCAGGAGCGCCGCTTCGAGCCGCGCAACCGTCCGGATTTCCAGCCCCGCGACAACCGCCAGGAAAATCGCCACGAAAACCGCCAGGACCGCCCCGAGCGCCCCTATCGCCCGGCCGCGCCGATCGCTGATACGCCGATCGATATCAGCTCCGCCCTGGAAGCTGAACTGCGCGCCGCCCAGCAGGAGCCAGCCGGCATCGGCGCGCAGCCCGAGGTGAGGCAGGAGCAGCCGGAGCCGCGCGCGATTCCCATCGTCGCCGATGCCCCGCCCGCCAACGCCCCGGAACTCACCTTGACCGAGCCTGAGGCCAAACCGGCGCCGAAGCGCCGTGGCCGCCCGCCGCGCGCCAAAGCCACCGAACCGGCGGCGGAATAATCTCCGCCGCCTCAATTCCCAAATAAAAAGCCCGGCACAAGCCGGGCTTTTTTCATGAAGTGACGGCAGGCGCTTTTATTTCGGCGCCAGCACCATCACCATCTGGCGCATTTCCAGCTTCGGCATCTGCTCGACCTTGGTTTCCACCTCCATGTCGCCACGGATGCGCTCCAGCACTTTCACGCCCAGCTCCTGGTGGGCCATCTCGCGGCCGCGGAAGCGCAGAGTGACCTTCACCTTGTCGCCTTCGCCGATGAAACGCTTCATCGCGTTCAGCTTCACCATGTAGTCATTATCGTCGATATTGGGGCGAACCTTCACCTCCTTGATCTCGACGACCTTCTGCTTCTTGCGCGCCTCATTACGCTTCTTCTGCTGTTCATATTTGAACTTGCCGTAATCGAGGATCTTGGCGACGGGCGGCTCCGCGTTCGGGCTGATCTCGACCAGGTCGAGGCCCACGGCGTAAGCACGCGCGATGGCGTCACGGGTGCTGATCACGCCGATCATTTCACCATCCTGGTCGATCAGACGAACCTGCGGGATTCTGATTTCTTCGTTAACCCGGGGGCCCTCGCGTGAGGGAGGGGTGGGTGGCGCTGGCGGTCTGGCTATAGGAAAGTCTCCTGTTTCGATTGCTGGGAACCGGCATAAGCCCAATTTGTGACGAAAAGCAATGCGCTATCGCTCATGGCCGGGGCCTGTATCGCTCAGATAACGCGAAGCGCGCGGATTTCAACGGTTTACTGTTCAGAACAGAAACTCGCGCCGCGCATTCCAGTGCTCCACCAGGGCACGGGCCTCGCGCGACTCATCCAGCAATTTTCCATGCTGGCGGGCCAGCTGCTCGGTCATGTGCAGGAAGGCGGAAAGCGCTTTCAGGCCGGGATCGCTCGGGGTCGTGTAAGAGAGCGGGCCGCCGAGATAGGCCAGGGGCGCCTCGACCGCCCGGGATTTGTCGAATTCCTGCGCGAAGAAGCCGGGATTATGCAGCAGCTCACCTGGCTTGTCGCGCAGCGTCTCATAGGGGGAGATATAATGCTGGGAGAAATAATCATCCTGGCCGCCAGCCGCCAGCGCCTTCATCCGCCCGGCCGCCCATTTCTGCATCGCCTGCCAGGCCGAGCGGCGCGGGTAATGCGCCAGCCAGGTTTCGGGCAAAGGCACCGGCGCCACCTCCTGGCCTTGCAGAAACACACCATGATTCCCCGCCCCCGCCACCAAGCCGGGAATTTTCGCCCGGGCGATGACCTTGATGACATGGCTGGGCGCGGCCATGCGCCAGCGCAGCCGCCAGGGCACCACCAGCTCCGCCGCATCCTCGCCGCCGACCTGGCCGTAATTCACCAGCTCCAGGCACAGCACCGGGGCATCGGCGGGCAGCAGCGTCACCAGCGGCGCGCTGGCCGGTGTGGCCACGAACTCATCCGCATCCAGAAACAGCACCCAATCCGCGCCCAGCACCTGCGACGCCGCCTGATAGCCCCAGCTATTCACCGCGATTTCATCGAAACTCACCGCATGGCTGCGAAACACCCGCAGCGGAAAGCCTTCCTTCAGCAGTTCCTGCAAGATCTCCAGCGTGCGATCCGTGCTGCCATTATCAAGAAACAGCATCTCATCCACATGCGCGGCATGGTGGCGCACGAACGCCTCGACGATATCGTCCTCATTCAATATCCGCGTGAAGGACACGATTTTAGTCACTGTGGCGCTCCGTCTGCGCCAGGATTTATGCGCAAGCGCCGTGCCGGCGTCCAGCCGCCTGCATCGTCTTGGCAAGCTGGGGATTTCAGGTGAAGACACCGCCATGAGCCTGTCCATCCGCCCCGCCGCGCCCGAGGATGCACCCGCCATCTGGGACATCCTCGCCCCCATGCTCGCCGCCGGCGAGACCTACGCCCTGCCGCGCGACTGGTCGCGCGCGCAGGCCCTGGCCTATTGGCTGGCGCCGGAGAAACACTGCTTCGTCGCCGAATATGAAGGCCGGATCGCCGGCACCTATTATCTGAAGGCCAACCAGGCCGGCGGCGGCGCGCATGTCGCCAATTGCGGCTATGTCAGCGCGGGCTGGGCCGGCGGGCGCGGCATCGCCCGGGCCATGTGCGCCCATTCGCTGGAACAGGCCCGCGCCGCCGGGTTTCGCGCCATGCAGTTCAATCTCGTGGTCAGCACCAATCACCGCGCCATACGGCTCTGGGAGCAGATGGGCTTTGCCACCATCGGCCGGCTGCCCGGCGCCTTTCACCACCCCAGCGCAGGCGATGTCGACGCCTTGGTGATGTTCCAGCGCCTCGCCCCTCTTGTCCCGGCGCATAAATAGAAAGTTATAGTATATCATCTTAAATATCCGACGCTTGATAATGATTATCATTTACATTTAAATGAGTGTCATCGAGGACGATGCGGCCTTCCGGCCGGACAACAAAGAGGGGTCATCATGGACGTTTTCACTTCATGGCGCGGGGCCAGCCTGGGCGCGCTGCTCACCGCGCTGGCCGGGCCAGCACTGGCGCAGCAGGCGGACAGCACCGGGCTGCTCGGCAATTGGGGCGGGCTGAAGCCGTCCCTCGCCGCGCATGGCGTCAGCGTCAACATCACCGATTCGGAAAATCTGCTGGGCAACACCACCGGCGGGCTGAAAACCGGCGCCACCATGCAGGGTGTCACCACCATGACCATGGATATCGACACCGCCAAGGCCTTCGGCCTGGCCGGCGGCAGCTTCCATGTCTCCGCCCTGCAGCTGCATGGCCGCCCGCTGAGCCAATATTATCTAGGCGACATCCAGACCGCCAATGGCAATGAGGGCGAAAACGCGTCCCGCCTCTGGGAACTCTGGTACGATCAGCAGATCGGCCCGAAATTCGACGTCAAAATCGGCCAGCAGAGCATCGATAATGAATTCATCGGCAGCACCTATACGGCGCTGTTCGTCAACACCATGGCTGGCTGGCCGGTGGTCCCCTCCGCCGATCTCTATGGCGGTGGCCCGGCCTATCCGCTCTCCTCGCTGGGCGTGCGCGGCCAGTTCAAGCCGAGCGAGCATGTCGCCATCCTGGCCGGCGTCTATGATGACGATCCCGGTGCTGGCGCCTTTACCGCCGACCAGCAGGCGCTGGATCCGCGTGGCGGCCGGTTCTCGCTGAAAAACGGCGCGCTCTGGATCGCCGAGCTGCAATACAGCACCAAGCTGCTCGGCCTGCCCGGCACATATAAACTCGGCGGCTGGTACGATTCCGCCAATTTCGCCGACCCGCTCTACGGCTATAACCATCGCGGCAATTACAGCCTCTATGGCGTGGTCGATCAGACAATCTGGCAGTCGCCCCAGCGCAGCGCGCAAACTTTGAACGTCTTCGGCCGCATCATGGGCGCGCCGTCCGACCGCAACCTGGTCGATTTCGGCTTCAATGGCGGCCTCACCCTCACCGCCCCGCTGCCCGGCCGCGACAATGACCAGGCCGGCATTGATTTCGGCGTGGCGCATGTTTCCTCGCGCGCCGCCGATGCGGATATCGCCGCCGGCGCCAGCCGCCGCCCCGGCACCGAGACGCTGATCGAGGCCACCTACCAGGCCCAGGCCACACCCTGGCTCGTGCTGCAGCCGGACATTCAGTACGTGATCAACCCGGCCGGCGGCATCGACAATGCGAACAACCCCGCCAAGAGGCTCGGCAATGAGCTGGTGGTGGGGCTGCGCGGCATCGTGACGTTCTGAAAGTAAGATGTGGGGACTTTTTGAAAAAAGTCCCCATCCCTCCGGCGGCTTTCCACCGCCGCTGCGTGGCGGCGGAACCTTGGCCGCCTACGCCCCTCAAAAACTTTTGCTCTACTGGGTCTCGGGCTATGCTGGGCCATGGCCCAAAAACAAAGCTATGAAAAAACCCTCCGCCATCTGCAGATCGAGCTGGTGAAGCTGCAACGCCACGTCATCGAACGCGGCCAGAAATTGCTGATCATCCTGGAAGGGCGCGACACCGCCGGCAAGGATGGCACCATCAAGCGCATCACCGAGCATCTCTCCCCGCGCGACATCCGCATCGTCGCCCTGCCCAAACCCTCCGATACCGAAACCACGCAATGGTATTTCCAGCGCTATGTCGCGCATCTCCCCGCCGCCGGGCAGATCGTGCTGTTCAACCGCTCCTGGTATAACCGCGCCGGGGTGGAGCGGGTGATGGGGTTCTGCACCGAGCATGAATACCATGAATTCATGCGCACCGTGCCGGTGTTCGAGGCCATGCTGGCGGAAGCCGGCGTCACCATCGTCAAATATTATCTCGATATCGACGCCAAGGAGCAGAAGGCCCGCATCGAGGCCCGCCGCGACGATCCGCTGAAGCAATGGAAGATCAGCCCGATCGATGAAAAGGCCCTGGCGCATTTCGACGATTACACCAAGGCCCGCGACGCCATGCTGCTGGCCACCGACAGCGCCGCCGCCCCCTGGATCGTGGTCCGCGCCGATGACAAGAAAGCCGCGCGCCTCGCCATCATCGCGGATCTGATCACCCGCATCGATTACAAGAACGCCAAATCCCACGCCATCGACGGCCAGATCCTCTGCCGCTTCGACGAAACCTGCCTGAAAAACGGCATGCTGGCGCGCTGAGAATTTAAAAAACCAAAAGTTTTTGGGGGGAGCGGGGACTTTTTTCAAAAAGTCCCCGCTTCTTTCTTTGCCTTTACGGAATCAACCGCTCCGCCTGCAACCCGGTAAACAGCTCAAAAAACGCCTCATCCGTCGGCTGATAGAGCGAAAACCCCAGCCGGCGGCTCTTCGACATATCCGTCACCACCTCGATCGGCCGGCCCAGATCCGCATCGGTATGCCAGGGCGAGGCGAGACGGCTCAGATCCGGCTCCACCAGCCTGGCCCGCGCGGCGATATCGGCCCAGCTGCCTTCGTCCTGCGCCATCTGCACCTCCAGCGGCCGATGCTCGCCGGTAAAGGGGGCGGGCTGCAGCCCGAACCAATCCGCGATCCGGCCCCACATCCAGGACCAGCGGAACACATCGCCATTCACCACATTGAAGGCCTGGTTGGCGGCCTCCGGCGTCTGTGCGGCCCAGAGCAGATGCGCGGCGAGCAGCCTGGCATCGGTCATATCCGTCAGCCCGTTCCATTGCATGGCCGAACCGGGGAAATAGAACGGCCGCTCCAGCGCCCGGCAGAGCGAGGCATAGACCGCCAGCGTGGTGCCCATATTCATCGCATTGCCCACCGCCTTGCCGATGATCGTATGCGGGCGGTGCACGCTCCAGCTGAAGCCGTCCCGCGCCGCGGCGGCGAATAATTCATCCTCCTGGGCGTAGTAGAAATTCTCCACATCCAGCCGGGGCTGGTCCTCGCGGAAAGGGGTTTGCGGCAGGCTGCCTTTGCCATAGGCCTCGAAGGGCCCGAGATAATGCTTCAAGCCGGTTACCAGCGCCACATGCCGCGTCGCCCCGCCCAGCGCGTTGAGCAGATTGCGCACCATCGCCGCATTCACCCGGATATTCTCCGCCTCGCTGTCCTGGCGCAGCCAGGTGCAGATGAAGACGATCTCCGGCGCCAGCCCGGCCAGCGCGGCTTTCGTGGCCTGCGCATCCAGCAGGTCGGCCGCCACCGGCATTATTCCCGGCTGGTGCTGCGGGCGGCGCGCCAGCCCCAGCACCTCCCAGCCCTGCGCCGATAAATGCGAGCAGGCCGCGCTGCCGACAATCCCACTCGCGCCCACCACCAAAGCCGTCTTCGCCATCGCATCTCTCCTTCAAGCTCCCCGCCACATGGGCAGCCCTGCGCCCCTCGCCAACCCGGACGCGTTGACTTTGCAGCGTCTTTGCACCTTCTCTGCGGGCATGAACGCGCATACAGACCTGCTCGCCGCCCTCTCCTTCGATGCCAACGGGCTCGTCGCCGCCATCGCCCAGCAGCATGATAGCGGCGAGATCCTGATGATGGCCTGGATGAACCGCGAGGCCGTGGAAGAAACGCTGCGCACCGGCCAGGTCTGCTATTATTCGCGCTCGCGCGCCAAACTCTGGCGCAAGGGCGAAAGCTCTGGCCAGACCCAGAAGCTGATCGAGCTGCGGATCGATTGCGATGGCGACGCGCTGTTGCTGCTGGTCGACCAGACAGGCGTGGCCTGCCACACCGGCCGGCGCAGCTGCTTCTACCGGGCGGTGCGCGAGGACGAGCTGGTCGAAATTGCTGCGCCGCACATCCATCCTGACACACTTTACGGCAAGGCTTGATCTGCAGCCGTTAAATCGGCGAAATGGACCCTAGAGCCATGAAACGCGGAGCGTGACGCGAACAGCGTGACACTCCGGGATAAAAACTAGGGAACCGATCCATGTCTGCGCAAACGCCCCGGCCTAATTTTCTGCGCCCCTTCCTCGCCGCCGCCGCCCTTGCCCTCATCATTGGCGGCCTCGCGGTCAGCCGGGTGGCCACCGCCGCGGACACCAAGGATTACCCCGCTGCCTCCCTCTCCGCCCCCACGGACCACGCGGCCCTGCTGGCGCGCGGCAAATATCTGGTCGATGCGGCGGATTGCATGCCCTGCCATACCGGCCCCGGCCAGGCGCCCTTCTCCGGCGGGCTGATCATGCACACCCCGTTTGGCGGCCTCTCCACCCCGAACATCACGCCTGACAAAACCACCGGCATCGGCAACTGGACGGATGCGCAATTCTACGCCGCCCTGCATGATGGCGTCTCGCCCGGCCACAGCTACGGGATTTTCCCGAAATTCCTGTATCCGGCGATGCCCTATACCTCCTACACCAAGCTCTCCTACCCGGATGTGATGGCGATCAAGGCCTATCTGATGAGCCTGCCGCCGGTGGACGCGCCGCGCGCCCCCAGCACCATGAGCTTTCCCTTCAACCAGCGTCCGGTGCTGCTGGGCTGGCGGCTGCTGTTCTTCAAGACCGGCCCGATGAAGATGAACCCGTCCTGGGACGAGCATATGAAGAACGGCGCCTATCTCACCATCGCGCTGGGCCACTGCCAGGAATGCCATACGCCGCGCAACATGTTGCAGGCGACGATGGACGACAAGCAGTTCGCCGGGGCGAAGATCGACAATCTCTATGCCCCCAACATCTCGTCCGACAAAACCTACGGCGTCGGCGGCTGGGCGAAGGATGATCTGATCACCTATCTGCATGATGACGGCAATCTGGTGAAAGGCTCGCCCTACGGGCCGATGGGCGACATGACCGACCATTCCACCAGCCTGCTGCCGGTCTCCGATATCGCGGACATCGCGGATTTCCTGCAAACCGCCACCAAGCCGCAGAACACCCCGCCCACCCCCGCCATCGCCGATGCGGATGCCTCGATCGCCCGCGGCCAGGCGCTCTATAAAATGAGCTGCGCCGGCTGCCACGGCCAGACCGGCGGCGGTCTGCCGCCGAAACTCGTCCCCAACCTCGCCGGCAATGACAGCGTCACCGCCGAACTGCCGGACAACGCCATCGGCGCCATGCTGGGCGGGCTGGGCAGCTGGGGCGCGCCGGCGATGAAGATGCCGGTCTTCGGCGCCCGGCTGAACGACCAGCAGATCGCCGACATCACCAACTATATCCGCACCGCCTGGGGCAATAAGGGCACCGCCAATGCCACCGCCGAGGATGTGAAGGCGCTGCGGGCGAAAACCCGTCTGCAAGGGGCTGGCAGCCTGCAGGCCGATAATCTCGGCTGCCCGGTGATCACCCCGAGCTCGGTCACCGATCCCGGCAATGGCTGGCTGAACATCTATCAGGGCGTCACCCCGGCCACCTTGCCCAACCGCACCAATGCCCTCATCGGCGCGGTGCGCGGCGCCAATAGCAGCATCAGCCCGGCCGACCTCACCAACACGCTGGTCGCCGCCTATTGCCCGGCGCTGGCGCGCGAGCACGGGCTGAGCCTGGCGCAGAAGCAGGCGGCGCTGAAGGATTTCATCGCCAGCGTGCAGCCGCTGGTGGCGGCGCATTAAGGAATTGCTTGAAAAAGATTTTTAAAAAATCACAAAAGTTTTTTGCGCCGCTTTTTTTCAAAAAAGCGGCATCAAGACAAAAGGCCGGACGCCCCTCTGGGGCGATCCGGCCTTTTGTCACGAAGGGGCGTTTTTGAAAAAACGCCCCTTCAACCCCCAAAAACTTTTGTCAGTTCCAGGGCCGGGCGCTTGGCAGGCCTGCCCGCTGCGGACATTCTGCGCGGCGTATGACCCTGCCGCCCCCCACCCCGCGCGCCAAGCTTGAACTGGAGACCGTCACCGGCGAGGACGCGCAGGCGGCGCTGCCCGACCTCGCCCGGCTGCGCATCGAGGTTTTCCGGGAATTTCCCTATCTCTATGACGGCGACGAGGCGCATGAGCGCGACTATCTGCAGACCTATGTGCGGGTGAAGGGTGCTGCCATCGTGCTGGCCCGAATCGGCGAGCGAATCGTCGGCGCCGCCACCTGCCTGCCGCTTTCCGCCGAGACCCAGGCGGTGAAAACCCCGTTTCTGGAAGCCGGCATCGATATTTCCGATATTTTCTATTTCGGCGAGAGCGTGCTGGAGAAAGCCTATCGCGGCCGCGGGCTGGGGGTTGGGTTTTTCGTCGCGCGCGAGCGCCAGGCCCGCGCCTATGGCGCCACCCTGGCGGCGTTCTGCGCCGTGCAGCGCCCCGCCAGCCATTGGCTGCGCCCGGATGGCTACCAGCCGCTGGATGGATTCTGGACCAAGCGCGGCTTCACAAGGCGCGAGGATCTGGTCTGCCAGATGAGCTGGCGGGATGTGGACGAAGCCGCCGCCAGCACCAAAAACCTAACCTTCTGGACCAAGCGCCTATGAAGCTCGCCCTCGCCCCGTTCGGGGTTTCCGCCCCCGCCAGCTTCAAGGCCTTTCTGATGCGGCTGGAGCGCCTGGCCGCCGAGGCTGCCCTGGCCGGGGCGGACATGCTGGTGCTGCCGGAATATGCCGCCATGGTCTGCGCCGGGGCGCAGATCAAAACCCCGGACATCGCGGCCGAGCTGCTGCATGTGGTGGACCAGGCCGAGCCGATCCTGAGCGGGCTGCGCGAGATGGCGATGCGCCACAAGCTGCACATCCTCGGCGGCTCGCTGCCGATGCGCGATGCGGACGGGAAAATCCGCAACCGCGCCCCCTTCATCGCCCCCTCCGGCGCCATGGGCTTCCAGGACAAGCAGGCGATGACCCGCTTTGAGGCTGAGGAATGGGGGGTTGCCGGCGGGGCCGCGCCTGTGGTGTTCGACACCATCTTCGGGCTGATCGGCGTGTCGATCTGCTATGACAGCGAGTTTCCGCTGCATGTGCGCGCCCAGGTGGCGGCGGGGGCGAAGCTGATCCTGATTCCCTGCTGCACCGCCTCCCCCGCCGGCTTCAACCGGGTGCGCCTCTCCGCCCGCGCCCGGGCGGTGGAAAATCAATGCTATACCGCCGTGGTGCCGTTGATCGGCAACGCCGCCTGGTCCGGCTCCATCGATGTGAATATCGGCCATGCCGCCCTTTTCACCCCCTGCGATACCGGCTTTCCGGATGACGGCGTCGCCACCGCCGGGGCGCTGAACGAGCTGGCTCTGGTTTTCGCCCAAGTCGATTTCGCCGCCATCGACGCGGTGCGCGCGCAAGGGGCGGTGCTCAATCACCGCGACTGGGCGCCGGTCGCCCCCGCTGAAATCGTAGCGCTGCGATGACCCGCATCTTCATCATCGCCGGCGAGGCCAGCGGCGACGTGCTCGGCATGCGCCTGATGCTAGCGCTACGAAACCTGGAGCCGGAGATCCAATTCTCCGGCATTGGCGGGGCGCGCATGGCGGAGGCCGGGCTGACCTCGCTGTTCCCGATGCAGGAGCTGGCGCTGATGGGGCTGGCGGAGATTTTGCCCAAGGTTCTGCATCTGAAACAGCGCCTGAAACAGACCATCGAAGCCATCCGCGCTCAGAAGCCCGATATTTTGCTGACCATCGACAGCCCTGGCTTCACCTTGCGGGTACTGAAAGCCATCGGCCCGGGCGGGCCGAAGCGGGTGCATTATGTCGCGCCGCAGGTCTGGGCCTGGCGGCAGGAGCGGGTGAAGCATTTCCCCGGCCTGTGGGAGGAGCTGCTCTGCCTGCTGCCCTTCGAGCCGGATTTCTTCGCCCCGCACGGGCTGCATCCGGTTTTCACCGGCCATCCGGTGCTGGAATCCGGCGCCGATGCCGGCGATGCGGCGCGCTTTCACGCCACCCACAAGCTCGCGCCGGACGCTGTGCCGCTGGTGCTGATGCCGGGCTCGCGCGCCACCGAAACCAAGCGCCTGCTGCCGGTGTTCCGGGACACGCTGGCGCTGTTGCAGCCGGATGTGCCGGGGCTGGTGCCGGTGGTGGCGGCGGCCGCGGGCATCGCCGAGGCGGTGGCGGCGCATATGGCGGACTGGCCGGTGCGGCCGATCATCGTGCGCAGCGTATCGGAGCGCTACGATGCCTTCGCCGCCGCCCGCGCCGCGCTGACCAAATCCGGCACCTCGACGCTGGAGCTGGCGATGGCGGGGGTGCCGATGGCGGTCACCTACCGGGTCAACCCGCTCTCGGCAATGATGGCCCGCCGGCTGATCAAGGTGCCGCATGTGGCGATGATCAATCTGCTGGCGGGGCGCGCCCTGGTGCCGGAATTGCTGCAGGAGGATTGCGCGCCGGCGCGGCTGGCGCAGACCGTGCGCGGCCTGCTGACCGATGCGGCGGAAGCCGCGGCCCAGCGCGCCGGCTTCACCGCCGCCCTGGCCAGCTTGCGCGCCCCGGAGGGCACGCCATCGGCGGCGGCGGCACGGGCGATTCTCGGCGTGGTTGCGGCCTCGACGGACCCGTAAATCAGTTCTTAACTTTTTCCTGCTTCACTGCGCCCATGATGAGACTCTGAACCTCCACCCCCCTGCCAAAACAGGCGGCCAACATGACCAGGAGAGCAGCATGAGTGCCAGCATGAGTATCGGCAGCGTCGGGCTGGGCAGCACCAGCAATGCGCTGGCCAGCGTCTTCAATTCCAGCACTTCAGGCGACACCACCAACGTCACCACCCTGCCGGACGGCTCCACCGTGACCACCGTGCGGGACAAGAAGGGCGATATCGTCTCCATCGCCACCACCCCGCGCACCCGCCCGCCGGAACCGGGCAGCGCCAGCGCCAGCCCCAGTGGCGGGATCAATCTGCTGGCCTGAGCCGGCCCTTCAGCCGTACCGCGCGCGGCGCTCGCCGAATGGCGTGGCAAGAGATACGCTGTAGGGGCAGCCTCTTCCAAAACACTGCCCGACTCGTAGGGCAATGGCATCGATCTTGCTAGCGCATCAGCGTTCGGCGGTTTTTTGTAAAAAAGCGGCCCTTCGGCGGGCTTCCACCGCCGCCTTGCGGCGGTGGTGGCTTTGCCGGGTTCGTCCAAAACTTTTGGCTTTTACTTTGCCGCCAGCGCCGCCTGCATCGCCGCCACGGCGGAGAGGTTGGTGATGCCGCGCGCTGTGGTGCTGGGCACGGCGATATGCAGCGGCTTCTCCAGCCCCAGCAGCATCGGCCCCACCGTCACCGCCTCGCCGGTCGCCTTGACCAGATTATAGGCGATATTGGCGGCATCGATATTCGGGAAGATCAGCAGGTTGGCGGTGCCGGTCAGGGTCGAATCGGGCAGCGCCTGGTGGCGGATCTGCTCGGCCAGGGCGGCATCGGCGTGCATTTCGCCATCCACCTCCAGCTCCGGGTCGCGCGCGCGGATCAGCCCCAGCGCCTTGCGCATCTTCTTCGCCGAAGGCGAGTTGGAGGCGCCGAAATTGGAGTGGGAGAGCAGCGCCACCTTTGGCGGCAGGCCGAAATGCCGCACCGTCTCGGCGGCCATCAGCGTCATTTCCGCCACCTCTTCGGCGCTCGGGTCCACATTCACATGGGTATCGCAGAAGAATAGCGGACCGGCCTGCAGGATCAGGGCGGTCAGCGCGAAGACGCGGCCCGAGCCGGTGCTGCGCGGCACGATCGGCAGCGCATACTGGAATTGCCGCCACCAATCGCCGGTGCCGCCGCAGATGGCGGCATCCGCCGCCCCCTGCTCCAGCAGCATCGCCGCCGTCACTGTCGGGCGCTTGCGCACATGCCGGGCGGCGGCATCGGGCGGGGTGCCGCGCCGGCCGACGCGCTTGGAATAGGCCGCCAGCAGCTGCTCGAAAAGCGCCGTATCCTGCTCCAGATCGACGATCTGCACGTCCTGACCAGGGCGCAGGCGCAGGCCGAGCGACTGGATACGCGCGGTCACCGCCTCGGTCTTGCCGATCAGGATCGGCTTGGCCAGCCCGTCATCCACCACGCTCTGCACGGCGCGCAGCGTGCGCTCATCCTCGCCCTCGGCATAGACGATGCGCGGCTTCGCCTTGCGCGCCACCTCGATCACCGGGCGCAGCAACTGGCCGGAGCGGAATACGAAGCGCTCCAGCTCATGCATATAAGCCTCGAAATCCGCGATCGGCTTGCGCGCCACGCCCTCATCCATCGCCGCCTGGGCGACGGCCGGGGCGACATGCAGGATCAGCCGGGGATCGAAGGGCTTGGGAATGATGTAATCCGGGCCGAACACCGGCGCCTTGCCGCCATAGGCGGCGGCGACCACGTCCGAGGCCTCGACATGCGTCAGCTCGGCGATGGCGCGCACGGCGGCCAGCTTCATCCCCTCGGTGATCGCGGTGGCGCGCACATCCAGCGCGCCGCGGAAGATGAAGGGGAAGCAGATGACGTTATTGACCTGGTTGGGGAAGTCCGAGCGGCCGGTCGCCATGATCGCATCCGGGCGGACGCGCTGGACGATCTCGGGCATGATCTCCGGCTCCGGGTTGGCCAGCGCCAGGATCAGCGGGCGCTCGCCCAGCAGATGCAGCCATTCCTCCTTCAGCACGCGCGGGGCGGAGAGGCCGAGGAAGATATCAGCCCCCGGCAGCACATCCGGCAGGCTGCGGGCGTTGGTCTCCCGGGCGACATCTTCCAGCGTCGGGTCCAGATTGGGGCGGCCTTTATACACCACGCCCTCCCTGTCGGTCATGGTGATGTTCTCGGGGCTGGCGCCCAGCGCCTTGAGGATGTTCACGCAGGAGAGTGCGGCGGCGCCGGCGCCGGAGGTGACGATCTTCACCTCCTCGATCTTCTTGTTCAGCACCGTCATGGTGTTGAGCACCGCGGCGCCGACGATGATGGCGGTGCCATGCTGGTCGTCATGAAACACCGGGATGTTCATCTTCTCGCGCAGGACCTGCTCGATCCTGAAACATTCCGGGGCCTTGATGTCCTCCAGATTGATGCCGCCGAAGCTGGGCTCCAGCCGCGCCACCGTCTCGATGAATTTCTCCGGGTCCTGCTCGTCGATCTCGATATCGAAGCTGTCGATGCCGGCGAATTTCTTGAACAGGACGGCTTTGCCCTCCATTACCGGCTTGCCGGCGAGCGCGCCGATATTGCCCAGCCCCAGCACCGCGGTGCCGTTGGTGATGACGGCGACGAGATTGCCGCGCGAGGTGAGGTCAAAGGAGCTGTCCGGGTCTTCCTTGATCAGCTCGCAGGGGGCGGCGACGCCGGGCGAATAGGCCAGGGCCAGATCGCGCGAGGTTTCCATGCGCTTGGTGGCGGTGATGGCGAGCTTACCGGGACGGGGGTAGCGGTGATAATCCAGAGCCGCTTTGCGTAAGGTCTCATCCATGTCTCGAACCCTCCCCCGAAATCAATGATCTGCAGGGTTCATGGCGCAAGCCGGCAGGGCTGGCAACTCGCCCCGCCATGTGATTTTTGAAGATCGCTAATTCTGGAGAAGAGAGCTTGGTGCGGTCGAGAAGACTCGAACTTCCACGAGGTTTCCCCCACAAGCACCTCAAGCTTGCGCGTCTACCATTCCGCCACGACCGCATCGAGGCTGCGGCGGGCCTATAGACTATGAACGCGGAGCCTGCAACAGGGGAGCCATGACGAAAAACGCTTTGGATTGGGAAATCTCGCCGGGCCTGACCGATTACGAAACCGCCCTCACCCGCATGCAGGCGCGGGTGGCCGATATCCGCGCCGGGGCGGCGGGGGAGCTGGTCTGGCTGGTCGAGCATCCGCCGCTTTATACCGAGGGGACCTCGGCGAAGCGCGAGGATCTGCAGGATGCGACGCGCTTTCCCACCTACAAGGCCGGGCGTGGCGGGCAATGGACCTATCACGGGCCGGGGCAGCGCGTGGTCTATGCGATGCTGGATCTGGCCAAGCCGCATGGCGGGGTGCCGGCGCGCGATGTGCGCTGCTATGTCGCCGGGCTGGAGCGCTGGGTGATCGCCACGCTGAAGGAATTCGGCATCAAGGGCGAGATCCGCGAGGGGCGGGTCGGCATCTGGGTGGCGCGGGCAGATGGCACGGAAGAGAAGATCGGCGCCATCGGGGTGCGGGTCTCGCACTGGATCACTTGGCATGGTCTGGCGCTGAATGTGGCGCCGGAGCTGAGCCATTTCGGCGGCATCGTGCCCTGCGGCATCGCCGAGCATGGGGTGACCAGCCTGAAGGCGCTGGGCGTGGATGTGGGGATGGAGGTGGTGGATGCGGCGCTGGCCCGGCACTGGGGGGAAATTTTCGGATGAAGATTTTCGTCTATGGCACGCTGGCGGACAAGGATGCGTTCGGGCGCTGCGCCGGCCGGCCGCTGCGCCATGAGCCGGTGCCGGCCCGGCTGCACGGTTTTGCCCGGGTGAAATTGCGCGGGGCGCGCTACCCTACGCTGCGCCGCGCCCCTGGCGCGCAGGTGCCGGGCATGGTGATGCGGATCAACGCCGACATGCTGATGCGGCTGCAGGCTTACGAATCGGTGCGCTACCGGCTGATGCGGGTGCGGCTGGCGGCGGCGGATGGGGCGCACCGGGCTTTGGTGTTCATGGGCGACGCGCCGACGCGCATCCTCTGGGCACCGGATTTGAGGCTGATGACACTGCGCTCGCGCAGTTTTTGAGATCAGGCTCGCGCAGTTTTTGAACAGCGTTGAGGGCGGGCGAAAAGCTTCCCATACTCCTCGTCAAAGACGGAAAGGTGAGGAAGATGGATGCCGAGACGCTGCGGGCTTTGCAGGCGCCGCTGAAACAGGATTACCGGGAGAACCCTGGCCATGCGCTGGTGCAGTCCCGGTCCGAAGGGGTGATCGAGCAGGAAAGCCTGACCTGCACGCTGGTCAATCCGCGCCCGGCCCAGGCGGGGCTGCATCCGGCGGCGGGCGGGCCGCAGGGCACGGCGTGCTCGGCGGATCTGCTGCTCGATTCGCTGGTGGCTTGCGCCGGGGTGACGCTGGCGGCCGTCGCCACCGCCATGGGCATTAAACTGCGCGAGGCGCGGGTGGTGGCGCATTCCTTCTGGGATGCGCGCGGCACGCTGGCAATCGACCGCGCCGCCCCGGTCGGGCTCGGGCCGATCAACCTGACCTTCAAGCTGGACACCGATGCGGATGAGGCGACGCGCGCCCGGCTGCTGAAAAGCACTGAGCGTTATTGCGTGATCTTCCAGACGCTGGCGGCGCCGCCGGCTTGTACGGTGACGCTGCTCTGAGAGTGCGGCTGTAAAAGGTGGGGACTTTTTGAAAAAAGTTCCCACACCCCCAAAAACTTTTGAATTTTCAGGAAAGCTGCGCGGGTTTAGCGCCAGCCCAGGGCAGGCGCGATGTGTTTCAGGATCGCCTCGATCACATGCGCATTATAGTCCACGCCGAGCTGGTTGGGCACGGTGAGCAGCAGCGTGTCGGCTTCGGCGATCGCCTCGTCGGCCCGCAGCTCCTCGATCAGCGCCTCCGGCTCGCCGGCATAGGAGCGGCCGAAGATGGCGCGGGTCTGCGCGTCGATCATGCCGATGCTGTCCTGGTCTTTGGCCTGACCGAAATACATCCGGTCCTGGTCGTTGATCAGCGCGAAGATCGAACGGCTGACGGAAACGCGCGGCGTGCGCTCATGCCCGGCTTCCGCCCAGGCTTCGCGGTAGGCGCGGATTTGTTTGGCCTGCTGGACGTGGAAGGGCTCGCCGGTTTCGTCATCCTTCAGGGTGGAGCTTTGCAGGTTCATCCCCTGCTGGGCCGCCCACACCGCCGTGGCGTTCGAGCCTGAGCCCCACCAGATGCGCTCGCGCAGGCCCGGCGCGTGCGGCTCGACGCGCAGCAGGCCGGGCGGGTTGGGGAACATTGGGTGCGGGTTGGGCTGGGCGAAGCCCTCGCCACGCAGCACCTCCAGCAGCACCATGGCGTGGCGGCGGCCCATATCCTTGTCCTGCTCGCCCTCGGCCGGAGCGTAGCCGAAATAGCGCCAGCCCTCGACCACCTGCTCGGGCGAGCCACGGCTGATGCCAAGCTGCAGCCGGCCGCCGGAGATCAGGTCCGCCGCCCCGGCATCCTCGGCCATGTAGAGCGGGTTCTCGTAGCGCATATCGATGACGCCGGTGCCGATCTCGATGCGCTTGGTTTTGGCGCCGACAGCGGCCAGCAGCGGGAACGGCGCGGCGAGCTGGCGGGCGAAATGATGCACCCGGAAATAGGCGCCATCCGCGCCCAACTCTTCCGCCGCCACCGCCAGGTCGATGGATTGCAGCAGCGCATCGGCGCCCGAACGGGTGCCGGACTGGGGCGCGGGGTTCCAATGGCCGAAGGAGAGAAAGCCGATTTTCTTCATCTGCATCACTTTGCGTCTGGGAGCGCCGCCTACTTGGCCCACGGGCTCGGATTTGCCAATTCCGGCCGGCCGTCTGGCCTGCCATGCGGATCTGGCAAGCCGCCCATCCGCGCCTATATGGACATTATGAAATTTTCCGTCCTCGACCAGTCCCCTATCCGCACCAACATCCTGCCGGATCAGGCGATCCGCGAGAGCATCGCGCTGGCGCGGGCCTGCGAGGGGTTTGGCTATCACCGCTACTGGCTCTCCGAGCATCACAGCTCCGGCTCCGTGGCGGGCTCGGCGCCGGAGGTGCTGGCCGCAGCGATCGCCAGCCAGACCAGCCGCATCCGCGTCGGCGCGGCGGGGATCATGCTGCCGCATTATGCGGCGCTGAAAGTGGCCGAGCAGTTCCGGGTGCTGGAAGCGATCGCGCCGGGGCGGATCGATCTCGGGCTGGGGCGCGCCCCTGGCTCGGATGGGCGGACAGCCTTGGCGTTGAACCCGAATGCGCGCCAGGCGGCGGATATGTTCCCGGCCCAGGTGCGCGATGTGATGGCCTGGTCCAGCGGCCAGGCGCTGCCGGTGGATCATCCGTTCCGTAGCGTGACCTGCGAGCCGCGCGGGCCGAATGCCCCCGAAATCTGGATTCTCGGCAGCTCCACCTACGGCGCCCAGCTCGCCGCCTGGTTCGGCCTGCCTTATGCTTTCGCCTATTTCTTCTCCGACGGCGCCGGGGCGGAGGAGGCGCTGCACGCCTATCATTCCCAGTTCAAGCAGCCCGGCCCGGAAGCGCCGCCACGCCGCGCCGCGGTAACAGTGTTCGCGCTGGCGGCGGAAACCGAGGAGGAGGCGCAATATTGGGCGAAATCCCGCGGCGCCTTCTGGGCGATGCGCAATCGCGGCCTCTATATTCCCCTGCCCTCGCCCGAGGAGGCCGACCAGATGGGGTTTTCCGAGGCTGAACAGGCGCAGATGCAGATCTCGCTATCGCGCAATTTCATCGGCACGCCGGCCCAGGTGGCGGCGCGGCTGCATAAGCTCGGCGGGGATCTGCAGCTGGATGAGATCGCCATCACCACCGCGGTTTATGATCCGGTGGTGCGGACCAGATCCTATGAGCTGCTCGCCAGGGCGTTTGGTCTCACTTAAAATTCGATGACGCGGGCTTCATGAGACGAACCTGTCAAATTTGAAAGCTTTAGTGTTTTGCATTGAATTCTCTCAGTCTCCGGACAAGATCCTAGTTCACGATACGCGTCCCAATCCGGGGACCGTTCCAAAAAGGATAAGGGATTTTGGGCGATGGTTTCTAAGTTTCGTGTTGCATTTGGTCTGTTCGCGATGGTTTCGATGGCGGCGGGTCTTGCTGCCTGCCACACCACCGCCGGCGTCGGGCAGGATCTCTCCCAGGGCGGTCACGCGCTGACCAACAGCGCCAATGCCAACGCGCCCAGCAAGCCCAGCCCCTGATCCGTCGCGCCGCCAGCTTCGCTGGCGCCGAGGCTATTCCCGCGTAAATCACAAATCTTGAATAAGGAGATACAACATGGACAAGGATCGTATTGAAGGCACCCTGAAGCAGGCCAAGGGTGCGGTAAAGGAAACCGCCGGCAAGGTCACCGGCGACACCAAGCTGCAGGCCGAAGGCAAGGCCGACAAGGTCGAAGGCAAGGTGCAGAACACCATTGGCGGGCTGAAGGACGCCGCGAAGAAGCATTAAGCGCTTCCAGACTCTTTCAGATGAAGGCGGCGGGGATCACCCCGCCGCCTTTTTGATTGTCAGGGCATCAGCACCTTGTCGATCACCTGAATCACGCCGTTGGACTGCATGACGTCGCTGATCGTGATTTTCGCTTCATCGCCCTTCGCGTCTTTCACCAGCAACCCGCCCGCCGGCGCGTTGCTGAAGGTGAGCGGCTCGCCTTCAACTGTCTTGAGATGCGCGGTGCCGCCACCTTGCTGGATCATGTTCTCGATATCCGCCGCGGTGTAGCGCCCGGGCACAACATGATAGGTGAGAATCTTGACCAGCTCAGCCTTGTTCTCAGGCTTCAGCAGCGTTGGCACGGTGCCCGCCGGCAGCGCCGCGAAGGCCTCATTGGTCGGCGCGAACACGGTAAACGGCCCCTTGCCTTCCAGCGTTGGCACCAGCCCGGCCGCCTTCACCGCCGCGACGAGTGTTGTGTGGTCCTTCGAGTTCAAGGCGTTTTGCACGATGTTCCGGCTGGGATACATGGCGGCGCCGCCGACCATGGGATCCGCCGACATGGATTGCGCCGACATGGATTGCGCGGCGGCGAGGCCAGGCAGCAGCAAGACTCCTGAAAAGGCCAAAGCAAGCCGCAATTTTTTAACAGACATCCGTCATTTCCTTGTTGGTTAGAACCTGAATGGTTCGTTAACAAATAGGATTACGCGCGCGCCGGGCGGACGGATTGCCGGAGGCGCGGGAATATGGATGAATTTTCGTCCATAAGCCCGCGAGAGTTTTAAGAGACTCTATAAAAACAAGCCTTTGGAAAATGATAAATGTTTTTTGGGTGCCGCTTTTTTTCGAAAAGGCGGCGATAGCGTGGGGGCTTTTTGGAAAAAGCCCCCAAAAAACTTTTTCAATTTTGCAACAGCCTTCAGCGTCAGGCTTGCAGCGCATCCAGGGCGCGTTGCAAAATCTCCGCCGCCGCCAGCTTATCGACGATCTCGGCGCGCCGCGCCCGGCTCACCCCGGCCTCAATCAGCCGCTCATGCGTCTCGGCCGTGGAATAGCTCTCATCCACCATCGCCACCGGCAGGCCAAGAAGATCGCTGAGCCCATGCGCCCAGTCCCGCGCCGCCTGGGCGCGGGGGCCGAGTGTCTGCTCGCCATCCAGCGGCAGGCCGATGATCAGCCCCCCCACCCCTTCGCGCACCGCGATCTCGCCGATCTCGACGGCGTTGAACTTCATCTTGGTGCGCTGGAGGGTGGTGTAGGGGCTGGCGATGCGCAAGCCGACATCGGAGAGCGCCACGCCGATGCGTTTGGAGCCGGGATCGAGCCCCAGCAGCCGGGAGCCGGGGGGCAGAAGGGATAAAAATTCGGACAGGTTGTAGAGCGCCATGGCCGCCTGTATGGTCCGCCCGGATTTTTTAGCCAAGGGATTTTGGTATGTCGCTGGACGCCGCAACGGTACGCCGGATTGCGAAACTGGCCCGGATCAGGGTGAATGACGAGGAGGTTTCCACCCTCCAGAATGAGCTGAACGCGATTCTGGGCTATGTGGAACAACTTGGCGAGGTGAATGTGGACGGGGTCGAGCCGCTCTCTGGCGGCGCGCAGATGGCGCTGCGCCAGCGTGAGGACCAGGTCACTGACGGCGACATGGCGGAGAAGATCCTGGCCAACGCCCCGGACCGCATCGGAAACTTCTTTGCCGTGCCGAAAGTTGTGGAATGAGCATGTTTGACCTGACCCTCGCCGGCGCCGCGAAAGCGTTGAAGGCGAAAGAGATTTCGGCCGTGGAGCTGACCAGCGCCTATAACGAGGCCGTGGCTGCGCTGAACCCGCGTTTGAACGCCTATATCACCACCACCCCGGAGCTGGCGCTGGAACAGGCCAAGGCCGCCGATGCTCGCCTGGCGGATGGCAGCGCCACGCCGCTGACCGGCATTCCCATCGCGATGAAGGATCTGTTCTGCACCGAGGGCGTGCGCACCACGGCGGGAAGCGCGATCCTGGAGCCGTTCGTGCCGCCTTATGAGAGCACGGTTTCGGGCAAGTTGAAGGCGGCCGGCGCGGTGATGCTGGGCAAGGCCAATCTGGACGAGTTCGCCATGGGCTCCTCCAACATCACCTCCTTCTATGGCGCGGTCGAGAATCCCTGGAAGCGCCAGGGATCGGAGGCCAAGCTGGTGCCGGGCGGCTCCTCCGGCGGTTCCGCCGCCGCCGTGGCCGCGCGCATCGCGATCGCCGCCACCGGCACGGATACGGGCGGCTCCATCCGCCAGCCCGCCGCCTTTACCGGCCTTGCCGGGATCAAGCCCACCTATGGCCGCTGCTCGCGCTTTGGCGTGGTGGCCTTTGCCTCCTCGCTCGACCAGCCGGGGCCGATGGCGCGCAATGTCGAGGATAACGCGCTGCTGCTGAACGCCATGGCCGGGTTCGATGCGAAGGATTCCACCTCCGCCGACCGCGCTGTGCCGGATTTCACCGCGTCGCTGACCCGCGGCGTGAAGGGGCTGAAGATCGGCATTCCCAAGGAATACCGGCTGGAGGGCACCAATCCTGAGATCCTGGCGCTCTGGGACAAGGGCATTGAGTGGCTGCAGGCGCAGGGGGCGGAGATCGTCGAGATTTCCCTGCCGCACACCAAATACGGCCTGGCTGTCTATTACATCGTCGCCCCGGCGGAGGCCTCATCCAACCTCGCCCGTTATGATGGCGTGCGCTACGGCAAGCGCGTCGATGGCGCGGATCTGATCGATCTCTACGAGCGCAGCCGCGCCGAGGGGTTCGGGGCCGAGGTGAAGCGGCGCATCATGATCGGCACCTATGTGCTGAGCCATGGCTATTACGACGCTTATTATCTGAAGGCGCAGAAGGTGCGGAACCTGATCCTGAAGGATTTCACCGACGCCTTCGGCCAGGTGGACGCCATCCTCACCCCCACCGCCCCCTCCGCCGCCTTCGGGCTCGGCGAGAAGATGGACGACCCGGTGACGATGTATCTCAACGACGTGTTCACCGTGCCGGCTTCGCTGGCGGGCGTGCCGGCGATGAGCGTGCCGGCGGGCCTCTCCGCTGATGGGCTGCCGCTGGGCCTGCAGGTCATCGGCAAGCATTTTGACGAGGAAACGGTGTTCGCGGTCTCGGCTGCCATCGAAAACGCGGCGGGCTTCTCGGCCCTGCCTGAAGTGCGAGCGAAATAATGGCCTATACACTTGAAGGCAGCACCGGCGCCTGGGAGGTCGTGGTCGGCCTCGAAGTCCATGCCCAGGTGATTTCCCAGTCCAAGCTGTTCTCCGGCGCCTCGGCCACCTATGGCGGCGCGCCGAATGCGCATGTCTCCTTCATCGATGCCGGCTTCCCCGGCATGCTGCCGGTGATCAATAAGGAATGCGTGGCCCAGGCGGTGCGCACCGGGCTGGGGCTGAAGGCGCAGATCAATCTGTTCTCGCGCTTCGACCGGAAGAATTATTTCTATGCCGATCTGCCGCAGGGCTATCAGATCAGCCAGTTCGCGCACCCGATTGTCGGTACCGGCACTGTCGAGATCGAGCTGCAGGACGGTACCATCAAGCATATCGGCATCACCCGGCTGCATCTGGAGCAGGATGCCGGTAAGTCGATGCATGACCAGCATCCGAGCAAATCAGTGGTGGATTTGAACCGTGCCGGTGTCGGGCTGATGGAGATTGTCTCCGAGCCGGATATACGCTCGCCGGAAGAAGCGGGCGCTTACTTGCGCAAGATCCGCCAGATCGTGCGCTATCTCGGCACCTGCGACGGCAATATGGAGGAAGGCTCCATGCGCGCGGACGTGAATGTCTCCGTGCGCAAGCCCGGCGAGGCGTTCCGCACGCGCTGCGAGATCAAGAACGTCAATTCCGTGCGCTTCGTGATGCATGCGGTGGAGGCGGAGGCGCTGCGCCAGATCGAGGTCTGGGAGAGCGGCGGCGAAGTGGTGCAGGAGACCCGCCTGTACGATCCCGCCAAGGGCGAGACGCGCTCGATGCGCTCCAAGGAGGATGCGCATGATTACCGCTATTTCCCCGAGCCGGATCTGCTGCCTTTGGTGCTGGAGCAGGGCTGGGTGGATGGGCTGAAGGCCGCCCTGCCGGAGCTGCCGGATGAGAAGCGCGCCCGCTTCTGCGCCGAATACGGCATCCCGTTCTATGATGCGGGCGTGCTGGTGGCCGACCAGGCGACGGCGGATTTCTACGAAACCGTGGCCAAGGGGCGCGATGGCAAGCTCGCCGCCAACTGGATCTCCGGCGATTTCTTCGCGGCGATGAACCGCACCGGCAAGAGCATCGAGAACCCGCCGGTGTCCGCCGCTGATCTCGGTGCGCTGCTGGATCTGATCACCGACAAGACTATCAATGGCCGCATCGCCAAGGATGTGTTCGAGGAGATGGTGGAAACCGGCAAGGCGCCGGGGGCCATCGTCGAGGAGAAGGGGCTGCGCCAGGTGACCGATACCGGCGCCATCGACGCGGCGGTGACCAAGGTTCTGGACGAGAACCAGGACAAGGTGGCCGAGTACAAGTCCGGCAAGGATAAGCTGTTCGGCTTCTTCGTCGGCCAGGTGATGAAGGCGATGCAGGGCAAGGGCAACCCGGCTCTGGTGAATGAGGCGGTGAAGAAGCAGCTCGGCTGATTTGCTCATGCCTGCCGCGCGGTTTTGCGCGGGCTGTGCTTGATACGGATCAAACCCCGCCCTCTGGGCGGGGTTTATGCGTTGCGGCCATGATGCAAGATCTGCCGCTCTCGGACGCTTATCAATTCATTGAACCCGGCCCGGTGGTGCTGCTGACCACGCAGATGCCGGGGCGAAAGCCGAATGTGATGGCGATGTCCTGGCATATGGTGCTGGGATTCGAGCCGGCGCTGATCGGCTGCGTGGTGGCGCGGGCCAATCACAGCTACGCGGCATTGCTCACACAGGGCGAGGCGGTGATCGCGGTGCCGCCGGCGGGGCTGGCGCGCATCGTCACCGGGGTTGGGAATTGCACCGGGGATGATACGGATAAATTCGGCAATTTCGACCTCACCCCCCTGCCCGCGGCCCGGGTCGCGGCGCCGTTGATTGGGGAGGCGATTGTGAACCTGGAATGCCGGCTGCGCGACCGCACGATGGTTAAGGCTTATGACATGTTCGTGCTGGAATGCGTGAAGGGCTGGGTGAACCCGGCCTTACGGGAGGCGCCGATGCTGCACCACCACGGCTATGGCGCGTTCAGCGTGGATGGTGAGCGGGTGACGCTGAAATCGAGAATGAAGTAGGGGGCAAAAGTTTTTGGGGGGCGGCCCTTTTTTCAAAAAGGGCTTCAAAGCGTTTGGGGGTTTTGTAGGGCGTTGCCAACGCCCCGAACGTTTTCGCCGCTTTTTTGTAAAAAAGCGGCACCAAAAAACTTTTATAAACTCAGAGTCGGGATCAGCCCGCTGGCCTCGGCCATGGCCCGGCTTTCAGCGATGGACGCACTCACCATCAACGCCGCCGCCAGAGCGTGCTTGCCCGCCAGCCCGTCCACCACCACCGGCTCGCCGTCCAGGCAGGCGGCGAAAAATGCCTCATGTTCGGCCGAAAGCGCGTCATGGTCCTGCCAGCCCGCCTGTTCGATGCCGAATTCCGGAAAGCCCGGCACTTTCACGCCAATCCCCCGCCCCACCAGGGTCAATTTCCGGGCCGAGAAATCCACGGTCAGATAGCCGGTCTGGGAGAAGATGCGCATCTTGCGCTCGGTCTTCAGCGAGATGCGGCTGGCGGTGATCGTCGCCACCGCGCCCGAGGCGAAGCGGATGCGGGCATTTGCGATGTCGTCGAAGGTGCTGGCCACCGGCGCGCCGACCGCGTCCACGCTCACCACCTCCGAGTCGGCCAAAGTCAGGATCAGATCGAGATCATGGATCATCAGATCCAGGATCACCGAGACATCCGTGCCGCGCGGCTTGAAGGGCGCGATGCGCACCGCCTCGATATAGAGCGGGCGGCCCATGCGTGAGGAGAGCGCGCCGTGTGCCGCGGAGAAGCGCTCCAGATGCCCGACCTGCAGCACCCGGCCCGCCTGCGCGGCCAAACCGATCAGCTCATCAGCCTGCGCCAGCGTCGCCGCGATGGGTTTTTCCACCAGCACATGCTTGCCCGCGCGCAAGGCCCGGGCGGCGTGCTCGTAATGATACTCGGCCGGGGCGGCGATGATCACCGCATCCGCCTCGGCCAGAATTTCCTCAACCGATTTCACCGGACAGCCCGCTTCCCAGGCCACCTCCTTGGCGCGGGCGGGGTTGGGGTCCGCCAGCCCGACGAGCCGGGCGCGCGTTGCCCCCGCCAGTTTCAAAGCATGGTAGCGGCCAAAATGACCCGCCCCGATCAAGCCCACCTGCAATCGCTCGCTCATATCTTAAGCGCTCTATTCCGCTCCGGGGTTGCGCGCAACGCTCTGCCCCGCCATACGGCAAGCGGTTTGGCATTTTTCGGAGCCCGTGTTGCTTTATTTCAGCCGTGCGAAGACTTTCGGTATCCTGCTTGTCGTCGCCCTCGGGGTGTTGCTCAGCCTGCCCAATCTCTGGGCGCGGCCGGGGTTTCTGCCCGCTTTCCTGCCCTGGAACCAGGTGCATCTCGGGCTCGATCTGAAGGGCGGCTCCTATCTGCTGCTGCAGCTGGATACGGATGCGATCCAGAAACAGGATCTCGGCCAGCTGGTCGGCGAGGCCCGGCAGACGCTGGTGAAGGATAATCTCGGCTATAAGGATCTGCACGCGGACGCCGCCAGCCATCAGGTGCTGCTGACCCCGCTGGCGGGCCAGGGGCCGCAGGCGCTGAAAGCGCTGCAGGGGCTGATCACCTATCTGCCGAATTCGCCGACGCCGAGCCTGGCCGTGGCGCAGCAGCCGGATGGCAGCATCGCCCTCTCCATCCCCGCCCAGGCGCAGAAAGCCCGCGACACCCAGGCGGTGCAGCAGGCCATTACCATCATCCAGCGCCGTATCGACGGCTCGGGCGTGCTCAACCCGCAGATCCAGCGCCAGGGGGACAGCCAGATCGTCGTGCAGCTGCCCGGCATCTCGGACCCGGAGCGGGTGAAGACGCTGATCGGCACCACCGCGCATATGACCTTCCAGATGGTCGATGCCAACGCCACGCCGGGTCAGCCCGCACCGCTGGGCGATGAGTGGCTGCCAATGTCCGATAATCCGCAGCAGAAGCTGGCGGTGCTGAGCAATGTCGCCGTCGATGGCGCGGATCTGCAGAACGCCCAGGCCAGCACCGATCCGCAGACCGGGCAATGGGTGGTGAATTTCACCCTCAATGCCGTCGGCGCGCGGGAATTCGCGGATACCACCACCGCCAATGTCGGCAAATTATTTGCCATCGTGCTGGACGGCAAGATCATCGAGGCGCCGGTGATCCGCGAGCCGATCACCGGTGGCTCGGGTCAGATTTCCGGCAATTTCACCGCCCAGTCCGCCACCGATCTGGCGCTGCTGCTGCGCGCCGGCGCGCTGCCCGCACCGCTGAACATCGTCGAAGAGCAGAGCGTGGGGCCGGAGCTGGGCGCGGATGCGATCCGCGCCGGGGCGATCTCGCTTGGCGTCGGCTTCCTGCTGGTGCTGTTCTTCATGGCGCTGTTCTACGGGCTGTTCGGCTGGTTCGCGAATATCGCGCTGGTGGTCAATCTGGTGCTGATGCTGGCCATCCTCTCGGTAATGGGCGCCACCCTGACCCTGCCCGGCATGGCCGGTATTTTGCTCACACTCGGCATGGCGGTGGATGCCAATATCCTGATCAATGAGCGCGTGCGTGAAGAGGTGAAGGGCGGGCGCAAGCCGCTGGCAGCACTTGAGGCGGGCTATAAGCGCGCTTACGGCACCATCATCGATTCCAACGTCACCACGCTGCTGGCGCACGTGACCTTGTTCATCTTCGGCTCGCCGCCGGTGCGCGGCTTCGCCGTGACCATCTGTGCCGGCATCATCACCACCATGTTCACCGCCACGGTCGTGGTGCGGCTGATTACCTCGCGCTGGTATGCCGCCCGCCGTCCCGCCGCCCTGCCCGTCTAGGACCAGCGATCATGTTCACCAAACCGGCTTTCCGCTTCGTCCCGGACGGGACCAAGATCCGCTTCATGAATGGCCGCTTCGCCGGCTTGATCACCTCGGCGGTGCTGTCTCTGGCCTCGGTCGTGCTGTTCTTCCATCCGGGCCTGAATATGGGTCTGGATTTCAAGGGCGGCGTGGTGCTGCAGGTGCAGACCCCGCAAAAGGCCGATTTCGCGGCCCTGCGCGGCGCCCTCGCCGGGGCCGGGCTCAGCGACGCGGCGCTGCAATCGGTCGGCAATCAGGGCGATCAGGTGCTGATCAGCCTGGAGAGCCGGGCCAATGCCGGCGCCACCCAGACCGCCATCGGCGAGGTACAGCAGGCGCTGGACAAGGCCGCCCCCGGTTCGAAAATCCAGTCCACCCAGGCGGTCGGCGCCTCGGTCTCGGACCAGCTTTTCACCCAGGGGCTGGAGGCGCTGGGGCTCTCCTTCGTGATGATCCTCGTTTATATCTGGTTCCGCTTTGAATGGCAGTTCGCGGTTGGCGCCGTGGTGACGCTGATCCTGGATACGACCAAGACCATCGGCTTCATGGTGATCACCCGCATCCCGTTCGACCTGGTGACCATCGCCGCGATCCTGACCATCATCGGCTACTCCACCAATGACAAGGTGGTGGTCTATGACCGGATGCGGGAGAATCTGCGCAAATATAAAACCATGGGGCTGCGGGATCTGATCGATCTCTCGATCAACGAGACGCTGAACCGGACCCTGGGCACCTCGGGCACCGTGTTCCTCGCCGCCCTGCCGCTGGCCTTGTTCGGTGGCGCCGCCCTGTCCGGCTTCGCCTGGATCATGCTGTTCGGCATCGTCGTCGGCACCTCCTCCTCCATCTTCATCGCCGCGCCCATCCTGCTCTTCCTCGGCGAGCACCGGCTGCGCCGCTCGGCAGCGCCGGTGAAAAAGCCATCCGATTGAAAAAAGAGTGAAATTTCCCTCGCACGGGGGGTTTAAGTCTGTTAGAACCGCCGAGTGTTATTTTTGAACAACTCTCGGTAATTTAGACATGCCCCCCAAGGCGGCCGGCATTGCCCTCGCCGACACGTTGCGTCTGCGCTACCAGCCCATTTTCCGCTTGCGCGATGGGGCGGTTTGCCATGCCGAAGTTCTCGCCCGCAGCCAGACGGCGGATGGCCAGCTGCTGGGGCCGCAGGCGATTGTGGAGATGATGTCCTGCCCGGACGCGGCGTTGCACCTTACTCTTGCGATCATGGACCGGGCGCTGGGCGAATATGTCGTGCATGGCTTGCACCGGCGGGGACTGGAGCTGGCCTTCAACCTGCCGCTGAATGTTCTGGTTTTTCCCGGCCTGATCGAACGGATCCGCACCGTGCAGGCGAAATATGGGCTGGAGGCCACGGCGCTGCGGTTTGAATTGACCGAGACGCAACCGGTGCGCGACCCGCCCGCCGCCCTGGCCAGCATCGCGGACTTGCGGGCGCATGGCTATCTGCTGGCGCTCGACGATGCGATACCCGGCATGGCCTGCCTGGAGGCACTGCTCGACGCGCCCCTCAGCGCGATCAAGCTTGACCGCTCCGTGGTCACCGATGAGAGCGCCGACGCCACCATGTTCATCCGCGCGATGACCGGCAGCGCCCAGCGCCACGGCCAGGATGTCGTCGCCGAAGGGATCGAGACGGCGGCGCAGATGCGGCGCATGCAGGCGCTGGGCGTCTCGCACGGGCAGGGCTATTTCTTCGCCTGCCCGCTGACCGCCTTGGACCTTGCGGAGATGCTGGCCACGGCGGCAGGCTGAGAGACTGTTTGAAAAGCCACTCTGGCGGCCGCCAAGCGGCGATTTGCTGCGCTCCGGTGCTCACGTACCTTAAGTACGCTCCGCTCCGGTGCTCGCAAATCACCGCTTGACGACTCACCATAGTGACCTTTGAAACAGCCTCTGAGTTTACGCCGCCGCGAGGGCGAAGCGGCGCTTGGAATCCTCCGCCATCCGCTCGATCCGCTGGCGCCAGGCGGGGCTGCTGGCGGCTTTTTCCAGCATCATCAGATTATCCGCATGCAAGCCGGCCGCCGGCGTCAGCTCATGCACCAGCCCTTCCTTTGAGAGCTTCAGCAGATGCGCCAGCACATTGCGCTGTGCCGCCGCCTTCAGGAACGGATCCGCCTTGGCGTAGAGATCCGCGGCGAGGGCGGCGACACTCCAATCCTGCCGCTTCAACGCCTCCAGAATGCTGCGCTCGCGCCGTTGCCGGTGGCCGAGCAGCTCCGCCGTCAGCCCCCTGGGGTCGCGCAGCAGCGGGCCGTGGCCGGGCAGGAAGAGATCATCGTCGCGCGCCAGCAGCCGCTCCAGCCCGCGATAATAATCCGCCATGTCGCCATCCGGCGGGCTAACGATGGAGGAGGACCATGACATCACATGATCGCCGCTGAACAGGATTTTTTCTCCCCCCTGCCCGCGCCAGGCGAAGCAGAGATGGTCCGCCGCGTGACCGGGTGTGTGCAGGGCGGTGAAGCCCTGCAGCTTGTCGCCATCCCGCAGGGGCAGATCCGGGTTGAAGTCCGCGCGCATCGGCCGGTGGAAGGCCGCGACCTTGGCGCCGGTCTGGGCGGCCAGGGCGGGCAGGCCGGCATAATGGTCGCCATGGGTATGGGTGAGCAGGATCAGCCCGAGCTTGCGCGCCCCGATGGCGGTGATGAGATCGCCGATATGCGCCGCATCGTCCGGCCCAGGATCGATCACAACCAGCCCCTCCGGCGTGTCCAGCAGATAAGAGTTGGTGCCGTGATAGGTCATGATGCCGGGATTATCGGCGACGATCCGGCTGATCCCGGGGAGGACATCGAGCACCACATGACGTTGCGGCACGGCTTCAGACAAAAAACCCATGCCCGCATCATGCTATGCGGGGGGATGATGGGCAATCACACATGGCTGTTTGAAACGCCACTCTGGCGGCCGCCAAGCGGCGATTTGCCGTGCTCCGGTGCTCACGTACTTTAAGTACGTTCCGCTCCGATGCTCACAAAACCCCGCTTGGCGACTCACTATAGCGACTTTTGAAACAGCCGATTATCCGCTGTGTCAGCCGAAATTATAGGCCAGCCACAACACGCCCAGCACCGCGGCGACGCAGACCACGCCCAGCACCACCGGCAGCACCGCGCCTTGCGACGGGGCGCGGCTGAGCCCGTGCGGAAAATGCCCGCCGGGGCCTTGGGAGTTGTGAAGATAATCTTTTATATTCATTGCCTTGACCCTCCATCTTGCGATGGCACGCGATATTCACAGACCGCTTTTTCGGACAGAGACTGACGCCGCCCGGCGATTGCGCCGGACTGATCCTCAAGTCCGACGATACGCCCCAGATCCTTTAAAATGCAATAAAAACCGTGCGGGTCATGGTTGCGGCGCGCGCCGGGCTTGGCCATCGTGAGGAAGCTGTATGAGGGGGATATTCATGGTCGGACGGCATCTCTGTTTTGCCATCTGTCTCGGGCTGCTGGCGGGTCCGGCTTTGGCGCAGAGTAGCGGCATTGTCGGGGCGGATCGCGACCCATCCTGCCAGGCGGTGGGGGGCATCGGCTCCTATACGGATTGCCGGCGCAATGGCGTGCAGATCGACCCCAGCTCCGGCCTGGCGCTGAATGCGCAGGACCAGTGCAATTCCGTCGGCGGGGTGAATGACGGCCAGGGCTGCTACCGCGACAATGTGCAGGTGAACCCACTGACCGGCATGAAGGCACAGCCGAGCGATCCGGGCTATGTCCCGCAAGGCGGACAGGGCCTGCCCGGCCTGCCGGGAGAGGGCAGCAATTAGCCGCCCTGTGTACTTGCAGGCGCAGCTGGGCCATCTATTTCCGCATGGCCATGCCGCAAGACCCTGACGCCCCCCTGCGCACAGCGCTTCGTCGCCACAAAGCCTTCGCCTCCTCGCTGCTGGTGCTGATGGCCGCCCTGGCCCTCGGCAGCTACTGGCTCCCCCCCTCCGGCTGGACCGAGCTGCTGCGCGACGCCGCCAAGGCCGGGTTCATCGGCGGGGTGGCGGACTGGTTCGCCGTCACCGCTTTGTTCCGCCACCCTCTGGGGCTGCCAATCCCGCATACCGCGATTCTGCCGGCGCAGAAGCAACGCCTGGGCGATGCGCTGGGGCGCTTCGTCGCCAACCATGTGTTCACCGAGGCCGATATGCGCCGGTTGCTGGCGGAGCTGGATGGTGCCGCCATTCTGCGCCGCTTCCTGGCCGACCCGGCTGCTTCAAGGCCGCTGGCCGAGGCGCTGGCCGGGATGCTGCCGAAGCTGCTGGCGAGCATCGAGGATGGCCGGGCCAGGCGCCTGCTCAACCGGCTGTTGCCCAAGCTGGTCGGCGGGCGCGCCGCCGGGGTGGTGGTGGCGCGCGCCCTGGCCGGGCTGGTGGAAGGCGGCAAGCACCAGGAGATGTTCAGCTTCATCCTGGCCCAGGTGAAGGAGATGCTGGCGGCACGGGAGGAAAATCTACGCGAGGCGATCAAGGAGCGCGTCGCCGAGCATGGCGGCAAATTTGTCGGCTGGGCGGTGGGGGCGGGCATCGCCAAGCGCGTGCTCTCGGCGGTGAATAGCGAGCTGGACAAGATCAGCCCGGACAGTTCCGAAATCCGCGACGCCTTCGATGAATGGGCACGCGCCGAAATCGCCAAGCTGGAGACCGACCCGGCTCGCGCCGCCGAGCTCGGCCAGGCGCTGCGCGGGGTGATGACGCATGAGACGGTGCAGGCCTGGGTCTGGGATGTCTGGGCGCGGATGCGCCGGGCGCTGGAGCTGGATGCCGCCAACCCGCATGGGCGCTCAGTGGCGGTGATCGAGGCGGCTTTGGTCAATCTGGCCGAGGTGCTGGGGCGTGACGAGGCCACCCAGGCGCGACTGAACGAGGCGCTGCGCGGCGGCGTGCTGCGGCTATTGCCCAGCGCCCAGGCGGAAGGGGCGAAATTCATCGGCCATGTCGTCGGCGCCTGGGATGCGAAGACCATCACCGAGAAGCTGGAGCTGCGGGTGGGCAAGGACCTGCAATATATCCGCGTGAATGGCACGCTGGTCGGGTTTGTGCTGGGGGCGGCGCTGAGCCTGCTGGCGCGGCTGGCTCCGGCGCATCCGTGAACGCAGCATAAGGCTTTGCGATATAATTAAAAATTTTTGGCTTTGAAAAGGCTGGGGGGTTGCAACGCGGTCGCCACCGCCCCAGCATTTTTTGCCGCTTTTTGAAAAAAGCGGCACCAAAAACTTTTACGACTTTACAATCCTTACCGGGATCGACTTGGCCGCCGGCGTGCCGGAGATCTCGTCGTGATGCCCAATCGGCAGCAGCGGGTTCAGCTCCGGGTAATAGCCGGCCAGGCTGCCGCGCGGCATCTGGTAGGGATACACGGTCAGCCCCATCACCCGGCGCTCCACCCCGTCATCCGCGATCGTCTCCAGGCCCACAATAGCCTGCGGCGCGATGCCGTAATCGCGCATATCCGCCTCATTCATAAACAGCACCATCCGCCCGTCATAGACGCCGCGATACCGGTCCGAGTTGGAGTAGATGGTGGTGTTGTACTGGTCGTGCGAACGCACGGTGGAAAGGCGGAACATCTCCGCGCCGCCAATCGGCTTATCCTCATCCAGCCCTTCGATGATCAGGAAATTTGCCTTGCCGGTGTCGGTCTTCCACTGCCGGGCGCGCGGCGGGTTGTTGAGGTGGAAGCCGCCCGGCGCCTTGATCCGCTGATTGAACCCGGCGAACAGATCCGGATACACATCCGCGATGCGGTCGCGGATGAGGTTATAATCCGCGATATACTCCGCCCAGGGCACCACGCTGTTGGGCAGCGTCGCCATCGCCATGCGGCAGACGATCTCGATTTCCGAGCGCAGATCGGCACTTGCCGGCTCCAGCACCCCGCGCGAGGCGGTGATGTTGGACATCGCATCCTCGATGGTGACGAATTGCGGGCCGCTGGCCTGGTTGTCGATCTCCGAGCGGGCAATGACGGGCAGGATCAAGGCCTGCTTGCCATGCACCAGATGGCCTCGATTGAGCTTGGTGGCGATGCCGACGGTGAGGTTCAGCCGGCGCATCGCCTCATAGGCGGCGAACGTGTCCGGGATGGCGTGGATGAAATTCCCGCCCATGCCGATGAACACCTTGGCGCTGCCCTCGATCATCGCCTTCACGCTCTCGACCACATGATGGCCATGCTCACGCGGCGGGGCGAAGCCGAATACTTCCTGCAACTTGTCCAGATAGGCTGGGGTCGGCTTCTCATCGATGCCGACCGTGCGGTCCCCCTGCACGTTGGAATGGCCGCGCACCGGGCAGATGCCAGCTCCGGGCTTGCCGAAATTCCCCCGCAGCATCAACAGATTGGCGATCTGCTGGATCACCCGCGCGCCTTGCTGGTGCTGGGTGACGCCCATGCCGAAGCAGATGATGGTGGCGTTGGAGGCGATATAGACATCCGCGCAACGCCGGATCTGCGCTTCCTCGATGCCGGAGACCGCGACGATATCCGCCCAGCTGGTGGCCTCGATATCCGCCTTCAGCGCCGCGAAGCCATGGGTATGGTCGCGGATGAATTCCTCATCCAGCACCTTTTCCCCGGCCGCATCGCGCTCGAACAGCACCTTCATGATGCCCTTGAGCAGCGCCACATCGCCGCCGATCTTGATATGCA
Source organism: Acidocella facilis ATCC 35904 (assembly GCF_000687875.1). GTDB lineage: Bacteria > Pseudomonadota > Alphaproteobacteria > Acetobacterales > Acetobacteraceae > Acidocella > Acidocella facilis. Next base: position 181,589 of record NZ_JHYG01000007.1, on the reverse strand, counting down.
CGAATTCGCTGGAGATCGGGGTGGACTGGAAGGTGGCCATCTCCACCATGTCCTGCGGCTCGGTGAAGCGGATCAGAGCGCGCTCGGGCATCGGGTTCACCGCCACGATCGGCACGTTGCGCTTCCTGGCATGCACCAGCTCGGTCATCATGCGCGGGCTGTTGGTGCCGGTATTCTGGCCGATGATGAAAATCGCCTCGGCCTTGGCGAAATCGCCGATCACCACGGTGCCCTTGCCGATGCCGATCGACATTGGCAGGCCGCGGCTGGTCGGCTCGTGGCACATATTCGAGCAATCGGGGAAATTATTGGTGCCGAATTCGCGCACGAACACCGAATAAAGGAAGGCGGCCTCGTTGGAGGTACGGCCGGAGGTGTAGAATTCCGCCTCATCGGGGCTGGCGAGGGCGTTCAGCTCGCTGGCGATCAGCTGATAGGCATCGTCCCAGGAGACCGGCACGTAATGGTCGGTGGCGGCATCATAGCGCATCGGCTCGGTCAGGCGGCCTTGCTCCTCCAGCCAGTAATCGGACTGCGCCATCAGCTCGGTGACGCTGTACTGGGCGAAGAAGTCGCGGGTGACGCGCTTGCGGGTGGCTTCAACGGCCAGCGCCTTGGCGCCGTTCTCGCAGAATTCCAGCTTCTTCTCGCGGTCCGGATTCGGCCAGGCGCAGCTCGGGCATTTGAACCCGTCCGGATGGTTCATCTTCAGCAGCGCTTGGCTGCCTTTCACCACCACACTCTGTTCCAGCAACACCTTGGCGGTGGCTTTCGCCGCCCCCCAGCCACCGGCCGGCGCCTTATAGGTTTCAAAGCGCAGCTTTTCCGACATGATCACCACTCCCCAGCGGATTGTTCGTGACGCTAAATGAGTGTCCCTGCCCGCCGCGACAAGTTGCAATGCAGCAACACCGCCCCGCTTATTGCTCAGCCCTGGGTCGGTCTGGCCTCGTGCGCGTCCAGCCAGGTGATGGCGCGTTCCGCCAAGGCGTGGAAGGCGATGCCGATGAGCCCGCCCAGCAGCACCTCGCTGCCTCGCCAGATGCCGGTCTGGAGAATCGTATCGCCGGGATCGACGGTGAGCAGCACGATCGGCGCCGTCCACATCGAAACCCGCAAATTCGGCCAGAGCCGCACCAGCACGGCGCAGAAACAAACGGCCCCGGCCAGTTGCAACGGCACCGGCGCGCCAAAGGCGACCAGCGCGCCACCGATAATCACCGCCGAGACGACGCCGACGAGCGTGCCGGTGAGCCGCCAAAGCGCGGCGCGGCTGGTATCGTTGAGTTTTTCCTGGGAGACGATGATGCCGCTCATCGTCGCCCAGACCGGATGCGGCAGCCCGACGCCACGGGCCGCCAGATAAGCCAGCGCGGCCGCAGCTGAGCAGCGCAGGACGAAGGCTATGTGCCGGTAGATCTCATCACGTGTCATTCATCGCCCCGGCGCCTGGTTTCAGCCCGTGTGAGCTTCCAGGAACCGTGGCGCCTTGTCCAGATGAGGGGCACAGGCGGCGGCGATCGAGATTTTTGCGGCAATCCGACGGATGATTCGCGATTTTGCGCAATGCCCCGCGCCGCTTTTTTGCGGCCGGTTTTGACGCGGGCTGAAGCGCGGTGCGGGCCGATGAAAGAGGGGTTGGGAAGCCTGGTGCGGGTGGTCGGAATCGAACCGACACTCCATTGCTGGAACCGGATTTTGAGTCCGGCGCGTCTACCAGTTCCACCACACCCGCCTGGCTGCGCCTTCTGTAAGTGAGGCCAGCGGCGAAATCAACTGGCCGGGCCGCCCCTGCCCCCGCGAAGCGGCTGTTTTTTAAGCTGAACAAGCGCTTACAGGGCGTTGAGGAGAAAGCTGTCATTTATTTGCCAAGGGCACTTGCCAGCCTCCGGGGCGTTGTTTATAGAGCCGCCCACCGGTCCCGAATAGCTCAGTTGGTAGAGCAAGCGACTGTTAATCGCTCGGTCGTAGGTTCGAGTCCTACTTCGGGAGCCAGGTTTTTCAATGAACAATTTCGCTGCTTTCGAACCTGCTGGATTTGTTGGCCTGGCCAAAAGACAGGGCTGAAAAGCTCGTCCCAAACGGGCAAGCTCACAACGCCTTGGATAACGCCAGCGTAAACGCCGCGCGCTGCCAGGGCGAACGGCGCGACAGCTCCTGGTCTGACATCGTCAAAGTATCCGTGCCGTAAAAGCCCCTGCGCGGGGTTGGGGGCGCTCAGATCGTTTCTTATAGGGCCGCGGCGCAGGTCAGCGGCACAAAGGAGGGTTAAAGACGGCGATCACGCCGTCTCCGCCTCCCATACAGCGACCGCCCGGGTCCAGCCCGCCGAGCCATTCTTGATTTTGGTCGGAAAGCAAATGATCTCGAAACCAAAGGGCGGCAGCTCGGCCAGGCGGGCGAGCTTTTCCAGGTGACAATAGCCGATCTTGGCGCCGGCCTTGTGCCCTTCCCAGATCAACGACGCATCGCCGGTTTCGGCAAAGCGTCTGGCTGTAAGGGGAAAGGGCGCGTCCCAGCTCCAAGCGTCGGTGCCGGTGACACGCACGCCCCGCTCCAGCAAATATAAAGTCGCCTCACGGCCAATGCCGCAGCCTTTGCCCAGATAAGCCGGGGTGCCATATGCCGCGCCGGCGGCGGTGTTGATGACCACGATATCCAGCGGCCGCAATGTATAACCAATCCGCCGCAACTCCGCCTCAATATCCGCCGCGGTCGCCACGTAGCCGTCTTCCATATGCCGGAAATCCAGCTTGACGCCGGGACGATAACACCAATCCAGCGGCACTTCGTCGATCGTGATCGCGCGCGCGCCGTCATCCATCGTCGGATGATAATGCCAGGGCGCGTCGAGATGCGTGCCGTTATGGGCGGTGACCTGCAAGCTCTCAACCGCCCAGCCGGCCCCATCCGGCAATTGGTCTTGCGTGAGACCGGGGAAAAAATTCAGCACTTCCGCGACGCTTTGGGCGTGATCCTGATAGAGGATTTTTGGGCGCAGCGGCGGCGGGTCGGCCGGGGTGTCGTTATCGATGGCGACGGAAAGATCGAGAAAGCGTCTCATTCAAGGTCACTCCGGAAAAAGCGGGGGGAGGCGTTCAGTCGGCCGCCGGCAGAGCGGCGGCCTGAACGCGGATGGCCAGAGGCGCGAGCAAGGCGGGCAATATCAAGGCCACCAGCCCCCAGCCGCAAAAAGCCATGGCGCTCACCAGGCTGACCCCGCCATGGCGCAAGAGCAGGATGACAAGCGGGCTGAGGAATTCACCCAGGAACACGCAGCTATTGAAGCCCCCGGCGCCAACCCCGCGAACCTTTGAGGGCAGCGCCGCCAACGCCCAAGTGATCAGCCCCACCAGCAGCAGGCCGCACCCGAAGCCGTTCAAACAGCCGCCCAGAAGCAGACCGCCCTGCCCCTTGCTGACCGAAACCAGCAGCAGCCCCGCGCCAGCCGCGAAAAACCCGCCGCCGAACACCGGCACATAGCCAAAGCGCACCAGCAGGCGGAACAGCAAGGCGCCGGCCAGTACCGAGGCCTGGTTGCCGGCGGAAAGCAGCCCCGCCGTGGCCGGTGAATCGAGCCCCAGCCCGTGCAGAATGAAGCTGAGCTGAATGGGCACCATCAGCAGCGCGATACCGGTGACCAAGGCAAACGGGTAAGCCACGGCCAGCACCCGCCAGGGCAGCGTCTGCGCCCCCAGATGCGGCGTCAGCCGATGCGGCCGGGAGGGCTCCCACAACAGCTTCAATGCAAAGGGAAACATCACGATGCCGGCGACATAGAGCCAGAACGGCGTGCGCCAGCCAAACTCTCCCAGCGCGCCGCCGAGCCCGAAAAACACCGCGGCCGCGAAAGACGCGACCGCCCCCTGCAGGGAGAGCCAGAGCATACGGCTGCGGCCTTCGAAATAATCGCCGATCAGCGCGGTGCAGATGGTCATCACCACCGCCTCGGCAAGCCCCAGCCCGGCACGCGAGAGCACGATCGCGTGCAAGCCCTGCAAATAGAGCGGCGCGGTGCCGAACAGCGTGTAAACCAGCAAGCCGATCAGCAGCAGACGGCGTCTGCCGAATCTGTCCGCGAGCCAGCCGGCCAAGGGCGAAAACACCGCGATCATCAGGGCCGGGATGGTGAGCATCACCGGCGTCAGGGCTGCGACATTGGGGGTTGTGATGAAATGCGCCTGCACCTCGGCCAGCACCGGCCCAAGCAGGACCGCGCCCAGAATGGGCAGGCACGACCCGCACAGCAACAAAATACCTTGGCCGGTTCCGGCCTGGCGTTGCGTCTCGTTCATTCTCCGCTCCTTCAGCTGGCGTGCACCGGCGGGGCCGGCGGCGGCGGCGCGAATAACGGAAAGCCGATATTCACCCAGAGATTATTTTCCTTCGGCGCGTTTTTTGAAATCACGTCGAACTGATCATTGACGTTGACGATGAAGGGGATCTTCCCCAGGAACCGGCCGCTATAGGTAATGGAGGGGCCGATCCTGAAAATCTCCTGACGCGAACCGGGTATTGCCGCGCCATATTGGCTGTCGCGCTGATATTCCTGCAACCAGCCGCCGGTCACGCCAAGCTCGACCGGCCCGATATTCCAGCCGGCGATATAATCCGCCAGGTAGGCATCGCCGGAATGGTAATGGGTGCGCGTATTCGTGCTGTTGAAGAAGAGGCGGTTGGAAACGCCGATATCCAGCCCATGCGGGTTGTTGTAGCGCAGCGAGAGCACCGGCGAGTAGGTGGTATAGCCGGAGGCGATGGCGGGCTTGCTGGCGCTGTAGGCGCCGGTAGGTAGAATGAAGTCAAACCCGCTGGCGATTTTGAAATTCCGCGTCACGTTCCATTGCCCGAGAAACGGTGTGATGGTGAAATTCGCCACACCGGCAGTATGAAATTTCTGCCCGAATATTTCGGTGTTCAGCACCACGATCGGCGGGACGATTTGCGTGTAGAGACGCCCATTGCCCGGCAAAGTCACTGGCCAGCTGATCAGGATGCGCGGCGTGGTTGAAACGGAATGCACCTTGAAGGGAGGGATCTGCTTCTTGTTGCCGCGGCTATCCGTGAGATAGCCGGCGCCGGATACGTCGGTTTGGTCCAACAGGAAAATCCCCGGAATCGGCGGCAAGGAGGCAATGCCGATCGAGGTGGTGCCGACGGGATAAGGCGCGCTGTCATTTTCGAACGCCAAGGCCGGTGCCGCCGCGAGGCAGCATGAGAGGGCCACGGATAGTTTCAGGATTTTTTTCATTTCCCCAGACTTTCTCGTTATAAAGGCGCTTTGCGCGCCGCTTGGACGGTTGCGATCAATCCATAATCATGAACGTTTGAAAAATTTAGTTTTTATATGGCTCCCATTGAGCGTCTCTATCGGCAAAGCAATTTCGCCAGGACGGCTGATAAAATCATGAGATTTCCTGGCGCGGCGCGGCGACGACGCGTTGCGACAAGGCACCGAACGGCGCATGGCCATCGGCATCATAAGCCGTCATCGCGACCTCATCGCCAAACTTCAGGAAGGCGGTGCGCGGTTCGCCGTGCAAGATCATCTCGCCGCCGCGCATCTCCGCGATGCAAGCACTCCCCACACGCTGCGGCGCACCTTCCGAAACGGTTCCCGAGCCCAGCAACGTGCCTGCGCAGAGGCAGCGTGTGCGGGCGGCGTGGCGGATCAGTTCCGGAAAGCTGAAATCCATCGCCGCGCCATCGGGTTGGCCGAACAGCGCGCCGTTCAGGCTGACCGAGAGGCGCAATTTCACCCGCCCCTGGTCCCAGGCGGCCCCCAGCTCATCAGGGGTGATCGCCACCGGCGCGAAGCTGGTGGAGGGCTTGCATTGCAGCCAGCCAAAGCCGGTGGCCATTTCCCGCGCGGCAAGCGCACGCAGGCTCCAATCATTGGCGATTGTCAGCAACCGGATCGCCCGCTGCGCCTCCTCCAGCGTTGCCCCCATCGGCACATCGCCCAGGCATATGGCGAACTCGCCCTCGAAATCGATCCCCAACGCTTCCGAGGGAAATGGCACATCCTCGCACGGGCCGAGCAGGCTGTCCGATCCGCCCTGGTAGATCAGCGGCAGATCGCCCTGCACATTCTTCTCCAGGCGCAGCGCCCTGGTCATCAACGCGCCATGCGCCAGGAAGGCGGAGGCATCGAGCCATTGAAAGCTGCGCGGCAGCGGCGCCATCGCCTGCTCAGGGTCGAAAGCGAAGCTCTCGCATTGGCCGTCGTTCAAGGCCTGATACAAGTTGCGAAGCGCCGGTTCGCGCGCCTCCCACTGGTCCATCAGCGCCAACATGGTGGGCACGGGCGCCAGGCAGGCGCGGGAGAGATCACGCGAGACCACGGCCAGCCGCCCATCGCGGCTGCCATCACGCAAACTGGCCAGCTTCATGAGTCGCTCCCTTTTCTCAAATCGGCGCCGCCAGCGCCTGGTGGCTGTCGCGCATGATCCGCGCATGTTCCGCCTTGTCGCCACCCGTCCGCTCGATCACGCCCAGCCGTGCTGAGTTTTCCACCACCATGCGGCAGCGCTCCCAGCGCCGGGCCTGGAACCGCGCGAGCGCGGCCTCGATGCCGCCGCCGCCAGCGAGTTCCTCGGCCAGCACAATGCCATCCTCGATCCCGATACAGGCGCCCGAGGCCAGATGCGGGGTGGTGGCGTGCACCGCATCGCCCACCAGCACCACACTGCCCTGGTACCAGCTCTTCAGCAGCAGCCCTTCCAGCGGCCGGTAGATGATCTGCGACCGCGCGCCCAGCTGCGCCCTGATCGCCTGCAAAGCCGGGTCCGGGAATGGCGCCAGCAAGGCGCGCAGATGATCGACGAAGCCGGCCGGGTCCAGGCGCTCATGCGCCGCGCGGTCCTCGGTGACGAACAGATACATCTCCTCGGCGGAAACCGGATTCACCCCCGGCTTCACCCTGTCGCCCATCCACATCGTGCAGCGCTCGATCTCGGGCGGGCGCGGCAGCACCGCGCGCCACACACCCTGGCCGCTATAGGAAGGCGCCGGCGCGTCCGGGAACAATGACGTGCGCACCTTGGAATAAAGCCCATCGGCGCCGATCAGCAGATCATACCGGCCGGTGCCGCCATCGGTGAAGGCCACGTCCACGCCGGTTTCGGTCTGGCTGATGCTGGAAAAGGTCACGCCCAACCGCACCGCCACGCCAGCCGCGCGGGTGGCGGCGGCGAGAACCCCAGCCAGGACCGGGCGCATCACGCCGGCACCGCCCGGCACATCCGGCCCCGCCAGGCGCGGGGTGGGCAGCTGGCTGATCAGCGCCCCGGCCGGGGTGCGGATATCCACGCCATCAGAGCCATGGGCGACGCGCAAAAACGCATCCAGAACGCCGAGGGTTTTTAACGCCCGCAAGGTCGCCCCGCCCAGGCTGATCCCCGCGCCGTAAGCACGCCAGCCCGGGTCGATCTCAACCAGCTCGACCTGCATGCCCCGCTTGGCCAGCTCAATCGCCGCGGCCATGCCCGCGAACCCGCCGCCAATGACGAGAGTTTTCTTCGCCATTCCACTCATTTCGAAATATCCTTTGAGGTCAGAGGCGCGGATGCGGTGGGCAGGAGCCGCACCAAACCCTGCGCTGTCAGCTCCACCGGCAGGGAACTGAGCGACAAGCCGGCGCATGGCCCCGAAAGGCAATGGCCGGTTTCAATGTCAAACAAGGCGCCATGGCCGTGGCAGACGATATGCGCGCCGTCCGCATCCAGATATTCATGGCGCCGCCAGGCCATGCGCGCCCCTGGCCAATGCGGGCAGGAATCACGGTAGGCATAGACATGCCCGGCGCGGCGGACCAGAAAAATCGTATCATGCCCGTCTTCACCAGGCTCGACGCCGATGGCGCCGTCAACCGGTATCTCTGAAATATGGCAGAGCACCGTCATGCTCAGCTGGCCGGGCGGGCATTTGGCGGCGGACCGCCGGGCGCCCATTTCTCGCGGAACTGGAACAGATAAGCCTGGCTGGCTTCCGGCCCCATCGCCGTGGCGCGCGGCACCCAATGATCGTCATGCTGGTCCATATCCGCGTCGAATTCGGCGTGGCAGCCCATCGGGCAATTGAAATACCAGAACCAGTTGCTGCCGAAATGATGCCGCCCCGGCCCCCAGAAGCTCTGAAAGCCGCGCTTCACCATCTGCGTTCCCGCCGCCAGAACCTGCGAGGGGCTGGCCATGTGGAAGGCGAAATGCTCTATGCCTTTGATATGCGGCGGGCTTTGGATCAGGAACAAGGCATGATGATCCGCCATCCCGGCCGGACGCAGGAAGGGCCCGACATCGGTGAAACGATCCGTGCAGCGAAATCCCAGACGCTGCGTGTAGAAGGCTTCGGCCAAGGCCACATCGGGAACGAAATACACCACATGGGACAAAGTACGCGGCCGCGCCGCCGGCGCGCCGGGCGTCACACCGATGACATTCAGCCCGCGGCTTTGCGTGGAATTGGGGATGTTGGGCATCACCTCCGCCGGCACCTCCAGCGTCTTGCGCGTCGCCAGGCAGATCCGCAAGGCAAAGCCCAGATCATCGTAAAATCCGATGCTGCCATCGGCATGCCGGGTGACCTCACGGTCACGCGCCATCTCCTTGGCAACCGCCTCGATCGTATCCGTGTCGGCGGCGCCATAGACCGTCTCGCGCAGCATGGAACCCGTTTCCAGCGGTGCGGGCAGCTGCGCATCCGCACGCGGACGAATGCTGATCCAGGTACCATCCTCGGCGAGGAAATGCCCGCCGTCATCGCCGCGCTCCACCACGTCAAGTCCCATATTGGCGAGGAATTCATTGCAGGCGCCAACATCGTCAACACCGAAAACAAGCCCTTCGAGGCTGGTGATGTTCATGTCTCTCTCCGTGATATCGGTTCAGGCCAGCCGGCCGCCGAGGGTTTGCGCCACCCAATCGGCGATATAGTGACCTGCATTGATGGAATTATCGAAACTCGAATGCTGCACACCGCCTTCGCGATCGGTGAAAATCTTCAGCTCGCGCTTGGGGCTGTTGACCAGCGCGTCATAGGTGCGGCGCGCCATCTCCAGCGGAATTTGTGAATCCTTCTCGCCATGCGTGACCAGAAACGGCACCTTGATGCGGTCCAGAATCCCGTCGAGATGCACATTTTCCGCGATGGCCATGAAGTCATCGATATTCGCGGCACCCCAGACCCAGCAGACATGCTCCCAGTAATGGGGCACCGGAAAGCTTCCCTCTTTTGCCAGACGGCGCTTCTGCACCTCGCGCCAATCATGGTTCGCCCCCCAGGACACACCCATGGCAAAGCGCGGCTCGAAGGCCACGGCGCGCGGACAATAATAGCCGCCGAGCGACACGCCCTCCAAGCCGATCCGCTTGGGGTCGATCTCCGGTTGGGCCTCCAGCCAATCCACCACGACGCTGGCCCAATGCTCGGAATCATAACGTGCCGTTAGATTATGCAGGCGCAGCGCCTCGCCCGTGCCGGGCTGGTCGATCACCAGCGAGGACACACCCCGACTGGCCAGCCAGGCCGGAAGCCCGACCCGATATTTCATCTCTTTCGTGGAATCCAGGCCGTTGACCTGTACCAGCACCGGCGCCGGACCGCTGACATCTTGCGCCTGCACGAACAAGCCGGAAATCACCTTGCCTTCGTAAGGGATTTCCACGCGCCGGCAATTCTCCCGTGAGAGCGCAACGCCTTTTTCGAAAATTTCCAGAACTTTTTTGTAAAGCTCAAGCCGGCCAGGCGCGTTGCGCGATTGCAGGCGCTCGCAGGTCAGCAGATAGATGGCGGCGCGATTAAGCTTTTCACCGGCGGATAAAAGCCGCCCCGCGGCTTCGTCCTCCTGGGCGAGCTCGACCAGCTTGCCGGCCATGTTTTCCCAGGCTTCCCGGAAGGCCCGCGTGCCGGCTTCATCCGGGGCTTTCGCCGCCTCTTGCAAGGGCGCGCACATCTCCTCGATCTCGCCGATCCTGGCCCCCATCTCGATGGCGAGATCGACCGAGAGATTCCAAACATAATTTGTGGGAAAATAGCGAAACATGCAAATCTCCGCGCATACCCGCTGCTTGTGCGCGAGCTTACGCCTGATGAGAGTCAAAATCAGAAATCGAGCCCGTTCATCCGGGTCGGAACGCGAATAAATTATCCGCTCGGCAAAGACGAAATCCCCTCACAACTTTTGTTGTGCGTTCATTGCGCCAGGGGAGACGGCCGATCAAATCATCGTTTTGAATGAAAGCAATAAAAACTGTCTATGAGTGGGAAAATGCCGCATCGATCAAGGCTTGCAGCCTTTGCGCCTTATCCTTGACCAGCCCGCGCAACCATTGATTGCCGGGATCGTCATTCAGGTGAGCCGGCCAGCACATCACTTCCGGCAGTGTGGGAAAGGTGAAATCGGGCTTCACCACCCGCAGCCCCTTGCCGACCCAATGGCGTGCCAGCAGCCACGGCAGGCTTGCCACTAACGGCGTGCCGATGACGGCCGCCGCCAGATTGATATAGTTGGGCAGACGAAGCCGAATATTCCGAGTGATGCCCGCGCGCGAAAAATACAGATCAGACTGGCTGATATGGGAAGATTCGCCAAACTCAATGGCCGCATAAGGCATCGATTGAAACGCATCGAGCGGCAATGTGGCGCCGACCGCGTCATTTCCCTCCCAGATCACCGGGATAAATTTATCCTCGAACACGGTTTCAAAATGATCATTCGCGTTCACGAACTCCGGCGGATGAAACATCAGATCAAGCTTGCCCTCGGCAAATTGCTGCCTGACCGCGGCTGAAAGACTGACAATCTGGGTGTTGATGCGCGGCGCGCGGTGCAGCAGCTCTCGTTGAACATCGAGCACCAACGCATCGACGACATAATCCGAAGCGGCGATGACAATATCGGTCTCGGCTTCCGCGGGGTCGAAGCTGGAGCGGGTCAGCGCCACACGCTGCGCCTGGCGCAACAGCTCCGAAACCGGATCGCGCAGCCGGCTGGCCAAAGGCGTGGGCACCATGCGCCGCCCGACCATCACCAAAAGCTCGTCCTTGAAATGCAGCCTTAAGCGGGAGAGCGCGTTGCTGATCGTCGGCTGGGTGACGTTCAGCTGTTCCGCAACACGGGTGACATTTTCATGCGTCAGCAGCGCATCAAGGACGATCAGCAGATTCAGGTCCAGGCTATTGATCCGCATTGCGCCCCCTCCCTTTAGTTATCGACAAACCCAATCATCGCGCTGGCTCTGGTTGAACGCCGGCAGGCCACGCTATCACGGCCGGCGGCTATAACTCCATGGGCAAGCAGGGCGCGATTTCGAAGCGCACATAGCTCGGGTCAAGGAGGACACCCCCGCCACCCGCAGCCCCTTGGCGCCCCGGAGGCCGGCGCGGGCCTGTGCAGAAGCGGGACAACCCTGCATGAAACCATGCCTTGCATCCCAGACGATATTTATTGTAGCCTCATCATGAACGCGAAGATTGCGGCGGCGTCCTAAAAATCAAATCAAAGCTGCGAATAAACCAATGAGTTTTCAAAAAATCGCCTCTAAGACGGCACTGCTGACCCTGTTTTCCCTGGCGGCTTTCACGCCGGGCCAAGCTGCCTGTCCAAGCGGTGGCATCTATTCGTCAGCCCAGGCGCAGGCGGGCATGAGCGTCTATAATGATAAATGCGCTTCCTGCCATAATGCCGATATGTCCGGCAATTCCGGCCCGGCGCTGGCGGGGCCAAAATTTCAGGCCTATCTGCAATTCACCAAAATCACCGCTTCCCAGCTGGAATCATTTATCGCCACCCAGATGCCGGCGGATGCGCCGGGCAGTCTGACGGATACGCAATATAAGGATATTTTTGCCTATATCCTCTCCTATAACCATTACCCGGCGGGAACGGCCGATATGACGAATGACGGGTTGAGCTGCCTCAATATGCTGCCTTATCCCGGCAAGGCCCAGTAAGGGCACGTTTACACAAAATTCTGAGCCTATGCCTCAAAACCTTAAAAATCCAAGCTAAAAGCCAACACAATAAAAATCAGGGAGATTGAAATGAACAGTCCAAGGTTCAAGAAAACATCTGCAACCCTGGCTTCGGTTTTGGCCGGCACCGCGCTGTTGCTCAGCCTGGGCGCGGCGGCGGCGGACCAGCCGCCGGAAAATATGGGGGCTGAAACCGGCGGGGCGAAAGCGGCCGCCAGCGGCCCGGCGGTGAGCGCGAACACCAATGTCACCGATGAAATGACCGCGAATGCGGCGAAAACCGGGCAAAACTGGCTAGGCTCCGGCGATGGTTATGAAAATCACCGGTTTTCGCCTCTGAAACAGATCAACGACACGAATATCGCGAAACTCGCTCCGGTCGCCATCGCCCAGACCGGCTATACCGCCAGTTTCGAGACGACGCCGATGGTCAACAGCAAGCAGGCGCTCATTGCCATGAATGCGGCCACGGGCGAGACGCTATGGACCTACACCTACACGGACGGGCTGAACCAGATCTGTTGCGGCCCGGTCAATCGCGGCGCCACCGTCGCGAATGGGAATGTCTATTTCCTCACACTCGATAACAGCCTGGTCGATGTCAACGCCAATACCGGCGATCTGGTCTGGAAGGTGAATGTCGCCGATGCGCAGGCCGGCTATTCGGAAACCATGGCGCCGATCGTCTATAAGGGCCAGGTCATCATCGGCAGCGCTGGCGGTGAGTGGCCGATCCGCGGTTTCGTCGCCTCCTATGACGCCGCGACCGGCAAACAGAGCTGGCGCTTCAACACCACCAACGACAAAACCAGCTGGGCGGGCGATTCCTGGAAAACCGGCGGCGGCACGGTGTGGACGACCCCGGCCATCGACACCAAGCGCGGCCTGCTGATCTTCTCGACCGGCAATCCCAATCCGGATCTGGATGGCTCGCAGCGCGCCGGCGATAATCTTTACACCGATTCCATCGTGGCGCTGCACATCAAGGACGGCACACTGGCCTGGTACTACCAGGAAGTACCGCATGATGTCTGGGATTACGACGCCGTCAGCAACGTGGTTCTGTTCGATACGATGGACCATGGAAAGATGGTGCCCGCGGCCGGGCAAGCCGGCAAAACCGCGTTTTTCTACATCGTCAACCGTGAAACCGGCAAGCTGATCCGCAAATCCGAACCGTTCGACGAGCAGAAGAACATGTTCGCGCAACCGACCAAGGAGGGCGTGCAGAGCCTGCCCGGCGCCAATGGCGGCGATGACTGGGCCCCCCCGGCCTACTCGCCGCTGACCAAATATATCTATGTGATGGGCATGAATCAGCTGATGACCTTCACCACGGAGAATAATGCCGGCGATATACCGGGCCAGATCCGTCTCGGCAGCACCTTCAAAAACGTGCCGCACGGGCTGCAAAACGGCACCTTCACCGCCATCGACGTGAATAGCGGCAAGATCGCCTGGAACGTGACCGTGCCGCAGCCGACGATGGGCGGGGCCTTGGTCACCGCTGGCAACATCGCCTTCATGGGCGAGGGCAATGGCTGGTTCGATGCCTTCAACGCGAAAACCGGCAAGAAATTGTGGCATTTCTATCTGGGGGCGGGCGTCAACGCGCCGCCTGTCGCCTATGAGGTCAATGGCCGTGAATATATCGCCGTGGCCGCGGGCGGGAATTTCCAGATGACCTATCCGCTCGGCGATGCGGTGGCGATCTTCGCCTTGCCGCAAGGCTAAAAAAAGACGCTGTTCAAAAAGACCGCGTTATAATCAAGAAACCCGGTCAGATCTGTTGATCTGACCGGGTTTTGTCATGCGTCATTCCAAGCTTTTCGACTCAGGCCGCCTTGCTGAACAGCACCGCCTTGGTGATGGCATCGGCCAGCGCCTCGATCCCCTCGCCGCTGCGGGCATTGGTGGCCAGGAGCGGCTTGCCGGCGCGGGCGGTGGTCGCCTCCGCGAGCATCGAGTGGAGATCGACGCCGACATGCGGCGCCAGGTCGGTCTTGTTGATCACCAGCAAATCACAGCGCAGCACGCCGGGGCCGCGCTTGCGGGGGATATCGTCGCCGCCGGCGACATCGATGACGAAAATCCACCAATCGACCAGATCCAGCGAGAAGGTGGAGGCGAGATTATCGCCGCCGGATTCATAGATGATCAGCTCCAGCCCGGGATTGGCGGCTTCCATCCGGTCGCCGGCCAGCATGTTCAGGGTCGGGTCCTCGCGGATCACCGTATGCGGGCAGGCCCCGGCCTCGACCGCGCCGACGCGCTCAGGGTCGATCAGCCCGGAGCGGCGCAGCCGTTCGGCGTCCTCGGCGGTGACGAGATCGTTGGTGATGACGGCAAAATTCACGCCGCGTCGCTGCAGCACCGGGATCAAGGCTTCGATCAGGGCGGTTTTGCCTGAGCCCACCGGGCCGCCGATACCGATTCGCGCTGCTGTCATCTGCCCTCGTCACTCCATTCACGGGTTCGCCATCTCAGCAAACACCTTGGGCGCTGGCGCGTCCAGCCCCATCGCGCAGGGCCGGATGCCGGCCGCCGCCAGCGCCGCCTGCATGGGGGCGCCGTCCAGGCAGGCCCTGGCGTGCATCTGCCCCTGGCGGCCCAGATGATGGCGCTGCGCCGGATGGTCAGCGAGGCGGCGCAGCCAGATAGCGGCATGTTCGATCTCCGGCTCCGCCCAAAGCGCGCCGGGCAGATCCGCATAATGCCCACCCGCATCGCGGACCGGGATCAGGCGATGCGCGACGAGGCCAGCGCTGTCCGCATCCATGAAAGCGAGATTGCCGGACCAGCCGGTGGCCACTACCGGCTTGCCGGCCAGCATCGCCTCGGCCAGCACCAGCCCGAACCCTTCCGCGCGGTGCAGGCTGAGCACGATATCGGCCCGCCACAGCAAGCCAGCGAGGCGCGGCCGCGGCCAGTCCTCCGGGATGATGCGGATATTCGGCCCGGCCTGGGCCTGCACCAAAGCGGCCGCACGCGGGAAGGCCGCCGCACCCTGAAGCTTGACGATCAGCACGCGGTCCGCCCGCGTGCCGAAGGCCTGCCGAAACGCCGCGATGGCCGCCAGCGGGTTTTTGCGTTCCAGACCGGAACCCAGAGCGAGCACAACCAGCACCACCACCGCCTCTGGCGGCAGCGCCAGAGGCTCCGGCGCTACCGGGGCGGGCGGCGGGCAGAGGGCCAGAGGATAAGGCACCAGCCGTACCCGGCCGGGTAGCAACCGGCTCAGCGCCCGCGCCACGAACGGGGATGGCGCCCATATCTCATGCACATAGCGCGCCCCCGCCGCCCAGACGGGCGGCAAAGTCGGCAATTCCCAGACCCAGCTGCCGATGACATGGCGGCCGCGCAGAAAATCCGCGCCGCCACGGGCCAGCATCGGCGCCAGGCTGGGGGCGTTGACCGCCAGCAGCAAGGCGGCACCTGGTGGTACTTGGCCGCTGCGGGGATGGCCGATGCCCAGCCGAACCGGCGTGCCGCCATAGCCCAGCGCTGCCGCCGCCGTCGCGAAACACCGCGCCGCCTCGCCCAGCCCGGTCAGCGCATCCATCTCGCCCGCCACGGCAAGTCCGGTCGAGCGCGGCGGCGGGGTCGGATCGCAGGCGGGGGCCATATGCCCGGCGAGCCAGGCCAGCCCCTCCCGCCGGGCCTTTTGCGGCAGGCAGCGCCAGAGCCGATGCGGCAAGGATAGCGAACCGGTCACGTCACACCTCCAGTCGGGTTGCAACGATTCATCTTTTAACAACTTTTAGTTTAATTTCGACAACGTTTTTATTATGCTGTGCGTATGTCCGAACCGCTCTTATTGCCGTTTCGTCCGGTACAGCCTCCGGCGCTGGACGGGCTGGCCGCGCCCCTCGCCGGGCGGCTGCTCTGCGCCATGCGCTATGGGCCGCTCGGCGCCAGTTCGCGGCTCAGGCTGGGGCAATATATGCCGCTTCTGGCCAAGGCCGGCTTCAGCGTCAGCCAAAGCTCGTTTCTTGATGATGCGTATCTGCGCGCGCTCTATAGCGGGCGAGCGCGTGGCGGCGCGGCGCTGGCCGGATATCGGCGGGCCTTGTCCCTGCCCCAGGCCATCCGCCGGCATGATCTGCTCTGGATCGAGAAGGAGCTGCTGCCCTGGATGCCCTTCTGGCTGGAGCGCGGGGTGCTGGGGCAAACGCCCTATATTCTGGATTTCGATGATGCCTGGGCGCTGCGCTACGCGGCCTCGCCGTCGGCTTTGGTGCGGGCGGTGCTGCGCAACAAGTTCGGGCAGCTGCTGCGCGGCGCGGCCTTGTGCATCGTCGCCAACGAAACGCTCTATCGCTGGGCCGCCAGCGAGGGGGCGCGCCATATTCTGCTGCTGCCGACCGTGGTGGACATTGCCCGCTATGAGCCGCGGCCTCCGCCGGGCGGCCCATTCACCATCGGCTGGATCGGCACGCCGCTGACCGCTGCCTATCTGGACCTCGTCGCCGCGCCGCTGCGCCAGCTGGCGCAAGAGGGGAAGCTGCGGCTGCTGGTGATCGGCGCACCCGGTTTCACCCTGCCCGGAGTGGAGGTGGAGAGCCTGCCCTGGAGCGCAGAGAGCGAGGCTGAGCTGATCGGGCGCTGCCATGCCGGCATCATGCCGCTGCCGGACAGTGAATGGACCAACGGCAAATCCGGCTACAAGCTCATCCAGTATATGGCGATGGCAAGGCCCGCAGTGGGCAGCGCCATCGGCGCCAATACCCGCATCGTGCGCCCGGGCGAAACCGGCTTTCTCGCCAGCACCAGCGCGGACTGGCTGCAAAGCCTGCGGACGCTACGCGACGACCCTGCCCGCGCCAGCGCGATGGGCATGGCGGCGCGGCGGCGGGTGGAGCAGCATTACAGCCTCGCCGTCACCGCGCCGCTGCTGGTGGAGACGATCAGCGAGCTGCTTGGCAATAGGTTTGCACGTAGGGCAGAAACGCCGTCTGCAGCGCCGGCACGCTGAGCTTGAAGGTCTCCAGCCGGTAGGGCGCGTGGCGACGATACCCGCCGCGGGGCTTGGCTTTGATCTTGCCATCCATCGCCGTGCGGGCGGCCGCGGTGAAGGGCTCATCGAAATGCGCGTAGATGCGCTCGATCGCCGTCAGCGGGTCGGCGGTGAATTCCTCATACTGCATGTGCAGCTTGCGCGCCGCCGGCACATCCGCGCGCTGGTCGAATTCCAGCAGCAGGTTCGCGCCCTGCGTCCAGCGCGCCGCCACCTGTGCGCCGATCTCCCCGGCGTCGATATTGCGCAGGAAGGGCTTGCGCAGCACCTGGGTGAGATGCGCCACGGAGCCCAGCACGGCGATCGGGTCGCGATGCAGAATCACGAAGCGCGCATCCGGATACACATCCAGAATCGCATCCAGCGTGAAGGTGTGGTCCGGGCATTTCAGCACCCAGCGCGCGGAGGTGCCGTTTTGCAGGAATTGCAGGAATTTCTTGTGAAACACGAAGGCATCGCGATGGCCGTGGGTTTCCAGCCAGTCGAAATAGCCGGGCACGCGATGGGTGCTGTCGAAGCGCAGGCTCTGAAAGACATGCGAGGTGATCTCGCTGCATTCCTGCGGGCTGTCGGCATGGATCGGGTGCATGTCGCGAAAGCCAGGGGCCAGATCGTTGAACAGATCCAGCTGCTTATCGACGCTGATCACCCGCTTGTCGCCAGCCGGGTTGAAGCCGGCCGGGCGCGGCGCGGGATAGATCATCTGCCAGTTGCGTGGCACCTGGTTGTCAGGGTCTTCGGCCATCAGCGCATGCAGGAAGCTGGTGCCCGAGCGCGGCAGGCCGAGGATGAACAGAGGCGCCTTCACCGGCGTGGCGCCGAGGGCCGGATTGGCGCGGTGGGCATCCTCGATGGTCTGGGCGTTGCGCAGCAGCCGGGCGAAATCCCAGCGCAGCGAGACGCGGCCGAACAGGCTCAGCTCTGATTCGGCCTTAATGGAGGCGAGCAACGCCTCCAGCCCGGCGACGGAATCAGCAGTGGGCGTGGCCCCGGCGGTGCGGATCAGCGCCTGCGCGGAGGGCACCGCGAAGGCGCCATCCGGAATGACCTTATCGGCCAAATTGAAGCTCCGGCTCAAACACTTCGCCAGGGCTGACATCTCAGTGCGACTTCCGCTCGATCAGCTCGATCTTGTAACCGTCCGGATCCTCGATGAAGGCGATCACCGTGGTACCGAATTTCACCGGACCGGGCTCGCGGGCGATTTTCACCCCGGCGGCGCGCAGTTTTTCGCAGGTGGCGTAAATATCCGGCACGCCCAGCGCCAGATGCCCGAAGGCGGAGCCGAGTTCGTAGGTCTCGACGCCCCAATTATAGGTGAGCTCAAGCACGGTATTGCTGCGCTCATCGCCATAACCGACGAAAACGAGGGTATATTTGCCATCTGGCACCTCGTTGCGGCGCAGCTCTTTCATGCCCAGCAGTTCGGTGTAGAATTTTACGCTTCGTTCGAGGTCGCCGACCCGCAACATGGTGTGGAGGTACGTAAATTCGCTCATCGCCTGTCCTCTTCGCTCGCGTTCATGAACTTATGTTGAAACGCCCAACAAAAAAATATGTTCTTTGTTCGCTGTTTCAATAAGTTGCAGTTTCGAGGCCAATATGGTGCCGCCGGCTTCAAATGCCACCCCCCTGAGCCCAGCACGGGACGCATGGCTTATCGTATCCGGGCCGATCGTCGGCAGGTCGGCGCGGCGCTCTTGTTGCGGTTTGGCCATCTTCACCAGCACGCCGGCCGGGCCGGGGCGGGTGACGGCCGGGATGCGGGCGAGCATCGCATCGGTGCCCTCCACGGTTTCCACCGCCAGCACGATGCCCTGCTGGACCACGCAAGCCTGGCCGATATCGGCGGCACCGGTGAGCTTCAGCACCTCGATGCCGCGCTTGATGTCGGCCATCGCCTGGGCGTCCGGGCCGAGAGCGGTGAGCAGCCCGTCAGGGGCCAGCGCGTCGTTGATGATCTCATGCGCGCCGAGCACGTTGAAACCTTCCTCGGAGAGCACCCGGACGATGGCGGCGAGCAGCCCGTCATCGCCCAGGAACGCCGCCTTGCCGACGCGCGCCAGAAGTTTCGCCCCTTCGGCATCCGGGCGCAGCGAGAGGAAGGAGGGGCGCTTGACCGGGCCGATCATCACCAGATCCCGGCAGCCGCGCTCGCGGAAGGCGCGGATCATCGCGCCGATGGCGCCGAGCCGGAAGGCATGGTGCGGGAAAGGCTGCACGATCTCCGGCAGCGCATAGCCTTCCAGCGCGGCGATGAAGACCTCCCGCCCGGACGCCCGTGCCGCCGCCGCCACCTGGCCCGGCAACGGCCCGCCGCCCGCGATAATCCCCAGCGGTGAACTCATGCCCTCCCCCCTCTCAGATGCGTCGATCTTATGTGGCAAAAGTTTTTGGGGGTATGGGGGCTTTTTTCAAAAAGCCCCCATAAACGTCTGGGGTGGTGGCACAGGCGCTGCCTCAACCCCGAACCTTTTCGCCGCTTTTTTGAAAAAAGCGGCCCCTCCGGCGCCTTTCCAACGCCGCTAAAGCGGCGTCGGAACCTTGGGCGCCTGCGCCCAAAAACGTTTTATTCCTCGTCGCCCGCGACGTTGGTCAGGATCCCATGCTTGGACGGCGTGGCGATGAAGGCGAGGATCTCACGGACATGTTCATTGTCCTTGTAGGTCTCGCCGGCCTCGGCAACGCGCGCGGCGAACACGCCAGGGCCGCAGAACAGGAATTTATAGGCGTTATTGACCTCGGCCAGCGCCGCCTTCTCCAACCCGCGCCGCTTCAGCCCGATCAGGTTCAGCCCCAGCAGCTCGGCCCGGGTGCCAAAGACGCGGGCATAGGGGATGACGTCGCGGGTGACACCGGTGAGGCCGCCGACCATGGCGCCGGTGCCCACCCGGGTGAATTGCAGCAACGCCGCATTGCCGCCGATCACCGCGCGGTCACCGATCTCGACATGCCCGCCGAGGGCGACATTGTTGGAGATGATGACGCCATCGCCCAGCACGCAATCATGCGCGACATGGACGGTGGCCATCAGCAGGCAGTCGGCGCCGATGCGGGTGATGCCGGAGCCGGTGACGGTGCCGCGATGGATGGAGGCGTGCTCGCGGATCTGGGTGCGCGGGCCGATCACCGTCTCGGTCTCCTCGCCCTTATATTTCAGATCCTGCGGCTCCAGCCCGATGGTGCAGAAGGGGAAAATCTTCGCCCCGGCCCCTACCCTGGTGCGCCCGGAAATGGCGACGTGGCTGACCAGCTCCACCCCCGCGTCCAGCACCACATCCCGGCCGACCGTGCAGAACGGGCCGATTTTCGCATCCGGCGCGATGGTCGCGCCGGCTTCGATGAGGGCGGTGGGGTGAATCATGGGTGTTACCGTATCCAGCATGTCTTGTCCGCTTCAAGCTGCCCGGGCTGTAGCGGGGCGAAGCGTCCGAGGCCAATCAATTTCAATTACCGCTTATGTCTCGGCGCCGGCATTATGCCGGCGTCTCGTTCTCCATGATCATCGCGGTGATCGTGGCTTCCGCCACCATCGCGCCATCCACGCGGGCGGCGCAGGCGAAACGCCAGATCTGGCCGCGACGCTTTTCCTTGGTCACGGTGATGCGCAGCTGGTCGCCCGGCGTCACCGGCTTGCGGAATTTCGCGCCGTCGATGGACATGAAATAGACGATGGGAATCCCGGACTCCGGCCCCAGCGTGGCGATCACCATGCTAGCCGCCGTCTGCGCCATGCTCTCGATGATCAGCACGCCCGGCATCACCGGATGGCCAGGAAAATGCCCCTGAAAGAACGGCTCGTTGACGGTGACATTCTTGATGCCGACGGCAGAATGGTCGCGGCGGACCTCGACCAGCCGATCGACCAGCAGGAACGGGTAGCGGTGCGGGATCATGCCGAGGATCTGCTTGGTATCGATCATCTCGATATCAACGGGCGGAAGGGCGGGTGCAGTCTCGTCGGTCATTCTTTATCAGATCCCTGTTTTGGTCCTTTGCGCCCGGATTGGGCGAGTTTGCGCAAGGTGATGACCTCGCGGAAGAAGCTTTTCACATTCTGGGCGGGCGCGCCCAATACTTCCTCGCCGGCCGGCACGTCCTGCATCACGCCGGATTGCGCGCCAATGCGGGCCTTGTCGCCGATTTTCAGATGGCCGGTGAGCCCGGCCTGGGCCGCGATCATCACCCCCTGGCCGATCTGGGTGGAGCCGGAGATGCCAGCCTGCGCCACCACCACCGAAAAGGCGCCGATATTCACGTTATGGCCGATCTGCACCAGATTATCGATATGCACGCCCGGCCCGATGATGGTGTCCTGGGCGGAGCCGCGATCGATGGCGGAGTTGGCGCCGATCTCCGCGCCATCGCCGATCAGCACCCGGCCGAGCTGCGGCACCGGGGTGAAGCCGGTTTTGGAGATGGCGAAGCCGAACCCGTCCTGGCCGATGCGCGCCCCGGGATAGATCACCACCCGGTCGCCGAGGATGGCGTGGCTCAGCGTCACCTGCGCATGGATGCGGCAATCGCGTCCGACCACCACGCCGGGGCCGACATAAGCCAGCGCGCCGATGGAGGTGCCCGCGCCGATCTGCGCGCCTGCGCCGATGACCGCCCCCGCGCCGATCTCGGCCGAAGCATCGACCACCGCACTCGGATCGATCACCGCCGAAGGGTGAATGCCGGGCACAGCCTGAGGGAAGGGATAAAACAAAGCCGAGATTTTGGCCCAGCCGACATAAGGCTCGGGCACCGCCAGGGCGATGCAGCCTTCCGGCACCTTCTCCGCGAAATCCGGATGCAGGATGACGGCGCCGGCCTTGGTTTGCGCCAGCAAGCCGGCATAGCGGCGATTATCCAGAAAGCTGACATCGTCTGGCCCCGCGGTCTGCAGGGGGGCGACGCGGCGGATCAGACGCTCGGTTTCGGGCGCCTGAATGCCAAGCAGCGCCGCGAGGGCGCTGACCGGATGGGGCCCGGCATAGCGGAAGAACCGCTCATCGCCGGGTTTGCCAGTCTCTGCCATGGATCAGGGGCTGCCGTTGCCCTGGTCGCCCGGCTGGTCGACATGCATGCCCGGCGTCACCACGCTGGGCGGCACCTTCACGCTCGGCAGCAGCTTGTTCAGCTCGGTGGCGGTCTCGTCGGTGAGATCGAAGGCCGCGACGTTCAGCACCGCCTGCTCACGATGCAGCACCAGGTTCATGCCATGGGCCTGGGCTTCCTGCTTGACGATGCCAGCCAGCATCGCCTCGATCTGCTGCAGCGCCTGCTGACCGGAATTCTGGATGGCCTGGTTGCGCTCCTGGAACTTGGTCTGGGTCGCGGCGATCTCGTTCTGCAGCGCCTGCTCCTTCTTCTCCAGCTCGGCATCAGAGAGCTTGCCGCGCTCGGCGACGATCGCCTGCTGCTCGCTCTGGATCTTTTCGCGGGCCACTTGCGCGTCCTTCGAGAGGGCGGCCTGGCGCTTCTCGATCTCGGCTTGCACGGCCTGGGCGGCGGTGGATTTCTGCAGCACTTCCGGCACCGAGAGCACGCCGATGACGGCGGTCGGCGGCGGCGGGGCGGGCGGCAAAGCGGGCAGGTCCGGCACCTTGTACTGGGTCTGGTCCGGCTGCGCGGCGGCCGGGGCCGGTGCCTCGCTATGAGGGGTTTTCGGCTTGGCGGCAGGGGCGGCGCTATGCTGCTGGGCGCTGGGCGGCATGAAGAAGCCGGGCGAACCGGACGAGGCGGACTGGGCATGCGCCGCCGGTGCGGCCCCCAGCGTCAGCAGCGGCAGAACGAGCGCGTAACGGGAAAGAGCGGACACTTAGAACCTCGTACCAAAAGAGACGCGGAATTGCTGAACCTGATCGCCCTTCTTCTTCACCACGGGCTGAGCCAGCGACAAATTGATCAGGCCGAACGGCGTATTCCAGGAAATACCGACACCGGCGCCGACGCGCGGCGCGGAGCTGTTGAGCAGGGTGGCGTTGTTGAGCGTGTTGGCGCCCCACAGCGAGCCGACATCGACGAACGCGAATCCGGAGATGCCGATATCCTTGGAGATCGGCAGCGGGAAATGCAGTTCGGTGGACTGCGTCCACATATATTTGCCGCCGACCTGGCCGCCCTGGCTGGTGAGGGTGCCGGCGCTGTTATAGACCGGCTCGACATAGGGGCCGACGCCACCATCGGCGAAGCCGCGCAGACTATCGCCGCCAAGGAAGAAGCGGTCTTCGATCTTGTCGGTATAGCCGCGCATATCGGCCAGATAGCCGGCGGAGGCGGAGAATTTCAGCACCCAGGCCGGGTTGCCGAAGATATGCTCAAGCGGGATGTAATAGGCGATGTCCGGAGTGATGCGGAAATATTTCGCATCGCCGCCAAGCCCGGCCAGATCCGTGGTGATGTTCAGGCGCAGGCCCGAATGCGGGTTCTGGTCGTCATCCAGATAATCGAAGCTCAGCGTCTGGCTCAGCTGCGAGAGCGAGGATTTGCCGGCTTCGTTCTGGATATAGATGTTGGTGTTGGAGCCGGTCGGGATGTCGTAAATATTACGCTGGCTCACCGTGTAGGTGAAGGTCTGCCGCACATTATCGTTGAAGCGGTAGCCCAGGCGCACATCGGCGCCCATCGTGCTTTCCGAATAGGAATAGTTCTGCCCGACAGAGGTGTAGGAATTCGTCACCGTGCGGAAGATATCCCAGCCCGCGATCAGGTTGCGGTCGAGGAAATACGGGTCGGTCATGCCCAGATTGATCTGGGTGCCGCGCTGGGCGATCAGGGCGTTGATCGAGGCGTTGATGCCCGTCCCCAGGAAGTTGTTCTGGCTGAGGCCGGTATTCAGCAGCGCCCCCAGCGAGGTGGAGTAGCCGCCACCCAGCGAGAACTGGCCGGTGGCCTGCTCGGTCACCGCGGTGTTCAGCACCACCTGCTGCGGGGTCGAGCCCGGCTGGGTGGTGATCTTCTCATCCTTGAAATAGCCAAGGTTTTTGATGTTCTTGGTGGATTCGTCGATCTTGCTCTGGTTGTAGGCATCGCCGTCCGCCACCGTCATCTCGCGGCGGATCACCTTGTCCTCGGTGCGGGTATTGCCGGTGATGTCGACACGCTGGATCCAGACGCGCGGGCCGTTGACCACATTCAGGACGATGTCCATCGTGTGTTTCTTCTTGTCCAGCGACACCTGCGGGTTCACCGTGGCGAAGGCATAGCCGAGATTAAGGGCGCGCTTGTTCAGCGCGTCGATGCCTTCCTGCAGCGCATCGCCATCGAACCAGTCGCCCTTGGAGAGCGGCACCAGCCCGCGCAATTCCTGCTCGGGCAGGTTCTTGATCCCGGAGACGATCTTGATCGAGCCGATCCGGTAACGCGCGCCCTCATCGACCGTGAAGGTCAGGTAGAAGGATTTGCGGTCGGGGCTGAGGCCGGCATTGGCGCTCAGCACCTGGAAATCGGCATAGCCCTTATGGAAATAGAATTTATGCAGCAGATATTCGTCATACTCGACGCGCTGCGGGTTGTACTGGTCCGAGCTGGAGAGGAAGCGCCACCAGGCGCTCTGCCGGGTGGAGACCACCGTGCGCAGCGTGCCTTGCGAGAAATGCTCATTGCCGACGAAGGTGATGCGGCTGATCTTGGTCTCGAGACCTTCATCGCACTGGAACACCACATTCACGCGGTTATCCGGCAGCTTGACGATATTGGCCGTCACCTGGGCGTTGTAATAGCCCTTCTTGGCATAGGCATCGAGCAAGGCGCGGCGGTCGGCCTCGGCGGCGGCGGGGGTATAGACCGAGCGCGGCTTCAGGCTGACGGTGGCCTGGGCGACCTTGTCGGTCAGCTCGGTATCGCCGGAGAACAGCACCTGGTTGACGATCGGGTTTTCCACCACCGCCACATTCAGGTCGCTGCCCTGGCGGGTGATGTTCACGCTCTGGAACAGCCCGGTGGCGTAGAGCGTCTTCACCGACTGGTTGATGGCCTGCTGGTCGAAAGGCTGGCCGGGCTGTGCCACCATATAAGCGATGATCGTGCTGGCCTCGATCCGCTTATTCCCGGTGACATTGATCGCGGCGATGGTGCCGCCCGTGGGAACGGGCGCCACCGGCTTATTATGATGCGTGGTGGTCGCGGCCTGGGCCTGTTGGCTGGAGGCGGCGAGCATGGCCGGCAGCAGGCAGACGGACGCCAGAAGAACGGAGCGCGGCTTTAGCAATCGAAATCTCCCAAACCTAGAACCCCGGGCTGCCGGGACGTGCCATCTCGCGGCGTTTGGCACGGGTGAACGCCCTGAGCAAGGTGGCATCGCCCTGCGCCGCCGTTTAAACTTTGCCGTTCGCATCCGGGGATGATCCGGCAAAGCTTTGTTTTCGCCAACAACTTCATGCGTTTCGGGACGCCGGGGCGCCGCGCGGAACATATATTGCTCTAAAGTAAATGCGTGAACCAGGCGACCGCGCCGAGCCGGGTCAGATCATTAAATGTGACCAGCAGCACAAGCGAGAGAATGATCGCCACCCCCACTTTCAGCCCGGCCTCGCGCGCCTGCTCGGGCACCGGGCGGCGGATCAGCGCTTCCACCGCGTAGAACACCAGATGCCCGCCATCGAGAATCGGGATCGGCACCAGATTGACCAGGCCGAGATTGATCGAAAGCAGCGCCAGCAGGCTGATCACCGGAAGCAGGCCCAAAGCCGCCGCCTGGCCGGAGATCTGGGCGATTCCCAGCGGCCCCGCGAGGTCGCGCAGGCCGCGATGATCGACGATCAGCGTCGCCATGCCATGGAACCAGCCGGCGATCTGCGCCCCGGTTTCCCTGAAGGCGGTGGCGATCGCCGGGCCAGGGGCGAGGCGCTTGAGGCTGGATTGGCTACCGATGACACCGAGATGGCCGATCTTATCGCCATTCATGTTAATGTCGCCGACCGTGACCGGCAGAATCAGCCGCGCATTGCCGCGCTGGATGGTGAAATCCAGCACGGTATCGGGGTGCATGACCACGATCTGCTGCAGCTGGTTGAAATTATCGATCGGGTTGCCGCCGATCGCCAGCACCCTATCGCCCGATTGCAGATGCGACTCCGCCGCTGGCGACCCCGCCTGCACATCGCTCAGCACCGGCTGGGTGGTGAGCTGCCCGGCAGTCATGAACATGCCGGCATAGATCACCACCGCCAGCAGCAAATTGGCGAGCGGCCCGGCGGCGACGATCACCGCCTTGGAGGAGAGCGAGGCGGAGGCGAAGGAGCCGGGCTTGGCCGGGCCGCGCGTCTGCTCCTCGCCCCAGCCCTGCATCTTCACATAGCCGCCGAGCGGCAGCGCCGAGACCTGCCAGACCGTGCCGGATTTTTTCGCGGTATATTTCAGCAGCGCCGGGCCGAACCCGACGGAGAAGGTCTCGACGGTGACCCCCTGGCTGCGGGCCGCAAGATAATGCCCCATCTCATGCACGAAGATCAGCACGCCGATTTCGACGATGAAGGCGAGGATGGTGCGCAGCGTATCGAGCATGGGTCAGGCGGCCTTTGCGGCGGCAAGGTTGGTGGCGGCGAGGCGGGCCTGGGCGTCGATGGCGAGCACCGCGTCCAGATCCGGCAATGCCGGGGCGCCGAGGGATTGCATCACGCTCTCGACGATGCCGGCAATGTCCAGGAAGCCGATCTTGCGGTCCAGGAAGGCGGCGACGGCGATTTCATTGGCGGCGTTGAGCACGGCGGGGGCGCCGCCGCCGGCGGTCAGCGCCTCACGGGCCAGGCGCAAGGCGGGGAAGCGCTGCTCGTCCGGGGCGTGGAATTCCAGCTTCGCCACCTGCACCAGATCCAGCCGCGGGGCTTGCGTCGCCAAGCGCTGCGGCCAGGCCAGAGCGTGGGCGATGGGGATGCGCATATCCGGGCTGCCAAGCTGCGCCAGCACCGAGCCGTCGGCGTAACAGACCATGCCATGAATGACCGATTGCGGATGCACCAGCACCTCGATCTTCTCGGACGGAAGATTGAACAATCTTGCAGCCTCAATCACTTCGAGGCCTTTATTGAACATCGTCGCGCTGTCGATGGTGATTTTCGCACCCATCGACCAAACCGGGTGGCGCAAGGCCGCCTCGCGCGTCACCGCGCGCATCTCCTCCAGGCTGTGATTGAGGAACGGCCCGCCGGAGGCGGTGAGCACGATCTTGTCGACCGCCTTGGCGTTGCCATCGGCCATCGCCTGCATGATGGCGTTATGCTCGGAATCGACCGGCAGCAGCGTCGCCCCGGCGGCCTCGACCTCGCGCAGGAACACATCCCCGGCGGAGACCATGGATTCCTTGCAGGCAAAGGCAATGGCCCCGCCCTGGCGCACGGCGGCCAGGGTGGGTTCCAGCCCGATGGTGCCGGTGATCGCGCACATGGTCCAATCAGCCTTGCGGCCAGCCGCCTCCAGCACCGCCTCGCGCCCGCCGGCGACAGCGAGATTGCTGCCCGCGAGCGCCTCGCGCAGCGCCGGCAGCAAGGTTTCATCGGAAATGACGGTGATTTCCGGGCGGAATTGCCGGGCCTGTTCGGCCAGCAGCTTTACGTTGCGCCCGCCGATCAGCGCGCAGATTTGATAGGCGTCTGGATTTTCCGCAACGAGATCAAGAGTTTGCGTGCCGACACTGCCCGTTGACCCGAGAATGCTCAGCCGCTTCAACCCCATAACCCCACGCCTCCTTGCATGCAGACCGCGAGCAAAGCCGCCAGCGGTGCCGCCGTCAAAAATCCATCCAAACGGTCGAACAACCCGCCATGCCCGGGGATCGTTCGGCCGGAATCCTTCACGCCGAGTTTGCGCTTGATCGCGCTTTCCAGCAAATCGCCCGCCTGGGCCACCGCGCTCAAGCCCAGCCCGACGCCAAAGGCCGCCAGCGGCTGGCCCAAAGTGAAGCCCGCGAGCAGCGCCCCGCAGAGCGCGCCGATGACCAGACCGCCGACAGCGCCGCTGACCGTCTTGCCCGGCGAGATGCTGGGGGCAAGCTTGCGCCCGCCAATGAGCCGCCCAACCAGATAGGCGCCGATATCCGTGCCCCAGATCACCAGCAGCATATAGAACACATCCACCAGCCCGGCGCCGGGGCGGTGGCGCAGCCAGAGCAGCGCGATGCCACCAAGCCCGGCATAGGGCACGCCAAGGGCGGCAAACCGGCCGAAGACCGGCCAGGAGGCCAGACCGAGCGCCAGCACCGCCTCGATCCCCGCCAGCGGCCCGAACAGCACGCTCATCCCCCAGACGATCAGCAGCACCGCCGCCAGCGGCCAGGCATGGTCGCGCTTGGCCAGCGTCGCCCATTCATGGCCGAGCCCGGCCATCGCCACGCCGATCAGCAGATCCCAGGCGGTGCCGCCCACCCACATGCAGACCAGGGCCAGCGGCCCCATCACCAAGGCGGAGGTGGCGCGTAAAGCGAGGTCCGACCAGCGGCCCTTGGCGGGCTGGGGGGGCGAGACGTCAGACAGGGCGGGCACCGAATCGCCGCTCCCTGCCCGCGTAATCCTGCAGCGCATTGGCGAAATCCGCCGCGCAGAAATCCGGCCACAGCACCTTGGTGAACCAGATCTCCGCATAGGCGAGCTGCCAGAGCAGGAAATTGCTCACGCGCTGCTCGCCGGAGGTGCGGATGACCAGATCCGGGTCCGGGATGCCATCGGTATGGAGGAATTGCGCGAAATTCTGCTCGGTCAGCTCGCCCGGCTGCAGCCCCGCCGCCATCGCCCGGCGCGCCGCTTGCACGATCTCGGCGCGCCCGCCGTAAGAGAGTGCGAGCACCAAGGTCAGGCGCTTATTCTCGGCCGTGCGGCGCTCGGCGGCTTCCAGCTCATGCGCCAGCGTGTCGCCAAAGCGCTCGCGCTCACCGATCACCTTCAGCCGCACCCCCTCGGCATGCAGCTCGGCCAGCTCGGAGCGCAGATAATGTTTGAGCAGGAAGGTGAGGTCCTGCACCTCGCCGGCGGGACGCGACCAGTTCTCGGAAGAGAATGCGAAGAGGGTGAGGTAGGGCACGCCATGCGTGACCGCCGCCTCGATCGCCCGGCGCACCGCCTTGGCCCCTTCACGGTGGCCGGCCACACGCGGCAGCCCGCGTGCGGCGGCCCAGCGGCCATTGCCATCCATGATGATGGCAACATGCGTGGGCACTGAATGGGAGGCGGCGTCAGCCATCAGACCTGCCGGATATCCTTTTCCTTCTCCGCGAAACTGTCATCGACGCGCTTGATATAGCCGTCCGTCAGCTTCTGCACCTGATCGGCCCAGTCGCGCTCCTCATCTTCGGAGATTTCGGACTTCTTCTGCAAGCCCTTGATCTGCTCCATGCCGTCGCGGCGCACGCCGCGCACCGCGATGCGGGCGGCCTCAGCGTATTTATTGGCGGCTTTCACCAGCTCGATGCGGCGCTCCTCGGTCAGCACCGGCAGCGGCACGCGGATGATCTGGCCATCCGGCTGCGGGTTCAGCCCCAGCCCGCAATCGCGAATCGCGGCGACGGTGGCATTCACCATCGAGCGGTCCCACACCTGCACGGTGAGCATGCGCGCTTCCGGCACCGCCACGGTGGCCACCTGGTTCAGCGGCATCAGCGAGCCATAGGCTTCCACCTTCACCGGCTCCAGCAAGGCCGGGCTGGCGCGGCCGGCGCGCAGGCCGGAGAATTCGCGCTTCAGCGCTTCCAACGCGCCGTCCATGCGGCGGATGAGATCGGTTTTGATCGCTTCAATATCGGCCATGTTTAACGAACCTTCTTAGCTCTCGATGATCCGGGTGAAGGGGCCCTCGCCCCGCATGACGGCGGCAAAGGCGCCGGGCGCATGGATGTTGAAGACCAGGATGGGCAGCTTGTTCTCGCGGGAGAGCGAGATCGCGGCGGCGTCCATCACATTCAGGTCGCGGGCCAGCACATCCAGATAGGTCAGTTCCTCGTAACGCTTGGCGTCGCTCACCTTGCGCGGATCGGCGGAATAGACGCCATCCACCTGGGTGCCCTTGAGCATCGCGTCGCACTTCATCTCGGTGGCGCGCAGGGCGGCGGCGGTGTCTGTGGTGAAGAACGGGTTGCCGGTGCCAGCGGCGAAAATCACCACCCTGCCCTTTTCCATATGGCGCTCGGCGCGGCGGCGAATATAGGGCTCGCAGACGGATTCCATGGAAATCGCACTCTGCACCCGCGTCGGCACGCCGGCCTTCTCCAGCGCGGACTGCATGCCCAGCGCGTTCATGATCGTCGCCAGCATGCCCATATAATCGGCCTGGGCGCGGTCCATGCCGGCGGCGGCGCCGGCGATGCCGCGGAAGATATTGCCGCCGCCAATCACCAGACACACTTCGATGCCCATATTGACGACATCGCGCACATCGGCGGCGATGGTCTTCACCGTCTCGGTATCCAGCCCGTATTCGCGCTTGCCCATCAGGGCCTCGCCGGAGACTTTCAACAGAACACGTTTATAGCGTGGAGCTTCGCTCATGGGACGGCCTTTGGAACAGGGGCGGTGAAACCGGGACGGTAGAGAAAGGGCGGTGCCGGGCTTGAAGGCCCGGACCGCCCCAGGGGTAGCGCAAACGGAAGGAGGATTAAACCCCGGCGGCAGCCGCCACTTCCGCCGCGAAATCCGTGACTTCCTTCTCGATGCCTTCGCCGAGGGTGAAGCGCACGAAGCGGGTGATCTCGGAACCGGCCTTCTTGACCACGTCCTTCACCTTGCTCTCGCCGTCATGCACCCAGACCTGCTCGAGCAGAACCACGTCGCCGTAATATTTCTGCACCTGGCCCTGCACCATCTTCTCGATGATCGCATCCGGCTTGCCGGAGGCCTTGGCCTTCTCGATCAGCACGTTCTTCTCGCGCTCCAGCGCGGCCGGGTCGACCTCGGCGATGGTCAGCGCATCCGGACGGGTCGCGGCGACATGCATGCCGATCTGGCGGCCCAGCGTCTCCAGCGCCTCATTGGCGTTGCCGGAGAGGCCGACAATGACGCCGATCTTGCCCAGGCCCGGCTTCAGCGCGCCATGGATATAGGCGGCGGCGGTGCCCCCCGGAACCTCGATGACGGCGACGCGGCGCACATTCATGTTCTCGCCGATGGTGGCGACCATGTGCACGGTCTCTTCGGCGACGGTACGGCCGGTGCCGGGATAGGCGGCCGCCTTCAGGGCCTCCACGTCCTCGCCGGTGGTCAGCGCGACCTTGGCGACGGTCTCGACGAAATCCTGGAAGGCTTCGTTGCGGGCGACGAAGTCGGTCTCGGCATTGATCTCGACCATGGCGACCTTGCCAGCCCCCAGGGCAACGCCCACCAGCCCTTCGGCGGCAACGCGGCCGGACTTCTTGGCGGCGGCGGAGAGGCCCTTCTTGCGCAGCCAGTCGATCGCGGCTTCCTTGTCGCCGTTCGTCTCAACCAGCGCCTTCTTGCAATCCATCATGCCTGCGCCGGTGGTCTCGCGCAGGTCCTTCACCAGGGCAGCGGTAATTTCGGCCATGTGTTCGCTCCTCAATGATGTGTTTGCGCGGCGCCCCCTGCCGGGAGACACCGCGCCGATCCTTCAAAGCCCGCCCGGCCGTGCGGCAAGGCGGGGTAAAAATCAGGCCTGGGCCTGGGCTTCGTCCAGCACCGGCGCTTCGGCCGCGCCCAGATCGACGCCGGAGGCGCCCATCTCGGCGGAGATGCCGTCCAGCACCGCGCCGGCGACCAGGTCGCAATACAGGGTGATGGCGCGAATCGCGTCGTCATTGCCCGGGATCGGGAAGGTCACGCCCTCGGGAGAGGAATTGGAGTCGAGGATGGCGACGACCGGGATGCCCAGCTTGTTGGCTTCCTCGATGGCCAGCTTCTCCTTGTTGGTGTCGATCACGAACAGGATGTCCGGCAGGCCGCCCATATCCTTGATGCCGCCCAAAGCGCGCTCAAGCTTCTCGCGGTCGCGGGTGAAGTTCAGGATTTCCTTCTTGGAGTAACCATGCGTCTCGCCGGAGAGCATCTCGTCCATCTGGCGCAGGCGCTTGATGGAGCCGGTGATGGTCTTCCAGTTGGTGAGCATGCCGCCCAGCCAGCGATGGTTGACGTAATACTGACCGCAACGCTGCGCGGCCTCGGCCACGTGCTCGGCGGCGGCGCGCTTGGTGCCCACGAACAGCACGCGGCCCCCGGCGGCGGTGACGTCGCGGATCGCCTTCAGGGCGCGCTCGGCCAGGGGAACGGTCTGCTGCAGGTCGATGATATGAACCTGGTTGCGCACGCCGAACAGGAACGGCGCCATGCGCGGGTTCCAGCGGCGGGTGTTATGGCCGAAATGCACGCCGGCTTCGAGCAGCTGGCGCAGGGAAACGTCGGGGAGTGCCATTGGCAACCTCTTTCCTAAAAACTAATCCGGTTTATCCTCCGCGGGGGAAGCATCCGGCTCCATGAGGGAGCGAACACCGGACCTTGAGGCTTGCGCCAGGAAAGGCCCCCGCGTGTGAATTTGCCCACACCATGCGGGCGCGCGCCCTATGGCGTATTTTTTGGCGCAATTCAAGCAGGGCGGGGTAAAACCCAGGCTTCCCGCAAAAAAGACGCGGGGGGCTTTTTGAAAAAAGCCCCCCGCCCCCCAAAAAACTCTTGGGAAATTAGAATTTATAGCCGACGCCGAAGCCGACCACCGTGGGGTCCAGACCGGTCTGGGCGTGTACGGCGCCATGCAGCAGCCGCGCCGAGGTCGGCAGGATCATCTGCTTCACATCGACATTGATGCTCCAATTCCCCTGCACCGGCACATCGAACCCGGCATCGAAAGCGGGGCCAACGGCCGTGCGCAGGCCGAGCTTGTCAGAGGTGCCGAGCAGCTGCGCGGACGGGCTGGTGCCGTAGAAGAAGGCGACGGTGATGCCAACGCCGACATAAGGGCGCACCACGCCGATCTGCGGGAAGTGCCATTGCGCCGTCAGCGTCGGCGGCAGCACCCAGGTGGAGCCCAGCGTGCCGCCGGCCCCCAGCGCCCCGCCCTTGGCGGTGATGGTGTGGCGCGAGGTCGCCGCGATCAGTTGCACCGAGAGATTCGGGGTGAAGAAATAAGACGCATCCAGCTCCGGCGACACGCCGGTGGTGATGCCGAGCTTCGCGCCGGGCATGCCGGTGATGTGGCTGTCGATATTCTCCGGAATGACGCCGATCAGGCTGAAATGGGTCATGATATCGCCGGCCTTATAGCCGGTGGGGCCGGAGAGCAGGCTGTAGCCCTGCGCCATCGCCGGGGTGGCGGCCGCGCCGGCCAGGAGAGCAGCGGCGGTGGCCGCGCGGAACATGTTTTTCATTGCAGGAAGCTCCGATTGACTTGACGCTCATCGGATAGCCCCCGCTTTGCCGCCGGACTTTGATCTGAAACAAAAAATCCCGGCGGAGCCGGGATTTAAAGATCTGTTGCCGCAATGCAACAGGCGGGTATGGATCAGGCCAGCAGCGGGCCCCAGGACGGGTCGGAGGCGTAGGTCGGGGTGTTGACCAGGCGCTCATTGAAGCCATCGACGCCGATGGTCACCAGATTGGAGCTGTGGCCCGAACCGGTGGGGGACTGGCGGCAGAACATGATCACCCGGCCATTCGGGCAGAAGGTCGGGCTTTCCACCAGGAAGCCCTGGGAGATGATGCGCTCGCCAGTACCATCCGGCGCCATCACGCCGATGGAGAAGCCGCCCGAACCCCAGAAGGTATAGGCAATCAGATCCCCGCGTGGCGACCAGACCGGCTCAGCATACTGGCCGGGGCCGAAGGAGATGCGTTTCACCCCCGATCCATCAGCATTCATCACGAAGAGCTGCTGATTGCCGTCGCGATCGGAGTTGAAGACGATCTGCGAGCCATCCGGCGAATAGCAGGGTGTGACGTTGATCGAGCTGCTATCCGTCAGCTCGGTGGCGCCGCCGCCGCTCAGGCTGGTTTTCACGATGGCGGCACCGCCATTGCGCGAAACCGACATCAGCAGCGAATTGCCATCCGGGGAGAAGCGCGGGCCGATGGTCATTTCGCCGAAGCCGCCGACCAGCTGGGTGGCGCCGGTCTGCAGGTTGAACATATAGACCCGCGGATTGGCGCCGCCGCGATAGCTGACGAAGGCCAGCTGCTGGCGCGCCGGGTTATATTGCGGGGAGAGCGCCATGTTGGCGCCGTCGGTCAGGAACTGCACGTTGGCGCCGTCATAATCCATCACCGCCAGGCGCCGGACCGGGCTGGTGGTGGTGCCGGAGACCGAGATGAAGGCGACCCGGCTGTCGAAATACCCCTTCTCGCCGATCATCTGCTGATAGACGGTATCGGCGATGATATGGGCGATGCGCCGCCAGTTATCCTGGGTGGTGGTGTAGGCCGTGCCCTGCACCTGCGCCTGTTGCTGCACGTTCCAGAGGCGGAATTCCACCCGCAGCTGGCCGCCGCCGGCGTCCTGCACATCGCCGGTGATCAACCCCTGGGCGCCGAGCAGCGACCAGTTCTGCCAGACCGGGGTGCCGTTATTCACTGAGTTGGGCACGAAGCTGGACGGGTCGATGGCGCGGAACAGGCCGGAATGGGCGAGATCGTCCGAGATCACCTGGGTGATCTGCGCCGCCACGCCAGAGGCGCCGAAGGGCGAGACGGCGATGGGAATCGGCGCGTTCTGCGCGCCGCTGACATTGATGGCGGGGCCGTTATTGGCGGTGCCAGCCGGGGCAGTCTGCGCGAAGGCGGCGGGGGCCATGAGGCTCGCGGCACCAGCTGCGCCGAGCAGACGTCGGCGGGAGAAGGGCGGCAGCAGAAGACGCGTCATCATCGTACCTCTCAGGGCGTGAAGTTGAACAGGAAGGTGTTGACCTTGCCCAGCATATTGGAAGGCAGCGGCAACGTTGCACATTGATAATTCTCCACCGCGGCGACGGCGCGTTGCGCGTAGGCGGCGTAGATCGGATCGCCCATATTGCCTTGCGAGGCGGGCGCGATGACGGCCTGGCGCACGGTGCCGGAGGCATCGGTGGTCACCAGTAGCTGCACGGAGAAATTCTGCACCCCCGGCGCCCCGGCATCGATGCCCCAGCACGGGCGCACATGCGCGCCGATGGCGTTGCGGTCAGCCTCCGAGAGCCCGGAATTGGCGGTGCTGTTCGGGCTGCCGCCCCCATGCGGGGCGCCGCCCTGGTCCGGGTTATATTGCGCCGTCGGCGGTTTATCCTGCTTCTGGTTCACCCGCAGCTTGGACAGCGTGTTCAGCACATCCTTGCTCAGCGGCAGCGGATTTTTGACATCATGCTGCTGATGCGTGGCAGATTGCACGGCGGCCGGCGGCTTCACCTCCTTGGTCGGCTTCACCGGCTGCTTCACCGGCGGCGTCGGCTTTTGCGGCGGCGGCGGTTGCTTCACCGGCGGCGGCGGGGGCGGCGCCGGTGTCGGCGTCTCCACCGGCGGTGGGGGCGGCGGCGGCGGCGCAGGTGGGGTCGGCGCCGGGGGTTGCGGCGGCGCCGGCGGCGGTGGCGGGGGTGGCGGCGGTGGCGGGGCCACTGGCTGCGGCTTCGGCTGGGTCGGGTTCACCGGGCCCTTATGCACCACCGGCTGGTCCGAGGGGGCGGCCACGGTGCCCTTGTTCTGCGCCGTCTGCGGCTGGGTCGGGCCGACCAGATCCACGTCCACGCTCTCATCCGCCGAGGTGTTCAGCGGCTGCATGGGCAGCGTCACGATCGCGGCGATGATGATCGCCGCGTGGATGACGCCAGAAACAATCGCGCTACGGCGCAGATCGCGATCCACTTGTTACTCCCCTGCCCGGCTTTACTGACCGGGCTGCTGGGCCAGCAGCGAGACCTTGGTGAACCCGCCCTGCACGATATCGGCCATCACCTGCAGCATGGTGCCGTAATCGACCTGCTTGTCACCACGGATGAAGATGCGCTGATCGGCATTGTTCTTCGAGGCTTCCTGCAGCGTGCTGACCAGATTGTTCAGCGGGATCTCGCTGTTGTTCAGATACACCTTGCCCTTGTCGTCCACCGTGACGGTGATCGGCTTGGAATCGGCATTGGCCGGCTTGGCATTGGCCTGCGGCAGGTTCACCTGCACCGAGGAGGTGATCATCGGCGCGGTGACCATGAAGATGATCAGCAGCACCAGCATCACGTCCACCAGCGGGGTGACGTTGATTTCCGCCATCGGCCGGTAGCGGCGCTTGCCGCCCCCCGGCCCGCCGATGAGCCCGCCCGCCATTTACTTATGCTCCTCGGTCTGGCGGGAGAGGATGGCGGAGAATTCCGTGCCGAACCCTTCCAGCCGCCCGGCGAAGCGGGAGAGATCGTTGGAGAGCTTGTTATAGGCCAGCACCGCCGGAATCGCGGCAACGAGACCGATGGCGGTGGCGAACAGCGCCTCGGCGATACCCGGGGCAACCACCGCGAGATCGGTATTATGCATCGCGGCGATGGCGGAGAAGGCATGCATGATGCCCCAGACCGTGCCGAACAGACCGACGAACGGCGCCACCGAGCCGACCGAGGCCAGGAAGATCATGAACCGCTCCAACCGCTCCATCTCGCGCATGATGGTCACGTTCATCGCGCGGTCCACGCGCTCCTTCACCGCGGTGCGGCCGATATCGGTGCCGGCGATGCGCGCGGTGCGCTTCCACTCGCTCATCGCCGCGCCAAACACGGCGGCCATCGGGTTGGTGGGGTCGGCGCCCTCACGGTCGAACAGCTCATCCAGGCTGCCGCCGGACCAGAAATTATCCTCGAACGCATTGGCCTCGCGGTTGACGCGGCGCAGCGTCATCACCTTCTCGATAATGATCGTCCATACCCAGATGCTGGCGAGCAGCAGGATGATCATCACCAGCTTCACCACCGCATCCGCATGCAGGAACAGACCCAGCAGCGAGAGATTTGCCTGCGGCGCGGCCATCGCCGCCTGAGACACCGTTTGGTCCACTATCTTTCCCCGTTCAAAATTTCAGACGCGCGGCCCAATCGCGCGGAATTCGCGTCGCCCGGCCATCGGATACCCGTGCGCAACCCAGGCCGAGCTCAAGCACGGCCAGCGAGTCGCTGTCTCGCAGGAATTTCTGGCGTAGTGTAACGCTTGCCCCGCGCATCTCAGTGAATTCGGTCTCCACGCTCACCAGCTCATCGATCCTTGCGGGGCGCTGATAGAGCAGATTGACGCGATGCACCACAAACATGACTCCATATTGCGCCACCATCTCGGCATGCGGCGCGCCCATCTCGCGCAGCGCTTCCGTGCGGGCGCGCTCGGCGATGGCGAGATAGTTCCCATGGTAAACAATGCCCCCGGCATCCGTGTCCTGGTAGTAGATGCGCGTGGTGTAACGATAGATCAAGATCCTGCTCCAAGCCCATGATTAAAGCTGAAAAAGGTTTTAATGTGGCAGTGCGGCGCAATGATCTCGCCAGACGCACGTTCCGGTTGCGGATTACTCGTCCAGCAGGTCAAGCAGATCCGGCCCAGTGCGTGGCGGGTTAAGCCCCAGATGCTTCCAGCCCGGCTCGCCCAGCATCCGCCCGCGCGAGGTGCGCA
The DNA here is from genome assembly GCF_000687875.1 of Acidocella facilis ATCC 35904. Classification (GTDB taxonomy): domain Bacteria; phylum Pseudomonadota; class Alphaproteobacteria; order Acetobacterales; family Acetobacteraceae; genus Acidocella; species Acidocella facilis. The sequence continues at coordinate 144,083 of NZ_JHYG01000007.1, read as the reverse complement.
GCAGCAAACCTTCCTGAATCAAATAAGGTTCTACAACATCTTCCAGCGTATCGCGGGCCTCGGCCAGGGCGGCGGCGAGGGTTTCCACCCCCACCGGACCGCCATTATGATGCTCGGCCAGACGTTTCAGATAGCGCATATCCATCGCGTCCAGACCGATCTGGTCGACATCCAGCCGGGTCAGCGCGGCATCCGCGAGCTGTTGTGAAATTTCCGCAACATTCGCCGCCGTGGCGAAATCCCGCACCCGGCGGGTGAGACGGCCGGCAATGCGCGGGGTGCCGCGCGAACGCCGGGCGATCTCGTAGGCGCCCTCGTAAGACAGGTTCATCCCCAGCTTCTGCGCCAGCCGGATGACGATGCCGGTCAGCTCATCGGGCGTATAAAACACCAGCCGCAGCGGAATCCCGAAGCGGTCGCGCAGCGGCGTCGCCAGCAGCCCGGCGCGGGTTGTGGCGCCGACCAGGGTGAAAGGCGGCAGATCGATGCGCACCGTGCGCGCCCCCGGGCCTTCGCCGATGATCAGATCGAGCTGGAAATCCTCCATCGCCGGATAGAGGATCTCCTCGATCGCCGGCTGCAGCCGGTGGATCTCATCGATAAACAGCACGTCCTTGGGCTGCAGATTGGTGAGGATGGCGGCGAGATCCCCGGATTTCTGGATCACCGGGCCGGAGGTCGTCTTGAACCCCACCCCCATCTCGTGGGCCACGATCTGCGCCAGCGTGGTCTTGCCCAAGCCCGGCGGGCCGTGCAGCAGCACATGGTCCAGCGCCTCGCCACGGGATTTCGCGGCGGCGACGAAGATTTTCAGATTCTCCCGGCTGGCCGCCTGGCCGGTGAAATCCTCCAGGCTCTGCGGGCGCAGCGAGGCTTCGCCGCTATCGTCGGCCAGGCGCTCAGGGGCTGTGATGCGGTCGCTCATGGGGTTGGATTTGCAGCTTTTTGAAAAAAGCTGCACCAAAAACTTTTGATTCTTGGGGCCAGTGCCGTCACTTGGCCAAGGCCTTCAGGCCGGCGCGGATGAGCACATCCAGGCTTGCATCTTCGCCGTGCGCCTCCAGCGCTTTCGCCAGCGCGGCTTCGGCTTCAAGGCGTTTATAGCCGAGATTGGTGAGCGCCGAGAGCGCATCGCCCGCCGCCCCCTTCACTACAGCCGCCGGCAATGCAGCAGCGCCACCGCCCGGCATCGCCCCCGCCTTGCTCTGCAACTCGGTGAGAATACGGATGGCGAGCTTCGGTCCCACACCCGGCGCCCGGGTCAGCGCCCCCTTATCCTGCCCGGCAATCGCGCCGATCAGCTGGTCCGGCGACAAGGCAGAGAGAATGCCCAGCGCCACCTTCGCGCCCACACCCTGCACCGTGGTCAGCAACCGGAACCATTCCCGCTCGGCCGAAGTGAAAAACCCGTAGAGCGTGATCGCATCCTCACGCACCTGCATCTCGATCAGCAGCGTCGTCAGCCCCTCCGGCAACGCGCCCAGCGTGCGTGAGGAGCAGAACACCAGATAGCCGACGCCATTCACATCGATGACGCAGCGCCCGTCCTCGATCGAATCGACGATGCCGCGCAGCCTCGCGATCATGACAGGCTCTTCCAGACATTCGAGGTCGAGCGCCGATGCGCGTGGCAGATCGCCACCGCCAGCGCATCCGCCGCATCGGCGCGTTTCTGGGTGGAGCCGGGCAGCAAGCGCTTCACCATCAGCCCCACCTGCTCCTTCTCCGCATTGCCGGTACCGACCACGGACATCTTCACCGTCTTGGCGCCATATTCGAACACCGGAATCCCCGCCCGTGCCGGGGCCAGCAGCGCCACGCCGCGCGCATAGCCGAGCTTGAGCGTCGCGGTGGCGTTGCGGTTGACATAGGTTTCCTCAACCGCCGCCTCATCCGGGGCAAAACGCGCCAGCAAATCGGCCAGCTTGGCGTCCAGATCCTTCAGCCGCAACGGCACATCCTCGCCGCCATCAGTGGCGATGACGCCATCCGCCACATGCACCAGCCGGTTGCCCTGCGCCTCCAGCACGCCCCAGCCGGTGAAGCGCAGGCCGGGGTCGATGCCGAGGATGCGAACGCTGGCAGCCCCGCCTGTTATTTTGCGCGCGGCCGCCCCACCATCCCCGCGCGCGTCCATTACGCCGAGAGCTTCGCCAGAACCTCGTCCGGCAGCTCGTAATTGGCGTAAACATTCTGCACGTCGTCATCATCCTCAAGCGTATCGATCAGCTTGAGCACGCTCGTGGCTTTTTCCTCGTCCAGCGTCACCGTCATGTTCGGCTGCCATTCGATGCCGGCCTCCGCCGGATCGCCGAAGGCCTGGGCCAGCGCGTCGCGAACCGCGAAGAAATTCTCCACCGCCGCCTGCACCTCGTGGCCGTCTTCGTCGGAGACCACATCATCCGCCCCGGCCTCGATCGCGGCTTCCAGCATCGCATCGGCGCTGGCGGCCGAAGCCGGATAGCGGATCGCGGCCAGGCGGTTAAACATGAAGGAGACGGAATTGGTCTCTCCCAGAGCCCCGCCGGATTTATTGAAGGCCGCGCGCACCACGGAGGCGGTGCGGTTGCGGTTATCGGTCAGCGCCTCGATGATGATCGCGACACCGGACGGGCCATAGCCCTCATAGCGCACGGATTCGTAATTCTCGGTCCCGCCGGCGCCGGAGGCCTTCTTGATCGCGCGGTCGATGGCATCGCGCGTCATGTTCTGCTTCAGCGCTGCCGCGATGCCCGCGCGCAGGCGGGGATTGGCGGCGGGGTCGGGCAGACCCTCCTTGGCCGCCACGGTGATCTCGCGGATCAGCTTGGCATAAATCCGGGCCCGCTTGGCGTCCTGCGCGCCCTTGCGGTGCATGATGTTCTTTGCATGTGAATGTCCAGCCATGGGCGGGCTTTAGCATCCGCCGCGCCAGGCCGGAAGCGCTGTTAAGCGCTGTTTCCAAGCATCCCGCGCAGCCGGGCCGCCAAAGCGTCCATGGTGAAGGGTTTGGCCATGATCTCCATGCCCGGCGCCAGCCCGCCCTCCTGAATCACCGCTTTCTCGGCATAGCCAGTCATGAACAGCACCTTCAGATTGGGGCGCAGCAGCCGCCCGGCCTCGGCGATCTGCCGGCCATTGAGCCCCGGCAGGCCGATATCGGTGATCAAGAGATCGATCGCCCGGCGCGATTGCAGCATTTCCAGCCCCTGCGGCCCATCCTGGGCCTGCAGCGCGGCATAACCGAGCGTGCCCAGAACCTCGACGATCAAGCCGCGCACCATCGCGTCGTCCTCGACCACCAGCACGCTCTCGCCGGTCGCCTCGTAGGCGATCTGCTCCGGCGCGACCTGCGCGGTGGGGGCGTCACATTCCAGGCAGCGCGGCAGATAGAGCCGCACGATGGTGCCGGCACCGGGTTCGGATTCGATCCGCAGAAAACCGCCAGATTGCCGGGCGAAGCCGTAAATCATCGACAGGCCGAGCCCGGTGCCCTGCCCCAGCGGCTTGGTCGTGAAAAACGGCTCGAACGCCCGCGCCAAGGTGGCGGCATCCATGCCGAGCCCGCTATCGGCGACGCTAATGCAGACATAGGCGCCGGATGCGATATCGCCCGGCCGGGCCAGCCCTGCCCCATCCAGCTCGGTATTCTTCGTGGCGATGACCAGCCGTCCGCCATCCGGCATCGCATCGCGCGCATTGATGGTCAGGTTCAGCACGGCGTTTTCCAGCTGGTTGGGGTCGCACAAGGTCGTCCACAGCCCATCCTGCAATGCGAGACGCAGCTCCACCGCCTCGCCCAAGGTCCGGCGCAGCAGCATTTCCATCGAGCCGATCAGCGGGTTCGCCGACACCGGCTTGGGGTCGAGCGGCTGTCGGCGCGAGAAGGCCAGCAAGCGGTGGGTAAGTGCCGCCGCCCGGTCCGCGGCGGCCATGGCCAGCTCGATGAAGCGTTCCAGCCCCTCATGCTGGCCGCGCTGCAGCCGCTTGCCCACCACCTCCAGGCTGCCGCTGATGCCTTGCAGCAGATTGTTGAAATCATGCGCGATGCCGCCGGTCAGCTGCCCTACCGCTTCCATCTTCTGGGATTGGCGCAGCAGCTCTTCCGCCTCGCGCTGGGCGCTGACATCGCGCCCGACAACATAGACGGCGCCATCCAGCGGGTCCGCCGACCAGGAAACCAGCACGGCGCGCCCCGCCTGGTCGAGAATCCGCCATTCCGCATCGCGCACCGGCCGGCCAGCGCGCAGCGCCTGTAAGGCGCGTGCGGCGGCGGGCTGGTCGGCCGCTGGGACCAACTCCAGCAACGGCGCCGCCAGCAGCCGCGCCTCCTCATAGCCGAGCAGCCGCCGCCAGGACGGGTTGACCGAACGCAGCCTGCCATCCGGCGTCATCGTCGCCAGCAGATCATTGGCGGACACCCAAATCTGTTCGCGCTCGGCACTCGCCGCCGCCGCCGCCGCCGCCGCCTCATGCTCGGCCGTCACGTCCCGTCCGAACCCGTAATGCAGCCCGCCTTCGGCGACATGGGTCCAGACCACTTCCCGCCGCCCACCTTCCCTGGCCCGCATGCCCACGCTGATCTCGCCGCCGCGCCGCGCCGCGCCCGGATCATAGAGGTGCCGGCGCAGCCGTTCCCAATCCTCCGGCATCACCAGCTCCTGCAGCATCCGCCCGCGGCTCTGCGCCTCATCCCAGCCCAGAACCTTGCTCCAGGCGGGGTTGACGGTGACGATGATGCCCTCCGCCCCGGTGATGAATTTCATCACCGGCGACAGCTCCCAGGTTTGCGCCAGCATGCGCAGGGCGGCACGCTGGTCGGTGATGTCACGCCCGACCGCATGGTTCAGCGCGCCATCCGGCACCACCTCCCAATCGACCACGCGGTAATGCCCATCCTTCATCAGGCAGCGGCACTCGAAGCCCTGGATCGTCTCCCCCTTGGCCAGCCGCTCAAAGACCTGGCGGGCCGCCACGTAATCCTGCGGATGGATGCAGGCGCGCAGCTTGCGCCCGCTCAGCTCCGGCTCGCGCCAGCCCAGCCCACGCTCGATCGCCGGATTGCTGTGCAGGATGACGCCGTGGGAATCGAAGGTGAGCATATAGACGCGGCTGAGCGTCCAGATCCGGTTGCGGGCCTCGCTGGCTTCGGCCTCGGCCAGCTTGCGGGCATGGATGTTCACATTGCTGCCAACCCAGCCTTCCACCGCGCCGCCGGCGCTGCGAATCGGGGTGGCGTGGATCAGGTGCCAGAAATATGTGCCTTCGGGCGTCCGCAGCCGGGCTTCGGCCTGATACGGGATGCCGGCCGCCACCGCCTCGGCCCAGCGCCGGGCGATGGCGCTGCGATCATCCTCATGCACCAAACCAGGCCAACCCTCGCCGCCATCCGCGGCCAAAGCAGCCTTCAGCCGGTCATTCATCCAATCCACCCGCCCATCCGGGCGCGCGGTCCAGACCTGGCCCGGCATCGCCTCGGCAAGGCGGCGCAGGGCCGGCAGTTGTGTCGGGGCGGACGGCAGGACGGCCCCATCCTGCGGTCCCAGCTTGAGGACAGCCAACACCGCCAGCACCTTCCCAGCATCCCCCATCAAGGGCAGGCACATCGCGCTCAGCCTCCCCTGGTCGGGCACGGTGCCGAGATCGACCATCATCGGCTGCAACCCCGCCCCCTGATCCGCGAACTGACTGAGGCTGACAATATCCGCCAGTTCCGGCCAGACGGCGCGCGCGCTCCAGCCCAGCATCGACACGCCGCGCGCGGCCATCAAGGGAATGCAGGGATCATTATACAGCACCACCCCCTCAGGCCCGGCGAGAATCGCAAGCGGCTGCGGCACCCGCAGGCAGGTGGCGACATGCGCCTTGAACGCGGCCGACCAGCCTTCGGCCGGGCCGAGACATGTCCGCGCCCAGTCGAATCCACCGATCAGTTCGCCCATTGCGCCGCCATGAGCGAGAAACCCAAGGCAATCCCCCTCGCGTCCGGCGGGGTCAGCTGGCAGATGTGAAGAAATCATCACCATTCCCACGACTATTCCATGCCTACCCGATGACCGCAAAACCTCAATTTTCTGACATTTTCCCTGAAAGCTTCATGAGATCCCCGCGATATACGGAAAGGCTGGCGCAAAATGGTTTATGTCAGGTGATTGACAGCGCCTTGTGGGCAGATTATCAGCCCGCCCACCGGGCGCGTAGCTCAGCGGTAGAGCATTCGCTTCACACGCGAAGGGTCACAGGTTCAATCCCTGTCGCGCCCACCATTTCTTCAAAATCAAAGCCTTACACATAGCCCCTCCGGGGCTTTTGGCGTTTTCGGGACAAAAGAATGCAGCCTTTCTGAAAAAAGACTGCACCCAAAAACGTTTGCGAATTTTTACGTCCGGGGAGCGGCTGATGCCGTGCCCCGGAAGCGAAATCAGGCGGCCTTGGCCATGCCGCGCAGCACGTACTGCAGGATGCCGCCATTCTTGTAGTACTCGACCTCGTCCGCCGTATCGACGCGGCAGAGCAGCTCGACCTCTTCCTTGGAGCCATCCGGGCGGGTGATGATCGCCTTGATGTCCATCCGCGGGGCCAGCTTGTCGAGGCCGACAATGTCCACGGTCTCCTCGCCGGTCAGGCCCAGGCTCTTGCGGGTCTGGCCGTTCTTGAACAGCAGCGGCAGCACGCCCATGCCCACCAGGTTGGAGCGGTGGATACGCTCGAAGCTCTCGGCGATCACCGCCTTCACCCCCAGCAGGAAGGTGCCCTTGGCCGCCCAGTCACGCGAGGAGCCGGTGCCGTATTCCTGGCCGGCGAACACCACCAGGGGCACGCCATCCTTCTTGTATTTCTGCGCGGCGTCATAGATCGGCATTTCCTGACCGCCCGGATAATATTTAGTGTTGCCACCCTCGGCGCCACCCATCATCTCGTTCTTGATGCGGATATTGGCGAAGGTGCCGCGCACCATCACATCGTCATTGCCGCGGCGCGAGCCATAGGAGTTGAAGTCCTTCTGCTGCACCTGATGCTCGGAGAGGAACACACCGGCCGGAGAGGATTTCTTGATGTTGCCGGCAGGCGAGATGTGGTCGGTGGTGATGCTGTCACCCAGCAGCGCCATGATCCGCGCCCCATGGATATCGCTCACCGGCTTGATCTCCGGGGTGATGTCCTGGAAGTAAGGCGGGTTCTTCACATAGGTGGAGCCCGACGGCCAGGCATAGGTGTCGGTGCCGCCGGTGACTTCGATGGCCTGCCACTCGGCCGGGCCCTTGAACACGTCCGAATAGCGCTCCAGGAACATCTCGCGGGTCAGCACCTTGCCGACGATATCCTGGATCTCCTTGTTGGAGGGCCAGATATCCTTCAGGTACACAGGCTTGCCGTCCTTGGAGGTGCCGATCTGCGCGGTGGTGATATCCTCGCGCATATTGCCGAACAGCGAATAGGCGACCACCAGCGGCGGCGAGGCCAGATAGTTGGCGCGCACATTCGGGTGCACGCGGCCCTCGAAGTTGCGGTTGCCGGAGAGCACGGACACCGCCACCAGCTTGTTGCTCTCGATCGCATCCACGATCGGGTCGGCCAGCGGGCCGGAATTGCCGATGCAGGTGGTACAACCATAGCCGACGGTCTCAAACCCGATCGCATCCAGATCCTCGGTCAGGCCGGACTTGTTCAGATAATCGGTGACAACCTGGCTGCCGGGGGCGAGCGAGGTCTTCACCCAGGGCTTCGGCGCCAGGCCCAGCGCCCGGGCCTTGCGGGCCACCAGGCCGGCCGCGACCAGCACGTACGGGTTGGAGGTGTTGGTGCAGGAGGTGATCGCCGCGATCACCACATCGCCATGGGTGATTTCGTAATTGGTCCCGGCGACGGCGCCCTTCGCCGCAACGGCATCGGCCGTCACGCCCAGGCTCTTGGTCAGCTCGGACTTGAAGGCCGAGGCGGCCTCCTTCAGCAGCACGCGGTCCTGCGGGCGCTTCGGGCCGGCGAGGGAGGGCATGACGGTGGAGAGGTCCAGTTCCAGCGTGTCGGAGAAGACCGGCTCATGCGCGTCGCGCCACAGGCCCTGGGCCTTGGTGTATTCCTCGACCAGCTTGATGCGGTGCTCGTCGCGGCCGGAGAGGCGCAGATAGTCCAGCGTGACCTCGTCAACCGGGAAGAAGCCGCAGGTGGCGCCATATTCCGGGGCCATGTTGGCAATGGTGGCGCGGTCCGCCAGCGCCATATCGGCCATGCCTTCGCCATAGAACTCGACGAACTTGCCGACGACCTTCTTCGCACGGAGCATCTGGGTGACGGTGAGCACCAGATCGGTCGCGGTGACACCCTCGGAGAGCTTGCCGGTCAGCTTGAAGCCGACCACGTCGGGGATCAGCATGGCGATCGGCTGGCCCAGCATCGCGGCCTCGGCTTCGATGCCGCCAACACCCCAGCCCAGCACGCCCAGGCCGTTGACCATGGTGGTGTGGCTGTCGGTGCCGTACAGCGTGTCCGGATAGACATAGGTCTTGCCGCCATTCTCGGAGGTCCAGGCGACCTGGGCGAGATATTCCAGATTCACCTGGTGGCAGATGCCGGTGCCGGGCGGCACCACGCGGAAATTATTGAACGCTTCCTGGCCCCAGCGCAGGAAGCGGTAACGCTCGGCGTTACGCTCGAATTCGAGGTCGATATTCTTCTGCAGCGCGTCGTGGGAGGCGGAGTAATCCACCATCACCGAGTGATCGATCACCAGATCCACCGGGATCAGCGGGTTCACCTTCTCCGGGGCGGCGCCCAGGCGACCAATGCCGTCGCGCATCGCCGCCAGATCCACCACCGCCGGCACGCCGGTAAAATCCTGCATCAGGATGCGGGCGGGCTTGAACGGCACTTCCTTGGTGGAGGACGCCTTTTCCTGCCAGGCGATGATGGATTTGGCGTCTTCCTGGGTGTAGCTGCCGCCGTTTTCAAAGCGCAGCACGTTTTCAAGCAGAACCTTCAGCGTCTTCGGCAGGCGCGAAATATCGCCCAGCTTGGCGGCCGCGGCCGGAAGCGAGAAATACTCGTAGGACTTACCGTCAACGGTCAGGGTTTTCTTCGTTTCCAGGCTATCGTGGCCGATCGCTGTCATGGGGCTCAACCTTTCTGCAGTTGCCGCTTGTGATTTGGACCGGCTTAAACCATAGCCGTACCCGCCCGTCCATTCCGTGACCAAGGATTTTTGCACCTGCTCACTGCCCAAAAACTCGCCATTTTCCGCGGAGATCGCCTTGTTCAGCAGGGTCTGAGCTTCGAGCTTCGCCCTGGCGGCATGCTTCTGCTGCGCGGGGCGAATGGCGCGGGCAAATCCAGCCTGCTGCGCGCCATCGCCGGGCTCACCCCTTTGGCCGCGGGTGACCTGTTCTGGGACGCTTTGCCCGCCTTCGCCGACCGCGAAGCGCATGCCCAGCGCATCGCCTGGCTCGGCCACCAGGATGCGGTGAAACCGGCGCTGACCGCCGGCGAGCATGTGCCAGCGTCCGCGCTCACCGCCGTGGGGTTGGAAAAATTCCAGGCTTTGCCGGCGCGTTTCCTCTCCGCCGGGCAGAAGCGCCGGCTTGCCATCGCCCGCGTGGTGGCGGCGGAGAAGCCGCTCTGGCTGCTCGATGAGCCAACCACGGGACTCGATGCCGCCTCGATCGACCAGTTTCTCGGGCTCTGCGCCGCCCAGCTCGCGAAAGGCGGCATGATCATCGCCAGCACCCATACCCCGATCGAGCTGCCCGGCACTGAGGGTCTGGCACTATGATCGGGCTGATCGCGCGGGAGCTGCGCCTCTCGATCCGGCACGGCGCCGAGAGCATGGCGGCCCTGCTGTTTTTCGTTATCGCCGGTACGCTGTTCGCCTTCGGGGCGGGGCCGGACCCGGTGGTGCTGGGCCGCATCGCCCCGGGCGTGGTCTGGGTGACCGCGCTGCTGGCGGCCTTGCTGCCGCTGGAACGGCTGTTTGGGCCGGATTTCGAGGATGGCACGCTGGACCTGCTGCTGCTCTCCGGCCAACCGGCGTCCTTGATCGCCGCCGCCAAGGCGATTGTGCACTGGCTGACCACCGGGCTGCCGCTGCTGATCATCGCCGGGCCGCTGGCGGTGATGCTGCGCCTGCCGGGCGAGAAACTGCCAGTGCTGCTGGCAACCTTGCTGCCGGGGACGCTGATTTTCTCGCTGCTGGGCACGCTGGCGGCGGCACTCACCACCGGGGCGCGGCGCGGGGCGATTTTGATGCCGCTGATCACGCTGCCGCTGATGATCCCGAGCCTGATCTTCGGCACCGCCGCCGCGACCAGCCCGCATCCGGCGGCGCCGTTTTATATGATTTTCGCGATGCTGCTGGCGGCCCTGCCGCTGGCGCCGCTGGGGACGGGATTGGCGCTGCGCGCCGCGGCGGAATAAGCAAGATGAAATAAGCAAGACGGGGGGACTTTTTGGAAAAAGTCCCCACACCCCCAAAAACTTTTATAACTTCAGGCCGTCGCCGGGAAAGACAGGCCCGATCCCGGATCGACAAAGGTCATCTTGTCGTGCACATCCTGGACGCCCGGCGCGTTCTCGGCGATGCAGACCACCGCCTGGCGCTCCTCATCCGAGAAAATGGTGCCATCCAGCATCACCACCCTATCCTTCACACTGATCCGCAAGCCAGCTTTCGGCGCCCAGTTGGCCTTGGCGATCTCCGCCTTGATATAGGCCAAAATCTCCGCATCCGTCCGCGCTTCCGGGTGGGTCTCGATCAGCTTCGCGGTCAGCGCCTTTAGCAGATCCGCACGGCTGACCACGCCGGTCAGCTTGCCATCCTCCAGCACCGGCAGGCGTTTGATATGCTTGCGCAGCATGATCTGCGCGACCTCGCCCAGCGACATTTCTGGCGTCGCGAAAATCGGGCTATGCGTCATTACCCCGCTGACATGGCGGGAATGGGTGGCGACATAATCCGCCGCCACCGAAGCCGGCTGCAGCAACGCCTTCAGCCAGCCCGCCGGGCTGCCCTCGGTGCCGATCTCGGCCCGGCGCAGCAGATCCCCCTCCGTCACCACGCCCACCAGCACCCCGGCCTCGTCCAGAACCGGCAGGCCGCTGACATGGTTGGCCAGCATGATCCGCGCCGCATCCGCAACACTGGTGCGCGGCTGTACCGAAAGCGCGTTGCGCGTCATCACTTCGGAAACATTCATGGCATCCTCCTGAATAGAGCCTACCTTATTCCTGGCAGGAGACGCTTGCGCGCGCCTTGATGCTTGTCAATTGGCGGCTTCGGCGATGTTTTCCAAGGCTTGCGGCCGTTGCAGAATGATCTCGTGAATGCTGGGGATCTCGATCAGCCCGTCCTTTTTCAGCTGGCTGAGCGAGCGCGAGACAGTTTCGATGGTCAGGCCGAGATAATCCGCCAGATCCGTGCGCGAGAGCGGCAAGGTCAGTTTCGCCCCCGGGCGCGGCAGCTTGCCGGCCCCGCAAATCTCCTGGCGCTGCGCCCAGCCGATCAGAAAGCTGGCGATGCGTTCCAGCGCGGTCTTGCGGCCCAGCAGCAGCATCTGCTGCTGGCTCAGCACCAGCTCATGCATCGCCACATCCAGCAGCTTGCGCTCCAGCGCCGGATATTCGGTGAACATGGCGCGCAGATTGGCGCGCGAGAACCGGCAGAGCTGCACGGTCTCGATCGCCTCGGCCGAGACCATGTTGGTTTCCAGCGACGCCAGCCCGATGAAATGGCCGGCCGTGGCAAAGCCGGTGATCTGCCGGCGCCCATCCGGCAGCGCCTTGAACAGCCGCACCGTGCCGGCATTCATATTGTAGAAATACTGCGCCGGCTCGCCCTCTTCCATGAACAGCTTGCCGGCCGGAAAAGTCACGCGCTGCGCCGCCCGGGAGAGAAACACCAGCTCATCATCGGAAAGCGCGTCGCACAGCCCCATATGGCGCGCGCCGCAATCATCACAGGCGGAGGCGGCCGGGCGCTCGGTCAGATTGATGGAGACCGGATGGCGCAGCGAGGCGATCTTGCCGAAGGAACTCATGCAGGGATGATTACCCGCTGGGACCGCGTTGATCCATATCAAAATCATCCCGGCGGGCCGGCAGGAGACGCAAAATCGTCAGCGCAACAGCAAGTTCCACCCCCAGACCGATCACGCTGCCCTCCGGGCCGGTCAGCCCGCCGGAGAGCCAGGCCGGCCCAACCGGCAGAGTGCTCAGCAGCGCCCCGGCGCAGCCCTGGCCGCTATCATGGGTGCCGAAGATCACGTTCTGGGCAAAATCCCAGCCGGTGTGAAAGCCGATCGGCCACCACAGCCCGCCAGTACGCTGACGAGCGAGGCATAAAATCATCCCGGCGCCGAACACGTTGAGGATGCCGGTGACGCTCTCGCCCCCATTGCTGACATGCAACAGCGCGAACACCAGGCTGGTGAGGAGCGCCGCCGGCCAAAAGCCGATGCCGCGCGCCAGGGCGACCAAAGGATAGCCGCGAAACCCCAGCTCCTCGGTCACGCCGACCAGCAATGAAACGACAAGCCACGCCGCCAGGCTGGCCAGAGACGCCACCAGCCCCAGCCCCTGCAAGCTGATCCGCGCCAGCCCGCCGCCCCAAAGCAGCCCGATCAGCAATGAAAGCACGGCGATACCGGCCGCCAGCCCCCCGGCCAGGGCGCGAACGGGCCGCGGCTGGCGCAGCCCGAACGCGGCGACCTCCCGCCCCTCGGCCCGGGCCATGGCCAGGCTGGCGAGATAGATCGGCACCAGCAGCAAAACCTCGTTGAGCAGGATGATGCGCGGGGTGAGCAGTGCCGTCGGCCTCACCCAGGGCGGCTTCAGCCAGGCCAGCCCGGCGATTTCGACCGCGACCAGCACCAGGGCGATCAACAGATAGGCGAGCCCGCGCCAGCCGGCGCGCACCCCCGCCGGTCCGCGCCACCACCCTTGGCCTGCTCTGCTCGTCCAATCCGCCAACGCCCCTCCACCACAGAAAAAAGGATGCTCCCTCGCGGAAGCATCCCTTTTCGGAAGCAGCTTGCCAAGGGCCGCAACCGGCCCAAGGCATCGAGATTACTCGGGAAGGGTCGCGTGGGTCATCGAGACGTTGCGCGCTTCCGGCCCGAACAGCATCAGCAGGATCAGCACCACGGCGACGACACCGCCGACCACCGCCAGCGCATAGCCGTAATCCCCGCCATGGCTCATCGCCATGCCAACCTGGATCGGCGCGTTGAAGGAGGCGACGAAATTGCCCAGCTGATAGACGAAGCCCGGGAAGGTGCCGCGGATTTCAGACGGAGAGAGCTCGTTCAGATGCACCGGCACCACGCCCCAGGCACCCTGCACGCCGATCTGCATGAAGAAGGCGGCGATGGCGATGGTGGTGAAATCCGAACCATGCGACCAGGGATAGAGGGCCAGCAGCGAGACGCAGCAGGCGCCGATGATGGCGTAGCGGCGGCCGATCTTCTGGCTCAGGAACCCGAACAGGATGCCGCCGATGATCGCGCCGGCATTGAAGATCAGCCCGGCATTGGCCATCTGGCTGTGGGTGAAGTGCAGCTGCTTGCCCAGGAACAGCTTGACGTAAATGTCCTGCGTGCCGTGGGAGAAGAAGTTGAAGGCGGCCATCATCAACACGCCATAGACAACCAGCTTCATGTTCTTGCGCAGAACCGTGCCGATGGAAACCTTGGTCGGGCGATGCTTCATCGCCTCGAAGGCCGGGCTCTCTTCCACCTGGGTGGCGATGTAGAGCACCAGCAGGGCCGGCAGCGCGCCGACGAAGAACATGCCGCGCCAGCCCAGCGGCTGCATTCCGAAATCGAACAGCAGCGTGGCCAGGAAGAAGCCGAACGGATAGCCGGCCTGCAGCAGGCCGGAGACCCAGCCGCGCCAACGATCCGGGATCGTCTCCATCGCCAGCGAGGAGCCCAGGCCCCATTCGCCGCCCATGGCGATGCCGAACAAGGTGCGGATGACCATAAAGGACACGAAGGACCAGGCGAAACCGGTCATCGCCTCAAAGAACGAATAGAGGACGATCACCAGCATCAGGATCGGCTTGCGGCCGTAAATATCCCCCAGCCGGCCGAACACGAAGGCGCCGATGGCGCGGGTGCCGAGCGTCAGGGTGATCGAGAACGCCACGGAGCCGATGGTGACGCCGAACGCCTTGGAGACGTTATCGAGGGTGAGGATCAGAATGAAGAAATCGAACGCATCCAGCGTCCAGCCCAAGAAAGCGGCCACAACGGCATTACGCGCCCGCCTGATATCGATAGCCGAGGTCCCCGACATGTCGTTTCCTTCCAAAATGTCATCCCATGCAAACCGGCAAAATAAAACTTTCGCCAGATACGCTCCGGTACAATAGAGCATCTATGGGGCAGAGATTTTTCGGAGGCAATTGCTTCAAGGAAAGTTTTTTATGAATTTTGGAATTTTTAACGCACTATACTGCAGCGCAGCATCATTTCGCCCACGCACGTGAAAAAAACGCCAGAAAAGCGTGACCGCACCTGGAGAAAATTAAATTCTACCAAGACCAAAGATTAAAATGTCTAAGAGAAAATTTGGTCGGAGTGAGAGGATTCGAACCTCCGGCCCCTGCGTTCCGAACACAGTACTCTAACCAGGCTGAGCTACACTCCGATGCGGCGAGCCTATAGCCAAGCCGGAAAACTTCCGCAAGCCCCCTCCCGCAGATCGGTGAGATGTTGGTGCGGCGCCACATGCCGACCCAGAAGCGGACATAAAGCGGTTACGTTTCTCGCGCTAAAACCGGCTGATTATCAATGAGTCATAGCCAAAACTGAAAGCCGGATGGTAGGACCACACGCATGTGCCTGATTTGCGACCCCACACGCCGTGACTTTCTGCGCCTGGGACTCGGCGCCGCCGGGCTTGCCGCCCTCTCCCGTCCGGCCCGCGCCGCCATGCAGAAGCCGCTGATCATGCTGGATCCCGGCCATGGCGGGCATGATCCCGGCGCCATCGCCCCTGACGGCTATTATGAAAAGACCATTACCCTGGCCACGGCGCTGGAATTCCACCACGCTTTGCTGGAGACCGGCCGCTACCGCGTCGCGATGACCCGCAGCAGCGATGAGTTCATCACGCTGGAGGGGCGCGTCAATCTGGCGCTGGCGCATAAGGCGGATCTGTTCCTCTCGATGCATTGCGATCATCTGCCCGAATCGGATCTGCGCGGCGCCTCAGTGTTCACCTTGTCCAACAAGGCCTCCGACCGGCTGGCGGCGGCGGTGGCGGCGGATGAAAACAGCGCCGACGGCCCCAGCGCCGGCCCCTCCGGCGTGTCCCCGCAAGTGGCGAATATCCTGGCCAGCCTGGAAACACGCGCCACCAAGATCGGCTCCGCCACCTTCCAGAACGACATCGCCAGCTCGCTTGCCGGCGACATCCCGCTGCTGCCGGACCCCAAGCGCAGCGCCAATTTCGCGGTGCTGCGCGACCCCTCCATCCCCTCCGTGCTGCTGGAGATGGGCTGCCTCAGCAATGCAGAGGATGAACGGCGCCTGCGCGACCTGCGCCAGCGCCGCCAGCTGGTGGCGAAGCTCACCCGCGCGGTGGACCATTATTTCACCGGCCCGGCCGGCGGGCGCATGGCCGGCTGAATTGCAAAGCTGTCATTTCGGCTCTCTCGCGGGCCATAAAACAAGGTGCTAAGAGCCGCGCATGTCCGATCAGAATGACGATTTCACGCCCGGCGAGCGGCTGGCGCGCCCGAGCCGCCAGCAGGCCCCGCAACGGCCAAAACCGCCCCGGGACCCGCGCGCGCCGAAGCCCCGCAAGCCTCGCGGCCTGATCGGCAAAATTTTCGCGTTCTGCGTCTCCAGCTTCTATAGACTGGCATTTGTCGTCATCATCGCCGGTATCGTCGTGGCGGGTGGCGGCTTCCTGTATTTCTCCTCCGGCCTGCCCAGCATCGACAGCCTGAAGACCTACAAGCCGCCTTTGGAATCGCGCGTTTATACCTCGAATTTCCAGCTGCTGGCGGAAATGGGCACGCAGCACAGCATCTATGTGTCCTACGACCAGATCCCGAAAGTCGTGCAGAACGCCTTCATTTCGGCGGAAGACCGGCTGTTCTGGGTGGAGCCGGGGATCAATCCGGCGGCGATCGTGCGCGCCGGGCTGACCGACATCACCTTGATCGGCTCCGGCCGGCGGCCCATCGGCGCCTCCACCATCACCCAGCAGGTGGTGAAGAACATGCTGCTGGATAATCACATCACCTTCGCCACCAAGATTAAGGAGGCGCTGCTGGCGATGCGCGTCAGCCAGGCGATGAGCAAGCAGCAGGTGCTGACGCTGTATCTGAACGAGGTTGATCTCGGGCAGAACTCCTTCGGTGTCGCCGCCGCCGCGCAGACCTATTTCGACAAGCCGCTCTCCCAGCTCGATGTCGCCCAGGCGGCGACGCTGGCGGCACTGCCGAAAGCGCCGACCAATTACAACCCCTTCCTCCACCCCGCCGATTCGCTGCAGCGGCGTAATTTCATCATCGGCCGGATGCTGGCTGATGGCGTCATCACCCAGGACCAGGCGACGGCCGCGCTGGCCGAGCCGCTGCTGCCGAAAGCCGGGCAGGCCCGCCAGGATCTGGTGAATGGCGGCTATTTCGCCGATGCGGTGCGCGCCCAGCTGGTGCAGAAATTCGGCGCCGACGCGGTGAATACCGGCGGGCTGATCGTGCGCACCAGCCTCAACCCGACGCTGCAGCAGGCCGCGACCACGGCGGTGCGCAACGGGCTGGAGGATTACGACCATATCTATGGCGGCTGGCACGGGCTGGTGAACCATCTCGCGACGCCCGATCTGGCCGATAACTGGCAGAAGCTGCTGGCCAAGCAATCCACCCCGCAAGGCATGCGCGAGGGCTGGCGGCTTGGCATCGTCCTTTCCGCCAGCGGCCCCAGCGCGCGCATCGGCACGCTCGACCCGGCGGACGGCAAGCCCGGCATCGGCACGCTGCCGATCGCCAATATGCGCTGGGCCCGCCCGCTGGTGAACGGCCATCCCGGCGCGCATCCCAGCTCCACCGCCCAGGTGCTGCATGAAGGCGATGTGGTGATGGTCTCCGGCGACCTCAACGCTTTGTCCCTGGAGCAGATCCCGCTGGTCCAGGCGGCGCTGATCTCGATGGATCCGCGCACCGGCCGGGTGCTGGCCATGGTCGGCGGCTGGAGCCATAATGTCAGCCCCTTCAACCGGGCCATCCAGGCGCAGCGCCAGCCGGGTTCCTCGGTGAAGCCGCTGGTCTATCTCACCGCCATGGAACAGGGCATCCAGCCCGACGCCCAGGTGCTTGACGGCCCCTTCGTGCAGACCCTGCCGGATGGCACCGTCTATCGCCCCGGCAATTATGAGCTGACCTTCGAAGGCCCGGTGCCGATCTTCCATGCGCTGGAGCAGTCGCTCAACCTGGCGACGCTGCACCTGGCGCGCCAGATCGGCCTGCCGGCGATCGCCAAAACCTTCCAGGATTTCGGCATCGTCGATAAAATGCCGCCTTATTACCCATCGGCCATCGGCGCCATCGACACCACCTTGTGGAAGATGGTCGCCGCCTATGCGACCATCGATAATTACGGCCGGATGGTCACACCCAGCCTGATCGACAGCGTCACCAACCCGGATGGCACGGTGCTCTATCAGGCGCCCGGCGAGCAATGCGCCAATTGCGTGAATGGCAACCCCGACCAGCCCCCGGTTCTGACCCAGACCGGCCAGCAGGTGGCGGATCCGGATTCCGCCTATCAGATGCAGGTGATGATGAAGGGCGTGGTGCTGCGCGGCACCGGTGTTCCGGCGGTGAAGGGCATTTCCCAGCCTGTCGCCGGCAAGACCGGTACCACCAACGATTTCAACGATGCCTGGTTCATCGGCTACACGCCGGGCATCGTCACCGGCTGCTGGACCGGCTTCGACACGCCGACCAGCCTGGGCAACAACGAGACCGGCGGCAATGTCTGCGGCCCGGTCTGGAATGAGTTCATGAAGGTGGCGCTCAAGGGCCAGCCGGATCTGGATTTCGCCACCCCGCCCGGGATGACCCTGCAGCAAGTGCCCGAACCGAACGGGCAGATGGTGACGGAAGCCTTCAAACCCGGCCAGAGCCCCGGCGCACAGAACCAGAATGGCCTGCTCGGCGGCGGCATGGATAACAGCCAGAGCGGCGCCCCGAGCCTGACCGCCCCCGGCCAGCAAGCTGCCCCCGGTACGCCGGCCACGCCCTCCACGGTCGAGAAATCTCTGGGCGGCCTTTATTGATCCGGAGATTTTCCAAAGAAAAACCCGCCATGAGGCGGGTTTTTCTTTGCCCGATGAGCGACTCCCGCGGGCAAATCAGCGTGCCGCCAGCCCCAGCACCTGGCCGTCGGCGCCCTGCAGGATCACCGCGACATGCTGCCCTACCGGGCGCGGCGCCCGCAACTGCAACGCGGCCCCGGACCAGGCGCCCAGAGGCACCATGGCGCGCACCACATTCACCTCGGTGATCAGCACCCCGCCATTCTCCCCGGCGCCGACATGGGTACGGTGCTGGTCGTCATAGCCAACCAGCAGCACCGAGCCGGTGCCTTTGCCGGCGGCCACCGAAATGCCGAGCTGATCCTGCCCGGAAATACCGATCGCCACATTCCCCGCGGGCGCCGCCTTGGCGGATTTGATCGCCGCGCGCAGCTCCGCCGCATGGCTGCCGACAAGCTGGCTTTGCCCATCCACCACCGCCTCGGGCGTATAAACCTCGGTGCTGTGGCGCAGGCTGGCATACCAATCCTGCCGGTCCGTGGCGCCGGGGAGCGAGTCGGTATCCTTCCAGCCCAGATCGTTCCAATAGGTCACGTCGAAGCTCAGAGGCAGAATATCCTTATCCTGCGCTTTCAGTTGGCCCAGCAGCGCATTCGCCGGCGGGCAGGAGGAGCAGGATTGCGAGGTGAACAGCTCCACCAGCACCGGACGGGCAAAGGCCGGCGACGCGGCCAGCGCGAAGGCGGCGGCCAGCGCCAGACGATGCGCCCTCACGAGCCGCTGAACCAGTTATAACCCTGGTCCTCCCAATAGCCGCCCGGATAGACATTGGTGACGGCGAGCTGGATGATCGATTTCGGGTTCTTGAAGCCGAGCTTGATGGGAATGCGCAGCCGCACCGGCGCGCCGAACGGCGCGGTGAGCGGCTGGCCCAGGAAATCCAGCGCCAGGATGGTCTGCGGATGCAGGGCCGATGGCATGTCGATGGAGCTGTAATAGCCATCGGCGCATTTGAAGCTGACATATTTGCAGCTTGTATCCGCGCCGACATGCGCCAGGAAATCGCTCAAGCGCACGCCCGACCATTGCCCGATCACCCGCCAGCCTTCGACACAGACGAAGCGTGTGATCTGCTCATGCTGCGGCAGGGCGCGCAGCTGGGCCAGGCTCCAGCCGGTCTTGCTCTGGATCTGCCCGCCCAGCTCCAGCTTGTAGCTCGCCGCATCGACGACCGGCGCCTGATCGATGGAATAGAACGCGTTGAAGCGCGGCGGCCGGGTGATCTGGTCCGCCCGGAAGGTGGGCGCCAGGGTGCGCGGGTCGAACAGAGCCTCCTGCACCCGGTCATTCCAGGCGGACATCGCATGCAGGAATTTATCGGCGAGGTCCGGATGCGCCGGATCCTCGTAATTGCAGCCCCCGAGCGGGGCGGCGGCGCCGAGCGCCATGGCGCGCAGCAGCAATGAACGGCGTTGGATCATGGCAGACGGCCTCCAGTGATCATCGGGGGCAAGGTTTTCGGCACCAGCGCCACCAGCAGAAGATGAACGAGGATGAACAGGCAGATCCCGGTCATCGCGAAAAAATGCACGTAACGGGCGATGAAAAACCCGCCAAAGGCATCACACAGAAACCAGAGCTGCACCGGCTTCCAGATCGACAGCCCCGAGAGCACCGCCAGCAGCCCGGCCAGCAGCACGCCCAGATACAGCAGGCGCTGCACGGCATTATAAACCCCGCGCTCATGCTTGAGATTGAAGCGGAACGCCGCCCCCAGATCCGCCAGCACCGCGCGCGGCCGGATGGGGAAGAATTTCCTGTAATGCCCGCTGGCCAGGCTCCAGACCAGATAGATCAGCCCGTTGAGCACCAGCAGCCACATCGCCGCCAGATGCCAGGCGATGCCCGCCCCCAGCCAGGCGCCGATACCGACGGGGAAATTGAAATTGAACAAGGGCGAGGCATTATAAATCTGCCAGCCGGAGCCAATCATCATCACCATCGCGATGACGTTGAGCCAGTGGGTCAGCCGCAAGGGCCAGGGATGAATGACGCGCGCACGCATGGCCGGCACTCCGTTCGGTTTTGAAAACGTACAGCCTTATACGCCATAGATGCCGGCCTGGATGCGGTTGATTCAGGCATCGAGTTCATGCCTCAACGGCATTGGCGCAGCCGGTCGTGAATGGGCCATCTCAGGGGCACCGGATCTTCCGGCCTCACCCACAGGAGAATTTCGATGTTGCGTTCACTTGCTTTCGCCGCTGCCATGTCCCTTTCCATGGCCGGCGCCGCCCTCGCCCAGACCAGCACCGGCATGAGCCATGATACGATGGGCAATAACGCCATGAGCCATGACAGCATGGGCAACAACGCCATGAGCCATGACAGCATGGGCAATAATGCGATGCAGCATGATGATATGGGCAAGACCAAAACCCAGGACAGCATGGGCAACGGCATGAGCCATGACAGCATGGGCAATAACAGCATGGGCCACAGCAGCAACAGCCAGTAACCGCCAGCACAGCGCCTCACGCCTTGGCGTGGGGCGCCGGAATGGGGACTCCCATGTCTTCTTGACGCTCCGGCGTCACTCTCAATACATAATACCCTACGCCACCCAGGAGGCCGACCATCGGCGATCTGACCCAGAAGCTGGATAGTCTGCGCGCAAGCCGGCGTGAAAATGCGGTCTGGGATGCGTCGTATCGCGAGCTTGTCGAAACCCTCGAAGCGGCCGGCATGGCGGAGCTGATCCTGCCCGAAGGGGCCATTTTCCCGGATTTCATGCTGCCGGATGCGCAGGGCGGGCTGGTCTCGCTCAACGGGCGGTTACGCCACGGGCCGGTGGTGCTTGGATTTTTCCGCGGCACCTGGTGCCCCTTCTGCAAGCTGATGCTCGAAGCCCTGGCCGAGGCGATGCCGCGCATCGCCGACATGGGCGCCTCGCTGCTTGCCCTTACCCCTGAAACAGGCCCCCTGCCCGCCGCCCTGCAAACCCGCCATGGCAGCCGGCTGGACGTGCTGTGCGATGTGGATTTCGGCGTCGGGCTGCAGGCCGGGGTGGTGTACCGGATTCCCCCCCTCTACCGCGCCGGGCTGATCGCCGCCGGGCTGGATATGGAGCTGCGCCACGGCAATGCCGCCTGGTGCCTGCCAGTGCCGGCGATTTTCATCATCACCCCGGATGGGCGCATCGCCCGGCGCTTCGTGGATATGGATTTCACCAAATGGCCGGAGCCAGAGGCCATTCTGGACGCGCTGGCGGGCCTGCGCTGATGGAACTCACCCAGGTCCGCTATTTTCTGGCCTTGTGCGAGACGCTGAATTTCTCGCGTGCCGCCGAGGCCTGCAACGTCACCCAGCCGGCCTTCTCGCGCGCAATCCAGAAGCTTGAGGAAGAGCTTGGCGGCGCCTTGATCTTCCGCGAACGTACCCTCACCCGCCTGACCGCTTTGGGCCAGGAGATGCGCCCGCATTTCGAGACGATGGTGGAGGCCGCCCAGGCCGCGCAGGCGCTCGCCCGCGCCCATCAGAACCCGGCCCCGCGCAGCCTGCGCATCGGGCTCGGCCCCGGCATCCCGGCCACGCCGATCACCGGCGCGGTGGCGGAGATTTTGCGCGTGCTGTCCGGCACCGAAATCCATTTCTCCGAGGCGCCATGCGGTACGCTGGTGGATGCGATGCTGGCCGACGCGCTGGATTGCGCCCTGCTCCCCGCCGACGCGCCGCTGCCCGAGCGGCTGAATCGCTGGCCGGTCTTCACCGACACCCCCCGGCTGATCTGCCCGGAAACCCATCCGCTTGCCCGCAAAAACCAGTGCGGCCTGGAAGATCTGGCAGGCGAAACCCTGCTGCTCAGCGATGAATGCGGCAATTTCGGCGAGGCGCTGGCGCGGCTGGCGGAACCGCCTTTGCGCACCCAGCGCCTGCGCGCCGGGCTGGGACAGATGCAGGAGCTGGTGCGCGCCGGGCTGGGCGTGGCCCTGCTCTCCGACCGTGCGGCGATCTCCCCGTCTCTGGCGGCGCGGGACTTCGTGGAGCCGGATCTGACCCGGCAGATTTTGCTCACCGCCGTCGCCGGCCGGCCGCTGCATCAGGCGGCGATGGGGTTTATCCGGCTCTGCCGGGCGAATGCGTTTGCGTAAAAATATTTAGGCGAAGGCGGCAAAGTCGCCGCCGCCAAAAGGATGAGGCGCTTTATCAGAGCAATATATGTTGAGGTTGACCCGGCAGCGTCAAGATAAACACATGAAATTGCACGTCAAAATAAAAATCAGAGGATCAAAGCAAAAAAGCTCGATGTCCCGGTTCAACCAGACCAGTCGTCAGCCCGGCTCGCCCTGCACCGGCTCCACGCCCTGGGCGCGGATCAGTTCGGTGGCTTGAATAATCGCCGCCTCGATGGCCGGCAGGTCGGTGCCCTTGGCAACCAGCGCAACGCCCCAGCCGCCATCGCGCTTGAACGGGTAGCTGCCAAGATCGAGCTGCGGGAACGCCTCCTGGATCGCCTCCAGCCCGGCGGCGATGCCGCCTTCCATCACCCCCATGCCGTGCACGGCCCGCATCCGGATCGCCTCGCCACGCGGCAGGGTGGCTTCCAGCGTCTTCATCATGGATTGCATGATCCGCGGCACCCCGGCCATCACATGCACATTGCCCATGGTAAAGCCCGGCGCGATGCTGGCTTCGTTCTTGATCGGCACGGCGCCGCGCGGCATCGTCGCCATGCGCTGGCGGGCTTCGTTGTAGCGCTCGCCCATATGGGCCTTCATCTCCTGGTCGGTTTCCTCATGCAGCTCCCAGGGCACGCCGAAGGCGGCGGCGATGCATTCGCTGGTGATGTCGTCATGGGTCGGGCCGATGCCGCCGGTGGTGAACAGCATGGTGTAGGCGGCGCGCAGCTCGTTCACCGCGCCGATGATCCGCGCAGCAATGTCGGGCACCACCCGCACCTCCTGCAGCCGGATGCCCAGGGCGGCCAAGCGCTGGGCGATGAACTGCACATTCACATCCTGGGTGCGGCCGGAAAGGATCTCATTGCCGATGATCAGGATGGCGGCGGTGGGGTTGCCGGCTTGTGCGTCGTTCATAGAAAATCCCTCAACATCGGTATCAGTGGACGGTCGGCGGCGGGCATCGGGTATTCGGCCAGATCCTGCGGCGCCACCCAGGCGAGTTTCTGCCCCTCGCGGCCGCGCGGCTCGCCCTGCCAGCGCCGGCAGAGAAACACCGGCATCAGCAGATGGAAACTGTCATAAGCATGGGAGGCGAAGACGAAGGGGGCGAAATCCTTAGGGTCGGTCTCCAGCCCCAGCTCCTCGCGCAGCTCGCGGGCCAGCGCGCCTTCCGGAGTCTCGCCTGGCTCCAGCTTGCCGCCGGGGAATTCCCAGAGCCCGGCCATCTTCTTGCCCTCGGGCCGGCGGGCCAGCAGGATGCGCCCCTGCGCGTCGATCAAAGCGGCGGCGACCACCAGCAAGGTTTTCGCCGCCTGTTCGGGCGGGGCCGCCTTGGCGTCCTGCGGCAGCTCGCGGGCCAGGGTAAAATGCTTCACCGGCAGCTTCTCGCCGGGGCGGCAGGAAAAGACGCGGTGGCCGTTATGGGTCTTGGTGAAGCCGAGATTGCGCAGCAGCGCCAGCGAACCGTCATTATCCGCCGCCACCACGGCGGAGAGATGGGTGATCGGCAGGCTGGCGAAGGCCCATTCGGTGAGCCGGCGCACCGCCTCCAGCGCGTAGCCCTGGCGCCAATGGGCGCGGCCGATCCAGTAGCCCAGCTCGGCGGATTTGCGGTCCTTGGAGAGTTTCAGCCCGGCGCAGCCCAGCAGCTCGTCACTGCTGGCATCGGTGATGGCGAATTGCTCGGCCCGGCCGGCTGCCCGGTCCGCCCCGGCCGCCTGGACCCATTCCGCTGCCTGCAGGGCGGGATAGGGAAAGGGCGCGTCCGGCACGCGCCGGCAGATGTCCCAGTCATTGATGAGACGATGAAAGGCGGCGACATCCCCCCCATGCAGCGGGCGCAGGGTGAGGCGCGTGGTGCGCAGCACCGGACCTGGCGGCAATGCGAGCCCGGGCATCAGCGAATCGAGGAGATCAGGCATGCTGAAGTCAGTGTAACCCGCAGTTGATCTTCCCGCCAGGACTGGGCAAGCATGTGCGCCATGAACGCTGAGTCCGAGACATTTTCGCAGACCATGGAGGAGATGGGCCGCCGTGCCCGTGCCGCCGCCGCCGCCCTGGCGCAGCGCCCAGCCGCCGCGCGCGATGCCGGGCTGCGCGAAGCCGCCTCTGCCCTGCGCGAAGCCGCCCCGGCGATCCTGGAGGCGAATGGCAAGGACATGGCCGCTTATAAAGGCTCGGCCGCGTTCGGTGACAGGCTGCTGCTGAACCCGGCCCGGGTGGAGGCGATGGCCAAGGGGCTGGAAGAGGTGGCGGATCTGCCCGACCCGCTGGCCCGCACCCTCTCCGAATGGACCCGCCCGAACGGCTTGCGCATCGCCCGCATCGCCCAGCCGATCGGCGTGCTGGGGATGATCTATGAGAGCCGCCCGAATGTCGGCGCGGATGCCGCCGCCATCGCGCTGAAATCCGGCAATGCCATCATTCTGCGCGGCGGCTCGGAGAGTTTCCATTCCGCCCAGGCGATCCACCAGGCGGTGACCGCCGGGCTGCGCGCCGCCGGGCTGCCGGCGGATGCGGTGCAGGTGGCGCCCTCGACCGACCGGCGCTTCGTCGCCGCCATGCTGGGGGCTGTCGGGCATATCGATCTGATCATCCCGCGCGGCGGCAAGACGCTGGTGGAGCTGGTGCAGCGTGAGGCCCGGGTGCCGGTACTCTCCCACGCCGAGGGGCTGAACCACACCTATATCCATGCGGCCGCCGACCCTGAGATGGCGCGTAGCGTGCTGGCCAATGCCAAGATGCGCCGCCCCGGCGTTTGCGGTGCCACCGAGACCTTGCTGATCGACGCCGCCATCGCCCCTTCCCTGCTGCCGGTGCTGGTGGAAGACCTCGCCAAGCTGGGCTGCGCCTTCAAGGCGGATGCGCAAGCGCGGGCGATCCTGCCGGCTCTGCCCGCCGCCGAAGAGAAGGATTTCGACACCGAATGGCAGGATGCGATCCTCACCATCGCCGTGGTCGACGGGCCGGAGGGCGCGCTTGCGCATGTGCGCGCCCATGGCAGCGAGCATACCGAGGCGATCATCACCCAGGATGAGGCGGTGGCGGAGGCTTACCTCGCGCGCTGCCCGGCGGCGGTAACGCTGTGGAACGCCTCGACCCAGTTCTGCGATGGCGGCGAGTTCGGCTTCGGCGCGGAAATCGGCATCGCCACCGGCCATATCCATGCGCGCGGGCCGATCGGGCCGGAACAGCTCACGACGTTCCGCTACGTGGTGCGCGGCACCGGCCAAACCCGCCCGTAACCCCGCCCCTTGCCCTTCAACACGCCAACCTATGGCCATCGGCACCGGCTGAAAATCGGGCTGCTCGGCGGCTCCTTCAATCCGGCGCATGAGGGGCATCTGCATGTGGCGCGCGAGGCGGTGCGGCATCTGGGGCTGGACCAGCTCTGGCTGCTGGTCTCGCCGGGCAACCCGCTGAAGCCGGCGAACGGCATGGCGAAGCTGGCGGAGCGCCTGGCGAGTGCCCGCAGGATCGCCGATGGCAGGCGGATCATCGCCACCGATATCGAGACCCGCATGGGCACGCGCTATACCCGCGACACGCTGCGCGGCCTCAAGCGCCGCTTTCCGCGCGTGCGCTTCGTCTGGCTGATGGGGGCGGATAATCTGATCCAGCTGCCGCGCTGGGGGCGCTGGCAGGAGATCATCCATGCGATGCCGATGCTCGTCGTCCCCCGCCCCGGCGCCACCCGCCAGGCGCTGGCCGGGCGCGCGGCAAAGCGCCACCAAAAAGATCGCCTTCCCGCGCGGGCTGGGTTATGTCTGGCGACAATGCGGGCGCCGGCCTGGATTCTCCTGCCCGTGCGGGAGAACGCGGCCTCGGCCACCGCATTGCGCCGCAGGATTTTAGAAGGAACGCAGCCATAACGCGCACGCCCACCCGCACCCCGGCCAGCCGGGGCGCCAAAACCACCGCCCCGCGTAAGCGCGCCGCCAAGCCGGCCGCCGAAACGGTCACCGACTCGATTGCCAGCATGCCCGGCACCCCGCGCAAGAAGGCCGCCATCGCCGGGCCGAAGCGCAAGAAGGCCGAGCCGAAGACCACCCCGGAATTTCTGGACAGGCTGCAGGCGGTCATCGTCACCACGCTGGAGGACGACAAGGCCGAGGAGATCGTCACGCTGGATCTGGCCGGCCGCGCCTCCTTCGCCGACCGCATGATCATCGCCACCGGCATCGCCGACCGGCAGATCGCCGCGATGGCGACGCATCTCTACGAGAAGCTGGCCGCGGCAGGGTTCCGCAAGCCGCTGACCGAGGGCGCGACCGGCACTGACTGGGTGCTGATCGATGCCGGCGACATCGTCGTGCATCTGTTCAAGCCCGAGGCGCGCACGCTCTACGGGCTGGAGAAGATGTGGTCCGCCGAGCTGGATGAGGCGGATAGCGAGGCTTGAGGCTGCTCGCCATCGGCAAGGCGCCGTCGAAGGCGCCGGAGATGGAGCTGTTTGCCCGTTACGCGAAACGCATCCGCCCCGCGATGGGGCTGGTGGAGTTCGCGGACGGGCAAGGCGCTCCCGCCGAGATCAAGCGCCGCGAGGGCGAGGCCATCCTCGCCGCGCTGAAGGCCGATGAATTTCTGATCGCATTGGATATGGATGGCGCGGCCCCGGATTCGCCGGGGCTGGCGAAGCTGCTGGCCGGCTGGCTGGAGCGGAGCAAAAAACTGGCCTTCGTGATCGGCGGAGCGGAGGGGCTGGACGCGCCGGTGATCGCCCGGGCCGGGGCCAAACTCTCGCTGGGCACCCTCACCTGGCCGCATATGCTGGTGCGGCCAATGCTGGCCGAGCAGATCTACCGGGCGCAGAGCATTCTGGCGGGGCATCCTTATCACCGGGCCGGACGGCCTTGAAATTTTAAAGGTTTTTTGGTGCCGCATTTTTTCAAAGAGGCGGCGAAAGCTTCAAGCCTGCACTTCATCCGTCCAGACGCGGAATCCATCCAGCGTATGGGCGCCGAAATGGGTGGTGATGGCGGTATCCGCCGCATCCATGCCGCGCGCGACCAGCACACGTCCAATCCGTGGAATATTGTGGCGCGCATCGAAGGTCAGCCATTGGCCGCCGATATACGCCTCGAACCAGGCGGAGAAATCCATCGGCGCGGGGTCTTTCGGCACGCCGATATCGCCGAGATAGCCGGTGCAATAACGGGCTGGAATGTTCATGCACCGGCAGAGTGTCACCGCCAGATGCGCGAAATCCCGGCAGACGCCGACACGCTCCTGATAGGCCTCGAAGGCGGTGCGGGTGTTGCGGGCGAAATGATAGCCGAATTTGATATGTTCATGGGTGAAGGCGCAGATCGCCTGCACGCGGTTCCAGCCGCCGATCACTGGGCCAAACCGCGCCCAGGCGATTTCCACCATCCTGTCGGTCTCGCAATAGCGCGAGCCGAGCACGAAGCGCAGCGTCTCGTCCGGGAGATCGGAAATCTCGTGCTGCCGGGCATCGGGGACGCAAAGATCTGGCGTGCCGGGGTCATCGATCAGCATGTCCGCACTCAGCCGGATCTGCCCGGCGGGTGCGACAAAACGCGAGACTTTATTGCCGAACCCATCACGATACTGACTGACCGATACCGGCGGATGAATGGCGAGCTTGTCAGACCCGGCGAGGTCGGGCACGCGTGACTCATGGATGCTCAGATGCGCGATCATGGGCGTGGGCTGAGGGTGAGATACGATAATCTCGTAGCCAAGGTGGATGCGCATGAAACCTCACGTTCGTTCAATCGGTTTCGTTCAATCGATATGGGGCGCTGTCAGGCGCGGATGAGCCAGCCCGGCCGCGTTGTAATCTGTGTTTAACGGTGAGGGTAAAGCGAGCTGAGCATGGGGCGACGTGGCATGGAAGGGTACAACGATGCCAAACCGGGGTTTTTTTGAATTGCGGCGCACTTCCCTGGTGCCCAGCATGGCCAAGCGGGCGGGAGTTTCATAAAACATCCGCGGAACGCTTATGTTAAGGACTGAAATGGCCAAGAAACCCGTGATGCTGGTGATCCTCGATGGCTTCGGCTGGAACGAGTCGCCGCAGGACAATGCCGTCGCGCAGGCGAATACGCCGCATTTCGATGCGCTCTGGGAGACCTGCCCGCGCGCCTTTCTCACCACTTCGGGCCGGGTGGTCGGGCTGCCGAGCGGGCAGATGGGCAATTCCGAGGTCGGGCATCTGAATATCGGCGCCGGGCGGACGGTGATGCAGGATCTGCCGCGCGTCGATGCCGCCATCGAGGATGGCGCGCTGGCCAGGAACGAGACGGTGCAGGGCTTCATCGCGGCGCTGAAGAAGAGTGGGGGCACCGCGCATCTGCTGGGGCTGGTCTCGCCGGGCGGGGTGCATTCGCACCAGGACCATGCGGTGGCGCTGGCGAAGATTTTGCACGAGGCGGGCATTCCCGTCATCGCCCATGGCTGGATGGATGGGCGCGACACCCCACCCCAGGCCGGGCTCGGCTATATGGAAAAATTCCTGGCCGGGCTGGGCGAGAGTGCCAAGCTGGGCACGCTGGTCGGGCGCTATTACGCCATGGACCGCGACAAACGCTGGGAGCGCGTGCAACAGGCTTATGAGCTGCTGGTGGATGCCAAGGGCGCGCATTTCCCCAGCGCCGAGGCGGCGATCCAGGCCAGCTACGAGGCTAAGATCACCGATGAGTTCATCAAGCCCGCCGTGATCGGCGATTATGGCGGGATCAAGGATGGGGATGGGGTGATCTGCGCCAATTACCGGGCGGACCGGGTGCGCGAGATCCTCACCGCGTTGCTCGACCCGTCCTTCGACGGCTTCCAGCCGCGCCAGCCCAAGCTGGTGGGGGCGGTGGGCATGACCGCCTATTCGGACGCGCTGGCGCCGTTCATGCAAACCATCTTCGCGCCGCAGCGCATGGATGATCTGCTGGGCGGAATCGTCTCCAAGGCCGGGCTGAAGCAGCTGCGCATGGCCGAGACGGAGAAATATCCGCACGTGACCTATTTCTTCAATGGCGGGATGGAGACGCCCTTCCCTGGCGAAGAGCGGATCATGGTGCCTTCGCCGAAGGTCGCCACCTATGATCTGCAGCCGGAAATGTCCGCGCCGGAGCTGACCGAGAAGGCGGTGGCGGCGATCAAGACCGGGACGTTCGACATGATCATCCTGAATTTCGCCAATCCGGACATGGTCGGCCATACCGGCTCGCTGCCCGCCGCGATCAAGGCGGTGGAGACGGTTGATGCGGGCTTGGGTAAGATCTGGGCGGCGGTGCAGGCGCAGGGCGGGGCGATTCTCGTCACCGCCGATCACGGCAATTGCGAGATGATGCGCGACCCGGAGACCGGCGGGCCGCATACCGCGCACACCACCAATCCGGTGCCGGTGCTGATCGCTGGCGGGCCGGCGGGGATCAAGCTGCATGACGGCATTCTGGCCGATATCGCGCCGACCCTGCTGAAGCTGATGGGCGTGGCGCAGCCGCCCGCGATGACCGGCAAGCCGCTGTTCGGCTGAGGTGAGGGTTAAGCGTCTCCTGCAAAATGCGGGGCTGGCCACGCTCTGGCTGGGCTGCGCGGCCCCGGCCTTGGCGAAGGAGCGCCATCTGGCTCCGCACCACCAGGACAGCGCCGACGCCGCCAAGCTGAAGAAAGAGCGCGCTGCCGCCGCCGCCGCGATCAAGGCGCATCAAGCGGCGGAAGCGGCGGCGGCGGCGCACCAGAAGGCGGTGGAACAGAAAGCCGCGGCGCTGGCGCAGCAGCAGGTGCAGGCCGCCGCCGCCTTGCGCGGGCTGGAGGACCAGACCTCCAAGGATGCCAACCAGCTCGCCATGCTCACCGCCGCCCAGAATGCCGCCGCCGCCCGGCTGGACCAGGCGCAGGCGGCGCTGAAGGCGCTGCTGCCGGTGATGCAGCGCCTCTCCGCCGCGCCCGCCACCACGCTGCTCGCCGCCCCGCAATCGCCGGTGGACAGCGTCCGCGGCATCGCCATTCTGCAAGGGGTGGCGCAGGAGGTCTCCGACCAGGCGCGGGCGGTGAAAACCGAGACCGCGACCCTGACCAGCGCCATTACCCAGGCGCAAGCCGCGCGCGAGGCGCTGGATGCCGCCGTGGCCGCGCAGCAGGCGGCGGAGGCAAAGCTCTCCATGGATATCGACCAGGCCAGGCAGGATGAGCAGGATGCGGCGGACCAGAAGGTGGCCGAGGCCGCCGCCGCCGCCAAGGCCAAGCATGAGCTGACGGATCTGGACCAGGCCATCGCCAATCTGGTGCCGAAAACCCCAGCCCCGGCGACTCCTGTAAACCTGCCCAGCGGCGGGGCGGGCGCGCCGGTGGCGGGGCATATCATCCAGCCCTATGGCGCCGCCACCGTGGCCGGCCCGGCCACCGGCATTTCCTACGCCGCCGCCCCGGGGGCACGCGTCACCAGCCCGTGCAACGGCACCATTCTCTATGGCGGCCCGCTCTCGGGCTATGGCCAGGTGGTGATCGTGGATTGCGGCACCAGCCTCTCCGCCGTGCTGGCGGGGATGAGCCATCTCGACGTCTCGCAGGGCCAGCGCATCGCCCATGGCCAGCCGCTGGGCAGCATGCAGCCCTTCAGCGCCGCCGATCCCACCCGCCAGCCGCGCCTCTATGTGGAGCTGCGCCGGGGTGGTGAGCCGGTGGACCCGACGTCCTGGCTGGCTTCCGGCCACTCTGGATAATCCGGGCGGGATGCTATCTAATAGGGCCAGGGCGATACGCCCGGCGTTTGAAGGGATAAATATATGCGTTTGCGCGGTGGTTTGATGCTCGGCGGGGTTTTCGTGGTCGGTCTGGCCGCCGGATCGCTGACACAGCCCCTCTCCCGCGCCTTCGGCGACAACGCCCCGAGCGACAGCACCTATCAGCAGCTCTCGCTTTTTGGTGACATATTGTCGCAGATCAAGCAGAACTACGTGATCGACCCGCCGACCGACAAGCTGATCTACAATGCCGCCAACGGCATGCTCTCCGGGCTGGACCCGCATTCCAGCTACATGAATGCGCAGCAATATTCGGACATGCAGGTGCAGACCTCCGGCCAGTTCGGCGGGCTGGGGCTGGAAGTGACCGAGGCCAGCGGGCTGCTGAAGGTGATCACCCCGATCGACGGCACGCCTGGCCAGAAGGCTGGGATCAAGCCGGGTGACATCATCGTGGAGATCGACGGCCACGCCACCGAAGGGCTGTCGCTGGATGATGCCGTCTCCAAGATGCGCGGCGCGCCGGGCACGCAGATCACCCTCACCTTGAAGCGCAACGGCGTGAACACGCCGGTGCATGTCACCCTCACCCGCGAGATCATCAAGATCGACGATGTGAAGAGCAAGCTGCTCACCAGCACCGCCGGGCCGGTCGGCTATATCCGCCTCGATAGTTTCGATGAGAATGCCGATGCGCATATCCGCGCCGCGGTGAAGAGCCTGAACAAGCAGGCGCATGGGCCGATCCATGGCTATATCCTGGATCTGCGCGACAATCCCGGCGGGCTGCTCGACCAGGCGGTGGCGGTGTCCGATGATTTCGTCACCAGCGGCGAGATCGTCTCCACCCATGGCCGCCATTCGGAGGACGACCAAGCCTGGTACGCCCAGGGCAATGACATCACCAATGGCGCGCCGATCGTGGTGCTGACCAATTCCGGCACCGCCTCGGCGGCCGAAATTGTCACCGCCGCCCTGCAGCAGAACCGCCGGGCGCTGGTGCTGGGCACCAAGACCTTCGGCAAGGGCTCGGTGCAAACGATCATCCCGATCGACAATGAGGGTGCGCTGCGTCTGACCACGGCGCTGTATTTCACCCCGTCGGGCAAGTCGATCCAGGATTACGGCGTGACCCCGAACGTAACGGTGGCGGACAGCGCCACGCCGGAGGACAGCTTCGCGCAGCTGCGTGAGACCGACCTGCTGCACGCCTTCACCAACCCGACCCAGCAGAAGGCCGCGTCACTGCCGCCGCCGCTGCCGCTGCCGCCGGTGGCCGCCAGCATCCCCAGCAAGCCGCCCGCCAACTGGCCGAAATTCGACCCGACCAAGCCGGCGACCGACTTCCAGCTGCAGATGGCGCTGAAGCTGATTGCCGACATGAAGCCCGCCTCGACGACGACGGCGGCAAACTGACAAAGTTTTTTGGGGCCGCTGGCGCGCCGATGAGCAAGCAGCCTTGCTGCTGTCTCTGAATCGGCCCGCCCAGCGCGGCTCAAAAATGCGGCGAAAACGCCGGGGCGGAAGCAACCAAGTTGCCACCACCCCAGACGTTCTGTGGCCCTTTTTGAAAAAAGGGCCACACCCCAAAAACTTTTGCAAATTTTAGGTGAGACGCCGCGATGACCGAGAAATCCTCCCTGCCCTATCGGCTCAATGTCGGCGTTGTGCTATTCGCGCAAGACGGGCGCGTTTTCGTCGGCAAGCGCAAGAACTACCCCGATGCCTGGCAGCTGCCGCAAGGCGGCGTCGATGAGGGGGAGGATCCGCGCGCGGCGGTGCTGCGCGAGATGAAGGAAGAGATCGGCACCGATAAGGCGGAGATCATCGCCGAGCATCCGGACTGGCTGGTCTATGACCTGCCGCCGGCGCTGATCGGGGTTGCCTGGAAGGGCAAATATCGCGGCCAGCGGCAGAAATGGTTCGCGCTGCGTTTCACCGGGCGCGACGAGGATATCGACCTCACCGCCGATGCCCATCCGGAATTCGAGGATTGGCGCTGGGTGAAACTATCCGAGCTGCCGGCCCTTGCGGTGGCCTTCAAGCGCGACATCTATGAGACGCTGGCGCGGGATTTCGCATCCCTCGCCGGCTGAACCGCCCGCCAGACCACCGCCAGCCAGAACAAGGATCACCCGCCGATGATGACCCTCACCGCCGCCGACGGCCATAAATTCCATGCCTATGAAGCCGGCAACGTCAACGCCAAGCGCGGGCTTGTCGTCGTGCAGGAGATTTTCGGCGTCAACCAGCATATCCGCAATGTCGCCGAGCGCCTGGCCGGGTTCGGCTACCGGGTGCTGGCACCGGCGATGTTCGACCGCGTCACCCCCGGGATCGAGCTGGGCTATGACCAGGAGGGCATCGCCGAGGGGCGGGCGCTGATGCAGCAAGTAACCCCCGAACAGGCGCTGCTGGATTTGCAGGCGACCGCCGCCGCCTTCGGCGAGGGCGAACCTGTGGGCATCATCGGCTATTGCTGGGGCGGCAGCCTGGCCTGGGACGCGGCGACGCGGACCAAGGGCTTCAAGGCCGCCAGCTGCTGGTATGGCGGCGCCATTGCCGCCAACAAGGACGCCAAGCCCAATTGCCCGGTGCAGATGCATTTCGGCACCGAGGATCACGGCATTCCGATGAACGACGTGCAGGCGATCAAGGCGGCGCAGCCGGGGGCGGATGTGTTCGTCTATGAAGGCGCGCAGCACGGCTTTGGCTGCGAGGCCCGGGCCAGCTATAGCCGCAAGGATTGGGAGCTGGCGGAGCTGCGGGCTCTGGCGTTTTTCGCCGAACATCTGCGCTGAGATCTCCTGCGTCGTAGAAGCGGCCGCCCTGGCGCCAGGGCGGCCGTCATGTCATTGATCCTTCTCGCATGGCCGGTTTGACAGATCGCCCTGGGATGGCATGATTTTCTTGCCAATATAAGCGTTGCCTTAAATATTCGAGACCATTCGTCAGCCGAGAAGGATTGACCGCCCATGGACATGCTCTCCGATCCCAAACGCCCGCATCGCCGCCCGCTGGACCCGATCGCGCCGGTCGCCCGGCCGAAGGGTTGCGATGTGGTCGGGCTGGTGCTGCAAGGTGGCGGCGCGCTGGGGGCGTATCAGGCGGGCGTCTATCAGGCGCTGCATGAGGCCGGGCTGGAGCCGGACTGGGTGGCGGGGGTGTCCATCGGCGCCGTGAACTCCGCCATCATCGCCGGCAACAAGCCCGAGCACCGGCTGGAGAAGCTGGAAAAATTCTGGATGGATATCACCGCCCGGGACCCCTACACCACCTGGTTCGAGGGCGATAATGCCCGCAAGCTGCGCAATGGGCTCTCGGCCATGCATGGCATGTTTTTCGGCCAGCCTGGCTTCTTCCGCCCGGTGCCGGCCTCGGGCTTCTTCGCCCCGCGCGGGGCGCGCTTCGCCACCGCACTGTACGATACCGCGCCCCTGCACCGCACGCTGGAAAAGCTCGCGGATTTCAAGCTGATCAATGAAGGCCAGATCCGCCTCGCGGTGGGGGCGGTGAATGTCGAGACGGCGAATTTCGTCTATTTCGACAATGCCGAGCGCGATCTGGAGCCCGAGCACATCATGGCCTCCGGCGCGCTGCCGCCGGGGCTGCCGATGGTCCGGATCGGGCGGCACCATTACTGGGATGGCGGGCTGGTCTCCAACACCCCGCTGCAGCATCTGCTGGATAATATCGGCTCGCAGAACCTGCTGGCCTTCCAGGTGGATCTGTTCTCCGCCCGCGGCGAGGTGCCGCGCGACATGCCGGAGGTTCTGGCCCGGCAGAAGGACATTCAGTACTCCTCGCGCACCCGCACCACCACCGACCATTTCCTGCAGACCCACCGGCTGAAACAGGCTTTGCGCGACGCGCTGGGCAAGGTGCCGGATAATGAGCTGACCAGCGAGCAGAAGCAGATGAAATCCGATCTGCGCCAGCTGCCCGAGATCAACATCATGCAGTTGATCTACCAGCAGAAAGCCTATGAGGGGGATGCGAAGGATTACGAGTTCAGCCGCATCTCCATGAAGGAGCATTGGCGCTCGGGCTATTACGACACCCGCAACACGCTGAACCATGGCGACTGGTTCAGCTTTACCGGGGAGCCCGGCATTCGCTCTTACGATCTGCACCGGGTGGGCGAATAGGGGGCCCCTCTTGCCTGCGCGGCACCGGCCATGGCAACCAAGACGCCCGGTGCAGCGTAGGAGTCGGCCGCGTTGAGTAGTGACCTGTTCGAGACCATCCCCGCCAAGGACAGCTATGGCGCGAAGGATATCGAGGTGCTGGAGGGGCTGGAGCCCGTCCGCCGGCGGCCTGGCATGTATATTGGCGGCACGGATGAGAACGCCCTGCACCATCTGGCCGCCGAAATTCTCGACAATTCCATGGACGAGGCGGTGGCCGGCCATGCCAGCACCATCGAGATGCGGCTGGATGAGGGCAACCAGCTCACCGTCCGCGATAATGGCCGGGGCATCCCGGTCGATCCGCATCCGAAATTCAAGACCAAATCCGCGCTGGAGGTGATTTTCACCACGCTGCATTCGGGTGGCAAATTCTCTGGCAAGGCCTATGCCACCTCAGGCGGGCTGCACGGCGTGGGCTCCTCGGTGGTGAACGCGCTCTCCTCAAGCTTCACCGCCGAGGTGGCGAAGGACCGCAAGCTGTACCGCCAGAGCTATGTGCGGGGCGTGCCGCAGACCAGGCTGGAGGAAGTGGGCGCGGCCCAGAACCGGCGCGGCACCACCATCGGCTTCGTGCCGGATACCGAGATTTTTGGGAGCCTGAGATTCTCCCCCGCCCGGCTGTTCAAGCTCTGCCGCTCGAAAGCTTATCTGTTCCGGGGGGTGAAGATCCGCTGGAGCTGCGATCCCAGCCTGCTGAAATCCGACTCGGAGGTGCCGGCCGAGGCGGAGCTGCATTTCCCCGGCGGTTTGCGCGATTCGCTGGCGGCCGAGCTGGGCAGCGCCCCCCTGGTGCTCCCGGAGATCTGGGCCGGGGAGGCGAAATTCGCGCCGATCGGCGGCCAGGAGCAGGGCAAGCTGGAATGGGCCCTGGCCTGGCTGGAACAGGGCGAGAGCAGTGTGGACACGTACTGCAACACCGTCCCCACCCCGCTGGGCGGCACCCATGAGGCCGGGATGCGCGCCGCCCTGCTGAAAGGCCTGCGCGCCTGGGCGGAGACGCGCGGCAATAAGCGCGGTGCGGCGATCATCGCCGAGGACGTGTTCGGGGGCTTGCGGGCCAAGCTCTCGCTCTTCATCCGCGATCCGCAATTCCAGGGCCAGACCAAGGAGAAGCTGACCACCCAGGAAGCCACGCGCCTGACCGAGACCTCGCTGCGCGACCGCTTCGACCATTATCTCGCCGGCGACCCGGCCAATGCCGATAATCTCCTGGCCTATGTGGTGGACCGCGCGGAAGAGCGCATCCGCCGTAAGGAGTTGAAGGACACGCCGCGCAAATCCGCCACAAGGCGGCTGCGCCTGCCCGGCAAGCTGGCCGATTGCGCCACGGAAAGCGCCGAGGGCACCGAGATCTTTCTGGTCGAGGGCGATTCCGCCGGCGGCTCCGCCAAGCAGGCGCGCAATCGCAACTCCCAGGCGATCCTGCCGCTGAAAGGCAAGATCCTGAATGTCGCCTCCGCCTCGGTGGAGAAGCTGAAGCAGAATCAGGAGCTGAAGGATCTGATCGAGGCGCTGGGCTGCGGCACCGGGACCGCTTTCAACCGCGCCAATCTGCGTTATGAGCGCATCATCATCATGACCGACGCGGATGTGGACGGCGCGCATATCGCCTCGCTGCTGATGACGTTTTTCTACCGCGAGCTGCCGGAGCTGATCCGCCACGGCCATGTCTATCTGGCGCAGCCGCCGCTCTATCGCCTGACGCAAGGGGCAAAGAGCATCTATGCGATGGACGATGCCGCGCGCGAAAAGCTGATGAAAAACTTCAAGCCCGGCAGCAAGGTGGAAATCAGCCGCTTCAAAGGGCTTGGCGAAATGCCCCCCGCGGTGCTGAAGGAAACCACGATGGACCCGGCCAAACGCACGCTGCTGCGCATTGTCGCGGCCCCTGAGGCGCGGGCGGAAACCTCGACGCTGGTGGATAGTTTGATGGGCAAGCGCCCGGAACTGCGCTTTCAATTCATCCAGGAAAACGCGGGCAAGGTGGAAGAGCTGGATATCTGATCAAACGCCGCTGGTCGCAACCGGGACGGCTTCGCACCTGTCCCGTTATGGGACGCTTTATGTGGCGTCAGCTTTTGAAATTCACTTCGTAAAGCATGGTGTCGGTTGCAAACCAGGCTTCGTGCCAGGCATTCGCCTCGAAATGAATCACCACGCCGGGGCGAAGCGCGATCTCGCCCGATTCGCAAACCAGCCAGCCCTGCCCTTCTGAAATCAGCACGAACTGCTCGAAATCATGGGCGTGGCGCGCGGCATGGGTGCCGGCTTTCACCGCCACGCGTTTCAAATCGCCTCCCGCCCCGGGGATCAGCCGGCGATCCGCCTTCGCATCGCCATAAGGTGCGACATCGTTCCAGGCATAATGCAAGGTTTTCGGCATCTTCATACCCCCGGCGCAGCGCATAAAAAAACCCGGACCAGGTCCGGGTTTCTTTATCGCAAATGCAGGTGCGATCAGACCAGCTTCTTCAGCGTCGGGGAGGCCTTGAAGCGCACGGTCTTGCCGGCCTTCACCTTGATCTCCTCGCCGGTGCGCGGGTTCACGCCCTTGCGCGCCTTAGTCTTGCGGACGGTGAAGGTGCCGAAGGACGGCAGGGTGAACTTGCCGTTCTTCTTCATTTCCTTAACGATCGCTTCGATCAGAACGGTAGCCGTACGGTTCGCGGCAACGCCGGTGATCTCGGCGGTTTCCTGAATGACCTCGGCAATGAACGCTTTTGACATTATACGCGCCTTTTCCTGTTGATCGGTCTGGCCGGAACGTCCGCGACCGAAGATTCTATGTTCAAACCAGGGACTCTTTGAATTTGCCCGGCTGGATGCGAAATATCTAGCCTTGGCCTGCGGAAAAGACCAGCCTTAAACCCCCTCGGGAGAAAGGTTTTTTCAAAAAAAGCGTGGCGCTGCGTCGCAAAAAATCGTTGCCACACGAAGCAATGCAGATTCGGCCGAGTTCAGAGGGGAGGGAAAATGGTGCCCAGAGCCGGAATCGAACCAGCGACACTGCGATTTTCAGTCGCATGCTCTACCAACTGAGCTATCTGGGCCCTTGGTCCAGGCTGCCTAACCGATTAGGCCGCCCCGATCAAGTTCGCTGGTGCTGTCACTGGGAATTGAACCCAGGACCTCTTCATTACCAATGAAGTGCTCTACCCCTGAGCTATGACAGCGAAACCCGCGAAGGTGCGGCGCTTCCTAGCTTGTTGCCGTTGGGCCTGCAAGTCCCGCGCGGGAAGTTTTTCTGTCATCATCCGCTACGGGTATATTTTCCTGTGGAAAATCGGCATCCTAGCCTCTGGCAATGCGGCCTGGCCGGCGGAAAACCGCCAGTTTGGGCCGATCCGGCGAGCAGCGTGAAAAAGGCCGTCGGGGTGCCCCGCCGGCCAGATCACAGACATGCCGGCCCGAATCGTGCCCTCAGGCGGCGCTGCGCGCGCGCAGGGCGCGCGGCAGCTGGCGGGCGGATTTCACCCGAGGCAGCGCCATCTCGCGGGCCTGGGCCGGTGCCGGGCGCTCATGCCAGTTATCGAAGGCGAAAACTGACACCTGATCCAGGAAGCTCTCCGCCGGCAACCCTTCGGCCAGCAGCAGCGCATGGTCGGCAAGCTCGACATGGTAATAGCAGAAACGCTCCGGCAGATTCGTCTCACGCCGGATGCTGGCGCCGTTGACCAGGGCGCCGGCCTGCACCAGCACGCCATCCAGCAGCAGCGCATGGTCCGGCGAGAGCAGCAGGTCGCGCCAGGGCAGCCCATTGCCGAGGGCACCGGCGGTGATGCGCACGGGCAGCACCCGCAACCGGTCGGCAAAGCGGCTGGCGATGGTCTGCACCCCCACCCAGCTCACCGGCGCCACCCGGCCATCATGGCAGAGCACCAGATCTCCTGCCCGCAGCATCTCGACCGCGACACCGCCGGTGGGGGTGGCGATTTCGGTCCCGGCCATGAAGCAATAGGCCGCCGCGCCGCCAGTGCTGAGATCCCAGTTATACGGCTGTGGATCGTTGGCGCCGCTGGAGACGTTGACGGTAATCGGCGTGCCAAATGGCAGCCAGGGCGTGGTGGAGAACAGGAAATATTGCTGGGTCGTCGCGTCCTCGAACACGAAGCCGATCACCTTGCCGTTGCCGGTTTCGCTGGCGGTGCCGATATAGACCTGCGTGTCGGTCTGGCCGACGATGAGGAAATTTTCCCCGCCATATAAAATCGGCGAGCTGGTGAGGGAAACCACCTGCTGCGTCTGTAGCGAAAATGGCAGACCAACCGAGACGCTACTGCCCCCATCGTCGCCGCTCAGCAGATAAAACGGGAATAGGTTTTCAGATGGGTTGGGTGGTGTTTGATCGTCTGTGTCGCTTCCACCCCAACCGTCTGTATCGGTTCCCCCCCAGCCGTTTGTGTCGGTTCCATCCGTCATCACGAAGCTCCTCTTATAAATTAGACGAGTTCGTGTTAATTTTTTAACAGATGTTATGAAATGATTTTCTTTGCTTTGTCGCAACAAGCTTAGGTTAAAGGAAATTTTCCTATTTGCTCAGCTCACGAAATAGTGAAGGCGGGATGTAGGCGCGGTGATCAGCCCGCGAACAAACCGCAGGCCGTTCATTTTTTTCGACATTTGGGCGTCAGGCCGCGTTAGTTCAGCTTAGCCGGGCGAACTGCGCGCCACTTTGTTGCAACGCCGCAAGCCCGGCGGCAATGCCAGCCCCGCTGGCGCGCTTGGGCTGGTTGATATGGCCTTCGATCACATCGCCATCCCGCGCCGCCTCAATCCGCGCCTGCACGATGGCGGCCGGCAGCCCGGCGCCTTCGTCGGAATTCAGCGAATAACCGGCCACGCGCACGCCCAGCGCCTCGATCCGCGGCACCATCGAGGGGGTGTAGAGCCCGGCGGCCCCGCGATACCATTGCGGCACCCGCCCGGTGGCCTGGGTGATGGCCAACGCCCCGCCATTGATCTCGGCCTGGATCGCGGGCCAGCTCCCGGCCACCTCCAGCCCGTAGACGCGCCTGGTGCCCAGGATCGGCGGCAGATGCCGCGCGCCATGGTTTTCCAGGGTGAAGATGTCCTTGTGCTGGAGGAAATAGGCCAGCCCCTCCGGGTTCATCCGCATCCAGACGGCGGTGACGAAGATGGTGGCCGGGATGCGGCACTCGACCAGAACCGCGGCGATCCGCATGTCAAAATGGCCGGGGCAACAATCCAGCGTCACCGCCACACGGCGCGGGCCGGATTGTGGTTGCAGCCGCAGCACCGGCTCCACCAGACCTTCTTTATCGAGCGGCCCCAGCGCCAAGGGGGCCGCCAGCCCGGCAAAGAGCAGCTGGCGGCGGTTCAGCCCATCACCGCAAAGGCCGCACATATCAGGCCTTGAGCACGCGGCCGGCGACAACCTCAAGACGCTTCAGCGCCTCCGGGTCGCGCGCCTCGGGGGCGGTGATCAGCGCGTAGGTCAGCGCGGTGTCGCAGCCATGCGCGCAAGCGGTGCGCGGTACGGCCAGGCGGGGGAGCACGTCCTTCACCAGGGCGCGGGCCTTGTCGGCATTGCCGAGCAGCACCTTCACCACCTGGTCGACGGTGACGGCGTCATGGTCCTCGTGCCAGCAATCATAATCGGTGACCATGGCGACGGTAGCGTAATCGATCTCCGCCTCGCGGGCGAGCTTGGCCTCGGGCATATTGGTCATGCCGATCACCGCGCAGCCCCAGCTGCGGTACAGGTTGCTCTCCGCCAGGGTGGAGAATTGCGGACCTTCCATCACCAGATAGGTGCCGCCGCGCGTATGCGGCAGGTCCAGCGCCTTCAGGCTGGCTTCCAGCGCATCGCCCAGACGCCCGCAAACCGGATGCGCCATCGACACATGCGCGACGCAGCCCGGGCCGAAGAAGCTCTTCTCGCGGGCGAAGGAGCGGTCGATGAACTGGTCGACGATGACGAAATGCCCCGGCGGCAGTTCCTCTTTCAGCGAGCCGACGGCGGAGAGGGAGAGAATGTCGGTCACCCCCAGCGATTTCAGCGCATGGATGTTGGCGCGGTAATTCAGCGCCGTCGGCGTGGTCTTGTGGCCGCGCCCGTGGCGGGGCAGGAACACCACCTTCTGGCCGTGGAAGGAACCGACGAGGAGCTCGTCAGAGGGATCGCCCCAGGGGGTTTCGACCTTGACCCAGCTGGTGTCTGTCAGACCGTCGATATTATACAGCCCCGACCCGCCAATGATGCCGATGACCGTCTGCTTCGTCTCACCCATAGCGCCACTCCAAAACATCAAACGTTTTTGGTGCCGCCCCGTCCCGATGACGGAGCGGCAAAGCCGCGTAGTCTGAATCGGGACGGCCAGCAACAGGCCAAAAAGCTGCGAAAAAAATGCCGCCTTTTTGAAAAAAGGCGGCACCCAAAAACGTCTATAAATATATTCAGCTCTTACGCAACCTTGCGCTTTTCCTGGTAAGGCGGGCGCTTCGGCTTGATCTTGCGCACCTGCATATCCGGATGGCGGGCCGGCTTCTTCACCGGCATCGCCTGGCGCGGACGCTCGCCGCCCGCCACCTTCATCTTGATACCGGTCAGCTTCTCGATCTGGGTCAGATAAGGCAGCTCGGTCGCGTCGCAGAACGCCACCGCCACGCCATCCGCGCCGTTGCGCGCGGTGCGGCCGATGCGGTGCACATAGCTCTCCGGCTCATTCGGCAGCTCGAAATTGATCACGTGCGAAACCGCATTCACATCGATGCCGCGCGCCGCGATATCGGTGGCAACCAAGGCGCGCACCTCACCGGCCTTGAACGCATCCAGGGCGCGCTGGCGCTGGTTCTGGCTGAGATTGCCATGCAAGGCGGCGGCCGAGATCTTGGAGCTGTTGAGCATCAGCGCCACGCGGTCGGCGCCGCGCTTGGTGCGGGTGAACACCACGGTTTTGGAGAATTCCGGCTGGTGCAGCAGCTTGATCAGCAGGTTGCGCTTCTCCGGCCCTTCTGCGAAATACACGCTCTGCTCGATGCGCGACGGGGTGGAGGCCACCGCCTCGATTTCCACGCGCACCGGCTCACGCAGCAGGCCATTGGCGAGCTTGGCGATTTCGGCCGGCATGGTGGCGGAGAACAGAGCCGACTGGCGGCGCGCCGGCAGCACGTTCACCACCTTGCGGATATCCGGCATGAAGCCGAGATCCAGCATGCGGTCAGCCTCGTCCAGCACGAAGAACTGGCACTGGTCGATCACCAGCTCGCGGGTGTTCATCAGATCCACCACGCGGCCGGGGCAACCCACCACGATGTCCGCACCGCGCATCATGCGCTGCACCTGGCCGAAGCGGCTGACGCCGCCCACGATCAGCACCGTGCGCAGGCCAAGCCCGGCGGCGAATTTCTTGATTTCCTGCTCGATCTGCACCGCCAGCTCACGGGTGGGGGCCAGCACCAGAGCGCGGGTCGAGAAGCGCTTGCTGTGCAGGCGGTCGGTCATCGCGTTGATCATCGGCAGGGCGAAGGCGGCGGTTTTGCCGGTGCCGGTCTGGGCGATGCCCAGAACGTCGCGCCCGGCCAGCGCGTGGGGAATGGCTTTCGCCTGGATGGGGGTGGGCTTGATGAAGCCCGCCGCGGTCAATGCGCCCAAAATCGGGGAAGCCAGGCCAAAACTCTCAAAGGTCAAATCAGTCAAAACAAACATCTCCACCGCCGAAGGCCCATGCCCTGGCGGTCAATGTCCGGTATCCCATGCGCGAATCTGGAAAAGGACGGTGCAAAACAGCCCGTAAAGGGCGTCCCCGCCCCGTATAAAGCCTGTGCCACCATGTCTCGTTCGCGCCATGGCGGCAGGTAAGTATCCCTTAGCCTTGCCGGCCAAGGCGACGCAAGCCCAGCCTTTGCAAAGCTGTGTCGCGTTGCACAAAAAACCCTCCCGCTGCACAGCGGGAGGGTCAATTCATGGCATCAAGCTCGTGTGCCTACGAGTCTTAATCCCCAGCCGCCGGGTGCATCACCGGGGCCTTCATCGGCTTGACGGCGGGGGCGGCGACCAGCTTGGGCGCCTTGGCCGGAAGGGCGGCCAGGATGGAGACGCCGACCGAGGCCAGATAAGGCATCGACTGGGTGAACAAAACCGCCACCCACAGCTTGGTCTCCAGCGTCGCCCAGTGATGGCCAAAGCCGACACCCAGCGCCGCACCCCAGGTCAGAGCCAGGATCACCAGCTCCTCGCGGGCCATCACCAGACCCTGCACCAGGGCCGGGGCGTTCTCCATCTTCGGCGTGCGCAGGAAGGGCAGCGAGTTGGTGAACAGGCCTTTCCACACCGCCTTGCCGATCGAGTGGCTCAGCGCCAGCCCGGCAACCGCAGCGCCCACCCGGTCCCAGAAGCCGCAAGGCACGCGGCTCTTATAGAGGGCCAGGATCTGCACGATCTTGAAGCCGAACAGGAAGATCGAGGGCAGCATGAACAAAGCGATCGGGAATTCAAACCGCACCGGATCCAGGATCAGCCCCAGCGACCAGACCAGACCCATGGCCAGGAAGGCGATGCCCAGCGCGTCGCCGAACCAGGGCAGCCAGCCGGTGATGAAGTGCCAGCGCTGGCCGGCGGTCAGCTCCTTGTTGAAGGGGTTGAACAAAGCCGCCGCATTGCCGCGAACAATCCGCATCGCGCCATAGGCCCAGCGGTAACGCTGCTTGCGGAAGGCGTTGTAATCGTCCGGCATCACGCCCTTGCCGAAGCTCTTCTTGGAATAGACCGCCTCGTACCCAGCGCGGAACAGGCGCAGACCCAGCTGGCTGTCCTCGCAGATGCACCATTCGGCCCAGCCATTCTCGTTCTGCAGCGCTTCCTTGCGGATCAGCGTCATCGTGCCGTGCTGGATGATCGCGTTGCGCTCATTGCGGGTGACCATGCCGGTATGGAAGAAGCCGGCATATTCCCAGAACATCATGCGCTTGAAGATCGAGCCGTCATTATCCCGGTAATCCTGCGGGGACTGGGTGAAGCCCACCGCCGGGTCCTCGAAGGCCGGGGCCATCGAGCGCAGCCAGTCCGGCTCGACCAGATAATCGCTGTCGATCACGCCGATCACCTCGGCATCCGGGGCGGTCTCACGCAGGGCGAAGTTCAGCGCGCCAGCCTTGTAGCCTTTGTACTTGCCTAGGGTGAAGAAGCGGAACTTGGGCCCCAGCCGGGCGCAATGCTCGGCCACCGGCTCCCAGACAGCCGGGTCCATGGTGTTGTTGTCGATCACCAGAACCTCGAAGCGGTCATAGTCCAGCGCGGCCAGGCTATCGAGCGTCTGCTTCACCATGTGAGGCGGCTCGTTGCAGATCGGCAGATGGATGGAAACCTTCGGCAGCTTGGCGCCAGCCGGGGCCGGCATCGGCTCAAAATGCCGCTTGGCGATACGGCCGAAGATGGTCTCGACCAGATCGAAACTGTCCGCGATCAACA
The DNA here is from genome assembly GCF_000687875.1 of Acidocella facilis ATCC 35904. GTDB lineage: Bacteria > Pseudomonadota > Alphaproteobacteria > Acetobacterales > Acetobacteraceae > Acidocella > Acidocella facilis. Next base: position 99,340 of record NZ_JHYG01000007.1, on the reverse strand, counting down.
GGAAGAGCAGCAGCCCCTGCCCCAGCGCCAGCCCGCTCCACACCGCGGCAGCCCCCAGCGAGAGATAGGTCTGGCCCATATACATCAGCAGCATCGCCAGCGTCGCGGTGAAGCCTTCCACCAGAGCCGCGAAGAGCAGCTTGCCGGTGAAGCGGATATCCGGGCGGCGGGAGAGCAGCGCCATGGTGGCGAGCAGGCTGGCCAGCGCCGCGCCGGCGGCGTACCAGATCCATTCGGGGTGATTCCAGACCGGGCCGGTCAGCGACCATTTCTGGTGGCGGCCCAGCGTGAACATGCCCCAGTAACCGGCGGCACGGCCCTCAAAGCTGGTCTTCCAGGGCTGGTCGAAGGCTTCCATCACGAAGTAATCGAGATGCTTCTGCTGCGCCAGATTGAAGAAATCGCGCAGGAAGCGGGCCTGGTTGATGTTGTTGGCGCGCGCCGCGCCGATATCAATACCGTCCGACGGCCAGCCGATTTCGCCGATCACGATCTTCTTGTTCGGGTACATCTTATGCACCGCCTCATAGCGGTTCATGCTGTCCTGCACGGCGATCTTCTCCGGCACACCTTCCCAGTAGGGCAGCAGATGCACGGTGATGAAATCGACCGAGTTGGCCAGCTCAGGATGCTTCAGCCAGACATGCCAGGGCTCGGCGGTGGAAACCGGCACATGCACCTGCTTCTCGACCGAGCGGATCTCGGAGACCAGCTCCGGCACGCTCTGGTCGCCACGCAGGATGGTCTCGTTACCGACCATCACCTGCTTCACGTCCGGGTTGGCGTTCGCCACCTGCACGACCTTCGCCAGCTCCTTGGCGTTGGCCTCGGGGTGACGGTCCAGCCAGGCGCCGAGTGTGACATTCAGCCCCATGCCCTGCGCCAGCGCCGGGATCTGCCCGAGATCGCCCTCGACCGTGTAGGTGCGGATATTGTGGGTGTGCTTGGCCGCCAGCGCCAGATCGGACTTGATCTGTGCCGTGGTCGGGTAATCGCCGGTCTGCGGGCTCTCGCCTTTATGGAAGGGCGAGAAGGCGAAGCCGCCGATCTCGCCGGTATAGGGCGCGATATTCGTCGCCGGGCGGTTGATGCCGGCCCAGATCCCGAACGCGACCACACCGACGCCGATGGCGGCCGCCCATGAGCTGGGGGACGCCCAGCCCTTGCGGGCCTTGCGGGTGGAGATCAGCGCCGTCTGGCGGCGAATTTGCGACTGGTACGTCATGGCGGTGTCCAAGCGATGTCCAAGCTGCGTCCCGGGAAAATCCCCGGATCGACAGCCAATATGATCGTCCAGTGCGGCAGGTGCTGGGCGCGAATGTGGCCCAACTAAGGCAAACAAAATTTAATCTTGTAACCAGATGTAGGAAGGATTTGCTCAAATTCCCCTTCTTTTGAAGGCGTTGTCTGGACAGCTTCACTTACGCTTTCAACAGCGCGCCCACCTTCATGGCATAATCGCGTCGGCTGCCATTCCGCGCTAGAAGCGGGCCATGCCTTTGATCGTGCAAATCCTGATTCTCGTGCTTCTGGTGGTTCTCAACGGCGCCTTCGCGCTGGCGGAGCTGGCGCTGGTCTCCTCGCGCCGGGCGATGCTGACATTGATGGAGCGCCAGGGGCTGCGCGGCGCCACCAAGGCACGGATGCTGGCGGATGACCCGCAGAGCTTCCTGCCCACCACCCAGTTCGGCATCACTCTGGTCGGCATCCTCACCGGTATGTTCGGCGGCGACCAGCTGGGCGAGCGCATGCAGGGGCCGCTGCGGCATGTGCCCTATATCGCACCTTATGCCGGGCCGGTCGGCGTCGTCGTCACAGTTCTCATTATCACCTATCTCACCTTGGTGTTTGGCGAGCTGGTACCCAAGCAGCTGGGGCTGCGCCACCCGGAACGGCTGGCGGTGGTAGTGGCCGGGCCGGTCTCGGTGCTGGCGAAAATCGCCGCCCCGGCAATCTGGCTGCTGAGCCGCACCACGGACCTCGTGCTGCGCCTGTTCGGCCCCACCCAGGAGGATAGGCGCGGCGTTTCCGAAGAAGAGCTGAAGGCGATGCTGGTGGAAGGCGCCGAAACCGGCGTGCTGGAGAATGAGGAGCGCGACATTATCGAACGCGTGCTGCGCCTGGCCGACAAGCCGGTGCGCGCGATCATGACGCCGCGCACCGAAATCGTCTGGATCGACCGCTCCGCCGGACGCGAGGACATCATCGCCCGGCTGCGCGCCGCGCCGCATTCCCGCTTCGTGGTGTGCGACGGCTCGGTCGATAACGTCACCGGCATCATTTTGGCGAAGGATGTGCTGGACCGCGTGCTGGGCAAGCAGGACGGGCCGATCATCTCCTCCGTGCTGCGCCAGCCGATGGCGATCCCGGACTCGGTCTCGGCGCTGGACGCGCTGGAGCGGCTGAAGGCGGATGCGCTCGGCATGGCGCTGGTGTTCGATGAATATGGCAGCTTCGAGGGCGTGGTGACGGCGGCGGACGTGCTGGAGGCGATCGTCGGCGATGCCGAGGATACCGGCCCCTCCTCCTATATCGAGCCGCCGGCGGACAGCGCCTATGAGCTGGACGGGCTGACCCCGGTGGATGAGATCAAGGCCAGGCTGCATCTGCCGGACCTGCCGAGCGAGGGCAGCTATCACACGCTGGGCGGGCTGATCCTGGCGCTGCTGCTGCGCCCGGCGGCGAAGGGCGATGCGATTTTGTTCGGCGGCTGGAAGTTTGAAGTGACCGAGATGGATGGGCGGCGGATTGAGCGGGTGCGGGTGACGAAGGAAGTGGCGGAAAATTCCTAAAAGTTTTTGGGGCCGACCCTTTTTTCAAAAAGGGTCGGAAAACGTTTGGGGTGGTGGCTACGCCGTCGTCACCACCCCCAGCGTTTCGCAGCCCTTTTTGAAAAAAGGGCCGCACCCCAAAAACTTTTGCAACTTATCCTAAGGCGACTTCCACCGCCCGGGCCACACGCAGCACCACGTCATCGCGATAAAGCGGTGCGGCAATCTGCACCGATGTCGGCAAGCCCGCAGCGTCCACGCCCATCGGCAGCGACAAGGCCGGTTGCCGCGTCAGGCTGAACAGCATCGTCCAGCTCGCCCAATGCTGCAGCAGCGCCTCCACCGCATCGCCATACGCGGCATCCACAGGCGGCGCGCCATGCGGTACGGCCGGGCAGAGAATCGCGTCCACCTCAAGCATCGCCATCGCATGCGCCGCCTCCACCCGCCCGGCTTCCGCCGCCAGCAGCTCCAGCCCCGGCACCTGCATGTAGCGCTCCGCCAGCGCCAGCAGCCCAGGATCGACCAACCCAAGCCGCTCCCGCGGCACGCCCGCGACGGTCTTGGCCAGCCCGGCGCCCCACAGCGTGGAGAAGATGGCACCACTATCGGGCAATGCCGGGTCGATCTCGACAATCCGCGCCCCCTGTCCGGTCAGGATCGCGACCGCCTCCTCCACCGCGCCCCAGGCGGCTTCGTCCGCGGGCGCATCAAAGCCGGGCCGGCGCAGAATGCCGATGCGCAGCCCCTTCACCCCGTCCTCCAACCCGGCGCCAAAATCGCGAGCTGGCTCCGGCAGGGAGAACGGGTCGGCCTTCTCGAACCCCGCCAGCACGGAAAGCAGCAGCGCCGCATCGCGCACCGAACGCGTGATCGGCCCCGCCACCGCCAGCGGGCCGAAGGCGCCCAGCTTCCATTGCGGCACCCGCCCGAAGCTCGGCTTCAGCCCGACCACGCCGCTCCAGGCGGCGGGAATGCGAATCGAGCCGCCGCCATCCGTGCCCACATGCAGCGGCCCGAAAAACGAGCCCGCCGCCGCCGCCGCCCCGGCCGAGGAGCCGCCCGGCGTATGCGCCACATTCCACGGGTTGCGGGTGATGCCGTTGAGCGGGTTATCGCCCGGGCTTTTCCAGCCAAATTCCGTGCTTGTGGTTTTGCCGATAATCACCGCCCCGGCCGCGCGCAGCCGCGCCACCAGGGGGGCATCCTGCGCCACCGGCGCCGGATCGGTCGTCTTGCTGCCGCGCCGCGTCGGCAGGCCGCGCACATCGATCAGATCCTTCACCGTCACCGGCACGCCTTCCAGCGCCCGCGCCTGCCCTTCCTGCCAACGCGCCGTGCTCTCGCGCGCCGCATCCAGCGCGGCACTGTTCAGCGTGGCGAAGGCGTTGATCTCGGGATTGCGCCGGGCGATCCGCTCGGTCACCCCTTGCAGCGCCTGCAGCGGCGTCAGCGCGCCGGATTTGTAGGCGTCCAGCAGCTCACCGGCATCCAGAACCGGGGCATCATTCACATCCATGGCGGCACCGGCAGGTTCTTGGCGCGCAAAAACTCCGGATTGAACAGCTTGCTCTGATAGCGCGCCCCGCCATCGCACAGCACGGTCACGATAGTGTGCCCCGGTCCCATCGCCTTCGCCACCCGGATCGCCGCGGCGACATTGATGCCGGCCGAGCCGCCGATGGAGAGCCCCTCATGGATCATCAGGTCATAAACCTGCTCCAGCGCCTCCGGATCGGGGATTTTCACCGCATCGTCGATCGGCGCGCCATTCAGGTTCTCCGGCACGCGGGACTGGCCGATGCCCTCGGTGATCGAGGAGCCGGTGACGGTGAGATCGCCCGATTTCACCCAGCCATAGAGCCCGCTCCCCTCCGGGTCCGCCAGCACGATTTTCACCCCTGGCTTGCGCTCCTTCAGCGCCAGCGCCACCCCGGCCAGCGTGCCGCCGGTGCCGCAGGCGCAGGTGAAGGCGTCGATCTTGCCCCCCGTCTGCGCCCAGATTTCCGGGCCGGTGGTGGCGCGGTGGCCCTCGCGATTGGCCAGATTATCGAACTGATTGGCCCAGACCGCGCCCATCTCCTCGGCCAGGCGGCGCGAAACATGCACGTAATTCCCCGGATCCTTGAAGGGTTTGGCCGGCACCAGCCGCAGATCCGCGCCGATCATGCGCAGGAAATCGATCTTTTCCTGGCTCTGCGTCTCCGGCATCACGATCACGCTCTTATAGCCCAGCGCATTCGCCACCAGCGTGATGCCGATGCCAGTATTGCCCGCCGTGCCCTCGACGATGGTCCCACCCGGCGCCAGCAGCCCGCGCGCCTCGGCATCGCGGATGATCGCCAGCCCCGCCCGGTCCTTCACCGAGCCGCCGGGCGAGCAGAATTCCGCCTTGCCCAGTATCTCGCAGCCCGTGAGGGCGGAAGCGCGCTTGAGCCTGATGAGGGGGGTATTGCCGATCGCCCCGATCAACCCGTCCGCCACTGTTTCCATCCGTTTCCGTCCTCGCTATGGTTGGGCCCAAAAGGCTAACGCCTGGAGGGTATTATGATCGAAGATGTGGCCCCGCGACAGGTCTGGGAAGCGCTGATGAGCAATCCCGATGCGCTGCTATGCGATGTGCGCACCAATGCCGAATGGAGCTTCGTCGGCGTGCCGGAGCTGAGCCAAGCCGGCAAGCAGACATTGCTGATCCAGTGGCAGGTGTTTCCCAGCATGCAGCCCAACCCGAATTTTCTGGCCGGGCTGAGTGCGGCGCATGCGACCCATGAATCGCATATCTATTTCATCTGCCGCTCCGGTGCGCGCTCCATGGCCGCCGCCCAGGCCGCCAAGGCGGCGGGGTTCAAGCATGTGTATAATGTGAAGGATGGGTTTGAGGGCCCGCCCGATGCGCGCGGCCATCGCGGCCTGGTGGCGGGGTGGAAAGCGGATGGGCTGCCCTGGAAGCAGGGGTAAATAGCTGTGAACCAACATCCCACCAAGCCAAATGCGGCGACGGCGTGGTGGGCTGGTACAATTCAAGACTTCACTCAGGTCACAGACGAACAGCTCATCGGCCAATTATCCACGCGGCTCGTTCGTGCTCACAGAACAAACGAAGCCGAACAGCTCAAAGCTTGGTCCTGGCAACTCCATCATCTCCGGCCCGTGCTGCAAGAGTTTCCCTCGCAATGGCGGATTTTATTTGAATATCCCTTACTGAGGCTGGGCCGCCGATTAGATGCGGTCCTGCTGACAGAGCGCGCAATCTTTGTCATCGAATTCAAGGCGCAAGGCCATGGGTTCGATCAAGCCGCCCGCCTTCAAGCCGAAGACTATGCATTCGACTTACGTGATTTCCATGCTGCCAGCCGGGATAAAATCATCATACCCGTGGTCATCGCTGGTGCTGGCACAGCCTCTCGTACGCAATCGGAATTTCTCTGGCACGGGGTCTCATGTGTTTATGAATCTCGCCCTGAACAATTTGGTGAGCTTGTCTTATCGATTTATAGCCGCTTGGCCGACCATACGATTGATATCGACCAATGGGAGCATGCGCCTTACCGCCCCGTTCCAACCATCATCGATGCCGCGCGCGCCATTTATGAAAAACACGGCGTTGACGACATTCGCTCCGCCAGGGCCGACGCCATCAATCTGAGCGAAACAACGGCCGAACTTCTCAACGCTGTTGAAGAGGCAAGACGGGATAAGAAATATATTATTTTGTTCGTCACCGGCATTCCTGGTGCTGGCAAAACCTTATGCGGCCTCGATGTCGCCTTTTCACCGCAGGTGGAGGGCACATTTCTAACTGGTACGCTGCCAATGGTATATGTTTTGAAAGCGGCTCTCGCGCAGGATAAGGCAAAGCGCTCTGAAATGAGCGAGCGCTATGCACGCCACCAAAGCAAAGCGAAAATCGAGAGTGTTGTTGGGTTCCTACGCGACACGCTCGCACGCGATAAGGCTCCAGCGGAACATGTGATCGTTTTTGACGAAGCTCAACGCGCCTGGGATGCGGAGTATGGCGCACGGAAATTCGACCACACCCAAAGTGAAGCTGCCATCATGTTGGATCTCATGCGCCGTCATGATGACTATGCCGTCATCGTCGCGCTGGTTGGTAATGGGCAAGAAATTAACACCGGCGAAGCGGGGCTTGCTGAATGGGGAAGGGCTCTACTGGCCCGCCCGGAATGGCATATCCGAGCCGCACCGAAGACGTTGAGCACCAACGTTGCGAAGCAGCTTCTGTTCGGTAAAGAGCAGCCAAAGACACTTCAAATCTCAGAAGCCTTGCATTTGAGTACGCCTATTCGAAATATCCGCTCTGCGAGTGCAGCCTCTTGGATCGACGCAACACTTTCGGGCGATCGGGCGTCAGCGCGCAGAATTGCATCTGACGACCTCCCAATATTTGTCACTCGCTCCCTCACTGACCTACGCAAAAGCCTCAAACTGCGGGCTCGTGGCCAGCGGCGCGTCGGCTTGGTCTGTTCGAGCGGTGCGAAGCGGTTGGTCGCAGATGGTATATGGCCTCGTTTCGCGCATCAGGAAGAGGCTACCGTCGCGAACTGGTTTCTTTGCCGCTGGCCCGATGTCCGCGCTTCTGACGCGCTGGAAATCCCCGCAACCGAGTTTGCGTGCCAGGGCTTGGAGTTGGATCATGTTGGGCTGTGCTGGGGTGGTGATCTCTTATGGACAGGACGATGGAATATCCGCAGCTTCCGAGGCACGAAATGGCTCAACGTGAAGTCTAACGAATCCCGGGCCTACACGATCAACAAATATCGTGTTCTGCTTACCCGGGCGCGCGCCGATACGATCATTTGGATACCGCGTGGCGACGAAAATGATGTCACCAGATGCCCGAAAGCATTTAATCAAACCGAGGAGTTCTTGTTGGAATGCGGCGCACACCGGCTACCGCCCGAACCGAACACAGTTCCAGAGGCAGCCGACGCATTACTTCTTTAGCCCTTGCAGAAAGCTGATTACGACTCAGCTATTCCGTCCCGCCCGCGCCAACTCCAACGGCCCGTTGAAAGACAATGTCTGGTTCGGGAATGGAATCTCGATCCTGGCCTCGTCGAAGGCCAACTTGATCGCTTCGGTGATCTCGCATTTGGTCACCCACCAATCCCCCGCCTTGGTCCAGGCGCGGAAGACGAAATCCACCGAGCTGTCCGAGAGCTGCAGAACCTTGATGAAGGGGGCTGGGTCTTTCAGCACGCGCGCATCCGCCTGCGCCAGCTCGTTCAGGATCGCGGAGGCTTTTTTCAAATCGCTGCAATAGGAAATACCGATAGTCAGGTCGATCAGGCGCGTCTGGATATTCGAATAATTGGTGATCGCCCCGGCCCAGACATCCTTGTTGGGCACCAGCACCTGCAGCCCGTCATAGGTTTTCATCTCGGTATAGAACAAGGTTACATCCAGCACCGTGCCGGCATGCGAGCCGGCACTGATATAATTGCCGATCCTGAACGGGCGAAAGACGATCAGCATGATCCCGGCTGCGAGATTGCTGAGCGTGCCCTGCAGTGCCAGCCCCACGGCGAGGCCTGCGGCACCCAGCACCGCAACCAGCGAAGCCGTTTGAATCCCGAAGCGGTTGAGCACGAAGATGAAGGCAAAGGCCAGTACCAGATAGCGCGCGATGGTGCCGAAGAAGCGGAACAGGCTTTCATCCAGATGCGGGCTCTTGCGCGCGTAGCCGACAATGTAGCGATGCAGCGCCCGCGAGCCGAGATGGGCGATTGCAAGAATGACGACGGCGTAAATCACATTCAGCAGCACGCCGATGATGCTGTTCAACGTGCTCGCGCTGAACAATGCGGTGACCGCATGGTTGATCGTCATGGATGTCTCCTTCTGCATCGGGTCAAATCATCGCGCCGCGAGATTGCTCGCCTTCGACTTGGCGATTTCGTCAGGACGTTCAATGGGCTGAAACGAAATCGCAAAGCCCGGCTTTAATCTTCGCCTAATCGCGGCCGCGTTGGAACACCACCACGCTCTCGACATTGTCCGAGAACGGGAACTGGTCGATCGGCGTTGCGGCCAGAATCTCATAGCCGGCATGGCGCAGCATGCCCGCATCCTGGGCCAGCGCGTCCGGGTTGCAACTTACATAGATGATCCGCTTCACCCCGGCCGGGGCGAGGAATTTCATCTGCGCGCCGCAGCCAGCGAAAGGCGGGTCCAGCACCACCACGTCAGCACCTTTGAAATCCGCGCTCAGCAGCGGGCGGCGATGCAGATCGCGCCTGGCGAAGGTGACGCGCCCGGCAAGCCCGGCATCGCGCGCGGCTTTGTCAGCGGCGTAGACGGCAGGCTCGTCGCCCTCATAGGCTTCCACGCGCGAATGCGGGGCCAGAGCAAAGCTCAGCGTGCCGCAGCCGGCATAAAGCTCCACCAGCCGGCTCTTGTTGCGCAGCTTCGGCAGCCCGGCCAGCATCGCCTCGATAATCGCCGCCTCGCCTTCCGGGCAGGCCTGCAGGAAGCCACCCGGCGGCGGTGTGACCGCCACCCCGGCAAAGCGCAGCACCGGCGGGCGCAGAATGATGATCGGCTCGGGCAGAGATTTCGGCTCGGCGACGCTGATGCGCGGCGCGTCATGCTCCTTGGCGAAGGCGATCAGGCGGGTACGGTCCGGCTGGGTCAGCGGCGCATCGGCGCGCAGCAATATATCCGGGCCGTTATCCAGCCAGTTGATCACCAGCGAAGCCTCGCGGCGAAAACAGTTCAGGCTGCGCAGCAAGGTGCGAAGCGGTTCCAGCAGCGCCAGGAAATCCGGCCGCAGCAAGGCGCATTCGCGCATATCGACGATTTCGGAAGAGCGCACGCGGTGCAGCCCGAGGCTGATCTCAGCCGCCTTGCGGGAGGCCGCCAGATCCACCCGCCGGCGCGTGTGCAGAGGGGCGGCCATTAGCGGCGCGATCTCAGCCTGGGCATAGCCAGCGCGGCTCAAAGCGCGTTCAAGCAGTGCCCGCTTGTCGGGCTTGGCGCGGTCATCGCTGGCACAGCCACCGCAGGCGCCGAAATGAATGCAATGGGACATCATCATGAATTTCAAAAGTTTTTGGAGGTGGGTGGAGATTTTTCAAAAAATCCCCACCGCTTTCGCCGCTTTTTTGTAAAAAAGCGGCACCAAAAAACTTTTATAAATTATGCCGCGAGATCGGAGCCGTTATCTTCCGGCCCATCCGGCTCGTCATCGCCCATCGGCCGGGCTTCGTCACGGCGGCGCAGCAGCATGAAGGCGGGGATCGAGTCGCCAAAACCGCGCACGGCCGGGCCGTGATCACGCTCACCGCGCTCGCCCCGGTCGCGGTCATTGCGGTCGCGCTCACGCGGCCGGCGGTCACGCTCCGGGCGCTCGGACCGTTCCGCGCGCTCAGGGCGCTCGGGGCGTTCCGTACGCTCCGGACGCTCGGCCGGTTTGCGCTCTTTCTCGCCATCCTTGGGCTTGGCAGCCTTGCGCTCACCACGGTCACGCTCACGGCCTTTATTATCCTTGCCGTCTTTACCGTCCTTGCCATCCCTCTTGGGCCCACGGCCCCGGCGGCGGCCATCCTCTTCGGACCACTCCACCTCATCCAGACCGGAAACCTCGATGCGCGGGATCGGATTGCCGATCAGCTTCTCCACCGCCTCCACCGCCAGCTTGTCCGCGGGCGAGGCCAGCGTATAGGCGTGGCCTTCGCGCCCGGCGCGGCCGGTGCGGCCGATGCGGTGCACATAATCCTCGGCATGGTGCGGCACGTCGAAATTGAACACGTGGCTAAGCCCGCCAATATCAATGCCGCGCGCCGCGACATCCGAGCAAACCAAGATCTTGATCTCGCCCGCCTTGAATTTCTCCAGCGTGGCAAAGCGCACGCTCTGCGGCAGATCGCCATGCAGCGCGCCGGCGGCAAAGCCATGCTTGCTCAGCGATTTGAACAGAATATCGACATCGCGCTTGCGGTTGCAGAAGACGATGGCGTTCTGCACATCCTCGGCCCGCAGCAGCCGACGCAGCGCCTCGCGCTTATCGATCTCGGAGACCAGCGCCAGCCCGGTGGTGATGGTGGTGGCCACCGAAGCCTGGCGGGAGACGGTGATCTCCTTCGGGTTGCTCAGGAAGGCATCGGCCAGGCGGCGGATTTCCGGCGCCATGGTGGCGGAGAAGAACAAGGTCTGCCGGGTGGTGGGCAGCATCGCGACGATGCGCTCGATGTCCGGGATGAAGCCCATATCCAGCATGCGGTCGGCTTCGTCGATCACCAGCACCCGCACATCGCGCAGCAACAGCCCACCGCGCTCGAACAGATCGATCAGGCGACCCGGGGTGGCGATCAGCACATCCACACCTTTGGTTAGCACCGCCTTCTGGTCGGCCATGCTCTCACCGCCGATCAACAGCGCGTGATTGAGCTTCAGATTCTTGCCGTACTGGACGAAATTTTCCGCCACCTGCAGGGCCAGCTCACGGGTCGGCTCCAGGATCAGCGAGCGCGGCATCCGCGCGCGGGCCCGCGAGCCGGCCAGGATTTCGAGCATCGGCAAGGTAAAGCCGGCAGTCTTGCCGGTGCCGGTCTGCGCCACGCCCAGCACGTCGCGCCCCATCAGCACCACCGGAATCGCCTGCGCCTGGATCGGCGTGGCGTGCACATAGCCCTTCTCCGCCAAGGCGTTCAGGATCGGCTCGGACAGACCCAGCGAGGCGAAGTCCGGCTTCTCTTCCGGCGCGGGCGCGGGATCAGCGATGCGCGCCTCCAGCTCGGCGGGCAGCTCAGCGTTGGGGTCTTGATGGTCGTCTTGTGTGTCGGACAAAAATAGCGTCTCTCGTGGTCGGGGGCGCAAGCCTGCGCCCGTGGTCGGGGCGCAAGCATGCGCCGAGCGCGGAACGCGCCCATGTCAATGCGCCTCGTATCGGCAAAGACTGCCAGGAAGTCAAGGATCGCGTCAGATTTCAGCCGGTTTCGGCGGGTCGAGCGCATCCAGGATCGGGCAATCCGGCCGGTCATCGCCATGGCAGCAGGCGGCGAGCTGTTTCAACGTGCGACTCATCGCCGCCAGCGCGGCGGCCTTCTGGTCCAGCTCCTCGACATGGCGCAGCGCGATCGCCTTCACATCCGCGGAGGAACGCGTGCGGTCGCGCCAGAGCGAGAGCAGCTGGCGGATATCCTCGAAGGAAAAGCCGAGATCGCGCGAGCGGCGGATGAAACCCAGCTCGTGCAACTCCGCCTCGCTGTAATGGCGGTAGCGGTTTTCGGTGCGCATGGGGGCAGCGATCAGCCCGATGCTTTCATAATGCCGGATCATCTTGGCGGAGACGCCGGTGATGGCCGAAGCCTGGGCGATGGTGACCAAACTCATGACGCCCTCCATTGCCGCAGCCGCAGCGCATTGCCAAGCACGCAGAGCGAGGAGGCCGCCATCGCCGCCCCCGCCAGCGCCGGGCTGAGCAGCCCGAACGCCGCCGCCGGCAGACCTAAGGCATTGTAAAACAACGCCCAGAACAGGCCCTGGCGCAGAATCCGCCAGGTCCGGCGGGCCAGATCCAAAGATGCCGGGGCCAGAGAGGGCGCGGCGCGCAGCAGCGAGATGGCGGCCGCCTCGATCGCCACATCCGCCCCCTGCCCCATCGCCATGCCGGCATCGGCGGCGGCCAGGGCGGCGGCATCGTTGATGCCGTCCCCCAGCATCGCGACGCGCTGGCCCTGGCTTTGCAAATTCACGATGATGTCACGCTTTTGTTCCGGCGTCGTCTCGGCCTCCACGCGCTCGATGCCGAGCGATTTGGCCAGAGCCTGCGCCACGGCGGCGCGGTCCCCGGTCAGCAGCAGGGTCTTGATGCCCATGGCGTGCAGCCGCGCCACCGCCTGCGCCGCATCCGGGCGCGGCGTGTCGGTAAAACCAAAAGCCCCCAGCGGCGTGCCGTCTGCCAACGCGAGGTAGGACCAGGTCAGCGCATCGCCTGGCGCCGGGGCGCGCGGCACTAGCCGGGAGGAGCCGAACAGATAGGCCACGCCGTCAACCTCGCCCTGCACGCCCTGGCCGGGCAAGGCCTTGAAGGCGGTGGCCGGGGCCACATTGTCCTGGCGCAAAGGCAGGCTCAGCGGATGGGTGTCCCGCGCCGCCAGCGCGGCGGCGATGGCGCGCAGCCGCTCCTCGGTCAGATCGGCCAGAGGCCGGATTTCGGCCAAACTCGGGCTGCCGGTGGTCAGCGTGCCGGTTTTGTCGAAGGCCAGAACCTCGATCTTCGCCGCCGCCTCGATCGCATCGGCATCCCGGAATAATATGCCCGCCTTCGCCGCCGCGCCGGTGCCCGCCAGAATCGCCGCCGGGGTCGCCAGCCCCAGGGCGCAGGGGCAGGCAATGACCAGCACCGAGACCGCGTTGATCAGCGCGGTGCAGACAGGCGCGCCATGCAGCAGCCAGCCGGCGAAGGTGAGTGCGGCAATGCCCAGCACCATCGGCACGAACCAGGCGGAAACCCGGTCCGCCAGCTTCTGCACGCGCGGCTTGGCGGCTTGCGCCTGCTCGATCAGCCGGGCCATCCGGTCCAGGAAGCTCTCACCGGGCGGGGCGGTGACGCGCAGCCGCAGCACCGCGTCCAGGTTCAGCGTGCCGGCCAGCAGCTTGGCCCCCTTGCCCCGAGGCTGCGGCAGCGCCTCACCGGTGACCGGGCTTTCATCCAGGCTGCCCTCGCCCTCCAAGATCTCGCCATCCACCGGCACCCGCTCGCCGGGGCGGATCAGGATCTCGTCATCCACGCGCAGCCTTGACGGCGCCACATCCTCGCCGCTGGCCAGATGCGCCAGCTCCGGGCGCAGCGCCTGCAGCCCCAGCACCGCCTTGGCGGCATCGCGCTTGGCCTGGCCTTCCAGATATTTGCCCAGCCGCACCAGGGCGATCACCGCCACCGAACTTTCCAGATAAAGCGGCCCGCCGGCAAACACATCCCAAAGCGACAGCCCGTAGGCGGCGGAGGTGCCCAGCGCCACCAGCAGATCCATATTGCCGCTGCCGGCGCGCAGCGCCAGGAACCCGGCCCGGTAAAAGCGCGCCCCCAGCCAGACCTGCACCAGCGTGGCGCAGATCAGCGGCACCAGCCTGGGCACCGGCATCACCATGCTGTCCAGCACCACCGGCACCGCCAGCAGGAAGGCGGCCATCAGCTCGATCTGTTCGCGCCAGCTGGCATCCGGCCGGACGGATTTCACCGGACCGGCGCTGTAGCCCGCCCGCTCCACCGCCGCCGCCAACGCCTCCAGCCCTACCTCGCCGCTGACCCTGACATGCGCGCGCTCCAGCGCCAGATTGACGCTCGCCGCCTGCACCCCCGGCACCCGTCCCAGCACTTTTTCCACGCGGGCCACGCAGGAAGCGCAGGTCATGCCGCCGATGCTGAGCTCGATATCGCGGGAGGGGGAAAGGGTCTGGTCCATCGCCTCCATATAGGGCTTCCCATGATGGGAGGGTCAAGGCTTGACCTTCCCATCATGGTCCCCCTTATCCAGCATAAATCACAGGAGACCCGATATGGCCGATTCCACCCCCCTGCAGTTCGACGTGCCCGATATGGATTGCCAAGGCTGCGTGCGCTCGATCACCGAGGCGCTGCGCAAGCTCGACCCGAACGTGCATGTGGTCGCCGATTTGGAGACCAAGCGCGTTGTCGTTGGCGGCGAGATCGATGCCGGCCGCGCCGCCGAGGCGATCGAGGCGGCTGGGTTTGACGTGAAGGCGGCGGGTTAAGCCACAGCTTTCGCCGCGCCTGCGCCGGATTTCTGCAAGGCCGCTGCAAACAGCCTTGCAGCGACGTGTTTTAACGTTTTTGTTCTTCTTTTGTTCTTGACTTCCCGGGCTGGAATGACCTTAATCAAACCAGAACGGAGCATGAACACACAATGTCTGCGTCTCGGGTACAAATCAAGCAGGAAGCCGGCTTTGGCGCGCTGAAAGGGCGCGGCACCGGGCTCAACCCCGCCAACCGCTTTGAAGCGGCGCGCCGGGACGCCTTCGATGATGGCTGGGACCAGGCGGAAGAGGCCGTGCGGCCGCAAACCAGCCTGATCCGAGATGCCACGCGCAGCATCATTGCCCGCAATGACAGCCCGGACCTCTCCTTCGAGACCAGCATCAACCCGTATCGCGGCTGCGAGCATGGCTGCATCTATTGTTTCGCCCGGCCCAGCCACGCTTATCTCGGCTTGTCCGCCGGGCTGGAGTTCGAGACCAATATCCTGTTCAAGCCGGACGCGCCGAAGCTGCTGGAAAAGGAGCTCTCCCGCCCCGGCTACAAGCCCAACGTGATCGTGCTCGGCTCCAATACCGACCCTTACCAGCCGGTGGAGCGCACGCTGGGTCTCACCCGGGCGATTTTGGAGGTGCTGGAGCGCTTCAACAATCCGGTCGCCATCGTCACCAAATCCGCCTTGGTGCTGCGCGATGCCGATATTCTCGGCCGTATGGCGGCGAAGGGGCTGGCGAAGGTGCATCTCTCCGTCACCACGCTGGATGCGGATCTGGCCCGGGCGATGGAGCCGCGCGCCGCCTCCCCCGCCCGCCGCCTGGCGGCGATCGCCGGGCTGGTCCAGGCCGGCATTCCCGCGGCGGTGATGGCCTCGCCGATGATCCCCGGCCTCAATGATATGGAGCTGGAACGTATTCTGGAAGCCGCCGCCGCCGCCGGGGCCGGCAGCGCCTACAGCATCATGCTGCGCCTGCCGCATGAGCTGGGCGAGCTGTTCACCGAATGGCTGAACAAATTCCTGCCCGAGCGCGCCGGCCATGTGCTGAGCCTGATCCGCCAGGCCCGCGCCGGGGCGCTCAACGATGCGCAGTTTCATTCCCGCTTTCAGGGCAGCGGCCCCTACGCGCAGCTGCTGCGCCAGCGTTTCAGCGCCGCCGTGAAGCGGCTGGGGCTGGATGAAGCCAGCTCACGCCTCGATATTTCGCAATTTAGTGTCCCCGGCCGGGCGCTGCCCAGCCAGCAAATGAGTCTTTTCTAACCCGTGCGTCCCGCGTCGGTCTAAACAGCGCGTCCCGCGCTAGCGGGAGCGTCCAGCGGGCAGAGTGCCCGCCCAATCCCAAAAGGAGTTTGGTCATGCAGTATCTGTTCTTCATCAATCCGAGCATCGTCATCGGCCTGGTCTCGGCCTTGGGCTGTGCCTATTTCCTCTGCATCTGTGCGGAGGAAACCAAAACCTTGCTGGCCTATCGCCGCTCTATGCGTCAGCCGGTCGAGAAGCTGGCCAGCCATAAGCGCGTGAAATTTCCGCGATTTCCACGCGATATGCGCCATACCAGCGCGCCCGCCCCGTATTTTGCGCCAACAGATGCGCGGTTTGCGACTTCCAGGCTTTGATCGCCTCCAGATCGCGCCAGTAGGACAGCGCGATCTCCTCATCACCCTCACTGAGGGCGTGAAATTCCAGGCAGCCGAACTCCTGCAACGCCATGTCGCGCAGGCGCTGCGCCACGGCGCCGTAGTCTTCATCCAGCTGGGCGATTTGCGCCCGGAAAATCACCACATACATCGCCCTGCCCTCACCCTGGCAGCGTGATGACGGGTGCCGCTCTGGTCAAGCCACGAATGAAATTCGCGCGCCCGGCCTTGGCATCGCGGTTTCCTTACATAAATGATCGGAAACGTTCATTTGGCCGGCGCCGCGCCGGGAAGGATTTCCCCTTTGAGTCAGCAATTGCATCTCGGCGCCTTCATGCGCCCGGTCGGCATCCACACCGCCTGGTGGCGCTATCCCGGCGCCTGGGCGGACGCGAATTTCAATCTCGACCATCTGGTGCAGCTGATCCAGACGCTGGAGCGCGGCCGTTTCGATGCCTTCTTCATGGCCGACCATCTCGGCGTGCTGAACATGGGCATGGATGCGCTCAAGCGCAGCGCCACCGTCACCTCCTTCGAGCCCTTCACGTTGCTCTCGGCGCTCTCGATGGTCACCAGCCGCATCGGCCTGGTCGCCACCGCCTCCACCACCTTCGATGCGCCCTTTCATATCGCCCGCCGCTTTGCCTCGCTCGATCATCTCAGCAAGGGCCGCGCCGGCTGGAACATCGTCACCACCTCCAACCCGGAATCGGCATTGAATTTCGGCGGCGAGGATCAGATGGAGCATGATGAGCGCTATCGCCGCGCGCGGGAATTCCATGATGTCGTCACCGGGCTGTGGGACAGTTTCGCCGACGATGCCTGGATCCGCGACCAGGAGAGCGGCGTGTTCTTCGATCCGCAGAAAATGCACCGGCTGGATCATCAAGGCGAATATTTCGCCGTGCGCGGGCCTTTGAATATCGCAAGGCCGGTGCAGGGCCGCCCGGTGATCGTGCAGGCCGGGGCATCCGAGGCCGGGCGCCAGTTGGCGGCGGAAACCGCCGAGGTGATTTTTGGGTCCGCCCGCACGCTGAAGGATGGTCAGGAATTCTATGCCGATATCCATAAACGCATGGCCGCCCTCGGCCGCGCCGATGATACCTTGAAAATTCTGCCCGCCGCCTTCGTCGTCGTCGGCCGCACCCATGCGGAGGCGCTGGAGAAGAAGCAGCGCCTGGACGCGCTGGTGCATCCGGACAGCGCCCTGCCCAACCTCTCAATGCGCCTGGGCGTCGATGCCAGCAGGTTCGATCTCGACGCGCCCTTGCCCGAACTCCCGCCCACCAATGCCAGCCAGAGCGCGCAGGCGCAGCTGGTGAAGATGGCGCGCGAGCAGAACCTCACCGTACGGCAGCTGGCGCAATATGTCGGCGCCTATGGCGGGCTCAGCTTCGTCGGCACGCCGGGTGAGATCGCCGATGGCATGCAGGAATGGCTGGAGAGCAAAGGCTCCGACGGATTCAACGTGATGTTCAACACCGTGCCGGAAGGGGTGAATGATTTCGTCAATCTGGTGGTGCCGGAACTCACCCGCCGCGGTATCTATCGTGACACCTATGCCGGCACCACGTTGCGCGAGCATCTAGGGCTGGCGCGGCCGGCGAACCAGTTTTTCAGCTGAACATCTGGACGCGAAACCGGTGGACATGGCGGCGCTTAACCTAGCCTCGGACCCGCGCGCCCGGCGCGGGTGATGACGACCACGCCGTCCCCCGCCTCCACCAGCAGCTCCGGCCCGGGGCGGCTGATCGTCTCGCCGCCGCGCCGGTTCAGCCCGACCACGAACAGGCTCCCCTCCGCCCCGCGCTCGATCTGTCCGATGCTCTGCCCGGCATAGGCGCTGCCCGCCGCCACCGGCAGAATCTCCAGCTCCAGCCCCAGCGTGCGCAGGCCGGTGCCCAGCACCTGCATCGGCACCGAATCCGTCAGCGCCGCGCTGCGCGGAAACAGGATCAGCTGGGCGATGCGCTCTGCGCCGATATGGGTCGGCTCCACCACCGCGCTCGCCCCGGCGCGCAGCAGCTTGCTCTTGGTACTGGCCGCCTCGCCGCGGGCGATGATCTCGATATCGGGGTTGAGATTGCGCGCCGAGAGGGTGATGAAGACATTCACCGCGTCATTCGGCACCACGCAGGCCAATGCCCGCGCCCGGCGCACCCCGGCCTCCTCCAGCACCTGCTCATCCGTGGCATCGCCGGCCAGGGTGAGATGCCCGCGCTCGGCCGCCTCCGCCAGCTTCGCCTCCTCGCGGTCCAGGATCAGAAATTCCGCCCCGCCCGCCTTCAGCTCATCCGCGAGCATATGGCCGATGCGCCCATAGCCGCAGACAATCACATGCCCGCTCATTCTGCCGATCTGCGATTTCATCCGCCGATGCCCCAATAATTGCTGGATCTGCCCGAAAGTGATGAACTGCACCAGCGCACCGGTGAGGAAGATCATGCCGGTGCAGCCGAGCATGATCGTCGCCAGCGTGATCGCGCGCAATTCCGGTGTGACGATCGGGTGCACCTCGTCATAGCCGACGGTGAACACCGTGATGATTACGAAATAGAACGCATCGCCGAGACTCCAGCCGGCAAGGCTGAAGGCGAGCGTGGCGGCCAGCACCACCGCCAGCATGAAGCACAGCCCGCCGATCAAATTGCGGGCCGGGCTGTCGGTGAAATGTCTCATGATACGGACAAAATAAAACCCTTTCGCGGGCGGGCCGCGAAAGGGTTGTTCTGCGCTTGTGGCAGGCGGGCCAGGGTCAGCCCCGCTTGTCGAGCGGCACGTAGTCGCGCTGCGGCGCGCCGGTATAGATCTGACGCGGACGGCCGATGCGGTTGGTCGGGTCCTCGATCATTTCCTTCCACTGGCTGATCCAGCCCACCGTGCGCGCCAGCGCGAAGATCGGGGTGAACATGGTGGTCGGGAAGCCCATCGCGCTCAGGATGATGCCGGAATAGAAATCCACGTTCGGATAGAGCTTGCGGGAGACGAAATAATCGTCATGCAGCGCGATCTTCTCCAGCTCCATCGCCAGGTCCAGCATCGGGCTGTCCTTGATGCCGAGCTCGCCCAGCACTTCGTGGCAGGTCTTCTGCATGATCTTCGCGCGCGGGTCGAAATTCTTATAGACGCGGTGGCCAAAGCCCATCAGCTTCACGCCGGAATTCTTGTCCTTCACCTGCTCGATGAAGGCCGGGATGTTATCCTTGTGGCCGATTTCAGCGAGCATCTTCAGCACGGCCTCATTGGCGCCGCCATGGGCGGGGCCCCAGAGCGAGGCGATGCCGGCGGCGATGCAGGCAAACGGGTTGGCGCCGGTGGAGCCGGAGAGACGCACCGTGGAGGTGGAGGCGTTCTGCTCATGGTCGGCGTGCAGGATCAGGATGCGCTCCATCGCCTTGGTCAGCACCGGGTTGGGCTTGTAATCCTCGGCCGGAACGGCGTGGAACATATAGAGGAAGTTTTCCGCATAGGAGAAATCGTTGCGCGGATACACGAAAGGCTGTCCGACATTGTATTTATGCGCCCAGGCGGTGATCGTCGGCATTTTCGCGATCAGCCGGTAGGCGGAAATCTCGCGCTGGCGCTCATCATGGATGTCGATGCTGTCGGGATAGAAGGCGGACATGGCGCCGACCACGGAGCAGAGCATCGCCATCGGGTGGGCATCGCGGCGGAAGCCGTTCCAGAAATTGCGGATCTGCTCATGCAGCATGGTGTGGCGGGTCACACCGTGGGTGAATTTTTCCAGCTCCGGGGCGGTCGGCAGGGCGCCGAAAAGCAGCAGATAGGCGACTTCCAGGAAGGAGGAATGCTCAGCCAGCTGGTCGATCGGGTAGCCACGATGCAGCAGCACGCCCTCATCGCCGTCGATATAGGTGATGGAGCTTTCGCAGGAGGCGGTGGAGCCATAGCTCGGATCGAAGGTGAAGATGCCCAGCTCGCTCTGGAGCTTGCGGACATCCATGCAGTCCGTGCCGAGCGAACCGCCCAGCACCGGCAGCTCGGCCTGCTTGTTGTTGAACGTAAGCGTTGCCGTGCCGACCTGTTTGGTCTCGGTTTGAGCCATGTGCTTCACCTTCTATTTTGACTTTTAGGGGCGTCGGAAAGGCGATCCCGACGGGACGAAACTGATGCAGCGTTATTCAATCCGCCGTCCCGTGTAAAGCCAGTGTGCCGCGCCGCAGCATGGCAGCCCCTCCAGAGCAGGGCGTTGAAATGGTTGGGAGCGCTACCGGCATATGTCACCCAATGCCGCAATTTTGCCGTAAAGGGTTCAAATCGCAGATGAAAGCCGGACGCTTGCGACAGGCTACCCGTGCGGCAGGGCTGCGCGCAACGCATAAGCGGCCTCGCAGCCCCCGCCTCCTGGCGCAAAAAGTCCTAGGCTTAGAGCATCAAGCTTTTAGCTTGATGCTCTAACTTTTGTTTTGGCGAGCAATTTCATGAGTTTAGGTTGACGCTGTCGCGTCAACCTAAACTCATATTGCTCTAAGCTCTCGAAGCGGCGATGGCGGCAGAACCTTCACCGCCTCCGTCCAAAAACTTTTTATTTCAATATCTTGTTTAGACCTCGAAGCTCAGTTCCTCGGGCCAGTCCGGCTTGGTCATGGCGCGCGGCATATGGATGCCGCATTCCGTCTTCGCCTTGCCGGCCCAGCGGCCGGAGCGTTTATCGGCGCCGGGCAGCGGCTTCATCGTGCAGGTGGCGCAGCCGATGGAGCTGTAGCCTTCCGCCTGCAGCGGATGCGCCGGCAGGTCATGCGCCGGGAAATAGGCTTCCAGCATCGCATCGTCCCAGAAAGCCAGCGGGTTGATGGTGATGCGCCCATCCGCGCCGGTTTCCTGCAGCTGCAGCTGCGCGCGGGTGGCGGACTGGCCGCGCTTGCGCCCGGTGATCCAGGCACTGAGCCCCTCCAGCGCGTCGTCCAGCGGGTTGGTCTTGCGGATGGCGCAGCACAGATCCGGGTCTTTCTCCCAGAGCCGGCCATCGGAATCATAGGCGGCGAGCTGCTTGCCCGAGGGGCGGATGGAGCGCACCCCGGTGAGGCCGAGCCGGGCGATCAGAATGTCCCGATAGGCCAGGGTTTCGGGGAATAATTTGCCGGTATCGAGGAAAATCACCGGCAGGCCGGGGTCGATCTGCGCCACCATATGCAACAAAATCGCGGACTCGGTGCCAAACGAGGACACCAGCGCGATCTGCCCCGGGAATTGCCGGGTCATCGCCTCGCGCAGAACGGACAAGGCATCGGTATTGAGAGGCAGGCTGTCGGGCATTTCGGATGGTCCAGAAAAAGAGTGCAACCGGATCGCGGCTATTTTGATTTCGGGCAGGAGAGCCAACAGCTCTGCTCGACGATGTCGTCGATGCGTCGGGCGGCTTCCGGCATCGGCACATGCTCCGCCTGCCAGCCCTGGCGCAGCGCCGCGATCTCCTTCACCCGCGCCGCCCAGCTCTCCGGAAAACAGGCTTCCAACCGCCGGCGCAGCGCGCCCGCGAGGCCAGGCGCCTGGCCGCCGGTGGAGATGGTGAGCAGGAAATCCCCGCGGCGGATTTCGGCGACCGAGTTGAAATCGCAGAATTCCGGCACGTCCTCGACATTGACGAGCACATTGGCGGCGCGCGCGGCCTCGGCCAGCGGGCGGTATTGCGCCGGCTCCAGACCCACCATCCACAGCACATGCCAGCCCGCAACCTCATCCGGGCGGGGCAGCCGGTTCAGCCCCGCCTCACCGGCCGCGTCCAGAATGGCTGGATCCGTGCTGAACACCGAAAGCCGCTGCGCCCCGGCCGCGCGCAGGCCGCGCAGACGGCGCAGGGCCGAGGCGCCAGCGCCAGCCAGGGCGAGGTTCAGGCGAGAAGGGTTGAGAGCCAATGGGATCATGGGGATTTAGAAAAGCATTTTACTGGCAGTTGCAATATCCCGCTGAAAATAAGGATTTCCTGCCAAACCTTGGGGGCAGAAAAAAATAATTTTGTTGAAATCGCGCATGCGGGACAAACAAAACCCAAAATACCCTGTAGATATATAGAGATTATCCAGTTTTTAATCCAGCGCGTCGGCGCGGGTTCAGGCGCGCAACGGCACGTCCTGCAATTCCGGCGTGGTCAGATCCATGCGGAATATCGTCCCGGCCGGGCCGGTGCGCAGCATCACCAGCTCGCCGCCATGGGCGCGGATCAGGTCGCGGGCGATGGCCAGCCCCAGCCCGGTGCCGCCGCTGCGGGCCGAGCCGCTGAAGGGACGGAACAGATTGGCCTGGGCCCGCGCCGGCAGGCCGGGCCCGTTATCGGTCACCAGCAGACGGGTCTGGGCGCCTTCCGTCTCGGTGCTCAGCGTGATCCTGGTCGCCCCGGCCTCGGCGGCGTTGCGGATCAGATTGGCGAGAACGCGGTAGAGCTGCGCCTGGTCGAGCTGCAGCACGAGCGCCGCCGGCACTTGGTTGACCACCGCCCATCCGCCATCCTCCGGCACCAGGCTCTGCGCCACCTCCTCCGCAAGCGCGTGCAGCCGCACCGGCGTGCGGTTGACCGGCGGCGGCCCCTCGCGCGCGAAATCGACCGTTCTGGCGACAAACTGGGTGGCGCGCTCCACGGCGGGGACCAAGGTGCGGGTGGCGCGCTGGACCAACGGGTCCTGCACGTCCTGCAGCCGGTCCGCGACCAGCAGCGCGGAGGAGAGGATGTTGCGCAGATCATGCGCGATCTTGGCGACCGAGGTGCCGACGGCGGCGAGCCGGGCATTGCGCCAAAGCGCGGCGCGTAGCTCATCCTGCATGATTTTCAGCTCCGCGGCGGCGCGGGCGATATCATCCTTCGGGTCGGCGGCCATCTTGTCGAGTGCCGCGCTGCCCTGCTCCTCCGGGGATTCGCGGAAATGAATGATCGCCGAAATCAGCACTTCCATCGGCCGCACCAGCAGCCAGTTGAGCACGGTATAGACCAGCAGCCCGGTCAGCAGCGCCACCACCAGGGCGAAATCGAAGCCGCTGCGGGCAAAGGCCTTCAGTTCGAGGGCCAGCGGCGTGGTATCGACCAAGACTTCCAGCATCGCGCCATCGATATCGGGGTCCGGCACCCGTACGGCCTCCTCGCGCGGCGCGCCGCCCGTCAATTGCTCCAGAGCGCGGCAGATACTGGTGAAAAACCCTTCGCGGGCGCTGTCGATCAGCCTGGCGCCGCGCGGCAATGGCGCATTGATCTGCCAGCGCAGCGCTTGATGATCCGGCATCAACAGCTTGAGCCGCTGCACCCCGGCATGGCGAAGAATGTCGTCGATGGTGGCGGCGGAGGGGTTTTGCAGCAGGGCGTAGGAGGCGAGACGCGCCTGAACAACACGCTGTTCCAGCCATTCCTGCCGGCGTTGACCAAGGCCCGGCAGCAGCACCAGCAAATCCATCAGCAGAATGGCGATGACGGTAACCCACAGCACCTTGGAGGACAGGGAAGCCGGCTGCGGCCGAAAATTCAACTGCCGCAGGCGCTTCAGCGAGATCATTCGCTGTGCAACGCTCGTTCGGCAGCCTCGCGGCCGGCGGCGAACAGCGCCTCCAGGAAGGGGCGGTCGGTATTCAGCTTGGAATTGAGCGGGTGGCGGGCCAGCGCCGCATCGGCGCTGACCTCGATCAGTTGCACCCGCTTGGGCAGCAGCGCCAGTTCGGCGTCCAGCGGTGCCTGGAAGGCGATTTCGTGCAGCCTGTGCACGATGTCGGCGGTGGCGGTGGGCACGCCGGGGCGCCGGCGCGGCTGCGCGCGGATCAACACCAGCCGCTCCGGTGCCGGCTCCAGCACCGGTGCCAGCGGCGGGTTGCAGCTATAGCCGCCATCCCAATAATGCCGGCCGCCGATCTTCACGGTGGGAAACATCATCGGGATGCAGGCCGAGGCCAGCAAGGCCTCGACGCCGATCTCGGCATTGCTGAAAATCGTCGCCTCGCCGCTTTCCACGTCGGTGGCGCCAACATAGAGCCGCGCCGCATCGGGAGCGCGCAGCGCGGCGACATCCAGCAGCTCGCGCAGCAGCGGCTCCAGCGGATTCTGGCCGAGCGGGTTGAGCACGCCGGGGTCGAACATCCGCAGCGCCTGGGTCAGCCCGCTCCAGGCGAAATCATTGCTGAAGGCCTTGGTGGTGTCCCACATCCAGTCCAGCGGCGTGGCGGGGATATTGCCGAGCAGATTGCCCTCCATCACCCGGCCCCAGAGCCGCGCCACGGCGGCGCGCGCGCCGGAGGGGCCGGCCTTCACCATCCCCTGCACCGCCATCGCCGCGATCATCGCGCCGGAGGAGACGCCGGTGACGGCATCGAAGCTCAGCCCGTCCTCCAGCAGCCGGTCCAGCGCGCCCCAGGTAAAGGCGCCATGCGCGCCGCCGCCTTGCAAGGCGAGAACGGTACGTGGACGGGCAGCGAAAAAATTCTTCATCTCGATCACCATTCTGTGACCGGAAACAACCGACTTGGCAAATTTTTACATCTCGGATGTGCAAGGCAGGACAACCGAAGGTGAAGTTGGCGAACCGGTACGCAGGGGGTAGCGGGGAAGGCAGAAGCCGCCGAGTCGGCCAGGATCAGGGCATCAGCCCCCTCGCCCCCGCCATGGCCCGCGCGGCAACCGGCGCGAAGCTGCTCATTGCGGGCAGCTTTATGACGCTTTCCGGAATTCCACAGGGCGCCGCGGCGGCGGGTTCGACACCATCTTGCCGCGCCAAGCGCCTGCGCGATTGACGCGGCGGTACTGCCCCGCCTATACCCCGCCAACCCCGCCGGACCAGGGATGGCCCGGTGAATGCTATTGTTTGTAAATTGCCGGAGTAGAATGCCGTGAAACGGACCTATCAACCTTCCAAACTCGTCCGCAAGCGCCGGCACGGGTTCCGCGCCCGCATGGCGACGGTCGGCGGCCGCAAGGTCATCGCCAACCGCCGCTCCAAGGGCCGCGCCAAGCTCTCCGCCTGATCGCGCGCCCACGCGCGCCGCTTATGCCCATGGCCACCGCCCAAACACCGCCCGCCCGGCTGACCCGGCGCGCAGCGTTTTTGCGCCTTGCGGCCAAGGGCAGGAAAACCGCCAAGCACGGCTTCGTGCTGCAGGCCGTCCAGGACGGTCAGGCGGAGAGCGTGCGTGTGGGCTACACGGCCACGAAGAAAATCGGCAACGCCGTCTGCCGTAACCGTGCCAAGCGCCGGTTGCGGGAGGCGGCGCGTCTGGTTTTGGCCGGCCGCGAGCTGCCCGGCGTCGAGCTGGTGCTGATCGCCCGGCGCGAGACCGGCGAGATGGAATTCGCGCGGCTGACGCAGAATCTGAAGCGCGCGCTGGACGAGGTGCTGGCATGAGCCCGGCCGCCTTGCTGCTCTCAGGTGCCGTGCGCGCCTATGAGCTGACGCTGCGCCCGGTGATCGGCGCCAATTGCCGCTTCTACCCCTCCTGCAGCGCCTATGCGCGCGAGGCTCTGGCCTGCCATGGCGCGGGCCGCGGCAGCCTGCTCGCGGCAAAGCGCATCCTGCGCTGCCACCCTTTCAATGCCGGCGGATACGACCCGGTTCCCACCCCGAAGGATAGCTGACCCTGATGGACACCAAGCGCCTCATCCTCGCCCTTGCCATATCCTTTGGCATTTTAGCGGTGTTCACCGTGGTGCAGGAGAAATTCTTCCCGCATCCCGCCCCCAGCCCGGCGCAGACCGTGCAGCAAGCGAAGGAAGCCGCCGGCACCAAGCAAGCGGCGATCGAGGCCGGTGCCCCCGGCACCGCGCAGAGCGCGCCCGCCAACGGGCCGCGCCTCGCCGTCGATGCGCCGATGCTCAAAGGCAGCATCGGGCTGACTGGTGCGGTGTTCGATGACGTGGTGCTGAAAGGCTATCACGAGACCATCGCCAAGGATTCGCCGCTGGTGCAGATCGAGGGCCGGCGCGGCGGCGACACCCCCTCCTACGCCCAGTTCGGCTGGACCGCGCCGGATGGCGTGAAGGTGCCCGATAACAGCACCGTCTGGACCCCCAGCGCGCAGACGCTGACGCCGGGTAGCCCGGTCACCCTCTCCTGGGATAACGGCCAGGGCCTGACCTTCCAGCTGCTGCTGAAGATCGACGATAAATTCATGTTCACCGTCATCCAGAACGTGGTCAACCACGGCGCGGCGCCGGTGAAGCTTTACCCCTGGTCACGCGTGGTGCGCGATTATCAGCCCAAGGTCGCCTCCAGCTGGGTGCTGTTCGATGGCCCGCTCGGCGTGTTCAACGGCACGCTGAAGCAGGAAGGCTATGGCGCGCTGAAGAGTGAGGGCGAGAAGAAGGCCGGCGGTGTGGCCTATTCCACCTCCGGCCCCGGCGGCTGGGCCGGCATCACCGACAAATACTGGCTGACCGCCGTGGTACCGACGCAGAGTGCCACGATGAACGCCACGATGAGCTATGGCACGGTGAGCGACGGCGATGGCGGCGCCTACCAGACCAGCTTCATCACCCAGACCCCGCTCGACGTGCCCGCCGGCGGCCAGGCGGGTTTCACCAGCCATCTCTTCACCGGCGCCAAGGTGGTGAAGATCCTGGATCAGTATCAGAGCCAGTATCAGATCCCGGCCTTCTACAAGGCGGTGGATTTCGGGCATCTCTATTTCCTGACCAAGCCGATCTTCTTCTGCCTGGACTGGCTGAACACCCTCACGGGCAATTTCGGCCTCGCGATCATCATCTTCACCATCGGCGTGAAGCTGCTCTTCTTCCCGCTGGCGAGCTATTCCTACCGCTCGATGGGCCGGATGAAGGCAATGCAGCCGAAGATCGCGGCGTTGAAGGAGCAGTATAAGGACGACAGCACCAAGCTCCAGCAGGCGACGATGGAGCTGTATCGCAGCGAGAAGATCAACCCGGCCTCGGGCTGCCTGCCGATGGTCGTGCAGATCCCGGTCTTCTTCGCGCTGTACAAGGTGATCTTCATCACCATCGAGATGCGCCACGCGCCGTTCTTCGGCTGGCTGCATGACCTCTCCGCGCCGGACCCGACGAACATCTTCAACCTGTTCGGCCTGATCCCGTTCGACCCGATGAGCATCAACCCGATCCTGCATGTCGGCCTGCTGCCGATCATCATGGGCGGCACGATGTATCTGCAGCAGAAGCTGAACCCGGCCCCGGCCGATCCGGCGCAGCAGAAAATGTTCCAGTTCATGCCGGTGATCTTCACCTTCATGCTGGCGCGCTCGCCGGCGGGGCTGGTGCTGTACTGGACCTGTAACAACATTCTTTCCGTGGGGCAGCAATGGCTGATCATGCGCAGGGCGATGGCGCCGAAGCAGACGGTCCCGGCAAAGGGCTGAATTTCGAAACCGCCGGGCCCAGCCCGGAGCAGATCGAGGCGGGGCGCAAGCTCTTCGCCTCCCCTTGCGAGTTCTTCTATGCCGCGCAGGCGCTGGACCATCTGCCAGAGCCGCGCGGCAATGAAATCGCGCTGGCGGGGCGCTCCAATGTCGGCAAATCCTCGCTGATCAATGCGATCACCGGGCGCAAGGCACTGGCGCGCGTCTCCCACCAGCCCGGCCGCACCCGGCAGCTGAACTTCTTTGAATGCCAGGCGGGGCCTGTGGTGCTGGTGGATATGCCAGGCTACGGCTATGCCGAGGCGCCGAAGGAGATCAAGCGCGACTGGCAGGGGCTGATGCTGGATTATCTGCGCGGCCGCCCCAATCTGCGCCGGGTGTTCCTGCTGCTGGATGCGCGCGTCGAGATCAAGGTTTCGGACGAGACGGTGATGGAGCTGCTCGACCAGGCGGCGGTGCCGTTCCAGATCGTGCTGACCAAGGCCGATTCGGTGAAGCCGGCGGCGCTGAAGCGCAAACAGGATGAGGTGCGGGCTTTGACCGCGCAGCACCCTGCCGCCCTCCCCCAGATACTCACCACGTCGAGCGCGGGCAGCATCGGCATCGAAGAGCTGCGCGCCGCCATTGCCGAATTCGTTGAATGAGGACGAGATGACCAGAGCAGACATCACAGACGCGACCCGCGAAGCGCATATCGTCACCAAGGTGCTGCCGTATCTGCGCCGTTATGCGGGTGCGACCATCGTGGTGAAATATGGCGGGCATGCGATGGATGGGTCGCTGGCCAATGAATTCGGGCGTGACATCGCGCTGCTCAAGCAGGTCGGCATCAACCCGGTGGTGGTGCATGGTGGCGGGCCGCAGATCAATGCGATGCTCAAGCGCCTCAACATCCAGTCCAGCTTCATCCAGGGGCTGCGGGTGACCGACGCCGCCATGGTCGAGGTGGTGGAGATGGTGCTGGCCGGCACAGTGAACAAGCAGGTGGCCGGGCTGATCAATGCCGCCGGGGCGCTCGCTGTGGGCATCTCGGGCAAGGATGGCGGGCTGATCCGCGCCCGCAAACTGCGCCGGACCTACAAGGACCCGGATAGCGCGATCGAGCAGGTGCTGGATCTGGGCTATGTCGGCGAGCCGATGTTCATCGATACCCGCGTCATCCACGCGCTGACCGGCGCCGGGCTGATCCCGGTGATCGCCCCGGTGGGGGCGGGCGAGGATGGCCAGACCTACAATATCAACGCCGATACCGTGGCCGGCGCCATTGCCGGGGCGCTGAACGCGCAGCGTTTGCTGATGCTGACCGACGTGCCGGGCGTGCTGGATAAGAGCAAGACGCTGCTGGCGGATTTGTCGCTGACGCAGATCCGTTCGCTGATCGCCGATGGCACCATCTCCGGCGGGATGATCCCGAAGGTGGAGACCTGCATGGAGGCGGTGACGCAAGGCGTGAAGGGAGCGACCATCCTGGATGGCACCGTGCCGCACGCGCTGTTGCTGGAGCTGTTCACCGAGCATGGCATCGGCACGATGATCCATAAATAACGCAGGGTTTTTCAACACAAACCGCTGAAAAACCGGGGGGTTGGCGCAATGACGCCGGCACCCCGTTTTTACGTGTCTCGCCGGCTTTTGCCCCCTGGAGACGATCCGGGCGGTTCAGAGCGCGGCCACCAGCAGATAAACCACCGCGCCGACCACAGCCGAAGCCGGGATGGTCACCAGCCAGGCCACCACCACGCGGCTCGCCACACTCCAACGCACCGCCGAGGCCCGCCGCGCCGCCCCTACCCCTACGACGCAGCCCATGATGGTATGGGTGGTGGAGACCGGCACGCCCAGCGCGGAGGCCGAGAACAGCATGATCGACCCGCCCGCCGAGGCGCAGAAAGCCTGGTGCTGGTCCAGCCGGGTGATCCGGCTGCCCATGGTCTGGATGATCTTCCACCCCCCCGCCAGCGTGCCCAGCGCCATCGCGATGTAGCAGCCAACCACCACCCAGCCCGGCACATGGAAATGCGGCCCGAGCAGCCCTTGCGAGAACAGCAGCACGGCGATGATGCCCATGGTCTTCTGCGCGTCATTGGCGCCATGGCCCACCGAATAGGCCGCCGCCGAAAGCAGATGCAGCGGCTTGAACATCGCTTCCGCTCCCCGCGCCGTCACGCGCTGGAACAGCCAGCTGGTCAGCAGCATCAGCGCCATCGAGACGAATAGCCCGACCAGCGGCGAGATCACGATGGCCAGCACGGTCTTGTTCACCCCGCCCCACACCACCGTATGCCAGCCCGCATGCGTCACCCCCGCCCCCAGCAGTCCGCCGATCAGCGCGTGGCTGGAGGAGGAGGGAATGCCGCGCCACCAGGTGAAGACATTCCAGGCCATTGCCCCCACCAGCGCGCCGAACACCACTTGCGGGGTGACCACATGCGCATCGACGATGCCCTTGCCCACCGTCGCCGCCACTTTCAGCCCGAAAATCCAATAGGCGGCGAAATTGAAAAAGGCGGCGAAGGCCACCGCCTGCATCGGACCCAGCAGCCTTGTGGAAACCACCGTGGCGATGGAGTTGGCGCTGTCATGCACGCCATTGACGAAATCGAAGGCCAAAGCCAGCGCCACCAGGGCGATCAGCAGCGGCAAAGCCAGCGTGGCATGCGCGATCATGGCGGCCTCAGGAATGGTCTATGACGAGGCCGTCAATCTCGTTGGCGACATCCTCGAACCGGTCCACCACCCGCTCCAGATGGCTGAAAAGCTCGCGGGCGACGATAAAGCCCATCGGGTTCGCCACGCCATGCGCCTTGAAGGCTTTCTTCAGCCCGGCGGCATGGATGTCATCCGCCTGGCCCTCCAGGCGCACCAGCCGCCCGGTCAGCTCATGCAGCCGCGCCGCGTTGGCGTGGATATTACGCAAGAGCGGCAGCGCCTCGCCCAGCAGCCGGGCGGAATCGGCAATGATGGCGCCCATGTCGCGCATCTCCGGCTCGAAGGCGGAAACCTCGAACAGAGCGGTGGCCCGGGCCGTCTGCTGCATCTCGTCGATGGCATCATCCATCGAGGAGATCAGCCCGGTAATGGCGCTGCGGTCGAACGGGGTGAGGAAGATGCGGCGCACGCTGCGCTTCACCTCACGGGTGATGGCGTCCGCCTCCTCCTCGCGCTCATTGATCTCGCGCATATGCTGGCCCATGCCCTCGCCGCCCTGCAGCAGGCGGGTCAACGCGCCGCTGGCGGCCAGCAAGGTCTGGCCATGCGCCTCGAACAATTCGAAAAACTGCCCCTTCTGCGGCAGCAGCGCCTGGAACCAATGAAACATCCGCAACCCGTCCTTCAAGCCCCGCAGCCGCTCCAGAAAGGCGGCGCGCTTATCCAAACTCGCCAGCTCGCTGCCGCGAAAACTGCGGATCAGCTGGCCCAGATCCACCTCATCCACCGCCTTGGCCGCCTCGCGCAGGGGAAACCAGCGCCGCTCGCGCTCGGCGCGCTCCGGCCATTCCTCCAGCAGCCCGGTGACGGCAAGCGGGAACACATCCACATCCACGAGCAGGGAGGCGCCGGTGCGCAGCAATTTCCGGTAGCGATAGCTGCCCAAAGCCGCCGGGCAGGCCGCGCCCTCGATCCCGGCTTCCTCGAACGCTTCCTGCGCGGCGGCGGCGTGCGGCGGCAGGCCCTTCATGCGGTTGCCCTTGGGCAGCACCCAGCGATGGGTGCGCCGGGAGGTGACGAGCATCACCTCGATCGGCGCATCCAGGGCGGTACCCGCGATACGGTAGGGGAGAGCGGCAATCTGGCGGATCGTTGAACCTGCGAACGTGAAAAAGACGGCTGAAAGCCGGGCTTATCCGCCGCTTCCCCTGTCACGTCAATGTCACATTTGCGCGCGTCAGTCAGCTCTCTTGCACAGGCACATGCACGAACCCGCTCATCAGCACCCGTGCCGAGCGGCTCATCACCGCCTTGGCCACCAACCAGGCGCCGTTCTCCTGCTTCGCCCCGGCGCCGACGCGCAGACTGCCCGAAGGATGGCCAAAGCGCACCGCCTCGCGCACACCGCCGCCGGCCGCCAGATTGACCAGCGTGCCCGGCACCGCAGCCGCCGTGGCAATGGCGACCGAGGCCGTGCCCATCATCGCATGATGCAGCTTACCCATGGACATGGCGCGCACCAGCACATCGATATCCCCCGCCGCGATTGGCTTGCCGGCGGAGGAGATGTAACCGGCGGGTTGCGCCACCCAGGCGAGCTTGGGCGTATGCTGGCGCGTGGCGGCCTCCTCCAGCGTCTTGATCAGGCCCATTTTCAACGCGCCATGAGCGCGGATCGTCTCCAGCCTGGCAAGCGCCGCGGGATCGCCATTCACATCATCCTGCAGCTCGGTGCCCTTATACCCCAGCGCCGCGGCGTTGAGGAAAATCGTCGGGATGCCGGCATTGATCATCGTCGCCTCGAAGCTGCCAATGCCCGGCACCTCCAGCGTATCGACAACATGACCAGTGGGAAACAACGCCCCGCCATCGCCTTCCTCGGCGGGGTCGAGAAATTCCAGCTCGATCTCGGCGGCGGGGAAGGTCACGCCATCCAACTCGAAATCCCCTGTCTCCTGCACCGCGCCATTCGTCATCGGCACATGTGCGATGATGGTCTTGCCGATATTCGCCTGCCAGATGCGGATGGTGGCGAAGCCGTCACGCGGCAGCCGCGCCGGATCGACCAGCCCGTTGCTGATCGCGAACGGCCCGACGGCGGCGGAAAGATTGCCGCAATTGCCTGACCAATCGACAAATGGCTTGTCGATGGCGACCTGGCCGAAGAGATAATCCACATCATGATCCGGCCGCGTGCTGGCACTCAGGATCACGGTTTTCGAGGTGCTGGAGGTCGCCGCCCCCATGCCGTCAATCTGCTTGCCGTAGGCATCTGGGCTGCCGATCACCCGCATCAACAGCGCATCACGCGCCGCCCCCGGCTTTTGCACCGCCGCCGGCAGATCCTGCAACCGGAAGAACACGCCTTTGGAGGTGCCGCCGCGCATATAGGTGGCGGGAATTTTAATCTGGGGGGCAAATGCCATGGCGCTCACTCCGCCGCCTGCGCGGCACTCAGGAAGTCCTCAGCAAAACGCTGCAACACCCCGCCGGCCTCATAGATCGAAACCTCCTCAGCCGTATCCAGCCGGCAGGTGACGATTTCATGCGACACCGTGCCATCCTTGTGATGGATGGTAAGCGTCAGCTCCGCACGCGGCTGCAGCGCGCCGGTGACATCATAAGTCTCAGTGCCGTCCAGCCCCAGCGTCAGGCGGGTGCGTCCTGGTTTGAATTGCAGCGGCAACCCCCCCATGCCGATGAGATTGGTGCGATGGATGCGCTCAAACCCTTCCGCGACAATCACCTCAACCCCCGCCAGCCGCACGCCCTTGGCCGCCCAGTCGCGCGAGGAGCCCTGGCCGTAATCCGCACCGGCGATGATGATCAAAGGCTGGCCGCGCTGCATGTAGGTTTCAATCGCTTCCCACATGCGCATGGTTTTGCCTTCCGGCTCCACCCGCGCCAACGAGCCCTTGCGTACCGCGCCCTGCTCATCGCGCACCATCTCATTCAGCAGTGTCGGGTTGGCGAAGGTGGCGCGCTGGGCGGTGAGATGATCGCCGCGATGGGTGGCGTAGGAATTGAAATCCTCTTCCGGCAGCCCCATCCGCGCCAGATATTCGCCCGCCGCCGAATCCGGCAGGATGGCGTTGGAGGGCGAGAGATGATCGGTGGTGATATTATCGCCCAATATCGCCAGCGGCCGCATATTGCGCAGGAGCCGCGCCCCGGCCAGCGCCCCCTCCCAGTAGGGTGGGCGGCGAATATAAGTGCTCTGGCCGCGCCATTCATAAAGCGGACTCACCTTGCGCCGGGCCGCGCGGGTGCCGAACATCGCCTCATAGACCGTGCGGAACTGCTCGGGCTTCACCGAGGCCGAAACCACCGCATCGATTTCCTCATCGCTCGGCCAGAGATCCTTCAACCGGATCTCCTTACCGCTTACATCATGCCCCAGCACATCGCGCTCGATATCAAAGCGGATCGTGCCGGCGATGGCGTAGGCGACAACCAAAGGCGGCGAGGCCAGAAAAGCCTGCTTGGCGTAGGGATGAATGCGCCCATCGAAATTCCGGTTCCCGGAGAGCACGGCGGTGGTGTAGAGATCGCGCTCGATAATCTCCTGCTGAATTGCCGGATCCAGCGCGCCGGACATGCCGTTGCAGGTGGTGCAGGCGAAGGCCACAATGCCAAAGCCAAGCTTTTCCAACTCTGCCGTCAACCCCGCCTCGTCCAGATACAGAGCCACCGCCTTCGAGCCAGGGGCGAGCGAGGATTTCACCCAGGGCTTGCGGGTGAGCCCGGCGCGGTTGGCATTGCGCGCCAGAAGCGCGGCAGCGATGACATTGCGCGGGTTGGAGGTATTGGTGCAGCTGGTAATCGCGGCGATGATCACGGCGCCATCCGGCATCTTCCCAGCTTCCTCCACCCAGGGTGCGGCCACACCACGCGCGGCAAGGTCCGAAACAGGTAACCGCTTATGCGGGTTGGAAGGCCCGGCCATGCTGCGCACCACGGAAGAGAGATCAAAGCGCAGCACACGTTCATATTCGGCCTGCGCGAAATCGTCAGCCCACAGACCATTCGTCTTGGCGTAGGTTTCGACGAGGACTAGCTGGGAGGCCTCGCGCCCGGTCAGGCGCAGATAATCGATCGTCTGCTCATCGATGGCGAACATCGCCGCCGTCGCCCCATATTCCGGCGCCATGTTGGAGATGGTGGCGCGGTCGCCAATGGTCAGGCTGCGCGCCCCCGCCCCGTAAAATTCCAGATAGGCACCAACGACTTTCTCACGACGCAAAAATTCGGTGAGGCTGAGCACGATATCGGTGGCGGTAATGCCCGGCTGCCTGCGGCCAGTGAGTTCGACGCCGATAATATCCGGCAGCCGCATCCAGGAGGCGCGGCCCAGCATCACATTCTCCGCCTCCAACCCGCCGACGCCGATGGCGATGACGCCGAGCGCATCCACATGCGGCGTGTGGCTGTCCGTGCCGACCAGCGTATCCGGAAACGCCACCCCATCCTGGGTGTAGATCACCGGGGAAAGCCGCTCCAGATTGATCTGGTGCATGATGCCATTGCCCGCCGGCACGACATCGATATTATCGAAAGCCTCGCGCGTCCAATTGATGAAATGGAAGCGATCGGCATTGCGGCGCTCCTCGATTTCCCGGTTTTTCTGAAACGCGTCTTTCTCAAACCCGGCATGCTCGACCGCCAAGGAATGATCAACAATCAGCTGCACCGGCACCACCGGGTTCACTTTCGCCGGATCGCCACCTTTTTCCGCGATCGCATCGCGTAGGCCAGCCAGATCCACCAATGCCGTCTGCCCCAGAATATCATGGCAGACCACACGTGCCGGATACCAAGGGAAATCGATCTCGCGCTTGCGTTCGATCAGCTGTTTCAGAGCCGCTTCCAGAAGCGCCGGGTCGCAGCGCCGTACCAGATTTTCCGCCAGCACCCGCGATGTATAGGGCAATGTCGCGTAGGCGCCGGGCGCAATCGCCTCCACCGCCTCGCGCGCATCGAAATAATCCAGCCCGGCCTGGCCGAGGGGCTTGCGGTACTTGCTGTTCATCGCTTGGGTTCCTGCAAATTCTGTTTTTCGATATTGAGCCGCGAGGTGCGGATATGCCGGCGCATCAAAAGCTCCGCGAGCTCACCGTCACCTTGCGCGATGGCGTCCAATATCCGGTGATGCTCGGCAAAGGCCAGCGCCGGGCGGTTGGGCATGCCGGCATATTGGATGCGATACATCCGGGCCAGCTGGTAAAGCTCATCGCATAACAGCCGGAACAGCATGGCATTGCCGCTGGCCTTGACGATGCGATAATGAAAATCGAAATCGCCTTCCTGCTGATAATAGCCGCGCCCGGCCTGGAAGGCTTCATCGCGCTCATGCGCGGCCAGCACCGCGCGCACCGCCTCCACCTCTTGCGGGCTCATCCGCTCGGCCGCCAACCTGCAGGCCAGGCCTTCGAGCGATTCACGGATCTGATAAAGCTCGTTCAGCTCCTCGCGCGACAGCGCCACCACCCTGGCACCGACATGCGGCACCCGCACCAGCAGTTTTTGGCCTTCCAGCCGGTGCAACGCCTCACGCAAGGGGCCGCGGCTGATGCCGTAGGCGCGCGCCAATTCCGGCTCGGAGATTTTCGCGCCGGGCGCGATCTCGCCTTTCACGATGGCGGCCTGAAGCTGGCGCAGAACCTGTTCGGTCAGCGTCTCGCTCTCAGGGCTTGGCAGCGCGTCTTTGTCCATATTGTTGACAGATTCCGTGCCTTATTGCGTCGATTTGGCAGTAATCTACGCATAATCGGCTAAACTGTCAACAATCCATCATTCGATCAAGCGGCCCTCAGCGTCAAAGAACGGAAACGGCCCGGCCCAGCCGCCGGTCAGCGCGGTATGGCTGACCAACCCGCCCGCCTCGGAAAACGCATGCAGTTGGTAGCCGCCCGGCTCCATCATGAAGGCCGACGGCGCGTCCTCGCGCAGATCCAGCACGACCTGATGCGCGGTGGAGGGCGCGATGGAGGCGATGCTGCCGGCCCAACCGGTGGTGATCGGCCGGTGCACATGCCCGCAAATCACCCGCAGCACCTGCTTATGCCGGCTGACGATGGCGGCGAAGGACTCCGCATCCGCGAGGCCGAGCTTATCCATATGGCCGATCCCGGTCGCGAAGGGCGGATGATGGAGGGCGATCAAGGTCGGGCGCTCCGGCTGCTCCTCCAGGCGCTGCGCCAGCCAGTCCAGCTGTCTCGCCCCAAGCGCGCCGCCGCCCTGCCCCGGCACCAGACTATCCAGCGCGATGATCCGCAATTTGTAGGCTTCGACGGTGTAGCAGGCCGGCCCCTCCATGCCGAGATAACCATGGCCGGGAAACGCCGCGCGCAGCGCCTCACGCGCATCATGGTTGCCGGGCAGCAGATAGAAAGGCTGGGTGAGCTTGGAAAGATGCCGCACCAGTCGCGCATATTCCTCAGGATGGCCGGTATCAACCAAATCTCCGGTGAACAGCACCAGGTCCGGCCGCATCGGCAGCGCCGCCAGATGGTCAAGTGCCGCCTCCAACGCCGCCGATGTATCCACCTTCCGGTAGGCGAGCTGGCCTTCGCGCTTGATATGCAGGTCGGTCAGTTGCGCGATGATCATGCGGCGGAACTTTCAGGCAGGATAATGAGATGATCGAGATCGAGCGACACCGGAACCATGGCCCCCGGCAGTGCCTCCAATCCAGGCGGCGCATCCAGCGCCATCGCCGTGCCATCAGGCAAAGTGACACTCAGGCGTGTGCGCTCACCCAGGAATTGCGCGGCCTCGATGCGCACCGGCACGCCTTCTGCCGCCACACGCAGCGCCTGCGGGCGCAGCATCACCTTGCAGCGCCCCGGCGCCTGCGCGCACGGCGCCTGCAGCCCAGCCACATGCAGCAGCCCAGCCGCGACATGTCCTGAAAATCCCGTGCTGGCGCCGATGAAATCCGCGACGAATGCATCCGCCGGCCGAAACCAGATTTCGCGTGGCGTGCCGATCTGCGCGATATGCCCTTTACGCATCACCACCAGCCGGTCGGCCAAGGCCATAGCCTCCTGCTGATCATGCGTCACATAGATGGTGGTGATGCCAAGCCCGCGCAGCAGCGTGTTGATCTCGCCACGCAGCGTATCGCGCAATTTCGCATCCAGAGCGGTCAACGGCTCGTCCAGCAGCAGCACATCCGGCGCGGCGGCCACGGCGCGCGCCAGGGCGACACGCTGGCGTTGCCCGCCGGAAAGCTGGGCGATGGCGCGGTTGCCGAGATCCGGGATGCGCATCATCTCCAGCATCTCGGCCACACGGGCCTGGCGCTGCGCCTTCGCAACACCGCGGATCTTCAAGCCATAACCAATATTTTCGGCGACACTCATATTCGGAAATAGCGCATAGCTCTGAAACACCATGCCGACATTGCGCTTCTCGATCGGCAAAGCCGTCACATCCCGCCCGCCGAAGAGAATGCGCCCGCCTGCATCCGGGCTCTCCAGCCCGGCGATCAGCCGCAGCAGCGTGGTCTTGCCGCAGCCTGAAGGCCCCAGAAACACCAAGGTTTCACCGGCATGGATGGAAAGATCCACCGGTTCCAAGACGCGCGTGGCGCCAAAAACCTTGCCGCATTGATGCAAGGTGATGTCAGTCGTCATGGTTTCTCTCCGGCGCGCGGCTTCGTAGCGCGCTGCAAGGCGAGCAGCAGCGGCACAGTCATGATGAAAAAGATCAAGGTATAGGCGCTGCCGATTTCCAGACGCATTGAGGCGTAGGCATCGGCCAGCGCCACCGGCAAGGTCTTGGTCAGCGGCGTGTGCAGAATCCAGGTGAGGTTGAATTCGCCCATCGATAGCGTGACGACGCTGAGCGCCCCCGCCAGAATACCGTTTTTGCAATTGGGCAACACCACGCCAAGGAAGCGCCGGGCAAACCCCGCACCGAGACTCGCAGCACCTTCCTCAAGCGTTTGTAAATCCGCCGAAGCCATCACCGCCAGCACCGCGCGGACCATGAAGGGTAGCGTGAACAGCACATGCCCAGCCAGGATGAACCAGATGCTCTGGCGGAAATCCCCCCAGCCATCATAGGCCACCACCAAAGCCAGCCCTGTCGCCAGCCCCGGCACGGCAACGGGCAGAATCAACGCCTCCTCCGCCAGCCGTGCCAGCCGGCCAGGCGCACGCGCCAGCGC
The DNA here is from genome assembly GCF_000687875.1 of Acidocella facilis ATCC 35904. Classification (GTDB taxonomy): domain Bacteria; phylum Pseudomonadota; class Alphaproteobacteria; order Acetobacterales; family Acetobacteraceae; genus Acidocella; species Acidocella facilis. The sequence goes on along the minus strand of NZ_JHYG01000007.1, from coordinate 61,062 downwards.
ATAGGCGGCGGGAATGCCGATCAACGCCGTCGCCACCAGGCAGAGCAAGGCGATTTCGATGGAGAGCAGGATCGTCGGCCAATACAGGCTGAGCACCTGCTCCACCCACTGAAAGGTCAGCCCTCCGCGTAGCCCCAGAAAGGCGTTGCGCATCAATCCGGAAAGCACAGAGTAGGCCATCGGCACCGCGATGAACAGGCAGGACGCCAAAGTCACCGCCGCCTGCAGCCAAAAGCCGAATTTGTAAGGTTTCATCATTGCATTTAACCGCTTGCGGCAACACCCGCGCCGGTCAGGCTGCGGGCCAGAAACAACGCCGCCCAGCTCACCAACCCGAGCAGCAAACTCAGTGCCGCGACCGAGGAGAGATCCGTGGTCAGGGTGAAATCCGTGTAGATCATCATCGGCAGCACGGTCACGCGCGTTGCCAAGGTGAAGGCCGTGCCAAACGCGCCCATCGAGGTGGCGAAGGTGAGTGCCGCCGCCGAGACCAGCGCCGGGCGCAAGGCCGGCAGCGTGATATCCCTGAATATCTCAAAAGGTTTTGCGCCCAGGCTGCGCGCCGCCTCCTCCAGCGCCGCATCCAGCCCGCGCGCTGCCGCCAGCATGGTCAGCACCACGCGGGGAATGGAGAAATAGAGATAGCCGAGAAACAGCCCCCAGACCGAGTAGGCGAACACGATCCGCCCACCATGCAAAGCGAGGCTGAGCTGGGTAACCAGCCCCTGCCGCCCACCCAGCATGATGATCATGAACCCTACCACTACCCCTGGAAAGGCCAAAGGCAATGTCAGGATCGATACCAAAAGCCCCTGCCCAGGAAATTCATGCCGGCCCAAAAACAGCCCGCAGATGCCACCAACTATCAGCGTCGCCAGCGTCACCAGAACGGAAAGAATGAAGGTGGCGAGCAGGCTTTGCAGATGCCGCGCATCGCCCAGCGCCAGCGCGTAGCCGGCCCAGCCATGCGCGCCCTGCCCGCCGACATGCAGAAAGATGCCGAACGGGACGACAAAGAACCCCAGAAACACCAGGACGGCTGGCAGGGCGAGCCCTGCCAGCCTGAGACGCGATGGCGCCATTAGGACACTTCAGCCAGATAGCGCGCGGCAAAGCCCTTCTGCGCCGCCGCAAGCGCCGCCAGATCCACCGGGCGCGCCCGGGCATAATCGGAAGCCGGCAGGAAGCGCGCCTCGATCTCCGGCGGCAGCGCCACCGGGCGGGCCGGGCGCAGATAGGCCTTCGCCCACAGCGCCTGGCCTTCATCGGAGAGGGTGAAGTCCAGCAGCTTCTTGCCGTTTGCCAGATGCGGCGCGCCCTTCAGCAGCGTCATCACATAAGGGAAACTCACGCTGCCTTCCCGCGGAATCACGAACTCCACCGGCGCCTTGTCGGTATATTTGGCGCGGTAGGCATCGAAATCATAGTCCAGCAGAATCGGGATCTCGCCAGAGAGCACACGGGCATAGGCGGTCTGCTTGGGCACGATCGGCTGGTTCGCCTGGAGTTTCTTGAAGTAGGTGATGGCCGGGGTGAAATCCGTGTAGCTGCCGCCCATCGCGAGATTGACCGCCACCGCGCCGACATAGCCGACCGCCGCGCTGGACGGGTCCAGATAGCCGATCAAGCCGCTATAATCTGGCTTCAGCAGATCCGCCCAGCTCTGCGGCACGGGCTTGCCGCCCAGCGCCGCCTTGTTGACGAAAAAGCCCAGCGTGCCGCTATGGATGGCGAACCAATAGCCGTCCGGGTCTTTCTGCCCGGCCGGCACCTGGTCGAACCCGGCCGGCTTGTAGGGCTGGGTCAGCCCGTCCTGCTTGGCCTGAATGCCAACCTGCCCGCCCAGATACATCGCATCCGCCACCGGATGCGCGCGCTCGGCCAGGGCCGCGGCCATCGCCTGGCCACTATTCTTGTCATCAGCCGGCACGAAAATGCCGGTTTTCTGCTGAAACGCCTTCAACTGGCCGGCCCAATCCGCCCATTCCGGCGGGCAATTATAGCAAATCGCCGTCTCCTGGGCGAAGGCGCGGCGGGAGATCGCGGTGCTGGCGGCAAGCGCACCGGTCAGCGTCAACATGGTACGTCTCAACATGGCGTGGTCACTCCTGGGGGGTTGCGGCCGCGAGCGACTGCCCGGGCCGGTAGCGATGGGAAAGGCGGATCTGCGCGGGCGGGCTGGCCTCGGCCAGGCGCGCCAGCAGATGCAGGAAGGCGCGCCGGCCCATCTCGCGGGCCGGCTGCACGATGGAGGCGAGGCTGGGACTGATCAGCTGGCCGACATTGATGCCGTCCATGCCGATGACCGAGACATCCCCCGGCACCGCCAGCCCGAGCGCGCGCAACCCGGCGATGGTGCGCAGCGCCAGCAGATCATTCGAACAGAACAGCCCGGTCGGCCGGCCAGAGGCGGTGAACACGCCGCCCAGCGCCGCCGCCGCCTCGGCATTGAAATCGGCCTCGATCAAGGCCGGCGCCGGCAGCCCGGCCTGCGCCACCGCCTGCATGAAACCGCGATGGCGACGGCGCGAACGGTCCGAGGCGAGAAACCGCCCCGCCACCATCGCCAGCCGCCGATGGCCTTGGGCGATCAGCGCGCGCGCCGCATCCGCCCCGGCCGCCTCGTTATCGACGGCGACGCTGGCGCGTTCCGGAAACGGCGATTCATTGTGAAACAGCACATAAGGCTGACCGGCCTCGTCCAGCGCATCCAGGGTCGGGCTGCGCTCGGCATCCGCGACGGTGACGATCAGCCCGGCCACGCGCTCGGCCAGCAGCCCCTCCATCGCCGCCCGCTCCTGGGCGGGGTCGTAATCGCTGGAGGTGATCAGCACCGTCCAGCCCGCCTCGCGCGCCGCCTCCTGAATCCCGGAGACGCTGTCGGCGAATACCGGGTTGGCGAGGGTGGGCAGCAACACGCCGACAGCCCGGCTCTGCCCCCTGCGCAGATCCCGCCCCATGCGGTTGGGCCGAAAGCCCAAGGCGCGGACCACCTCCTGCACGCGCTGCGCCGTCTCCGGCCTAATCCGCGCCCCGCCATTCAGCACTCGCGAGACGGTGGCGATGGAGACACCGGCCTGCGCGGCGACATCGTGCAAAGTGGGGCGGGGTTGCGATTTCATGCGGGCGCTTTAGCGCGCCGCCGATGACAATTTCGCGACAGTCCGGAAACGCTTTTATGAAAATGAAAACGTTTACATCATTTCCCTTATCCGGCGCGCAGATACATCCCGAGCATCCGCGTCAGCTCCGCCACCAGCTCTTCCTCCTGCCCTGCCTTGGGCACCTGCTTCATCATCAGCAGCACCGGCATCGCCATCGCCGCCGCGCGGCCGGGGGCGAGTGGCGGCCTGGCTTGAAGCAAAACGGCTTCCACCAAAGCGCGGCTGCGCGCACGGAACGGCCGCGCCTGGCCCACCAGATCCGCACAAGCCTCCAGCAAGGAAGGCGCCAGCGCCCGGTCCTGCTCATGCGCGCGCAGCACCGCCAGCAGCCCGGCCGCCAGCGCCTCCGGGCTCAAACCCGGCGCGGCATCGCGCAGCGCCCCCAGACTTTCCTCCAGCCGCGCGGCATAGCGCTCCAGCAGCGCCATCGCCACGGCGGATTTGGAGGGGAAAAACTGGTAGAGCGAGCCGATCGGCGCCCCGGCGCGTTTGGCGATCTCGGTCATCGTCGCCGCCTCCACGCCTTTTTCCGCAAATAGGCTTGCGGCGGCTTCCAGCAGTGCGGCCACACGCTGCACGCCGCGCGCCTGCTTGGGCGCCTTGCCGGGCTGGGTCGCGCTTGACGAATGTGAGGACACGCTCATATATCCGAATGTGAGGAAATCCTCATAATACAGTCCCCCTTATCTGAAAAGGCTGTTGCCATGACCGAGCTTGATCCCGCCCGCACCGCCCTGGTGCTCATCGACCTGCAGAACGGCATCACCGCCCTGCCCACCAGCCCGCGCAGCGGTGCGGACATCGTCGCCCGCACCCTGCCCTTCGTGGAAAAATGCCGCGCCGCCGGGGTGCTGGTGGTGCCGGTGCATGTCGGCTGGCACGCGGATTTCGGGGATGCGCTGCGCCAGCAGGTGGACGCCCCCGGCAATCACGGCACGCTGCCCGATGACTGGCTGAATTTCGTCGAAGGTCTGGTGCAGCCGGGCGATGTCACCATCATCAAGCGCCAATGGAGCGCCTTTCATGGCACCGAGCTGGACCTGCAGCTGCGCCGCCGCGGCATCACAAATATCGTGCTCTGCGGCATCGCCACCAATATCGGCGTGGAATCCACCGCGCGGCAGGCCTGGGAGCATGGCTATCAGCTGGTGCTTGCCGAGGATCTCTGCACCTCGCTCGGCGACGGCGCGCATGAATTCGCGATCAAGACGATCTTCCCGCGCCTCGGCCTGGTGCGCCAGAGTGCGGAAATCAACTTCAAGGCCTGACCGGAAAGCCGCACCGGTCATACCGGGGCGGCAAATAGTATACCGAAAGCGCGAAAACCGCTTAAAAAATATTGAAAATCAATAGGTTGTGCTGGCGGAGGAGATGGGATTCGAACCCACGATACGCCTTGACAGCGTATAACGGTTTAGCAAACCGCCGCCTTCAGCCTCTCGGCCACCCCTCCGGTGCACAGCGTCGCCTGAACGGCACCAGCCCGACGCTCATAATCGGCGGGCGCGCGAAGGTAAAGCCCAGGATGAAGAATAATCGTCGCGATTCAGCCGGATCTCGCACGGCACGGCCTGCCGGGCCAGCGCCCCGAGGAAAAAGCCGGTCCGGCATGAGGTGGCCGGGGAGCGGATTTATGCTGCGCCGCAAAATTTCTCTTGCACTGCAACATGAGTTTAGGTAAAACGATTTTACAGGGTGAGTTTTCTCCCCTGTTTCTTGGACGTTTCCTCCCTAAACTTGGCGGTGCTTTATGCACCGCCTTTTTTTTACTCTGCCGCTTGCTTGAAGTACGGACCAGGCAGGCCGCCTTGCCGCAGGGTCTGGATCACCTCCGCCAGAATCGCGGAAAGCCGCGCCTGCACCGCCTCGAAGCCGGGTTTGCGGGTATATTGGCGCTCATTCATGTAAAGCCCGCGCGCCAGCTCGATCTGCATCACCTGCACCGCCTCATGCGGGCGGCCATAATGGCGGGTGATGAAGCCGCCAGCGTACGGGTCATTCCGGCGCACCGAAAATCCCTGCCCGAGAAATTGCCCTTCGATGAAGTTCGACCAGGCCGGGCGGCAGCTGGCGCCGTGCGCGTCGCCCAGAATAATGTCCGGGCGCGGGCTCAACCGGCTGAACGGGGTGGGCATGGAATGGCAATCCAGCACCAGGCAATAGCCGAACCGCTCCAGATTTTCCTCGATCAGCCCGGCCAGCGCCTCGTGAAAAGGCCGCCAGCAGCTCTCGATTCGCGCCCGCGCCTCCTCGAAGAACAGCTTGCGGGCATAGATCGGCTCGCCAGTGCCGACGATCCGCGCCAGCGTGCCCAGCCCGCAGGCTACACGCGGGCTGGCGATATTCACGTAATCGGGCAACCGGTCCGCGAACATGTTGGGGTCCAGCTCCCAGGGTTCGCGATTCACATCGCACCAGGCGCGGGGAAATTCCGCCGCCAGCAGCGGCACACCCAAGGCCGGACCGGCGGCGAACAGCTCCTCGACGAAACTATCCTCCGAGCCGCGGATCGCCTCTGGCGTCAGCCGCGAGGCCTGCAGGAACGCCTCCGGATAGACCCGGCCGGAATGCGGCGAGGTCAGCACAAGGCCGGCCAGCTGCTGCGCCGGGCGGTGGAGGGTGATCGGCGGTGCGTCCATGGGTGCCGCCATTCAACCAGCATGGGGCCGGTTGGGCAAGGGAAACAGTGCCAGCCGCAGCCGTCGCGCCAAGGCCCGCAGCCGCACCGGCGCCAAAACCAGCACGATGCCGATGAAAGCCAACGCCGCAATGCCCGCCTGCAGGATCAGCGCCTGCCCCAACGCCGCCGGCAAGAGCGGCGTGACCACCCAGCCCGCCAGCCGCGCGCCAAGCAGCCCGGCCAGTGGCACCAGCAGCAGCCGGAAGAGCGGCCAGGCCAGATCGCGCTGGCCCTGGCGCAGCGCCAGCAGAAACAGCAAGGAGGAAGCCGCCCCGCGCGCCGCCAGCGCCCAGGCCAGCGCCGCCAACCCGAACGGTGCGGCCAGCCAGCAGGTCGCCAACATGCTCAGCGCATTCACCCAGGCATACCAGGAGACGAGCCCCACCCGCCCCAGCGCGGTGAGCAACGGGTTGATGATGCCGTAGAGGGCGAGGCTCGGCGCCACCAGGCTGAGAATGGCGAAGACCGGCACCGCCCTTGCCCAGCCCGGCCCGAACATCAGCAGCACCAAAGGCCGCGCCGCCGCCCCGCTCACCGCGCTGACGAAGAAGATCAGCAGGCACAGCGCATCGAGAATATGGCGCAACACCAAAGCCCGGCGCGGCGGGTCGTCACGCACCGCCACCAGTACCGGCAGCACCAGCTTGCGGGCGGGCAGAAACGCCACCTCCTGCAGCACCTCCAGCAGGCGCTGGGCGATGCGAAACTGCGCCAGCGCCACCAGCGGCAGCATCAACCCCAGCAGCAACACATAGCCGGTGAGGGCGATGAAATCGACAAAGGCCGCCTCCATCAGCGGGCGCGAAAAGGCGAAGCCGGCGCGCAGCACCGCCCAGCCAGGCGGGCGCGGCGGCACCCAGCGCGCGCAGGCGCTGGCCACCAGCGCATAGAAGCCCACCCCGACCAGACGCTGCGCCACCAGGGCCGCGACGCCCTGCCCGGCATAGGCCAGAGGCAGCGCGCACAGGCCCCCGAGCAGCGTGCTGCCGAGCGAGATCAGCCCGATGGTACGAAACCGGAATTGTGAGCTGAGCCGCGCCGAGGGGACGATGAGACAGCAGGTCATCACCACGCTCAACGCCATCACCCGCAGCACCGCCCGCAGCAACGGCAGATGATAGAGCCGCGCCGCCCACGGCGCGAGCAGCCACAACCCGGCCATGAACAACAGCGCGGTGAGCAGCTGGCTCCAGAACGCCCCGGCCTCCACCGCGCGGTCGCCAGGGCTGGCCTGCACCTGTTCGCCGGCGCCGGAATTGGCCACTATTTTGGCCAGCTCGGACATCGCCGAGGCAATCGCGATCAGCCCGACATCACGCGCCGGCACCACCCGCAGCAGCAAGGCCAGGATGGCAAACCCGGCTGCGCGCTCGGCCAGCACGGTCGCGAAATTCCAGGCCGCCCCGTGCGCGGTGCGCCGTGCCAGGCTCATCCCCGCCTCCGTTACAGAAACGGCATGAAACCAGCACAACCAGACGCTGTCAAAGGGTCAGAGACTCGCCCACAAGCCGAGCAGCGCCAGTGCCAAAGCAGGCGGCATCATCACCGCGCCCAGCGCCAGGAACCGCCAGGCGCTCATCGCCAGCCCCTCGCGGCGCAGCGCATTCAGCCAGAGGATCGTCGCCAGCGAGCCGGTGACGGAGAGGTTTGGCCCCAGATCCACCCCGATCAGCGCCGCCGCCTTCGCCCCGGCCGGGGCCTGGGCGAAGAGATGCGCCGCCAGCAGCCCGACCGGCAGGTTATTGGCGAGATTGCTGAGCAGCCCCAGCCCGGCACCTATTGGCCCAATCCCGGCATGCGCGAAGCCGGAGAGCACCCGCACCAGCCCGGCCTGGTCCAACGCCGCCACCATCACGAACAGCCCGGCCACCAGCGGCAGCACACTCCAAGAGACGCCGCGCAGGGCCTGCCAGGGTGGGGTGCGCGTCAGCAGGCTGACCAGCACCAGGCACCCGGCCCCGAGCAGGAAGGTCAGCGTGCCCAAGGCCCAGCCAAAGGCCGCCGCGGCGATCAGCAGCAGCGCCGCCACCCCGAGCCCGGCCAGCGTCCAGCGCCCGCCGGTGCGCAGTGGCACGCTCTCATCCGGCACCTGCAACCTCTCGCGCAGATGCGCCTTCTGGGTCAGCCACAAGGTCGCGTAACTCGCCAGGATTGCCAGCACCGAGGCCAGACCGAACAATCGCAGCCATTCCCCCAGGCGCGGCATATGCCCATCGAACAGCACCAGATTGGCCGGATTTGAAATCGGCAGCAGGAACGAGGCGGCATTGGCGACGAAAGCGCAGATCAGCAGATAAGGCAGCTTGTCCCGCGCCCCCGCCGCCCCGGCCATGGCGGCAACGGCCGGGGTGAACACCACCGCCGTCGCATCATTGGAGAGCAGCGCCGTAATCACCACCGCCAGCGCGTAAACCAGCGTGAACAGCGCCAGCGCCGAGCCCCCGGCCCAGCGCGCCAGATGCGCCGCCGCCCAGTCGAACACGCCTTCCAGCACCGCCAGCTCGGCCAGCAGCATCATGCCGATGAGAAACAGGTAAACCTGCGTCCCCTGCCCCACCGCCGCCAGCGCGCCACGCGGCGAGAGCGCGCTTAGGCCCACCAGCAGCAATGCCCCGGCCAGAGCCGGCCAAGCCTCCTTCATCCCGAAGGGCCGCGCCATGATGCAGCCCAGGCTGACCGCGACGATCAGCAACACAAGACCAAGGCTCATCTCCGGCGCACGCTGAGAAAATAGCCCAGCCCCACCAGCCCCAAAGCCCCGCCGGCGATGCACAGCCCAATCCAGCCACCTTGCGCCAACAGCACGCCGCAAGCGGCCGAGCCCGCCGCGCCGCCGAGAAAAAACCCGGCCATGAACACGCCATTCAGCCGCGAACGCAGTTCAGGGGCGAGAATATAGATCGAGCGCTGGCTGAGCACGAGATTGGTCTGCACCGCCGAATCCAGCACGATGCCGGCCAGCGCCAGCATCAGCACCGAATGGATCTGCGCCCCCAAAGCCGCGATGAGAAAGGCCAGCATCACGCCCAGCAGCGCCAGGATGGTGCCGGCGCGCGTATGGCCGCGATCCGCCATATGCCCGGCCCAGGGCGCCACCAGCGCCCCCGCCGCGCCCACCAGCGCGAACACCGCGATACCGCGCTGGGTGAAGCCGAACTGTGCGGCCAGATAAAGCGGCACCCCGGTCCAGAACAGCGAGAACCCGGCAAAGCACGCGGCATGCACCAAGGCGCGCTGGCGCAGCACCGCGAAGCGCAGCGGCAGCGTGAACAAGGAGCCCAGCAGCGCGAAATAATGATGGTTCGCCGCCGGCTGCCGATGCGGCAATTTGCGGCTCAGCAGCACCGCCATCCCGGCCATCGCCGCGGCGGAGAGAAAGAACACCATCCGCCAGGAGGAGAACGCCGCGATGGTCGAGGCGACAGGCCGCGACAGCAGGATGCCGAACAGCAGCCCGGAGGTCACCATCCCCACCACCTTGCCGCGCTGATGTTCAGGTGTCAGGTGCGCCGCCAGCGGGATCAGCATCTGCACCGCCACCGAGGTCACCCCGATCAAGGCCGAGACCACCAGCATCACCCGCGCATCCCAGGCGAATCCAGCCAGCAGCAGCGGGATGATCGCCGCCGAGATGGTCAGCACCACCAGGCGCCGATTCTCCACCAGATCCCCCAGCGGCACCAGGAACAGCAGCCCCGCCGCATAGCCGAGCTGGGTCAGGGTCACGATCAGGCTTTCCGCCTGCCCGCCCATATGCAGCGCCGGGCCGATCAACCCGATCAGCGGCTGCGCATAATAAATATTCGCCACGACAATCCCGCAGGAGGCGGCAAGCAACCCGACCATTTGTCGGGACGGAGATGATTCAGACATGGGCCTCGACTTAACGGCGCGGGAAAATTCTGCGAAGCAGCAAATGGGGCGTCCGGCTTGACCGCGCCATAGCTGAGGGGATGATTTCATGGATTTATTGCATGCCGTGCTGTTTGCCATCCTGCAGGGGGCGACGGAACTCTTCCCCGTCAGCTCGCTGGGCCATGCGGTGGTGGTGCCGGCCTTGCTGCATTGGCATGTGGACCAGGCGGCGCCGAGCTTCCTGCCTTTCCTGGTGATGCTGCATCTGGGCACCGCCTTCGGGCTGATCGCCTATTTCTATGTGGAATGGCTGGTGATGGCGCGCGGCGTGCTGGGGCTGGGCTATGAGGCCGAAAACGCCTCCGCCCGGGCGCTGCTGGGCAAGCTGATCGTCGCCACCATCCCGGCGGTGATCATCGGCGCGCTGCTGAAGAAACATATCGCCCATCTCTTCGCCAGCCCGATGATCGCGGCCGGCTTTCTCATCCTCAACGCCATCGTGCTGCTGGCCGGCGAGCGCCGGCGCGGCCAGCCTTTGCGCGGCACCACCATCGGCTATGTGGACGCGCTGATCATCGGCATCTTCCAGTGCCTGGCCTTCCTGCCGGGAATTTCGCGCTCGGGGGCGGCCATCGTCGGCGGGTTGCAGCGCGGCATCTCCTATGCCGGGGCGGCGAAATTCTCCTTCCTGATGGGCACGCCAGTGATCCTCGCCGCCGCCGCCGCCGAAGTGCCGAAGCTGATCAAGGCGCATGAGCTGCATGCGCTGTTCGGCATCTCGCTGGTGGCGGCCATCGTCTCCGGCATCGTCGCCTATGCCAGCACCGCCTTCCTGATGCGCTATTTCAAGGACCATGATGAGTGGGCGATGAAGCCGTTCGCGATCTATTGCGCGCTGGCCGGCGTGGCTTCGCTGGCGCTGCTGTGGGGCGGGCTGTGAGGCGCGCTCTGCTGGCGGCCGCCCTGCTGCTCGCCCCTGCCTTCGCCCCCACCGCCGCCCAAGCCAAGGTCAATCTCGCCGAGGCGCCGATCGGCCGCACCGACCTGCCCTGGTGGAATGCCCGCTGGCACGCCACGCTGGTCGAGAAGGCCGCGCATCCCAACGCCAGGCTGGTCTGGCTGGGCGATTCGATCACCTATTACTGGCAGCGCCAGGGCGGGCATGGCTATGACGACATCAAGCCGGTCTGGGACAAATATTACGGCCCCTATGACGCGCTGGATTTCGGCTTCATCGGCGACACCACCGCCTCGCTGATCTGGCGGCTCGACCATGGCCAGGTGGCAGGGCTGCACCTGAAGCTCGCCATCATCCTGATCGGCGCCAATAATTTCGGCCGGGTACATTGGGACGCCGCGATGACGGTGCCCGGCATCGAATCCGTGGTGGCGAACACCCAGAAGCGCCTGCCCGGGGCGCATATCCTGCTGCTGGGCGTGCTGCCCTGCATTCGCGGCCCCTGGGTGGATGCGCAGACCATCGCCACCAACGCCGATCTCGCCAAGCACTATGAGGGGAATGAAGGCGTCACCTTCGTCGATCTGCGGCATCTGTTCATCAAGGACGGCAAGGTGGACGCCTCGCTCTTTGTCGATCCGCATCTCACCCCACCGGAGCCGGCCTTGCATCCTGACCGTGAGGGCATGACGATGATCGCCCAGGCCATCGCCCCAATCGTGAAAAAATACGAGAACTGACAGCGCTCGGAGTCCACCGCTGCGCCGGCCCATAAAAAAGGCGCCCCGCGAGGGGCGCCTTAAGGTTACTCAGGGAGCAACGTAAAAATTTCAGGCCGCGGGCGCGAGCGCCACGCTATCCACCATCGCCTGGGCGGAGATCAGCGTATCTGAGGCTTCGCGATAGGCGTCGGCATCCTGCAGGTTCACCGCCGCGAAGGCCGCCTCGGCCTCCGCCAGCTTCGCCTGCGCCGCCGCCGGATCGAGATCAGCCTGGCGGATGATCTCGTCCGCCAGCACCGAGCAGCGGCCTTCCGTCACCTCGGCGAAACCGCCGGTGACAAAAAAGCGGTCGGTGATCTTCCCGGCCTCGTAGATATCGACCAGCCCGCCGCGCAGGCTGGTGACCAGCTTGGAATGGCCCGGCAGGATGCCGAGATCGCCTTCCGTCCCCGGAACCACGACCATGTCGACCTCACGGGCCAGCAGCAGCCGCTCCGGGCTGATGATTTCCAGGGCCAAGGGCATGGATCAGGCCTTCGCCGCCAGGGCTTCGGCCTTGGCGATCGCCTCGTCGATGCCGCCGACCATGTAGAAGGCCGCTTCCGGCATATGGTCGTAATCGCCATTCACCAGGCCCTTGAAGGAGCGGATGGTGTCCTCGATGCCGACGAACACGCCTGGCGAACCGGTGAAGACTTCGGCGACATGGAACGGCTGCGACAGGAAGCGCTCGATCTTGCGGGCGCGGGCCACAACCAGCTTGTCATCCTCGGAGAGCTCGTCCATGCCCAGGATGGCGATGATGTCCTGCAGGCCCTTATAGGTCTGCAGAATGCGCTGCACGTCGCGCGCCACCTTGTAGTGCTCCTCGCCGACAATGCGCGGGTCGAGCGAGCGGGAGGTGGAGTCCAACGGATCCACGGCCGGGTAGATGCCCTTTTCGGCGATCGCGCGGTTCAGCACGGTCGTCGCATCCAGATGCGCGAAGGTGTTGGCCGGGGCCGGGTCGGTCAGATCGTCGGCGGGCACGTACACGGCCTGCACGGAGGTGATGGAGCCCTTCTTGGTGGAGGTAATGCGCTCCTGCAGGGCGCCCATATCCGTCGCCAGGGTCGGCTGATAGCCCACCGCGGAGGGGATGCGGCCCAGCAGCGCGGACATTTCCGCACCCGCCTGGGTGAAGCGGAAAATGTTGTCCACGAAGAACAGCACGTCCTGGCCTTCCTGGTCGCGGAAATACTCGGCCATCGTCACGCCGGAGAGGGCGACGCGGGCGCGCGCACCCGGCGGCTCGTTCATCTGGCCATAGACCAGCGCGACCTTGGAACCGTCGGTGGTGCCGTCCTCGTTCAGCTTGATGACGCCGGCATCGATCATTTCATGGTACAGATCGTTACCCTCACGGGTCCGCTCGCCAACGCCCGCGAACACGGACACACCGCCATGGCCCTTGGCGATGTTGTTGATCAGCTCCTGGATGAGCACGGTCTTGCCCACGCCGGCGCCGCCGAACAGGCCAACCTTGCCGCCCTTCAGATACGGAGCCAGCAGATCCACCACCTTGATGCCGGTGACCAGGATCTCGGCGGAACCGGCCTGCTCCTCGAAGGAGGGGGCATCGTTATGGATCGGCGCGCGGGCGGTCGCCACGATCGGGCCGCGCTCATCGATCGGCTCGCCGATCACGTTCAGGATGCGGCCCAGCACACCCGGGCCGACCGGCACGGAGATGGCGGCCCCGGTATCGGTCACGGACTGGCCGCGGACCATGCCGTCGGTGCTGTCCATGGCGATGCAGCGCACGGTGCGTTCGCCGATTTCCTGCGCCACTTCGAGCACCAGACGGCGCTCGCCGATCTGGGTCTCCAGGGCGTTCTGAATGAAGGGCAGCGCGCCGTCGAACTGAACGTCGACAACAGCGCCATTGATCTGGGTCACACGGCCGGTGTTGTTGCTTGTCATGTCTATGTCCTCAAACGGCTTCCGCGCCGGAAATGATTTCAATCAGCTCTCTGGTGATGTTCGCCTGACGGGCCCGGTTATAGCTCAGCGTCAGCTTCTTGATCATCTGGCCGGCATTGCGGGTGGCGCTGTCCATCGCGGTCATCTGCGCGGCGTAGAAGCCCGCGGCGTTTTCCAACAGTGCCGCGTAGATCTGCACCGCCAGATTGCGCGGCAGCAGGCGGTCCAGCAGCGTGCCGTCATCCGGCTCCACCTCGTAATTATGCTCCATCGCGTTATCGTTCGCGCTGGGGGCCGCGGCGGGGATCAGCGGCTGCTCGACCGGCTTCTGCGTCATCACATTGTGGAAGCGGTTGAAGATCAGCGTCACGGTGTCGTACTCGCCGGCCTTGAAGCCGCGAATGACCTCCTGCGCCACCTCTTCCGCATCCGCGAAGGTCACGACCTTCTTGCCGACGAAGTTCTTGGTGCCGGTGATGCTGGCCCCCATGTCGCGGCGCAAACTGTCATTGCCCTTGCGGCCGAGCGCGAAGATCTTAACGGTCTTGCCTTCGGCGGTCAGCTGCGCGGCCTTCTGGCGCACCTGCTTGGCGATATTGGCATTGAAGCCACCGGCCAGACCGCGATCCGCCGTCACCGCCAGCAACAAATGGGTCTGGCGCTTGCCATTGCCCACCAGCAGCTTGGAGGCGTTCGGGTTGCCCGCCTCGGAGGCGGCCAGGGCCGCCAGCATCTCCGCCATGCGCACGGCATAGGGGCGCGAGGCCTCGGCCTGGGCCTGCGCGCGACGGAGCTTGGCCGCCGCCACCATCTTCATGGCGCTCGTGATCTTCTGCGTCGATTTGACGCTGTTGATCCGGTTGCGCAGGGTTTTCAGCGAGGGCATGGGCTTATCCGAAGGTGCGGAGCAGGGTCTCGATGAACGCGATCAGCGCCTTTTCCGTCTCGGGCTTGATCTGCTGGTCGGCCTCGATCGCGTTCACGATCTCGGGCGCGTTCACCTTGATGTCGGAAAGCAGCTGCATCTCGAACTGGCCGATCTTGTCCACCGCGACGCCGTCCAAATAGCCACGGGTACCGGCGAAGACGGAGATCACCTGCTCGGCAACCGAGAGCGGCTTGAACTGCGGCTGCTTCAAAAGCTCGGTCAGGCGCGCGCCGCGGGCCAGTAGCTTCTGGGTGGCGGGGTCGAGATCGGAGGAGAACTGGGCGAAGGCCGCCATTTCGCGGTACTGCGCCAGGTCGAGCTTGATCTTGCCGGCCACCTGCTTCATCGCCTTGATCTGCGCGGCGGAGCCGACGCGCGAGACCGAGAGGCCGACGTTAATGGCCGGGCGGATGCCCTTGAAGAACAGCTCGGTCTCCAGGAAGATCTGGCCGTCGGTGATCGAGATCACGTTGGTCGGGATGTAGGCGCCCACGTCGCCGGCCTGGGTTTCGATGACCGGCAGCGCCGTCAGCGAGCCCGCGCCATACTCGTCGGACATCTTGGCGGCGCGCTCGAGCAGGCGCGAATGCAGGTAGAACACGTCGCCCGGATAGGCTTCGCGGCCCGGCGGGCGGCGCAGCAGCAGGGACATCTGGCGATAGGCGACCGCCTGCTTGGACAGATCGTCATAGCCGATCAGCGCATGCATGCCGTTATCGCGGAAATATTCGCCCATGGCGCAGCCAGTATACGGGGCCAGATACTGCATCGGCGCCGGGTCGGAGGCGGTGGCGGCGACGACGATGGAGTATTCCATCACGCCGTATTCCTCCAGCGTGCGCACCAGCTGGGCGACGGTGGAGCGCTTCTGCCCGACCGCGACATAGATGCAGTACAGCTTCTTGCTCTCATCGCCAGAGGCGTTGACCGCCTTCTGGTTGATGATGGTGTCGACGATCAGCGCGGTCTTGCCGGTCTGGCGGTCGCCGATGATCAGCTCGCGCTGGCCACGGCCGACGGGCACCAGCACGTCGATCGCCTTGATGCCGGTCTGCATCGGCTCATGCACGGATTTGCGGGGGATGATGCCCGGCGCCTTGGTCTCGACCAGGCGGCGCTCGGCGTACATCACCGGGCCCTTGCCGTCGATCGGGTTGCCCAGCGCGTCAACGACGCGGCCCAGCAGCCCCTTGCCCACCGGCACGTCGACGATCTGGCCGGTGCGGGTGACGGTGTCGCCCTCGCGGATGGTCTTGTCGTCGCCGAAGATCACCACGCCGACATTGTCGGCTTCCAGGTTCAGCGCCATGCCCTTGAGGCCGGAGCCGGGGAAATCCACCAGCTCGCCGGCCTGCACATTGGCGAGACCGAACACGCGCGCGATGCCATCCCCCACGGAGAGGACCTGGCCGGTCTCGGCCACATTGGCTTCGGTGTCGAAATCCGCGATCTGACGCTTCAGGATCTCGGAGATTTCGGCGGGACGGATCTCCATATCAGGCAGCTCCCTTGAGAGAATAATTCAGCCGGTTAAGGCGCGATTTGAGGGTGGTGTCGTAGAGCTTGTCGCCGATCTGCAGGCGCAGACCGCCGAGCAGCCCGGCATCGAGCTTTTCAATCAGCCGCACCGTGCCATGGCCAGCTTCGGCCAGGCGGGCGGTGAGCTGGGCGCGCTGGGTATCGGACAAGGCGTGGGCGGAGGTGACCACCGCGACGGCCTCGCCACGCTTGGCGGCGGCATAGGCGCCGAAGCCCTGGATCAGCATCGGCAGGTCGCGCAGGCGGCGATTCGCGGCGACGACTCCGACAAAATGCCGCACCAGTGTCGACACGCCCTGCGCCGCCAGCGCCTCATCCAGCGCCTTGCCGGCCTGGGCGATGTCGGTCAGCGGGTTGGCGATCAACGCGGCGAGAGGCTTGCTCTCCTTGATCAGGCGGCCCAGCGCCGCGATCTGCTCGACGGTCTGGTCCAGCGCGCCTTGCTCATGCGCCAGCGCGTACAGCGCCGCGGCGTAACGCCCGGCCAGGCCAGTGACACGATTATCCGTGATATCGACCAAAGTTTATCCTGCCTTGTTGCCGTGCTCTGAAATATAATGCCTCTTGCAAGGCTTGGCGGGGCAGTAACATAGGGTTTCCGCCGCAGCAAGGCCATAAGTGCCCCGCCCCCGCAAACGGCGCATCAAGCCCTTGGTTTGTGTCAGTTTGGCGCAGAGAGTTCCGCCTCCGCGCGCAGCCTCGCCACCACCGGCCCGGTTTCATTGTAAGAATGGCACGTATTCAGCAGTGCCGGCGCCAGGCCCGGCTTGTCCTTGCCCTCTCCCCCGTCGGGCCCGTGATTGAGCACGGAATAGCGGGTCTGGTAGGCGGTGGTGGCCACCGGCTGCAGCAATTCGCGCAGATGTGTGCAGCCCTCAACCCCGCCCACGCGCTGCGCGGCGGCGCGCAAAAACCCCTTGCCGATCTTCAGGCCGACCAGCCGCGCCATATTCGGCGCGGTTTGCGGGCATATATTATAGGGTGTCGAATCCATCGCCGCCTCGCAGGCGACGATTTCCATCTCCTCGACGGTCAGGGTCATGCGAATCCACATATCATGCAGCGGCACCCCGGCGGGGATGCCGGCGCGGTCGATATTGGCCATGCTGTAGCTCTTCACATCGGTCATCCGCGCCTCGACCTCGATCAGCCCGTCCTCGCGCAGATAGCCTTGCAGCGTCACCTCGCGGGTGTGCAGCAGGCGGCGGGGGGCGGTGGCGGCGGAGAGAGGCATACTTGTTTCCTATGGCTGGGCCCGGCGCGGGCAATCTTGCCAAAATCCATGCCATGGCCAAAAGGGTCAGCACAATTGCCGATAAGGATGATCAGCCATGGACGGGCAGGCAAAGCCGCGCCGCTATAGCCACGTCGAGCGCCTGCGCGTCGTCCAGGGGGTGATGCTGTGCATGCTCCTGGCCGCGCTGGACCAGACCGTGGTGCTGCCCGCCATCCCGCAAATGGCGCAAAGCCTGCACGGCCAGACGCATCTCTCCTGGGTGGTCTCGGCCTATCTGCTCGCCTCCACCGCCACCACCCCGCTTTATGGCAAACTCTCGGACCAGTTCGGCCGTGCCAAGGTGCTGGGCCCGGCTCTCGTCGCCTTCGTGCTCACCAGCCTCTTCTGCGCCATGGCCTGGTCGGTGCCGGCCTTGCTGCTGGGCCGGGCCTTGCAGGGGCTGGCCGGCGGCGCGCTGATCACCGTCTCCCAGGCGGCGGTGGCGGATGCGGTGCCGCCGCGCGAGCGCGGGCGCTACCAGGCCTATTTCGCCTCGATGTGGGCGCTGGCCTCCGGCGCGGGGCCGGTGGTGGGCGGCTGGCTCGCGCAGAATCTCTCCTGGCGTTATATTTTCTGGGTCAATCTGCCGCTAGGGCTGTGCGCCCTGGCGCTATGCATACGCGGGCTGAAGGATCTGCCGATCAATGGCCGTCGCGGCCGGTTCGATCTCAGCGGCGCGGGGCTGCTGATCGGCGCCAGCACATTGCTGCTGCTGGCGATCAGCCTGGGCGGGGTGGATCTGCGCTGGCTCTCCTGGCCGGAAGCGGGGCTGGTGCTGGCCGGCCTGCTCGGACTCCTCGCCCTGCGCGTCCAGCAGCGGCGCAGCCCGCACCCGCTGATGCCCTCCGGCCTGCTGATCCGGCTGCGCGGCACCATCGCCCTGGCGGCGCTGAATAATTTCGCCCTGTTCGGCGCCATCTTCATGTTCCCCCTGCTGCTGCAGCGCTTCTTTCACGACAAGCCGGCCCAGGCCGGCATCGAGCTGGTGCCATTCCTGCTCACCGGCGTCGCGGGGGCCTATACGGCCGGACAGATCGCCCGGCGGACGGGCAAGCTGCGGGCGATGTTCGTCACCGGCACCAGCCTCGCCTCCACGGCATTTCTGGTGATGACGCTCAACCCGCTCCTCGCCCCGGTGCCGGTCTCGGCACTGATTGGCTTCGGGGTGGGGATGCTGCAGCCCACCACCATCCTGGCGGTGCAGGCGCTGACCGATCTGCCGGAAATCGGCATCGCCACCGGCATGCTGCTGCTGTTGCGGGCGATTGGCGGGGTGTTCGGCGCCACCTTGGCCGGCGCCGCCCTGGATGGCGGCTTTGCCGACCCGGTCAGTGGCTACCGGCTGGGCTTCGGGCTTTGCCTGGCGATGGCACTGGGCGGGCTGGCTTTGAGCTGGCGGATGCGCGAGATCACGCTGCATAGCGGCCCCTGAGACAGCCAGGCGCCGCACACCGCCCGGGCGCTCAGTGGCCCAGCGTCGGAAACACGAAATGCACCAGCAGCACCGCGGAGAAAATCAGGGTCAGCCCGCCGAGAAACGCCCCGAGCACGCGCATCACCATCATCACCGCCAGCGCCACGATGAAAATCAGAATACAGACCTGCCATTGCGGCTGATAGATCCCAAGGCCCTGCATGCCGGCCAGCAGAATATTATCGATGCTCGCCGCGATACCCAGCACCAGCCCGATTATGCCCCAGAACATGCCATTGACCGCGCCGCCGCCCATTGCACCCCTCTCCTGGCATGGTTCTGCCATCTCGAATGCCGCAAAAGCCACTCAAGTTTTAGTGATTCATTCCAGATTTTTAACTTTTTTGAGCGCCGGCAACCGCTTGATCCAAAGCAGCCACGGCGATAGGGCCAATGCCACCCAGCCGAGCGCCATTCCCGCATAGGGCCAGCCGGGTGGGTAATACCGGAAAAACGGCCCAGGCCGGCGCAGCGCGGTGTGAGCGTTCGCGTTCAAGTCAGATATCCAGGCGTTCATCTGCGCCTAGAATGGGGCGCTTTGCCCCACACTTATGCTATTCACGCATCCCCCCTCGCACTCTGGCGTGAAACGCTTGCGCGCAAGCACATTTCGCCGTAACCCCGGTGCCCGAACTTTTATTTTTGGAGTAAGCGTCATGTCCTACAGGGTTGCGGTCGTCGGTGCCACCGGTGCGGTGGGGCGCGAGATCCTGAAAACCCTTGCCCAGCGGGACTTCCCCGTCTCCGAGGTGGCCGCCCTGGCCTCCGGCCGTTCCGCCGGGCAGGAAGTCTCCTTCGGCGAGGATAAGGTGCTGAAGGTGCAGAATCTGGAAACCTTCGATTTCACCGGCTGGGACATCGCTTTGTTCTCCCCCGGCGCCTCCGTCTCCGCCATTCACGCGCCGCGCGCGGGGGCGGCCGGCTGCGTGGTGATCGACAACACCTCCCAATTCCGCATGGACCCGGACGTGCCGCTGGTGGTGCCCGAGGTGAACCCGCAGGATATCGCCCTGCACACCAAGCGCAACATCATCGCCAACCCGAACTGCTCGACCATCCAGATGGTGGTGGCGCTCAAGCCCCTGCATGACCGCTTCAAGATCAAGCGCGTGGTGGTGAGCACCTACCAGTCCGTCTCCGGCGCCGGCAAAGAGGGCATGGACGAACTCTACAACAACACCAAGGTCTCCTTCGTGAACGAGAAGGGACGCGCCCAGGTGTTCCAGAAGGATATCGCCTTCAACGTCATCCCGCAGATCGACGTGTTCATGGATGACGGCGCCACCAAGGAAGAGTGGAAAATGGCGGTCGAGACCAAGAAGATCCTCGACCCCAACGTGCCGGTGATCGCCACCTGCGTGCGCGTGCCGGTGTTCATCGGCCATTCCGAGGCGGTGTTCGTCGAATTCGAAAACCCAGTCTCGGTGAAGGAAGCCCGCGAGGCGCTGGCCAAGGCGCCGGGCATCGTCGTCGAGGATAAGCGCGAGCCGGGCGGCTATATCACCCCGATCGAGTGCCAGGGCGAGGACGCGACCTTCGTCTCGCGCCTGCGCAAGGACCCGACGGTGGAGAACGGCCTGGCCTTCTGGTGCGTCTCCGACAATCTGCGCAAGGGCGCGGCGCTGAACGCGGTGCAGATCGCCGAGGTGCTGATCAAGCAGAAGCTGCTGAAGAAGCAGGCGGCGTAAGGGCGCACTGCACGACGAAAAAGAGCGGCCTCGGGCCGCTCTTTTTTTGGCAAAGACTCTGGGGCGCTTTTTGAAAAAAGCGCCCCAGACCCCCCAAAAACTTTTGATTTTTCAGCGCGGGCGGGGCGTGTCGTCCCAGGGTTTGCGGTTAACCTCTTCCAACGCTTCGGCGTGGGAGAGGCCGATATCGCCAAGCATGCGCGCATCCATGCGCATGATCGCCCGCCGCCCCACGATCACATTGCGCATCCGCATGATCCGCGCCCAGAGCCCGTTCGGCCGCGTCACCGGGTGCGGCGATGCCGCCGCCTTTACCCGCTCGGCAATGCTCAGCTTGGTCTTCACTCCGTGTGTTGTTTC
The DNA here is from genome assembly GCF_000687875.1 of Acidocella facilis ATCC 35904. Classification (GTDB taxonomy): domain Bacteria; phylum Pseudomonadota; class Alphaproteobacteria; order Acetobacterales; family Acetobacteraceae; genus Acidocella; species Acidocella facilis. Next base: position 40,456 of record NZ_JHYG01000007.1, on the reverse strand, counting down.
ACTGACGGAAAATCTAGGCGCACGGGTTGAATAAGAAAAACGAATTGTTGTTATCGTAAAAATCACATAATCTTATCCTATGCCCCTCCCCGCCGGTCTCGATCCCGATCTGTTGCGCGCCTTCATCTATGTGGCGGAGGAGCAGAACTTCACCCGCGCCGGTGCACGCGTGGGCCGCACCCAGGCGGCGATTTCCATGCAGATGCGCAAGCTGGAGGATATTCTGGGCAAGACGCTGCTCAAGCGCGGCCGGGGCGAAGGCATCGAGCTGACGCCGCACGGGCAATATCTGCTCTCCCGCGCGCGCGAGCTGCTGGTGCTCAATGATTCCATCTGGTCCGCCTTCCAGGCGCCGGAGATCAGCGGCAAGGTGCGTCTGGGCACCCCGGATGATTACGCCCTGCAATTCCTCCCCGGCGCGCTGCGTCGCTTCGCCCAGACCCATCCGGCGGTGGAGGTGGAGGTGGTCTGCCTGCCCTCAACCGAGCTGATGGGCCGGCTGAAGGCCGGGCAGCTGGATCTGTCGCTGATTTCCGAAGGGCATGAGACGCGCAACTGGCCGGCTCAAGAGCTGATTCGTGGCCCGCTGGCCTGGATCACCTCGACCCGCTTCGCCCCGCACAAGCTGGACCCGCTGCCTCTGGCCCTGGCCGAGCATGATTGCAGCTGGCGGCGCGCCGCCTTGCGCGGGCTGGATGAGGCCCACCTGCCCTATCGCATCGCCTATGTCTCGGGCAGCGCCATCGGCTCGCTGGTGCCGGTTCTGGCCGGGCTAGCGGTGACCTGCGGCATTCCCAACCGGCTGCCGGAAGGCACCCGTGCCTTACGCCCAGGCGAGGACGGGCTGCCGAAACTGCCGGATTTCTGCGTGCTGATGCTGAAGGGCAAAAACGCCCCGCAGCCGGTGACCGACCGGCTGGCCGAGCATATCGAGGACGAAGCAAGGCGCGAGGCGCAAACCGCCGGCTGGGCGGCTTAGCCTCGCCTGAAGCGCGAAGCTCTAATTCCCGGTGCTGGTCAGCTCGATCTGCGCCGACACGCTGGCGCTGATGGTCACCTTGTCAGGTGCCAATTGCGGCGCCGCGGCGGCGGCCTTCATCATCATCACCCTGGGGCCGGGCGGCAACGGCGCGGAGGCGCCATTCACGCTCAACTGCTTCAGCGCGCCGACCTTTTTATGCAGCGTATCGGCAATATCCGCCGCCTCGGCGCGCAGATGCGCCAACGCGTCGCGGATCGCATCGCGCTGCGCGCTCTGCCGCCCGGCATCGGAGAGGTCGCCGCTGAGCCCGTTGAGCAGCAGCCCATCCGCCTGCAACTGGCCGAGCAAATCGGTAAACGCCTTGTCCGGCACGCCGCCTTTATCCGGCTGGGTCAGGGTCAGGCTCTGCGTCGCGGTGAATTGCGGCCGGGTTTGGCCGTTCGGGGTGCTGGCGTAGCTGTTATAGCCGCCGGTGGTGGCCACCACATTCGGCAAGGCCTTTGCCGCGGCCAGCGCCTTGCTCATCGCCTGGTTCACCTTGGCCTGGGCGGCGGCGGCGTTCGGCGCATCCGCCTGCACATTGAACTGCGCCACCGCCTCATCCGGCTCGACCTTGACGCTGCCTTCGGCACTCAGCAACAGATTGGTCTGCGCGGGCGCGGTCTGCGCCGCGGCGGGCAGCGCCAGCGCGCTGAGAACCGGAACCAGATAGATGATTTTCGGTGCCATATGTCGCTCCTCCAGCAAAGCGACTCGAATTTAGGCGCAAACCCCAGCCCGCGCCAGAACGCGCCTTGCACCAAGCCTAGCTAAAATTATTTCGAATTGCTATATATTGCGATAAAAGAATACCGAAACCATTAAAAATGGCCTCGTCGGAGCGTATCATTCGGGTTTATCAATGTCCTTTCAATGTTGCCGATCTTCTGGATCAAAATAATGCTCACCATATCATCGAAACCTTTGCGAGCGTTTCCCCGCCCCTGGTCGAGAACAGGGAACGCTACTCCCCCATGCTGATCGATTTCACCGGCGACAAAGGCTTGGCGCTCTACGCCAAGACCATGACCACGCTGATCGACGGCCTCGCCAGCTGCACCGGAAGGCTCTTCGAAAGGCCGATTTCCGGGCAGGTCTTCGTCTGGGCCACGCGGGTCGGTGACAGCAGCAAGCATAAGAGCACCACGCTCAGCGGCGTGCGTGGCGGCATGCAACAGCTCAGCAACAACACCGTCAAATTTGGGCTGGTCAAGACGACGAGCGGGGTGGAGGGGCTGACGAACTGGCTGAGGGGCACGTCAAAGAAGCCCCTCACGAATAAGGTACTCAGCGGTCTCGATTACGACCAGTATCTCCAGCGCGATGGCGGCGGCGTGAGCCGTGGCGTCCTTAATCAACGGCAAATGAACATGGCGGAAGGCCATGCCACCGCGCTGATTATCCCGGCCAAATTCAGGAATGAATTCAGCATGGATGTCATCTCGCCGATCGATAACGGGAAGGTCACGATGGCCTCCATCGCCAAGCTGGTGCGGGTGATGAAGACCAAGCTCGACAAGGCCGGGCCCAGCCGGGAAGGCGGGATTTACGACTGAGCCGTGCCCTCAGCCGGCCAGCATGGCCTCGGCCCGAAGCAGATCGGCGGCGGTGGTGATCTTGAAATTATCCTCCGCCCCGAGCACCATCTCCACCCGCAGCCCGGCATGCTCGGCGATCATCGCATCGTCGGTGAAATCCGTCTCCGGCGCGGTCTGCACCGCGTGGCGGTGGGCCTTATAGATATCCTGGAAGCGAAAGCCCTGCGGGGTTTGCGCGCGCCAGAGCCCGGCGCGGCTGACCGTTCCCGCGACCACCCCGTCCTGCACGCGCTTGAGCGTATCGGCGAGCGGCACGCCGACGATGGCCGAGGCGCCGCGCCCGAGCACCTCCAGCACCGCCGAGATGGTCTCCAGCGCGATGAAGGGGCGCACCGCGTCGTGGATCAGCACATTATCCGGCTTCAACACAGCGATCGCTTCCAGCCCCAGCCGCACGCTATCCTGCCGCTCCTTGCCGCCGAAGCGCACGGCGAGCAGCTTCTCCAGACCGTCCGTGGCCTCGCCATACAAAGCCTGATCGTCCGGGTGGATCAGCACCTGCACCGCGTCGATTTCCGGATGGCGGGTGAGGGCCTGGATGGTGTGGCGCAGAATCGGCGCGCCTTTGAGCGGCAGATATTGCTTCGGCAACGGCCCGCCCACGCGATAGCCCCGCCCCGCCGCCACAATCAGCCCGATATTCATAGCCCCTGCCCTTCTCACCCAAATTTGCAAAAGTTTTTGGGGGTGTGGGGACTTTTTTCAAAAAGTCCCCACAAACGTTCGGGGTGGTGGCAGCGTCGTCGTCACCACCCCGAACAACTTAACCCAACGCCGTTTTCTGGGCCTTGAACAACTCCGCCGTCCCCTGCCGGGCCAGGCCCAACAGCTTGTTGAAGGCGGCCTCGTCAAAGCTGGATTTCTCCGCCGTCGCCTGGATTTCCACAATCCCGCCCGCCGCCGTCAGGATGAAATTCGCATCCGCATCCGCCGCCGAATCCTCGGCATAATCCAGATCCAGCACGGGGTTGCCCTGATAAATCCCACAGGACACCGCCGCCACCTGCCCCAGCATCGGCATGGATTTGATCACATTTTTCGCCTTCAGCTGCCGGAAAGCCAGCACCATCGCCACATAGGCGCCGCTGATCGCCGCACAGCGCGTGCCGCCATCGGCATTCAGCACGTCGCAATCCAGCGTCACGGTGATCTCGCCCATCGCCTTGCGGTCGATCACGGCGCGCAAGCTGCGCCCGATCAGCCGCTGGATCTCCTGGGTGCGGCCGGATTGCTTGCCCCGCGCCGCCTCGCGCTCGCCGCGCGTATGGGTGGCGCGCGGCAGCATACCGTACTCAGCCGTCACCCAGCCCTCGCCCTGGCCACGCATGAACGGCGGCACCCGCCCCTCGACGCTGGCGGTGCACAGCACCTCGGTACGCCCCATGCGGATCAGCGCCGAGCCCTCGGCATGATGGGAAAACCCGGTCTCGATGGAGACCTGGCGCAGGGCGTTGAATTCTCTGCCGGAGGGCCGCATGATCTGACTCCTTACATTTTGCTGCGCCGTGCTATTATCCGAGCCTAGCCCGATGGACCATAGACAGAAATCCCCTCCCCCCCGGCTCCCGCCCGGGCTCGACATACGCTCCGCCGCCGTGCTGCGCGAAATCGTCGAACAATATGTCGAAACCGGCGAGCCGGTGGGCAGCCGCACCCTTTCGCGCCTGCTTCCGCACAAGCTTTCGCCCGCCACCATCCGCAACGTGATGGCGGACCTCACCGATGCCGGGCTGCTCTTCTCCCCCCACACCTCCGCCGGCCGGCTGCCGACGGATCGCGGCCTGCGGCTGTTCGTGGACGGGCTGCTGCAATTCGGCGAGCTTTCGGAGGAGGAGCGGACCAATATCAACCTCGCCCTCGCCGGCTCCGGCCGCTCGATGCAGGATACGCTGGCCCAGGCCTCCACCTTGCTCTCCGGCCTGTCCGCCGCCGCCGGGCTGGTGCTGGCCCCGAAGGGCGAAGGGCCGGTGAAACATATCGAATTCGTGCCGCTCTCGCCGGGGCGCGCGCTGGTGGTGCTGGTCTCCGCCGATGGCCAGGTGGAAAACCGCATCATCGAAACCCCGCCCGGCCTGCCGCCCTCGGCCCTGCAGCAGGCCAGCAATTTCCTCAACGCCCAGCTCGCCGGCCTCACCCTCACCGAGCTGCGCGGCCGGGTACGCGCCGAGCTGACCGCCGACCGCAGCGCGCTGGACGAGCTGACCAGCGCCGTCATCGAAGCCGGGCTCGCCACCTGGGGCCAGGAAGGGCGCTCCGGCTCGCTGATTCTGCGCGGCCAGGGGCGGCTTCTGGAGGATATCGACCAGCTCGAAAAACTCTCCGCCATCCAGGCTCTGTTCGAGCGGCTGGAAACCGAGGAGACGCTGCTGAAGCTGCTGGATCTGGCCGAGGAATCGGACGGGGTGCGGATTTTCATCGGCGCCGAATCGGGGCTGTTTGGCTCCGCCGGCGTCTCGATGATCGTCGCCCCGGCGCGCAATGCGCAGGACCGGATCGTGGGCGCGATCGGGGTGATCGGGCCGACGCGGATCAATTACGGGAAGATCATTCCGGTGGTTGATTATACCGCGCGGGTGATCGGGCGGTTGCTGGGGTAATAAAAAAGGCCGGTGCCCTGGCACCGGCCCGTGCGGGGAACTTTTTGGAAAAAGTTCCCCGCACCCTCAAAAACTTTTGTCAGTTTCCGTTTTTGCCGTCGCCCAGGGCGATGCCGACGAACAGAGCCTGGCCCTGGCGTACGATGCGCAGCGCCACCGCATCCGCCCCGCCCTTGCGCGCGGCCTTGATCGCGTTCACCGCCTCATCCGGGCTGTTCACATCCGTGGCGCCGACTCCGACCAGCAGATCGCCCTGCTGCAGCCCGGCCTGATCCGCCGGCGAGTTCGGCTTCACATTCACGATCACCGCGCCCGAGGCATCATCCGGCAGGTTGAGCTGGTTGCGCAGATCCGGCGTCAGCGGCGCCAAGGTCACGCCCAGCGCCGCCGGCGAGGCATTCTGCTGGCTGCCGCCATTGCCGCTATTGCCGTGCTCGAAGCTGGCATCCGGGTTGCTCGGCATCTCTTCCACCGCGACGCTGACATCCTGCGACTTGCCACCATGCAGATAGGTGATGTCGGCCTTGCCGCTCGGGTCGATATTGGCGATGTCCTCGGCCAGATCGCCCGGATTGGTCACGGCCTGGCCGTTCACGGCGGTGATCACGTCGCCCGCCTTCAGCCCCGCCTTGGCGGCCGGGCTGTTCGGCGCCACGGCGGCGATCAGCGCGCCATCCTTGTTCGGGTTGCTCATCGGCAGCTTCAGCGCCTGCGCCATCTGCGGCGAGATCATCTGCGCGGAAACGCCGAGGAAGCCGCGCGTCACCTTGCCATGCGCCACCAGCTGGGTGACCACGCGCTTGATCATGTCGGAGGGAATGGAGAAGCCGATGCCGACCGAGCCGCCGGAGGGCGACAGGATGGCGGTATTGATGCCGATCACCTGGCCTTTCTGGTTGAACAGCGGCCCGCCGGAATTGCCTTCATTGATCGGCGCATCGGTCTGGATGAAACGGTCATACGGGCCATCGCCGATATCGCGGCCCAGGGCGGAGACCACACCCGTCGTCACCGTATTGCCCAGCCCGAACGGGTTGCCCATCGCGATCACCCACTGGCCGGGCTCGACATCCTTGGAATCGCCCAGCTCGACATAGGGCAGCGGCTTCTTCGCGTCGATCTTCAACACCGCCAGATCGGTCTTGGGATCGGTGCCGAGAATCTTCGCCGGGTAGGTATCGCCGTTGGAGAGCGTCACCGTCACGGTCTTCGCGCCCTTCACCACATGGTTATTGGTGACGATGGTGCCGTTGGCATCGATGATGAAGCCCGAGCCCTTGGCCTCAATCGCCTGCGGCTGCTGCTGCGGGCCACTGAAGCCAAAAGGAAAACCGGGCGGAAAGCCAGGGATCTGCGGAAAGCCCGGCGGCAAGCCGTTCTGCGCCTGGGGCCCGGAGCTGCTGTCATCGGCGGCCTGGTCCAGTTTCAGCTTCACATCGACGGAGACCACCGCCGGCATCACCGCTTTCACCAGGGGCGAGAAATCTGGCACCGGGGTGAAATTCTTCTGCACCACCTGGGTCGCGTCCATGGACGGGTCGGCGGCCATGGCCGGCACAACGCTGACAGCAGCCAGGGCCGTGGCGCCCAGCAGGGCAAAAGCGGAAGCCGTGGCACGCGTCCGGTATTGTTTGATCATGATCTATCTCCTGCGTCTGACTGGACAATGGGGCCGCTGAACGGCGATGTGTGACTTAAATGCCACTAGGGGGGCGCGATCTCAATTGTAACAGCCCCGGGGGTTACATTTCTTCACCCCCCATGCGCGCTCGTTTCAATCCGCGGGGAGATTGTTTCAGATCAGCGCCAGATTTGCCGCGAAATGCCCGGAAAACCCGGCCTCAGCGGTTCATCAGCACCGAGAGATGCGCGTTTTCCAGCACATGCCGGGTAATCCCGCCCAGGATCAGCTGGCGCAGGCGTGAGGAGGTGGAATAGGCCCCCATGGTCAGCAGATCCGCATTGAAGGCGCGCGCCGCCGCCAGCAGCCCGGCGCCGATATTGCGCTCCACCGACGTGAACATGGCGATGTCGGCCTCGACGCCGTGATGCGAGATATAGTCGCGCACCTCCTGCGCGCTGGGGCCGGGGCGGGTATAATCCTCGCACACCAGAATCCGCACCGCTTCCGCCTGGCGCACGAAGGGCATGGCGGAGGCGAGGGCCGAGGCCGCATAGGAGGTGCCATTCCAGGCAATGGCGATGCGCTTGCCGATGCTGGCGGGCGGCGCCACCGGTGCCAGCAGCACCGGGCGGCCGGAATCGAACAGCACCGCATGCAGCGCCTCGGCGGCGGAGACATCCTCGCCGGAGAGCGGGTGCGGCACGATGGTCAGGTCCGCCAGACGCGCTTTATGCGCCACCAGCTGCTCCTCGCGCCCGGTGAGGGTGGTGAAGCTGGCACTCGGCTCATTGGTGCCACGATGCGCGGCGGCAATCGGCACCACGGCGGCTTCCGTCGCCTCCGCGAAAAGCGCCTGCAGCCCGCGCACACGCACCCCGCCCTCGCGTTCGGTCGCACTCATCATGTCCTCGATCAGCGCGCCCGACAGCCCTTCCCCCGCGAACGGGGCGATCTCACGCGTGTCGGACTGGATATGCAGCACCTCCAGATGCGCATTCCACATGCGGGCCAGCAGCAGCCCGGCCTGCAGCGCCGCCGCGGCGGACTCCATGCTGCTGACAGGAAGAAGGAATTTGCGAACCGACATGCTTTCAAGCCTTCAAGAACAGAACCGTAACCGGATTATACTGCACTTAAGGCCTCAAGTGGCAAACTCAAAGCAAATCGCGCAGCCTGAACCAGCTCGTCGCCAGCACCAGAGCCGGGGTGCGCAGCGCCTCGCCACCGGGGAAACGCGCATGCGGGATGCGGGCGAAGACGTCAAACCGCTCCGCCTGCCCCGCCACCGCCTCCGCCGCCAGCTTGCCGGCCAGGCCGGTGAGGGCCAGCCCATGCCCGGAGAAGCCTTCCAGGAACAGGATATTGCGCCCCAGCCGGCCGAAATGCGGGGCGCGGTTGCGGGTGATGTCGACGAACCCGCCCCAGGCGAACTCCACCTTGGCATCTTTGAGCTGCGGGAACACCTTCACCGCCCGCGCCAGCATCGCCGCCCCCAGATTACGCGGCGGGCGCTTTGAATAAGAGACGCGGCCGCCGAAGAGCATGCGGTCATCCGCCGAGCGGCGATAATAATCCAGCACGAAATTCAGATCCGCCACTGCCTCGTTGCCGGGAATGAGCGCGCGCACATCGGCCCGCGGCTCGGTCGCCATCACATAGGTGCCGACCGGCATGACATAGCCGCGCAGGCGCTTTTCCAGCCCCTCCAGATAGGCCCCGCCGGCGATGATGAGATGCTTCGCCCGCACCCGGCGGGCACCGACATGCAAGGTGACAATATCGCCCTCCTCGATGCGCGCAACCGGGCTGCCCGCAAACATCCGCGCCCCGGCCGCCTGCGCCGCGTTGGCCAGGCCCAGCGTGTAGTTCAGCGGATGCACATGCCCGGCGAGCTTATCCTCCAGCGCCGCAATATAGCGCGGGCTGGCGAGACGGGCGCGCAATGCCGCCCCTTCCAGCAGCGCCCCGACGGGCGCACCGAGTTTCGCCAGCGCCTCCTGCTCCTCGCGCAGCTCCCGCACATGGCGGGGCTTCAGGGCGGCATGCAGATAGCCGTGGCGCGGATCGCAGGGGATATCATGCTGGGCGATGCGGGCATAAAGCAGATCCACCGCCTCCACCGACATGTCCCACAGCTTGCGCGCCTCCTGGGCGCCGACGAGCTGGGTGATTTTATGCTGCCCGGCGCCAAAGCCCGGCAGCACCTGGCCGCCATTGCGTCCGGACGCGCCCCAGCCGATCTGTTTGGCTTCCAGCAGCACCGGCCGAAAGCCGCGCTCGGCCAGATGCAGCGCCGCGGAAACGCCCGAGATGCCGCCACCGATAATGGCGACATCCGTCTCAATATCCTGATCCAACGCCGGCGCGGCACAATCCACACGCCGCGTGGCATGGTAATAATTGTTATCCATCCGAGGGCCTAAAGTTTTAGAAGTTTTTGGGGGTGTGGGGACTTTTTTCAAAAAGTCCCCACAGACGTTCGGGGTAGTGGCACCGTCGTCGCCACCGCCCCCAACGTTTTCGCCGCTTTTTTGTAAAAAAGCGGCACCAAAAAACTTTTAGACGTTCAGCAACAGATGCTCGCGCTCCCAGGACGAGATCACCCGCAGATAGGTCTCGTATTCCAGCCGCTTCACCGCCACCAGTACATCGACAATCTGGTCGCCCAACACCTCGCGGATTTCCGCCGAGCGGTCCATCAGATCCAGCGCATGGGACAACTCGCGCGGCAGCGTGTACTCACCCGCGTAAGCGGAGCCGATCTGCTCAGGCGTACCCTGCAACTCCTGCACCATACCAAGATAGCCGCAGGCCAGCGTCGCCGCGAAAGCCAGATACGGATTCGCATCCGCCCCCGGCACCCGGTTTTCCACGCGCATCGCCGCCGCATCGCCAAAGGGCACGCGCAACCCGCAAGTGCGGTTGTCATAGCCCCATTGCAGATTGATCGGCGCGTTGGAAAAACGCGTGAGCCGGCGATAGGAATTCACATTCGGCGCGAAAATCGGCATGGTCGCGGGAATATATTTCTGCAGGCCGGCGAGATAGCTCTTGAACAAGGGGCTGGCCTTACCGTCGGCGCCAGCGAAGAGGTTCTTGCCGGTTTTCGGATCGACGATGCTCTGATGCACATGCATCGCACTGCCCGGCTCATTGCTCATCGGCTTGGCCATGAAGGTGGCGTAGATATTATGCCGCAGCGCCACCTCACGCACCGTCCGCTTGAACAGGAACACCTGGTCCGCACGGTGCAGCGGGTCGCCATGCAGCAGGTTGATCTCCACCTGCGCCGCCCCTTCCTCATGGATCAGCGTGTCGAGATCCATCTCCTGCAGGTCGCAGAAATCATACATTTCCTCGAACAGCGGATCGAACTCGTTCACCGCGTCGATCGAGTAGGCTTGCCGTCCGCTCTCCTGGCGGCCGGAGCGGCCAACCGGCGGCACCAGCGGGTAATCAGGATCGGTATTGCGCCCGACCAGATAGAATTCCAGCTCCGGCGCCAGCACCGGCTGCCAGCCACGCTCTTCGTAAAGCTTCAGCACACGCTGCAGGACTTGCCGAGGCGCGATCGGCACCGGCGTGCCGTTCGCGTATTGGCAATCATGGATGATCTGCGCGGTCGGCTCATGCGCCCAGGGCACCAGCCGCACGGTGGAGGTATCCGGCACCAGCTTGATGTCGATGATCGCGGGATCGGTCAGCTTGTCGGTCGGGTCATCCGGATATTCGCCGGTGACGGACTGAATGAAAATCGCCTCCGGCAGACGCGGCGCGCCGCCTTTGATGAATTTCTCCGCCGGCATGATCTTGCCGCGGGGAATGCCGGTAATGTCGGGCACCAGGCACTCGACTTCGGTGATCCGATGTTCCTCGAACCAGTCTTTCAGATTGATCTGTTCACTCATGTTATCCTCATGAAAAGGCGCGGCACCTCCAAAAAGGCGCCGCGCGCGCGGGTTATTGCAGTACGCTGGTCCAGATCTGGTTGAACAGCTTGTACTTGGCGCCGGTGAGCGGGGCCAGGAACTGCAGATTCTTCATCTGTTCAGCGGTGGGCGTGATCAGCTCAGAGCTCATGATGCCAGAGAGCTGCGGCTGCGCTGCCGCATTCGGGCTGGCATATTGGTTGAAGTTGGAGAGCGAGGCGCCGACGCTGGCATCCAGTATGTAGTTGATGAACTCGTTGGCGAGATCAGGATGCGGGGCATGGGCGGGAATGGCCATGGTATCCACCCAGATTTCGGAGCCCTGCTTGGGCAGGTAGAATTTCAGCTTCAGGCAGGTGCCATCGGCCTTGCAGCCCGCGATATCACCATTATAGGCCATGGAGGCGGCGATGAGCCCGTGCTTCATCTGGTCGCGCGCCGGCGTTTCATCGACGAAGCCGGCGAAATTCGGCCGCGCCTTGGTCGCCTTGATCAGCTTCGCCGCCTCGATCCATTGTTTCGGATCAGAGCAGTTGAAGCCATAGCCGAGATAGGCGCAGGCGGCGCCGATCTGGTCACGCCCCTCGCCTTTCGGAATCACGAACGGATAGTTCGGATTCACCTTCGGGTCGAAGAGGATCCCCCAGCCATCGCCAGGATCCTTGATCTTGGACGGGTCATAGACAATACCGGTGGTCCCCCACTGGTAGGGGATGGAATATTTGTCGCCCGGGTCGTAGGTCGGGTTCTGGAAGCGGGCGGCGAGGTTCTTGAAATTGGTCAGCGCCGTATGATCGACCGGCTGCAGCAAGCCCTCATCGACCATTTCCGGCACGTAGTAGGAGGACGGCACCACCACGTCATATTGCGAATCGCCGCCGGCGCGCAGCTTCGCCTCCATCTCGGCGTTGCTCTCGTAATCCGTCTCGACGACTTTGCAGTTACATTGCAGCTCGAACCCGTCGATGATCGATTCCGAAATATAATCGGACCAGATGAACAGATTCAAAGTCGGCTGGTCGGCCTTCGCCATTTGCGGCGCGACCAGCCCCAGCGCCAACGCGCCGGCGGCGAGGAGGGAGAGGCGTTTCATCAGATGGTTCCTTTTGCTGCGAGTTCGGCGCCGCGGGCGCGGTGCCTGGTGATGATGAAATGAAGCACGGCGAGAAGAATGACGGCACCGATCATCAACGTGCCGATGGCGTTGATCTCGGGTGTAACACCCTTGCGGGCGATGGCGCCGTAAATATAGATCGGCAAGGTGACGCTGCCGGGGCCGGCGGTGAAGAAGCTGATGGTGAAATCATCGATCGACAAGGTGATGCCAAGCAGGAAACCGCCGATGATCGCCGGCTGCACCACCGGCACGATCAGGTGCCAGAAGCTCTTCAACCCGTTGGCATAGAGATCATGCGCGGCATCGAACAGATTCTGGTCCAGCCCGGCCAGGCGCGCGAACACGGTCAGCGTCACGTAGGGGACCTGGAAGGTGATATGCGCGATCATCATCGTGCCCAGCCCGGCGCCGAGCAGGCCGGTGAAGCGATGCACGAAATTGAAGAAAATCAGCTCCGAAATACCAAACACCAGGCTCGGCATGATGATCGGCGTGTAGATGATCAGGCTGGGCATATTCGCCAGCACGCCCTTCGCGCCGGGCGTGCGAAAGCGCGAGAGCCCATAGCCCAGCAACACCCCCAGCACGGTGGAGATGATCGCCGAGCCGATCGCCAATATCAGCGAACGGCGCAGGGCGGCGAAGACGCTATGGTCGTGCAGCATCACCCCGTAGGCATAGACCGAAAGCCCCTGCGTATGCGGCGCCGGGGCGAAGGAATACCAGGCCACCAGCGCCAGGGGCGTGTAGAGCAGCACATAGATCGGCCAGGAAAAACCGGCCAGCGCGCGGCGGACATTGCGCGGGATCATATCGACGCCTCCTCGGCCCCGCCCAGCCTGCGGCTGAGCACCCGGAAGGCGACAAGCCCAAGCCCGGTGACGACGAGCATGATCAAGGTCAGCGCCGCACCATAGGGCCAGTCCGGCGTTTCGGTGAATTGGTTGGCGATCAGCGAGCCGATCATCAACGCCTTGTCGCCACCCAGCAGTTGCGGCACCACGTAATCGCCGAAAGCGGGGATGGCCACGAAGATGACACCCGACAAAAGCCCCGGCAGAGTCTGGGGAAATACGGTATGGAAAAACAGCTTGGCCCCAGAGGCGTAGAGATCCCGCCCGGCTTCCACCAGCGTCCAGTCCAGCTTCTCCGCCGAGGCGTAGAGCGGCACGATCATGTAGGGCAGGTAATTATAGGCAAGCCCGGTGGTCACCGCGAAACTGCCCGGGGCGATGCCCAGATCAGGTGCTACCAGATGCAGATGATGCGCCACCCAGGTCAGCGGCGCGTTCGGCCCCAACAGTTCCAGCCAGGCATAGGTGCGCACCACCTGGTTGGTCCAGCTCGGCAGCACGATGAACAAAAGCAGCAGCGGCCTGATGGGTTCAGGACGTGACAGGATGAAGAACACCAGCGGGTAGGACAACACCGCCGAGACCAGCGTGGCGATGCCCGCCTGCTGGAGCGAACGCAGCAGGATGGAGATATTGCCCGCATCCCAACCCAGCAGCGAAAACCCCGCCACCTGCTGGAACGGCTGCAGCGACAGCGGCAGGATCGGCGCCCCATAATCATCGGCGCTCATGAAGGCGATGCCCAGCAGCACCAGGCTCGGGATCAACAGAAACAGAACGATCCAGAATAATCCTGGGCCGGATGTCATCCACAGGCGCCTTCGCTGGCGCGCCTGCTCCAGCGCCACTTCGGTGACAGCGCCGCTCATGGCTCGATCAACATGATGTTCTCGGGCTTCAGCTCAACGACGATCTTCTCCCCCGGCCGCCAGCTGCGCTCGGCCGCCTGGTTGTTGGTGTCGTAAGCGAGCACGAATTTATTCTCACCGACCTCGACGCGATATTGCGTCGCCGCCCCCATATAGATCGCTTCGCGGATGATGCCGAAAAACTGGTTGGGCCGGCCATAAGGCGCGGCATCCTCGCTATAAAGCCAGATCTTTTCCGGCCGGATCATCGCCATGCGCGCCGCCGGCAGCATTTCGGAAATGGTGAGCCGCCCCAAAGGCGTTTCCGCCTCATGGTCGCTGATCGGGGTGATCTGCCAGATATTGGAGAGCCCCAGAAACTCCGCGACAAAGACATTGCGCGGCCGCTCATACACATCCAGCACCGGGCCGATCTGCTGGATCCTGCCCTTGCTCATCACCGCCATCCGGTCGGACATCACCAGCGCCTCGTGCTGGTCATGGGTGACAAAGATGAAGGTCATGCCAAGGCGTTTCTGCATGCGCAGCAGCTCGATCTGCAATTCCGCGCGCAGCTTCGCATCCAAAGCGGAAAGCGGCTCGTCCAGCAGCACCACTTCCGGTTCATTCACCAGCGCGCGCGCCAACGCCACACGCTGGCGTTGGCCGCCAGAGAGCTGTGCGGCCTTGCGCTTGGCGAAAGCGCCGATCTGCATCATCTCCATGATCGCATCGACACGCTGCTTGCGCTCGGCCGATTTCACCCCGCGCATGCGCAGGCCAAAGCCGATATTCTGCTCGACATCGAGATGCGGAAACAGCGCGTAGGACTGGAACACCGTATTCACCGGGCGTTCATGCGCCGGCACGGACTGCATCTCCCGCCCGGAAATCAAAATCCGCCCCTCATCGGGCGTCTCGAAACCCGCGATCATCCGCAAGAGCGTGGTCTTGCCGCAACCCGAGGGGCCGAGAAGGGTGAAGAATTCGCCGGCCTTGATCTCAAGGTCGATATGATCGACAGCCGGAATCGTGCCGGCGAAAATGCGCGTAATCCCGCTCAGCGAGATTGCACCGCGCGCCCCCGTCTGGGCTTCGGTACCTGCGATGGCTAACGTGGAGGACATCAGCCTTTCCTCCGCCAACAGCCTGAAATTTGATTATTCTTATACGGCTTTCTGGTCCACAGCACGCAAACCCTCAAGTTTTGTTAATGCCGCACTCTCGCTTAACTGCCTGAGAGGCGTCAAGAATATTCGGTAGGACTTTTCGCCGAACGGACGGCTTTTTGTTGCAACAGGCCGAGGTTTATAGGTAAATTGTTGAAAATACTAAACGCAAGGATCGAAGTTTTATGTCAGTGCCCCTCCCGGCCGAAACCAGTACGGACGATATCGGCACGCGCTTGAAGCTGGTCCGGCAGATTTTCGGGCTGACCCAGCGCGAACTTGCGCGCCGCGCCGGGGTGACCAACGGGGCGATTTCGCTGATCGAACAGAACCGGGTCAGCCCCTCGATTTCCTCGCTGAAGAAAATACTCGATGGCATTCCGCTGACCCTGGCGGATTTCTTCACATTGGATTTCTCACCTTCGGACGAGGTGTTCTTCACCGCCGCGGAGCTGACCGAGATCGCCTACCAGCCGGAAATGTCGATGCGTCTGGTCGGGCGCAAGGCTAAGGGCCGGGCGCTGGGCATGCTGCGCGAAACCTACCAGCCGGGGGCCGATACTGGCGATACGATGCTGCGCCATGAGGGCGAGGAATGCGGCATCATCGTCTCGGGCAGCCTGACGGTGACGGTGGGGGTGCAGGAGCGCGTGCTCAATCCGGGCGATGCCTATTATTTCCGCTCCGATATTCCGCACCGTTTCCGCAACCAGGGCGAGGAACCCTGCGTGCTGATCAGCGCCAACTCGCCGCCGACCTTCTGATGGCGCTCCTCACCGGCGGCTGTCTGTGCGGGGCTGTGGCCTATCGGCTGGAGCATCTGCCCGGCGATGTGGCGGATATATGTTTCTGCCGGGAATGCCGGAAAGCCTCCGGCGCGGCGGGGCTGCCCTGGGTGCAGGTGCCCCCTGCCCGCTTTGCGGTAACCAAGGGCGCGGCGCGCGGCTTTGCGTTTTCCAAGGCGGCGATGCGTTGGTTCTGCGGCGATTGCGGCACACCGCTTTACATGACGGACCCGGAGGGGCGCTCGGTAGGGGTGACGCTGGGCTCGCTGGACGAGCCGGAGGCAATCCGCCCGACCACGCAGGGCTGGGTGTGCGAGCGTGTGTCCTGGCAGGGATTGGATGCGGGGCTGCCAGCGTTCGAAAAATCCCCGCCTTATGATTTATAGAAGTTTTTGGTGCCGCTTTTTTCAAAAAGCGGCGAAAAGCGTTTGGGGTGGTGGCAGCAGCGGTGCCAACATCCCAGACGTTTCGTGGCCCTTTTTGAAAAAAGGGCCACACCCCAAAAACTTTTATTTTTTGCGCTGCGCGTAGGCGAGCAGCACCGGGGCCGCCAGCACTAACGCCGTGACATTCCACATCACGAAATCCAGATTGGCCAGCCCCTCGATCGCCACATCCACCACCGCCAGCACCGCCAGCCCGCCACCAGCCAGGCATTCCTCCCAGCCCAACGCCGGCCGGTCCTTGGTCCAGAGCCGCAGCACCGAGGCCATCGCCGGCACGATGAACACCGCCATCGGCGCATCCCGATAGCGCCCATCGAACACCAGCAGCGCCTCAAAAACCGCCGCCGAGGCCAGGAACAAGAACCAGAGCCCGCCATAATCCAGCCCCGGACGCATGCGCCGCCAGCCCGCCAGCGCCTGCGCCCCGCTGCGCGCCGGAGCCACCGGGCGGCGCGCCAGAATCGCATCCGCCCGGCGCAACGCCAGCACCGCCAGCAGCGCCTGCAGCGGCAAATTCACCAGCGCATCCAGCCGCAGCCAGTTATCATAGAGCATCGGCAGCGTGCCCATGCAGGCAATGGCAAAGCCGTTCCCCAACGCAAAGGCCGGCACCGCCAGCCGCAGATTGCGAAACCCGACCGCGGCGAACAGCAGGCAGCCCGAAAGTGCTGCCAGCGCCGCATACCAGGGCCAGGAGGGATGCTCGACCACCGGCCCATTCAGCGGGAATTTCTGCACCCGGTCGGCGTTCCAGATGCCCCAATTGGCCCCGGCCACGCCCTCATCCTCATATTTCCAGTTCTGGTCGAACGCCTCGATCAGGTTGTAATCCACCCCCTCCTTGGCCGCGAGCCCGACGAAGCGGCGCAGAAACACCGCCTCATTCACCCGCGAAGGTGCGGCCGGCCCGCGCCAGCGCCCGCGCGAGGGCCAGCCGGTCTCGCCGATGGAAATCTGCTTGCCGGGGAACAGCCGCTTGAAATGCGCCGTGGTGGAATCGATCTCCGCCAGCGCGTCATCCACCGAAAGCGGGGTATTTTCCCAATAAGGCAGGAAATGGATCATCACGATATCCACATGCGGCGCCACTTGTGGGAATTGCTCCCAGAAATCCGTGACATCCGCATAGGCCACCGGCTGCTTCACCTGGGCGCGGACGCTGTCGATATCCTTGATCAGATCATCCACCGAGAGATCCCGGCGCAGCAGCACCTCATTGCCGACAATCACCCGGGTGACGGTATCTGGATAAGCCTTCGCCTCGGCGATGCCGATGGCCATTTCCTTGGCGTTATCGGCCGGGTTGGCGCTGAGCCAGATGCCCAGCCACATTTTCAAGCCGGCCTTCTTCGCCAGCCCGGCAATATCGGTCCCGGCCTTGATCCGCGCCAGCGTCTCCGCCGGCGTGCCCTCGATGGCCGAATAGGTCCGGATGCCATCCGCCTGACCTTTGATCAGGTTGAGGTCGCGTGAAATTTCCGCAGGGGTGGGAAAATCCTTGTCCATCGGCGTCTGCCAGGCCTGGTAGGGGGCATAGGACAAGGAGTTGAACTTGCCGGCCGGCATGGTCACATCTCCAGCCTGAGGCTGATTCGGCCCCCGCCAGAGCAGAATGGTGAGCAGGCTGAGCAGCACGCAGGTGGAAAGACCTTTGATCATGGCCAATGGCTTAGCCAATGGCCCGGTTTTGGAAAAGAGACATGACCGACGAGACGAATGACCAGGACCTCACCCGCATCCTCACCGGCACCAGGCGCATCGCCCTGGTCGGCGCCTCCGCCAAGCCGGACCGGCCTTCTTATGGGGTGATGCGCTTTCTGCTCAACCATGGCTATGACGTGGTGCCGGTGAACCCGGCGCTGGCGGGGGCGGAGATCCATGGCCGCAAAGTGGTGGCCACGCTGGCGGAAGCCGCGCCGTTCGACATGCTGGACGTGTTCCGCCGCCCCTCGGAGGCGCTGGCGCCGGTGCGCGAGGCGATTGGCCTGCACGCCAAGACGGTATGGATGCAATTGGGCGTGATCAACCAGAAAGCCGCCGAGGAGGCGCGGGCCGCCGGGCTGAATGTGGTGATGAATCGCTGCCCGGCGATGGAAATGCCACGTCTGGGCGTCGCCGGCCCCATAACCTGAATTCTCAAAAGTTTTTGGTGCCGCTTTTTTCCAAAAAAGCGGCAAAAACGTCTGGGGTTCTGGCAACGCCGATAACCCACCCAAAACCTTTATAAACTTTCCTGCCGGCTGAACCTCAGGCCGGCAGCGCCAGCGCCGGCTTCGCCCATTCGCGCAGCCAGGGCAGCACATCCTCCCCCGCCATCGGCCGGGCGATGGAATAGCCCTGGGCGATTCGGCAGCCGAGCCCGAGCAGGGTCGGCCAATCATCCCGGCGCTCAACGCCCTCGGCGACGAAATCCGCCCCCAGCGCCTCGCAGAACATCGCCAGGCTGCGCACCAGCGAGGCGTTGAAGCGATTCACCTCCAGATCTGTCACGAACGCGCAATCCAGCTTGATTTCCGGCACCATGAATTCGCGCAGATAAGTAAAAGAGGTATATCCCGCGCCGAAATCATCGATCGAGAGGCTCACCCCATGGTCGCGCAGCTGATGGACCATGGCCTGCCCCTTGGCGAGATTGACCAGCAGCGCGGTCTCCGTCAGCTCCAGCGAAATGCGCGCGGCCGGCACCTCGTAAAACGCCAGCTGACGCAGCAGCCGGGGCACGAACTCGTCATCCTCCAGCATACGCGCGGAGATATTGATCGCGATTTTGAGGAAATGGCCGCGCGCCTGCCATAAAGCGCATTGCCCCAGCGCCAGCTCGATCGTCTTGTCGGTAAAGGCGGCGAGCAGCGGCGAGCCTTCAACCGCCGGCACGAAATGATACGGGCCAATCAGCCCTTTGCGCCCATGCTGCCAGCGCACCAGCGCCTCGAAACCAACCACTTCGCGCGTATCCAGCCGGATTTTCGGTTGGTAATACATGATCAGCTCATTCCGGCGAATCGCCTGCGCCATTTCGGCCAGCATCCCGTCCTGGCCGGGCAAGGCGGCAGCACATTCCCCGCCCTCGCCACGTCCACCCATGGAAGGGGACGCGTACGGGCAAATTGCGTGTTGAGCCTGATAAAGCCCGGTATCCGCTGACACTTGAGCCTTCCCTTCACCGCCGCCACTGAAATACCAGCCCCCGCAACGGGACTGACGAGCAGACGCGAAGTTTCGCAGGAAAAGCTTAAGCCCCGGTAATCATTCCAGCGCTCGACGGTATGTCTAGAAAAATTTTGAAGGTTGGTGGGTGCACAAGGATTCGAACCTTGGACCTACTGATTAAGAGTCAGCTGCTCTACCAACTGAGCTATGCACCCAACCTGTGCGGCACCGTGAGGCGCTGCGGTGGGCGGCTCTATAACGGCTGATTTTGAGCTTGAAAAGCCCCCAGGGGAAAGTTTTTGTCGATCGGGTCCAGCCCGCCCAAAATGCCCCCGGGCATTGACCTTAACGCATTGGTCATATCCAATAGGCGCATGATTACGGCTTTTTTAAGGAACACGTGCACATGGCCTATGCACTGCAGCAACTGATCAACGGCCTGACCCTCGGGATGATCTATGGTCTGATCGCCATTGGCTATACAATGGTCTACGGCATCATCGGCATGATCAATTTCGCGCATGGTGATGTTTTTATGATCGGCGCCTTCGTCGGCATCATCGTCTTGACAGCCTTGTCCACCGTCACCTCCGTGCCCGTGGCCCTCGCCGCGGCCTTCGTCATTTCAGCCTTCATCTGCGCTGTGTACGGCTTCTCCATCGAGCGCGTGGCCTACCGGCCGCTGCGCGGCTCCTTTCGCCTGGCGCCGCTGATCTCGGCCATCGGGATGTCGATCGTGCTGGAAAATTACGTGCAGGTGAGCCAAGGCGCGCTGGAGCGGGCGATTCCCAACCTGCTGCCCGGCGGCATCGTGCTGCTGAAGCAGGGCGATTTCGTTGTGCAGCTGACCTGGATGCAGCTCGCCATCATCATCGTCACCCTCGTGCTGCTGGCGGCCTTCACCTATCTGGTCACCAAAACCCCGCTGGGCCGGGCGATGCGCGCGGTTGAGCAGGATGCGAAAATGGCCGCCCTCCTGGGCGTCAACACCAACCGCACGATCAGCCTCACCTTCGTCATCGGCTCGGCCCTGGCCGCCTTCGCCGGGGTGATGTTCCTGCTCTATTACGGGGTGATCGATTTCTATATCGGCTTCAATGCCGGCATCAAAGCCTTCACCGCGGCGGTGCTGGGCGGCATCGGCTCGCTGCCGGGCGCGGTGCTGGGCGGGCTGTTGATCGGGCTGATCGAGGCGTTCTGGTCCGGCTATGCCACCGTCGCCTATAAGGACGCGGCGGTCTATTCGATCCTGGCCATCGTGCTGATGTTCATGCCCTCCGGCCTGCTCGGCCGCCACGAGATCGAGAAGGTCTGATCATGCTGGAAGATCTCAAAGATGCGGGCCTCTGCGCATTTTTCGCGCTGCTGATTTTCGCCCCCTTCCTCGGCGTGCATCTGGGGGACGGCACCTCCGGCAATCTCACGCTCGGCCCAACGCCGGAGCGGCTAGCGCTGGCGGTGGCCGCCACCTTCATCGCCCGCATGGCGATGCTGGCCTGGCACAGGCTGCGCAGCAAGCGCACCGCCAAGCCCAGCAATGGCGCCGCCGCCGCCCGGGCGGCAAAATATATCGGCCCGGTGCTGCTGGCGGTGGCGATCATCTTCCCGCTGCTGCCCGGCATGCCCAACGCCTATATCGATCTCGGCGTGCTCATCCTCACTTACGTGATGCTGGGCTGGGGGCTGAACATCGTCGTCGGCCTCGCCGGCCTGCTCGATCTCGGCTACGTCGCCTTCTACGCGGTCGGCGCCTATTCCTTCGCGCTGCTGGCCTCGAATTTCGGGCTCGGCTTCTGGGAGTGCCTGCCGCTGGCCGGCATCCTCGCCGCCTTCTGGGGCGTGTGCCTGGGCTTTCCGGTGCTGCGGCTGCGCGGCGACTATCTGGCCATCGTCACCCTCGCTTTCGGGGAAATCATCCGGCTGGTCATCACCAACTGGGTCTCGCTCACCGGCGGGCCCAACGGTCTGCTCGGCATGCCAGCCCCTAGCCTGTTCGGGCTGAAATTCTCCATGGCCGGCGGCCCGGGCACCTTCGCCGGCTTCTTCGGCGTCGACCCGATGCCCTGGCAGAAAACCGCCTATCTCTTCTATGTGATCCTGGCGCTGGCGCTGCTCACCAACTGGGTGACGCTGCGGCTGCGCAAACAGCCCCTGGGCCGCGCCTGGGAGGCGCTGCGCGAGGATGAGATCGCCTGCCGCTCGCTTGGCATCAATGTGCGCAACACCAAACTCACCGCCTTCGCCATCGGCGCGATGTTCGGTGGCTTCGCCGGCTGCTTCTTCGCCGCCCGGCAGAGCTTCATCAGCCCGGACAGCTTCACCTTCATCGAATCCGCCACCGTGCTCGCCATCGTGGTGCTGGGTGGAGCTGGCAGCCAGCTCGGCGTGGTGCTGGCCGCCTGCGTGATGATCGGCATTCCCGAATTGCTGCAAAGCTTGCAGATCTACCGCATGCTGATCTTCGGCCTGGCGCTGGTGACCATCATGGTGGTGCGCCCGCGCGGCTTCATCTCCATCCGCCGCCCCTCGGTCTCGTTGGGCAAAGCGAAAATGATCGGCGCGGAATTGCGCGCCGAAGGCAAGGGCTGAGCCATGACCATTCTCTCCGTCTCCAACCTGACGATGCGTTTTGGCGGCCTCACCGCGGTCAATAACGTGTCCTTCGCCGCTGAGCGCGGCCATATCACCGCCGTCATCGGCCCCAACGGTGCGGGCAAGACCACGCTCTTCAACTGCATCACCGGCTTCTACAAGCCGACCGAAGGCAGCATCGCGATGTCGCCCAGCCTGGGCAAAATCGTCCGTCTGGAGAAGCTGGCCGGCCACCAGGTCGCCTCCAAGGGCAAGGTGGCGCGCACCTTCCAGAATATCCGCCTGTTCGGCGGCATGACGGCGCTGGAAAACCTGCTGATCGCGCAGCATAACAAGCTGCAATCGGCAACCGGCTTTGGCGTGCTCGGCGTGCTCGGGCTGGGCGGCTATCGCAAGGCCGAGAAACAGGCGATCGAGCTGGCCAAGCATTGGCTCGACCAGACCGGGCTGATGGCCCGCGCCGACGATCCCGCCGGCGCCCTGCCCTATGGCGACCAGCGCCGCCTGGAAATCGCCCGCGCCATGTGCACCGAACCCGCCTTGCTGTGCCTGGACGAGCCGGCCGCCGGCCTCAACCCGCGCGAATCCGCCGGGCTCAACCAGCTGCTTCTGAAAATCCGCGATGAAGGCTGCTCGCTGCTGCTCATCGAACATGACATGGGCGTCGTGATGAAGATTTCCGACCATATTATCGTGCTCGACCACGGCAAGAAGATCGCCGATGGCAGCCCGACCGAGATCCGCAACGACCCAGCCGTCATCGCCGCCTATCTCGGCGAGGGCGACGAGGACGACCCCGACGCGCCGGTGGCGGAGAGCGTGGCATGAGCAATGTTCTCGAACTCCAGGGGGTGAGCAGCTTTTACGGCCCAATCCAGGCGCTGCGCGATGTCTCCATCGAGGTGCCGGAAGGCGAGATCGTCACCCTGATCGGCGCCAATGGCGCCGGCAAATCCACGCTGATGATGACCATTTTCGGCATGCCCAAGGCCAAGACCGGCCGGGTGCTGTATTATGGCGAGGACATCACCACCCTTCCCGCCTTCCAGATCGCCCGCAAGGGCATCGCCCAGTCGCCGGAAGGGCGGCGAATTTTCCCGCGCATGAGTGTCGAGGAAAACCTGCTGATGGGCGCGCAGGTGATCGATTACGAAGATTACGACGTGAACCTGAAAAAGATGTTCGCGTTGTTCCCCAGGCTGCAGGAGCGCTTCGCGCAACGCGCCGGCACGCTCTCTGGCGGCGAACAACAAATGCTGGCCATTGCCCGCGCGCTGATGAGCAAGCCGAAATTGCTGCTGCTGGACGAGCCCTCGCTGGGCCTGGCTCCGCTGGTGATCAAGCAGATTTTCGGTGCCATCCGCGACCTCAACCGGGAAACCGGGCTCACCGTTCTGCTGGTCGAGCAGAATGCCAACCAGGCGCTGCGCCTGGCGCACCGCGCCTATGTTCTGGTCAATGGTCAGCTGACCATGCAGGGCACTGGCGCGGAACTGCTCGCCAAGCCCGAAATCAGGGCCGCCTATCTCGAAGGCAGCCATTGATACGGCCCATTTTTTGGGCTCATACTCGTTTTGCACCTTGTCTAAGATCGTCACCATAAACAACAGGAGCAGACTTTGCGTAACATCCTTTTTGGCACCGCCGCGCTGCTGGCGCTCGGCACCGGCCTCGCCCATGCGCAGATCAAGATCGGCATGGCCGGTCCCCTCACCGGCTCCAACGCCGCCTTCGGCGTGCAGATGAAGACCGGCTTCGACCTCGCGATCTCCGACATCAACAAGGCCGGCGGCGTGCTCGGCAAGCAGCTGGTGCCGGTGCCGGTGGACGATGCCTGCGATCCGAAGCAGGCCGTCTCCGCCGCCAACACGCTGGTCTCCGATGGCGTGGTGATGGTTGACGGGCATTTCTGCTCCGCCTCCTCGATCCCGGCCAGCAAGGTCTATGAGGATGCCGGCATCCTGCAGATCTCCCCGGCCTCGACCAACCCGGCCTATACCGATGATGGCAGCCCCTACACCTTCCGCACCTGCGGCCGTGACGACCAGCAGGGCAAGGTGGCCGCGGAATATATCGCCAAGCATTTCCCCAAGGCGAAGATCGCCGTGCTGGACGATAACTCCACTTACGGCAAGGGCATTGCCGACCAGGTGCGGCTGAACCTGAAGAAGCTGGGCGTGAAGGTGGCCTACAACACCTCCTACACCGCCGGCGACAAGGACTACTCCGCGCTGATCTCGCGCATGAAGGAGCAGGGCATCACGCTGGTCTATATGGGCGGCTATTATTCGGACATGGGCCTGATCATGCGCGAAGGCGTCACCCAGGGCTTCACGCCGCAATATTTCTCGGAAGACGCGGCCGTGACCTCCGCTTTGTGGCAGGTGGCCGGCAGCGCCGCTGAAGGCATGCTGATGACCTTCCCGCCACCGGCCGAGAAGGACCCGGCCGCCGCCAAGGTCGTCGCCGAGCTGACCGCCGCGAAGGAAGACCCGTCCGGCTATGTGCTGTACTCCTACGCCACCGTGCAGGTCTGGGCGGAAGCCGCCAAGAAGGCCGGCACCACCAACCCCACCAAGGTTGCGAAAGAGCTGAAGGCGGGCGGGCCGTGGAACACCGTGCTCGGCCCGGTGAAGTTCGACTCCAAGGGCGACGTCGTCAACGCCGCCTACGCCATCTACAAGTGGCATGACGGCAACTACGCCATGTACGCGCTGAAGCCGTAAGGCCTGCGCCCAGAAAACGGAAAAGCCCGGCATTATGCCGGGCTTTTTTATGTCGGGCGGAATCTGGCCGCCCCGCAGGCTGTCGACCGGATTAACCCAAGATTTTTAGCCTAACCCTCCCCATCCCGCCGATACGGCCCCTCGGCCGCCATCGCCTCCATCGCGCTCAGCATTTCCTCGCGCTCGGCCGCGACAAATTCCGCCACCGCCGCGCGCAGGCCGGGATGTTCGATATAATGCGCCGAATAGGTCGGCTTGGGCAGGTAGCCGCGCTGGATCTTGTGCTGCCCCTGCGCCCCCGCCTCCACACGCTTCAGCCCATGCGCGATGGCGTAGTCGATCGCCTGGTAATAGCAGAGCTCGAAATGCAGGAAGGGCACATCCTCCAGCGCCCCCCAGTTGCGCCCGTACAGCACGCCGTCGCCGCGCAGGTTGAGCGCCCCGGCGATCGGCTTGCCGTTCCGCTCCGCCAGCATCAGCACCACGCGCTCCCCCAGGCGTTGGCCCAGCAGCGGGAAGAATTCCGGGGTCAGATACGCCCCGCCCCATTTGCGCTCGACGGTGGAGAGGTAGAATTCATAGAATATCGCCCAGATCGCCGGCGTCAGCTCCGGCCCGCGCAGCGCCCGGAAGGTCAGCCCCGCCTGGGCGTCGCGCCGCTCACGCCGGATCGCCTTGCGCTTGCGCGAGGACAGCGCGGCCAGGAAATCCTCGAAGCTCTCATAGCCTGGATTTTCCCAGTGAAACTGCATGCCCAGCCGCTGCAGCCAGCCGGCACGGCCCAGCCCCTCCCACTCCGCCTCGGTGCAGAAGGTCACATGCGCGGATGAGGTTTTGGTGGCGTTGCACGTCGCCTCCAGCGCCGCCGCCATCACCTCCGGCGTCGCCCCCAGCAGCCTTGGCCCCGGCACCGGGGAGAAAGGCGATGCCACCTGCAATTTCGGATAATAGCGCCCGCCGGCGCGCTCGAAAGCATTCGCCCAGCCCTGGTCGAACACATATTCGCCGTAGGAATGGGTTTTCGCATAGGCCGGCGCCACCGCCTGCAGCCCGCCCGCCGCGTCGCGCAGCGCCAGATGCCGCGGATGCCAGCCGCTACGCCCGCCGACAGAGCCGCTTTCCTCCAGGCTTGAGAGAAACGCATAGGAGATAAACGGGTTATCCTCCCTGAAGCACCCGTCCCATGCCTCTTGCCCGATCTCGGCAATCGTCGGAAAAATCTCAAGCTGTAGAGATGTCTCACCGTCCATGCCCTACCATATGCGGTGGTGGCGGCATTTCGCTAGCAGGAACAGGAAGCACAGACGCATGGCTGATGGACAGACCCCGACCCGCACCCCGGTGAACCTCGCGGATTACCGCCCGCCCGCCTTCCTGGTGGATAAGGTTTCGCTGGATTTCGAGCTGGCGCCGGAGGCGACCATCGTGCATGCGCGCTTGCAGCTTCGCCGCAACGCCCCGGGCCCGCTGAAGCTCGATGGCCGCAAGCTGGAGCTGCTCTCCATCGCGCTGAATGGCGAGGCGCTGGGCGATAATCGCTACACGCTGGATGCGAGCAGCCTGACCCTGCCCGAGCTGCCCGACGAGGCGGTGCTGGAGACCAGCGTGCGCATCGATCCCGCCGCCAATACCGAGCTTTCCGGCCTCTATATGTCTGGCTCCGGCTTCTTCACCCAATGCGAGCCGGAGGGGTTCCGCAAGATCACCTTCTTCCCGGACCGGCCGGACGTGATGGCGCGCTACCATGTGCGCATGCGCGCGGATGCGGATAAATTCCCCATCCTGCTCTCCAACGGCAACAAGCTGGCAAGCGGCGTGGAAAACGGCAAGGCCTATGCGGAGTGGGAAGACCCGCACCCGAAACCCTCTTATCTCTTCGCGCTAGTGGCGGCGGATCTGGTGGCGGTGAAGGATGAGTTCACCACCGCCTCCGGCCGCAAGGTGGAGCTGGGCGTGTGGGTCGAGCGCGGCGACGAGACGCGCTGCGATCACGCCATGGGCGCGCTGAAGCGCTCGATGAAATGGGACGAGGAGGTTTTCGGCCTCGAATATGACCTCGATATTTTCAACATCGCCGCGGTCTCGGATTTCAATGCCGGGGCGATGGAGAATAAGGGCCTCAACATCTTCAACACCGCCTATGTGCTGGCCGATTCCAAAACCGCCACCGATGCGGATTTCCAGAATGTCGAGCGCGTCATCGCGCATGAATATTTCCATAACTGGACCGGCGATCGCGTCACCTGCCGGGACTGGTTCCAGCTCTCGCTGAAAGAGGGCCTCACCGTCTTCCGCGACCAGCAATATATGTCGGACCAGTTCTCGGCGGCGGTGAAGCGCATCGCCGATGTCCGGCTGCTGCGCGCCACCCAGTTCCGCGACGATGCCGGGCCTCTGGCGCATCCGGTCCGCCCGGCCAGCTATCTGGAAATCAACAATTTCTATACCACGACGATTTACGAAAAAGGTGCGGAGATCGTGCGGATGTACCGCACCATCATCGGGCCGGAGGCATTCCGGCGCGGCATGGATGAATATATCGCCAAGAACGACAACTCCGCCGCGACGGTGGAGGATTTCTGGGCGGCGATGCAATCCGCCACCGACATCGACCTGAAGCAGCTAATGCTCTGGTACGGCCAGGCCGGCACGCCGGAGGTGAGTTTTGAGGAAGCCTGGGACGAATCCTCCAACACCTTCACCCTGACCTTGCACCAGCACTCCGCCCCCACGCCCGGACAGCCCGAGAAGCAGGCGCTGCTGATCCCGGTCGCCATGGCGCTGCTGGATGAGAAAGGCGCCGAGCTGCATGCCGAAACCCTGCTGTTGCGCGAAGAATCGCAGCGCTTCGATTTCGAACTGAAACAGGCGCCGAAGGCCGTCTCGCTATTCCGGCATTTCTCCGCCCCGGTGAAGCTGAAAGGCCAGAGCTGCGAGCGTCTGGCCTTCCTGGCGGCGCATGATGGGGATCTGTTCAACCGCTGGGACGCGTTGCAGCGCTACGCCAGCGCGGTGCTGCTGGACGCTGTGGCCGCCCATCAGCAGGGCAAGGGCTTCAGCCTGGATGCCGGGCTGAAAGACGCCATCGCCGCGATTCTGGCCGATGCCAAACGCGACCCCGCCTTCGCCGCCGAGGCGCTGGTGCTGCCGATGGAGAGCCTGCTCGCCGACGATATGGAGGTGGTGGACCCGGATGCCATCCATGCCGTGCGCCAGGCCGCCCGCAAGGCGCTGGGGATGGCGCTGAAGGCGGAATTCCAGGCCGTGTATGACGGGTTTGCCGGCGCCGCGCCGGAGGATGTCTCCGGGGGCGCCATGGGCGCGCGGGCGCTGCGCAATGCGGCTCTGGGCTATCTCACCGCCGCCGGCGAGAGCGGCCCAGCCGCCACCCAGTTCGCGAAGGCCGGCAACATGACCGAGCGCCTGGCCGCCCTCGCCTGCCTGGTGGACACGCAAGGCGCGGCCCGTGACCAGGCACTGGCGGCCTTCTTCGAAGAATGGCAATCCACCCCGCTGGTGCTGGATAAATGGTTCGCCGTGCAGGCCCGCAGCAATGCGCCGGACACTCTGGCCCGGGTGCAGGCCCTGGCCACGCACGAGGCGATGGATCTGCGCAACCCCAACCGGGTGCGCGCCCTCATCGGCGCCTTTACCGGCAATCCGGCGGTGTTCCACGACGCATCCGGCGCCGGCTACAAGCTGCTGGCGGATTTCGTGCTGCGGCTGGATGAGACCAACCCGCAGATCGCCGCGCGGCTGGTCACCGCCCTTGGCCATTGGCGGCGTTTCGATGCCGCGCGCCAGGGGCTGATGAAGGCTGAGCTTGAACGCATCCTGGCGCGTGAACATCTCAGCCCCAACACATATGAGCTGGCCGCGAAGGCGCTGGCGTAAGGAGTGACGCAATGATCGAGCTTTATTACTGGACCACGCCGAACGGCCATAAGGTCAGCATCTTCCTCGAAGAGGCCGGGCTGGACTACAAGATCTTCCCCATGAACATCTCCAAAGGCGAGCAGTTCAACCCGGATTTCCTGGCCTTCGCGCCGAATAACCGCATCCCGGCGATCCGCGACATGGCACCCGCCGATGGCGGCGCGCCGCTCGGCATTTTCGAGAGCGGCGCGATTCTGGAATATCTGGCCGACAAGACCGGCCAGTTCCTCCCCAAAGCGCCGCGCGCGCGCTTTGAGGTGCTGCAATGGCTGTACTGGCAGATGGGCGGGCTGGGGCCGATGGCCGGGCAGAACCATCATTTCGTGCAATACGCGCCCGAGCGCATTCCTTACGCGATGGAGCGCTATGTGAAGGAGACCAACCGTCTCTACGGCGTGCTCAACAAGCAGCTGGAAGGGCGTGATTATATCGCCGGCGAGTACTCCATCGCGGATATGGCGAGCTATCCCTGGATCGTCCCCTATGAGCGCCAGCAGCAGAAGCTTGAGGATTTCCCACATCTGCAAGCCTGGTTCGCGCGCATGAGCGCGCGCCCGGCGGTGCAGCGCGCTTATGAGAAGGCCAAGGCGATCAACAGCGCGCCAACCGTGACCCAGGATGCCAACAAGATCTTGTTCGGCCAGACGGCGCGATGAACCGCACCCTCTACGATCTCACCGCCGCCGACGGCACCCGCTTCTCCCCCTATTGCTGGCGGGTGAAGCTGGCGCTGGCGCACAAGAACCTCGCTTACGAAACCATTCCCTGGCATTTCACCGAAAAGGAGGCGCTTGCCGCATCCGGCCAGGGCAAGGTGCCGGTGCTGCTGGATGGCGCCAACATCGTCTCCGACAGCCAGATCATCGCCGATTACCTGGAGCGCACCTACCCGAACGAGGCCTCCTTGTTCGGCGAGCCGCCAGCCCGGGCGCTGAGCATGTTCGTCAAGCAATGGGCGGAGACGTCGCTGCACCCCGCCCTGGCGCAGGTGGTGGTGGCGGATATTCACCGCCGGCTGCACCCGAAGGATCAGGAGTATTTCCGCCTGACCCGCGAGGCGATGCTGGGGCGCCGGCTGGAGGAGTTCGACGCCACCCGGCATCTGGCGCTGGAACGGCTGGACCTGGTGCTGCGGCCATTACGCAAGCTGCTGACCGACCAGGCCTTTCTCGCCGGCGAAGCGCCGAACTGGGCGGACCATATCGTCTTCGGCGCGCTGCAATGGGGGCGGCTGATGTCCTCCACACCGCTATTTCAGCCGGGCGACGCGCTCCTGGGCTGGATGCAGCGGGTGCTGGGGACGTATGGGCTGGAAGACGCCACACCCGCCGCCTGAAATTTGCGGAAGGTTTTGGGGG
Organism: Acidocella facilis ATCC 35904; assembly: GCF_000687875.1. Taxonomy (GTDB): domain Bacteria; phylum Pseudomonadota; class Alphaproteobacteria; order Acetobacterales; family Acetobacteraceae; genus Acidocella; species Acidocella facilis. The sequence goes on along the minus strand of NZ_JHYG01000007.1, from coordinate 10,706 downwards.
CGTCGGCGCCGAAGGTTCCAACGCTGCACAGCAGCGTTGGAAGGTCGCCGACGGGATGGGGAGTTTTTTCAAAAACTCCCCATGAATGTCCGGGGGGGTGACGACGGCATTGCCAAGCATGCCGGTGTTTCGCCCGAAAACTTTATTTATTCCAAAACGTCATCAGCAGCCCGCCGGCCAGGATCAGCACCCCGCCCGCCAGAACCGGCAGGCCAGGGCGCACGCCGAAAGCGAACAGATTGATCAGCTGCGCCACCACGAAAAACAGCGCCACATAAACGCCCAGCAGCCGCCCGAAATCCCAGGGCGGCAAATTCACCGTCACCCCATAGATGAACAGCACCAACGCCGCCGCGCTGAAAAACCCCAGCCGGACGGGCAGCGCATGGGCGTGGAGTGCCGTCCGGGCCAGCGCATCGCCGCCGGCTTCCAGGCAGGCCGCCAGGATCAGCAGCCCCAGAGCGGCAATATGACTCACAGGCTTTTCCGGTACTGGATGAAATCCGCCCGCTCGGCGAGCTTTTCATAAAGCGCCTGGGCGGTCTTGTTGCCCTCCTGCGTCACCCAATAGACCCGGCCCACGCCGCGCCCGCGCGCCAGCTCATACACCGCCTCGATCAGCGCCCGCCCCACCCCCTGGCCGCGCGCCGCCGGCGCGGTGAAGAGGTCTTCCAGATAGCAGACATCGCTCACCGACCAGGTGCCGCGATGAAACACGCAATGCACCAGCCCCAGCAAGGCGCCCTCGCCCTCGGCAACCAAGGCAACCATCGGCTCGGCCGGGTCGAGCAGGCGCTGAAAGACGATCTCGGTCACCTCGCCGGGCAAATCTTCCTCATAGAACCGCAGATAGCCCTGCCACAGCGCCTCCCAGCCGGCGCGGTCTTCAGCCTCCAGCGGGCGGATGCGCAGGCTCATGCCGCCAGCCCGGCGATTACCGCCTCGAATTGCAGAAAGAACCGTGCCGCGGTGAAGCCGCGCACCGCCTGCGCCGCCGCCTGCCCCAGCTGCGCACGCAAGCCGGGATTACCGGCCAGCAGCGCCAGATTGGCGGCCAGCAGCTCGATATGCCCAACCGGCGCCATCAACGCATTTTGCCCATGGGTGAATATGCCGCGATGCACCGGTAAGTCGGAAAGCAGCAACGGCTTGGCGAACTGCGCCGCCTCATAGGCGGACAGGCCCTGGGTTTCGCTGGACGAGACCAAAGCGCTGATATCGGCGGACTTGATCCAGGCCAGAGCGGTTTCCGGCGGCACCTCGCCGGTGAGGATGAAGCGTGAAGGCTCGGCCTCGGCCAGGCGCCGCGCCGCCTCATCCAGCTCATAAATCCGCCCGCACAGCACGCATTCTATATCCAGCCCGGCGGCGGCCACGGCGCGGATCAGATCACCGCCGCGCTTGCGCGGCTCCACGCTACCCACCTGCACCAGCCGCAAGGGCCGGGCTTTCGGCCGCACCGCCGGCAGGCTCTCCGGCAAGGGGGGCAGCCCGTTCGGGATGATGTGAAATTTCCGCGGTGGCAGCGCGTAGGTGAAGGAGCGATAGATTTCCGCCTGATAGGCGGTCTGGTACACCACCGCCGCCGCGATGCCGAACGCCTGCCCGAGCGCCGGATTTTTGAGCAGGATGCGCAGCCCCACCTCCGCCTCGTGCAAAAACCAGATGGTCGGCACCCGGCCCGCAATGTCGATCACCGCCTGGGTGGTGCCGATGCCGTTGGCGATGGCGATATCGAACGCGCTCAACGCCGCCCCGGTGGCGATGCCGATCCCAAGCGCCTCATAGGCGGCCTTGATCGGCCCGTCTTCCGGGTTGGCGGGCAGCACCGTCAGGCTATGGCCGCGCGCCTGCAAATGCGCCGCCAGCCGCAGCAGCACCGTGCTGGCCCCCGTGATGGTGAATTCATGGTTGACCAGCAGGATGCGCATGCGGCCCTCAGGCGAGGCGGGAGAGCGCCGCCGAAAGGCGCGTCACCTCATTGCCGAAGCTCTGCTCGCGCTCGCGATGCTCTTCGAGGATCGCTTCCGGGGCGCGGGAGGTGAAATCGGCATTGCCGAGCTTGGCCTGCACCTTTTTCAACTCGCTCTCGGCCTTCGCCAGCGCGGCGGCGAGGCGCTTCTTCTCGGCTTCGAGGTCGATCAGCCCTTCCAGCGGCAGGATGATCGTGGCCTCGCCCAGCACCGCCTGGGCGGCATTCTTCGGCACCGGACCGTCGAGCGGGCCGATTTCGGAGGCGCGGGCGAGACGCGAGATCGCCTCGAAATTCTGCTCTGCGCGGGCCAGCGTCTGCGGGCTTGCATCCTGCAGCAGCACCGGGGATTTCAGCGAGGGCGGCACGTTCATCTCGGAACGGATCGAGCGGATTTCGGAGATCAGCGCGATCAGCCAGTTGGTCGCCTCCAGCGCCTGCGCCTCGTCCTGCACCACAACCGGAGTCGGCCAGGGCGCGGAGATCAGCGAACAGGCCGCGCCATAGCCGAAATGGTCCCACAGCGCCTCGGTCACGTAGGGGATCAGCGGGTGCATCAGCCGCAGCAGCACGCCCAGCACATAGGCGGCGGTGTCGCGGATTTCGGCGGCATCCTCGGAGGCGAAACCCGGCTTCGCCAGCTCGATGAACCAGTCGCACACATCGCCCCAGGCGAAGCGGTAGCAGGCCCCGGCATAATCGTTGGGGCGATACGCATCCAAGCCGGCGGTGGCGGCATTGATCGCCTCATTGGCGCGGGCCAGCACCCAGCGGCAGAGCGGCAATTTCGCGTTCTCCGGTTTGAAATCCGGATTCGGCTTCACCCCGTTCATTTCCAGGAAACGCGCCGCGTTCCAGATCTTGGTGATGAAGCCGCGATTGGTTTCGACGATCTTCGCCCCCAGCTTCACATCCCGCCCCTGCCCCGCCGCAGCGGCGACGGAGTAGCGCAGCGCATCGGCGCCGTATTCGTCGATCAGGGTCAGGGGGTCCAGCACATTGCCCTTGGATTTGGACATTTTCTGGCCCTTCTCGTCGCGGACCAGCCCATGGATATAGATGGTGCGGAACGGCACATCGCCCATGAAATGCAGCCCCATCATCATCATCCGGGCGACCCAGAAGAAGATGATGTCAAAGCCGGTCACCAGCGTGTCGGTGGGGTAGTATGTCTTGAGCTCGTCAGTCTGTTCCGGCCAGCCGAGGGTCGAGAACGGCCACAGCGCGGAGGAGAACCAGGTATCCAGCACGTCCTCATCCTGGGTCAGCGCCACGCCGTCCCCGGCCTGGGCCTGAGCGGCCGCCTCGTCGCGCGCCACGTACACCTTGCCCGCCTCGTCATACCAGGCCGGGATGCGATGGCCCCACCAGAGCTGGCGGGAAATGCACCAGGGCTGGATGTCGCGCATCCAGGCGAAGAAGGTGTTTTCCCATTGCTTGGGCACGAAATTGATCCGCCCCTCTTCTACCGCCTTGATCGCCGGCTGCGCCAGCACATGGGCGTTGCAGTACCATTGGGTAGTGAGGAAGGGCTCGATGACAGTGCCGGAACGGTCCCCATAGGGGACCATATGCGGGTGCGGCTTCACCTCCACCAGCAGCTCCTGCGCCTCCAGCTCGGCGACGATCAGTTTTCGTGCGGCAAACCGGTCCAGCCCGTCGAGCGAACGCACGAAATCCGGCATCTCGCCAAGTTCAGCCAGCGTGATGCGGCCCTGCTTGTCGAGCATCGAGGGCATCTCCAGCCCGTGCCGCTTGCCGACCTCGAAATCGTTGAAATCATGCGCCGGGGTGATCTTCACCGCACCCGTGCCTTTTTCCGGGTCGGCATACTCATCGGCGACCACCGGGATCTTCCGGCCGGTCAGCGGCAAAGTGACGATCTTGCCGATCAGATGCTTGTACGTCTCGTTCTCGGGATGCACGGCCACGGCGGTATCGGCCAACATCGTCTCCGGCCGGGTGGTGGCGACGATGATCTCCTCGTCCCCCTCAACCGGATAGCGAATATACCACATATGGCCCTTCACATCCCGGCTCTCGACCTCAAGGTCCGAGATCGCGGTCTGCAAGGCGGTGTCCCAGTTCACCAGGCGCTTATCCTGGTAGATCAGCCCTTCCTCGAACAGCCGCACGAACACTTCGCGTACCGCGACGGAGAGCCCCTCATCCATGGTGAAGCGCTCACGCGCCCAGTCCGGTGAGGCACCGAGGCGGCGCAGCTGGCGGGTGATGTTGCCGCCAGATTCCGCCTTCCACTGCCAGACCCGGGAGAGGAAGGTCTCACGGCCGAGTTCCTTGCGGGAGACGCCTTCCTTATCCAGCAGCCGCTCCACCACCATTTGCGTGGCGATGCCGGCATGGTCGGTGCCCGGCTGCCAGAGCACGTCGCGCCCCTGCATGCGCCGGAAACGGACCAGAATATCCTGCAGCGTCATCGTCAGCGCATGGCCCACATGCAGGCTGCCGGTGACGTTCGGCGGCGGGATCATGATCGTGTAGGGTTCGGCGTCGCGGTCCGGCTGGGCGGCGAAGGCGCCGGAGGCTTCCCAACCGGCATAAAGCCGCGCCTCGCAGGAGGCCGGCTCGAAACTCTTATCCAATGTCGTCACGTCAAAACCTCAACGCCCGGGCCCGGGCGAGCTTACTGGGAAAACAAAAACCGGCGGGGCGCGCCGGGGCGGGCTTGGGGGGGCGCCTTACGGCCGTTCCCCCCGTCTTTGAAAAGGCTCGTCTGGGGAGGGGATCAGCGCTGCGCCTGTTCGATCACACGATTGATCTCGGCGCGGACCATGCGCTCCACCAGGCTCGGCAGATGCGTATCCAGCCAGGCCTTCAGCACCGGCTTCATCTCCTCGCGGACGATATCCTCGATGGTGACACCGGCGCGGCCGACGCCAGCGGCGCGCTCGGCGCTGACACTGCGCACCAGCGCGCCGATCGAGTTGCTGATATCGGACACGGCCTGATCGCCGACCAGCCCTTCCGGGCCCTGAAACTGCTCGTCCATGGTCTCATCCTTCTGGCTGGGCTGGGGGTCGAAATAAGAGGGCTCGGCCTGCATCGGAAACAGCGTCTCGGATGCGGGCTGGGCCGAGAAAATCGAGGGCGGTTGAGGAGATTGATAAATCGGCTCATGCGGCGGCGGATAGGCCGGCTGCGCGGGCGCGGAGTCGTAAAACGGCACCGCCGGTTCCTGGGGGTAAGCCGGCGCCGCCGGTTCTTGATAATAAGCCGGCGGGGCCTGCTCGTCAGCGGGCGGAAACGGCGTTTGCTGCCAGACCGGGGTCGGCACCGGCTCGGGCTCGACATGGATGGTGATCGGCGCGGGTTCCAGGGCAGGCGGCGGCTCGAAGCTCGGGGCCTGGGCGAAATGCCCGGGCTGCGGCAAGGACGGCTCTTCCGGCGAAATGACCGGGTCCGGTGTGCGCGGCGGTTCGGTGGCGGAGGCGGGCAGTTCGGGCGAGAGTATGCGCATGCTGGCGCGCAGCACCAGCTCGTCAGACGCCGGCTGGCGCTTGCCGCCGCTCTCTTCTTCGGACAGAATCCGCCGGATAGAGGCGAGGATCTCCTCCATCGAAGGTTCCGCCGCGCTGGCCGGGCCGGGGCGGTTGGAAATGCCGTCGCCGTCGCTCATCCTGCCTCCTTCTAGAGCAACATCCGATCAAACCGACTCGTTCGACCGGATAAATTTGCTCGCTAATATCAAGCCTAGAGCCTCGCGCGAAAAGCGTGAGGCTCTAGGGCGCGGTCTGCCCCGAATCAGATACCGGCACCACCGGCGGGACAGGCGGGGCGTTCAGCAGCTCGCCATCTGGCGCGATGCCCGCCCGCCGATCCGCCGCCGCACCCGTTCCGAATCCGGCATACTTAACTGCGTCGTAATATTTCTGATCATCATACGCATGTACAGGCAAATTCAAGTCCCGCGCGGTCAATCGGCCGATCGCGGCGGCGATGGCGTAGGAATAATTCACCATCTGCGCGATATTCTGCACCTGCTGCACCTGGGAGGTGAGCACCGCCTGCTGGGCATTGAGCACATCCAGCGTGGTGCGGGTGCCAACCAACTCCTCGCGCTCCGTCCCGTCCAGGGCGATCGCGTCGGCCTTGATCTGCGCATTGCTGGCCAGCACCGCGGCGCGCGATGAGACCATCCCCTCCCAGCTCTGGGTCGCCTGCGAATAGGCCTTGCGCTGCGCCACCAGCACGGCGGCGAAAGCCTGCTGCTCCTTGGCCTTGGCCTGGCGGATGGCGGCATATTCCGAGCCGCCCTGATAGAGCGGCACCGTCAGCTGGCCGATGAAGGAGGCGCCGCTGGTATAGGTGTTCTGGCCGGAACTGCCGGATTGCTTATAGGCCGAGGCCTGCACAGAGAGCTGCGGCATCAGCGCCGAGAAGGCGACATCCACCGCATCCTTCTGCGAGGCATCATTGAATTCCGCGGCCACCACGTCCGGATTATTGGCCACCGCCACCTTGCCGGCATCCGCCTTGCCGCTGACCGGCAACACCAGAGGCTGCGGCGGCGCCAGCGCATCGGCCGGATATTCACCCACCAGCTGCCGGAAATTCTCCCGGGCGATGCGCAGATTGCCCTGCGCCACCTGCACCTGCTCCTGGGCCTGCGCCAGCGAGGCCTGGGCCTGGGCCACCGAGGTCATGGTGATCTCGCCGAGATTGAACTGGGTCTGGGTATCGTGCAGCTGCTTGGTCAGCACGTCCTGGTTGCTCTGCTGCAAGGCGAGCAGCTTCTGGTCAGCCACCACCGCGACATAATCCTGCACGACATTCTGGAAGATCGTCTGCTCCTGGGAGAGCAGCTGCGCGCGGGCGGCGGCGACATCGTTCTTCGATTGCCGGGTCTGGGCGATGGTTTTGCCGCCTCTATAGATCGGCTGCGTCACCGTGACCTGGGCGGTCTTCTCCGTCCCGTTTTCCGGCACCTTGCTGGAGTTGGTCACGTATTTTTGGGTCAGCGGATCGAAGGAGGTGGTGTTGTATTTCTCGGCGCCGGTGACACGACCAAACTGCCCCTGCAACTCCACCGTCGGCTTCCAGCCGGCCAGCGCCGTGGGCACCTCTTCATCCGCCTGGCGCAGCGCCGCGCGCTGCTCCTGCAGGGTGGGGTTGTTATAATAGGCCGCGACCAGCGCATCGGTGAGATTTGCGGGCGGGGCGGCGAAGGCGGCGGCGGGCAGCATCGCCAGCGCCACGCCGGACAGCCAGAACAGGCGCGGCAAGGCTCTGCCCTCCCGGTTCAAAATACGAAGGCGGGGGCTGGCGCGAATTGCGGCAGCAGCCGGGCCGCGCAATCGAACACCGGCAGGCTGGTATAGCCACCCGGTACCGCTTCGGCGATCACCGCGCGCCCGATGGCGCCGGGGGCGGCGTCATCCGCCAGAATCGTCACCACCCGGCCTTGCGGGGTGAGCTGCGCGGCCAGAATTGCAGGGATTTCCACTACCGCGCCTTCGATGACGATGACATCGTAAGGGCCGGCGGCCGGCCAGCCGGCGGCCAGTGGGCCGCTCACCGCCTGCACCAGCGGCGCGTGCGCGGCCAGGGCGCCATTATTCAGGCACGGCTCTTCTTCCAGCGCCACCACATCGGCCCCGGCGAGGCTCAGCAACGCCGCGAGATAGCCGCTGCCGGCGCCGATCACCAGAATATGCAGCTTCTGCTGGGTGGAAGCGGAGGGCGCCAGGGCCATCTGCGCCAGCCGCGCCGTGACCATCGGCTTGAGCATATACCGCCCCTCGCCCAGCTTCAGATCGGCATCTGAATAGGCCTGGGCGGCCACCGGGGCGAAGGCTTCGCGCGGCAGCACGCGCATGGTGCCGATCACCCGCAGATCATGCACATGGTTGGGGCGGACCTGCGAATCCACCATATTGCCGCGCGCCGTCGCAAATTCATCGGTATGAGCCATGGTACCTTTCCGCTTCGCAAGTGCGAACCTTATAGCGGCGGGGCGGTGGCAAACTCAACTGCGGCGGTTCCACCCGGCCGCCTGCGCAGATTTTTGGCAAAGCCGTGAAACCCGGCTTGACCGACGCCCCCCGCCCGAGGATATAGGGCCCACACCAAGCCGGTCCGGTGGCAGAGTGGTGATGCAGCGGACTGCAAATCCGCGAATGTGGGTTCGATTCCCGCCCGGACCTCCATTTATTGGTGCCCCCGACAGCGTCCCTCCGCCACAAGCCGAGGATGCGCGCCCCGACGCCGGCCAACGCGGCTTGTTCTATACAATCCCCACCGAGGCTCTAAGATGGGCCATGCTCGAAGCCCCGCGACTCTGGAAATCTCCTCTCTGTCTGGGACTGCTCGCCGCTCTTTCGGGGTGCGGGACAGCGCCAACGCCGCCGGCGCCGGTCTTATCCCCCCCTGTCGCGGAGCCTTTTTCGCTGCAAACGCCGATCGACCAGATCGCGGCGGATCCGCGCGGCAAGGCGGTGCTGGAGCGCGATCTGCCGGGGATGATGGCCAGCCCCCATTATCAGATGTTCAACAGCATGAGCCTGTCGGATCTGGCCCCGCTCTCCGGCGGCCGGCTGACCCCGGAGAAGCTGAAAAAAGTCCAGGACGATTTGCTGGCCCTGCCCCCCAAGGCTGTCACCCCATCGCCATGACTTTCCGCAAACCACCGGTATTTCAACGATAAAATTTGACTTGCGCGGCCCGGACGAGACAATTTGAGGGGCTTAGACTGCGGATTCGTCATGCCCGAGACTTTTAGTGTTTTTCGCCCCCTTTTGGCTGCCGCTTTGATCACGCTCGCCCTCGCGGCGGCTGGCCCGGCGCGGGCGCAACCCGTGACCACCATCGCCCCGGCGCCCCAGCAGGCGGGGCAGAATGCTCAGCTCGCTGTCTCGCCCGCCGACCCGGCGGCGCAGGCCCTCCACCTCGCCGACGAGATGAAGCTGGCCCTCGGCACCCAGGATGTGGCGGTGCCGCAGGCGGAACGCGACCGCGCCATCGCCCTCGCCCGCAAGGCGCTGCAGACCCGCAATGTGGCGATCGATCATCCGCAGCTGGTGATGGTGGTGGACCGCGCGGTGAAGGTGCAGCGCCTGCTGGTGGTGTTCGCCCAGCCCGGCGCCGCATGGGAAGTACTGGGGGCGGTAAAAGTGAGCACCGGCCGGCCGGGCCAGGCCGAGCATTTCAAGACCCCGGTGGGGGTGATGATCAATGATGGTAGCATCCCCGGCTATCGCGCCCAGGGCACGGTGAACCAGAACGGCATTCGCGGCATCGGCGCCAAGGGCTTGCGGGTTTATGATTTCGGCTGGTCCACCACCGCCGATTGGCGCCATCCCGGCCAGGTGGCGGTGGTGCGGCTGGAAATGCACGCGACCGACCCGGTCTATCTGGAACCCAAGCTGGGCACGCCGGAGTCCGAGGCCTGCATCCATATTCCGACCAAGTTCAATGTCTTCATCGACCATAACGGGCTGCTCGACGCGGATCTGGCGCCGAAGGCAGCAAGCGATCCGGAAATCGCCTGGCTGTTCGGACCGGACCATGTGCAATCGCCGCTGGCCGGGGACAAGCTGGTGGTAGTCGACAGCTCCGAGCCCGACGCGCCGCTGTCCGACCCGCAGGAGGCGCAGCAGATCGAGCAGAACTGGGCGAATTACATGAAGAGCATCAATCACAGCTGAGCCAGGGCGGCGGTGATTATCGGGCTCCGCCCCGGCGCCCGCGGGCGGGAGATCATGACGGGCTCCTCATCCAGAGGTCAGGATTGCCCGGGCGCGGTTTGCTAGAAGGGGGCATGAAAAATCATAATCCCCGCCAGGAACCCGCCAAGAGTACACCAGCCCCGCGCCCGCAGACCAGCCCGCCGACGGGCGGGGAAGATTTGAACGCCAAGCCGCAGCGCAAGCGGATCACCCAGCCGGCGGAGATCGAGACCGAGGATACGGCGCAGAATCCCGCCAGCTTCGCCGGGTTCTGAGCCATTCGCCGGATCACCACCAATATCCCGGCGCGGCTCGACCGGCTGCGCTGGAGCCGCTTTCACGCGCTGGTGCTGGCAGGGCTCTGGGCGAGCTGGATGCTGGACGGGCTGGAGGTTACCATCATCGGCGCGCTGGGCGCGGTGCTGACCAGCCCGCACACGCTGAATCTCAGCCCGCAGGCGGTGGGGGCGAGCGGCTCCTGTTATCTCGCCGGGGCCGTGGCCGGGGCCTTGCTGTTCGGGGCGGCGACAGACCGGTTTGGCCGGCGGCGGATTTTCTTCCTCACGCTGGGTTGCTATCTGGCCGGGGTGGCGCTGAGCGCTTTTGCCTGGAACGGCGCCGCGCTGGGGGCCTTCCGGCTGCTGACGGGGCTGGGCATCGGCGGGGAATATGCCGCGGTGAATTCGGCGGTGGATGAGTTGATCGTAACCGCTGCGAGCGCCCCACCTCGCGGCGCGGGTTTATTTGCTGGACACTGCCTCCCTGAATTTGGGTGAGGTGATATTGTGGATAATGACGGTCCTAATGGCAGGCATCAGCACAGTCCTGAGGACGTTGATTACCGCCGGGTTGAGGTGATCACGGGCCGGCGGCGGCGGCGGGATTGGACGGCGGATGAGAAGGCGGAGATTCTTACCGCGTGCATGGCGCCCGGAATGAAGATCGCGGCGGTGGCGCGCCGTTATGGGGTCAACCGTGGTTTGCTTTGGACGTGGCGCCGGCAGGCGATGGATGATTTGGTGGCGGCGACAGCGCCGCATTTTGTCCCG
>NZ_JHYG01000006.1 GCF_000687875.1 Acidocella facilis ATCC 35904 | reverse complement strand
TCAAACTCTCAAGTTCATCCTACCCAGCGCCTAACCGGCACTAAATATAAATGAAAAAAGCCCTGCTCAAACATGTCGTTCCTCAGTCCTAAGACCAAGAATATTCGAAGCGTTTCTGTACGTAATTTCAAAAGAAATACTCCAGCCACGCTTCCAAAACGACAGAGGTAAAAACAGAACTTAACCCGTCCCTCATATCATCACCCAGATGAAACAAATCACCCAGCAGCTCGGAGTAAACCCCGAACCAGAAACGCCACCAGCGTATCCCTTCCCAGCCTATGCAATTGTCAAAGAGCTAGAGAGGAAAATCTCAACCTGCGAACCAAAAGGTTCGTAGCAAGGCCATCCAATCTACCCGTCCAAGCGCCTCAGATCAAGTCCGCAGCGCCCGTCGGTGGAGGGGCTTCTAACGCCGACACACCGCAACTGTCAACGCACCTTCATCGTCTCGTCATCAAGGGTAAAATCCAGGCCTTCCCTGGGATTGCTACGGGTTAACCTTTCGAAAGCCACGTTTTTTGCACCGCAGCAGAATAGTTATGCGTTTTATGCATAGCTCAAAAAGCCTTAAAACCGCCCCACCAGCACGCAAAACCCGGCCAATTCCGCCAGATTTTGCACCGCTCCCAGCACGTCCCCGGTGAAGCCGCCAATTTGCTGACGCGCCAACGCCCCTATCCCGGCACTCACCAGCGCCATCGCCAGCACCACCGCGCCCAGATGCGGCAGCGCGCAGAGCCCCGCCAGCAGCAAGCCCAGCACCAGCCCGGCCAGCGCCGGGCCGCGCCGCAACGCCCCGCCTGCCGCCTGGCCCAGCCCGCTTTCGCGCGCGCTTGGCAAAGCCAGCATCACCATCGGCAGCGCAGCACGGCTCAACGCCCCCAAACCGGCCAGGCTCAACCAGGCCCCGGCCGGCGGCAAAGCGGCCAGACAGGCCGCCTTCATCCCCAGCGCCAAAATCAGCGCCAGCACGCCATAACTGCCGATCCGGCTGTCGCGCATGATCTCCAGCTTGGCAGCGCGCGTCGCACCGCCGCCAAAGCCATCGGCCAGATCCGCCAGCCCATCCTCATGCATCGCCCCGGTGAGCAGCGCGCCGGCGGCCAGCGCCAGCAGCGCCCCCGCCAGCGGCGGCAGCCCCAGCCGCGCCGCCAACGCAAACACCAGCCCCGCCAGCCCGCCGACCACCGCGCCCACCAGCGGATAAGCCCAAACACAGTCCGAAAGCGCAGGTGCCCGCGCCAATGTTCCCATCGGCAACCGGCTCAGCAGCATGAAGGCCAGCCGCAGCTCATCCAGGCGGGCGGGCGGCCTCATGCGTCGGAGACACCGGCCTCGGCGAAGGTGGACATGCCATTATGCGCCTCAAGCGCCGCGCGCACGACGCTGAGCGCCACCGCCGCCCCGCTGCCCTCGCCCAGCCGCATCCCCAGCGCCAGCAGCGGCTCTTTGCCCAACGCCGCCAGCAAGCGCCGATGCCCCGGCTCCGCGCCGACATGCCCGGCCAGACAATGATCCAGCGCGCCCTTGGCCTCCGCCTCCAGCACCCCGGCCGCCGCGGTGCAGATGAAGCCATCCAGCAGCACGGGTATCCGCAACGCCCGCGCCTGCAAAATCGCCCCGCAGATCGCCGCCTGCTCGCGCCCGCCAAACGCCACCAGCGCGGCCAGCCCGCGCGCCCCCTGGTGCCGCGCCAGCCCGGCCTCGATCGCGCTGATCTTGCGGCCCATCCCGGCATGGTCCGACCCCGTACCCGGCCCCGCCCAATCCTGCGCCACCCCGCCGAAGCAAGACGCCGCCAGCGCCGCCGCCACGGTGGAATTGCCGATTCCCATCTCGCCCAGCAGCAGAATATCCGCTTGCGCATTCACCGCGTCCGCGCCTTGCGCCATCGCCGCCAGCACTTCGGCCTCGCTCATCGCCTCCCCTTGGGTGAAATCCCCGGTCGGGCGCTCCAGCTCCAGCGCCACCACCGACAAATCCGCCCCGGCGGCCCGGCAAAGCTGGTTGATCGCCGCCCCGCCCGCCTGGAACGTCGCCACCATCTGCACGGTGACCTCCTGCGGATACGGATTCACCCCCTGCGCGCACACGCCATGATTCCCCGCGAACACCACAGCCTGTGCCTTGCCAATCCGCGGCCGCGCGGTGCCGCGCCATCCGGCCAGGAAAATCGCCACCTCCTCCAGCCGCCCCAGCGCGCCGGGCGGCTTGAGCAGGCTGTTCTGATGGGCCAGCGCGGCGGCGGCGGCGGCCTCGTCATAACGCGGCAACGCCGCCAGACGGGCGCGCAATTCAGCAAAGGAGCCAGCGGGAAACAGAGCGTGCGACATCATCATCCAATCAACTTCAAAAACCGGTCCGGAAAAGCTTACTTCACCCGCAGCGTATAGCCACACACCGCCAGCCGCACCTCGTCGGCCGCCTGCGCCACGCGCTGGTTCAGCCGCCCCTGCGCATCGCGAAACCGCCGCGCCAGCGCATTCTCGGGCACGATGCCCTGCCCCACCTCATTGGTCACCAGCGCGATCTCACCGCCGCGCGCCGCCAGCGCCGCGCATAGCGCCTCCGTCTGCGCCTCGATATCCCGCTCGGCGAACATCAGATTGGAGAGCCACAGCGTCAGGCAATCCACCAGCACCGGCCCGGCCGGCGCCGCTTGCAGCGCCTGGGGCAGTTCCAGCGGCGCCTCCACATCCAGCCAGCCCGGCCCGCGCCGTGCCTTATGCGCCGCGATCCGCGCCGCCATCTCCGCATCGAAGGGCTGGGCGGTGGCGATGTAAACCGGCGTGCCGGCGCAGTCCCGGATGCGGGTTTCGGCGTACAGGCTCTTGCCGGAGCGCGCCCCGCCAGTGACGAGTAGGATCATGGCTGAAATCCCAAACACCAAATGCCAGACTTGAAAAGCCCGCCCACCCCTGCGACACGCCAGTCCATGCCGCGCCTGCTGCTGATCCGCCACACCGCCATCACCACACCCGCCCTGCTCGCCGGGCGCACGGACCTGCCCGCCACCCTGCCCGGCCCCGACTCGATCGCCCGCGCCCAGGCGCGTCTGGCCGCCCTCGCGCCTGACGCGGCGCTGATCTCCAGCCCGCTGCAACGCTGCACCCAGACCGCCGGCGCGCTGTTCCCTGGCCGCGCCCCGCAGCTGGAGCCCCGCCTGCAGGAGCAAGATTTCGGCGCCTGGGACGGCCAGCCTCTGGCCGCGCTGCCGGATCTCGGCCCCCTGCCCCGTGCGGCGCTTGCCGCGCACTGCCCGCCCGGCGGCGAATCCTTCCTGGAGCTCGCCGCCCGCGCCCGTCCGGCGCTGCTGGCCCTCACCCAGGACACGCTCATTTTCACCCATGCCGGCATCATCCGCGCCGCGCTCGGCCTGGCATTGGGCGACATCCCGCAAGGCCTCGCCTTTGCCATCGCCCCCTTCTCCCTCACCGTGCTGGAGGCCCTGCCGGGTGGCAATTTCGCCATCACCTGCACCAATCTGGACCTGGCGTCATGACCCTGCATCCCCTCGCGATGGCGTTGGCGCTGGGGCTGGATGCCGCCATCGGCTGGCCGGATGCAGTGTTCCGCGCCATCGGCCACCCGGTCACCTGGTGCGGGGCACTGATCTCAGCGCTGGAGGCGCGGCTCAACCAGGGCCCGGCCCGCCGGCTGAAAGGTGTCGCCACCGCGCTGCTGGTCATCGCCATCGCCATCTTCTTCGGCGTGGCGCTGCAGGCGCTCTCCGGCACGCTGCTCACCGCGCTCCTCGCCTGGCCGCTGCTCGCCGCCCGCTCGCTGCATGAGCATGTCGCCCGCGTCGCCAAACCGCTCGCCGCGCAGGACCTTCCCGCCGCGCGCCAGGCCGTCTCGATGATCGTCGGGCGCGACCCGGAGCGGCTGAATGCCCGCGGCATCGCCCGCGCTGCCCTGGAGAGCCTGGCGGAAAATAGCTCGGACGGCATCATCGCGCCGCTATTCTGGGGCGCTTTGTTCGGCCTGCCCGGCATCGCGGCTTACAAAGCGATCAACACGCTCGATTCCATGCTCGGCCACCGCACCCCGCGCTATGAGGCCTTCGGCTGGGCCTCGGCGCGCATCGATGATCTCGCCAATCTCCTCCCCGCCCGCCTCACCGCCCTGCTCTTCATCATCACCGCCCCCAACCGCGCCGCCGCCTGGATCGTCACAAGCAACGACGCACGCCATCACCGCTCCCCCAATGGCGGCTGGCCGGAGGCGGCGATGGCAGGGGCGCTGGGGCTGCGCTTGTCCGGCCCCCGCATTTACGGCAACGAGGCGGCGAACGAACCCTGGATCAACGCCAATGGCCGCGACCCGGGCCCGGAAGATATCTACGCGGCCCTCGCCCTCTACCGGCGGGCGCTGATCTTGGCGGCGGCCCTGCTGGGGCTCAGCGCTGTCTTAGCGCCTCAGGCCCTCGGCTTGATGCGCTAAGACTTGTTTTGGCGCGCAATTTCATATGTTGGGCGGGGCGCACCGCGCCACGCCCAACATATATTGCGCTAGGGAGGATGAAATGAAACGCGACCATGGCGGCAATCTGGATTGGGCGGTCGGCCAGTATGGCGGCACGAAAGCAGACTGGATCGACCTCTCCACCGGCATCAACCGCGTCCCCTACCCGGTCCCGGCGATCAGCCCAGCGGCCTGGACCGCCCTGCCCACCGCCAGCGCCACCGCGACCCTCATCGAAGCCGCGCGCGCGGCCTTCAACACCAAGGGCGCGGTACTGCCTTTGGCCGGGGCGCAGGCGGCCATCCAGCTGATGCCGCTGCTCTCCAAACCCGGCACCGCGAAAATCATGTCCCCCACCTATAATGAGCATGCGGCGGCGCTGCGCGCTCTGGGCTGGCAGGTGGTGGAAGCCGCCACCGCGGAAGACACCGCAGGGGCCGACCTCGCCGTGGTGGTGAACCCCAACAACCCGGATGGCCGGCATTACGAGCCCGCCGCCCTGCTGGCGCTGCTGCCCAAGGTCGGGCGGCTGGTGGTGGATGAAAGTTTCGGCGATCCCTACCCGGCAAACTCCCTCGCCCCGCAGGCCGGGCGCGACGGTCTGGTGGTGCTGCGCTCCTTCGGTAAATTCTACGGCCTGGCCGGCATGCGGCTCGGCTTCGCCTTGGGCAGCGAGGCGGACATCGCCACCCTCTCCCAGCTCGCCGGCCCCTGGCCGGTCTGCGGCCCGGCTTTGGAGCTGGGCGCCTTGGCCCTGGCCGACAAAGCCTGGGCAACCGCCACCATTGCCCGGCTGCTGGCGGAAATTCCCCGCATGGACGAGTTGGCCGCCGAAGCCGGCTGGCGCGTCGTCGGCGGCACCTGCCTGTTCCGGCTCTACGACACGCCAAGCGCCCAGGACGCCCAGGCGAAGCTGGCGCACGCCCATATCTGGTCGCGCATCTTCCCTTATTCCGAGCGCTGGATCCGCCTCGGCATGCCCGGCAATGCGGCCGAATGGGCGCGGCTCGCAGCGGCTTTGCGCGGCTGATGGAGTTCACGGCCCAAGATTCGGCAATTCTGGAGCGCATCATGCTCTGGCGCCGCGATGTCCGGCATTTCCGCCCCGACCCGGTGCCGGAGGATGTTCTGGCCCGGCTGCGCGCGGCGATGGACCACGCCCCCTCCGTCGGCAATGCCCGCCCCTGGCGGGTGATCCGGGTGGAAGACCCGGCCCTGCGCGCCGCCGTGCGCGCCGAATTCACCCGCTGCAATCACAACGCCGCCGCCAGCTATGAAGGTGAGCAGGCGCAGGCCTATGGCAGACTGAAACTCGCCGGGCTGGACGCCGCCCCGGTGCAGCTCGCGGTCTTCACCGAGACCGACCCGCAAGCCGGCCATCGCCTCGGCCGCGCCACCATGGAACTCACCTTGCAGCAATCCACGGCGATGGCGATTTTCGCCCTCTGGCTGGCGGCGCGGGCGGAAAATCTCGGCCTCGGCGCGGTCTCCATCCTGGCGCCTTCGGTGATCGAACGGCTCTTCGCCGTCCCCGCCCATTGGGAGTTCGCCGGCTATCTCTGCCTCGGCCATCCCGCCTTCATGGACGACACCCCTCTGCTGCACCGCGCGGAGTGGCAACAAAATGCGCCGACCCTCTGGGAGACCCGTTAAAACACCGCAATCTCCTGCTTATATATGTCCCGCGGTGTTCCGCCGCCGATAATCCAGGAGACCAGTCCCATGTTCATGCCCTCTCGCGCCAGCCTCGCCGGCGCCGCCGCCCTTCTGCTCGCCGCCGCCCCGCTGGCCCAGGCGAAAACCGTGTCCATCTCCGGCCAGTTCGCCGCCGAAGGCAGCGCCACCAGCCAGCCGACCGGGCATGTCACCGGCAGCTTCGACACCGTCACCCGCAAGCTGACCTACAAGATCACCTATCACGGCCTCAGCGGCCCGGTGAAAGCCGCGCATTTCCACGGCCCCGCCGCCACCGGCCAGAGTGCCGGCGTGCTGCTGCCGATCCCCGGCCCCTACCATACCGGGATGCACGGCACCCTGACCGCGAACGATGCCACCACCAAGGCGCTGCTCGCCGGCCAGACCTATGTGAATCTGCACACCGCCAAATACCCGATGGGCGAAGCCCGCGCGCAGATCAGCGTCGGGCAGTAAAAAGTTTTTTGGGGCCGCCCCTTTTTTACAAAAAAGGGGCGGAAACGTTGGGGGCGTTGGCAACGACATTGCCAACGCCCCCAAAGATTTTGCAGCCCTTTTTGAAAAAAGGGCTGCACCCCAAAAACTTTTGCGACTTCAGGCCCCGGGCAGACCCAGCAGCCCGGCTACGTCCAGATGCGTCTCCAGATGCGCCGCCAGCCCATCCAAAGCCCCCTCCACCGCGGCGCCATGGTCCCGCTCGGCAACCGGCGCCCCCAGCCCGCGCAGAAACGCTGTCCTGAACCCATCCGCCTGAAACAGCCCATGCAGATAGCTGCCCATCACCAGCCCATCCGCTGAAACCGCCCCCTCCGGCCGCCCCGCGATCCTTGCGAACGGCCGCGCACAATCCGCCCCCGCGCTGCGGCCGAGATGGATTTCATACCCCTCCACCGCCAGCCCGCTGGCCACATGCTCCGCCCGCACCAGCCCGAGCTGCTTGCGCGCATCCATCACCGTGGAGACCTCCAACAGCCCCAGCCCCGGCATCGCCCCCGCCGGCCCCTCCAACCCGTCCGGATCGGCAATCTCCTCGCCCAGCATCTGATAGCCGCCGCACAGCCCCAGAATCCGCCCGCCCCGCCGGCGATGCGCCGCCAGATCAATCTCCCAGCCCTGCGCCCGCAAAAACGCCAGATCCCCGCGCGTGGATTTGCTCCCCGGAATGATCACCAGCGCCGCATCGCCAGGGATCGCCTGGCCCGGCTCCACCAGCACCAGCTCCACCCCCGGCTCGGCCCGCAGCGGATCGAGATCGTCGAAATTCGCAATCCGCGAGAGCGCCAGGCAGGCAATCTTCACCGCCCCCACCCCCGCCGCCACCGGCCGCGCGCGGCGCAGATCCTGCGCATCCTCGCCCGGCAGAATCGCAGCGTTCGAAAACCACGGCACCACCCCAAACCCGCGCCAGCCGGTATGGTATTGGATGAATTCATAACCAGAATCGAACAATCGCGGATCGCCCCGGAATTTATTGACGATAAACCCCTTCACCAACGCCGCATCCTCCGGCGCCAGCACCGCCTGGGTGCCGACCAGCTGCGCGATCACCCCACCCCGGTCGATATCCCCCACCAGCACCACCGGCACCCGCGCCGCCTGGGCAAAACCCATATTGGCGATGTCGCCCGCCCGCAGATTAACCTCCGCCGGGCTGCCCGCCCCTTCGACGATCACCACATCATAAGCTGCCCGCAGCCGCGCGAAACTCTCCAGCACCGCCGGCATCAGCGTCGGTTTATAGGCCCCGTAATCGCGCGCCTTCAGCGTCGCCACGCGCTGGCCCTGCACGATGATCTGCGACCCGCTTTCGGATTCCGGCTTCAGCAGCACCGGGTTCATGTCCGTATGCGGCGCAAGCCCGCAGGCCAGGGCCTGCAGCGCCTGCGCCCGGCCGATCTCGCCGCCATCCGCCGTCACGGCGGCATTGTTGGACATGTTCTGCGGCTTGAACGGCGCCACGCTGAGCCCCCGCCGCCGCACCGCCCGGCACAGCCCCGCCACCAGCAGCGACTTTCCGACATTCGAGCCGGTGCCCTGCAGCATCACCGCCACCATCATGAGTTCCTTTCAAAATTCGCCAGGCCGAGCCGGATGGTGGTGTTTTGCGAGCACCGGAGCGGAGCGTACGTTAAGTACGTGAGCACCGGCGCGCAGCAAAGCGCCGCCAGCCGGCCGGCATCGCGGATTTGGGAAGGAACTCTAAAATTCCACGCCCTTCTGCGCCTTGATTCCCTCTTTAAAGGGATGCTTCACCGCCGCGATCTCGCTGACCAGATCCGCCGCCTCGATCAGCCCTGGCGGCGCATTGCGCCCGGTCAGCACCACATGGGTCATCGCCGGCTTCTGGGTCAGCAGAAATTCCACCACCTCATCCGCATCCAGATAGCCATAGCGCAGCGCGATATTGATCTCATCCAGCAGCACCAGCCTGATGCGCTCATCCAATATCAGCGCCTTGGCCTTCACCCACCCCGCCTTGGCCGCCGCGATGTCCCGCGCCTTATCCTGCGTCTCCCAGGTGAACCCCTCGCCCATCGCGTAAAACTGGCAGAGCCCGGCAAAATGCGTGGTCAGCAGCCGCCGCTCCCCGGTATCCCACGCCCCTTTGATGAATTGCACCACCGCGCAGGGCATCCCGTGCGCGATACAGCGCAGCACCATGCCGAATCCGGAGGAGGATTTGCCCTTGCCCGGCCCGGTATGGACGATGATCAGCCCCTTTTCCCCAGTCTTGCCCGCCATCATTTTCGCCCGCGCCGCCTTGATCCGCGCCATCTTCTCGGCATGGCGGGTGGCGTCTTCGGGGGTGAGGGACATGGCTTCTCTCCTTGACTCTGCCCCCCAACTGCGGCCTTTTGCGGGGGATCGTACTGGTGCCTGGCCGGGAGGCTCCTCAAAACAGCTTCTTATGTCAGGCCAAAAGGGAATGCGATAGGGCTCACCCCCGAAGCGCAGCCGCCCCCGCGACCGTGACCGGAGAGGGATGCGAAGCCACTGGCGCAAGCTGGGAAGGCTGCACCCCGCAGGGTTTGCCCAAACCCCTATCCGCAAGCCGGGAGACCTGCCAGCACGGATGTTTCACGAGCGGACGGGGTGTGCCGCGGCAGGTGATTTGCGCTTGCGCGCGTCCCTATGCCATCGCCCCGCCGCAGCTTTGAGGGTTGCATGGGCGTTATTCTGCATGTCTGCACCACCTGCCGGGCCGGCCAGCCATTGGTCGATGGCGAACCTTGCGCCGGGGCGCGGATGGGGGCGGCCATCGGCGCGCTGGCGGTGCCTGAGGGCGTCACCATAAAGCCGGTGGAATGTCTCTCCGCCTGTAAATTCGGCCCCACCATCGCCCTCTCCGGGCCGGATCGCTGGTCCTATCTCTATGGCCCGGTCACCGAGGACGATGCAGCGCTGATCCTGGATTACGCCGCCGCCTTCGCCGCCACGCCGGATGGCATCGTGCCCTGGCGCGAGCGGCCCTCTCTGTTCCGCAAAAACGTCATCGCCCGCCTGCCCGCCCCGGAGACCACGACATGAGCGAAATTTTGAACCGTGATTTGGCCAAAATCCCCGTCACCATCGTCACCGGCTTTCTCGGCGCCGGCAAGACCACGCTGATCCGCCATCTCCTCGCCAACCCGGGCGGCAAGCGCCTGGCGGTGCTGGTGAATGAGTTCGGCGCCATGGGGGTCGATGGCGAGATCTTGCGCGGCTGCGCGGATGAGAACTGCCCGGAAGAGGCGATTCTGGAGCTGGCCAATGGCTGCATCTGCTGCACCGTGGCGGATGAATTCATCCCGACCATGGAAAAGCTGCTGGCGCTGGAGAAAAAGCCCGACCATATCCTCATCGAAACCTCGGGCCTGGCTTTGCCCAAGCCGCTCTTGAAAGCCTTCGACTGGCCGGCCATCCGCTCGCGCGTCACCGTCGACGGGGTGGTGGCGATGGCGGATGCGGAGAGCGTCGCCGCCGGGCAGTTCGCCCCGGATGAAGGCCGCAATGGCCGCACCCATGACACCCCGCTCTCGGAAGTGTTCGGCGACCAGATGGCCTGCGCCGATCTGATCCTGCTCTCCAAGGCCGATCTGGCGGGTGCGGAAAAAATCGAAGCCGCCCGCGCGATGGTGACGAAAACCCTGCCGCGTCCGGTGCCGATGCTCCCCATCACCGACGGCATCATCGACGCCAAAATCCTGCTGGGCCTTGACGCGAAGGCGGAGGATGATGTCGCCCAGCGCCCCTCCCATCATGACGGCCAGGCCGCGCATGAGCATGATGATTTCTCCACCATCATCATCGATCTGCCCGAGCAGGAGGACGCTGCCCCGCTGCTGGCGAACATCGAAGCGCTGGCCCGCGCGCAGAAGATTTTGCGGATGAAGGGGCATGTCGCGATCAAGGGCAAGCCGCTACGCCTGCTGGTGCAGGCGGTGGGCGCCCGGGTGCGTTGCCAGTTTGATCAGCCCTGGGGCGACGCGCCCCGCGCCTCGCGGCTGGTGGTGATCGCCGAGCGCGGCGATCTGCGCGAGGCGAAATTGCGCGCCGCTCTGGGGGCATAACGCGCCGCCATGCATATCGTCTTCCGCGAAAGCCACGGGCTGGAAGAGGCGGAGACCCCGCAGGATCTCGGGCAGTCGCCGGCTGAGATCGCGGTGCTCTCCTTCTCGGACAGTGATCTGGGCGCCTTCGCGGCGGGCTGGCGCGGGGCGCGGGCGCGGGGCCTACGCCTGCCCCGGCTGCGCCTGGCCAATCTGGCCCGGCTGCGCCACCCGGTTTCGGTGGATGTGTATCTGGAAAATACCCTGGCCAGCGCGAAAGCCGTGCTGGTGCGGCTGATCGGCGGCGAGGGCTATTGGGCTTACGGGCTGGAAGGGCTGCGGGATCTGGCAACGCGCACCGGCCTGAAGCTGGCGGTGCTGCCCGGCGATGGCCGGCCGGATGCGACACTCACAGACTGTTCCACAGTCTCGGCCGAAACCCTGGCCGCGTTGGGCCGGCTATGCGAGGCCGGCGGGCCGGAAGCCGCGCTCGGCGCGCTGGCGCTGCTGGGCCAGGAAGCCGGGCTGGATGCGCAGGATGCCCCACCGCCCCCGCCTTTGCCGGCGCATGGGCTCTATCACCCCGCAACCGGCATCATACCGGAAATCGCGCCGGGCGGCCTGCCGCGCGTGCCGGTGCTGTTCTACCGCTCCTATCTCGCCGCAGGGGATATGGCGGCGGTGGATGGGATGATCGCGGCGCTGGAAGCCGAAGGCTTCGACGCCTACGGCATCTTCGTGCCCTCGCTGAAAGCGCCGCAGGCGGCACGCTTCGTCGCCGCGCATCTGGCCGCCTGCCGCCCCGCCGCCATCGTCAACGCCACCGCCTTTTCGGCGGCCGGCGAGGATGGCGCCACGGCGCTGGACGGCCCGGGCGTGCCGGTGTTCCAGGTGGCACTCTCCACCGCCAGGCGGGAGGATTGGGCGGCCTCGGCACGCGGCCTCTCGCCCGCTGATCTCGCCATGCATGTCGCACTGCCGGAGATTGACGGGCGCATCTTCCTCGGCGTGGTCAGTTTCAAAGCCGCCAGTGTCTATGACGAGGAATTGCAATTCGCCCGGATGCTGCATCAGCCGGAAGCGGCCCGCCTCAAAGCCGCCGCCGCGCGGGTGGCAAGCTGGGTGCAGCTTGGCAGCTCCATCCCCCAAACCGGCCTGTTCGCGCTGATCCTCTCCACCTATCCCGGCCGGCCGGACCAGATGGCGCATGCGGTGGGGCTGGACGCGCTGCAAAGTGCCAATGAAATCCTCGGGATTTTGCAGGAAGCCGGATATTATACCGCGCCGCTGGCGGACCTGCCCCAGCAACTCAAAACCAGCAGCATAAGCTGGCCCCTGGCGGCCTATAAAGAAGCGTTGCAGACGCTGCCTGCATCATTGCAAACCGCGCTGGACAAATGCTGGGGCGCGCCGGAGGATGACGCGCTGGCGAAAAACGGCGATTTTCATTTTCCCGTGGTGCAATCAGGCAGCGTGCTGATCGCCCTGCAACCCGAGCGTGGCCGTCCGCAAGGGCGCGAGAATGAATATCACGACCTTTCCGCCATCCCCTGCCATTCCTACGTCGCCTTCTATCTCTGGCTGCGCGCCCAGAACATCGACGCACTGCTCCATCTCGGCGCGCATGGCACGCTGGAATGGCTGCCGGGCAAAAGTGTCGCGCTCTCGGATGAATGCTGGCCGGAGGCGCTGACCGGCGCACTTCCGATCATCTACCCGTTCATCGTCAACGACCCTGGCGAGGCGGCACAGGCGAAGCGGCGTATCGGCGCGGTCACACTCGGGCATCTGCCCCCGCCTCTGGCGCAGGCTCTGGTGCCGGAACATCTCGCCCGGCTGGAGACGCTGCTCGATGAATACGCCACCGCCGAAGGGCTGGACCCGGCCCGGCGCGCCAGGCTGATCACCGCCATCCGCAGCGAAGCCCAGGCGCGCGGGGTGGAGCGCGATCTCGGCCTGGCCGAGGATGCCGCGCTGGCCGAGGCGATCACCCGGATCGACCGGTTTGTCTGCGACCTGAAAGAAAGCCGCTTTGGTGAGGGGCTGCATGTGTTCGGCACTGGCGGCTGCGGGGCGCAGGAGCGCGCCGGGCTGCTGGCCGCCCTGGCCGGGGCCCGGGTGGCGCCCGGCCCCTCCGGCTCGCCGGCCCGCGGCCGGGCGGATGTGCTGCCCACCGGGCGCAATATGTTCGCGCTGGACCCGCGCGCCGTGCCCACCCGCGCCGCCCATGCGCAAGGGGTGAAGCTGGCCGAGGAAATCCTGCGCCGGCATCTGCAGGAGCAAGGGGACTGGCCGAACAGCCTGCTGGTGGATCTCTGGGGCTCGGCCACCATGCGCACCGCCGGCGAGGAATTCGCCATGGCGCTGCATCTGGCCGGCCTCGCCCCGCTTTGGGAGGAAAGCGGCCGGGTCTCCGGCTTTGAGATTTTGCCCCCGGCGCTGCTGGGCCGCCCGCGCATCGATGTGACGCTGCGCCTCTCCGGCCTGTTCCGGGATGTGTTCTCCCACCTCGCCCAGCTCTTCGCCGCCGGGGCGCAGGCACTGGCCGCGCGCGAAGAGGCCCCAGGCGAAAACCCCTATATCGCCCAGGCACCGCGCATCTTCGCCCCGCGCCCCGGCCAGTACGGGCTGCAGATGGGCGAGGCCCCGACCATCTTCACCGACGAAGCCCGCGCCGCCGCCGGGGAAGCCTGGCTGGCAGGGGCGAGCTGGTCGATCGGCACGGATGGCGTCGCCCAGGAAACGCCTGAGGCGCTGCGCGCCCGCCTGGCGGGCACGGATGGCTTCGTACACGCCCAGGACCTGCCGGAGACGGATCTGCTGCTCGCCGCCGATTACGCGGCCCAGGAAGGCGGCATCGTCGCCGCCTTGGCGCAGATGGGGCTGAACGCGCCGCCGCTTTATCATCTGGACAGCACGAACCCCGAAGCCCCGCGCGCCCGGCTGCTCGGCGAGGAGATCGCCCGGGTGGTGCGCGCCCGTGCCGCCAACCCGGCCTGGGTGGCGGGGATGCGGCGCCACGGCTTTCGCGGCGGGGCGGAGCTGGCGGCGACCCTCGACCATCTGGCCGCCTTCGCCAACCTCACCCGCGACGTGCCGGGACATCTGTTCGATCTCTATTTCGCCGCGACGCTGGGCGAGCCGGAGGTGGTGGCGTTTCTGCAAGCGCAAAACCCCGCCGCCCTGGCGCGGCTGCGCGATGTCTTTTCCCGTCTGCGCGAGGCCGGGCTATGGGCGACGCGCAATAACGAAATCCTGGCGTCCTTATGAGCGGGCAGGTGAAAGGCTGGTGCCCCGGCGCGCATCGGCCGATGCAGGCGGCGGACGGGTTGATCCTGCGCATCCGCCCGAAGCTGGGCCGGCTGACGGCGGCGCAGGCGCAGGGTTTGGCGGCGCTGGCGCAAGCTGAGGGGCAGAGCCATCTGGCACTGACCTCGCGGGCCAATCTGCAATGGCGCGGGGTGAAATCGCAGCGCTACGAAACCATCATGGCGGGTCTGGACGCGCTGGGTCTGCTGGATGCGGACGCCGCCCAGGAGCAGGCGCGCAACATGCTGCTCACCCCGTTCTGGGCAGAGGGCGACGGCACGCTGGAACTGGCCGAAGCGCTGACCGCCGCCTTGCCCAACTTCCCCGCCCTGCCGGGCAAGTTCGGCTTCGCCCTCGATACCGGCCCAGCCCCCGTGCTGGCCGAGATCTCCGCCGACATCCGGCTGGAGCGTGACGCTGCCGGCGGGCTGCTGGTGCGGGCTGATGGCGCAATGCGGGGCGAATCGGTGACGGCGCAGACCGCGATTCCGGCCATAAGGAAATTGGCGGACTGGTTTCTGGCCCAGGGCGGCGCGCCAGGCGGGCGCGGGCGGATGCGCGGGCTGATCCGCACCGGCACCCTGCCGCCAGGGCTGAACGCCGGCCCCGCCGCGCGCGCGGGCCAAACGCCCCCTCTCGCCAGCTTTGCCTTTGGCGAGCTGCCGGTAGAGAGCCTCGCCGCTCTGGCCGGGCTGGGCACAGAGCTGCGACTCACCCCCTGGCGCGCCCTCTATCTGCCGGGGCTCACTGGCTTGCCCGCTTTGCCGGGGCTGATCGGCGCGGAGGATCCCTTACAGCGCACCTTCGCCTGCACCGGCGCGCCAGGCTGTGCCGAGGGCTTCGCCCCCACCCGCGCTCTGGCAACCGCGCTCGCCGCGCATCTGCCGCCGGGCAAGACCCTGCATGTCTCGGGCTGCGGCAAGCTTTGCGCGCATCCGGGCCGGTGTGATGTCACCCTCATCGCTGCCCCTGACGGGTTTCACCTGAATGACGGCCCAGGGCTTGACCCGGCGGCGCTGCTCAGCCACCCCCGGCGGGTCTTTGGAAGGCCGTAATGCCGCATCTCTATGAAACCGATGGCGCCGCCATCTACCGCCACTCCTTCGCCACCATCCGGGCGGAGGCGGATCTCGCCCGTTTCTCCCCCGCCGAGGAAGGCGTGGTGGTGCGGATGATCCATGCGCTGGGGCTGGTCGGGCTGGAGGCGCATGTGGCGTTTACCCCCGGCATGGTCGAGGCGGCGCGGGCGGCATTGGCCCAGGGCGCGCCGATTCTCTGCGATGCGCGCATGGTCAGCGAGGGCATCACCCGCCCGCGTTTGCCCGCCAAGAACCGCATCATCTGCACCCTGCACGACCCAAGCGTGCCAGAGCTGGCGAAGCAGATGGGCAATACCCGCAGCGCCGCGGCGCTCGAACTCTGGCGGCCGGATCTGGCCGGGGCGGTGGTGGCGATCGGCAATGCGCCGACGGCTCTGTTCCACCTGCTTAACATGCTGGAAGACCCATCCTGCCCGCGCCCGGCGGCGATCATCGGCTGCCCGGTCGGCTTCGTCGGCGCCGCCGAATCCAAGGCGGCGTTGATGGCCGCCCCGCCCTGCCCGGCGCTGTCTGTCGCCGGGCGGCTGGGCGGCTCGGCAGTCACGGTGGCGGCGGTCAACGCCATCGCCAGCACGGCGGAATAATCATGGGCAAGATCATCTGCGCCGGGCTGGGGCCGGGCGATCCGGATTTGATGAGCCTGCGCGCTGCCCGCGCGGTGCAAGGGGCAGCCTATATCGCCTATTTCCGCAAGGCCGGGCGGCCCGGCCAGGCCCGGCGCATCGTGCAGGGCCTGCTGGCCCCGGGCTGCGTGGAATATGCGATGGAATATCCCGTCACCACCGAGCTGCCCGCCGACAGCCCCGAATACATCGCCGCCCTGCACGGGTTTTACGAGGATTGGGCGGCGCGGCTGGAGGTGCTGGCGCAGGATCGCGACATCGTCGTGCTCTGCGAGGGCGATCCGTTTTTCTATGGCTCCTTCATGCATCTGCATGTGCGGCTGCAAGGCAAGGTGGAGATCGAGGTGATCCCCGGCATCACCGGCATGTCCGGCTGCTGGACCGCCACCGGCACGCCGATCACCTGGGGCAATGACATTCTCACCATCCTCCCCGGCACGCTGCCCCAAGCCGAGCTGGCGCGGCGGATGGACGAGAGCGATGCCTTCGTGGTGATGAAAACCGGCCGCAATTTGCCGAAAATCCGCGCGGCTTTGGCACAGGCCGGACGGCTGGAGCAGGCGGTGCTGGTCGCGCACGGCACCAGCGCGCAGCAGCGCATCGTGCGGGTGGCGGAGATGAAGGAGGGGGACTGCCCCTATTTCGCGATCGTGCTCGCCCATGGCGGGCGCAACCGGGCATGAGCGGCTGGCTGGCCATTGCCGGGCTGGGGCCGGGGGATGACGCGCTGATCACCCCCGAGGTGAGCGCCGCGCTGGCGCAGGCCAGCGATGTACTGGGCTATATCCCTTACGTCGCGCGCATCGCCCCGCGCCCAGGGCTGGCCCTGCACCCGTCCGACAACCGCGCGGAGCTGGACCGGGCCCGCCACGCGCTGCGCCGGACGCAGGCGGGGGGCAAGGTGGTGATCGTCTCCTCCGGTGATCCCGGTGTGTTCGCGATGGCGGCGGCTGTGTTCGAGGTGCTGGCGGAAGAGCCGGGCTGGGCGGAGCTGGACATCCGGGTGCTGCCCGGCATCACCGCCATGCTCGCCGCCGCCGCCAAGGCCGGCGCGCCGCTGGGGCATGATTTCTGCGCGATCAATCTCTCCGATAATCTGAAACCCTGGCCGGTGATCGAAAAGCGCCTGCGTCTGGCGGCCCAGGCGGATTTCGCCATGGGCTTCTATAATCCGCGCTCGAAATCCCGCCCCGAGGGGTTTGGCCGGGCGCTTTCGGTGCTGCGGGAGGAATGCGAACCGGAGCGGCTGGTGATTTTCGCCCGCGCGGTGAGCACGCCGCAGGAGCGGATCAGCGTGGTGACGCTCGCCGAGGCGACGCCGGAAATGGCCGATATGCGCACCATCGTGCTGCTCGGCAACAGCCAGACGAGGCGCGTGGGCCGCTTCGTCTATACCCCGCGTTCGGCGCCATGAGCGAGCCAGGCCAGCACCGCCTCCGGGCTTTGCACAATGCGGCGCGCCGGCAGCGCCGGGCGTTCGACCATCAATATCTTCACCCCCAGCGCCCGCGCCGCGCCCAGCTTGGCGGACGCGCCGATCCCGCCGGCATTCTTGGCGACGAGATGGGTGATGCGATGGGCGCGCAGCAGCGCCAGATCATTTTCCAGGCTGAACGGGCCACGATCAATCACGTGGGCCGCGTCCCGGAAGGGCAAGGGCGCAACCGGCGCATCCACCAGCCGGAGCAGATAGAAATGGTCCTGGCGGGCGGCGAAAAGATCGAGATTTTGTTTGCCGATGGCCAGGAACACACGCGCGGGGCGTTCCGGCAGCGCGGCGGCGGCCTCTTCCAGCGTGGCGAGGCTCTGCCAGTCATCGCTGTGCTCAGCCTGCCAGGCCGGGCGTTCCAGGGCGATCAGCTTCACCCCGGCTGCCGCGCAGGCCGCGATGGCGTTGCGGCTCATTTGCGCGGCGAACGGGTGGGTGGCGTCGATCAGATGCGTGATGGCCTGGGCGCGCAAATAATCCGCCAGCCCCGCCGCCCCGCCAAAACCGCCAATGCGGGTGGGGAGCGGCTGCGGCTTCGGCGCCTCGGTGCGGCCGGCATAGGAGAAAACCGCGCGCAGCCCGGACTCGGCCAGCGCCCTTGCCATCTGGCTGGCTTCACTGGTGCCGCCGAGCAGCAATATAGTCGGGCCGTGCATGGCCGGGTTTGTGCCGCGTCCCACGGCCAGGAGGCAAGGGGATGAGCGCCTGGCTGACGATCATCGGGCTTAATGAGGACGGCCCCAGCCCCGCCGCGCGCGAGGCGTTGGCGCGGGCGGAGGTGATTTTCGGCGGAGCGCGGCATCTGGAACTGACGCAGGCGGGGGCGCGTGGACGGCCCTGGCCGGTGCCGTTTTCCATCGCGCCGCTGCTGGCATGCCGGGGGACGAAAACCGTGGCGTTATGCTCGGGCGATCCGTTCTGGTTCGGCGCGGGGAGCCTGCTGGCCGAGGCGTTGGCGCCGGAGGAGTGGGTGGCGCTGCCCGCCCCCTCGAGCTTCGCTTTGGCGGCGGCAAAGCTGGGCTGGCGGCTGGAAGACATAATCTGCCTCGGCCTGCACGCCGCCCCCTTCGCGCAAGCGCGGGCGCATCTGCATGACGGGGCGCGGCTGCTCTGCCTGTTGCGCGGCGGCGAAGCGGTGGCGCCGTTCGCGGCCTATCTGACCGATTTGGGCTTCGGCGCCTCGCGCCTCTGGCGGCTGGAGGCGCTGGGCGGGGCGCAGGAGCGTATTACCCAGGCCAGTGCGGCGGAGATGGCGGTGCTGGACCCGGGCCTCTCGCCGGTGGCCGTGGCCGTTGAGGTGGCGGGGGCGTTGGGCCTGCCGCGCGCGCCGGGTCTGGAAGATTCGCTCTTCGCCCATGACGGGCAGATCACCAAGCGCCCGGTGCGCGCCCTCACATTATCCGCCCTGGCCCCCCGGCCCGGCGAGCATCTCTGGGATATCGGGCTGGGCGCGGGGTCGATTTCGATTGAATGGCTCCTGGCCGCCCCCCGCACCCGCGCCAGCGGGGTTGAGGCGAATGCCGCCCGCGCCGCACGGGCGCTGGAGAACGCCGCTGGCTTCGGCGTCGCCCAGCGCCTGCATGTGCTGGAACGCCGCGCCCCGGACGGGCTGGAGACTCTGGCGCGGCCGGATGCCATCTTCATCGGCGGCGGCGCCAGCCAGGCGCTGCTGGAACGGCTCTGGGCGCTGGCCGCCGCCGGCACCAGGCTGGTGGCGAATGCGGTGACATTGGAGAGCGAGGCGCTGCTCACCGCCTGGTCGGCGGAGAAAGGCGGTGCGCTGCTGCGTCTGGAGCTGGCCGAGGCCGCGCCTTTGGGGGGCAAGCGCGGCTGGGTGCCGGCCAGGCCGATCGTGCAATGGAGTGTCACGTTATGAGGGTGGCGGGGTTTGGCCTGCGTGCCGCGGTGCGCACGGAGTCGCTGCGCGCCGCGCTGGCGGCGGCGGGGGGCGAGGTGCAGGCCCTGGCCGGGATCCGGCCCGAGGCGCTGGCGGCGCTGGCGGCGGAGCTGGGGGTGCCGGTGATCGCCCTCACCCCGGCGGCGCTGGCCGGCATCGAAACACTGAGCCGCTCCGCCCGGGCGCTGGCGCGCTACGGTGTGGGCAGCCTGGCGGAAGCCTGCGCGCTGCGCGCCGCCGGGCCAGGGGCGAGGCTGCTCGGCCCGCGTGTCGCCTCGCCCGACAGGCTGGCAATGGTGGCGATTGCGGAAAGGAACGACCCATGATCGTGCATTTCATCGGCGCCGGGCCGGGGGCCGCGGATCTGCTGACTTTGCGCGGGCGGGATCTGATCGCCGCCTCGCCGGTCTGCCTCTATGCCGGCTCGCTGGTGCCCGAAGGGGTGCTGGCGCATTGCCCGCCCGGGGCGCGGATCGTGAACACCGCAAGGCTCTCGCTGGACGAGATCATCGCGGAAATCCAGGACGCCGCCGCCAAGGGGCTGGATGTGGCGCGGCTGCATTCGGGGGATCTCTCGGTCTGGTCGGCCATGGGTGAGCAGCTGCAAAGGCTGCGGGCGCTTGGCATCGCCTATGATGTCACCCCCGGCGTGCCCGCTTTCGCCGCCGCCGCCGCCAGCCTGGGGGCGGAGCTGACGCTGCCGGGCATCGCGCAATCCCTGGTGCTCACCCGCCTGGGCGGCCGCGCCTCGCCGATGCCGGAGGGCGAGCGTCTGGCCGCCTTCGCCGCCACCGGGGCGACCTTGGCGCTGCATCTCTCCATCCATCGCCTGGCGGAGATCGTGGCGGAACTCACCCCGTTTTACGGGGCGGATTGCCCGGTGGCGGTGATCTGGCGCGCCTCCTGGCCGGATCAGCGCGTGCTGCGCGGCACGCTGGCGGATATCGAGGCCAGGATGGAGCCAGAGATCGACCGCACGGCGCTGATCCTGGTCGGGCGGGTGCTGGGGGCGGAGGGGTTTGAGCGATCGCGCCTCTACGCCCCGGATTATGACCGCCGCTACCGCCCCACCGGCCCCGCGCCGAGATTCCCGGAATGAAGGGGCTGCTGATCGCCGCCGCTGCCTCCGGCGCGGGCAAGACCACGCTGAGCCTGGGCCTCGCCCGCGCCTTCACCCGGCGCGGCGTGGCGGTGCAGCCCTACAAATCCGGCCCGGATTATATCGACCCCGCCTTTCTCGCCGCCGCCACCGGCCGGCCTTGCTTCAACCTGGATAGCTGGGCGATGGGGGCGGGGGAGATCGGCGCGCTGGTGGGGCGCGCGGAGGGGGCCGAGCTGGCGCTGGCTGAGGGCTCGATGGGGCTGTTCGACGGGGTGGCGCTGAAAGGCGCCAGCGGCCATGGCGCCTCCGCCGAGATCGCCACGCTGACCGGCTGGCCGGTGCTGCTGGTGCTGGATGTGCGCGGCCAAGCGCAGACGGCGGCGGCCATCGCCGCCGGGTTGGCCCGCTTCCGGGCGGGTTTGCCGGTGGCGGGCGTGGTGCTGAACCGTGTCGCCAGCCCGCGCCATGAAAAACTGCTGCGCGCCGGCATGGCGGAAGCCGGGTTGCGCGTGTTCGGCGCACTGCCGCGCCAGGAGGATGTAAGGGTGCCGGAGCGCCATCTCGGGCTGGTGCAGGCGCAGGAGCTGCCGAAGCTGGCGGCGCTGCTGGACAAAGCCGCCGATCTGGTGGGCCAGTATTGTGATCTGGACGGGTTGCTGGAGGCCGCCGCCGGGCAGGCTTTGCCGGCCAGCGCCCCCCTGCCCCGCCCGCCGGGCCAGCGCATCGCCCTGGCGCGGGATGCGGCGTTTTCCTTTCTCTACCCGCATCTGCTGGAGGGCTGGCGGGCGGCGGGGGCGGAGATTCTGCCCTTCTCGCCGCTGGCCGACGAAGCCCCGGATGAAAGCGCCGACATCTGCTGGCTGCCCGGCGGCTATCCCGAGCTGCATGCCGGGCCCCTGGCGGCGGCCGGGCGGTTTCTGGCCGGCTTGCGGGATTTCGCGCGAACCCGCCCGGTGCATGGCGAATGCGGCGGCTATATGGTGCTGGGCGAAACGCTGGAGGATTCGCAAGGCCAGCGCCACGCCATGGCCGGGCTGCTCGGCCTTGCCACCAGCTTCGCCAAACGCAAGATGCATCTCGGCTATCGCCGCGCCCGGCTGCTGGCGGCGATGCCGGGGCAGGAGGCAAGCGCGGATCTCGCCGGGCATGAATTCCACTACGCCTCCATCCTCGCCCAGCCCGACGCGCCGCTGGCGCAGGTGCGCGATGCCGAGGGCACGCTGGTGGACGAAACCGGCTCCCGCCGGGGCCATGTCAGCGGCAGCTTCTTCCACCTGATCTCCCGGCTGGAGAGCTGATGCACAGCCTTGTTTTGATCGGCATCGGCACCGGCAACCCGGATCATCTCACCTTGCAGGCGATCAAGGCGCTGAACGCGGCCGACATCGTGATGATCCCGCGCAAGGGGGCGCAGAAGGCGGATCTGGCGGCGCTGCGCCGGCGGATCTGTGACGAGGTGATCACCAACCAAGCCACCCGGCTGGTGGAGTTCGACCTGCCGGTACGCGACGAGGCGACCTTGGATTACCGCGCCCGCGTCGAGGACTGGCATGACGAGATCGCCGGGCGCTGGCGGCAGGTGCTGGAGCGCGCCTTGCCGCAAGGTGGGCGGGCGGCGCTGCTGGTCTGGGGGGATCCCTCGCTCTATGATTCCACCCTGCGCATCGCCGGCCGGCTGGCGCTGCCGGTGGAGGTGATCCCCGGCATCACCTCGATCCAGGCGCTCACCGCCGCGCACGCCATGGTGCTCAACGAAATCGGCGCGCCCTTTCTCGTCACCACCGGGCGGCAATTGCGTGACCATGGCTGGCCGCCCGGGGTGGATACGCTGGTGGTGATGCTCGATGGCGGCTGCGCCTTCCAGAGCCTGGACCCGGCAGGGATTTGGATCTGGTGGGGCGCCTATCTGGGCATGCCAGAGCAGATCATCCGCCAGGGCGCGCTGGCACGGATCGGGCCGGAGATCATCGCCACCCGGGCGGCGGCAAGGGCGGCGCATGGGTGGATCATGGATGTGTATCTGCTGAAAAAGACCGCCGGGTAAACAAAACGGGGCGTTCCTTGCGGAAACGCCCCGTTTGGTTGGTCTCGGTCTCCTCGGCGTGGCCACCGAAGAGCGGCAGGCTCTAGCCGCGCAGCGCCTTCGGCAGCGCGGTGATCGCATGGTCGATCAGCACCGCATCACTGTCGTTGCTGACGCTATCGCGCAGCAAGGCGGTGGAGGCGGCGGTGGCGATGTCGATCGCGGCGGCGCGAACCTCCTTCACCGCGGCGGATTCGGCGGCCTGGATGCGTTCCAGCGCCATCTTCTCACGCCGCTGCGCCGTGGCCTGCGCCTCGGCCGCCAGCTCGGCCGCCAGACGCTGCGCCTCGGCATGCGCCGTGGCCAGGATGTGGCGGGCATCTTCCTGGGCCTGGGCCTGCTTCTGCTTGGCTTCCGCCAGCATCGCCTCGGCCTCGGCCTTCAGCTGCGCGGCTTCGTCCAGCGCCGCCTGCACCGCCTTGGTGCGGGCGTCCAGCAGGCCGCCAATGCCCTGCAGCACCTTGCGGCCGGCAATGACCGCGAAGATGACGATGGCAATGAAGACCCAGAAGGTTCCGTGCGCCCAGAAATGGGCGTTGAGAGCGTCATACTGCATGGCTTAGGCCGCCTTGCGGGCCGCCAGCGCGTCTTCGACACGCTGCGACAGCTCGCTCTGTTCCGGCACGGCGCCGGTGAGTTTGAGCAGGATCTCGGATGCCGCTTGCGCCGCCACCGGCTTGATCGCCGCCATGGCAGAGGCACGCGCCGCCTCGATCCGGGCTTCGGACTCGGCGAGCTTGGCCTCCAGCTCCGCGTTCAGCGCCGCCGCCTTGCTGGCAGCCTGCGCCTTCGCGTCCGCGACCGCCTTCGCCACCTCGGCCTGGGCATTGGCCCGGGCGGACGCCAGCGTGGCGGTCAACAGCGCCACCGCCCGGTCTGCATCCTGCTTGGCGGCACGGGCCGCCGCCAGGTCGCGGGCGATGATGGCGGCGCGGTTTTCCAGAACCTTGCCCATCTGCGGCAGGCCCCAGCGCGAAAGCAGGAGGTAAAGCACCACCAAGATGACCGCCATCCAGCCCACCTGATCAAGGGTGAGCGGGTTGGAGAAATCCATCTGCGGCATCTTGCCCTCGGCCAGCGCGGCGGAGGGGGCAAGGGCCAGCAGCAGAGCGGTGCTGATCCGGCGCATCTTAGGTGAACAGAATGACCAGCGCGATGACCAGCGCGTACAGCGCCACCGCTTCCGTCAGCGCGAAGCCGAGCAGAACGTCGCGGAACATCGCATCGCGGGCGGCCGGGTTGCGGCCGACGGAGGAGACGAACGAGCCGAACAGGTTACCGATACCAACGCCGGCACCGGCGACACCGATGGTGGCGAGACCCGCGCCAACGTCCTTGGCGAGCAGAGCGGCAGACTGAGGATCCATGTAATTTTTTCCTTTTTAGCAGAAACTTATAGGCGAAACGGGAGGAACCGGACCGGCCTTAATGCATATGCACGGCGTCGTGCAGATACAGGCAGGTCAGGATGGCGAAAACATAGGCCTGCAGCCCGGCGACCAGCAGCTCCAAAGCGGCCAGGGCGACATTGAGGCCCAGCGGCACGACGGAGGCGATGGCGCCGAACACGCCGAACCCGGCGGTGAGCAGCAGCATGAAGCCGGCGAAGACTTCCCACATCACATGCCCGGCGGTCATGTTCGCGAACAGACGCACAGAGAGCGAGACCGGGCGGGAGAGATAGGAGATGATCTCGATCGGCACCAGCAGCGGCAGCAGCCAGCCCGGCACCCCGGCGGGGACGAAGAATTTCAGGAAGCCAAAGCCGTGAATATAGAAGCCCACCGCGGTCGAGAACACGAACACGAACAAGGCCAGCGCCAGCGTCACCGCGATATGCGAGGTGAAGGCGAAGAAATACGGGAACAGCCCGATCAGGTTGCCGAGCAGGATGAAGCTGAAGATGGTGAAGACCAGCGGGAAGAATTTGCGGCCTTCCTCGCCGATCGTGTCCACGCACATATGATGCACGAACTCATACAGCACCTCGACCAGCGCCTGGATGCGGCCGGGCACCAGCGCCTTGGCCTTCAGCCCGATGGCGAACATGCCGACGATGATGATGGCGGCCGCCAGCATCGCCTCGTTGGAGTTGGTGAAATTGACCGCGCGCCCGATGGCCCCCAGACCGGTGGTCAGGTCGAATTGTCCCAGCGCGTCGATCGATGGTCCCGCCATGTGTTCTACCCTGCCTGAAGCCGTACTTTTGCCGCTTGCGCGGAGGTTTATCCCAACGTGCCGCTGGCGCGGCACTTAACCGACCCGCCGCTCGCGCGGCGTTTAAACTGTTTTCGCCCCGATTGATACCGGCGCGACTTACCGCCCGCGATCGGCCCGCAAAAGATTGCGCATGCCGGCCGCCAGACCCACCGGGACCATGAGGATCATCAGCCATGGCTTGGTGTGCAAGAGCCTGTCCAGCCCCCACCCGATCACCACGGCGATGACCATCGCGGCCACCATTTCAACCCCCAGCCGCATCGCCAGCTCGATGGCGCGTTGCGCCGAGCCGGCATCGCTCTGCCCTGGCGCCTTGCGCTTGGGACCCTGGGCCGCGTCTTCCGCCGCCGCCAGCCTGTCCTCAAACCCTGGTTTCTCCGGGCCGTCGCTCATGCACCTGCTCCTCGCGGATATCCGCCGGAAGGTTGGGCGGTTGCTATCCTTACCCCCCCGGACTGTCAAGAATGAAGAGGCGTTATAGTGCATGTGCGGCTTTTGTGCCAAAATCGCACAGACCAGACGGTTGACGCGGTTACGACCGGCCCGCCACTTATTCACGAGTCGATTAGTTTTGGGGTCCGCCTTGCCTGTGGAAATGCTGCGCGAATTGCCGCTGGATCAGATCTTGCTCGGTGATGCCGGGACGATGTTGCGCATGCTGCCGGATGCGTCGATCAACTGCGTCTTCGCCGATCCGCCTTATAACCTGCAGCTGCGCGGCGAATTGCGCCGCCCGGATGACAGCCTGGTGGACGGGGTGGATGACGATTGGGATAAATTTACCGATTTCGCCGCCTATGACGCCTTCACCCGGGACTGGCTCTCCGAATGCCACCGTGTGCTGAACAAGGACGGGACGATCTGGGTGATCGGCTCTTACCATAATATCTTCCGCATCGGGGCGATGATGCAGGATCTGGGCTTCTGGATCCTCAACGACGTAATCTGGCGCAAGACCAACCCGATGCCGAATTTCCGCGGCCGGCGCTTCACCAACGCGCATGAGACCATGATCTGGGCGGCGCGCAGCCAGCAGAGCCGGTATAAATTCAATTACCAGTCGATGAAGGCGCTGAACGACGATCTGCAGATGCGCTCGGACTGGACGCTGCCGCTCTGCACCGGGAATGAGCGGCTGAAGAATAATCACGGGCTGAAGCTGCACCCGACCCAGAAGCCCGAGGCGCTGCTGCACCGCGTCATCATGGCCTCGACCAGCCCGGGGGATGTGATTGTCGACCCGTTCCTGGGTACGGGCACCACGGCGGCGGTGGCGAAGCGGCTGCACCGGCATTTCATCGGCATTGAGCGGCATCCGGCCTATGTGGAGGCGGCCTGGGGGCGGCTGGCGGCGGAGGCCCCGGCCTCGCGCATGGCGGTGGTGGCCCCGCCCTCCGGCCGCGCGGCGCCGCGAATCGCCTTTGGCAGCTTCGTGGAGCGCGGCATCATCCGCACCGGGACCAAGGTGATGGACAAGCAGCGCCGGGTGGAGGCGGAGGTGACGGCCGAGGGCGGGCTGGTGAGCGGGGCGCATCGCGGCTCGATCCATCAGGTCGGCGCGGCGGTGCAGAACGCGCCGTCCTGCAATGGCTGGACCTTCTGGCATTTCGAGCGCGACGGGCAGCTTCTGCCGCTGGATGCGCTGCGCAAGGAAAGCCCCGAGGCGTAATCTGTTCCCGAAATGTTCCACGTGGAACATGAAATTTAACGTCGCGTTAGATATAATCGCGCCGGCTATATTTCAGGGTTGTATTTCAGGGTCAAGCCAGGCGGGCGCGGCGGCGCTATGCTCTTTGCAGTGTTCAAAGAGGAAGCCATGCCCGAATTTCTGAAATTCTATATCGACGGCGCCTGGGTGGACCCGGTGGCGGCCAAGCGGATTGCGGTGATCGACCCCTCCACGGAGGAGGTGTTCACCGAGATTTCCGGCGGCGCCGCGGCGGATGTGAACAAGGCGGTGGCGGCGGCGAAGAGGGCCTTCAAGTCCTTCTCGCATAGCTCCGTGAAGGAGCGGCTGGAGCTGCTGGAGAGCTGCCTCGCGGTCTATAACAAGCGCTTCGAGGATATCGCGCAGGCTTGTGCGCGGGAGATGGGGGCGCCGATCGGCTTTGCCAGGGAGGCGCAGGCCTGGGTGGGGCAGCAGCATTTCATGGCCACCATCGAGCGCTTCAAGAGCTTCGCCTTCACCGAAAAGCGCGGCAGCACGCTGGTGGTGAAGGAGCCGATCGGGGTGTGCGGGTTGATCACGCCCTGGAACTGGCCGCTGAACCAGATTGTCTGCAAGGTGGCACCGGCCTTGGCGACGGGCTGCACCATGGTGCTGAAGCCCTCCGAGATTGCCCCGGTGAATGCGCTGATCTTCGCCGAGGTGATGCATGAGGCCGGGGTGCCGGCCGGCGTGTTCAATCTGGTGAACGGCACCGGGCCGGAGGTGGGCCAGGTGCTGGCGGCGCATCCGGATGTGGACATGATGAGCTTTACCGGCTCGACCCGGGCGGGGACCATCGTGGCGCGGGAAGCCGCGGCGACGGTGAAGCGTGTCTGCCAGGAGCTGGGGGGCAAGTCCGCCAATATCCTGCTGGAGGATGTGGATCTGGACAGCGCGGTGCGCCAGGGCATCGGCGCCTGCTTCATCAATACCGGGCAGAGCTGCGACGCGGCGACCCGCATGCTGGTGCCAGCCCACCTGCATGACGAGGCGGTGCGGATTGCCGTGGATGAGGCGAACAAGCAGACCCCCGGCCCGGCTTTTGCCGAGGGCACGGTGCTGGGGCCGCTGGTGAGCCAGATGCAGTGGGACAAGGTGCAAAGGCTGATCCAGGCCGGGATCGATGACGGGGCGACACTCGCCTGCGGCGGGCTGGGCAAGCCGGACGGGCTGGAGCGGGGCTATTTCGTGAAGCCGACCGTGTTCGCCAATGTGAAGCCGGGCATGACCATCGAGAAGGAGGAGATTTTCGGGCCGGTGCTCTCGATCATTCCCTATGAGGGGCTGGAGCAGGCCATCGAGATCGCCAATGACACGGTGTATGGTCTGGCGGCCTATGTGCAGGGCAAGGATATGGACAAGGTGCGCCATGTGGCGGCGGAAATGCGGGCAGGGTCGGTTTATCTGAACTACCCGGATTCGGATTTTTGCTCGTCGTTCGGGGGGTATAAGCAGAGCGGCAATGGGCGCGAATATGCCGATTGGGCGATGCATGATTTCTTGGAAATCAAGAGCGTTTTGGGGTACGGGGGGTAGGCTGGGAAGAGAGGGGGCGTTGCCGGCGCGCGCCCTCTCGCCTGGTTATGGGTCTGCCGGCCGGCAATCGGGCTGAATGCGGACCGGTTTTGCATCCGGATAGATGAAGACATCGCCGCCGCGCAGCGCTGGATTGCCGGTGAAGAGAGGGCTTGCCCAAAGCACGTGGCAATTGCGGGCATCAACCAGATATTGCGTGCTTTCGCTGCCGCTATAGGTGGTGACGTAAAGATCATGCGCGCCGGCAAGGAAGAAGGGCGGGGTGATGATGGAAATATCCGCCTCGCAGCTTTTGCCACCGGCGCTGATGATCAGCGGGCCTTCCCAGGCGGCGCTGTTGCCGGGGTCGCTATCGCTGACCATGTGCGCCTTGAAGGCGCCGAAAACCAAATCCGCACCATGATTTTGGAGCGGCGTGACAGGACAGGGGGCGGCGTCGGCCGGGGCTGTGAGGGCCAGAGCGGCGAGAAGCGCAAGCAAGCGGGTCATGGAGCCTCGCGGGTGGTCATGCGGGAACGTAACGGGTTTGCGCCGGGCGGCAATGGGCGCGAATATGCCGATTGGGCGATGCATGATTTCTTGGAGATCAAGAGCGTGTTGGGGTACGGGGGGTAGGAACCACCACAAACCAGCCGGATTGGATAAAAGCCAATCCGGCTGGTTTGAAAAGTAACTTCTCTTTACCTTAACGATGCGTCTTTAGGTAATGGGCGCCAATTTCGATCCACATCCGCCGCGCCGGTTTTTTAATATTGAAGTTCCATTCAAACTCGATAAACGAAAATGCATGGTCTGCGCGCTTCGAAGCAAGCACACTGTCGCAGCACAGATGAATTAGATTAAGCTTGGCATATCTTGGATCTTGACCTTTTTGACCATACTTTCTGGCTATCCTCCGCATGTCTTCATCAATTGCAACTAAGATCGCATTATTTGTAAGTGCTGCGACTGCGACTACATGGTCGGGAACGCTTTCGGGTAAAACGTCCCTATAGAAAATCACTTCTTGACCAAGACTTTCAAATACATGACCTACTGAAACAGGAACGCCTTCATCGAGCATCACTCGAAATTGGGCTTTTTTCCGGTTCAAGCAACCTCACTGTATTTCAGCGCTGCCTCAATGTCCTGAAGAGTGAGTGTTGGATATTCTTTTTGAATTTGATCTGCAGAATACCCAGCCTTAGAAAAAGCTTTGATACTCCGAACAGGAATACGTGTACCGGCTACGACAGCAGCGTTATGCGCGACGTTTTTGTGTTTTTCGATTTTCCCAAACTGTCCCTGATCGCGATTACGCAACATATCAATTGCGTCTTCGACACCAGACGAAACAATCCGCAAAGGAATTTCCAAAATCGCTTGTCCGGAGACAACTTCCTCAC
The DNA here is from genome assembly GCF_000687875.1 of Acidocella facilis ATCC 35904. Taxonomy (GTDB): domain Bacteria; phylum Pseudomonadota; class Alphaproteobacteria; order Acetobacterales; family Acetobacteraceae; genus Acidocella; species Acidocella facilis. The sequence goes on along the minus strand of NZ_JHYG01000006.1, from coordinate 238,826 downwards.
GTGCATCCGCCTCCGGATTATGAAAAATAACCCGCTTATTTAGCACGTAAAGAACTGTTTTAGCCCAAAGATCATCGCCCAGATGTGATAGCTTATCTTTCACTTCGCGCAGATGGTGAAGAGAAACATTGGCCTCATTTCTTAGAGCATTTAAAACCTTTAGCGAAACCAAGTCCCTAAAAGAATAAAGCCTGCTATACGGCAGCTGCCGGTTCTCCGACCCGATGCTTGGGACAAAAAAACCGGTCTTATCCCAATACCTAAGCTGCTTCCTGCTGACATGCGTCAACCGCTCTGCCTGATCTTCAGTAAAAGCAGCGACAACGCCGGGTACACAAGACATTCCGCTCTCCTTTCACTTGACCAAGAGCCAACACATTGTGAATCGTAATGGTTCCCGCAACTAGGGGCAACCTCTGCCTCGAAATAGAGCTGATAGCGCGCCATCCGAAATTCAACAACACAATTCTCAGAATACGAGACACGCCTCTCCACCTTGCCCCCCACCCCCAACCCGGCCTAACCTCCCCCCTCAGGAGAAACGCCCACCACGGCCCTATTGGGGTGGCGGGAGGAGGCGCATAAAAATGGGGTTGGGTGCGGGTGGGGTGCCGCGGGTGGCGTTATGTGCCACGGCGGGGCTGTTGCCGTTATTGCAGGAGTTGCGGACGGATGCGGACCGGGTGTTCGGGCCGGCCGGGGTGGATGCGTCTGGCTTGCGGGCGGATAGCGAGGGGGGGCTCGCTTTGTCCTCTTATGTCGAGGTGATGGAGCGCGCCGCGCTGCTGTCCGGCCGGGCGGATTTCGGGCTGCTTTATGGGCGGGATTTTCCGGCCTCCAGCCATGGGCTGGTGGGGGATCTGGCGTTGGCCGCGCCCAGCATCGGCACGGCGTTGCGGCAGTTGACGGATCTGTTTCCCCTGCACCAGCAGGCCAGCGAGGCGCGGCTGGTGGCGGAAGCCGGGTTGCTGCGGCTGGAATACCGGATTGTCGACTGGCGGATTTTCGAGCGCCGGCAGGATGCGGAGCTGACCATCGCGATGTTCCAGAACATCCTGCGCACCGCCTATGGGCCGGGGTTTCGGGCGGAGGAGGTGCAGTTTGAGCACCCGGCACCTGGCGATGCGCGGGCGCATGAGGCGGTGTTCGGGGCGCCGGTGTTTTTCGGGCAGCGCACGAATGCGATTATTTTCCGCCCCGGGGATCTGGCGCGGCGGATGCCCAGCGCGGATGCCGGGCGGTTCGCGGCGTTGGCGGCACAGGTTTATCAACGCCGGCTGCCGGGCAAGATCGTGCCGCTGGAGGCAAGGGTGCGGGCGGAAATCCGCTCGCGCCTGCCCGAGGGGGCGCCGCCGGTGGCGGAGGTGGCGCAGGCTTTGGGGCTGGCGCGCTGGACCTTGCAGCGCCGGCTGGCGGAGAACGGGCTGACCTATGCGCAGGCGGTGCAGGATGTGCGCCGGGCGCTGGCGGCGAGCTATCTGGGCCAGGCGCATCTGCCGATCTCGGGCGTGGCGCAGCTGCTGGGCTATGCCGAGCTGAGCCCGTTCTCGCGCGCCTGCAAGCGCTGGTTTGGCGCCGCCCCGGAACGCATCCGGGCGCGGACGCTGCAGGCGTGAGACGGCTCAGGGCTGGGCGGCGGTGATCTCCAGCTCGTCATAGCGCTTGAATTTATAGACCAGGGTGGAGACGACCCAGCTCAGGATGAAAATCCCGATGATGATATAGCCGATGGCGCCGAACTGGTCGTTAAGGGCGCTGACATGGTCCCAGAACCAGCCGCCGAGGGCGAATTCCGAGGCGATGAGCCCCAGCCCCTCGATGCCACCAATGACCAGCGCCACCAGGGCGGAGACCAAGGTGATGGTGAGGTTGTAATAGAGCTTGCGCACCGGCTTGACGAAGGCCCAGCCATAGGCGCCGAGCATCAGGATGCCGTCAGTGGTGTCGATGAGCGACATGCCGGCGGCGAAGAGCAGCGGGAAGGTGAGCAGCGGCCAGAGCGACATGCCGTGCAGCGCCTGGGTGGAGGCGATGCCGAGGAGGGTGACCTCGGTGGCGGTGTCAAACCCCAGCCCGAACAGGACGCCCAACGCCAGCATGTGCCAGCTGCGACTCACCAGCCGGAAGAGCGGCTGGAACAGCCGGGCCAGCAGGCCACGCTTGTTCAGCAGCAGGTCGAAATCCTCCTCCACATAGGCGCCGCCGCGCCGGACATGGCGGAAGCTGCGATAGACGGCGAAGGCGATGAGCAGGTTCATCAGCGCGATCAGCAGCAGGAAGAGGGTGGAGACCAGCGTGCCGATGGTGCCGGCGATTTCGTTGTAATTATTGAAACTATCGGCAAGAGTGACGGTCATTGCCGCGATGACGACGACGCCGATGAGCAGCACCGCGGAATGGCCGATGGAGAAGAAGAAGCCGACGCCGATCGGGCGTTGGCCCTGCTGCATCAGTTTGCGGGTGACATTGTCGATGGCGGCGATGTGGTCGGCATCGACCGCGTGGCGCAGCCCGAAGATGTAGGCCAGCAAAGCGGTGCCGAGCAGCACCGGGTGGTGGCGGAAAGAGAGCAGCGCCCAGAGCCAGGCGCCGATATTGAAGGCGAAGAGGAAGAGATAGATCCCGATCACCTTGGCGCGCAGGCCGGCGCCGGGGGCGCGTAAAGACAGCATGGTTTGCCTCGTTCAACAGCGTTGCCACCGCGAACAAGGCGGGCCCGGCAAAAGACCCACCCACCAGGACACCCCGCCCGATGCGTTCACGCTGACGCTCCTGATGGCAGGTCTCCTGGCTCACGCGTCTTTGCCGGATGCGCCGCCTTCCCGGTTTCCCAGTGGCATGTGGCGCGCGGCTCTGCGCTTACAGTTGCGGGGACAGCCGGGGATTTGCACCCGCGTTCCCTTTTCATCCTCCGGGGAGGAACCATCGGCGCTAGGGTAACGCGGTTGCGGCGGGGTGGGAAGGTGGGGGCTCAGCCGGGGGCGATTTCGATGAGGTGGCCGTCCGGGTCGCGCTGCAAAGCGGGGTGCGGGCCTTTGAAGACCAGGCGGTCGGCCGCGAGGTCGGCCGGGTGCGGCGGCGCGTAGGGGGCGATGTGGCTGTAGGCGAGCAGCTCCACTCCCGGCCCCTCGGCGCCGCGCAAGGTGAGGATGCGCGCGCTGGCGCCGGGCACGCCATCCAGCCGCGCCTGCTCGGGGCCCTGGTTGAGCTGTTCGGCCTGGAGATGCAGGCCGAGCGCGTCATAGACAGGCAGGGACGCATCCGGCCGGGTGGCGACGATGCCGGAATGGTCATAGCCGGGCGGGGCGTCGCGTTGCAGATATTCCAGAGGATGCCCGTCCGGGTCGCGGAATTTCCAGGCGGTCACGCCGCCGGACTCGGGCGGCAGCCGCACCGGGCCGCCGTGCGAGATGGGTTGCGCGCCGGCGGCCAAAGCGCGGGGGACGGCGGCATGGATATCGGGCGTGAGCAGCGCGATATGCTGGAACAGGCTGGCATTGCCGGGGGCGTTGGCCGGGTAGGCCGCGCCGACCGGCAGGCAGGCGGTGAGATCCAGCGTCTGCGCGCCCAGGCGCAGGCGCTGGCGGCGCAGCGCCGAAACACCGAGCAGGTTGGCCAGGGGGATATCCGGCTGCGCGCCGCCTTGCGGTTCAAAGCCCAGCGCGATGTAGAAAGCGGTGAGCCGGTCGAGATCCGAGACATTGCGGGCGATGCGCAGCAGGCTCATGCGGCGCCTCTGCTGTTGGTGTGGAGGGCGAGCAGCCTGGTGCCGGCGCAGATGAACAGGCGCGAGAGATGCCGGCCGCCAAAGCAGAGGTTGGAGACGGTGTCACCGATGACGATCTTGCCCAGCATCTCGCCTTCGGGCGAGAGGCAATGCACGCCATCGCCCGCGCTGCACCAGAGATTGCCATCGACATCGCATCTGATGCCATCCGCATAGCCGGGGCTGATCCGCGCGAAAATGCGGCCATTGGCGAGTTTGCCGTCCTGCACATCGAAAACGCGGATATGGCGCTCTGTATGCGGGTCGAATTGGTCGCCGGTTTCGGTGACGTAGAGGCGGGTTTCGTCCGGCGAAAAGGCGAGGCCGTTGGGGCCGGTGAAATCGTCCGAGGCGATGCTGAGCGTGCCGTTCGCATCCAGCCGGTAGAGGGCGGGCGGGCGTTCGGGGGCCTGCTTGCCGCCTTCGTAATCGGTCATGATGCCATAGACCGGATCGCTGAACCAGATCGCGCCGGTGCCGCGCTGGATGGTGACATCGTTCGGGGCATTCAGCCTTTTGCCGTCATATTCATCGGCAAGGATGCTGGTGCGGCCATCAAGCTCGCGCCTTGTGATGGCGCGGCCGTGATGCAGGCAGGAGATCAGCCGCCCCTCATTGTCGCGCGCATGGCCGTTGGCGAAATCCGACGGGGATTGGTAGGTGGTGACGACATTCTCGCACCAGCGCAGCACGCGGTTATTGGGAATGTCGGAAAACAGCAACACTTCCTGATCCGCGAACCAGACCGGGCCTTCGAGCCAGCGGCAACCCTCCGCCAAGGTTTCGAGCTGGGCGTTGCCGAGAATGAGATGGTTGAAGCGCGGATCCTGAATGTCGTACAGGCTCACTTGAAATGCCCCGGTTGCTTTTGCGGCTTGGCGTCGATCTGCACGCACATCAGCACGCAGGGCACATCGCCGATGGTGCCGGAGCGGTGGCCGCGCTTGCCGTTCGAGTCCCGGCAATTCTGGTCTTCGCCGAACTGCACATCGCCGGGGCCGAATTCGCGGCGCGTGCCGTCCATCGCCTCCACCCACCAGCGCCCGGAGATCGGCACGATCCATTGCGGCTTGGGGTTTTCATGCCATTCGCCGACCCAGCCGACCGGCTGTTCGGTGAAGACGATGGCGCTCTGGCCGGTGAAGAGCTTGTTGTTCCATTGCGGGTCGGCACCGCCGACACCTTCGAAGCTGAAATTCTCCAGCACGGCCTGGGAGAAATGGCTGATGCCCTCTTCATCCGTCCAGAGATGCCAATAGGGAACATGCGGCATGGTCGCTCCTTTCAGGGGGATGGCGGCGCGCTATAGGGCGCATTGGAAAGCGGGTGGGTCACGACCGCGCCCAGCCCTACCGGACCGGCGCTGATCACCAGCAGGCCCAGCCCGCCGGCGAGGCAGAGATTCTTGAAGAAATCCCAGAAATGCTGGCGGCCATCGCCGGCATCGCGCCAGAAATGCGGATATTTCCAGAAGGGATGGAAAAGGATGGCGGTGACGACGCAGAAGCCGGCCAGGATGAAGGCGGCGAGACGGTCATGCCAGCCAAAGACGATGCAAAGCGGGGTGAGGGCCTCGATGGCGATGGCAACCACCATCAGCGCCTCGGGAAAGGGCAAGGGCTCGGTTTCCTCCTGCGCCATCGCCTCGTGCCAATGCACGATCTTATCGTAGGCGGAGAGCGGAAACATGCAGACCAGCAGCAACCTGGCGAGGATGTCGGGGGCGGTGTGCAGCAGGAAATTCATGCCAGACGGTCCTCGACATGGGCGGCGACGCGCAACGCGTTGGCGATGATGGTCAAAGTCGGGTTCACCGCGCCGATGGAGGGGAAGAAACTGGCATCGGTGACGTAGAGATTATCCAGCTCATGCGCCTTGCAATTGATGTCCAGCACGGCGCTGGCGGGATCGGTGCCGAAGCGCATGGTGCCGGCCTGATGCGAGGTCGCCTCCAGCCCCATCGGCAAAGAGAAATAGGCCAGACGCTCCGCACCCCATTTATAGCTCTTGCTCAAGACCCTCTTTAATTCCTGGCGCAGGCGGCGATGCTCGTTGGCGTTGGTTTCGGTGAAGTCCAGCTGCACCTTGCCGTCTTTGTAGGCGATGCGGTTTTCCGGCTTCGGAATATCTTCGCTGGAGAGCCAAAAATCGATGGCGTGGCGGGCCATCATGTCGAAGGGCAGTTTCGGCAGCCAATGCAGCCAGGAGGGCACGGCCTCCCCGAGAATCTGCCCGGTATGCACCTTCGCGCACATCTGCACCAGGCCCAGCGGTGATGGCGTCTCGGGCGTGCCGAAATAGAAATCCGACAGTCCCAGTGTTTTCTGGAACACATCGTCATTCGGGGTGCGCATCAGCGCCATCAGGATCGACTGATTATGGCGCATATAATTGCGGCCGACCTGATCCGAGCGGTTGGCGAGGCCATTGGGATGCGCATCGCTGAAGGAGCGCAGGAATAAAAGTGCTGAGGAGAGCGCGCCGCAGGCGACGACGACGATATCCGCGCTGAGCTGGGAGGTCTCGCCATCCTGCTCGACCTCGATTGTGCTGATGGCGCGGCCATTCGCGCTGGCGTGCAGGCGCTTTACGTAGGTATTGGTGCGCAGCTCCAGATTCGGGAATTTCGCCAGCGCCGGGTCGACGCACATCACCTGCGCATCCGCCTTGCCGTTGAGCAGGCAGGGAAAGCCATCGAAGGCATCGCAGCGTATGCACACGCTCTCAGGCGTGGGCTTGCCATGCGCCTCGATCAGCTTGATGCCCAGCGGCATATGGAACGGATGCAGATTCTGCCGGGAGAGACGCGCAGCGAGGTCGCCGATCACCGGCTCATGCGAGACCGGCGGATGCGGAAAGGCGCCACGCGGCGGCTGGGTCGGGTCTTCGCCGGCCTGGCCATGGACGCTGAACAGCGCCTCCGCCTCGTCATACCAAGGGGCGAAATCCTGGTAGCTCAGCGGCCAGGCGGGGGATGGGCCGTCCTCATGCTGGAGCAGGCCGAAATCACGCTCACGCAGGCGAAACAGAGCCGCGCCATAGACCTTGGAATTGCCGCCGACGAAATAATGCAGGCCGGGATGGAAGATTTTGCCGTGCTTGTCCCGCCAATCCTCCCGCGCCTGGTAGGCGCCCTGCATGAACACGGTTTTCGCATCCCAGTTGGCGCGCGCGCGCGGCAGATAATCGCCGCGCTCCAGCATCAGGATTTTCTTGCCGGTGCGCGCCAGGCGCTGCGCGAAACTGGCGCCGCCGGGGCCGCTGCCAATGACGATGACATCGTAATGCTCAGCCATATCAGACCGCCTCCGAGGATGTCACCGGCGCCGCCGCGCCATCGCCATCGGCGCGCTTGGCCGCCGGGCCGTTGGCGCGGGTGAGGTTGTAGGCGGAGTTGATCAGGCCGATATGCGAGAAGGCTTGCGGGAAATTGCCGACCTGACGCTTCGCCCTGGCGTCATACTCCTCCGCCAGCAAGCCGAGATCGTTGCGCAGGGACAGGAGTTTTTCAAACAATTCCTCCGCCTCCTGGAAGCGGCTGAGCAGCACGTAATTATCAACGAGCCAGAAGCTGCAGGCGAGGAACGCGCCTTCATTGCCGGAGAGCCCGTCCGTCCCGGCCTCGGTGCGGTAGCGCAGCACGAAACCTTCGCTGAGCAAATCTTCCTCGATCGCCTTCACCGTGCCGGCGACACGCGGATCATCCGCCGGCAGGAAGCCAGTGAGCGCGATCAGCAGCAAGGAGGCATCAACCTCCTGCGCGCCGTAATATTGCACGAAGCAATTGCGGGATTCATCGAAGCCTTCGGCACAGACCTCCTCGTGAATCGCCTTTCGGATGCGCCGCCATTCGCCGACCGGCCCTTCATGGCCATAGTCCTCGACCAGGCGCACCGCGCGGTCGAACGCCACCCAGGCCATCACCTTGGAATGGGTAAAATGCCGCCGCCCGCCACGCATTTCCCAGATGCCGTCATCCGGATGGTCCCAGATCTTCGCCAGCCGCTCCAGCAATTCCAGCACGAGATTCCACACGCCCTCTTCCTGCGGCAAATTCTGCTTGCGGGCGAAATAGAGCGCGTCCAGCACCTCGCCATAGATATCGAGCTGCACCTGGCCGGAGGCGGCATTGCCGATGCGCACCGGCTTGGAGTTTTCATAGCCGGGGAGCCAGTCCAGCTCATATTCATCGAGCCGGCGCGCGCCATCCAGCCGGTACATGATCTGTAATTGCTCGGCGCTGCCGGCGATGGCGCGTGAGAGCCAGTGGCGCCAGCGCTTCGCCTCCTCCACATAATTGGATTCGAGCAAGGCGTAGAGGGTCAGCGTCGCATCGCGCAGCCAGCAGAAGCGGTAATCCCAGTTGCGCTCACCGCCGAGCTGTTCGGGCAGCGAGGTGGTGACGGCCGCGACGATCCCGCCGGTTTCGAAATGCGCCAGCGATTTCAGCGTGATCAGCGAGCGCTGCACGGCATCGCTATATTTGCCCGCACCAAGGAAGCGCGCCGCCCATCCGGTCCAGAAATCCTCTGTCTCCGCCAGCGCCGCCTGCAAATCAACCGGCGGCGGTTCGTCGCGATAGGAGAGCGTCCAGCCCAGAGCGAAATCCATGATCTCGCCTTGTTTGACGGTGAAATGCAGCTGGTCACGAATGGCGCCGTCGGCCGGGCGGATGCTCGATTGCAGCACCAGCTGGTCCGGCCCGACGACGAATTTCAGCCGCCCATCCCCCAGCCGCGTCACCCATGGGATGGAGGCGCCGTAATCGAAACGCACGCAGAGAGCAGCGTTCATTTCGATTGCGCCGGAAATCCCCTCCACCCGCCGGCAGAGATAAGAGCGCCCTTCCTCACGCGCCATGAAATCGATGAGCTTGGCGCTGCCGCCATCGGTTTCATAGAACGTCTCCAGGATCAGCGTCTTGCCCCGGTAGGCGCGGTGCGAGCGGTGCGCGCCGCTGGGGGCGATGCGCCAACGGCCATTGCTTTCATCGCCGAGCAAAGCCGCGAAACAGGCCGCGCTGTCGAAGCGCGGCATGCACAGCCAATCCACCGAGCCGTCGCGGCAGACCAAAGCCGCCGTCTCGCCATTGCCGATAACGGCATAATCCTCGATTTTCGCCGCCATGATGTTATCCCCCGTGCGCGAAGCCGGGATACAGCGTCATGCCGCCATCGACGAACAAAGTGGCGCCGGTGACGTAGTCGGACTCATCCGAAAGCAGCCAGGTGACGGCGCGGGAAATATCGTCCGGCTCGCCGATGCGGTTATAGGGGACCAGCTTCATCAGATTATCGTAGGCCTCCTGCGTCGCCCAGGCATCATGGTTGATCGGCGTGCGGATCGCCCCCGGCGCCACCGCATTCACCCGCACCCGCATCGGCGCCACTTCCTGGGCGATGCTGCGCATCATCATATTGATGCCGCCCTTCGAGGCCGCGTAATTCACGTGGCCTGCCCAGGGAATTTGCTGATGCACCGAGCTCATGCAGACGATCTTGCCTAGCGCCACCGAGACCTCCGGCTGCGGGCCGCGGCGTTTATATTCGCGCACCGCCGCGCGCACGGTGAGGAACTGGCCGGTGAGGTTGACGCCGATCACCGCGTTCCATTGTTCCAGCGTCATGTCCAGCAAAGCCGCGTCGCGCTGGATGCCGGCATTGCTCAGCACCGCGTGCAGCGTGCCATATTCCTTCACCCCGGCGGCGAACAGCGCCTCCACATCCTCTTCCTTGGAGACATCCGCCTGCACGGTGATGGCGCGCCTTCCCAGCGCCTCGATCTCATGCGCCAGCTCGTCGGCGGCCTCCGGGCTGCCATTATAATCGATCACCAGATCCGCCCCGGCGCGGGCCATGCCGAGGGCCGAGGCACGGCCAAGGCCGGAGCTGGCGCCCGTCACCAGGGCCTTGTGGCCGACCATCGTCTGCGCGTAGGGACGTTTGGCCAGCTGATCCACAATCTTGCGTTGATCGTCGGGCATGATATGCTCCTTTTTGGACAATGCTGAAAAAGAGGTGGGGCGGTTACAGGCGGGATCAACGCAAAAGCCCCGGCTGTAACCCAACGGAAACATGTAAACCCTGTCAGCTTATGGACATGCGGCGGTCCTCCCGCAGAGGGGCCCGGGTTTGACAAGCCGCCCCCCTCTGCCGGTAGGATCGCCGCAAATTCATGACGCGGAGCGTTTTTATGAGCCATAATATGCAGTTCTTCATCGATGGGGCGTGGGTGGACCCGATCACCCCGCAGGCGATCGAGGTGATCGACCCCTCGACCGAAGAGGCCTTCACCACCATTTCCGGCGGCTCCGCTGGCGATGTGGACAAGGCGGTGGCGGCGGCGAAGGCGGCCTTCGAGAGCTTCTCGCGCACCAGCCCGGCGGCGCGGCTGCAGCTGCTGGAGGCGGTGCTGGCGGAATATGACAAGCGCTATGAGGATATCGCCCAGGCCTGCAGCCAGGAGATGGGCGCCCCGCTGGCCTTCGCCCGCGACGCGCAGGCCTGGATCGGCCAGGCGCATCTGCGCGAGATCGTGCGGGTGATGAAAGAGTATAAATTCGCCTGGATGGAAGGCGACATGCAGATCGTGAAAGAGCCGATCGGCGTGGTGGGGATGATCACCCCGTGGAACTGGCCGCTGAACCAGATCACCTGCAAGGTCGGCCCGGCGCTGGCGGCGGGCTGCACCATGGTGCTGAAGCCTTCCGAGGTGGCGCCGCTCACCGGCATCATCTTCGCCGAGGTGATGGAAAAAGCCGGCGTGCCCAAGGGCGTGTTCAACCTGGTGAATGGCGATGGCGCCAGCGTCGGCGCGGCGCTCTCCGCGCATCCGGATGTGGATATGATGAGCTTCACCGGCTCCACCCGGGCGGGCATTCTCGTCGCCAAGGCGGCGGCGGACACGGTGAAGCGGGTGCATCAGGAGCTGGGCGGCAAATCCCCCAATATCCTGCTGCCGGAGGCGGATTTCGCCAAGGCGGTGCCGCAGGGTGTCGCCAATCTATTCTCCAATAGCGGCCAGAGCTGCAACGCGCCCTCGCGCATGCTGGTGCCGCGCGCCCGCCATGAGGAGGTGGTGGAGCTGGCCCGGGCCGCCGCGGCGAATTTCGTGGTCGGCGATCCGCGCTCGGAGAACTCCAATCTCGGCCCGGTGGTGAGCAAGATCCAGTTCGACAAGATCCAGGGGCTGATCGAGGCCGGGATCGCCGAGGGGGCGACGCTGGTCGCCGGCGGGCCAGGCCGGCCGGAGGGACTGAGCCGGGGCTATTATGTGCGCCCGACCGTGTTCGCCGGGGTGACGCCGGAGATGCGCATCGCCCGGGAGGAGATTTTCGGGCCGGTGCTCGCGATCATGCCCTATGACAGCGAGGAAGCCGCGATCGCCGAGGCGAACAACACGGTGTACGGGCTGGCGGCCTATATCCAGTCCGAGGATCTGGCCAAGGCCAGGGCGGTGGCGAGCCGGATGCGCGCCGGGACGGTCTATATCAACGCCCCGCCGACGAAGATTTCCGCCCCCTTCGGCGGCTTCAAGCAGTCCGGCAATGGCCGCGAATGGTCGCATTGGGGGCTGGATGAGTTCCTGGAGATCAAGGGCGTGGTTGGGTACGGGGCCTGAGGGGAGGTATCGATGCCGCTCGACGCCACCACCATCGCCACGCTGGAGGGCATTTCCACCGCCACCCTGACCACGGTGCTGCTGAAGAAAGGGCTGCGCAATGTCTGGCTGCGCGGCACAAAGCCGCTGAAGGCGGGGCAGACGCGCCTGGTCGGCCCGGCCTTCACCCTGCGCTTCGTGCCGGCGCGTGAGGATCTGGCGACCCCGGCCTCCTGGTCCTCGCCGATCTCCACCCGTGCCGCCATCGAGGCGATGCCGGAGGGCTGCATCGCCGTCGTCGATGCGATGGGCGTCACCGATGCCGGGATTTTCGGTGACATACTCTGCCGGCGCATGCGCCTACGCGGTGTCGCCGCGCTGGTGACGGACGGGGTGGTGCGCGATGCCGCCGGGGTGCTGGCGAGCGAGCTGCCGGTCTGGTGCGCCGGCATCGCCGCCCCGCCTTCCGTCGCCGGGCTTACCTTCGTCGGCTGGCAGGAGCCGGTGGGCTGCGGCGGCGTCGCGGTGTTCCCGAACGACGTCATCGTCGTGGATGATGACGGCGCGGTGGTGATCCCGCAGGCGCTGCTGGCGGAGGTGGTCGCCATCGCCGTCGAGCAGGAGCGCCAGGAAAGCTGGATCTATGCTCAGGTCGAGGCCGGGATGGCGCTGCCCGGGCTCTACCCGCCGAATGAGGAGAACAAGGCGCGCTATGAGGCGTTCAAGGCGGCGCAGGGGACGTAAAGCCAGCCCAGCACTGCCGGCGAGGGCGCAGGACGCCGCGCCGGCAGCCCTACATGACAAGTAGGCCATCTGGCCTCCTCCCATATCGCCCGAAAACGCCAAGAAGCCGCCTGCGGTTTTCCACCCGCCGCGAAAATGTCCGAATTTTTTTCAGGCTCCCTGAAAAAAATCCCTCACCGCCCCTGGCGCGGCCAAAAAACATATCGTTTTCAAACAGATAAAATATGCCGGCCGGGGCGCTCCCGGTCCCGTTCCGGGCCTTATTTGTCCCGGGTCTTCACCGCCCCTCCACAGCCTTATCCACAATGTTATCCCGGACGCTGTGGATAAATCATTGCCATTCCTTAGGAAATTCCCGGTAGGGTTGATGTAGGCGGTCTCACTTTAAAAAATTAACTAAAAACTTAGACTTGCATGTCTATATTTTTTTGCATACCCGTAAAGCACGGATTTGCAGTTTCGATAAAGAACCCATATCGTTATCAAAACATAATGGCTGCTGGCAAAAGCTGCCAGACTATGAGCCGGACCGAGAAGGACAAGGAAAGATGGCACGCAGACCCAGCTATGAGCGGCGGCCGACTCAAAAGGAGCGCCGGGATATTGTCGAACAGGCCCCCACCGTTCGGGACGTGATCGAAGCGTTCGGCGGGGTGAAGGATGTGGCGGATACGGTGGGCATCGCCCATCCGTCGGTCTGCCAATGGGTGCGTGAAAACCGCATTCCGCCAGGCCGGGTGAGCGAGCTGGCGAAACATTACCGCGTCACCCGCACCGCCTTGTCGCGTTTCGTGGCGTTGCGCTGAGGGGTTAAGAGACCCGCCAAAAGCTGCTTTTTGGGGATTCGACCGCACCCTGCTGCCTTGCCAAAGCGGCTTAATCCTCGGTCACGCGCCGCCGGCCCGGCACGGTGATCTCGCCGCTGCCGGGTTTTGGCGGTTGCGGGCGCTCACCGCCGCGCGCCCGCCAGGCCTGCAGGCGCCAGACATAGGCCAGCACCTCGGCGCAGGCGCGGTAGAGGGCCACCGGCACATGCTCGTCCGGCTCCACATAGCGATAGACCGCGCGCGCCAGCGGCGGGGCCTGCACCAGCGGGATGCCGAAGGCGCGGGCCCGGGAGATGATCTCCTCCGCCTGCAGCCCCGCGCCTTTCGCCAGCAGCAAGGGCGCCCGGTCCGCGCCCTTCTGGTAGCGTATGGCGCAGGCATAATGGGTCGGGTTGGTGACGATGACGCTGGCCTCGGGGATGCGCTGCATCTGCCGGGCGCGGGCCATCTTGCGGGCGAGCCGGCGCTGCTGGGATTTCACATGCGGATTGCCGGCGACATCCTTCATCTCCTCGCGCATCTCGCTGTCGGACATGCGCAGGCTACGCCGGTGCAGCCAGATCTGTAAGGCCAGATCCCCCGCCCCCAGCGCCAGCACCGCCAGGCCCGAGGCGCCCAGCACCTGCAGCACCAGCAGCAGCACGGTCTCAGGGTCCGGCCGCAGCGGCCCGGCGAGGGCCGCGAACTCGTCGTGATGCAGCAGGATCATCAGCCCCCCTGCCCCGCCGATCACCGCGACTTTCAGCAGATTCTTGGCGTTCTCGATCAGGCCGGTGGTGGAGAAGATCTGCGAGAGTCCGCGATCGGGCATCAACGCCGCGAAATCCGGCATGAGCGGGTTGAGGGTGAAGACGAAGCCGCCGGAGGCGAAGCTGGCCGCCACCGCCAGCAAAGCCAGCAACAGCAGCAGCGGCGCGATATCGTGCAGCATCGCCGCTTCCCAGCCGCTGGCAGCCCCCAGCGAGGCGGTGCCGGCCTGGGCCAGGCAGCCCGCCATGTCCGCCGCCAGCCGCCCGCCCAAGCCGCCCGCGGCGGTGAGCCCGGCGATGATGATGGCGATGATGATGGCGGCGCGCGGAAAATCCTGCGAGCGGCGGACATTGCCCTTCTCCTGCGCCTGGGCGAGGCGGCGCGCGGTTGGGGCGTGTTTCTTGTCTTCCGAGCCGCCCTCAGCCATGGATCAGCCCGCCCAGCGTCTGCATCCCGGCCTGCAGCATGAAGCGCAGCGCGTGGCCGATATAAAACACCGATTCCGTCATCACCCAGAGCCCGCCCAGGATCAGCAGCGGAAAGCCGATGGAGAGCAGGTTGAGCTGCGGCGCGAAGACGGTGGTGAGGCCAATGGTGAGATTGATGCAGAGTGCCACGGCGATCACCGGCAGCGAGAGCGCCACCGCGCTACCGATCAGCATGTTGCCCAGCTGCGCATAACCGCCCCAGACGCCGAGATTGGGCAGGCCGACCCCGTGATCGAAGGAATGAAACAGCGCGCTGAACAGCCATTCCACCCCGCCCGCCGCCATGAAGCCGACCAGCCCGGCCCAGCTCATGATGTCATAGAGCACCGGCGTGTCGCCGCTGGCGCCCAGCATCTGCAATTCCGCGAAGCTGAGGCTCATCGACAGCCCGGCGATCTCGCCGACACTGGCGATGGCCTGGACGATCAGCTGCATCACCATGCCGATGGCGGCGCCGAAGGCAATCTGGGTGAGGCCGAGGCCGATCGCGGTGAACGGGTCCGCCGGGTAGGGCGGCAGATGCGGCAGCCAGCCGGCCATGGCCAGGGCAAAGGCGGCGGCGATGATCGCCTTCACCATCGCCGGCATCATCGCCGAGCTGAGCAGCGGGGCGGTAAGCATCAGCCCGGTCAGGCGCAGGAAGGGCCAGAGGAACTGGCCCAGCCACTGCATCACCAGCGCCTGGCTCAGCGCCATCTCAGCCCCAGCTCAGCCGCACCAGCTGCGGCGCATGCGCGATCCAGCCGGTGGCGAAGCGCTCCAGCAGCGGCAATATGCCGAAGGCGCCGGTGAGGCTGAGCCCAATCATCGCCAGCAGCTTGGGCATCAGCGAGAGGGTGGCATCCTCAAGCTGGGTCGCGGCCTGGAGGTAGCCGATGACAAAGCCCATCGCCAGGATGATGCCGATCACCGGCAGCAGCACCATCAGCTCGGTGGCCAGCGCCTGGTGCAACAGACGCAGATAAAGCGGCGCCATCAATGGCCCGGCACCGCGAAACTGTTGGCCAGCGTGCCGAGGATCAGCACCCAGCCATGGATGGAGACGAACATCAGCAGCTTCAGCGGCAGCGAGATCAGCGTCGGCGAGACCATGATCATGCCGAGCGACATCAGCACCGAGGCGACGGCGAGGTCGATCAGCACGAAGGGGATATAGATCAGAAAGCCGATCTGAAACGCCGTCTCCAGCTCCGAGGTGGCGAAGGCCGGGACCAGCACGGTGAAGGGCACGGATTGCGGGCTGGCATAATGGTTGCCGGAGAGATCGACGAAGAGATGCAGCGGCTCGGCGCGGGTCTGGCCGAGCATGAAGGCCTGCAAGGGCGGCTGCGCCGCCTGCACCGCCTGCTCGAAGGTGAGTTTGCCGTCCAGATAGGGCTGCAGGGCGTCCGTTTGTTCCTGCTGGATCACCCCGCGCATCACGAACACGGTGAGCGCCAGAGAGAGCGCGATCAGCACCATGTTCGGCGGCGTGGTCTGCAGCCCCAGCGCCTGGCGCAGGATGGAGAGCACGATGATGATGCGGGTGAAGGCCGTCATCAGCAGAATGATGCCGGGCAGGAAGGCGAGCGCTGTGATGACCAGCAGCGCCTGAATGTCGAGCGAGTAGGTGGCACCCTGCTTGCCATTGACCGACTGCACCAAGGCCAGGCCGGAGGCCGGGGTCGCGGCCGACGTGGCAGCATGGGCGAGGGCGACGCCGCCGATGGCCAGCAGCATGAGTCCGGCGAGGAGCGGCTTAAGCCTCATCATCGTCTCGATCATCTGGCCGATCCAGCCGGCCGATGCGCGTCACCCCGTCCCGGCCGATGCCGATGAGAAAACGCTGCCCCTCGATCTCCGCCACCGCCAGCATATTGCGCCCGCCCAGCGACCGCACATGGCTGAGATTGATCTTCTGCGCGGCACTTGCACGCTGGCCGAAGCGCCCGCGCTGCAACGCCCGCGCCACCCACCAGGCCAGGCCCAGCAGAGCGAAGATCACCAGCAGCGAGGTGAGCGAGGAGGCCCAGAGCGAGGCAGGCGGCATCAAAAACTAATCCTGCACCACGAGATTGGTGATGAAGGCGGCGGTGAAGGGGGCGGTTTGCGCGTAATGGCGGCTCTGCAGCGCGGCATTCACCACATCCAGGCTCTGCTGCTCGATCTGCTGGCGCACCGCCGGGTCGCTCAGCGTCTTCGCCGATTGGCGCATCAGGATGCCGATGAGCTGGGAACGGATGATCGGCTCGATGGTGGAGAAATTCGCCAGCTGGTCTTCCTTGCCGGTCTGGAATTGCAGCGTCACATCGACGAAATCCGCCGGCGGGTCGCCCGCCTGGTCGGGGATGCTGACGACGAGATCCGCCAGCTGCGCGAAGAAAATCGGGGAGGGTTTGGGCGGACTCGCGGCGTGCTTGCCGGGCTTGGCGGTCAGGGTCAGGTAGGCATAGGCGCCACCCCCGCCCAGCGCCAGCAGCACGACCGCGCCGAGCGCGATGAAGACCGCCTTTTTCATGCCCCCACCGCCGTCATCAGCGAGGAGAACATGCTGCGGGCGACGCTGATCACCTGCGCCGAGGCCTGGTAGGCCTGCTCGTAATTGCTCAGCAGCACCGCCTGCTGGTCGGAATTCACCCCGCTCTGCGTCTGCAGATTGGCGGTGGCGCTGGTGACGAGATCGGCATTGTCAGTGGCGCTGGTCTGTGCCGCCTGGGCGCCGACGCCGAGATTGGCGCTGAGATCGACCACGCTCTGCTCCAGCGTGCCGGAAGAGGTGGTGCCGGCGGCGGTGAAGAGGGCGGCCATGCGGGTGGCGTTGGAGCCGCTCTGGGCGCCGCCCGGGGTCAGGCTCAGCGTGTCGCCGGCGGCCGGGGTGCCGGTGATCGGCAATTGCCAGTAGCTGCCCGCGGCGGCGCTGCTGGACGGGTAGGCCACCGCAATGCTGCCGCCCGCCGCGCTGGAGAAGCTGCCCGAGGCGATCACGGTATTCGGCGCGCTGGCGGTGGCGATGCTGTAGGCGGTGGACGAGGTGAAGGTGACGATGAGGCTCTGCCCGTAATCCGCCGCCGGCACGAGGGCGGCGTTGCTGTTGGGCGTGGTCACCACCGTATCGGTGCCCGGGGTGATGCTGCCGGCATTGTTGTCGACGATGGCGCCGCTGGCTTGCAGCGTGCCCGCACTGGCCACGTATGGGTCGGCGGCGGCGATGTCCTGCGGGGTGGTGGCGGTTACCGCGATGGCGCTGGCGGCATCCGGGGCGGGGTTCAGCGTCCAGCTATCGCCGGTGGCGGGGGTGCCGGTGACGGCCAGCGTCATGCCCGCCACGCTGGGCGGGGTGCCGGTGACGCTGAGGCTCTGGCCGGTGGCCTGGTTCACAGCGCTCCAGCCGCTGCTGCTATAGGTGAGGGTGAAGGGGCCGCCATTGGTGGGCAAGGCGGCGGCATTCAGCGCGCTGACGCTCACCGTGGCGGCGCCGCTATTGCTTTGCGATGCGGTGGCGGTGGCGGCGGGCACGCTGAACAGCGCCCCGCCCTGGGCGCCGCTGCTGGTCAGCCCTTGCGCCTGGGCGGTGTTCATGGCGCTGGCGAACACGCTGGCCAGCGCGTTCAGCCCCTGTTGCGCCTGGGCACCGGCCTGGTAGCTGTAAAGCGCGCCGCCGATCGCGCCATCCTCCTCGCCGGCGGTGAGGGTGGTGCCGTCATTGCCGACCAGTACGGTCGGCCCGCCTTTCGCCGTGGTGCCAAGGCTCAAGGCTTTCGCCCCGGCCTGGGTGAGCAGCATGGTGCCGCCGGCACTCACCACCACCCCGCCATCCGCCTGCGCGGTGACGGTGACGCCGACCAGGCTGGAGAGCGAATTCAACGCCGCCTGCTGCTGGTCGAGCAGGCTGGACTCATTCGGCGCGCCCTGCAGGGATTTATTGATCGCGGCGAGCTGGGTGAGCAGCCCGTTGGCGCTGGTGACATCGGTGCTCAGCGTCGCGCTCGACTGCGCCATCACGCTCTGGATCGAGCCGCCGGCACTCTGGAAGGCGCTGGTGACACCGCCCGCGGCCGAGAGCACGGTGGCGGCCTGGGCATCGCTGGTCGGCTCCGAGGCCAAGGTGGAGAGATCGCCGAACAAGGTGCTCATCGCGCTCTGCACATTACCATTGCCGGTGAGCGCGTTGGAGAGCGCGGTGAGCTGGGTGGAGAGCAGGCTGGAGGCGCCGGCGCCAGTATTGGCGGTGCGCAGCTGCTGGGCGGCGAAGGCGCTGCTGGCGCGCGTCACGTTGGGGGCGAGCACGCCCGCCCCGGCCTGGCCGGCACCGGCCATGGCCTCGGCGGCGCTGACACTCTCCACCGCATAGCCGGCGGTGCTGGCATTGGTGAGGTTGTTGGAGACCGTCTCGATCCCGGCCTCGAACAAAGCCAGCCCGGAGGCGGCGGTGGACAAAGCGCTGCTGATGCCGCTCATGGGGAGGCTACCTTCTGCGTTGCGGTGACGCCCAGCGCATCAAGCACCTGCGCCATCATCGGGGATTGGGAAATGCTGACGATTTTCGCCGCGTAATGGCTGTCGGTCGCGTAGCCGCCCTGCTGCAGGGCGGTGGCGAAGCCATCCACACTGTCCTGCCCGGCCGCGCCGGGAAACACATCCTGCACGCGGCGGACATAATCCTGCACGCTGGCGCTGGGAGTGGCGTAATCCTTGAAGGCGGCGCTGGTTTGGGTCAGCACGCCATCCACCATCTCGCTGGTGGCGCGGGTGGTGGCGGCATCGCCCGGGGCGGCTTTCATGCCGAAGAGATTATGGCCGGGGGCAGCCGCGCCCCAGCCGGTTTCCAGCGCCGCCTGCGCGAGAATGCCGACCGGCGGCACCCCCAGAGTCTGCGCCGCCTGCTCCACCGCCGGCCAGATCTGCTTGGCGAAGCTCTTGGCCTGGCCGATGAGATCGGAGGCCGCGCCAGACTCGGCCTCCGCCTGCGGGGCCGCCAGCGGGCTTTCGCTGACCGGCGCCATGCTTGCCCCCGGCGCCGCGCTCAGCAGCGACTCCAGCGCGCCGGGGGGCAGCTGCGAGAGGGCCGGGGTGGCGCTCTGCGGCAGCGCGCTGGCCTCGCCATATTGGCGCAACGCCGCCTGCACCATCTGCCCGTCCAGCCCGCCGAAATCATTCTGCGCGATATTCCACAGGAACATGCTCTGAAATTCAGAACCGCCGGGGCCGAGGCTGGATGCATCCATGCCGGTCTCGTTCATCGAGGACAGCACCTGGTACCACAGCATGCCGGTCATTTTCTCGACCTGCTGGGTGATCGCCTGGCGCGAGGGCGGGGCATGGCCGGTGGGCGGGATCAGGCTCATCTCAGATCACCTTGATCCGGCCCTTGATCGCCCCGGCCTCTTTCAGCGCCTCGATGATGGCGATGAGATCCTGCGGGCTGGCCCCCACCGCATTCAGCGCCGCCGCCACCTGCTGCAAGGTTGCCGCATGCGGCAGCATGATCACCTGCGCCTTGGATTGCTTGGCGCTGACCGCGGTGTTGCGCACGCCAACCGTGGTGCCGTTGGAGAACGGCCCAGGCTGGCTCACGGCATTCTGCGTCTGGATGCTCACCGTGAGGTCGCCATGGCTGACCACGGCGGGGCCGAGAGTCACACCTTGATTCATCACGATGGTGCCGCTCTGCGCATCGACGATGATCAGCGGCTCGGGCTGCGGCGCGGTGATCGGCAGGGCGAGCAGATCCGCCATGAAGCCGACCGGGCTGGCGCCGGCGGCGGCGGTGACATCCACCTCGCCCGGCGAGACCGCATTGGCGGTGTTGGGGCCGAAGGCGCGGTTGATGGTATCGGCGATGCGCTGCGCGGTCTGGAAGCTGGGATCATCCACCAGCAGCGCGGACATGCCGTTGACGGCGAAGTTCGCGGGAATGCTGCTGGCCAGGATGGCCCCGCCCGGCAGCGTGCCGGTAGTGGGCACATTCACTTTCGTGCTGGTGCCGCCTGCACCCGCGGCAAAACCGGAGACCAGCAGCGGGCCCTGCGCCTGGGCGTAGATATTGCCGTTGCCGCCGCGCAGCGGGGTGGGCAGCAGCACGCCGCCGGCGAGCGAGGCGGCATTGCCGACGGCGGAGACAGTCACATCGATCTTCTGGCCCTGATGCGCGAAGGCCGGCACTTCGGCGGTGACCATCACCGAGGCGACATCCTGCGGCATCATCGTGCTGACATTGTTCATCGCCACACCCATGTTGCGCAGCATGTTGAGGATCGCCTGCTGGGTGTAGGGCACCTGGGTGGTCTGGTCGCCGGTGCCGGGCAAGCCGACGACGAGGCCATAGCCGAAGAGCTGGTTCGGCGGCGCGCCCTGCACGCTGACCAGCTCGCCGATCGTCGTCTGCGCCCACGCCACCGGAGCCAACGCCAAAAGCCCAAGCAGGAGCAAAAACTTTTTCAAAACGGCGAAACCTTGGAGAGGACGCGCTGCAGCCAGGGCACGGTATGCGCATCATTGATCGGCCCGTTGCCGACATATTGCACATTCATGTTGGCGATATTGTCCGAGGAGATGGTGGCGTTGGCGGCGATGTCGTCCGGGCTGGCATAGCCGGTGACGACGATGCTGGTGACGTTGCCGTTGATGTTGACATTGGTGCGGCCCTGGATGGCCAGCGTGCCGTTCGGGTCCACGCCGGTCACCACCGCCTCGACCGCGCCGGTGATGTCGTTGGCGGCAACATCCGAGCCGGTGCCGGTATATTGCTGATCCGAGCTGGCGCCGATGGAAGGCGAGAGGCTGCCGCCATTGATATGGCCGAAACTCATCGGGATGCCCATGAAATTGGTCATCGAATCATTGATGCTGCCCTTGCGGGTCAGCCCGGCATTGTCGCTGTTGCTGGCGGTGGAGCTGGTGACGATGTCGATGGTGATCAGATCGCCGATCTTCCAGTCCCGGCGCGGCGCGTAGAGCGAGCCGGCGGTGCCGCCGGAAAATACCGAGCCGTTCACCGATTCCGGCTGGGGCTGCACATCCACCGGAAACGGGGCGGGCTTGACCAGCTGCGTCTGCGTCGGCGGGTGGGTGGCGCAGCCGGCCAGCAGCGCCAGCAGCGCCAGAGGCAGCCTAGGATTCATGCGCCCTGCGCGGCGTTGGCCAGATAGCCAAGCTCGGAGCCGACGGAGGTGGCGACCTGGGTGCCGAGCTGGTAGGTGCGCTCGGCCGAGATCATGCTCACCATCTGCTGCACGACATCGACATTCGAGCTTTCCAGATAATCCTGGTTGATCGAGCCGAGCCCGTTGGTCTGCGGCGCGCCGACGGTGGGGGCTCCCGAAGAAGTGGTCTGGGCGTAGAGATTATTGCCCAGCGGCTGCAGCCCCTGGGCATTGATGAAGTTGGCGAGCTGGATCTGCCCGACCTGGGTGGAGGTGCTGGAATTCGCCTCCGTCACCGAGACCGTGCCATCCGTGCCGACGGTGACCGAGGTGGCGTTGGAGGGAATGGTGATCGCCGGGATCAGCTGGTCGCCATTGGCGGTGACCAGCTGGCCGCTCTGGTTGACCTGGAAGGAGCCATCGCGCGTGTAGGCGGTCTGGCCGGAGGGCAGCTGCACCTGGAAATAACCGGCGCCGTTGATCGCCATATCATACGGGTTGCTGGTGCTGGTCAGCGTGCCCTGGGTTTCGATCTGCTTGATCGAGGCCACCTTCACGCCAGTGCCCAGCTCCAGCCCGGAGGGGTATTGCGTCTGCCCGGTGGCATCGGCACCCGGCTGGGTCTGGTTCTGGTAGAGCAGCGTCTGGAATTCCGGCGTTTCGGATTTGTAGGCGGTGGTGTTCGCGTTCGCCAGATTATCGGCGATCGTGTCCATCATCGTCTGGCTGGCTTCGAGCCCGCTGGCGACAGTGTCGAGGGTCGGGTTCATGCTCTTATCCTTGCGCGAGGAGGGTGTTCAGATCGCTGCTCGCACTGCTCTGGCTTTTCGTCAGCTGTGCCTGCAACTCATAGGATTTGCTGTCATCGATCATCTGCATCATCGCCATCGTCGGATCGACATTGCTGCCGTTGAGATAGCCCTGATGCAAAGCGCCATCGGCGGAGGGCACCAGCGGGGCGCCGGGCTGCGCCTGGTAGAGGGAGTTGCCAAGCGGGGTGAGGCTGCCGCTCGGGCTCGCGACCATGGCGATCTGCCCGAAGGCCTGCGCCAGCGACCCGCCGGAGCCGGCGACGACACCGGAGATGGTGCCATCCGCGCCGATCTTGATGCTGGAGAGCTGCGGCAGGCTGATCGGCGTGCCGCCCAGGCCCAGCACCGGGTTGCCGGAACTGTCGGTGAGCAGGCCGGCATTGGAGATGGAAAGCGCGCCGTCGCGGGTCAGCGCTGTGCCGTTGGCGGTCTGCACCGTCAGCCAGCTATCGCCGGAGAGGCCGACATCGAGATCATCCCCGGTATGGGTCATGCTGCCCTGTTTGAGGTCGGGCCCCGGCAGGGTGGCGACCACCGCCCCGCCCGGCGGCGCGTTCGCCCCCGTGTAGGTCGCGGTTTCCGCCTGCGCCTGCACCGCCGCGTAGCCTGGCGTGTTGGCGTTGGCGATGTTGGCCGAGACCGCCTGCAGCTGCGCGTCGATATCCTCAAGCCCGGACATCGCGGTGAAGAGCGAACTGGTCTGCATCGCGGCCTCTCTAACCTACCGTCAGATCTGCACGAGGCGCTGGGCGTCCTGCTGCTCGGTCTGCAGCACGGAGGTATCGGCCTGGTAGGCCTGCTGATACTGGATCAGCGAGACCAGGAGCGAGGAGGTGGAGGCGTTGGAGGCTTCCAGATAGCCGCCCTCGACCGTGCCGGACTGGCCGTTGCCGGGCGCGTTCACCACCGCCACACCGGAGCTGTTGGTGCTGGCGTAGAGATTGCCTGAGACATCCTGCAGCCCTTCCGGATTGATGAAATTGGCCAGCGCCAGGGTGCCGTTGGTGATGGTCTGGCCGTTGGAATAGGTGGAGACCAGCTGGCCGGAGGAATTGACCGAGCTGCCGCTATAGGTGCCCGCGGCGTAGCCGTCATTGGTCAGCCCGGCCACGGCGAAATTCTGCGCCGCCAGGCTGGTGCCGGCGAAGTTGAAGCTCAGCGCGGAATTGGCGGCGCCATTGCCCCAGTTCACATTCAGCGTCGCCGGGCTGCCGCTGGCCAGGGTGCCATCGGTGTTGAAGTTCAGCGTGGTGAGCTGCTGCGCGCTGCCGACATTGGTGCCGGCCGAGGTCACCGGCTGGGCATAGACCGTCCAGCTCGGCGTGGCGCCGCCCGTGGCCTGGTTCTGCACCATATAGAGCTTCACCGTATTGGCGTTACCCAGCGAATCGTAGGCGACGGTGGAGGTGCTCTCGCTGTAGGTGGTGGCATCCGCCGCGTTGAAGGCGGTGGTGGCGGGGATCTGTGTGTCGCCGGAATTCAGGTCGAGATCAACACCGAGATTGGCGCTGGCGGTGGCCTTCATGGCGCCGGTGGAAACTGTCAGCGCGCTGAGCGTGCCGGAGGTGGCGGCCCCGGTATAGCCCATCACCGAAGACCCGGTGAGGGTTTGCAGCGTGCCGTCGCTGCTGAGCTTGAAGGCGCCATCGCGGGTATATTGCTGGGTGCCGTTATTGGAGACGACGAAATAGCCATTGCCCTGAATCGCCGCATCCAGCCCGTTGCCGGTGCTGGTCAGGCCGCCCTGGGAGATGTTGGTATCCATGCCCTCCGTCGCCGCACCATAGCCGGGAACGCCGGTTTCGCCGGTCGGGTAGACATCCTCGAACAAGGAGGTCTGGCTCTTGAACGCCGTGGTGCTGGCATTGGCGAGATCGTTGGAGACGGTGTTGAGCCCGGTCTGGGCGGCATCGAGGCCGGAAAGGGCGGTCTGCAAGGACATCAGGAAGCTCCGAGAACGGTGGAAACGGAGGACACAGCCAGCGGCGTGGTGCTGCCAGCGACATTCAGGGTCGGCGAGGAGGAAGAGAGATTCACACCCTCGACCGTGTAGACCGCGTAGGTTGTCGCCTGCACCGCATTGTTCGTGCTGTCATGCGCGGAAATGCTGTAGGTATATTGCTTGCCGGCACTCCCGCCGGTCCAGTGGAAGCTCTGCTGACCGGCCCCCAGCGCGCCCAGATCCATGGTGCCGGCGACCGAACCATTGGCGTTCAGGATGGTGGCGGTAACGTCGCTCGCGGCACTCGGCAAAGTGAAGGCGCCGGTGGCGCTGCCGGATGAATTGGCGGTGATGGTATCGCCCGGCACCGCCACCTGCTTGCCGACCAGATCCGCCGCCTGGCCCATCTGGCTGGCGGCGGTGGCGCTTTGCAGCGTGCTCACCTGAGTATTGAGCTTGTTCACCCCATCGACGGTGGCGATCTGCGCGAATTCCGAGGCCATCTGCGTCGGGTCGGCCGGGTTCATCGGGCTTTGATATTGCAATTGCGCTGTCAGCAGCTTGAGAAAATCATTCTGCGTCAGCGCGCCGGCGGCCGAGCCGGAGCCAGAGGAGGCGCTGGTGCTGGCGGTGGTCGAGGCTGCGACGGAGGCGGCGTTGACGCTGCCGGTGGCGCTGGTGGCGAGCGAGGTCATGGTCAGGACACCTGAAAGGATTGGATCATCTGCTGGTCGATCCGGCTGGCCTGCTCCAGCACCGCCACCGAGGCGGAATAGCTGTTGGAGCTGTCGATCATGTTGACCATCTCCTGGGCACGATCGACATTCGAGCCGGTGACATAGCCTTGCGCATTCGCGTAGGGGCTGGAGGGATCGTAGGTCTGGTGCGGGGCGGCGGCACTCTGGTCGACACCCAGAACGCTCACCCCCAGCGCGGCGCCGCTGCCCGCATCCACCACAGGTGCGGCCTCAAACACCGGCTCCTCGGCGCGGTAAGGCTGCGCGCCGGGCGCGGTGGCGGTATCGGCATTGGCGAGGTTGGAGGCCACCGCCGACATGCGCAGATTCTGGGCATCCAGCGCGGAGCCGACGATGCTGAAAATTCCGGTCATGCGCGCTCTCCTTTAAAGCTCAAGTGCCGTTGGGGTTGGGCCGCAACGCGGTGATCAGATCGGCCGTGGATTGGTGCAGGAAGGTCGAAGCGCCCTGCATCATCTCGCCATTCTGCGCATCCTCGACGCGCTCGGCATCGAGATCGACATCATTGCCGTTGAGGCCGACCGTGGCATCGGCGCGGTACTGCGCCTGCGGCGTGGCCCCGGGGCTCTCCAGCTGCTGCGCCAGCGAGGCGGTGAAATCCACGTCCGCCGCCTTGAATCCGGGCGTGTCCGCGTTCGCGATATTATTCGCGATCAAATTCTGGCGATCCTGCGCGACATTCAGGACGGCGCCGTAGAAGGAGAGAAATCCGGGCTGCATCTCGCCCGAAACCTTCACGAAATGTTAGAATTTAGCAAGACAAAAAGCGGTGACAAATGCCGTATTCCACAGAAATCTATTTGGTGTGTTCACAAAGCATTTTGGCCTACCTACACGAGACACAAAACATAATATCATTTATTCGACAAAACAGCCTCAAAAAACTAATAAATCTACAAACCAAATGTAGGCTGAATGATTTGTGTGGATATGGCCTACATTAATCTGTGAAGTCGGCAGATAATCCTTGCCCTGGGCACGCGGCTAAATTATCCAACAGACCGTTATCTAACGATTCAGTTAGTTTTGGGTAAGGATCGTTATCCATGAGCATCGGTGCCATTCTGCCTGTTACCGCCGGCCTCGCCACGGCCGGCGCCTCACAGCCCGCGACGGGGGCGGATGGCAGCTTTCTCGACCTCGCCAATGCGGCGCTGCAGGAGGTTTCGGGCGCGCAGGTGCAGGCCGGCACCGCTGAGGCCAGCTATGCCGCGGGGGTGCCCGGCGCCAGCCTGGCGCAGGCGCTGGTGGCCAGCGACAAGGCGGAGACCGCCTGGAGTGCCACCGTCGCGGTGCGCAACGAAGCCGTCTCGGCCTACCAATCGATCATGAATATGCAGTTCTGAGCCGATGGCCGATTGGCGCACGCAGCTCGTTCGGGTGCGTACCCAGGCCGCGCAGGCGCCGCGCCTGCTGCTGGCGGGCGGGGCTGTCATCGCCGCCTCGGCGGCGCTGGTCGGCTGGCTGGAATTCTCCTCGCCGCCCTACGCGGTGCTGGAAGAAGGCTTGAGCCCGGCCGAAGGCGGCAAGGTGATCGCGACGCTGCAGAAGCTCGGCATACCCTATCAATTGCGCGAGGCCGGGGATGTGATCCTGGTGCCGGCCCCGCAGCTGGCGCAGGCCCGGCTGCAGCTCGGCGCCGCCCAGGTGCCGGGCGATGATGTGAATAATGCCTGGACGCAGGTGGAAAACGCGCCGATGACCGCCTCCGACCAGGCGCAGCAGGCGATGGGCAATCAGGCGCTGGAACTCTCGCTGCAGCATTCCATCGAAGGGCTGCAGGGCGTGCGCGCGGCGCAGGTCTTTCTGGCGATCCCGGCGCAGACGCCGTTCCTGGCCGACCAGCCGAAACCCTCCGCCTCGGTGGTGATCGACGCCGCGCCCGCCGCCGCGCAGGCGCAGGGTGTGGCGATCGCCGGGCTGGTCGCCGGCGCGGTGCCGGGGATGACGCCGGAGCAGATCACGGTCGAGACCACCGCCGGCGCCACGGTGTTTCCGCAGACCGGGGCGGCCGGCAACGCCGCCCAGCTCGCCACCACTGGCGATATCGAGGCGCAGGCCGCGGCGCGCGTCGCGGATATTCTAACCCCGCTGGTCGGCGCTGGGAATTTTCGCACCGGCATCGGCGCGGATGTGGATTTCACCCAGGTCCGCACGCATCAGACGCTCTATGGTCCCGGCCATCTGGTGCAGCATGCGGTGCAGGACAGCTCCCAGCAGAGCGGCGCCACCCAGGCCGCCGCCATCGGCATTCCCGGCGCGCTCTCCAACCAGCCGCCGGCCGCCACCACCGCCAATCCGGCGCCGGTGCCAACCCAAGCCGGCGGCGCCCCGGCAACCAGCCCCGCCAGCACCGCCAGCGCCCAAGGCGCGCAAAGCCCGCAGCAGGTCAGCAGCCAGCAGGACCAGACCTACCAGAACGATGTCAGCGACAGCGACATCACCCATCCGGATTGGGCGGTGAAGGGCATCGCGGTCTCGGTGGTGCTCAACCAGGCGGCGCTGGGCCAGCTTTCCACCGCGCAGGTGAAGAGCGCCATCGCCAGCGCCTTCTCCTATCCCGCCGTCAGCGTGAATGTGCTGGCCGCGCCCTTCCATGCGCAGCCGATCGGCAGCGGCGCGGTGCTGGGAGAGTCCAGCGGTGCGCTCACCCATGCGGCGCTGGAGCTGCTGGCGGCCTTGTTCGTGCTGTTCGGCCTGGCGCTGCCGCTCTCGCGCCGGCTGAAGAGTGTGGATCTGAAAGCCATCCTCACCCCGCCGCTACCGCCACCGCCGCCAGCACCGCCGCCGGTGCTGCGGCCGGAGATGATCACCCCGGCGGTGAATTTCACCCCGCTGCGTGAACAGGTGGCGCAGAACCCGCGCGGGGTCGCCAGCCTGCTGCAAAGCTGGGCCGATGATGCGGAGGGGAAGGAGCGATGAGCGTTACCGCCTCCAAACCTACCGTTAAACTGGCTCCGATGCCGCCGGCGGATCCGCTGAGCGGCGTCGAGCGTGTGGCGGTGGTGCTGCAGGAGCTGGGCGAAGAGGCCGCGGCACTGGTGCTGCGCGAGATGGACGACGCGCTGGTGACCAAGATCTCCACCGCGATGACGGCGATGCGCAACGTGCCCTTTGGCCTGCGCAACCAGGTGATGCAGCGTTTCGTCGCGGATATGGGCGAGCAGGGCCTGAGCGGCCCGGCGCTGAAATTCCTGCACCGCACGCTGATCAACGCCTTCGGCGAAGCGCAGGCGCGTGAGATTTTGCGTAGGCTGGCCCGCCAGAACGCCACCCGCGCCTTCCAGCTGCCGGCGCAATGCGACCCGCAGACCCTGGCGGTGCAGATGGCGAATGAACGGCCGCAGACCATCGCTTTGCTGCTGGCGCATATTCCGCAGGAAATCGCCGCCGAGATGCTCACCTTCCTGCCCGAGGAGCTGGCGGCGGAGGCGCTGTATCGCTTCTCCATCCTGGATGTGGTCTCGCCCAACGCGGTGCTGGAATTGCAGCAGATGGTCGATGAGATGATGCAGGCGGCGGCCTCCGGCGGCAAGCGCGTCGCCAATCTCGGCGGGCCGAAGCTGGCGGCGGAAATCCTCAACCAGCTGCAGGCGGATAAGATGCAGCAGGTGCTGGGCGGCATCGAGGCGCATGACAGCCCGACGGCGGAAAAGATCCGCGAGAATTTGTTCACCTTCCCGGATCTGGTGCGCCTGCCGGATGCGGCGTTGCGGATGCTGTTGCGCGAGATCTCGCCGGAGCTGCTGGCCCCGGCGCTGCGGCTGGCGGATACGGAGCTGAAGGAGCGCTTCTTCGCCAATATCTCGGCGCGCCAGCGCGAGGTGCTGAACGAGGAGCTGACCGGCGGCCCCGGCCTGCGCCGCGCCGATGTGCTGGCGGCGCAAGCGGAAATCGTCGCGGTGGCGCTGCGGCTGGCGGAAGAAGGCAAGATCGCAGTGCGCGCCAGCGAGGAGCTGCTCTGATGCAGGCGCTCCCGCCCAGCAACGCGATGCCGGCCGAGAGCGGCTATAATATGCAGAGCGCTGGCATCCAGAGCGTCTCCCCGCAGAACGCCACTTCCTACATGCAGAGCGCGCCGGCCGACGCCGCGCAAAATGCCGGTGGCGCGTCCGATGACTGGAGCAGCGCCTTGCAGACGGCCCAGCAAAGCAGCACGCCGCCTGCCCCGCAGCCTGCCGCCGAGAGACGTGACGTCACACAGAGCCGCGACAGCGCGCCGCCGACCGACCAGCCCGCCACCGGCCAGACGCCCGCCAACCCCACCGACTCGACGACGACTCACGCCGCCACCGCCAGCGCCAGCGACGCCAGCCAGAGCGCTGGCCCGCATAAGCATGAGGATGGCAGCGACAATAACGGCCTCGGCGCGCTCGCCGCTTTGGTGCTGGGGGTGGCGAGCGGCCAGAGCCAGCCCGCCGCCCCACCCAGCAAGACCGAGAGCAAGGCGGACAGCAAGGCCGCCAGCAGCGCCGCCGGCAAGAGCGAAGTCAGCGCGCCCGCAACCGGCAACGCCGCCAGCAGCGGGACCGCCAAATCCAGCCCCACCCTCACCGCCGACGCGCCCGCCGACGCGCCCCCCGCCAACGATCAGGCCCCGACACCGCCCGCAGTGGCCACCGCGAAGGATGCCGCGCAGGACGTGGCCCAGCCCAGCGTCAGCGCCCCGCAACCCACCCCGCGCGCGGCCAGCGCCCCCGCTTCCGCCACCGCCTCCACCAGCGCCGCCGCCCCTGCCCCGGCGGCCAGCGCCGCACCCGCCGCCGCCCTTGCCGTCACCCCCAGTGTGAAAGGCAAAGACAGCGCCCTGCCCGGCACCGCCAGCCTGCCCACCGCCAGCGCCACCAGCACCACCGCCCCGCTGCCAGCCGCCCTGGCCATGGCCGCCCCCGGCACCGCACAGGCCAATGCCACCACCACCCAGGCCGCCACCACCACGCCCATCACCGCCAGCACCGGGCTGGAGGCGACCTCGCTCGCCCCGGCCGCCCTCGCCGCGACGGTCTCGGCTTTGCACCAGCACGGCCAGTCCCAGGCGACGCTGCGGCTCGACCCGCCGGATCTCGGCCAGCTCACCATCAATCTCGGCCTCAGCGCCACCGGGCAGCTCAACGTCACCTTCATCCCCAGCACCGCCCATGCCGCGCAGGCGCTGCATAACGGCATGGACGGGTTCCGCCAGGCGGTGGGCAATGCCGGGCTCAGCCTCGGCCAGGCGGATGTGAGTTCCGGCGGCCAGGGCCAGCAGGCCCCCGCCCAGCCGCAAGTCCAGCGCCCGGCGCAGAGCGCCAGCGCCGCGCCGGCCCCCGCTCCTGTGACCACCGATACCGGGGTGCGCGCCTATGCTTGACGCCCCCAGCGCCTTGCTGCGCGACCCAACCGACATCAAACCGCTGGACCTGCTCAACCATGTCCGCGCCCCGGGGCTGCGGCCGGGGCTGATGGAGACGCTCTCGGCGCGCTTCATGCGCCAGATCGCGCTGGCTTTGTTCAAGACCACCCGCAGCCCGGTCTCGCTGCTCTCCAGCAAAACCGGCATCGCCCCGCATGAGGCGGTGCTGGAGCGGCTGCCGGATGTGCTGCTGGCCGGCCATGCGGATCTCGCCCCCTTGCGCGGGCGCGCGCTGCTGGCGCTGGACGGGGCGCTGCTGGGCGCCATCGTCGATGGCATGTGCGGCGCCTCCATCCCCTCCAGCGCCCCGGCGCATGATCTTTCGGCGATGGAGCTGCGCATCGGCCGGCAGCTGATCGAGGCGGTGTATAAATCCGCCTCCGACTCCCTCGCCCCGCTCGGCATCGCGCCGCTGCTCGCCTCCAGCTACGAGACCGCGCATGCGATGCTGGGCGTCGCCGAGGCGCAGGATTGGATGATCGAGATCACCGGCCAGTTCGAAACCGCGCTCGGCCAGGGGCGCATCACCATCGCCCTGCCCTTCGCCCCGCTGGATGCGCTGGAGCAGAAGCTGCTGGCGCAGAGTGGCGCGAATGCCCGCAACGCCGCCGATGAGGGCTGGGCCGCGCGCCTGGCCGCCAGCAGCGAGGCGGTGAAGCTGCCGCTCTGTTTCGAAATCGCCCGCGGGCATCTGCCGATGTCGCTGGTCAGCGCGCTGCGGCCGGGCGCGCTGCTGCCGCTCAGCCTGCTGCCGGAAGCCATCGCCGTCTCCGGCGGGGTGGATCTTTTCCGGGCCGAGTATGGCCAGTTCGAAGGCGCCATCGCCTGCCGGGTGAGCCCCGGCCAGGACCTCCAGAAGGGACAGACCATGACCGACACCCCCCCCGAGATCGCGCTTGAGCCACTGAGCCCGCTGCCCGGCCAGGGCCACGCGCTGGATGGCAGCAAGCTGCTCGACCGCGTGCAGGTGGCCATCGCCGTGGAGCTGGGCCGCGCGGCGCTCAGCGTGAAGGAGATGCGGGCCTTGCGCCAGGGCCAGGTGATCGCGCTGGACCAGCGCGTCGGCGAGCCGCTGGTGATTTACGCCAACGGGCTGAAGCTGGCGCATGGCGAGGTTGTCGCCATCGGCGATGGCGAGCGCTACGGCATCCGCATCACCGGCCTGGCCGGCGAGGCCGAAGCCGAGACCGAGCCGCAGCAAGAGGCGGCCGAATGACCAATAGCGATGTCGATGCCGGCGCCTGGATCGCCTTTGCGGAGCTGGCGGGGCCGATCCTGCTGCTGCTGCTGGTGATCGGCGTTGTCACCGGCGCGCTGCAGACCGCGACGCAGGTGAAGGAAGCCTCGGTGCCCTTCGTGTTGAAGCTGGCCGGGGTGGCGGTGCTCACCTCGCTCGCCGGGCCGATGATGCTGGGCGGGGTGGAGCATTACGCGTTGCATCTGTTCGGCGCGATTCCGGGGCTGGTGCATGGCTGAGGCCGCCGCCCTCTCCGGTTTTCCCAAGCTGAACGCGGCGCAGTTCGCGGGGCCGATCCTGGTCCTGCTGATCCTCGTCATGCTGGTGGTGCCGCTGCCGCCGGCGGCGATCTCGCTGCTCTTTGCCATCAATATCTCCGCCGGCCTGGTCATCCTGGGCGCCTCGCTCTACATCGCCTCGCCGGCTGAATTCTCGGCCTTCCCCTCGATCTTGCTGGCGACGACACTGATGCGCCTGGCGCTGAATGTCGCCACCGCGCGCGCCATTCTGCTCAACGGCGCCAGCGGGCCGGGCGCGGCGGGGCATGTGATCGAGGCCTTCGGGCAATTCGCCGTGGGCGGCAACTATGTCGTCGGCGGCATCATCTTTGTGATTTTGATCATCATCAATTTCGTGGTGGTGACCAAGGGCGCCTCGCGCGTCGCGGAAGTCTCGGCCCGCTTCATGCTGGACAGCCTGCCGGGCCGGCAGATGGCGATCGACGCCGAGATCAATGCTGGCGTGCTCACCCCGCAGGCGGCGGAGCGCCGGCGCGACATGCTGCGCCGGGAGGCGGATTTTTTCGGGGCCATGGATGGCGCCTCGAAATTCGTGCGCGGCGACGTGATCGCGGCGATGATCATTCTGGCGATCAACATGATCGGCGGGCTGATCATCGGCACGCTGCAGGCCGGGCTGCCTTTGGGCGATGCCGCGCGCACCTACACGCTGCTGACGGTAGGCGATGGCTTGGCGGCACAGATCCCGTCTCTGACCATCTCGGTGGCGGCGGGTCTGGTGGTGACGCGGGTTGCCACCGGCGAGGATATCGGCGCGCAGATCAAATCCCAGCTCTGGAAATATCCGCAGGCGCTGGCGCTGGCCGCGGCGATCACCATCGCCATCGGGCTGATGCCGGACATGGCGCATCTGCCCTTCTTCGCGCTGGGTGGGGCGCTGGGCTTCGCCGCCTGGCGGGCCGCGCGCCAGGCGCGCGAGGCGTTGGCCCAGCCGGAAGCCGCCGGGGCCGCCAAGGGTGCCAAAGCCGAAGCCAAGCCGGACGCGCTGGCGGATGTCACCGGCGTCGATCCGCTGGGCATGAGCATCGGCTTTGCCCTGGCGCCTTTGGTGGCGGCTGGCGAAGGCAAGCTGCTCGGCCGCCTCACCGCGGTGCGCCAGCGCTATGGCCGCGCCATGGGATTTTTGATCCCCGCCGTGCATATCAGGGATTCCTCGGACCTGCCGCCGAATGCCTACCGCTTCACATTGCGCGGGGCAGCGATTGGCGGCGGCGAGGCCTGGCCCAATCAATGGCTGGCGATCGAAGGCAATCTGGTCATCGACAGGCTGAAAATCGGCCGGCATGTGAAAGACCCCGCCTTCGGCCAGCCGGCGGTGTGGATTCCGCAAACCGCCATCGCCCAGGCCGAGGAGCTTGGCTACACGGTGGTGGATGCCTCCTCCGCCATCGCCACGCATTTCGCCGAGGTGCTAAAGCGCTACGGCGCCGAGCTGCTGGGCCGCCCGCAGGTGGAAGGCTTGCTCACCAAACTCGCTGAAACCACGCCGCGCCTGGCCGAAGACCTACGCGCCGCGATGGCCGCCGGGCTGGTGCGCCAGGTGCTGCAGGGGCTGCTGGCGGAAGAGGTGCCGGTGCGCGATTTCGAGCGCATCGCCGAGGCGATGGTGGAATCCGCCGATACCGGCATCAAGGATCCGGAGCGGCTGCTGGCTGCCGTGCGCATGCGCCTCGGCCGCTTCATCGTCGCCCAGGCCGCCGGGCAGGAGAGCGTGCTGAAAGTCGCGGTGCTGCCGCAGCGGCTGGAGGAGCTGGTTTCGAAATCGCTGCGTGCCGGCAAGGACACAGCCGCCGCCGGCGAGATTGAGCCGGAAAGTGCCGCGCATCTGCGCCAGGCCGCCGAGGCCGCGAATGCCGCGATGAAGGCGAAAGGGCTGCGTCCGGTGCTGGTGACGCAAGCCCCGCTGCGCCGCGCCGTGGCGCGGGTGATCGCCGGAACGCTGCCGGTGCTCTCGCTGGATGAAATTCCACCCAGCATGCCGATGCAGGTGGTGCAGGTGGCCGAGCCGGGCGCCGCCCATGGCTGAGATCTGCGCCGCCGACATGCCAACCTACGGCAACTGGATCAAGCGCACCGCCTTGCTGCTGAAATCCCGCATGCCCTGGGCGGAGCTGGATGATCTGCTGCAATGGGGTGCGGTCGGCCTGCTGGAGGCGCATGGCCGGTTCGAGGACGCCTACGGCGTCACCTTCCAGACCTACGCGATGCGGCGCATCAAGGGCGCGATGCTGGACGGGCTGCGCCGTTCGAAAAGCTTCCGTTTCACGCAAGGCACGGATGAGACGATGATCGATCTGCATGCCGAGGAAAACGGCATGCTGCCGGAAGATCCGCTGAGCCTGATGCTGCAGAGCGAGCGCCAGGGTGTGCTGGTGGAAGCGCTGCGCGAGCTGGAGCCTGAGGAATATCAGATGCTGGCGCTGCATTTTTTTGAAGAGTTGAATAACCGCGAAATTGCCCTGGTGCTGGATGTCAGCGACAGCTACGCCTCCAAGCTGCGCGCCCGGGCGCTGGCGCGGCTCTCTACCCTGGTGCGCGCCAAGCTTGAAGGAGTTCCCGCCACATGACCAGCGTTCTCGGCCTCATCTGCGGAATTCTCGTTGTCGTGCTCGGCGCGGTCTCGGATAACGACCCGCTCTCCTCGCTGTTCAGCCTCACCGCCTGCATCATCGTGCTGGGCGGTACGCTGGCGGCGTTGATGGTGCAGTTCGGGGTAGGCGGTCTGCTGAAAGGCATCAAGGGCGCGGGCTGGCTGGTGAAACCGCCGAAGGTGGATCTGCATGAATTCGTCGTGCGCATCACCGAATGGGCCGCCTTGTCACGCCAACAGGGCACGCTGGCGCTGGAACCCTTCATCGAGCAGCAGAAAGACCCGCTGCAGGCCAAGGCTTTGCAGCTGATCGTCGATAACACCCCGGCGCCGGCCTTGCGCGAGAAGCTGACGGTGATGGTGGAAACACTCGGCGCGGCCGAGCATCTACCGGCAAAATTCTGGGAATCCGCCGGCGGGTTTTCGCCGACCATCGGGGTGATGGGCGCGGTGCTGGGGCTGATCCATGTGATGATGGAGCTGAACCATCCGGAACTGCTGGGTGCTGGCATCGCCACCGCCTTCATCGCCACCGTGTATGGCGTGGGCACCGCGAATCTGTTCTACCTCCCGATGGGCGCGCGCCTGGCCGCCATCGCCGAGGAGACCGAACATGCCCGCTTCATCCTCGTCGATGGTTTCGTCATGCTGGCCCAGCAGAAGCCAGCCTCGGTGATCCGCGACGAACTGCTCACAGTCATCCCCGGCAAGCCGAAGGACATCGCCCCCGCCGCCGCCGCCGCCGAGGCTGAGACGCCCGCGGCCGAGATGGAAGCCGCCTGATGTCCCACGCGCCCGCCCCGCGCCGGAAAAAACGCAAGGAGAGCCATGGCAATCATGAGCGCTGGGTGATCTCCTACGCGGATTTCATCACGCTGCTGCTGGCGTTTTTCGTGGTGCTCTATGCGTCCTCGGTGCGTGACAAGCACAAGATGGACGAGGAAGCGCAAAGCTTCCTGAAGGCCTTCCACGCCCCGCCGGGCATGATCAAAGCCGAAAGCTCGGCGGATCGCGGCGTGATGAATCACCAGCCCTCGCCTGTGCCCAAACCGGTGGAATCGCCGGCCTCCGCCAACACGCCGGTGCAGAAGCAGATGATCCATCAGCTGACGCAGGATATGCTGCAATTGCAGAATGCCCAGAACCAGCTCTCGAAAATGCTGCAGCCGATGATCGGCGCGCATCAGGTCGGCATGCAGAGTGACCCGCTGACGCTGACCATCCGGCTGAATGATTCCGTGCTGTTCTCCTCCGGCCAGTCGACGCTGACCCCCTCCGCGCAGACGCTGCTGAAACAGATTGCCGCGAGCCTGACCAGCCTGCCGCCGAAATTCAAGATTTTCGTTGGCGGCTACACGGATAATCAGCCGATTCATGATGCGCAATTCTCCTCTAACTGGGCACTCTCGGCGGCGCGCGCGGTGAGCGTGGTGGAGCTGTTCCAGAATGCCGGCATCGGCGGCGAGCAACTGGCGGCGCAGGGCTTTGGCGAGTTCGATCCCATCGCCAGCAACGACAATGCCGATGGGCGCGAGCAGAACCGGCGTGTCGTTATCGTCATTCACGCGCCGGACCCCGGCAGCAAGGCCGCGCCGGCGGCGGCGAAGTAGGGCAGGATCATGGCAAAAGCGAAGAAATCTTCAGGAAAATCCTGCGGCCTGCCGTTGAAGCCGGGGCTCGTCGTCATCGCCATCATGTGTCTGCGCGCCGCCGCCACGCAGCCCTCCTGGTTCAGCCTTCCGTCCATCGCGGTGTGGCTGGCCGGGGCGCTGGCCACAGGCCTCGTCGCCTACGCGGTGCTGGCGCTGGCGCTGCCGGTGGGGGCCATCCTGCTCGCCTACATACGGCGCGGCCTCACACTCCTTAGCCGGCCGGCGGACGAAGGCTGATGGTATTCCGCCGCATCAACAGCAGCGTGCCTGCATCGCCGCCACCGCCCAACCCGGCGGCACAGGAGGCGGAGATTGACGCGCGCGTGCGCGCGGCGCTGGCACGGCTGCGGGACGAGGCGCAAGCGCAAGGCCTGGCCAAGGGCGAAGCCGAAGGCCGCGCTTCCTACACGGCGAAAACCCAGGCGCTGGACGACGCGGCGAAGGCGTTGCGCGCCGCCGCCGCGCAGCTCGCCGCCCCTCTGGCAAAGAAGGAAACCGAACTCGCCGAACTCGCCACCAATCTCGCGATGATCATCGCCCGGCATGTGATCGGCGTGGAAGCCATCGCCCGGCCGGAGGGTCTGGCCCGGCTGGTGGCGCAATTGCTGGAGGAAGCCGCCGCCGAGCGCGCCCCGCGGCAAAGCCTGGTGCTGACCCTTCATCCGGAAGATGCCAAGCCCGTACAGGATCTTCTCGATCTACAGACGGTCACGCTCCGCCATGACGCGGCAATTGAGCGCGGCGGCGCGCGCGTCGAGCTGCTCTGGCCCGATGGCGATCCGGTCAACCGCACCGAGTGGGATGCGACGCTGCCCAGCCGGCTCGCGGCGGTGGCGGCTTCGCTCGGCCTGCCGGAAACGGCTGCCCCAGCCGATGAGTTTGCCGAAGAGGAGGCATCATGAGCCTCAACATGGCGAATGTGCAGGCGCAGGCGCGCGCGCGGCTCGACGGTCTGGGTGGCGTCGCCCAGGCTCGACGCTATGGCCGTATTGTGCGCGCCAATGGCGAGATTTTGCATGTCAGCGGCGTCCGCGCGCCGGTGGGCGCGCGCTGTCTGATCGAAGGGGAGAGTGCCAGCCTACCGGCCGAGGTGGTCGGCTTCGAGGCTGACGGGCTGTTGGTGATGGCCGAACAGGGCACGCGCGGCATCGCCCGCGGCGCGCGGGTGCATGTGGATGCCACCGGCACCGCGCCTCTGGTTGGCGAGGCGTTGCTGGGCCGGGTGCTGGATGGGCACGGCGCGCCTTTGGACGGGCTGGCGCCGCCCGCGCTGACCGCCAGCTGGCCCTTGCGCGGGCGCCCGGTGAATCCGATGCATCGTGCCCGCATCGAAGAGGTTTTCGAATCCGGCGTGCGCGCCATCGATGCGCTGAACACGATGGGCCGGGGTATGCGCATCGGCCTGTTCGCGGGCTCGGGCGTTGGCAAGACCACTTTGCTCGGCATGATGGCGCGCAACGCCAAGGCCGATGTGGTGGTGGTGGCGATGATCGGCGAGCGCGGGCGCGAGATTCGCGAATTCATCGAGGATCATCTCGGCGCGGCGCGGTCGCGTTGCGTCGTCGTCGCCTCGCCGGCGGATGATACCGCGCTGGGGCGGGTGCATGGCGCCTACCGGGCGGCGGCAATGGCGGAATATTTCCGCGCGCAAGGGCAGAATGTGCTGCTGGTGGTGGACAGCCTGACGCGCCTGGCGATGGCGCTGCGTGAGATCGGCCTCGCTGCGGGCGAGCCGCCGGCGGTGAAGGGCTATCCGCCTTCGGCTTTTGGCGCGCTTTCCGCCTACGTGGAGCGGGCCGGCAATGGCGGCCCCGGCCAGGGCTCGATCACCGCGATCTACACTGTTCTCGTCGAAGGCGACGATCATGTCGGCGATCCGATCGCCGATACCGCCCGCGCGGTGCTGGATGGGCATATCGTGCTCTCGCGAAAACTCGTGGAATCGGCGATGTATCCGCCGATCGACATTTCCGCCTCGCTCTCGCGGGTGATGCCGGGGCTGATCGGTGAGGAGCATAAGGCGCTGGCCGCGCGCTACCGCGCGCTCTGGGCGCGGCGGGCGGAGAAACAGGACATCATCGATCTCGGCGCCTACGCGCCGGGGCGTGACAAGCTGCTGGACGAGGCGCTGAAGCGCGCCCCGGCGATGGAGGATGTGATCCGCCAGGGCGTCACCGAAGCCGCCACCTACCCGCAGAGCCTGGCCGCGCTGCGCACCGCGCTGATGGAGGCCAGCTCGTGAAATCCTCATTGCTGAGCAAGCTGGAAGTGCTGGCCGCGGCCGAGGAGGCGAAGCGCGCCGAGACGCTGCGCCGCGCCCAGGCCGCTTTGGCGCAGGCGCAAGGCCAGCAGCAGGTGCTGCATGCCTACCGCGCCCGGCTCGCCGCCAGCGTGCAGACCGGCCAGACCGTGAGTGCCGCGCAGATCCGCAGCGCCGGGCTGTTCGCCGAGGCGGGGTTGAGCGCGCTGGAGCAGGTCGGCCAGAGCGCCGTCCGCGCCGAGGCCAGCATCGCCACCGCCCGCGCGCAATTGCTGGAAGCCCAGGCGCAGCGCCGCAAATTGGCCAGTGCCACCGATACCGCCCGGCGCCGCGACGCGCTGGAAGCCGAAACCCGGGCCGAACGCGCCCTCCCCCTCGCCCGCCGCAAGGAGCGTTGAAAATGGATCTCTCTCTCTACACCAATTTCAGCAATTCGCTGGCCAAGCAGGAATCGCAGATCAGTCTGCTGCAGCAGGAAATCTCCACCGGCCTCGCGGTGCAAACGCCCGACCAGAACCCGGCCGCCTACGCCGCCGCCGCCATCGGCCAGGATCAGGTGGCCTCGCTCGCCAGCGACAACACCAATCAGGCCGCGATCCAGTCCCAGCTTGGCACCGTTTCGGATACCTACGGCTCCGTCAGCGCCTTGCTGAATTCCGTGCAATCGGTGGTCGAGCAAGCGCTGAACGCCACCACCAACCCGCAGGACATGGCCTCCCTCGCCACCCAGGTGCAGGTGGACCAGCAGCAGATGCTCTCGCTCGCCAACACGCAAGGCACCAGCGGCTCCTACGTGTTCGCCGGCACGCGCGGCTCCATCGAGCCCTTCCAGCGCGACCCGACCACCGGCCAGATCATCTATCTCGGCGATGGCGGCAGCAGCCAGGCTTCGATTTCGCCCAGCGCCCAGGCCTCGGCGGTGACCAATGGCGAGGTCTTCGTCTCCGGCCTGTCGGGTGATGGCACCGCCAGCATCGCCGCCGCCAGCAGCAATACCGGCACCGCCACGCTGATCTCCGAAGGGGTGGCCAACAGCGCCCAGGCCAGCGCCTTCCAGCAGGGCAGCGGCAACATCACCATCGCCTTCGCGCAAGGCACCAGCGGCATGACCTACAGCGCCACGGATGCCAGCGGCAATGTGGTGGCCAGCGGCACCGTCTCCAGCGCGGCTGACAGCACCACCAGCATCCAGGTCGCCGGCTCCAGCTACCAGATCCAGGGCAACCCCGCGGCTGGCGACAGCTTCACCCTCTCCCCCTCGCGCCCGCAAAGCGTGTTCACGCTGCTGCAGAATCTCGTCAGCACACTGAGCACCGCGGGCAGTGGCGCCGCCGGGGCGGCGCAGACGCGCCAGGCGCTGAACCAGAGCCTGGCCGGGCTGGCGCAATACCAGTCCGACGTGCTCACCGCCCAGGCGCAGACCGGCGTGACGCTGCAGGCGGTGCAGACCGCCAGCACCAGCAACGCCACCGCCTCCGCCACCATCCAGACCGCGGACAACGCGGCAACGGCGGTGGATATGCCGACGGCCTTGACCAATCTGGACCAGAGCATGACGGCGATGGAGGCGGCGATGAAAAGCTTCGCCGCCGTGCAGGGCCTCAGCCTGTTTCAGTATCTCTAAGGATTTCCCAGCGTGTCTGATGTGATCTTCATCGTCGGCTATTATCGCAGCGGCACCTCCGGCCTCTCGGGCGCGCTCACCAAGCTCGGTGTCGAGATCCAGAGCGAAGCCGCCGCCAATGAGCATAATCCGCTGGGCTTCTACGAGGTTCCGGAGCTGATCCAGTTCGATGTGGAGCTGATGAACAGCCTCGGCATGCAATGGGGCGATGTCGCGGCGTTGCCGGAAGGCTGGCATACGCGCCCGGAGCTGGCGCGCTTCACCGCCCGACTGGACCAGATTTTGCGCCGCCGCTTTCCGCCCGCGACCAAGCTTTGGGGCATCAAGCATCCGCATCTCTGCCATTTGCTGCCGCTTTACGAAAACGCCGTGCGCCAGGCCGGGCACACCCCGCATGTGGTGCATATTTTCCGCGACCCCGCGACCTCCGCCGCCAGCCAGCTGCTGAAGAACGGGCTGTCGCGCGCGCATGCGCTGCTGCTCTGGCTGGGCTACGCCACCGCGGCGGAGCGCAATGCCCGGCATCTGAAGCGCAGCTGGCTGACTTATGGCCATTTGCTGGCGCACCCCGAGGCCTGCTTCCGGCAGCTGGAGGCGGATCTCGGCCTGCCGCTGACCAGGCTGCGCCCGGATGGCATGGCGCAGGCGAAAGCCTATCTCACCGGCGAGCTGAACCGCAGCAAGGCGCTGCCGGCGGAAGGGCTGTACCCGCCGCTGGAGCGGCTGGTGGCGCGGCTGTGGGAGGCGATCGAGGCTGGCGATCACAGCCCGGCCTTGTGGGATGAAATCGGCACCCAGACCGCCGAAATCGCCAGCTTCCTGGCGGAAATCCGCGATAGCCGGCTGCGCGCCCTGCCCGGCCTTGGCGGCCCGGTGGAGCTGCCG
This sequence comes from Acidocella facilis ATCC 35904, assembly GCF_000687875.1. Lineage (GTDB taxonomy): Bacteria > Pseudomonadota > Alphaproteobacteria > Acetobacterales > Acetobacteraceae > Acidocella > Acidocella facilis. The sequence goes on along the minus strand of NZ_JHYG01000006.1, from coordinate 198,080 downwards.
GCGGCCAATGCCCCCGCCCCGGCGGCGGCGCTGCGCCCGCCCGAGCGGCTGGACGATGCCGCCCAGGCCCGTCTGGCGCGCCTCTGCGCCGAACAGACCATCCTGCCGCGCATCGCCGTGGTCATCGCCGCCCCCGGCGGGCGGGCCAGCGCCATCGGCGAGACGCTGGCGACGCTGCAAGGCCAATGGCGCCAGGCGGATCTGATCCGGCTGGTCTCGGTCGATCCGGCAACGGTGGAAGGCATCGAGACCATCGAGGCCCCGGCCGCCCCGGGCGGGGTGAGTGCCACGCTCTGCGCCACGCTGAACGCGCTGGCCGGCGACTATGATTATGTCGCGGCGCTGAATGCCGGCGACAGGCTCGACCCCGACGCGCTGCAGCGCTTCGCCCTGGAGGCATCGCGCACCGGGATGCCGGATCTGCTTTATTGCGACGAGATCGTGCCCAGCGCGGACGCCCCCTGGGTGCGCTACAAGCCGGGCTGGGATGTCACCCGGCTGCGCCAATCCGCCTATCTGGGGGACTGGGTCTGGTACAAGGGCGCCACACTGACGCGGCTTGGCGGGTTCGATAGCAGCCGCGCCGGGGCTGAGGAATATGATTACCAGCTGCGCCTGAGCGAGACCGCGCCGCGCGTCGTGCGCCTGCCCGAGGCGCTGTTCGTGCGCGACAATGCGGCACGGCGCGACGATATCGCGGTGGAGGATTTCGTCGCCGCCGCTGAAGCGGCGCTGGCCACCCATCTCACTCGGCTGGGCATGCCGGCCGCCATCGGCAAGCGGCAATTTGTCGGGCTGTTCCGGCATGAGCGGGAGGCCGCCGATCCCGGCACCGCCCTCCTGCTGCTGTGCGACGGCGCGGATGTCGCCAGCGTCAATCAACGCCTCACCGCGCTGCTGGAGCCGCCGGTGGCAAGGCTGCCGATCATCCTGGCCGCCTTCGCGCCGCGCCCGGACGTGGCGGATTATTTCGCGCAGATCGACGCGCAACGCGCCGGGCTGGGGCAGAGCGTGCGGGCGATCACCGCCACCGGCGCGGCCGCCTTCGCCGCCGCGCTGGCGCTGGTGGAGGCGCCGCATCTCGCCATTCTGGATGCCCGCGCCACCCCCACCACGCCGGACTGGCTGTCCGTGCTGCGCACCAAGCTGGCGGATCCAGGCGTGGCGATGGCCGGTGGCCGCACGCTGGTGCCCGGTGCCGGCGGCACCAGCCAGCCAATGCTGCAAGGGTCCATCGTCATCGGCGCGCCGGTGCGGCTTGGCCATGGTTACGCGCCGGACTCCGGGCGCATGGGGGCCTGGCTGCTGGTCGACCAGGAAGCCAGCGCCATCACCCCGCCCGGCCTGCTGGCCCGCACCGAGCTGCTGCGCGGCTGCGCCTTCAGCGCGCTTTCCGGCGATGCGTTCTGGATCGATCTCTGCGCCCAGCTGCGCGCTGGCGGCCAGCGTCTGGTCTGGACCCCGGATGCCAGCTTCGAGGCGGCAACGCCGATCTTCGAGATCGACCAGGAGGGGCGCTTTCGCGCCGGCAGCCCGGCTGCCGCCGCCCTGCCCTGGCGCGATGCCTACCACCACCCTGCCCTCTCGCTGCGCGAGGATCTGCTGGTGCCGGAAACCCGCACCGGCTTCATCGCCCCCACACCGGAGGATGCGACCTCGGTGCTGTTCACCGGCCCGGGGCTGGGGGCGGAGCCGATCCTCGCCGCCGCCCGCGCCTTGCGCGCCACCGCCCGGCTGGATGCCGGCTGGGGCCCGGAACCGGTGACCGCCGCCGAGCTTGGCCGGCGCGATGCCGCCAGCTGGGTGCGGGTGAACCCGGACGGCACCGCGCCTCTGGCCGATGCGCCCTACACCGCCTTGTTCTCGGCGCCGCTCCGGCCGGGGGCGGAGCTGGCGGCGCAGCGGGCCCAGGCGGTCTATGCCACCTCCCCGGCCCTGGTCGGCGCGCTGCGGGCTTTGGGCGCGCCCGCCCCGCAGCTCTGGCGCCCGGCCCTGCGCCGCGCCAACTGGGAGAGCCTGACCCTGGGCACCGGCATGAACACCCGCCCGCGCGTGCTCTGGTTCGACGAGGGCGATACCCCGTCCTGGTTCACGGCCCTGGTCAACGAGACCGCCGAGGAGGTGAGCTGGATCATCGTCGAGCAGCCAGGCGCGAGCTATGAGGGCGAGGTGACGCGCCTGCCCCGGCATCTGGACGAGGCGCTCTGGGCACGGGATCTGGCCGGGCTGGCCCCGCATGTGCTGCTGCGCCCGGCGGGCAAGGCGGCTTTGGGGGATTGCTATTTCACCCTGCTCGCCGCCGCCGCCGGGGCGCATCTGATCCTCGACCAGCGGCTGGACACCCCCGCCAGCCTGCCCGCCGAGCGTCTGGGCCAGGCGGCGTCGCTCTGGAAAAGCCGGCTGCTCTGCGCGGTGAAGGATCTGCGCGGCACGCTGGCCTCCGGCAAAGCCACGAGGGAGGCCGCGCTGGCGCTGCCTTCGGTGGAGGAGCTGCCCACGCCCTGGGCGCAGCCGCAGGCCCTGTTGGAGGCGGCGCAATGAAGCGGATTTTGCTCCTGGCCCTGGCCGGCCCCGCGCTTGGCGTGATGGCGCGACCCGCCCTTGCCGACAGCGCGCATGAAAACCCGGATGATGTGGTGGCGGCGGCGAAGCAGGCCGCCCTCGCCCTCGCCCCGCCAGGCGCGCAGGTCACCATCTCGCAAGCCAAGGCCGCCGCCTACATGCCGGCCTGCACCGCGCCGCTCAGCGTCGCCATCACCGGCAACGCGCCTTACCAGGAGGCGGCGGTGCACTGCCCCGCCCCGGTCTGGGTGCTGTATCTCACCGCCAATGTCGCCGCGCAGCAGCTGGTGGAGGTCGCGGCCCGGCCCATCGAAGCCGGGCAGACGCTGAGCGAAGATGATGTCAGCCTCGCCGAAAAACCCGTCAGCCTGTTCGCCGGCCGGCAGACCTTCGCCGGGGCGCAGCAGTTGATCGGCGCGCAGGCGCGGCTCTCGCTGCAGCCGGGGGCGGTGATCACCAGCGATGCGGTGGCGCAGCCGGTGGTGGTGAGCACCGGGCAGACGGTGGCGGTGCAGGTGAAGGATGGCGGCGTCGTGGTCAGCGTCAATGCCGTGGCGGACCAGACCGGGCGCATCGGCGATACCATCCTGATGACCAACCCTGGCTCCGGCCGGCGCTTCTCCGCGCTGCTGACCGCGAGCGGACCGGTTGTGGATCTCGGCTCGTGAACAGCCTACATCATGTAGGCTGTTCACACCGGCGCGACGCGTTTGCCGGGTTTGCAGGCATTGATTCAAAAAAAATCCCGCCAGCCTACATTTTTTTGGTAGGTTCCAGGAAATCTTCGCAACCTCGTGGCGATAATAGCGTACGGCAACCGCAACCATGGAGGTATTTATGTCGGCCGTAGGTTCCATTGTGACGAATACCGGCGCGCTCACCGCGCTGAATTCGCTGACCAACACCACCAGCACCACCAATAATCTCGAAAACCAGCTCTCCACCGGTCTGTCGATCAATTCTCCGGCCGACAATCCCGCGGGCTACATCACCGCGCAGGGCTTCACCTCGCAGATCAACGGCCTGACCCAGGCTGTCTCCAACGCCAACCAGGGTGTGTCCCTGCTGCAGACCGCCGATGGCGCGCTGACCCAGCAGGTCGGCATCGTGCAGCAGCTGAACACGATCGCCGTGCAGGCCGCCAACGGCACCCAGACCTCGGCGGAATCGCAGTCCCTGCAGTCCGAAACCAGCCAACTGGTCAGCCAGGTTTCCACCATCGCCGGGCAGACCCAGTTCAACGATGTCAATCTGCTCAACGGCACCTTCCAGGGCGTGCAGCTGCAGGTCGGCGCGAATGAAGGCCAGACGATGAGCCTGTCCATCGGCAGCACGATGGCGAGCGCGATTGGCATGTACGCGACCAAGGCTGATACCACCAATACCTACAAGTCCGGCGCGTCCTCCGCGAGCGGTGCTGTGACCAGCGGTGCGACCCCAGGCGCCTTCAAGGCGGGCACGCTGAGCATCACCGGCGCCAACGGCACCACGAAGAGCATCACCGTTGGCTCCGCCACCGCCACCGCCGGCGCCGCGACGAAGGAATCCGCCGCCAGCATCGCGGCTGCGGTCAACAACCAGTCCGCCTCTACCGGCGTGCAGGCGCAGGCAACCAACAGCATCACGTTGAAGGCCGATGGTGGCACCGGCAACTACGCCTTCAAGATCGGCGCCACCACCGGCAGCGGCACGTCTTCCGCCGTCGGCAACAGCGTGACCGTGAATGCCTCAAGCCTCTCCGAGCTGGTCTCGCAGATCAATGGCGGCACCACCTCCAACGGCATCTCCGCGACGCTGAACTCCGCCGGCAGCGCGGTGACCCTGACCCAGGCGAACGGCCAGAACATCTCCATCAGCAGCGCCGCCACCACCGGCAAGTCGCTGACCACCACGACCTCGACCGCCGCCAATGCCGTCGTCATCGGCGGCTCCGCCACGGGCGCTGTGACCAGCGCGCTGGCCCAGGGCCAGGTGCAGTTGCAATCCTCCGGCGCCTTCTCGACCTCGGGCACCGCCAGCATCGGCGAGAGCAGCAACTCCACGCTGAACTCGCTGGCTGACATCAATGTCAGCACCACTGCCGGCGCCAACAGCGCGATGAACGTCATCAAATACGCGCTGGCCGGTCTGAACAACCAGGGTGGTCAGCTCGGCGCGGTGCAGCAGAGCCTCACCGCCAACATCAACAACATGAACACCACCAGCACCAATCTGAACTCGGCGCTGGGCGTGGTGCAGGATGCCAACATCCCGAGCGTCAGCACCAAGCTGACGGAAGCGCAGATCCAGGCGCAGTCCGGCGTGGCCGCGCTGAAATCCTCCACCCAGCTGCAACAGGCTTATGTGAGCCTGCTGCCGTAATCCAAACGGGCTGGCCGGTAACCCCGGCCAGCCGCCTTCCTTCCCTCACATCCGAGAAGCGGTCCCGGCCCCATGACCTCGTCAATCTCCTCGCTCAGTTCAGCAACCATCCAGACGCAGGTGGCGAGCTATGAAAAGACGCTGGAGCTGCCGGTCACCGCGCTGAAAAACGAAATCACCACCGACAAGGCGGAAATTTCCGCCTGGGGGTCGATCCAGAGTTCGGTTTCCACTCTGTCGAGCGCCCTCTCCGGCATCAAGGATGTCGCCAGCATCAATAACCGCACCGCCACCAGCGCGCAGACCACCATCGCCACCGCCAGCGCCACCAACAGTGCCGCCACCGGCACCTACACGCTCTCCAACATCAAGCTCGCCACCGGGCAATCCATCTATTCCGCGCTGCAAGGCTCGGCCGGTGCTAAGCTCTCCGGCGGCGCGGGCTCGATGACCTTCACGATGAAAGGCGGCGCCACCGAAACCGTCGCGGTCAGCTCCGCCAGCATGACGCTGACCGGCATCGCCGCCGCTATCAACAAGCAGGCGGGCGGGGTGAAGGCCAACATCGTCACCGCCGCCTCCGGCACCCGGCTGGTGCTGCAGAGCAGCGCCACCGGCAGCGCCGGGGCCTTCTCCGTTACCGGCACCGGCGCGCTCTCGCGCTTCGCCTACAGCGCCGCGTCCCCTGGCAGCGAAACGCTGACGCAGAGTGCCAAGGATGCAAGCCTGTCGCTGAACGGCGTGCCGATCACCAGCGCCAGCAACACCCTCAGCAACGCGGTCAACGGGCTGACGGTGAAACTCGCCGCCTCCGGCAGCACCAGCATCAGCGTCGCCTCCTCGCCCTCCAGCCTGTCCACCGCACTCTCGCAGGTCTCCACCGATCTCAACAAGGCGATCTCGACCATCGCCGGCCAGATCAAATATGTCTCCTCCGCCTCGGCGGCGAAAGCCAGCGCCGCCAGCGCCTCGGCCTCGACAAAGAGCGGCCCGCTGCTTGGCAATTTCACCGCGACCGATCTTTCCAGCCAGTTGATGAGTTCGGTCAGCGAGGCCCAGGCCAGCGGCATCAGCGCCGCCTCGATCGGCCTGAAGGTCGGCACCTCGGGCGCCATCAGCTTCGATTCCACCAGCTTCGCCAGCGCCTACGCGAAGAATCCGAAAGCAGTGCAGACGCTGGTTTCGCAGATCTACACCAGCCTTTCCACCGTGACCAAGGCGGCGATCGGCTCCGGCTCAGCCTCCACCGGCACCATCGGCGCGGCCACCAGCGGCTTGACCACCACCGATAATTCGATCACCACCCAGATTACCCAGATGACCAAGATCGATACCGCACTGATCAATAATTTGCTGAACCAATATGCCACGGCGGAAAGCTCGCAGACCAGCGCCTCGATCTCGCAGGCCTACCTTTCCGTGTTCCTGAGCAGCAACAGCTCGAGCTCCGGTTAATCGATAGGACATGTCCATGAGCAGCTCCACCACCTACCGCACCAGCATGTTCGATGGTCCCGCCGCGATGGATTGGCTCGCCCCCGGTTGGCGCGCGCTGCGCCTCTATGGCAAGCGCGCCCGCCAGGCGATCGAGGCCGGCGATGGCCCGACCAAGATCGACATGATCATGCGCGCGCAAACCCTGCTTGGCACCATGTCCGGCATCGCCCAGTCCGGCGAGGAGGCAACGCTGGGGGCAGCACTACAGACCATCTATACCGCGCTGATGTTCTGCCTGCTGCGCGCCAACGCGCAAAACAACGCCGCCGCCTTGGAGGATTATGATCGCGCGCTGGCGCAGCTGGACCGTGACATGCGCAGCAATCTGCCGACACAGGATGCGGCATGACCAACTCGATCGGCTCCCTGCCCGGCCCGTCCGGTCCCGCCTACGCGCAACAGGCGAACAGCACCGGCGCTGCCGGCGGCGCGAGCGCCAGCCCCCAGGGCGCTGAGACGGACGCCGTCACCCTCAGCGACGCCGCCGCCGGTGCCGGGCATCTGGTGAGCGCGGCCCAGGCCAGCGACGGGGTGGACGAGGCGGCGGTGGCGCAGATCAAAAACGCGCTGGCCGCCGGCACCTACAGCGTCGAGCCGGAGGATCTGGCGAAGGCGATCGCCACCGTGCTGAAGGGCACACGCTGATGGAAACCCCGCCCTTCCCGGATGCCGGACGGCTGGAGGCCATCGCCGGCACGCTCGCGGATGCGCTGGGGGTGGTGCGGGATTTGAACGAGCGGCTGAACCGGCTGGACCGGCTGATGCTGAGCGGCCAGCCGCACGAGATCCAGAGCGAAGCCGGCGAGATCGAGCAGCGCATGCAGGAGGCGCAGCCGGTCTTCTCCGCCATCACCGCGGCGATGACGCAGATGCAGGCCCGCTCCTTCGACGACGCCGCCGCCCGGCTGCGCGAGAACGAGGCCCTGCCCGCCGCGCGCCTGGCCGAGGAGCTGCGCGCCGCCCTGGCGCAATTCTCCCGCAAATCCGGCAGCGCCTCGCGCCGCGCCAGCCAGCTGCATCGCGGCCTCAACCTGTCGCTGCGGGCGCTGCAGAGCCTGGGCATGCATGAAAGTGGCCGGCTGATCGCCGAGGCCTGATTTATCCACAAGAGGCTTGATAAGCTTGTGGATATCTATGTGGATTGCAGTGCAACAGCCGGGATAAGCCCCGCGCCCGCCACGGCGGCGCAATAATCGGCACGCTCGCGACAGCGATCCATCAACTCTTTGATTTAAAACACAAAAACATCGGCCAAGCAAATCGCTCTGGTCTCAAAACCCCCAACCAAGCCCTTGATTCCACACCATAAGGCGGCGGTGGAAAACTCAAAGGCGCCGCAGATGCGCCAACATCGTTCCGGCATCGGAGACGCTGACCCCCACCCCGTCCGGATCGTCGCGAAATCCCGGCTCGGCGAACAAAGCGGTGATCGCGCCATCCTCCACCAGCATGGAATAGCGCCAGCTGCGCAGCCCCATGCCGTGGCGCCGGCGGTCCACCAGCATGCCCATCAGCCGGGTGAAATCCGCGTTGCCGTCGGGCAGCATGCGCAGTTTTTCGATGTTGCGGCTCTTCGCCCAGTTGAACATCACGAAGGCGTCGTTGACCGAGAGGCAAACCACCTCATCCACACCCAAGGCGCGGAATTCGTCATAGCCCTGCTCATAGCCCGGCAAATGGCTGTCCGAACAAGAGGGGGTGAAGGCGCCCGGCAGCGCGAACAGCACCACGCGCTTGCCGGCGAACACATCCTGGCTGCCGATCTCTTTCCACTCATACGGGTTGGGGCCGCCCAGGGCCGCGTTGCGCACGCGGGTGTGGAACCGGGTCTCGGGCACACGGGTCGGGTTCATCCACGCCTCCTGTTTTTTGTGCGGCGGGGCGCCCCGTCCGGTATCCTCAGCCGTGGGTGGTGGTTTGCACGTCCACGCTGGCCTTGATGGCGTTGGAATAAGGGCAGATCCCGTGCGTCACGTCCACCAGTTTGCGCGCCTCATCCGCGGCGAGGCCGGGCAGCTTCACATCCAGCGCGGCGGTGATGCCAAAGCCGCCTTCCGAACGCGGGCCGATGCCGATGGTGGCGGTGACTTCCGTGCCCTCGGGGAGCTTGTTCTTGGTCTGGCCGGCGGCGACGCGCATCGCGCCCAGGAAGCAGGCGGAATAGCCCAGCGCGAAGAGTTTTTCCGGGTTGGCGCCGTCGCCGCCCGGGCCACCCAGCTCCTTGGGCACGCTCAGCTGCAGCGCCATGGTGCCATCGGCCAGGCTGGTCTTGCCATCGCGCCCGCCGCCGGTTGCGGTGGCTGTGGTTTTGTATTTCGCGTCAACGCTCATGGTCTGATCCTTTCAATTTAAGTTATTTACGATTTAATCGTGTACGATTTATCTACAGCCCATGATCCACCCCGTCAAGCGAATTGAGTCGTGCGCGATTTATTTTTCCGGCGCGGCGGGGAGCAGCCTGCCATAGACCAGCCCGAGAAAGGCCAGCAGCGTCGCCGTGCTGCCGAGATCGAGCCGGAACAAGGCGGCCTCCTGCGCCGGGCTGAAGCCGAGCAGCCCCGCGCCATAGACAGGTGAGAGCGCCAGATGTGCCGCCATCGGCAGCCCGATCAGCCCCCAGCGCCAGAGTGTCTCACTGGGCCGCAAGGAAAGGCCAGCGATGACGATGCAGGGCAGCAGCAGCAATTCCACGCCCGAGGCCGGGCCGATCAGCTTTGCGCACCAGAGCGTGTTGAGCGTGCCAAAAAGCGGCAGCGCGATGCGCCCGGCCAGGCCGTTACGCCGGGCCAAAGCCGGGATGGCGAGAAAGACCGGGCTGGCGGCCATGGTGATGAACAGCCAGGCGCCAGGCCGGCCGATCAGCGCCATCGCGTAAAGCGGATAAAACGGCCCATTCGCCCCGACCACGAAGGCGACCAGATTGACCGTCGCGGCCAATGGATCCGGATGGTCGAGATGGGCGCGCAGGCGGGCGGAGAGGGTCATCCGCTTCATACGCAGGCGCGCCGGGATGGGATCAGGCGATGAGAACGGTGACACCCGGCAAGGCGCGAAACGGCGCCAGCTGCGCGGCGCTGGCGCGGGCATCGGTGATCAGCGTCCAGCTTGCCGGCAGCGGCGTCCAGCTCGGCGAGATGGCGCGGCCGAGCTTATCGGCATCGGCCAGCACGTAAACCTCCTGGCCCTGCGCCACCATCAACTCCTTCAGCGCGGATTGCGCGTCCGTTGCCTCGCAGATTCCGCGCCCGGCGACGACGCCATCCGCCCCCAGAAAGGTGCGCCGGGCGGTGAGGCGGCGCAGCGCGTGCTCGGCGGCGGGGCCGACGGTGCCGAGGCTGATCTGGCGCAGCTGCCCGCCGAGCACGCTCAGCTCCACGCCCGGCTTGCCAGCCAAAGCGTTGAGGGCGGTGAGGCCATTGGTGATGACATGCAGCCCTTGCATCCCGGCCAGTTCGGCGGCCAGGGCGCCGGTGGTGGTGCCGGCATCCAGCAGCAGGGTTTCGCCTTGTTGCACGAAGCTGGCGGCAAGCCGGGCGATGGCGCGTTTCTGCTCCATATTCACCCCGGCGCGGACCTGCAAAGATTGTTCGGGCACGGCGGCGCCGCCATAGGTGCGCAGCACCTGGCCGCCGGCCGCGAGGCGGGCGAGATCGCGCCGGATGGTGGAGGCGGAAACCCCCAGCTCAGCGCTCAGCGCCTCGACATCGAGGGCACCGGCGCGCAGCCGGGCGAGAATGGTCTGGCGGCGCTGGCCGGCGAGTCTCAAAAGCGTCCCTCCCTCATCCCCCTGGCGTAGCCTGGGGTCGAAGCCCCGGCAAGCGCCAAACCCCCGCACCTAAAGTGGCAGAAGTTTTTGGGGGTGTGGGGGCTTTTTTCAAAAAGCCCCCACGAAGGCCGGGGGGTTGGCAACGTCGTTGCCACCGCCCCAGACGTTTTCGCCGCTTTTTTGAAAAAAAGCGGCACCAAAAAACTTTTGCTGTTTAGCGCGCCGCCAGGTCGATGGCGGCGCGGATCGCTTCCAGCATCGAGCGCTCATCGACGATGCCCGTGCCGGCAATGTCGAAGGCGGTGCCGTGATCGACCGAGGTGCGGATCACCGGCAGGCCGACCGTGATATTCACCCCAGCCTCCAGCCCCAGCACCTTCACCGGGCCGTGGCCCTGGTCGTGATACATCGCCACCACCATGTCGAAATCCCCGCGCCCGGCGCGGAAGAACAAAGTGTCCGCCGGCAGCGGGCCTTCCACGTCCCAGCCCTTGGCGCGGCAGGCCTCCACGGCGGGGACGATTTTCTGCTCCTCCTCGCCATAACCGAACAGCCCGTTCTCACCCGCATGCGGGTTGATGCCGCACACACCGATCTTCTTGCGCGGCAGCTTGGCTTTCTCCAGCACCTCGTAGCCACGGGTAATCACCCGCTCCACCAGCCCCGGCTCGATCTTCTTGATCGCATCGATGATGCCGATATGGGTGGTGACATGAATCACGCGCAGCTTCGGCGCGGTCAGCATCATCGAAACTTCCGGCGTGTTGGTCAGCGCCGCCAGCATCTCGGTATGGCCGGGATATTTATGCCCGCCCGCATGCAAGGCTTCCTTGTTCAGCGGCGCGGTACAGATCGCCTGCACCTTGCCCGCCATCGCCAGCCCGGTCGCGGTTTTGATGAACTGATAGGCGGCATCGCCCGCCACCGGGGAGAGCTTGCCCCAGGGCATGTCGGCCGGGATCAGCCCGAGATCGATGCAATCCACGCTGCCCGGGGCAAAGAGGGCCTTGTCCTCCTCACCCGGGGCCAGCCTGTTCACCTTCAGCGCGGCGCCGACGATCCTGCCGGCCACCTCCAGCCGCGCCGCATCGCCGATGACCAGCGGCCGGCACTTCGCCAGCAGGTCCGGATGGGTGAAGCTCTTCATGATGATTTCCGGGCCGACGCCGGCGGCGTCCCCCATGGTGATGGCGATCACGGGCTTAGACATAAAGAGGCATCCTTTTCAGGCGTTACGATAAGAAGCGTGCAGCAGCGCGGGCCGGCGCAGCACGGCGCGGCAACGGACCATGGTCTCCGGCTGCCCGAAGGCGCCGGCCTTGGTGATCACCGCCAGGCCGTGCGGCCCGCTGGCGCCCCCCTCGGTGACCGAGAGCGGCACCCCGGGTTCGATCTCGCCGACCAGCCGCAGCCCGGCGGCGCCAAACGCCACCAGCACGGCCCGCGCGGTCTCGCCGCCGGTGGAAAACAGCCCGCCAATGCGTGCCGCGAAGGGGGCGACCAGCCGCGCCAGAGCGTGGCAAAGCAGCAGCCCCTCGCCGACATTCACCTGCTCTTCAAGGCCGAGCTGCACCGCGACATCCTGGCCGGCATCCAAGGCCGCCGCCAGCGCCGCCTGCGCCGCCCGCCAGCCTTCGCTGCCCTCGCCCCCGCGCAGAATTTGCGGGGCGATCGGCAGGTTGAGCACGCTCTCATCCTCGATCAGCCACGCCACCTGCTGGTGGGAGACGCCGGACATGCTGCCGACGACGAACAAAATCGGCCCTTCGACCGGCGCCATTGCGGCCTCCTCCACCGCGCCGCTCAAGCCCAGGGCCAGCGGCAGCTGCCGGGCCAGCCCGGCGGCACCGGCCCACAAGGCCGGCCGGCCCAAGCCAGCGGCGGCCTGCGCGATGGCGCCCAGATCCTCATCGCTCTCCGCATCGCAAACCACGGCATCATGGCTCTCGGCGGCGCGGGCCAGGGCGGCGCGGAGCGCCTGGGGGCCGGCGCGCACGCTCTCCAGCCCGACCACATCGGTCCTCAGCCCGGCCTCTTCCAGCAGGCTCGGCATATGGGCGCGCCCGGTAATGCCTTCGCGCTTCCAGACCTCGGTCTCTTCCACCTTCACACCGTGCAGATATTGCTGGCCGCCGCGCGTCTGCCGGCCGGTGGCCGGAAAGGCGGGGGCGATCAGGGCGAAGGCCTGCGGCGCGAAGCCGCGCTGCGCCGCCAGGGCGGCGGCCAGCTCGGCGCCGATATTGCCGCGCAGGGTCGAGTCGAATTTCTTGAACCAGAGCTGGCCGGCCGCGCCGAGATCGGCCAGCAGCGCGCTGGTCCGCGCCGCGGCCTCATGCGGGGCCAGGCGGCGCGTATCCGCATCGAGCGACAGCACCTCCGCCGCTGGCGCGGCGGCGGCGGTCTCGCCCAGCGTCACCAGCGTCTTCAACCCGGCGGCGACGCAGGGAATGGCGCAATCCGCCGCGCCAGAAAGATCGTCCGCGACGATCAGCAATTTGCGGCGGGGCTTCGTCGCCATGAGGGTGGGGGATTGCACGAAACGCCCTTCATACTTTGGAATTTGATGAATTCGCGCAGAAATAAACGTTAATAGAGCAAAACTCAATCAATAATTTGCGCGAAATGCGCAAAAATGGGCAAACGATAACCGCCGCACGCCAAGTCCGGCTCAACGCAATGAGAGGTCGAGCATCCGCCCATCGAACAGCCGGTCGCGCGAAGCGCGCAGATGCGCAGCCATCAACGTGCGCGCCGCCTCCGGCTGGCGGGATCTGATCGCCTCGGCGATGCGCCGATGCTCCTCCAGCACGTAATCCAACCCTTGTTTCGGCCCCATCAGCGAGATGCCGTGAATATGCATCCCCACCGCGATATGCGGCTGCAGCGCCTGCAGCGACTGGTGGTAGTAATGATTGTTGGAGGCCTCGGCGATGGCGAGATGGAAGGCGAAATCCACATCGTCGCGATGCTGCCCCTGGCGGGTGGCCTGCGCCATCGTCTCCAGCGCCGCCTCGATCTTCGCCATGGCGCTCTGGTTATAGCGCAGCGCGGCGAAGCTGGCGGCTTCCGGCTCCAGCGTCAGCCGGTATTCATAGCAGCGCTGAATATCGGCGATATTCTCCACCGGCGCGAAGCCCAGCGGCGGCTGCACGGCGGGCGGGCGCACAAAGCTGCCGGCCCCCTGGCGGGAGACGATGAATTTTTCCTGCTTGAGCCGCGCCAAAGCGGTGCGCACCACCGGCCGCGAGACATCGAATTGGCTGGCGAGCTGATGCTCACTCGGCAGGCGGCTATGGGGCGCGTAGGCGCCGTTCTGAATGCCCGAGAGAATGCTGTGATAGACCTGGTCAGCCAGACCCGAGGTCTGGCTCTCTTGCGGCTTCATCGCGGCTTCGGGTTTTTCCAACACGCTGCGGTCCTAACAAATGTTAGCGCTATCGGCAAACCATCCGCCACGCCTCAGCCCCCCAGCGCGCCCTGGGTGTTGACGTAGACGGCATAGAGGCTGGTGCTGGCCGCGATGAACAGCCGGTTGCGATGCCGGCCGCCAAAGCAGAGATTGGCCGCGCGCTCCGGCAGATGGATATGGCCGATCGCCTCGCCCGCCGGGTTATAAATCCGCACCCCGTCCAGCCCCTCGCCCATGCCCCAGCCGCACCAGAGATTGCCGTCCACATCCACCCGGAATCCGTCCGGCCGCTCGCCTTCCTTACAGGCGATGAAGATACGGCCTTTGGTCAGCGTCCTGCCATCGGCGGCCAGCTCATAAACTCGCATCCGCCTGGGCGCGATACCGGTTTCCGCGACGTAAAGCAGTTTTTCATCCGGCGAGAAGGCCAGGCCGTTCGGGCCCTCGATATCGTCGGCGGCAACGCTCAGTTCACCGGTCTGGCCGTCGATCCGGTAGAGATAGGTCGGCAGTTCCGGCGCGGCTTTCTCGCCCTCATAGAAGCCGCGAATGCCAAAGGTCGGATCGGAAAACCAGATCGAGCCGTCGGATTTGACCACGATATCGTTGGGCGAGTTCAGGCGCTTGCCCTGGAAGCTGTCCGCCAGCACGGTGGTGCTGCCATCATGCTCCAGCCGCATCACCCGCCGGTGCAGATGCTCGCACCACACCACCCTTCCCTCGCGGTCGCGGGTGGCGCCGTTGGTGAAGTCGGACGGGCGGCGGAATTCGTCCACGCTCCCGGTCGTCTCATGCCAGCGCAGCACCCTGTTATTCGGAATATCCGACCAGAGCAGATAACGCCCGGCCGGCACCCAGACCGGCCCCTCCCCCCAGCGCGTCCCGGTATAAAGCCGCTCCACCGCCGCCGCATCCAGCCGGTAGCGGGCGAAGGATTGATCCAGGATCTCGAAAGCGGGATCGGGATAACGGGTCTGGCCGGGCCAGCGGGGATCGGTCTGCGTCAAACTCAACTCTCCAGGCAAGAGCGAGATGGGTTTACACCCACTCGCTCTACTCATGTTTTGGCAAGCAATTTCATGCATTTAGGGTGACGCTGCCGCGTCACCCTAAATGCATATTGCTCTATAGGCGGCGGCGCGCCTGGCTTCTACCTCGCCCTCCACCAGCCATTTCCGGGTCGGGAAGCCAGAGATGATCGCCGAGAGCACCGCGCCGGCAATGATGAACACGCTCATCGCCACCGGCAAGCCCCAGCTCGCCTTGAAGCGCGCGATCAACCCGGCACCGATGCGATGCCGGCGCCGCTTGCCCGCGCCCGCATGTTCAAACCCCTTCAGCCCTTCACGAACAGGCGCTGCGCCAGCACCTCGCCATTCAGGAAGGCCATCACATTGCGCACGCTCATCAGCGAGACCTCACGCCGCGCCTCCGGCGTCACCCCGCCGCAATGCGAGGAGACGATGACATTCTCCAGCCCCCAGAGCGGGTTGTCGGCGGCGGGCGGCTCCTGGGCGAAGCTGTCCAGCCCGGCCCCGGCGATGCGCCCGCCGGTCAGCGCCGCCCGCAAGGCCGGCTCGTCCACCACCTCGCCGCGGGCGGTGTTGATCAGGAAGGCGCTGGGCTTCATCAGCGCCAGCGTCTGCGCATTGATCAGCCCGCGCGTGGCCTCGGTCAGCGGGCAATGCAGGCTGACAATATCGCTCTGGCGCAGCAGGCTCTCCAGGCTGTCGGTCCGCTCGATGCCCTCGCCCAGCGATCCGGCCGGGGCGTAGGGGTCGTAGCACAGCACCGAAAGCCCCAGCGCGCGCGCCATGCCGGCCACCAGCCGGCCGATCATCCCCGCCCCGATCAGCCCCAGCACGCTGCCGCGCAGCTCGCGGCCCTTGTAGAATGTTTTGTCCCAGCCGCCCTGGCGCACGAAAGCATCCTGGTTGCGCATATCCTTGGCCAGACCCAGCATCAGCGCGATCGTATGCTCGGCGACGGAATGGGCATTGGCGCCGACCGCGGCGATCACCGGGATGTTCAGCGCGCCGGCGGCGGCGACGTCGATATCATTGGTGCCGGCACCATGTTTGGCGATGATCTTGAGCTTGGGCGAGGCCCGCATGATCTCGGCATCGAGCCTGTCCACCAGCCGCACCACCACCGCATCGGCCTGGGTTTGCGCGAGCAGGGCGATCACCTCGTCCTTGCCAGGATAAGGCTGGGTGGAGACGCTCTTGATCCCGGCCTGCGCCAGCAGCGCCTCACCCTCCGGCGCCAGCGCACCGCCCAATGTCACGACAGTCAAACCCAAGGCATCTCTCCTCAAACGAAATAGGGGGCCGCACGCGACGCCCCCCGTTTCAGCCCGCCGGTCTCAGACCGCGATCGGCTTCACCTTGCCCAGCAGGAAGGCATAGATCAGGATCCCCACCAGACCGATCAGCGCGGAGGCGAACAGAGCCGCGTTGAAGGAGCCGGTGCTGGCGACGATGAAGCCGGTGACGATCGGCCCGACGACACCGCCGAAATTCGACACCATGTTCTGCAACCCCGCCAGCGTGCTGGTCATGCTGCGCGGCGCCACGTCAGCCGGCAGCGCCCAGACCTGCGAGGCGGAGATGGTGGTGCCGGCCTTGGCCAGGCAGAGCAAGGCGACGATGGCGACGACATTATGCGTCAGCGGCGCCAGGCCGATGGACATGGCCAGAACCAGACCGAAGATCAGGAAGAATTTGCGCACGGCGGTGAGGCTGTAGCGGCCGGATTCCAGCGCCCGGTCCGAGGCCCAGCCGGCGGCGACCTCGATCAGCATGCCCACCAGCAGCGGCAGCATGGCGACGAAGCCCATCTTCAGCATCGTCATGTGCTCCTGCTTCACCAGATAGGTCGGCAGCCAGGTGATGAAGAAGTAGGAGATGTAGTTGATGGTGAAAAAGCCCAGGCACATCGCCCAGACATTGCGGTGGCGCAGCAGCGCGTACCAGGGCAGCGGCGCCTTGCCTTCAGTGGCATGCTGGGCCTGGCCCTCGCGGATATAGGCCAGCTCAGCCGCGTTCACGCCGGGATGCTGCTCCGGCGTCTCCCGGAAGAAGCCGAACCAGGCGACGCTCCAGACCACGCCCATGGCGCCGATGATCAGGAAGGTCATGCGCCAGCCATAGGCGGCGATCAGCCAGACGATCAGCGGCATCGCCACCGCGCCGCCGAATTTGGAGGCGCTGTCGAACAGCCCGGCGATGGTGGCGCGCTCGCGCAGCGGGAACCATTTCGCGGTGATGCCGGCATTGCTCGGATAGGCCCCGGCCTCGCCGATGCCCAGGCCCAGCCGCATCGCGAACAGCGAGGCAAAGCCGCTCACCATGCTGGTGGCGGAGGTGGCGACCGACCAGAGCAGCACGGCGAAGCCCAGCCCCTTTTTCTGCCCGAACTTGTCGCTGAACCAGCCGGCCGGCATCTGCATCAGCGCGTAGGACCAGAAAAAGGCGGACAGCACGATGCCCATCATGTCGACCGGGATCGACAGCGTCTTGATCAGCGTCGGCGCGGCGGCGGCGAGCACGGTGCGGTCGATATAATTGATCGCGATGGCGAACCACATGAACGTGGCCACGCCCCAGCGGACGCGCGAGGCGCGCTGATCCGGATTGCGCGCGGGCGCGCGCTGGCCGACATTCAAAGCGGCGGCGCCGGCCTCAGAGCGGGCGGGGTCTAGATCCATAGGACAGGTTCCCTTGTTGAAGCGCCGCATTGCCGCGCAGCGCAAGACTTGTTGTAAATTTGTAACTTGCCCCATAATGGCCGCCGAAAGAATCGTCAAGCCTGCATCGCGATGCGAACAAGCTAAATCCAAAGCAAGCCGACCCTCTCCGCCCCACCACCCAGACTTGACGCTGCCTGAACCCGCCGCTAGGGAATGAACAAATTTACAACAAGTGACGTCCAGCTTTGCCCTCCAGGGATTGACGGCCCGGCCCACCAGGCAGAGCCTGGGGCGCGCTTGCCACCGCAAAGGGATTGTTTGAGATGAAGCTTCAACCTGTCGCGCTGCACGCACCGATCGAGCTGCTGCAGCCCGCCGAAATCGCCTTCGGCGCCGGCGCCCTGGCGCGGCTGGCGCGCTTCGCGGCCCGGCACGGCCTCACCCGCACTTTGGTGGTGGCTGATGCCTTCAATGCTACCCGCATCAATCTGCTCGGCCTGGAAGGCGAGATCGCGGTGTTTGGCGAGGTGAAGCCCGAGCCGGACGTGCCCAACCTCAACGCCGCGCTGAAGCTGGCGGAAGACTTCAAGCCGGATTTCGTCATCGGCTTCGGCGGCGGCAGCGCCATGGATCTGGCCAAGCTGGTCGCGGTGCTGCCCGGCAGCGGCCAGAGCCTCCATGATGTCGTCGGCCCGGACAAAGCCCCCGCCCGCAAGGTGAAGCTCGCGCAGATCAGCACCACGTCGGGCACCGGCAGCGAGGCCGGCATCCGCGCGCTGGTGACGGACCCGGCCACCCGCAACAAGCTGGCGGTGCAGAGTGCCAACATGCTGGCCGACCTCGCCATCATCGATCCCGAGCTGACGATGAGCGTGCCCGCCGCCATCACCGCCGCCACCGGCGTCGATGCGCTGGCCCATTGCGTGGAAGCCTATACCAGCCGCAAGGCGCACCCGCTGATCGACACCTATGCGCTCACCGGCGCCCAGCTGGTCGGCCGCTATCTGCCCCGCGCCGTCGCCGATGGGTCGGACAAAGAGGCCCGCGCCGGCCTGGCTCTGGCCTCGCTCTATGGCGGTTTCTGCCTTGGCCCGGTGAACACCACCGCGGGCCATGCCGTCGCCTACCCGCTGGGCAGCCGCCATAATCTGCCGCATGGCCTGGCCTGCGCGCTGATCTTCCCGCATACGCTGGCCTTCAACGCCCCCGCCTGCCCGGACAAGACCAACGCCGTGCTGGAGGCCCTCGGCCTGCCCGCCAGCACCGACCCGGAGACGATCCGCCAGAGCACCAGGGAATGGTGCGCGAAGCTCGGCATGGATATGCGCCTCTCCGCCAACCGCGTGCCGGAGGATGATCTGGCGGCGATGGCGCAGGAAGCCCACGCCATCCGCCGCCTGCTGGACAACAACCCCCGCGATATGAGTGTCGCCGATATCCTCAGCCTCTATCGCACTGCCTTCTGACCTCAAGGGAGATGATACCCACAATGGCCACCCCAACCAAACCGCGCGGCGTATTCTGCGCGGCGCTGACCCCCGTCCATGACGATCTGAGCCCCAACCATGCGGCCTTCACCAAGCATTGCCAGGCGCTGCTGAATGACGGGCTGACCGGCATTGCGCTGCTCGGCACCACCGGCGAAGCCAACTCCTTCTCCACCGCCGAGCGCCAGGGCCTGCTGGAAGCCGCACTGAAGGCCGGCATCGCGCCGGAAAAGCTGCTGCCGGGCACCGGTGTCACCGCCCTCACCGAGACGGTGGCGCTCACCCGCCACGCCCTCTCCGTCGGCGTCACCAATGTCGTGATGCTGCCGCCTTTCTACTACAAGAACGTCACCGATGAGGGGCTGTTCGCCTCTTATGCCGAGGTCGCAGAGCGCGTTGGCGATTCCCGCCTTGGCATCGTGCTCTACCACATCCCGCAATTCTCCACCGTGCCCATCCCGCATGACGTGATCGAGCGGTTGATGACGCGCTATCCGGGCACCTTCGTCGGCATCAAGGATTCCGCCGGCGACATCAAAAACATGCTGGCCATGGTCGAGCGCTTCCCGGATTTCTCCGTGCTCGCCGGCGCCGACCCGCTGATGCTCCCGCTGCTGCAGCAGGGCGGCGCGGGGGCGATCACCGCCACCACCAACCTGGTCGGCGCGGATCTGGCTTTCGTCTACAAGCATTTCAACGATCCCAGCCGCAAGGATCAGGTCGAGGCCGCGCAGGCCCGCGTCGTCGCCGGCCGCAACCGCGCCTCCACCTACGCGCAGATGGCCTCGCTGAAGGCGCTCGTCGCCGAGCGCCATGGCGACCAGGGCTGGCTGAATATGCGCCCGCCTCTGGTGAAGCTGACCGAGGAAGAACGCGCCGCGCTGCTGGCGAGCTAAAAAAGTTTTTTGGTGCAGCTTTTTTTCAAAAAAGCTGCACCAACGCTCGGGGCTTTGGCACAGGCAGTGCCAAGGCCCCGAACTTTTTGAAGCCCTTTTTGAAAAAGGGCTTCACCCCAAAAACTTTTGCGACTTATTGTCCGAGGATTGCCGCGTAGGCCTCAGGCGTATCGACATCCTGCAGCACGCCGGGCGCAGTTACCGTAATCCGCTGCAATCTTTCAGGCTGCGCCAGCAGGCGTTTCGCCCCTTGGTCGCCGTGCAGCCCCATCATCGCGCCAAAATGCGCCCTGCCCCACAGCACCGGATTGCCTGGCCGCCCTTCAAACACCGGCTGCACAATATCCAACGGCGACGCGAACGCCCCCGCCAGCTCCCGCAGCACCGCACTCGGCACAAAGGGCATGTCGCCCAGACAAACCACCGCCCCGGCACAATCCTCCGGCACCGCCGCAATCCCGGCCCGCAGACTCGCCGCCATGCCCTCCTCATGCTCAGCCGCATGCACGCATTTCACCGGCAAGCCATCGGCCTCACCCGCCACCCGCGCCGCCTCATGCCCGGTCACCAGCAGCACCGGCCCAATCTGCGCCGCCACCGCGCGCTCCAGCACCGTGCGCAAAATGCTCTGTCCTGAAGCCAGCGCCAGCAGCAGCTTATTTTCCGCCCCCATCCGCCGCGACGCCCCGGCCGCCAGCACCAGCACGGCAAAGCGCATCAGGCCAGCGCCATCCGCCGGCTCGCCCGCAGCGAGGCCAGCAACACCAGAGCCGCCACCACCCCCATCGCCCCGGCGGCGACGAAGGCCGGCGTGTAGCTGCCGGTCTGCTGGCGGATCAGCCCGGCGCCGAACGCCGCCGTCGCTGCCCCCAGCTGATGCCCGGCCAGCACCCAGCCGAACACGATCGGCGCATCCTGCTCGCCAAAGGCCTGGTTGCAAAGCTTCGCCGTCGGCGGCACCGTGGCGATCCAGTCCAGCCCGTAAAACACCGCGAAAATGGTGAGATTGACCGTATCGAAGGACAGAAACGGCAGCGCCATCAGCGAGAGCCCGCGCAGCCCGTAATAGACGATCAGCAGCGCCCGGCTGTCATGCCGGTCGGTCAGCCAGCCCGAGGCGGTGGTGCCGATCAGATCGAACACCCCCATCATCGACAGCAAGCCCGCCGCCGCCACCGGCGCCACCCCATGGTCGCCGCAAAACGCGATCATATGCGTGCCGATCAGCCCGTTGGTGGTCAGCCCGCAGACGAAGAAGGTGCCGAACAGCAGCCAGAAAATCGGCCGCTTCGCCGCCATCGCCAGCACGCTGAAGGCCAGCCCCACCGTGCGCCGCCGCGCGGGCTTCGCCGGCGCGGTGCCGTCAATTTCGCCAAAACGCTGGGTGCCGATATCGCCCGGATGCTCCGGCAGCACCAAAGCCACGATCGGCACCAGCACCAGGCAGGCCAGGCTCACCGTCAGCACCACCGGCCGCCAGGTATATTGCGCCGAAAGCCAGGCCAGGAAGGGCAGGAACACCAGCGCCCCGGTGGCGGTGCTGGCACTCAACAGCCCCATCACCAGCCCCTGGCGGGTCGCGAACCACCGGTTCACCACCGCCGCCCCCAGCACCGAGGCCACCGCCCCAGTGCCGATCCCTGAAAACACGCCCCAGGAGAGAATATATTCCAGCGGGGTGCGCATCCACAGGCTGGCGAACGTCGCCGCCGCCATCAGCCCCAGCCCGCCCAGCATGGTGCGCCTGATGCCGAAACTCTGCATCAACGCCGCCGCGAACGGCCCGACCAGCCCGTACAGGAAAATTCCGATGGCCGCACCCAGCGAAATCGTCGCCCGGTCCCAGCCAAATTGCAGTTGCAAAGGCAGCAGCAAAACACCCGGCGTCGCCCGCACCCCGGCTGAGACCAGCAGTGACAGGAAGGTCACGGCCACCACCGCGAAAATATGCGCCTTCGCCGAAAGCAGCCCGGCGCGATGCAGCAACCGGCTCATGCGCTCAGCCCCCCGCTCAGCGCCACCAGCCGGGCCAGCCCGGCCTGCATCCGCGCCCACTCCGCCGCGCCATAGCTGCCCAGCAGCCGCGCCTGCGCCCCGCGCCAGGCGTCCGTCGCGGCCCGCAACGCCGCCTCCCCCGCCGGCGTCAGCGCCACATGCTTGGCCCGGCCGGCAGCATCGCTCAGCGCCACCCAGCCGCGCTGCTCCAGCGGTTTCAGCGCGCGGTACAGCGTGGTGCGGTCCATCACCAGCTTTTCCGCCAGCCGCATCAGCTCCGGCTGCCCCTCGCGGGCGATATGGCGCAGCACGGAAAACTGCACGATGGACATGAAGCTCCCCGCCAGCGCCTCGTCATAAAGCCGGGTGACGGCGCGCGAGGCCTTGCGCAAAGCGGTGCAGGCGCAGATCGGGTCGAGGATCAGCTCGTCGGTATGATGCATATGCATCAATTATCATATTCGCCCGCCGCGTCAATTTTTTTCACCGGACATAAAAAAGGCGGCGGGCCCTGGAGGGAGCCTCGCCGCCTGCACCGCATGCGCGTGATTACGCGGAGCGGTAGAGCTTGGTCATCACGAATTCGCGGTGGCCCAGCGCCTCGGCCGCCGTCAGCCGCCCATTCGCCACCCGCCCGATCATCCCGATCAACGCATCGCCCGCCTGGTCGATGGTCATCTCCCGGCGCAGAATCCCCGACACATCGAGATCCACATGCTCGGACATGGTGCGCACCGTGCGCGGATTGCCGGTAATCTTGATGACAGGCACGATGGGATTGCCGATCACATTGCCCTGCCCGGTCGGGAAGGTATGGATCACGTAACCACCCGCCGCCATCAGCGTGATGCATTCCGCCGCCGCCGAGGAGGTGTCCATATAATACAGCCCCGGCCCTTTCGCCGGGGCTTCCGCCGGCTGCAGCGCGTCGATGAATTTGCACTCATGGCCGATCTTTTCCAGATTGCCGAGCGCCTTTTCCTCGATGGTGGTGAGGCCGCCGAGAATATTGCCCTTGGTCGGCTGGCTGTCGGAGAGATCGTCGGTCTTGTGCGCCTCGATCACCTCCTCCTGGTAGGCCTTCCACATCTTGTACCATTTCTCCTCGATCTCCGGGGAGATGGCCCGCTTGCGCGCCAGATGCTCCGCCCCGGTGATCTCCGAGGTTTCGCCGAACACGCCGTAAATCCCTTGCGGGATCAGCTTGTCATACATGTTGCCGACGGTCGGGCAGGAGGCGAGGCCCGTGGTGGTGTCGCTCTCGCCGCATTTGGTGGAGACCCACAGATCCTTCACCTCCACCGGCTCGCGCTGCAATTCCGAGGCCCATTGCACGAATTCCTTGGCCTTGCGGGAGACGGCGGCGATGGTGTTGATATCGCCATGCTGCTCGATCCAGTAGCCTTCCACCGGCTTGCCGGTCTTGGCGATGCCATCGACCACCACCTTGGTCCAGGACGGCTCGATGCCGACCACGATCACCGCGGCGACATTCGGGTTGCTGCCGGTGCCGATCAGCGTGCGGAAATGCACGGCCAGATCCTCGCCAAACTGCAAACGCCCATAAGCGTGCGGAATCGCCAGCGTGCCTTTGATGTTGTTCGCCACCGCTTCGCAGACGGCGTTGGAGAGATCATCCAGCGGCAGGATCACGACATGGTTGCGCACGCCCACGCGGCCATTCTCACGGCGCCAGCCGGTCAGTTTCATTTCGCTCATCACAATATTCCTTACCAGCGCTTGGTCTTCAGATTCTGCGTATGCACATGCCCGCCCTTCTTGGCCGGACCGATCATCTTGCCGATATCCTCGCCATATTTGATCGCGGTATCGCCGGCGCTGAGATCCTTCAGCGCCACCTTGTGCCCGATCGGCACATCGTCGATCGCGGTCAGACGAAAGGAGGAATTATCCAGCGTCACCACGCACAGCATATCCGTGCCGGCCTTCAGATCCTCCACCACCACAACGCCGACATTATCCTCCGGATTGTGAACCAGTAACTGCGGTATGCTCATCAGCCTGTTTCCTCTTTTTTGGTAATTCTTCTATCTTATATAAGACTCAGCCTGTCAAGCCTTTGGCGCGCCGCCGCCAGCGCGCACCGGCCCTGCGCCGCCGGAATAATTGTATCTTTATACATATAGCTTTATCCTGCGCCCCTGACCTCATCTTGACGGACCCCATGGCGACACTCCCGGCGAAGGCCGAACAAAGCACCTCCTTCCAGCCGCTCTACGCGCAGGTCTACGCGCTGATGACCGAGCGCATCGGCTCCGGCCAATGGCAGCCCGGCGCGCTGCTGCCCAACGAGTTCCAGCTCGCCGCCGAATTCAAGGTCAGCCAGGGCACGGTGCGCAAGGCGCTGATGGCGCTGGAAGCGAACAAGCTGATCGTCCGCCGCCAGGGCCACGGCACCTATGTGGCCCGGCACACCGCCCAGCAGGCCTTGTTCCAGTTCTTCCGCATCGTCGATCTCGACGGCACCCGCCTCACCCCGGCCAGCCGCGCCTTCGCGCAGAAAAGCGCCAAGGCGACGCGCGCCCAGACGCAGGCGCTGGGGCTGAAACCCGGCGCCGCCCTGCACAGCATCACCCGTGTGCGCTCCTTCGAGGAGGATGCGGCGATTTTCGAAACCATCATGGTGCCGGCGGCGTTGATGCCGGGGCTCTCGGTGATCCTGAACCAGGAAATGCCGGAGGAAATGTATGTGATCTACCAGCAGCATTTCGGCATCACCATCACCCGCGCGGATGAAACATTGGCGGCGGTGGCGGCCGACGCGCAGGATGCGGCGCATCTGCAGGTGCCGGAGGGCACACCGCTGCTGGAAATCACCCGCATCGCCTCGGACCTCAACGGCAAGAAGGTGGAGCTGCGCGTCAGCCGCTGCAAAACCAGCGCCTACCGTTACGCGGCGGAGATCACCTGAGGCCGACGCCCCCTAAACCCCGGCCAGCTCTTTCCGGCGCCGTTCCAGCTCCTCGCTATAGCGGCGCAGCGCATATTGCTCCGAGAGCACGCCGATGACCTTGCGGCTCGCCGCATTCTCCAGCACCACCAGCGCATCCGCCTGCGCGCGCTCAAACAGCGCCAGCGCCTCCTTCACGCTCATCCCCGGCAGCAGATACGCATCGCGGTGATGCAGAAACCCCTCCAGCCCCGCCCCGTCCAGATTGGCCGCATGCAGCTCCGCCGGCAGCACGATGCCGCTATATTTGCCTTGCGCATCCAACACCACCAGCCGCTTCACCTCGCCGGGGGCGGCCTCCCGGCGCAGCACCTCCGGCTCCGCCTCATGCACCATCCGCACATCGCCGCTGCGCATCAGCCGGCCCACCGTGAGGCTGGCGATCCAGCCAATATCCGCGCCGCTGCGGATCGGCGTGCCGCGCAGATGGAACCGCCAGGTCGAGAAGGAATAGCCGAACACACGCTTGACCGTGATCGAGGCCGCGATCGCCGCCGCCAGCACGCAGATGGTGATGGAAAACTGCCCGGTGCTCTCCAGCGCCAGGAAGGTCATCGTCATCGGCCCGCCGACGATGGCCACCGCCATCGCGCTCATCCCCACCACCGCGTAGAACCCCACCGGCATCGCCGCCAGCCCGGGCACCACCAGCGCCACATCGGCAAACAACTTCCCGAACAGCGAGCCCAGAAACAGCGAGGCGAAGAACAAGCCGCCGCGAAACCCGGCGCCGATGGAAATCGACGACGCCACCGCCTTGCCCAGAAACAGCACCAGAGCCGTCAGCAGCGGCAGCGACAGCCCGATCTGCGCATGCAGCGCCGCATGGCCGGAACTCAGCGTCGCCGGCGAGACCAAGCCCAGCGGCCCGAGCAGCAGCCCGCCCACCACCGGGCGCAGCCAGACCGGCATTTTCGAGCGCCGGAACCCGGCCTCGATCGCCGTCACCCCGCGCATGATCGCAATCGCCACCATCCCGGCGGAAATCCCGACCAGAATCGCCATCGGGTAGGCGGAGAGCGGCAGCATTTGCGGCAGCGCCACATTCAGCGGGGCTGAGCCGGCATGCAGCTGCCCGGTCACCAGCGTGCCGGCCAGCGCCGCGATGATGATGAACGGCAGTGTTGCCAGCGAATAATTCGCCAGGATCAGCTCCACCCCGTAAAACACCCCGCAAAGCGGCGCGCTGAACGCCCCGCCGATCGCCGCCGCCGCCCCGCACCCCACCAGCAGCCGCAAATCCGAGCGCCGCAGCCGCAGCTTCGCCCCGCCCCAGGAGGCAAGGCCAGCGCCCAGCTGCGCATAGCCCGCCTCCAGCCCCACCGAGCCGCCAATGCCGTTGGACCAGACCGTCTGCACCGCGACGATGACGCTATCGCGCAGCGACATCCGCCCGCCATAGAGCGCATTCGCCTCTACCGGATCGATGATGCCTTTCGGGCGGAATTTCGCCACCAGCCAGGCGCCAAGCCCCAGCACCAGCCCGCCGAGCACCGGCACCGCCAGCA
The DNA here is from genome assembly GCF_000687875.1 of Acidocella facilis ATCC 35904. GTDB lineage: Bacteria > Pseudomonadota > Alphaproteobacteria > Acetobacterales > Acetobacteraceae > Acidocella > Acidocella facilis. The sequence goes on along the minus strand of NZ_JHYG01000006.1, from coordinate 171,937 downwards.
GCCGCGCCGTCTCCACATAGGGCGCGTCGGACAGCCCCTGCCCCGCCGGCAGGTTGAACAGCAGGCGATGCAGCGCATGGGTGACGCCGTTCATCGCCGCCACCCCGGCCCCGGCCAGCCCGCCGACCAGCGCCGCGAACCCCGCCAGCCATAATTCATCCACCCGCACCAGCAGCCGCACACGCTGCCAGGCAGCGTCCAGCCTGGGAAAATGCGCGGTCTTAACGTCCGTAATAGAGGGTTGCGACATGGGTGGCTTCGGCAAAGAACAGCCAGCGCTCTATGAACAGCCCCATGGCCGTCAGCAGCGTGGCGAGGATGATGAGCAGGGCCGGCACCAGCCCCAGCCCGGCCAGCAGCGCCAGCAAGGAAGGCAGCAGGAAGGCGGTGGCGATTGTGATGCGGCGCAGCCTGGCGGCATGTTTGCGGGCGATCTGATAACCCATCTCACGCAGCACGTAGTTTTCGGTGAAATGCGGCGCATCCAGCGGCCGCACCTCGCCATATCGGGTCAGCCCGGTGGCGCTGGCCAGCGTGGCCAGCGGTTTCTGGGTGTCGATGAAGCGCCAATAGGCCAGCTTGGCCGCCGCCGCGAGCAGCCCGGCCAGCAGCACCAGCAGCCCGGCCAACCCGGCCTGCCCAGTCCAGCAGGCCAGCAGCAGCGCCATCAGCATGGCGCCGGAGAACAAGGCCAGCAGCATATAGTTCGGCGCGGTATGCTTGTTGTTCCACTGCCGGATCGGCTTCAGGCTGGCATAGATCATCGCCGTGCAATAGACCGTGACCAGCCCCAGCGCCCCGGCGACGAGGCCGACAATCACCGTCACCGGCGCCGGCCCCATCCCCCACCACAAGGCGGCAAAACCCAAAGCCGGCGGAAAGCTGGCGAGCGAGGCCACCCCTTCGCGCGACAGCCAGGAGGAGCGCCATTGGCTGAAGGCCCGCCAGGCCCGCTCCGGCCGCCCGAGATGCAGCATGGAGGCGATGAGCCCCGAAGCCGCGAAGCCGAGCGCCACCACCACCCCCACCGGCATGAACCAGCGCGAGGCCGGCAACAGCCCGAGCAGCGCGAACAAGGCCAGCCAGGCCAGCAGCCCATAGCCAAAGCCGGTCAAGGTGGTGAGCAGCAGAACCGAAGCGGCAGGCTTCATCGGGAGAGCACCTTGTCCAGCAGCCGCAACAGCTTGTTGCCGCCCTCGGCGGCGCGCTCGCGCGGCGCGGTTTGGATCTGCGCCTGGCGCGGCGGCAGATATCTGTTCACCGGCTTATAGCCCAGCTCCGGCATCAGCTCGACGCCGCCGCGCTGCGCCACCAGCTTGGAAACCTTGCTCTCCGGGTCATTGAAATCGCCAAAATGCCGGGCCCGCGAGGGGCAGGTGGCGACACAGGCCGGCTCGCGCTCTTCCGCGGGCAAGGTCTCGTTATAGATGCGGTCGATGCAGAGCGTGCATTTCTTCATCACCCCGGCCAGCTCATCAAACTCCCGCGCCCCGTAGGGGCAGGCCCAGGAGCACAGCTTGCAGCCGATGCATTTATCCATATCCACGAGCACGATGCCATCTTCCACCCGCTTATAGGAGGCACCGGTGGGGCAGACGGTAACGCATTGCGGGTTTTCGCAATGCAGGCAGGAGCGCGGAAAATTCACCGTGCGGCTGGCCTCGCCACACCCCGCCTCGTAGGAATGGATGCGATTGAACCAGACGCCATCGGGCTCCTTGCCGTAGGGGTCGTAATCGGGCAGCGGCGCGGCATGGCCGCCGGTGTTCCATTCCTTGCAGTTCACCGCGCAGGCATGGCAGCCGACACAGGTATCAAGATCGATGACCAGGCCGAGTTTCTTCGCCCCCGGATCTGGGGTGGGTAGGCTGGTCATTCGGCGGCCTCCATCTTGGCGCCGTAGCGCAGATTTTCGGGGTTATGTACGGCAAAAGGGGCGTGCACTGTGCCGGGATGCGGCGCGGTCTGCCCTGCCTCGGCGGCGCTGGCCTTGCGCACCCGCACGGTGAGATCAAACCAGGCTGCCTGGCCGGTGACCGGGTCCGAGTTGGAGGCGCGATGCCCGCTTTCGTCCGCCGGCAGATATTCCGAAATCAGATGGTTGAGCAGAAATCCCCTCTCGGATTCAGGGGCTTTCTGATCCAGCGTCCAGGCGCCGGAGCGCTTGCCGATCGCATTCCAGGTCCACACAGAGTTCGGGTTCAGCCCCTCCATCAGCCGCGCCTGGCAGGTGAGCGCGCCGTTGCGGCTTTCCACCACCACCCAGTCCTCATCCGCGATCCCCAGCGCCCCGGCGGTCTCCCGGTTCATATAGAGCCGGTTTTCAGACATGATCTGCCGCAGCCAGGCATTTTGCGAACCCCAGGAATGGTACATCGCCATCGGCCGCTGGGTGAGCGCGTGCAGCGGGTACTCTTGCCGGTTCACCATCGTCGCCTCAATCGGCTCATACCAGATCGGCAACGGGTCCATCACCGCCTCCAGCCGGGCGCGCAGCCGCTCAGGGGGCTGATGCGCCCCGTGCCCCTGTGCGGCCAGACGGAATGTCTGCAGGATTTCGCAGTAGAGATGCAGCGTGATCGGTTCGTCCTTGTCGATCAGCCCCATCGCCTTGGCGGTGCTGAGATAGGCCTGGTTGGAATGTTTGAAGTAAAGCTGCTCATCGGGCAAATGATGCCGCCAGAAGCTGCCATTCTCGATATAGCGCTTGAGCTGGTCGCCATTCACCTCGCCCTTGCCGATGGCCTGCCCATCCGCGCCGCGGAATCCGGCCAGCGGGCCGATACCGGGCTTGCGCTGATGCCTCACCATGTAGTCAGCGTACGATGCATAAAGCGGCGCGCCGTCTTCATCCGTGAAATTCGGCAATTTCAGCCGCCCTGCAATGTCGATCAGCACATCCTGGAAGGGGCGCACATCGCGGTCGGGCTTGAGCACTGGAATCCGGATCGCATCCGCCGGCCCATGCGCCGAGCCAATCGGCCGGTCCAGCAGCGAGATGCAGTCATAGCGCTCAAGATAGGTCGTGTCCGGCAATACGATGTCCGCATAGGGCACGGTTTCGGAGAAGAACGCATCGGCCAGGATGAAAAATGGAATCCTGTAGCTGCCATCGGCGTTCTTGTCGGTGAGCATGCGCATCGCCTCACCCGGATTCATCGCCGAATTCCAGGCGACATTGGCCATATAGACCATCAGCGTGTCGATCGGATAACGATCCTGCTTATGCGCCTCGGCGATGGACATATGCATCATCCCGTGCACGCCCAGCGGCGCCTCCCAGGAAAACGCCCGGTCCAGCCGCAGCGCCTCGCCATTGTCATCCACCAGAAGATCCTGCGGCCCGGCGGGGAATCCCAAAGGCAGCCCGGCCAGCGCGCCGTTTTCCAAAAACGCCTTGCCCCCCGGCGCCGGCCCCGCCGGAATCGGCTTCGGGTAGGGCGATTTATAGCGCCAGGAGCCCGGCGTATCGACCGCGCCCAGCAGCATCTGCAGCATATGGATGGCGCGGCAGGTCTGAAACCCGTTGGAATGGGCGGAGATGCCGCGCATCGCATGGATCGCGACCGGCCGGCCCTGCATCGTTTCATGCCGGCGGCCGGAGGTATCCATCCAGGGCACATTCAGCGTCACCGGCTGGTTGAAGGCAATCTCCGCCAACTCCGCCGCCAGCCTACGTATGGTGGCAGCCGGCACCCCACAGCGCGCCGCCACCGCCTCCGGCGCGTAGGCGGCATCGCTATAGCGCGCCGCCAGCAGCGCGAAGGCGGGGCGCGCCGCGCGCCCATCCGGCAATGTCACGCTGCCCAGCAAGGCCGGGTCGGCCCCCAGCGTCGAAGCTGGTTTGATCTGATGATCGGCCCGGTCCAGGCAGAGCGGCGCGCCGCTTTCATCACGCGCGAACAGCCCATCCTCCGCCGTGCCCGGCGCATCGATCACCAGATAATGCGCATTGGTATGGCGGATGAGAAACTCGGTATCGATCGCCCCTTCTTCCAACAGGCAATGCACCAAGGCCAGCACGAACAGCCCATCCGTGCCCGGCGTGATGGCGACGAACTCATCCGCAATCGCCCCATAGCCGGTACGCACCGGATTGATGGCGACGATCTTCGCCCCCCGCTCCTTCAACCTGCCAAGCCCCAGCTTGATCGGGTTGGAATCATGATCCTCGGCGACGCCGATCAGCAGGAAGATTTTCGCATGCTCCCAATCCGGCTCGCCAAACTCCCAGAACGCGCCGCCAACGGAATAAAGCCCCGCCGCCGCCATGTTCACCGTACAGAACCCGCCATGGGCCGCGAAATTCAGCGTGCCGAACATCTGCGCGAAATAGCCGGTGAGGGATTGCGACTGATCCCGCCCGGTGAAGAACGCGAACTGCTTGGGATCATTGGCGCGGATTTTGGCGAGGCGCGCGGTGATGATGGACAGCGCTTCCTCCCACTCGATCTCCTCGAACTCGCCCGCCCCGCGCTCGCCTACACGCTTCAGCGGTTTGCGCAGCCGCGCCGGGGAGAGCACATTCATGATCCCCGCCGAGCCCTTGGCGCAGAGCACGCCGCGATTGACCGGATGCGCCCGATTGCCCTCAATATAACGAAGCTTGCCGTCCTTCAGATGCACTTTGATGCCGCAGCGGCAGGCGCACATATAGCAGGTCGTCTGCGCCACGCTGTCGCCAACCGGCACGGAATACTCGATGGTTTCTTGCTTCGACACCACTCACTCCCAACGGCCTACCCAACAGGAAGGCCCGCCGCGCCAGGGGCGCAGCCGATTCAATACGCGATGATAGGTCAGCTTCCTTGTATTGAATAACAGATTATTTTTGCCAAACTCATAAATCGAATTTATGAATCAAGCCAGAAACCAGCCCTCCTGCACCAGCAGCCCCTCGGCCTCGGCACGGCGGCGGTTTTCGCTGCGGCGTGCCCCCGGCAGGCGCACCCCATCCGTCAGCGCCTCGGCAAAAAGCCGCTCCATATGTGAGATGTTGCCGCCAAAGCTGATCGGGTTCAGCGCGATCAGCAGCTGCCCGGTGCCCGGCGGCGGGCCTTGCGCGTCCAGAAAAGAGCTGGCCTCATAGGCATAATGGCTGCCGGTCAGCCCGGCGGCCAGCGCCTCCACCATCAGCGCCAAGGCCGCGCCCTTGGCCCCGCCCAAAGGCAGCATCGAGCCCGCCAGCGCCGCCGCCGGGTCCTCGGTTTCCTGCCCCTGCGCATCCAACGCCCAATCTTTGGGAATTTTCGTGCCCTTCTGCTTCGCCGCGACGATCTGCCCGCGCGCGACCTTGGAGAGGGAGAGATCGATCACCACCGGCGCGCCGCGCGGGCGCGGGAAGGCACAGGCGATCGGGTTGGTGCCAAGCAACGGCCGCCGCCCGCCCCACACCGCCATCGCCGCCGGGGTATTGGCAAACATCAAGGCCACAAGCTCGTGACTGGCCAAACGCTCAACCACCAGCCCCATCGCCCCGCAATGGCTGGAACGGGTGATCGAGGCCGCGGCGACCCCCTGACGGAAGGTGAGCGCCAGTAACTCGTCGATCGCCATGTCGATCGCTGGGTAGGCAAAGCCGTTCGCGGCATCGAGGCTCACCCCGCTGCCGGTGCGCTGCTTCACCGCCGGGCGGGCCTGGCCGTCGATCTTGCCGCATTTCGCCTGCGCCGCGTAAAACGGCAAACGCATCAGCCCATGCCCGGCCAGCCCGTCCGCCTCCGCCAGCACCAGCGCATTGGCGACAGAGGCGGCATTTTCCGGCGCGGTATCATTCGCCACCAGCGTGGCCTCAGCCTTCTGCTTGGCCTCGGCGATGGAGAGTTTCAACATGCGTCAACCAATCTTCAAAGCGTTGAGAACAATCTCGGCAATCTTGCCGGAGACACGGACATTTGATTCCATCGTCACCCCGGCAATATGCGGCGTTAGAATCAGATTCGGCACGCCGGCGAACAAGGCGCCATAGGGGCCATCCAGCGGCTCATGCTCGAACACATCCAGAGCCGCCCCACCCAGCGCGCCGGCTTTCAACCCCGCCACCAGGGCCGCCTCATCCACCACCCCGCCCCGGGCAGCGTTGATCAGCACGGCATGGCTCTGCATCAAAGCGAGTTTTCCGGCATCGATCATATGGCGCGTCTGCGGTGTCAGCGGCACATGTAAGCTCACCACGTCACAGCTTGCGAGCAAGTCCTCCAGGCTCATGCGCTGCGCCGTCCCCCAGGCCGCATGCCCCTCCGACAATAACGGATCGTAAGCGGCGACGCGCATGCCCAAAGCCGCCAGCCGCGCCGCCGCCTGCCGCGCCGTACCGCCGAACCCCACCATGCCCGCGCGCCGGCCGGCAATCTCCCGGCCGATCATCGCCTCACGCGGCCACAGCCCGGCCGCCACCTCGGCACTGCGCAGAAAGCCGCGCCGCAACAGGCTCAGCGTGGCGCAGGCGACATATTCGGCGACGGCATCGTCATTCGCCCCCGTCGCCGGATAGACCGCGATCTTGCGCGCCTTGCAGGCCTCAAGATCGATATTATCGAGCCCGACGCCCAGCCGCCCGACCAGCTCCAGCTTCGGCGCCTGCGCCAACAGCGCGCCGCGCACCTGGGTGCGGTTTCTCACAATCAGCGCCTGGCAATCTTCCAACGCCGCCGCCAGCGCTTCGGGCTGATCGACCAGGTCAGGGCGATACAGCACCTGCCCCCGCGCCGCTAAGGCGCGCACCGCCTCGTCATCCATGAATTCGGTTATGACAATCTGCGCCATGCCGCCTACGCGCTCCGGTCCATGATCAATCTCCTCATTTAAGACACAGGGTTTTTAAGGCTATCCGGCAAATCCCGGGCCAGCGCGCCGCGCGGGGCGGCAATGACCTGGCGCCGGCGGCGGTGGTAGGCCGCGCCGAAGAACTCATCCAGAAAGCTGGTGGGCACTGGCTGCGTCGTCAGGCTGACGATGAAGAAGGTGACGCAATTGGCCAGCAAGGCGACGAAGCCGGCATTATAGCCCAGCACCGGATCATGGTGGGAGAGCAGGAAATACAGGCTCAACCCCCAGCCGACCAGCAGCCCGGCCGCCACCCCCGCCCCGGTGGCGCGCCGCCAGAGCAGCCCGCCAATGATCACCGCCGGCACCAGCTGGGCGATGAAATCATAGGCCACCAGCAGCACCGTGACGATCAGCGATTGCGCCACCACCGCCAGGATCAACGCCGCGAAGGTGACGACGAAGACCAGCCAGCGCGTCATGTTGAACATCTGCCGGTCAGTCGTCTGCGGCACCAGCTTGGCATAGACATTGCGCGCCAGCATGGTGCAGCTCATCATGATGATCGGCCCGGCCGGGACGATGGCGGAAAGCACCGCCGCCAGCGCGAAGATCGCCAGCGCCCAGGGCGGGAAGATCTGCTGGGCCAGGCGCAGCACCACCTCATTGCCGCCGACCTTCTGTGTGGCGAAAATCAGCACCGCGGCAAAGCCGATGGTGATCACGGCAACTTTCACCAGCTGGTAGAAGGGCATGAACACCGCCTGCAGCTTCAGCGTGCGCGGCCCCTTGGCGGAAAAGGCGACATTGAACCATTGCGGCCACATCCACTGACCAAAGCCGGTCAGGATCACCGTGGTCCAGAACCAGGACAGGGTCAGCTTATGCGTCGGCCCCGGCATGTTGAGATGCGATGGAATCTTCTGCATCATCTGGCTGAACATATCGCCGAAGCCGCCAAAATAGCGGTAGGGAATGGTGAAGAACAGCACCGCGATGGCGCCGAACATCAGCAGATCCTTGATCACCGACTGCCAGGCATTGCCCCTGATGCCGCCAAAGAACACCGCCAGCGACAGCACCGAGAAGCCGATAATGTCGGCGGAGAGAATGTTGAGCCGGTGATCGGTCAGCACGCTGAGCACCGCGCCAAGCCCCTCGATGTTGAGATCGATATAGGCGATCATGATGATCGCGGCGCAGAAGGAGACGATGATGCCCAGCCACTCATTCTGGTAGCGCCCGGCGATGAAGTCGGACTGCGTGACATAGCCGAATTTGCGCCCCAGCAGACCGATCGCCGGCAGCAGCATGAAGCCCAGCGCGTAGCCGACATCGTTGGTGGCGACATTATAGAACACGCCACCACCTTTGCTGTAGGCAAAGCCGGCGAGGCCGAGGAAGGTGAAGGCGGTGTAGATTTCCGTGCCGAGCAGAAACCAGGTGAGCCAGGGGCCCATCTGCCGGTCATTGACCAGCCAGCCTTCCATGGTGGTGGAGGCCTGGCGCCCGCCGCGAATGCCAACCCAGGTGACCAGCAGCACGCCGAGCCCGACGATACCGAGGATGAAAACCATATCGGACATCGCGCTCACTCCGCCAAATCGGAAAGTTCGTCGTCATCGCCAGGGTTTTCCGCCCGGTCGATCAGATAAAGCGCACCCAGGATCACCGGATTCAACAGCGGCACCAGGACGAACCAGAAATAAAGCGGCGGCATCCCCAGGATGGCGGGGGAGGCCGCGTTGAAGCCGAAGGCCGGGCCCAGCGTATACAGGCCGATAATCACCAGGACCGCAACAACCCATGCCAGCATCGACATTCGCATTGTTTCCCCCGAAATTTGTGTTCGATTTTTATATCTTATATAAGACTATACGGAGCCCGCGCCGCTTTTGTCAAGCGCGCGACCCGCGGGCGGCAAAATCGCAGGAAAAATGGGGGATGGGATGAAGTCTGGCCAATCTGGCGCGGATCTGCTGGTGAAAACATTACAGCTGGCGGGCGTGGAAAAAATTGTCTCGCTGTCAGGCAATCATATCATGCCGATCTATGACGCGCTGCGCGATACCGATATCGCGCTCTACCATGTTCGCCATGAAGGCGCGGCGGTGCATATGGCCGAGGGCTATGCGCGGCTTTCCGGCAAAATCGGGGTGGCGATGGTGACCGGCGGGCCGGGCCATGCCAACGCCATCGGCGCGCTCTACACCGCGCGGCAGAGCGAGACGCCGCTGCTGCTGCTCTCCGGCCATGCGCCGCTGCGTGAACTGGGGCGCGGGGCGTTCCAGGAAATGGACCAGGCCGGGCTGGCCGCGCCTTTATGCAAGGCCTCCTGGATGGTCGCCTCCGTTGAGGCGCTGGCGCAGGATGTGGGCCGCGCCATCGCCATCGCCCAATCCGGCCGGCCGGGGCCGGTGCATCTCAGCCTGCCCAGCGATGTGCTGGAAGCCCCCGCCGCCACCGCCCCGCAGGCCCCCGCTCTGCCGACGCCAACCGGATTGAGCGAGACCGCGCTGGCGGCGCTGCGCGCGGCGCTGGCCAGCGCCCGCCGGCCGCTTTTCCTGCTGCCCCCAGCCCTCTGCACCCCGGCCGGGCAGGCGATGACGGCGCAGCTGCGCGCGCAGGGCTTCATCTGCCTACCGATGGAAAGCCCGCGCGGCGTCAATGATCCCGCTCTGGGCGCGGTGCAGGCTTTGCTGGCGTCGGCGGACTGCATCGTCTCGCTCGGAAAATTGGTCGATTTTGCCTTGAAATTCGGCAATCTCGGCGCGGCGGAGTGGATCGTGATCGACCCTGACGAAGCGATGCTGGCCCGCGCCCGCGCGGCGCTTGGGGAGCGGCTGCGTCTGGGCGTGGTCGCGGATATACCGGCCGTGCTGGGCCAGCTCGCGCGGATCAAGCCGCAAAGCGCACCGGGCTGGGCCGAGCGCGCGCACAGCGCCCTCACCCGCCGCGCCGCGCCGCCGCCCGCAACCGGCCTGAATAGTTTCTCGATGTGCCAGGCGCTGGCCGCCTTCATGCGCGGCTTGGAAAACCCGGTTTTCATCTGCGATGGCGGTGAGATCGGCCAATGGGCGCAGGCGGCGATCGACGTGCCGGCGCGGATCATCAACGGCGTCGCCGGGGCCATCGGCAGCGCCCTGCCCTTCGCCCTCGGCGCCAAGGCCGCCGCACCGGAACGGCCGGTGCTGGCGGTGATGGGCGATGGCACGTTCGGCTTTCACATGGCGGAGTTCGAAACCGCGCTGCGGCACAATTTGCCCTTCATCGCGGTGATCGGCAATGATGCGCGCTGGAATGCGGAATATCAGATCCAGGCGCGCGATTACGGGGCGGGGCGCGCGCATGGCTGCGACTTGCTGCCGGGCACGCGCTATGATGCGGCGGTGGCGGCTTTGGGCGGGCATGGGGAGCTGGTGACGCGGGAAGAGGAGATCGCCCCGGCGCTGGCGCGGGCTTTTGCCAGCAACAAGCCGGCTTGCGTGAATATCATCATCGCCGGGCTGGCGGCGCCGAAGCTGCAACAATCATAGCGCTATTATTTTTTGAAACACTTACATAAAGCCATCTAAAAAGCTCATGGAGCCATGCTGCATCGCGACATTGACCGGCTAAAATCGTACCGCTACGAGGCAGCAGCCTCTAACCCGCCTGGTTCCATGCCGCATCTCCAGCTTGCCCTTGTCGCGTTCTCCGCCTTCCTCGGCGCCACCACCCAGCGCGTCACCGGGCTGGGTTTTGCGCTGGTCGCCTCGCCGCTGCTGATTCTGGTGCTGGGGCCGTTCCAGGGGGTGCTGCTGGCCAATCTGCTGACGCTGGTGCTCAACGCCGTGGTACTGGCCGGCACCTGGCGGGCGGCGGAGCCGCGCCGGCTGGCACTGCTGGTGCCGGCCGCCCTGGTCGCGGTGCAGCTGGGCGCGCCGGTGGCGCGGCTCATCCCCGCCGCCTGGCTGCTCACCATCATCGGCACGCTGGTGTTTCTGGCGCTGCTGAGCGTGCTGCTGCTCAAGAACGTGGCGCTGTTCAAGGGCAAGGCCGGGGCGCTGGCGGCAGGCGCGCTGAGCGGCTTCATGAATGTCACCGCCGGGGTCGGCGGGCCGGCGATCACGCTCTACGCCGTCGGTACCGCCTGGGACCAGGCGAAGTTCGTCGCCTCGATGCAGGTCTATTTCGGCGCCCTCAACCTGGCCTCGGTGGCGGAGAAGGGCCTGCCGCACCTGCCGCTGGCGGCGGTGCCGCTGCTGGGCGTGGCGCTGCTCACCGGGCTGGGGCTCGGGCAGATCCTGAACCGCCGCATCCCGGCCAAGCAGGCGCGCCAGGGCGTGTTGTTTCTCGCTTTGGCCGGCTCCGGCGCCACCATCGTCAAAGGCGCGCTGCTGCTCGCTCACTAACCCGCGTTCCAACCGTAGGCCCAAACACCTCTCAGCTGGTGCCGCGTCGCACCAGCTCGAACCCGACATCCACGGTTTTCTGCGCCACCGTCTCGCCATTCAGCGCCGCCAGCGCGAGCCGCGCCACCTCCTGGCCGATCCGCTCGCCCGGCGGGCGGATGGTGGAGAGCGCCGGATAGGTTGCCGCGGCAAAAGGCAAATCCCCGAAGCCGATGATCTTCAGCCGCTCCGGCACCGCGATGCCGCGCTTCTGGCATTCGAACAGCACGCCGAGCGCGATCCAGTCATTCGAGCAGACCACCCCGTCGATCTTCGGGTCGCGCTCCAGCAGCTCACCCAGCAGCGCCTCGCCCAGCGCCACCGAGGCCGGTTGCGGGGCGATCGCCTGGCGGGCACTCGCCCCCTCCTGCTGCAAGGCGGCGATGACTCCGCTGCCGCGCTGGGCGGCGCGCCGGTCCTCCTGCAGCCGGGCGCCGATGAAGGCGACATTCTTGCACCCGGCCGCGCGCAAATGCCGCGCCGCCGCCGCCCCCACGGCGCGATGGTCGAACCCCACCAGCATGTCCAGCGGGTTGGCGCCCAGCTCCCACATCTCGATCACCGGGGTGCCGCGCGAGAGCGCCATCTGCCGGGTGCCCCGGCTATGCTCCAGCCCGGTGAGCACCAACGCCGCCGGCGACCAGGCGAGCGAGGCGCGCACCAGCGCTTCCTCCCGCGCCGGATCATATTCATTATGGCCGAGCAGCAGCTGCACCCCGGCCTGCGCCAGCGCCGCCTGCAGCGCATCCGCGGTGGCGGCGAAGAAGGCGTTGCGCAGCGAGGGCACGATCAAACTGACCACCCGCGTCGCCGCCGCCGCCGCCAGCCCGCCAGCCATCATGTTCGGCACATAGCCCAAACGTTCGATGGCGGCGGTGATCTTGGCGCCGGTCTTGCCCTTCACCAGATCCGGCTTGCGCAGGAACAGCGAGACGGTGGAGGTGGCGCAACCCGCCAGCCGCGCCACATCCTGCATGGTGACGCTGTCGGTCTTGCGGCGAAGGCGGGGGGCGGATTTGTCTGTCGGTGAGGCCATACGCAACACATATCATCGGAAACCGGATGGCAGGCAACCATGCCGAATGGTTGACAATCCCGGAATCGTAGCGCTACGATTTTGCGGAATAGAGGATAACGCCAATATGACTTCCCCCTATGAAGACGTCACATACCGCTCCCTGCGCGGGGCGGGGGTGCTGATCACCGGCGGCGCTTCGGGCATCGGCGCCGCGATGGTCGAGGCTTTCACCGCGCAGGGGGCGCGGGTGGCGTTTGTCGATATTGACGAGGCGGCCGGTACGAAGCTGGCCCAGAGCCAGGCCGGCAGCGCCTTCCACGCCGTCGATCTGACTGATATCGCAGCGCTACGGAATTGCATCGACAGCATCGAGGCGACGCGCGGGCCGATCAATGTGCTGATCAACAACGCCGCGCGCGATAAAAGGCAGGATTTCTGGTCGTATGAGCCGCAGGATTGGAAGGACGCGCTCGCGGTCAATCTGGACCATCAATTCTTCGCCACCCAGGCCGTCGCCCGGCATATGCGCACGCGCGGCCAGGGGGCGGTGATCATGACCGGCTCGGTCTCCTGGATGCGCGGGCGGCCGGGCATGGCCGGCTATACCTCCTCGAAAGCCGCGATCAACGGCCTCACCCGCACCTTGGCGCGCGAGCTGGGGCCGGAGGGGATCCGGGTGAATTGCATCGTCCCCGGCGCGATTTTGACCGAGCGCCAGCAGGCGCTCTGGCTCACCCCGGAGCTGGACCAGCAATTCAAGGATCTGCAGGCGCTGAAATTCCGGCTGGATGCGACGCATGTGGCGCGCATGGCGCTGTTTCTGGCCTCGGCGGAATCCGGCGGCTGCACGGGGGCGAATTTCCTGGTCGATGCCGGGCTGACGGCGAATTGAGGGGGCGCGGATGACCGAGACAAAATTGCGATCCGCCCGCTGGTATGAGGGCACCGACATACGCGGCTTCGCGCACCGCCAGCGCAGCCAGCAGATGGGGCTGCGCCGCGAGGAGTTTTTGGGCAAGCCGGTGATCGCCATCATCAACACCTGGAGCGAGCTGAGCCCCTGCCACATCCATCTGCGTGAGCGCGCCGAGGCGGTGAAGCGCGGCGTCTGGCAGGCCGGGGGCTATCCGGTGGAGCTGCCGGCCCTCTCGCTCGGCGAGGTGCTGGTGAAGCCGACCACCATGCTCTACCGCAACATGCTGGCGATGGAGGTGGAGGAGCTGCTGCGCTCGCTGCCGGTGGATGGCGCGGTGCTGATGGGCGGCTGCGACAAGACCACGCCGGGGCTGCTGATGGGGGCGATCAGCATGGATCTGCCGGCGATCTATTGCCCGGCCGGATTCATGTCCAATGGCCGTTGGCGGGGGCAGAGTGTCGGGGCCGGCACCCACACCAAGACCTTCTGGGACGAGAAGCGCGTCGGCAAGATCACCGAGGAGGACTGGATCGAGCTGGAATCGAAAATGACCCGCTCGATCGGCACCTGCAACACGATGGGCACGGCGAGCACGATGACCGCCATCGCCGAGGCGATGGGCATGACGCTGCCCGGCGCCTCCTCCCTCCCCGCCGCGGATTCCGGCCATACCCGCATGGCGGCCGAATGCGGAGCGCGGGCGGTGGAGATGGTGCGCGAGGATTTGCGGCCCTCGCAGATCATCACCGCGGATGCGGTGATGAACGGGGTGAGCGCCTGCATGGCCCTGGGCGGCTCGACCAATGCGGCGATCCACACCATCGCCATGGCCAGGCGGGCCGGGGTGGCGCTGAGCCTTGATGACCTCGGCGCGGTGGCGGCGAAAATCCCTGTCTGCGCCAATATCTTTCCATCGGGTGGTTATCTGATGGAGGATTTCTTCTTCGCCGGCGGGCTGCCGGCACTGCTGGCCAAGCTGGGCGATGCGATCATCCCCGGCTGCATGACGGTGAACGGGCGCACGCTGGATGAAAATATCGCAGGTGCCCGCTGCTGGGATGATGATGTGATCCGCGATCTGGACAAGGCCGTGGTGCCGCTTGCGAAAGGCTCCAGCCTGGCGGTGCTGCGCGGCAATCTCTGCCCGGATGGGGCGGTGATGAAAAGCTCCGCCGCCAGCCCGCATCTTCTGCAACATACCGGCCCGGCCGTGGTGTTCGACAACCCGGCGGAGATGGCGGCGAAGCTGGATGATCCGGCGGTGGAGATCACCAAGGACAGCGTGCTGGTGCTGCGCAATGCCGGGCCGATCGGCGCGCCGGGGATGCCGGAATGGGGCAATCTGCCGATGCCAAAGCGGCTGCTGGAGCAAGGGGTGAAGGACATGGTGCGCATCTGCGACGGGCGGATGAGCGGCACTCATTACGGCACCTGCGTGCTGCATGTGGCGCCGGAATCCGCCATTGGCGGGCCGCTGGCGCTGCTGAAAACCGGCGACATGGTGGCGCTGGATGTGCCGGCCGGGACGCTGAACATGCTGGTGGACGAAGCGGAGATTGCGGCAAGGCGCGCGGCCTGGGTGAAGCCGCCGGAACGCTTCGCGCGTTCTTATGCCCGGCTTTATGAACGCAGCGTGAGCCAGGCGCCGGATGGCTGTGATTTCGATTTTCTGAGCGGGACCGAGAAGATTCCCGAACCGCCGATTTTTTGAAGGAGAGATCTATGGAAAACCAGTTTCGCGCGGCGCTTTCGCGCGGCGTGCCGTTGGGAACCTGGCTGATGAGCGGTACCCCCGCCACCGCCGAGGCGCTGGGCCATGCCGGGTTCGACTTCCTGGTTCTGGATCTGGAGCATGTGCCGGTGGATGCGCCGCAGGCGATCGAGCATTTGCGCGCCATCGGCAACACCAAGGCGGCCCCGGTGGTGCGGCTGCCCTGGAATGATCTCGTCTGGATCAAGCGGATTCTGGATGCGGGCGGGCAGACCATCATGGTGCCGTTCGTGCAGAATGCCGAGGAAGCGAAGCGGGCGGTGGCGGCGGCGCGCTATGCGCCGGAGGGGATACGCGGTGTGGCCGCCGTGCACCGCGCCAGCCAGTATGGGGCGGATACGGCCTATCTGCGCAACGCCAATGCGCAAACCTACGTGATTGTGCAGTTGGAAACGCCGGAGGCGGTGGCGGCGGCGCCTGAGATTGCGGCGGTGAAGGGGGTGGATGCGCTGTTCCTGGGGCCGGGGGATCTCTCGGCGGCGATGGGGCATATGGGGCAGATCGGCCATGAGGCGGTGCAGGCGAAAATCGCCGAGGCGGCGCGGGCGGCGAAGCAGGCCGGCAAGCCGATTGGCATTGTCGGGCCTACACCGGAGATGGTGCAAAGATTTCTGGGCTATGGCTATGATTACGCCGCGATCGCTTCGGATATGGGGATGATGACCGGGCGGGCGAATGAGTTTCTCGGCGCGCTGAGAGGGCACGCCAAGCGCGAGACCACAGGCCCTTATTGATAAAAGTTTTTGGGGGTATGGGGTGTTTTTTCAAAAACACCCCACGTCTTTCGCCGCTTTTTTGAAAAAAAGCGGCACCAAAAAACTTTTATAACTTCGCGCAGGTGCCGAAGAGCGGTTCGTGCGCGCTGCCCGCGCGGTAATAGACCGGCGGCTCGCCGTAGGGTGTGGCGACGCTGACGGTTTGGCCCCCCACATGGCGGCTGCCGGACCAGAGATGCACCCAGTCCGCGCCCTTCGGCAGATAGACATCCATCGTGAAACTCTGCGCGCTGATCACCGGGGCCACCAGCAGATCCTCACCCAGCAGATAGCTGGTCTGGCTTTCATAACAGGCCGGGTCATCCTCGAAATGCAGGAAGAGCGGACGCTGCATTGGCAGCCCTGCCTCGGCCGCGACGGCGCGGCGATAAGGCGCCAATGCGGCGAAGATCCGCGTCATCCGGACGAAATGCGCCAGCACCTGCGCGTCTTCATCAATCTGCAGATTTTCGCGCGGACGGTTGCCCTCATGGCTGCGCATCACCGCGGTGAAGGCCGCCATCTCGCTCCAGCGCATCAGCAGATCCGCATCGCGCACATTGCCGAACAGGCTGGTATAGCCGCCAATATCGCTGTGATGATACGGGTTGCCGAGCAGCCCGGAAGAGAGCGCGCCGCAGATCACCGTCTGCAGCCCGTCATGCCGGGAGAAATCCACGCATTGATCGCCCGCCCAGAGCAGCCGGTTATGCGCCTGGATGCCGGTGAAGCCGGCGCGCATGAAGAACAGCACCTCCTCGGTTTTGCCGCGCAGGGCAAGGGCTTTTTCATTCACCTGCGCCCACAGCACCGGCCAGAGATTATGCGCCTCCAACCCCGGCAGGCCACTGGCCAGCACCGCATCCGTCGGCAGATATTCGCCGAAATCCGCCATCCAGCCGCCAAGACCGAGATCCAGCATCTCAGTGCCGATCACCTTGTCGGCGAACCAGTCCGCCGCCTGCGGATTGGTGAAATCCAGGATGCCGCAATCGAACTCGCCGAAATCCATGACATACACGGCGCCTTCGGCATTGCGCACGAGATAGTTCCGCGCCTTCGCCTCGGGATAGAGCACGCCATCCACGGCGAGGTAGGGGTTGATATAGCCGAGGAAGCGCACGCCCTGCTCGCGCAGCGCCGCGATTTTTTCGCGCAGGCCGGGATAGCGCTTGTCATTCGCCCGCCAGTCCCAGAACAGCCGGGTGCCGAAGCTGGTTTCGCGTACGCCGCACCAATCCTCGCACCAGAGCCCGACGATCTTGGCGCCGGCCTCGGCGATGGCATTCATCCGGGTGAAGCTTTTCTCGCCCTCTTTCAGGCCGAGAATGGCGCCGTCATGCACCCAGTCCGGCAGGGCGGGCGGCTGGCCGAAGCGCTGCGCCATCTGGCGGACCAGACCGATATAGCTAGGGCTTTCGAAAAACTCCAAGCTCTCGGGAATCGCCCAGGCTTCCAGCTCGTGGAACTCCGCGTGCCGGAAATCGAAGGCGCAATAGGCGGTGGTCTGCAGATGCGCGGCGTAGCGGCGCGAGGAGAGAAAAGTCGGCTGCGGGTAGTTGGTGTTGTAGTAATCCCCGCCGGCCTGGCCGGTGACATCGGCCTGGAAGGTGATCGGGCTGGTCTTGTCGCGGCCGACGCCGGGTTCGGAGGTGAAGAGCGGGAAATGCCGGCCCTTCATGTCGAAATAGGACATCTGCTCGCCCCCACCCCAGAGTTTTTCGCCGGGCCGCGCCGGCAGGCGGAGCCAGATGCGGTTCAGCGTTTCGTCATGCGCGGTGAAGGCGATGCGGGCCTGGTCCTTGGTGATTTCGAAGCTGAGCGAGAGCAGTGCGGCGGCGTGGGCGCCTGGGGCGAAATCCGCGACGATGCGGCCTTCCGTTTCGCGCAGGGTACAATGGCTCAGCGCCTGACGTTCGCTGACATAATCCTCGATCTTGAAATTGCCGCGATAGCAGGCGATCTCCGGCTGGCCGCGCCCGACGAACAGGCAAGGCGCCCCCGGCCGGTGGGCGAACAGCACGCCCGCCGCGCCAGAAAGCGAAAATCCAGAGGCGTCATGGTCAAGTTTCAGCAAAACAAATATCCTTCAGCCGTTCAATGATGCGCGATGCTGGGGATCGCCTCGCCCAGCACCTCATCCTCCATCTCGATGCGCTCGAGGCTCTTGCGCGCGGTCTCCTTCAGAATGAAGATGGTGAACAGCAGGGCCAGCACGCAGCCGCCGATGAACACGCCGAACACCAGCAGCGAACTCGTCGCCAGCAGCAGCGGAAAGGAGAAGGAGACAGCGAAATTCGAGGCCCAGTTGCACAACGTGGAAACCCCCATGCCAGCCCCGCGGGCACGCAGCGGCAGCACTTCCGGCATGATCACCCAGACCAGCGGGCCCCAGCTGAAGGAGAAGGCCATCTTGTACACCGCCAGCGCGGTGACGGCGATGATATGGCCGGCCAAAGTGAAGGCGAGCGCGGTTTGCATGATGATGCCAATGGCGGCCAGGCTCATCCCCATCACGATGGCGCCGGCGATGAGCAGCGGCCGCCGGCCAGCCTTGTCCACCAGGCGCGAGGCGGTGAGGGTTGCCAGGATCGCCAAAAATTGCAGGCAGGCGGTGGTGAGAATGGCGCTGGAGGCGCCGAAGCCGATATTCTTCAAAATCGTCGGGGCGTAATAGATCACGGTGTTGATGCCGACGATCTGCTGCAGCACCGCCAGCGCGCAGGCCACCGCCAGCGGGCCGAGCAAGGCGCGGTCAGAGAACAAAGCCGCCAGCCCGACATGGCTGCTGGTGTGGGCCACTTTGCGGATCTCGGCCAGCTCCTGCGCGGCGCGCTCGGGCGGGCGGGATTGGCGCAGCACCGCCAGCGCTTCATCAAAGCGGCCACGATGGGCAAGCCAGCGCGGCGAATCCGGCGCGAAACACATGCCGATGATCAGCAGCAGCGACGGGATCACCGCGACGCCGAACATCCAGCGCCAGGCGCCATCGGTGGAAAAACCATAATCGACGAAATAGGAGATCAGGATGCCTGTGGTGCCGGTCATCGGCGCCAGCGTGGCGAGCTGGCCGCGCGCCTCCGCCGGGGCGATTTCGCTGACATAGAGCATCACCTGCGCCGAGGCCGCGCCGACCGCGAGGCCGATGAAAAACCGTGCCGCCACCAGCATTTCAAAGCCGGTGCTGAGTGCCGCGCCCAGCGCGCCGAAGGTGAACAACACCCCCGCCGCGATCAGCAACCGGCGATGGCCGAAGCGTTCCACCAGCATGCCGGAGCCGATGGCGCCCAGCGTGGCACCGGCGAGCAGGATGCTGACCACCCAGGCGGTCATCGCCGGGGTCAGCGCCATTTCCTTTTTGATGAACAGCAACGCCCCGGCGATGACGCCGGTATCGTAGCCGAACAGCAGGAATCCCAACGCGCCGAGCGCGATGGCGTAGCGGATCATTTTCCGGTGCGAGGCCGCCATCCCGACCATCTCTGTCTGAGTCATTATGTTTCCCCCTCAGCCTGCCGGCACAGCCTGTCCCGGCCAGCAAGCCGTTTGTTCTGGGCAACTTCGTAGCGCTATTATTTTGGCTCGTCAAACCAAATCGACGTCGGGGAAACGCCGGAATACGTCAGAGTCTTGTCTGTTTTTTTCATATATTTTGGTCAATCTTCTTCGCTGGACAGGCCGTTTTGAAAGTGATAGCCAATTTCGTAGCGCTACGAATTAAGCGCCCCGCGCGATGGCGCGACGAAAAACGATCCGAGGGAGCAGACAAGATGAAACGCGTTTCATGCAAAGCCTTGAAGGCGGGTACGCTGGCCGCCTGGGCGCTCACCGCCGCCAATGCCGCGGCCCAGGTGCCGG
Source organism: Acidocella facilis ATCC 35904 (assembly GCF_000687875.1). GTDB lineage: Bacteria > Pseudomonadota > Alphaproteobacteria > Acetobacterales > Acetobacteraceae > Acidocella > Acidocella facilis. The sequence continues at coordinate 152,421 of NZ_JHYG01000006.1, read as the reverse complement.
GGCCGGGTAATTTCACCCCCGCCAACCCCAACAGCACGCTGGCGAAGCTTGGGGAGAGATTGCTGAATAACGGCATTTATCTGCGCTCGAACTACACGGGCGACGCGGCGGGGAATGTCAGCGGCGGCCATAAGCAAGGGGCGGATTATGCCGATGAGCTCAATCTCGGCGCGGATATCAATATGCAGACGCTGGCGGGGATTCCCGGCGGGGCGCTGCATGTCACCGTCACCGGGCGCACCGGGCGGGATATTTCCATCGACACGGTCGGCAACAACGTGCTCGCCAACCAGATTTATGGCGGCCAGGGGATAAGACTTTCCGAGCTGACCTGGGACCAGAGCCTGCTGCAGGGGCGGCTGGATATCATCGCCGGACGGATGAATGATGCGATTTTCGGCACCTCGCCGATCAACTGCAATTTCATGACCAACGCTTTTTGCGGCCATGTCGATTCGATGTTCCGCGCCGTCGGGCTGGTCGCCTACCCGTACGCGACCTGGGGGCAGCGCACCACCATCAAGCTCAACCGCACGCTCAATCTGATGATCGGCACCTCCGAGGTGAATCCGAAACAATCCGCCTATGGCCGGAATGATCTGAATTTCACCTTGCAGAACGATACCGGCGTGGTGGTGCCGGTGGAGCTGGATTACACGACGAATTTCCAGCAGAGCGCCTACCCCACCGCGATCCAGCTCGGCGGCTATTGGGACAGCTCGAAATATAACGACCCCGCCTACAATACAGCCGGCCAGCCTTTGGCCAGCGCCGGCGGCAAGGCGGCGACGCATTGGGGCCGCACCGGCGTCTATGCCTTCTTCAACCAGGTGGTCTATCGGCCGGATCTCTCCAGCACCCGCAATCTGCGGATTTTCGGCGGCTTCACCCATAGCCTGGATACGCCTGAGGAAATCCAGTGGGGCGGGGATGTCGGCGCGCTCTATACCGGGCCCTTCGCCAGCCGGCCTTATGATACGATCGGCCTTCTTGGCACGGTAATGCATTTCGGCGGGCGCGAGCTGACCTACCTGAAGCAGGAGCGCGCCCTGGCCGGCGGCAGCGGCACCCCGGCGGCGAATGAATATATTTTCGAGGTCAATTACGGCATCCAGGCGAATGACTGGCTGCGGGTGCTGCCGAATGTGCAATATGTGCTAAACCCGGATAATCTCGCTCATCCGAAACAGGCCAGCGCCACACCCAATGCGTTGATTTTCGGTGTGCAGCTATCCGTCAATCTGGTCCGGCTCGCCGGGCTGCCACAAAAGGTGTTCTCGCATTGATTTCACGCTTCGCCCCCCTGCCCGGCACACAAGGCATGCTCACGGAAAGCCCGGTCTGGGATGCGCGGCGCCAGGCGCTGCTCTGGTGCGACATTCCGGAAGGGTTGATCCATGAGCTGACGCTGGGCAGCGGGGCGCGGCGGGTTTGGCAATTGCCGGGACCGGTGGGCAGCTTCGGCCTGGCGCAAGGCGAGGCGCTGGTGGTGGCCTGCCGGCACGACATCATTCTGCTGGAGCGCGATAACGGCGCGCAAAGCGTGCTGGCGCGGCTGCCGCCGGACCCGCGCACCCGCGCCAATGACGGCAAGATCGGCCCGGATGGCGCCTTCTGGGTCGGCACCATGGATGACACGCCGGCGAAGGAGCCGATCGGCGCCCTGTATCGCGTCACGCCGGAGGGGCGGGTGGAATGCCGGGTGGAAGGGCTCGTCACCTCCAACGGGCTGGCCTGGTCCGCGGATGGGCGAGTGCTGTTCCATTCCGATTCCCGTGCCCGCAGGCTGGATGTTTATGATTTCGATCCGGCGACGGGCACGCTGCGCAATGGCGTCCGGCTGCGGGAGTTCGAAGACGAGACCGGCCGGCCCGATGGCGCGGCGATGGATGTGCAGGGGCATTATTGGAGCGCCGGGGTTTCGGCCGGGCGGCTGAATGTGCTGACGCGTGAAGGGGGGCTGGTGCAGAGCCTGGCCGCCCCCGTCCCCGCCCCCACCATGCCCTGCTTCGGCGGGCCGGATATGAAAACCTTGTTCCTCACCTCGCTGCGCCACGGATTGTCCGAGGCGCAGCTGGCGGCGGCTCCGGGCGCGGGCGGGCTGTTCCAGGCCCAGGCGGAGGTGGCCGGCGTGCCCGTGGGGCGCTTCGGCGGCTGACCCCTCGACATACTCACCCGGAGTATATTAGGGTAGCGCGCCATGCCGCACCACCCTGAGGAAAAGCGCAAAATTCTCGCCCGCATCCGCCGCGTTCAGGGGCAGATGACGGCGCTGGCGGGCGCGCTGGAGGAGGGGGCGGACTGCGCGCCCATCCTGCAACAGCTCGCCGCCGTGCGCGGGGCGGTGAATGGCATCATGGTGAGCGTGCTGGAGAGCCATCTGCGCGAGGAATTCGCGGCCCTTGGCGACCCGCCGCCTGAACCGCCGGAGGCCGTGATGGCCCTGCTGCGCTCTTATCTCCGCTAGAAACCCGGAAGGATCCCCGCCGATGAAATCCCGCGCCGCCGTCGCCTTTGCCGCCGGACAGCCTCTGCAGATCGTGGAAATCGACGTCGCCCCGCCCAAGGCCGGCGAGGTGCTGGTGAAGATCACCCATACCGGCGTCTGCCATACCGATGCCTTCACCCTCTCCGGCGAAGATCCGGAAGGGCTGTTTCCGGCCGTGCTGGGGCATGAGGGGGCGGGGATTGTGGTCGAGGTCGGCGAAGGTGTGACCAGCGTGGCGCCGGGCGACCATGTGATCCCGCTTTACACCGCTGAATGTGGGGAGTGCCTGTTTTGCAAGAGCGGCAAGACCAATCTCTGCACCGCGGTGCGCGCCACCCAGGGCAAGGGGGTGATGCCGGATGGCACCACGCGCTTCAGCTATAATGGCCAGCCGATCTATCATTATATGGGCTGCTCGACCTTCAGCGAATATACCGTCGTCGCCGAGGTTTCACTGGCCAAGATCAACCCCGGCGCCAATCCCGAGCAGGTCTGCCTGCTGGGCTGCGGTGTCACCACCGGGCTGGGGGCGGTGAAGAATACCGCCAAGGTGCAGGAGGGCGATTCTGTCGCGGTGTTCGGGCTGGGCGGCATCGGGCTGGCGGTGATCCAGGGCGCGAAGCTGGCCAAGGCCGGGCGGATCATCGCCATCGACATGAATCCCGGCAAGTTCGAGCTGGCGAAACAGTTCGGCGCCACTGACTGCGTGAACCCGAAGGATCATGACAAGCCGATCCAGCAGGTGATCATCGAGATGACCGGCTGGGGGGTGGATCACAGCTTCGAGTGCATCGGCAATGTGAATGTGATGCGCGCGGCGCTGGAATGCGCGCATCGCGGTTGGGGGCAGTCGGTGATTATCGGTGTGGCCGGTGCGGGGCAGGAGATTTCCACACGGCCCTTCCAGCTCGTCACCGGGCGGCGCTGGCTGGGCACGGCCTTTGGCGGGGTGAAGGGGCGCTCGCAGCTGCCGGGAATGGTGGAGGAGGCGATGGAAGGCAAGATCCAGCTGGCGCCGTTTGTGACGCATAGGATGGGGCTGGCGGAGATCAATCAGGCGTTTGATCTCATGCATGAGGGGAAGTCGATCCGGTCGGTGGTGCGCTTCGCTTGCGAGGAAGTTTGACGGGTTTTGTGGGGGCTTTTTGAAAAAAGTCCCCACACCCCGAAAAATTTTTGCGATTCAGGCGGCGGTGAGGCCGGAGCCCATCATGCCGCCATCGATGGCAAGCACATGGCCGGTGACGTAGCCGGCATCATCCGAGCACAGGAACACCGCGCCGCCGGTCATTTCCTCCGGGCTGGCATAGCGCGCCATCGGGGTGCGCTCGATCCAGCGCTTGCGGATGAAATCATTATGCATCTTGGCCACCAGCGGGGTTTCCACCGGGCCGGGGGAGAGCACGTTGACGCGCACATTCTGCGCCGCCAGATCCACCGCCATCACCTTGCTCAACACCACCACGCCGCCTTTCGAGGCGCCGTAGGCGGAGCGGCCGACATTGCCGGTCATGCCCGAGACGCTGGCAATGTTGCAGATGGCGCCACCGCCGGTTTTCACCATCGCCCGCGCCGCCGCCTGGCCGACGATGAAGGTGCCGCGCAGATTGACCGCGATGATCTTGTCAAACAGCTCCAGCGGGGTGTCGAGGAAGGGAATGTCATTGCCAATGCCGGCGGAGTTCACCACGCAATCCAGCCGGCCATATTTGGCGATGATCTTGTCGATGCCGCTTTGCGTGCTGGCCTCATCCGCGACATTCATCTGCAGCGGCGCCATGTTCGAGTCATCGAGGGCGGTGGCCTCCGTGCTGAGATCAGCGGCGATGACCTGCGCGCCTTCGCGCACGAAACGCTCGGCGATGGCAAGGCCGATGCCCGAGAGCCCGCCAGTGACCAGCGCGATTTTTCCTTGCAACATTCCAGCCATATTCAATTTGCTCCGATGAGACAGGTGGTCAGCCATGGCACCATGGCGACGATGACGATGCCGACGAGCAGCGCGCCCATATAGGGCCAGATGCGCCGCAGCCCGGCATCAGGATTGATTTTTCCGATGGCGCAGGCGGCATAATAGCCCACGCCGAAGGGCGGGGAGAACAGCCCCAGCCCCATCGCCAGCACGATGGTGATGGCGTAATGCACCTCGTTCACGCCGATGGATTGCGCGACGGGAAACAGCAGCGGCCCGAACAGCACCACGGCGGGAATCCCCTCCAGCACGCTGCCCAGCACCAGGAAGGCGAGGATGGAGACGACCATGAAGCCAACGCGCCCACCCGGCACGGCCTGCATCGCCACTGTCAAACTCTGCGAAAAACCCGATTGCGTCAGCGCCCAGCCCATCGCGCTGGCGGCGCCGATGATGAACAGGATGGCGCCGCTGAGCGAGGCGGTTTCGATCAGCAGCGGATAGATACGCCGCCAATCGAAACTGCGATAGACGAAGATCCCGACCAGCACCGCGTAGGCGATGCCGATGGTGGAAACCTCCGTTGCCGTGGCAACACCATCCACCACCGCGAAACGGATGACGAAGGGCAGAGCGAGTGCCGGCAGCGCCACCCAGAAGCGGCGGAGCTTTTCCTTGTTGGGGATTTTTTCGGCCATCTCCGGCTTGTCGCCGCCTGAGCGCCACCAGGCGATGACGCCGAGCGCCAGAGCCAGCACGAGTGCCGGGATGAGGCCGCCGGCGAACAAGGCCGCGATGGAAACGCCCGTGGCGGAACCTATGGCGATGAGAACGATGGAGGGCGGCACGGTCTCGCTCATCGCCGCCGCGCTGGCCAGAACTGAGACCATCTCGCCCTCATTCATGCCGCGCTTTTTCATCTCCGGAAACAAGACCGGCGCCACCGCCGCCATGTCCGCCGCCTTGGCGCCGGAAATGCCGGAGACGAGATAGATGGCGCCGAGCAGAACATAGCTCAGCCCGCCGCGGACGGAGCCGAGAATGGCGGTGAGGAAGGCGATCATCGCCCGCGCCATTCCGGACATTTCCAAAAGTCCGCCCAGGAAGACGAACAAAGGCACCGCGAGCAGGATGAGCGAACTCATGCCCTGATCCATGGCGCTGAGCATGACACTGGGCGGGGCGGCGTTGGTGGTGAGCAGGAAACTGATCGTCGCCATGCCGAAGGAGAAGCCGACCGGCACGCCCGCCAGCACGCCAAGCCCGAGCAAGCCAACGAAAAACGAGACAAGATTCCAGTTGCCGATGCCGATGATCAATGACTGCCCGGCCCAGAGCAAGGCGGCGATGGCGCCTAACAGCACCACCGCCAGCCCCAACGCGCGTAGGCTACCGCGCCCCAGGCGGATGACCGCCTGCAGCAGCATCAAAATCGCGGCGACAGGGATGGCGCTGGTGCGGATCATGTCCGACAGGCCGAGTGCCGGCGAGAGGATCGGCGCCTGGTTGTTGGCGTAGCTCCAGGAGGGCGGGATCATCAGCAACAGGAACAAGGACGTGGCCGCCAGCGCGAAGCCTTCGAGGAAGGCGGCGACGCGGGGCGGGGCGCGATTGACGATCGCGGTCATGCGCATATGCTGGCCGCGCTGCAACGCGATGACCGCGCCCAGCATCGCCAGCCAGAGAAACAAAATGCCCGCCAGCTCATCGGCCCAGACCAGCGGGCTGTCGAGCACGAAGCGATAAAAGACGCTGGCCGAGAGAATGAGAATCTCGACCAGGGCGAGGATGGCGGCGGGAATTTCCACCGCCACCCGCAGCCAGCGTTCCGCCATCTTCCAGACGGAATGCCCACTTTCTTCCAGCGCGCGCGCCTGCATATGCGACAGGCCGCTCATCCCAACGGTCCGGTGTAGCTTTCCAGCAGCGACCAGGGCTGAGCGCCGAACTGGCCTTTCCAGTATTTATAGAAACCGGCCTGCGCGAGCGCGTCACGGAAGGCGGCGGGGTCGGTATTGTTGAAGACCAGCCCTTGCTTGGCGAGGCTGCTCTGCAGGCTGGAATTCAGCGCCGCCACATCCACACGCTGGCGCAGGGCCGCCGCGTTGAGCTCCTTGCGCACGATCGCCTGGAAATCCGCCGGCAGCTTGTTGAAGGCCGCCGGGTTGGCGAGCAGCCAGAAACCGTCCCACATATGATTGGTGAGGGAGCAATATTTTTGCACCTCATAAAGCTTCGCGGAATTGATGATGGCGAGCGGGTTTTCCTGCGCATCGACAATCTTGGTCTGCAGCGAGGTATAGACCTCGTTGAAGCTGATCGTCGTCGGCGCGGCGTCGAAATCCTTGAACATCGAGGTCCAGAGGGCGGCGGGCGGAACACGAATGCGCAGCGATTTCAGATCCGCAGGGGTGTTGATGGGGCGGTTGCTGGTGGTGATCTGGCGGAAGCCGTTATCGAAAATATTTTCGAAGGCGATCAGGCCGCGCTTGGAAATTTCACCGCGCACATACTCGCCCAGCTTGCCATCCATCGCGGCGAAGGCGGTTTTCTCGTCCTTGAAGGCAAAACCTACGCCGTTGATGGCGGAAGCGGGCACCAGCGTGGACAGGATCAGTGGCGACAGGGTGAAAAACTGGATGGCGCCGGAGCGCACCTCGGAGAGCATCACCGGATCAGTGCCCAGCGTGCTGTTGGGAAACAGAGTGATGTCCAGCTTGCCGGCGGTCTGTTGCTTGATATTCGCCAGGGCTTCGCTAATTCGCACATTCAGCGGATGGGTCGGCGGCAGATTGGTGGCCAGCTTATAGGAAAAATCCGCGGCGCGCGCCGGGCGCGACATCACCGAGACCAGCGGCAGAGCGGCGGCACCGGCAACAGCGGCGCGGCGCGACAATTTTATCATTCTCATTTCCTCCATTTATTTTTTGAAAGATCGTGTCGTCAGATCACCATGACGAAATTTAATGCGCCAACCAACCCTGGCGCCGAGACATTTTCGCTCAAAGGTTCATATTGTGAAACTTAAAATCTCCCGTGTGTATTATTTGCCGGAAACATAAGACATAGACATTATAAAAGCAAATATCTAAAATCAGATTCAGGGAAAGGTCCACAATATGGATTTGATTTTACAACTCAATCAGACGCGGCATTGCCGATGAGGCGCGCCAAGGAGGCTGGACCCGCGCGGCAGGAGGGGGGCGGCACGCAGAGTCTGCAGCGCGCGCTGGCTGTACTGCGGCTGGTGGCGAGCCATTCCGGGCGGGGGATTCGGTTGGCGGACGTGGTCGAGCGATCGGGCCTGACCAAGCCAACGGCGCATCGTTTGCTGCAGGCGCTGGAGCAGGAAGGGTTTCTCGCCCAGGATGTGGCGAGCCGGCTTTATCATCTCGGGCCGGAAGCCTACGTGATTGGAACACTTGCCGGTGATCGCTATGGGTTTCGCCGCGCGGCGCTGCCCAGCCTGGCACGGCTGGCGGCTGCATCGGAAGATACCGCCTTCCTGACAATACGGCGGGATCTGCATGGCGTGTGCCTGCATCGCGAAGAGGGGAGCTTTCCCATCCGCTCTTACGTGTTGCAGGCGGGGGACCGGCATCCGCTTGGCGTAGGCGCCGGGAGCCTGGCCATTCTCGCCGCCCTGCCCTGCGATGAAGCCGAGGAGCTGATCGAGCGCAATAGCGAGGAGTTGCAGGCGCGCTATCCGGGCTTTCCGCCCTCGCTGCTGCGCCAACGCGTGGAGGAGGCGCGCATTGAGGGGCATGCGTTCAATCCTGGCCAGCTTTATGCCGGCAGCTGGGCGGTCGGCGTGGCGGTGATGGGGCGCAATGGGCAATGCGAAGGCGCGCTGTCCATCGCCGCGATCGAGAACCGGCTGCAGCCGGATCGGCGCACCTACCTGGTGCGACTGCTGCAGCAGGAGGTGGCGAAATTGACCGAATTGCAGGAACGCCCGGCGGGGGCGACCAATATCGTCGCGCAGGCCCGCAGGTTGACGGCGAATTAGAAAAACCGAGGAGCGAACAAGACCATGTCAGACTCGTGCATTGTGGGCTGGGCCCATACGGAATTCGGAAAGCTGGCCGATCCCGATGTTGAAAGCCTGATCGAGCGTGTGGCCGCGACGGCAATCGCGGATGCTGGGCTGGAGGCGCAGGAGATTGACGGCGTGTTTGTCGGTCTGTTCAATAACGGCTTTTCCAAACAGGATTTTCCTAGCTCGCTGAGCATGCAGAGCGTGCCGGGGCTGCGGTTCAAGCCGGCGTCGCGTTATGAGAATGCCTGCGCCTCGGGTTCCGCGGCACTTTATGCGGCACGCGATTTCATCGCCGCCAGGCGCGGGCGGTTGGCGTTGGTGATCGGCGTGGAGAAGATGACCACCCTACCCGGCCCGCAGATTGGCGATGTGCTGTTGGGCGCCTCCTACCGCAAGGAAGAGGGTGAGATTCCCGGCGGGTTCGCCGGTGTGTTCGGGCGCATCGCGGAGAATTATTTTCAGCGCTTCGGCGACCAGTCCGACGCGTTGGCGATGATCGCGGCGAAGAACCACAAGAATGGCCTGGATAATCCCTACGCGCAGATGCGCAGGGATCTCGGCTTTGAATTCTGCCGCCAGGAATCAGAGAAGAACCCGTATGTGGCGGGGCCGTTGAAGCGTACGGATTGCTCGTTGGTGAGCGATGGCGCGGCGGCGTTGATTCTGGCGGATGCAGAGACCGCGGCCGCCATGGCGAAGTCGGTGAAATTCCGTGCGGGCGTGCAGGTGAATGATTATCTGCCGCTCTCGCGCCGGGACCCGACGCGCTTTGAAGGCGGGGCCGCGGCCTGGAGCCGGGCGCTGGCGGAGGCGAAGCTGGCGCTCAGCGATCTCTCCTTTGTGGAGACGCATGATTGCTTCACCATTGCCGAGCTGATCGAGTATGAGGCGATGGGCCTTGCCCCGCATGGGCAAGGCGCGCGCGTGATCAAGGAAGGCTTGACCCAGCCCGGCGGTAGGCTGCCGGTGAACCGCTCCGGCGGGTTGAAGGCCAAGGGCCATCCGGTCGGCGCCACAGGCGTTTCCATGCATGTGATCAGCGCCATGCAGCTCACCGGCCAGGCGGGGGCGATGCAGTTGCCGAAGGCGGAGCTGGCGGGGGTGTTCAATATGGGCGGTGCGGCTGTTGCCAATTACGTTTCCATCCTGGAGCGGCAGAAATGAATGTGATGTCCTCCATCGAGGCGGCGCCGCGCGGTGGAGTGGCGCCGTGCAGCAAGCGGGTGATGAATCTCTCGCATTTTCTGCGCCAGGCCGGGCGCCGGCATGGCGATGAAATCGGCTTCGTGCATGGCGCGCAGCATCTGACCTGGGCGCAGCTGGAGGCGCGGGTGGATGGGATGGCGCTGGCGCTGGCCGCGCGCGGTGTGGTGAAAGGCGACCGAATTCTGGTGCAGTCCAGGAACTGCAACCAGCTTTTCGAATCCATGTTCGCCTGTTTTCGCATCGGCGCGGTCTGGGTGCCGACCAATTACCGGCAAAGCCCGGCGGAGGTGGCCTACCTGGCGGAAGCCAGCGGCGCCAGCGTGATGATCTGCCAGGACGCCTTCCCCGCCCACGCGCAGGCGGTGCAGGAGGCGGTAGGCGGGCTCAAGCATCTGATCACCATTGGCGAGGGAGGCGAGAGCTACGAAGCGTTGGTGGCTGAACATCTCGGCCAGACCTGCGCGTTGGCGGATGTCACCTATGATGATCCGTGCTGGTTCTTCTTCACTTCCGGCACCACCGGGCGGCCGAAGGCGGGGGTACTGACGCATGGGCAGATGGGGTTTGTGATCACCAACCATCTTTGCGATCTGATGCCCGGCACCACGCATGAGGATGCCTCGCTGGTGGTGGCCCCGCTGTCGCACGGGGCGGGGATTCATCAGCTGGTGCAGGTGGCCCGCGCGGTGAAAACCGTGCTGCCCGCCAGCGACAAACTGGACCCGGACGAGGTCTGGGAGCTGGTGGCACGCTGGAAGATCACCAACATGTTCACGGTGCCGACCATCGTGAAGCTGCTAACCGAGCATAAAGCGGTGGATGAGCATGACCATTCCTCGCTGCGCTATGTGATCTATGCCGGCGCGCCGATGTACCGGGAGGACCAGAAATTCGCCCTACGTAAACTTGGCCGCGTGCTGGTGCAGTATTTCGGGCTGGGCGAGGTGACCGGTAACATCACCGTGCTGCCGCCTTCCCTGCACGAGCCGGAGGATCATGCGGGGGCGCGCATCGGCACGTGCGGCATCGAGCGCACGGGCATGCAGGTTTCCATTCAGGACGAGCAGGGCAAGGAGATGCAGCCGGGCGAGACCGGAGAAATCTGCGTCTGCGGGCTCGCAGTGTTTGCCGGCTATTACAATAATCCCGAGGCCAATGTGAAAGCTTTCCGCAATGGCTGGTTTCGCACCGGGGATCTCGGCCATCTCGACCGGCAGGGGTTTCTGTTCATCACCGGCCGCGCCTCGGACATGTATATTTCCGGCGGCTCCAATGTGTATCCGCGCGAGGTGGAGGAGCTGCTGCTCACTCATCCGGCGGTGGCGGAGGTGGCGATTGTCGGCGTGCCGGACCGGATGTGGGGCGAGGTCGGCGTGGCGGTGCTGGTGACGCGCCCTGGGGCCAGCATCAGCGAAGCCGAGATGATGGCGTTTCTGGACGGCAAGATCGCCCGCTACAAGATGCCCAAGCAGGTTTTCTTCTGGGATGAGCTGCCGAAATCCGGCTATGGCAAGATCACCAAGAAGATCGTCCGTGACGAGCTTTATGCCCGGGGCTGCCTGACGCAGGATGCCCCGTCTTCCGTATCCGCATGAGGAGATGAGCATGGCCCCCGCGCGCCTACACACCCCAGCGCCGCGTGCACGCACGATGATCCATCCCGGGCCGTTCAACCCGGTACGAATCCAGAGCCAGCACGCGACGCATGGGCGCCATATCCGCCTGGCGCTGGCGCCAGGGCTGAGCCTGTATGAAGGGCTGGTGAAGCCGTTGGCTGAGCTTGGCATCACCAGCGCCTCGATGACCATTCTGGGCGGCTATGCGGCGCGGCTGGAATATTGCGTCGCCCCGCCGGATAAGAGCAAGCGCGCGTTGATTGCCTACTCGACGCCGATTCCGCTCGGGGAGACCTACATCATTTTCGGCAACGCCACGCTGGGGTTCGATGCCGCGGGGAAGCCGCTGGTGCATTGCCATGCGGCGATGCGCACCGACACGGGCGCGGTGCAAGGCGGGCATATCATCACCGAGGAGACGATCATCGGCCCCTGGCCGATTCCGGTGCTGGTGACCTCGCTGGAAGGCTTCGAGCTGCGCCAGACATTCGATCCGGAGATCAATATTTCCGTTCTCAAGCCGTTGCGGGAGCAAATGATATGAGCCAGGCCGTTGCTGAAAGCGGTGCGATGGGGCGGGTGGCCTATGCGCGCATCGCCCCGAATGAAGATCTGGTGCAGGGGGTGGAAAAGCTCTGCCTCGCCGAGGGGTTTCGCAATGCCTTCGTGCGCGGGGCGCTGGGGAGTTTGGTGGATGCGTGCCTGGGATTGCGCGATGGCGGCACGCAGCTGATCAAAGGGCCGGCGGTGGAGATTGTCAGTCTCGCGGGTGAGGTGCGCAGCACGGAGGATGGCGGGCTGCAGGCGGCGCTGACCGGGGTGGTGGCGGACCCGCAGGGGCACGTCTATGGCGGGCCGTTCATTGCCGGGGGCAACCCGATCTGCATGACGTTTGAGGTGACGCTGGAAGAATGGCTGCCTGAGGACTAAAAGTTTTTTGGTGCCGCTTTTTTTCAAAAAAGCGACGAAAAAGTTTGGGGTGTTGGCAACGCACGTGCCAACACCCCAAACGTTTCTGGGGACTTTTTGAAAAAAGTCCCCAGACCCCCAAAAACTTTTGCTACCCGCCCTTCGGCTTGTACCCATCCGTCAGCGTCTTCAGGAACGCAACGATATCATTCACTTCCGCATCGCTCAGCGCCGGGGCGTCGCCCAGCTTGCGGTTCAGCGGCGGATCGGTCCTGTCGATATTCGCCTGATATTTCGCAGGCAGATCATTGAATTTTTCGACCTTGCCGTCGGGGCCGGTGGGATAGATCCTGCCAGGCGCGACATCGCGTAGGTTATAGAACTCCACCACATCATGCAGATTATGGTAGAATCCGTTATGGAAAAACACCTTCCGCGTGGCGCTGTTGCGTAGCGTCGGTGTGAGGAACATGCCGCAATATTGCGTCAGGCTTTTCAAATCCTCGCGGATCGGCCCGCACAGCCCCATATCGAAATAATCCGGGTTGGCGTTGGCCGGGATATGCGGGTTGCGCGGTACGCCGAGTGCTTCGTACTGGGTGTCGGTGAACAGAGGCGGGCGGTGGTCGGGTGTGGGCTGATCGAGATGGCAGGCGGCGCAATCGCCCTTGGCCGGGTCGTTGAACAGCTGGTAGCCGCGCATTTCCGCCTGACTCATGCGGGCTTTGCCTTCCAGCCAATAATCATATTTGCTGGTGAAAGGATGGAAATCCTGGTCCTCCATCTCATAGCGCGCGATCGCGAACAGCGCCTCGGCAACCACGAAACGGGGGGTCTGGAAAATATCATCGCCGAACAAGGCGGTGAATTGCGCGGCGTAGGGGCTGGCCTGCAGCTTGGCGGCGATGGTGGCGTCGCTGCCGCCATCCATCTCGAAAGAGCTGGTGAGCGGGCCCTTCGCCTGCGCCATCAGCGTATCGGCGCGGCCATCCCAGAACAGCCCGCCCATCGGCACGAGATTGGCGGCGGCGCTGGCGGTGCTTTGCGCGGTCTTGGTGGCACGGGTGGCGGTGGCGGCGGCCGCGGCGAGCTGCGGCAAGGTGGCCGGGGTGTCGGTCTCGCCCTGCTCCGGGCCGATGGAGAAATTCGCCTGGGTGCTCAGATAATCCAGCGAGGGCACGGCGCGCAGGCCGGGGCTTTTCATCTCCGGGCCGCCATAAACCACGGGGCTGGCGGTCGGCGGGCCGTAATGGTTTTGCGGGTCGTGGCAGGAGGCGCAGGAGAGCTGGCCGGAGGCGGAGAGGCTCTTGTCGAAGAACAGGTTCTGGCCGAGTTGCGCCATCGCCGAATATTGCGCCGGCGCCACCGGGCGGACCAGCGCGATGGGGGCCGGGTTCTTGCCCTGCGCCAGCGCGAAACTGGCCAGCGGGGCGGAGGCCCAGTCGCTCAGCGGGATGGGGCCGGAGAGGACCCATCCCGCGAAGATGCAGAGACAAAGGGCTGCGAGAAGCAGCAGGCTAGACCAGAGACGCATCTCGCAGGCACCCGGTGATGGTTATTCGGCGTGCGCGGCGGTGCCGGTATCGGCATCCAGCAGCATCACATCGCTTCCCTTCGGCGCGGTCTTGAAATCGAACATGTCCATGATCGAGCCGGCATTGGCATCGAAGGAGCCACCGCCCAGGCGCGCGCCGCCCAGCCAGTTATCCTCGATGAATTTCACCACCGACGCCTGGTTGATCAGCTGATGGGCGATGAAGCCTTTCTTCGCGTAGGGCGAGATCACCATGAAGGGGATGCGCGTGCCGGGGCCGCAGAGCCCGTGCACCGGCTTGCCGGCCAGGCCCATCGGCTCGGTGCCGGACCCGCAGACCTGCTTGCCGTTCAGCGCGTCCATCGGGCTGAAGGAGGAGGTGGTCGGGGTCACGAAGGCATGGTCGTACCAGCCATCGGAATCATCATAGGTGATGATGATGGCGGTGTTCTTCCAATCCGGCTGCTGCATCAGGAAGTTGATGACCTTGACCACGCCCTCCTGCTCGTCCAGCGGATCGGAATAGCCAGCATGGGCGTCCTGGGCCGCGATCAGCTTCAGGTAGGAGACGGCCGGGTAGACACCCTTGCTGACCGCTGCCTCGAAATCCTTCAGATCATATTCATGATTGGCCGGATCGGGGCTGCCGGAGGGCGCGAAGCTGTAGCCGATATCGTCCAGCGCCGCCGGGCGGGCGTGGGTGTAGTTGGCGGTGGAGGCGTAATACTGGAACCAGTTATGGTGCGGGATATAGTCCGCGGTGGGGGCATCGACCGCGGTGGCGAAGCTGGAACGCTTGCAGCCGGTGGTGCCGTTGGGGTTGGTGAGGCCGAGATCGAAGCCGCCCATGAAGCCGCCCCAGGTGATCTTCTTCTGGTTCAGCAGATCGCCGATATTCTGGCCCTCCATCTTGAAGGTGACCGTCTTGCTGGAGCAGACATCGTAGGCGGGGTCGACATCGCCATCATCGGTGAAGCCGCCCTGCCCGTCCGGGTTCAGGTTCGGGGAGGTGCCGACCACCGGCACCGCGCCGTTGGTCTGGCCGGAGACCACCGCCAGCGCGCCGGGGGTGGAGGGGCCGTAAGTGTCGGTCCAGGCATTGTCGCTCATCGCGTAGTGCTGGGCGTAATTCCAGAGGGCGGTGACGGTGTTGCCGTCGAAATAGCCCATCACCTGGCCCTTGGTGCCGAAGGCGCCGGCGCCGCCGGCGCTGGCCTTGCCGGTATATTTGGGGAACAGGTCCATCTTGCCGTTATCGTAGGCTTCCTGCTCGGGCTTGTAGGCGTGGTTCTGGTCGGCGGTGGCGGCCTGGGTGCGGTCCAGCCGGAACGGGTTGGCGGCGCCGGCGCCGTTTTCCTTGTTGGTGAAGTTCGGGTTGTTGTTCAGCAGATTGGCAGTGACCAAATTATCAACCTTCTGGCCGTGCAGGCTGCCATGGAAGGCCGGCTCGCCGGCCGGGTTGGCGGCCTTCGGGTAGGTGGCGAAATAATGGTCGAAGGAGACGTTTTCGCCATAGATGATGACCAGATGCTTGATCGGCGTCGCGGTCGGCAGCGTGTCGGTGTACTGGGTCGCGGCGCTGGCGGAGGCCGGCGCGGTGGCGCCGAGGCTGGCGGTCTGCGCCGCCGCGGGGGTGATCGACGAGACCATCATGGAGGCGCACAAAAGAGCCCGGCGGATATTCATGGTTCACCTGCTTTGCAATATGACGAACTTACGGAGTGTTAATCCGAAGCGGCGTGGTAATCCCGGCAGGCCAGTCTGCGTGTGACGTATTTATGATTTGTGACAGCCGGGCCGCGTTATCGCCCGGTCCGTCACAATCGTCTCAGAGAGTGTTTCAAAAGTCGCTATGGTGAGTCGCCGAGTGGTGATTTGCGAGCACCGGCGCGGAGCGTACTTAAGGTACGTGAGCACCGGCGCGCAGCAAATCGCCGCTTGGCGGCCGCCAGAGTGGCTTTTGAAACAGCCTCTCAGCTATGCAGGCCGGGGGCTTCCTGGCCGGTGCGGGCGACATATTCGCTATAGCCGCCATCGTAGAAATGCACGCCCTCTTCCGTCAGCTCCAGCACCCGGTTGGAGAGGGCGGAGAGGAAATGCCGGTCATGCGAAACGAACAGCATCGTGCCCTCGTAATTGGCCAAGGCGGTGATCAGCATTTCCTTGGTGGCGAGGTCGAGATGGTTGGTCGGCTCGTCCAGCACCAGGAAATTCGGCGGGTCGAACAGCATCATCGCCATCACCAGCCGGGCTTTTTCGCCGCCGGAGAGCACGCGCACGCGCTTTTCCACCTCATCGCCGGAAAATCCGAAGGCGCCCGCGAGGTTGCGAAGCACGCCCTGCCCGGCCTGCGGGAAGGCGGCATCCAAAGCCTCGAAGATGGTGGCGGTGCCGTCCAGCAAATCCATCGCGTGCTGGGCGAAATAGCCCATCTTCACGCTGCCGCCGAGGGTGACGGTGCCGGCATCCGGCGCGGTGCTGCCGGTGACGAGCTTCAACAGCGTGGATTTGCCGGCGCCGTTGATGCCGAGCACGCAAGCCCGCTCCTTGCGGCGGATCAGCAAATCCAGATTGTCGTAGATCACCTTTGAGCCATAAGCCTTCGAGACGCCGCGCAGATTGGCGACATCCTCGCCCGAGCGCGGGGCCGGCTTGAATTCGAACTCGATGGTCTGGCGGCGCTTGGGCGGCTCCACCCGGTCGATCTTGTCCAGCTTCTTCACCCGGCTCTGCACCTGGGCGGCGTGGCTGGCGCGGGCCTTGAAGCGCTCGATGAAGGCGATCTCCTTAGCCAGCATCGCCTGCTGGCGCTCAAACTGCGCCTGCTGGTGCTTCTCGTTCAGCGCCGCCTGGCGGGCATAGAATTCGTAATCGCCGGAGAAGCTGGTCAACGCCCCGGCATCGATCTCGATGACCTTGTTGATGACCCGGTTCATGAATTCGCGGTCGTGCGAGGTCATCAGCAAGGCGCCGTCATACCCGGCGAGGAATTGCTCCAGCCAGATCAGGCTTTCCAGATCCAGATGGTTGGAGGGCTCATCGAGCAACATCACGTCCGGGCGCATCAGCAGGATGCGGGCCAGGGCGACGCGCATTTTCCAGCCGCCGGAGAGGCGGGCGACATCGCCGTCCATCATCTCCTGGGAGAAGCCGAGCCCGTGCAGCACCTCGCGGGCCTTGGCGTCCAGCGCGTAGCCGCCCAGCTCCTCGAAGCGGGACTGGACCTCGCCGAAGCGCTCCAGGATCTCTTCCATCTGCTCGAACTTGTCCGGGTCGGCCAGATCCGCCTCCAGCTGGGCGAGCTCGGCGGCGACGCTGCTCACCGGCCCGGCGCCGTCCATCACCTCGGCGACGGCGCTGCGCCCGGCCATCTCGCCCACATCCTGGCTGAACAGCCCGATGGAGATGCCCTTATCGACCAGGATATGGCCTTCATCGGGCTGCTCCTGGCCGGTGATGAGCCGGAACAATGTGGATTTACCCGCCCCGTTGGGGCCCACCAGGCCGATCTTCTCGCCACGCTGCAGGGCGGCCGAGGCCTCGATGAAGATCAGGCGGGCGCCGTTCTGCTTGCTGATATTGTCCAGGCGGATCATGAAACCTCGGTGGTGGGCGGTGGTCAGATGGGCGGCTGGCTCTTACCCCAATGCTGCTCTGCCGCAAACCGCCCTTGCGCCGGCGGCTCTTATGCGCTTGAACCCGGCTCCCTCAGCGTTCACCTCAAGGCTCCCGCATGTCCCGCATTTTCGGCATCGATTTCGGCACCACCAATTCCGTGGTGGCGGAGCTGGCGGCGGATGGGCAGGTGAGCAGCCGGGTGTTCACCCAGGACGGGATGAGCTTCGAGACCTTCCGCACCGTGCTGTGCTTCTGGCAGGAGGAGACCAAAGGCCGCCCGGCTTTGCGCCATGCCGCCGGGCCGGCTGCGGTGGAGACCTATCTGGAGGATCCGTTGGAGGCCCGGCTGATCATGTCCATGAAGACCTATCTGGCGCAGAAGAGCTTTACCCAGACGCAGATTTTCGGCCGCTCCTTCACGCTGGAGGAGATGATCGCGCTGTTTTTGAAGGCGCTGCTGGGGGAGGATAGAGAGGCGCGGATCGTCGCCGGGCGGCCGGTGCGCTTTGCCGGAGAGTTCGCGGATGATGCGTTCGGCGAGGCGCGGCTGCGCGCCGCCTTCGCCGCCGCCGGCCTGCCCGAGATCGAGACCGCTTATGAGCCGGAGGCGGCAGGCTATCGCTTCATTCGCGCGCTGGAACGCCCGGCGCATGTGCTGGTGGGGGATTTTGGCGGCGGCACGTCCGATTTCTCGATTTTGCGCTTCACCCCGGGGGCGGAGATGCCGATTGTGACGCTGGCCAATACCGGGGTGGGGATTGCCGGGGACAGTCTGGATTACCGGATCATCGACAACGCGATCTCGCCGCTTCTGGGCAAGGGCGATGAGTACCGGGTGCCGATGGGCAAGGATATGCCGATCCCGATCGAGTATTTCACCAGCTTCGCCAATTGGCACAAGCTCTCCTTGATGCGCAGCCCGAGGGTGCTGCGGGATATCGAGGAGGTGGCAAAGCTGGCGCATAAGCCGCAGAAGCTGCGCAACCTGCTGAGCCTGATCAAGGATGAGAGCGGGTATCATCTCTACCAGGCGGTGAGCCGGGCGAAGGCTACGCTTTCACGCGAGGCGGGGACCAGGCTGCGCTTTGAGCATGAGGATTTCACCCTGGACCAGGAGATCGCGCGTGAGGAGTTCGAGGGCTGGATCGCGCCGGAGCTGGGCAAATTGGATACGTGCATTCAGGCGGTGCTAGACCAGGCGGGGATGCAGGCCGGCGAGATCGACCGGGTGTTTCTGACTGGGGGCACCTCGTTCGTGCCGGCGGTGCGCGGCTTGTTTGAGACACGCTTCGGGGCGGAAAAGATGTCCGCCGGCGGCGAGTTTGTCTCTGTGGCTGAGGGGCTGGCGCTGATCGGCAGAGACCGCCAAGCCTAGTGTTACAAAAGTTTTTGGGGTGAAGCCCTTTTTTCAAAAAGGGCTTCGAAACCTTTGGGCCTTGGCAATGTCGCCGTCACAACCCGAGAGCCCTCCCTTTTATTTATCTATGTAAATCGCCCGGAAATCATTCACGTTGGTATGGGTCGGCCCGGTGACGATGGCCGCATCCACCGCCTGGAAAAACCCGTGCCCGTCATGGCGCTTCAGCGCCTTCGCCGCATCCGCCCCACGCGCCAGCGTGCCCGGCCGCCAGAGCGCCCCGGCGATTTCCTCGATGCCGTCGATGCCGTCGGTATCCGCCGCCAGGGCGGTGATCGCCGGATGGTCCTGCACCGCCAGGCCGAAGGCCAGCAGGAACTCCACATTGCGCCCGCCGCGCCCGGTCTCCTCGCCCTTGCGCAAGGTCACCGTGGTCTCGCCGCCGGAGAGCAGCACGCAGGGCGGCGCGAAAGGCTGGCCGCGCGCGGCCACCTGCAGCGCGATGGCAGCCAGCACCGCCCCGGTATCCCTGGCCTCGCCCTCGATCCGGTCGCTGAGAATATGCGCCTTCACCCCCAGCGCCTCGATCCGCTTTGCCGCCGCCTCAAGCGCTGCCTGCGGGGTGACGATCATGCGGGTTTGCACCCGCGCCAGCCGGGCATCGCCGGGCTTCACGCTCTCCGCCTCGGGGTTGTCCAGCGCCGCCTGAATGGAGGCGGGCAGGTCGATCTTGTAATGCGCCAGGATCGCCTTGGCGTCGGCGATGGTGGAGGCGTCCGCCACCACCGGGCCGGAGGCGATGGCGGGGGCGTCGTCGCCCGGCACGTCCGACATCAGCAGCCCCAGCACCGGGGCCGGATGCGCCGCCGCCGCCAGCCGGCCGCCCTGGCTGCGCGAGAGATGCCGACGCACGCAGTTGAATTCGGCAATATTGGCGCCGCAGGCCAGCAGATCCCGGTACAGAGCCTGGATCTCCGCCAGCGAGATACCGGGCAGCGGCAAAGTGAGCAGCGCCGAGCCGCCGCCGGAGACCAAGGCCAGCAGCAGATCATCCGGCCCCAGCCCTTCGGCGATGTCCAGGCAGCGCTGGGCGGCTTCCAGCCCGGCCGCGTCCGGCACCGGGTGCGCGGCTTCCACCACCTCGATCCATTGCGTCGGCAAGGCATGGCCGTAGCGTGTCACCACCAGCCCCTCCAGCGGGGCGCCGTAATGCGCTTCCACTGCCTGGGCCATGGACGCGGCGGCCTTGCCCGCCCCCAGCACCACCAGCCGGCCGCGCGGGCGCGGCGGCAGATGCGCGGCCAGGCTCTGCTTCGGGTCGGCGGCGTCCAGAGCGGCCTGGAAGGCAGCGCGCAGCAGCGCTTCCGGGGCCATCACGCCACCAGGTTCCGCGGCGTGCCGGCCAGGAAGGCCTCGATATTGCCGATAAGCTGGTCCGCCAGCGCCTGCATCGCCTCTTCCGAAGCCCAGGCGACATGCGGGGTGAGGATGAAATTCGGCAGCTCCATCAGCCCGAGCAGCGCATTATCCGGATGCGGCGGCTCGGGGCTGGTGACGTCGAACCCCGCCCCGGCGATCTGGCCGTTGCGCAGCGCCACCGCCAAAGCCGCCTCATCCACCAGCCCGCCACGGCCGGTATTGATCAGCAGCGGCTTGCGGGCCATCCGCGCGAATTCGGCGGCACCGAGCAGGTTGCGGGTGAGCGGGGTGAGCGGGCAATGCAGCGTGATCACGTCCGCCTGGGCCAGGAAGTCCGCGAACGGGGTGTAGCCCGGCTTGGCCTCCGGCTCGCCCTTGCGGCCGGCATAGATGATGTTCATGCCGAAGGCCTCGCCCAGCTTCGCCACCGTCCCGCCCAGCGCGCCGCCGCCGATGATGCCCAAAGTGGAGCCGGCGAGGTCGCGGATCGGGTAGTCGAAATAGCAGAACTGCCCGGCCTCCTGCCAGCGCCCGGCGGCGACCGAGTTGTGATAGGGGAGCAGGCTTCGGCGCAGGGCGAGCAGCAGCGCGAAGGTGTGCTCGGGCACCGTGTTCACCGCATAGCCGCGAATATTGGTGACGGCGATGTCGCGGGCGGCGCAAACGGGAAGATCGACAATATCCGTGCCCGTCGCCGCCACCGCGATCAGCCGCAGCTTCGTCGCGGTGGCCAGGCTTTCGGCGCGCACCGGCACCTTGTTGGTGATCACGATATCGGCTTCGGCGATGCGCGCCGCGACCGCGCTGGCCGGGGTGGCATCATAGCTCACCAGCTCATGCGGCTGGGTCAGGCCGGGCAGCTTCACGCTGGGCCCCAGCGTGCCGCGATCCAGAAACACCACCCGCAATTTATCGTTGGACAAGGCCACTCCCCTTCTCGTTTCGCGCCGGCGCACCCTCAACGCACCAGCGCCAGAGTGATCCAGGGCACCGCCGCGATCAAGAGCAGCCCCACGAACAGCGCGCCGACATAGGGCCAGATCCGCTTCAGCCCGGCATCGGGGCTGATCCGCGCGATCGAGCAGGCGGCGTAATAGCCGAGGCCGAAAGGCGGGGCGAACAGGCCGAGACCCATCGAGAGCACCACCACCATGGCGTAATGCACCTCGCTGATGCCGAGCGATTTCGCCACCGGGAAGAGCAGCGGCCCGAACAGCACCATGGCGGGTATCCCCTCCAGCACGCTGCCCAGCACCACCATCACGATGATCGAGACCAGCAGGAAGCCATAGCGCCCACCCGGCACGGACTGCATGAAATGCGCCACCGCCATGGAGAAATTGGACTGGGTCAGGGCCCAGCCCATCGCCGTGGCGGCGCCGATGATGAACATGATGGCGCCGGCCAGCGAGGCGGTTTGCACCAGCATCGGGAACAGCCGGTGCCATTCGAAATGCCGGTAGATCAACAGCCCCGCCAGCACCGCATAGGCGATGCCGATGGTGGAGACCTCGGTGGCGGTGGCGATGCCGTCCACCACCGCGAAGCGGATGACGAAGGGCAGCGCCAGGGCCGGAATGGCGATGGCGAATTTGCGCCAGACCGCCCGCGCGGGCGGCCGCGCCGGCGCATTCGCCTGCGGTTTGGTGCGGAGGCGCGCCACCAAGGCCAGCGCCAGCGCCAGCACCACGCCCGGCAGCAGCCCGCCGGCGAACAAAGCCGAGATCGAGACGCCGGTGACGGAACCGATGATGATCAGCACGATGGAAGGCGGGATGGTCTCGGCCATGGCGCCGGAGGTGGCGAGCAGCGAGACGATCTCGCCCTCATCGATGCCGCGGCGCTTCATCTCCGGCACCAGCACCGGGGCGACAGCGGCGAGATCCGCCGTCTTCGCGCCGGAAATGCCGGAGACCAGCAGCACCGCGCCGAGCAGCACGTAATTCAGCCCGCCGCGCACATGCCCCAGCGCCGCCGCCAGGAATTCGACAATGACATGCGCCATGCGGGTGGTAACCAGTAGATGGCCGAGCAGGATGAAAAGCGGCACTGCCAGCAGGATCATCGCGCTCATGCCCTGATCCATCGAGCCCGGCACCACCGCCAGCGGCGCGCCGCCGGTGGTGAGCAGATAGGCCACCGTGCACAGCCCAAAACAGAAGGCGATGGGCACGCCCGCCAGCACGCAGAAGGCCAGCAGCCCGACGAAGAACACCAGCAGATTCCAGTTGCCGATACTGCCCAGCAGCGGCGCGGCGGCGGCGAACAGCAGCGCGCCGCAGACCAGCACGGCGGCGGCCACCACCAGCTCACGCCAGCCATAGCGGGCCAGGCGCAGCAGGCAGACCAGCAGCATCAGCCCCGCCCCCACCGGCATCGCCCCGGCGCGGAAACTATCCGGCAGGCCCAGAGCCGGGGTTTGCACATACCATTGATTGGCCGCGTACTGGCAGGCGGGGCCGATCAGCAGCGCCAGCATCAGCGCCGGAGCCGCTACGCCAATGGCGTTCAGCCGCGCCCGCCAGACCGGCGGCAGGCGCGAGACCAAAGTGGTCATGCGCATATGGTCCTGCCGGCGCAGCGCATTCGCCGCGCCGAACATGGTCAGCCACAGGAACATCAACCCGATGATCTCATCGCTCCAGACCAGCGGGGTGTTGAAGACCGAGCGCGCGATGACGCTGACCAGAATCAGCGCCACTTCCGCCAGGACCAGCACCGCGCAGGGAATATCGATGACCCAGCCGAGCAGCCGGTCTGCCTTGCGCAGCAGATGATGGCCGATCTCGGCTTCGGCTTCGATATGGCTGGCCGGCGCGGGCTGTCCCATCTTCATGGCGCTGGCCGACATCAGCCCAGTGTCCCGGACACGCTCTCCAGCAGGGACCAGGCCTGGTCGCCGAACTTGGCCTTCCAGTGCGGGTAGAAATCGGTCTTGGCCAAAGCGGTGCGGAAATTCGCCTTGTCGACATCGAGGAATTGCAGCCCCTTGGCGGACATGTCCGCCTGCAGGGATTTGCTCAGCGCGGCAATGTCCGTGCGCTCATCCTTGCCGGCCTGGTCGAATTCATGGATCACCATCGCCTTCATCTCCGCCGGCAGCCTGTTCAGCGCCGCCGGGTTGCCGAGGATGAGATAGCCATCCCAGACATGGCCGGTGAGGCTGCAATATTTCTGCACCTCGTAGAGCTTGGCGGTGGCGATGATCGGCAGCGGGTTTTCCTGGCCATCGACCAGATGCGTCTGCAAGGCGGTATAGACCTCGGAGAAATCGATCGGCGTCGGGCTGGCGCCGAGGGCCGCGAAGAGCGAGGTGAGGATCGGCGCGGGGGGCACGCGGATCTTGAAATTTTTCAGATCCTCCGGAGTCTTGATCGACTTGGTCGAGGTGGTGATCTGGCGGAAACCATTATCCCAGCTGCGGCCGATCATGGTCAGCCCGGCCTTGTCGATGGATTGGCCGATATATTTGCCCAGAGCCCCATCCATCGCCTGCCAGACCTGGTCATAACCGTTGAAGGCGAAGCCGGTATTCACCACGCCGGCGGCGGGGACATAGGTGGCCAGGACGGAAGAAGCCATGTTGATGAACTGCACGCCGCCGATGCGCACCTGCGAGATCAGCTGCGCATCGGTGCCGAGCTGGGCGGCGGGGAACAGGTCGATCTTGATGCGGCCATCGCTGTTCTTGGCGATGCGGTCGATCGCCTCCTGGGCGCGCTTGTTCACCGGATGCGAGGGCGCCTGGCCGGTGGCCATCTTGTAGGTGAATTCGGCGGCCTGGGCGCGGCGGGTGAGAATGCCGAACAGCGGCAGTGCGGCGCCACCGGCCAAGGCGGTGCGGCGGGTGAGCTTGAGCGCGTTATTGTTCTTCGTCATGGTCTGCATCCTCCAATGGTCGCTCGGTTTTTGTGCTTTTGAAGCTTGTCTTTTTAAAACTCTTGGATCGAAACGCGGCTGGCGCCAAGGCGGCCGGCGCGGCCCGTCGAAGCTTTGAAATCCGGGGCCTCCCGCCGAATGGGAGGCCCCGGCCAGGCGCGGCCGGTTGGACAGGCCAGGCCACGCGAGAGGGTTACAGCCAGCCCTTGATCTGCCGCGCCACCGCCTCGGCGGAAATGCCGTAGCGTTCATGCAGGGTCGGCAGCGCGCCGGCATCGAGGAACTCATCCGGCAGCGCGATCTGGCGGAAAACCGGATTGATGCCGTTGCGCAGCAGCAGCCCCGCCACCGCCTCGCCCAGCCCGCCGACAATGCTGTGATTCTCGGCAACCACGACGATGCGGCCGGGCTTGGCGGCCTCCTCGATAATCTTCGCCTCATCCAGCGGCTTGATCGTCGGCACATGCAGCACCGCCGCTCCCACCTTGTCCTTGGCCAGCAGATCGGCCGCTTCCAGCGCGCGCATGGTCATGAAGCCGGAGGAAATCACCAGCGCCTCGGCGCCGTCGCGCAGCAGCGCCGCCTTACCGATCTGGAATTTATAGCCGTACTCATCCAGCACCAGCGGCACATTGCCGCGCAGCAGACGCATATAGACAGGGCCTTGATGCGCCGCGATCGCCGGCACCGCCTGCTCGATCTCATGCGCGTCGCACGGGTCGATGATGGTGAGGTTGGGGCAGCCGCGGAAGATGGCGATATCCTCCGTCGCCTGATGGCTCGGGCCGTAGCCGGTGGTCAGGCCGGGCAGCGCGCAGATGATTTTGACGTTGAGCTTTTCCTCGGCGA
Source organism: Acidocella facilis ATCC 35904 (assembly GCF_000687875.1). Lineage (GTDB taxonomy): Bacteria > Pseudomonadota > Alphaproteobacteria > Acetobacterales > Acetobacteraceae > Acidocella > Acidocella facilis. The sequence goes on along the minus strand of NZ_JHYG01000006.1, from coordinate 127,595 downwards.
TGGCAAGGCAGATGAAATCATAGGCGCGGCGCGCGGCGAACACCGCGTAGGTGGTGGCGAACGGGATCGCGCCTTCGCGCGCCAGCCCGGCGGCGGTGCTCATCAGAAGCTGCTCGGCCATGCCCATCTGGTAGAAACGCTCGGGATAGGCCTTCGCGAAAATATGCAGATCAGTATATTTCGCGAGATCCGCCGAAAGTCCGACAATATCCGGATTCTGCGCGGCCAGGGCGGTCAGCGCATTGCCGAACGGGGCCGGCTTGGTGCGCTGGCCGGGGGCGGCCAGCGAGGCGATCATCGCCGAGGTGGTGAGGCGCGGCTTCGCCGCCGCGGTGGTGCTACTCATGCGGGCTTCCCCTGGTCCAGAATTTCGAGCGCCTTCTGCCATTCATCCGCGTCGACGCGCAGAAAATGGTTCATCTCGCGCTCTTCGAGGAATTTCACCCCTTTCGCCATCTTGGTGTCACAGATGATGATGCGCGGCTTCGGTTCGCCAAGATTGCGCGCCGCATCGAAGGCATTCACCACCGCCTCGATATCGTTGCCATCCACACGCTCGACATGCCAGCCGAAGGCGGTGAAGCGATCATGCAGCGGCTCGCGGCTGGACATGGCGGAGGACGGGCCATCGGCCTGCTGGTCGTTCACATCGACGATGGCGATGAGATTATCCAGCTTCCAATGGCTGGCGGCCATCGCCGCTTCCCAGGTCGAGCCCTCATTCAGCTCGCCATCCGAGAACAGGTTATAGACGAAGTTTTTCGAATTCTTCCGCTTCAGCCCAAGGCAGAAGCCGACGGCGATGCCCAGACCATGGCCGAGCGAGCCACCGGTGATCTCCATCCCCGGCGTGTAGGCGGCCATGCCGGACATTGGCAGGCGGCTATCATCGGTGCCGTAGGTTTCCAGCTCATCCTCGGGGATCACCCCGGCCTCGATCAGCGCCGCGTAGAGGGCGATGGCGTAATGGCCGATGGAGAGCAGGAAACGGTCGCGCCCTTCCCACTCGGGGTCTTCCGGGCGGTAGGTGAGCGCGTGGAAATAGGCCACCGCCAGCACATCGGCGATGCCGAGCGCCTGGGCGATATAGCCCTGGCCCTGCACCTCGCCCATCCGCAGCGCATTGCGCCTTATGCGCCAGGCGCGGGTGGGCAGGGAAACATTGGAGATCTGGTTCAATGGATGAGCATCCCGCCGTTAACGTCGATCACCGCCCCGGTGATGTAGGAGGAGATATCGGAGGCCAGGAACAGGAAGGCGCCGGCGACATCCTTGGCCTCGCCCAGACGGTTGAGCGGGATGCCTTTCAGGATGTCGGTGCGCATCTGATCCGTTAGCTTGCCGCCGGTGATCTCGGTCTGGATCAGACCGGGGGTGACGCTGTTGACGCGGATGCCATCCGGCCCCAGCTCACGCGCCATCGCCTTGGCGAGGCCGAGCACGCCGGCTTTGGCGGCGGAATAATGCGGGCCGCCGAAAATGCCGCCGCCGCGCTGGGCGGACACCGAGGACATGCAGGCGATAGAGCCCTGCTTGCGCGCACGCATATGCGGGATGAAGGCCTGGCTGAGATACAGCACGCCGGTGAGGTTCACATCCATCACCTTCTGCCAGTTCTCCCCTCCGATCTCCATCAACTTCAAGGGCTGGGTGATGCCGGCATTATTGATGAGAATGTCCGCCTGGCCGAACACCTCCAGCACACGCTGCGCCGCGCCCTGGCAGGCCTGCGCATCCGTCACGTCGCAGGCGACACCCAGATGCGCGCCCTCAGGTACGGCCGGCAGGCTGGCGGCCGCTTCGGCGGCGGCTTCTTCGGTGAGGTCGAGAATCGCGATCCGCGCGCCCTGGCTGGCGAAAAGCCGCGCCGTGGCCAGGCCGATGCCGGCCTTGCTGGCCGCGCCCGAGATGATCGCCGTCTTGCCGCTGAGCAGCATGGTTCCTCCAATTTGGTTTTGTAAGGCTGAAGCTGCGCCAATACCGGGCTGCCGACAAACGCGATCTTTACATCCATGGATGAATTTGGTTCACATATAAAATGCTCAACAAAATCCCACTTCCGGCGCTCAGAGCCTTTGAATCTGCCGGGCGGCTGGGCTCGTTCACCGCCGCGGCGGATGAGCTGGGCTTCACGCCGAGCGCGGTGAGCCACGCCATCCGCAATCTGGAAGCGGCGCTGGGGGTGAAGCTGTTCATTCGCCGCACCCGGGCGGTGGAGCTGAGCATGGAGGGGGCGGCGCTGATGCGCGCGGTGGAGCGCGGCTTTGAGGAGCTGCGCCGGGGGCTGGAGACGGTCTCGCGCCGCACCCCGGCCTCGCTGCGGCTGCATTGCGCGCCGAGCTTCGCCGCCCAGTTCCTGGCGCCGCGTTTGCCGCATTTTCTCAACGCGCATCCTGGCATCGAGGTGCGGCTGGCGGCTGGCACCGATTATACCCGCTTCACCGCCGATGAGTTCGATGCCGACATCACTTACGGCCCGGTGACGCTGCCGGGGGTGGAGATGATCCCGCTCGGGCCGGAGACAGTGACACCGCTTTGCGCCCCGCCTCTGGCGGCGCGGATCACCAGCATCGCGGATCTTGGCGAGCAGACGCTGATCCAGAGCGACAATAAGCAGGTGCGCTGGCCGGACTGGTTCGCCATCAACGGCCTGCCGGCCCCGCCGCTGCGTGGCTTGCGGTTTGACCGCAGCTTTCTCGCCATTGCGGCGGCGGTGGAGGGGCATGGGGTGGCGTTGGAATCAACCTTGCTGGCGGCGAAGGAGCTGGCCACGGGCAAGCTGGTGGCGCCCTTGGCGGGGTGCTCGCGCAGTATTTCCTATGTCGGGCATCATTTTGTGTATCCGACGCGGCGGAAGAGTGCGCCGATGATCAGGGTTTTTTTGAACTGGCTGAATTCGGCGCTGGCTGAGGTGGAAAAAGGCTGAAAATCTAAATTTGCAAAAGTTTTTGGGGGTGTGGGGACTTTTTTCAAAAAGTCCCCACGAAGGTTTGGGGTGTTGACGACGGCGTTGCCTATGCCCCGGCGTTTTTGCCGCTTTTTTGAAAAAAAGCGGCACCAAAAAACTTTTGCACATTTAAGCGTGGGTTTGAGCCAGACGCCTCACCGCCCGCAAATCCTGCAAAAACGCCGCCTCCGCCGCGCGGCGCGCCTGCTCATCCGGCAAACGCAACAGGTAGGACGGATGCGTGGTGACAAAAGCCGGCCAATCCCCCAGTTGCGCCGGGCCGCGCGCCTGGGTGACGCAGACCGGCTGGCCGCCGACCGCCAGCGCCGCACTCGCCCCCAGTGCGACCACCAGACGTGGCCGCACCAGCTCCAACTCCTTCAGCAGCCACCAGCGATAATGCTTGATCTCCCCGGTGGTCGGGGATTGGTGCAGGCGATTTTTGCCGCGCTGCTCGAACTTGAAATGCTTGACCGCGTTGGTGATGTAGCATTCCGCCCGGTCAATCCCGGCCCGCGCCAGCATCGCATCCAGAAGCTGCCCGGCCGGGCCGACGAAGCAGCGCCCCTGCGCATCCTCCTCATCCCCCGGCTGCTCGCCGATGAAGGCGATGGCGGGCTGCATCACCCCCTCGCCCAGTACCGCGCGGGTGCTCCCGGCCAGGAAAGGCGGCGAAGCCGTGATGATCCGGTTCAGCGCCGCTAATGTCGTCGGCGTTTGCGCCGCCATCGCCGCCACCGCCTTTTGCGGGTCGCGTTTGGCGCTCATCGCCGCCGCGCGGGCAATCATCTCCTCCACCCGCGCCGGGGCCTGCGCCACCAGCTCTGGGATCAGCCGCGCCTCGGGCAGATTGCGCCAATATTTGCGCGGCATTTCCTTCTGCATCATCGCGGTGTTCAGGCGCGCCGGGTTGAAAATGCTTTGGTAATAATCCAGCCAGCCGGATTCGACCTCATCCCTCTCCGGCACATCGCCACGCTGGCCCGGCGGGCCGATTTCCAGCCGCGTGCCGTCCCAATGCAGCGTGCCCTCGGGCGTGAGGATGGACCAGACCAGGCTGCGGAAGCGATTGACGAAAAACCCTGAAGTCGCCTCCAGAATATGATGATCCGGCTCGAACCAGGCGAGGAAGCGCTCGCCCTGCGCGTCCTCGACGCGGCGGAAGCGCACGAAGGCGTGCATCTTGTGCAGATCCCGCCGCACGGCTTTCGCCAGCATCTCCAGCCGGTGGGTCAGCTTGTCGTGGCGCATCTCCAGCAGATGCGGCTCGCCATGGCGCAGCCGCCAGATCATTTCATAAAGCAGCGCATGGCGGGCCGGGTCGCGATGGCAGATCACCAGCCCGATCAGCTCCGCCGCCGCGCGGGGCAGGCTGAAGGCCGGGCCGTCCTGCGGCGGGGCAGCGCCGAACAGGCTGGCGCCCGTCTCCCATAGCACCTCGCGCGGCTTCACGCCCCGCGCCACCAGCCCGCGCACCGCGGCGCGAAAGCCGGGCAGATCCGCTCCCGGCGCCAGCGCGATGCGGGTCTGCATCAGAACAGGCTCGGCTGCACCGCGAGGCGCTGGCGCAGATCCAGCCGGTCGGTCTGCGCCGGGCGGTGATCCTCGGTGATCAGGAAGGGCAGCATGCGTTTCAGCCCGGAGCTGAGCCGCGCCACATCCGCCAGCCGCAGCCGCGAGAAGCGCCGCGCCGCGATGATCTTCTCCACCGCCCGCGCCCCCAGCCCCGGCACCCGCAACAGCATCTCGCGCGGCGCCTGGTTCACATCCACCGGAAACTGGCCGCGATTCTTCAGCGCCCAGGCGAGCTTGGGGTCGATCTCCAGATCCAGCATCCCGCCCTCGCCGCCGGCGGCGATCTCGGTGGCGGTGAAGCCGTAATAGCGCAGCAGCCAATCCGCCTGATAGAGCCGGTTCTCACGCTGCAGCGGCGGTGGTTTCGCCGGCAGCGCGGCGCTGACCGCCTGGTGCGGGCTGTAAGCGGAATAATAGATCCGCCGCAGCTTGAAATCGCCGTACAGCGCCGCACTTTTCGCCAGCACCGCGGCATCGTCCGTGGCATCCGCGCCGACGATGATCTGGGTGGATTGCCCCGAAGGCGAGAAGCGCCGCCGCTCCGCCTTGGCCTCGACGATGCGCTGCTGCATCTGCCCCATCGCGGCGCTGATCGCCGGGGCCTGTTTCTCCGGGGCGAGCCGCGCCAGGCTGGTCTCGTTGGGGAGTTCCAGATTGATCGAGAGCCGATCCGCCCACAGCCCGGCCTGCTCGATCAGCCAGGGATTGGCCTCCGGGATCGCTTTCAGATGGATATAGCCGGCAAAGCCGTGATCCTGGCGCAGCGATTTCGCCACCAGCATCATCTGCTCCATCGTGTAATCCGGCGAGCGGATGATGCCTGAGGAGAGAAACAGCCCCTCGATATAATTGCGCTTGTAGAAGGCCAAGGTGAGATCCACCACCTCCCGCACCGAAAAGCGGGCGCGCGGCACGTTGGAGGAGCGGCGATTGATGCAATAGGCGCAATCGAACAAGCAGTAATTGGTCAGCAGGATTTTCAGCAGCGAGACGCAGCGCCCGTCCGGCGTGTAGGAATGGCAGATGCCGGCCCCCGTGGTGGAGCCGAGCCCGCCCTTCCCCGCCGCGCGCTTCGGCGCCCCGGAGGAGGCGCAGGAGGCGTCATATTTCGCCGCATCGGCCAGGATCCGAAGTTTCGCGGTCAGGGCTGGGTCGAGAGAGGCTGTCATGGCGTTGTTCACGTTATGTTCTTGTAGCGCTCTTCGTCAAGTTCCGAATGAATCAGGCGGCGGCGAGCGCCGCGCTTGTCACGAAGCGATTTGCCCAGGCTGGCCGATGGCGCTAACCACGCGCCATCCTCCGGGCGCTGACGACCCGGCGGCGGCGCGAGGAGCGGGCATTTGAGTTTCTACTGGGCCTGGATTGCCTTCCATTGGGTTTTCATCACGGTGACGCTGATCCTCTGCGTCGTCGCCTCGATGCCGACACGCGGCTGGATGCGCCTCGGCGCCTGGGTGAAAGGCCGGCTGACCCAGCGCACCCAGTCCCGGCTGGAAGCCGCCCTCGCCGCCGCGCCGCAACCTTTCACCGCGCAGACCAGCTTTTTCGCCCGTGGCGGCGGGCTGGCGCTGGATGGCGGGCGGGGGCTGGTGTTTCTGGCCATACCGGAAGGCAAGGCGCTGCGCAGCCTGGTGGTGCCGGCCGCGCATGTGCGGGTCGGCGCGGTGCGCACATTGGTCGAGAACGGGTTTCAGCAGATCGTGCTGGAGCTGCAGGTGGTGGGGGACGGGCTCTGGCGCCTGCCCTGCGCGGATATGGACCTGGCCCATGACATGCAGGCCGCCCTGGCCGGCTTCGCCATGGCCGGCGGCAGCGAACAGCCGGCCTGAACCTCACCGCGTCGCGTCGGTCCGCGCGCATCTTGCCACCTCAAGTCGTATGGTCTATAGGATGACCGTATATCAAACGGGTTGCCGCCCTGAATAATCTCGGACGGCGCTCATACCATTATCGGGATGATGGGGGTATGTCCGCGCCGATGAGTATTCTCTCCACCGACAATCCGCTGCCGCTTTACGCCCAACTTTCCGAAGTGCTGCGCCAGCGCATCCTGCGCGGCATTTTCAAGCCCGGCGACAGGCTGCCCTCCGCCGAGGAGCTGGCGAAGGAATTTTCCCTGGCACGGGTGACGGTGCGCCAGGCGATCGAGCTGCTGCAGCGCGACGGGCTGGTGGTGGCGCGGCAAGGGCGCGGCACCTTCGTGCAACGCAACCCGGCCGCCGAAACCAGGCTGAAAGTGCAGACCACGCTGCGCGATCTCGTCACCATGCTGAAGGGCGACGAGATCCAGCTGCTGAACATCTCCGAGGGCCAGGCGGCGCCGAACCTGACCGAGACGGACGGCAAGCCGGCCGCCCATTATGTGCATATGATGCGGGTGCATCTGCGCGAGGGCACGCCTTACTGCGTGATCTCCATCCATCTCGACGAGGCGATTTTCCGCCGCGCCCCGGAGCGGTTTCGCAGCGAGCTGATGATCCCGCTGCTGGCCGCCATGCCGGAGATCGAGATCGCCCGCGCCCACCAGACCCTGACCATCGGCAGCGCCGACCCGGAGGCCGCCGCCTTGCTGAAATTGCGGGTGAATGCGCCCGTTGCCAATGTCCGCCGGGTCTTCGCGGCGCCGGATCGCACGGTGATCTATCTGGGCGAGGTGATCTATCGCGGGGATCTCGTGCAGCTGGAGATGGATCTGGTCTCGTGAGTGCCGCCCCCCGCATCGCCGCGCTGCGGGCCTTCGTCTATCGCTGCCCGATCGAACATCCGGTGACCACCTCCTTCGGGGTGATGCATGACCGGCCGATGGTGGTGGTGGAGGCGGAGGATGAGGAAGGCGCCATCGGCTGGGGCGAGATCTGGTGCAATTTCCCCGCCATCGGTGCCGAGCACCGGGCGCGGATGGTGGAGCGCGTGCTGGCGCCGCTGGCGGTCGGCCAGGAGGGCGTGCCGGAGGCCGTGTTCGCGCGGCTGACTGCCCGCACCGCCGTGCTGGCGATCCAGTGCGGCGAGCCGGGGCCGATTGCCCAGGCCATCGCCGGGGTGGATATCGCGCTCTGGGATCTGCGGGCGCGCCGGGCCGGGCAGCCGCTCTGGCGGCTGCTGGGGGGCGGCGATCCGCGCCTTTCGGTCTATGCCAGCGGCATCAATCCGGACAAGGCGGTGGAGACGGCGCTGGCGCAGCGCCAGGCGGGCTTTACCGCCTTCAAGCTGAAGGTCGGGTTCGGGCAGGCGCGGGATCTGCGCAATCTGCGCGATCTGCGCGCGGCGCTGGGCGAGGGCGCGAAGTTGATGGTGGATGCCAACCAGGGCTGGAGCCTGGAGGAGGCGGCGCGGATGCTGCCGCATCTGGCCGGCTTCGGGCTGGGCTGGGTGGAGGAGCCGCTGCGGGCCGACCGGCCCTGGGCGGAGTGGCGGCACCTTGCCGGGCAGACCGGCATCCCCCTGGCGGCGGGGGAGAATCTGCTCGGGCAGGAGGGCTTCGCGGCCGCTCTGGCCTCCCGCGCTGTGGCGGTCATGCAGCCGGACATCGCCAAATGGGGCGGGTTTTCCGGGTGCCTGCCGGTGGCGCGCGCGGCGCTGGCGGCGGGGCTGATTTATTGCCCGCATTGGCTGGGCGGCGGGCTGGGGCTGCTGGCCTCGGCGCATCTGCTGGCGGCGGTAGGGGGTGAGGGAATGCTGGAGATCGATTCCAACCCGAACGCGCTGCGCGAGATGAGCTGCGGCCCGCTGGCGCGGATCACCCAGGGCCACGCCACACTGAGCGAGGCGCCGGGGCTGGGGATTGTCCCGGACCTGGTGGCGCTGGGCGCGTACCGGGTGGGGCATTAAAACGCAACGAGCGGAGGACCGTGGGGAGTTTTTGAAAAAACGCCCCACACCCCCAAAAACTTTTGCGCGGTTTCAGGTCGGGTGTTTCAGAGCTTCAGCACCACCCGGCCATCGATGCCGCCCTGCTCCATGCGCTCGAAGATCTGGTTGATATTTTCCAGGCTGTCCCAGGAGAAATGCGCCGCCACCTTGCCCTCGCCGGCGAACTCCAGCGCCTCTTCCAGATCCTGCCTGGTGCCGACGATAGAGCCGCGCACGGTGATGCGTTTGAGCACCGTCTCGAAGATCGGCAGGCTGAAGCGCCCCGGCGGCAGCCCCACCAGCGCCATGGTGCCGTGGGCGCGCAACAGCCCGTAGGCCTGCTCGAACGCCACCGGCGAGACCGCGGTGACCAGCGCCCCGTGAACACCGCCGCTGCGCTGCGTGAAGCTGGCCAGTGCCTCGGCATCGCGCGCATCCAGCGTCACATCCGCGCCGAGCTGCCGGGCAAGGGCCAGCTTGTCGGGGTGGATATCGACCGCCGCCACATGCATGCCCATCGCCTTGGCATATTGCACGGCCATGTGGCCGAGCCCGCCGACGCCCGAGATCAGCACCCATTCGCCGGGCTTCACCTCGGTTTCCTTCAGCCCTTTATAGGTCGTCACGCCGGCGCAGAGCACCGGGGCCGCCGGCCCATCCTCCAGCCCGGCCGGAATCCGGCCGACATAATTCGGGTCCGCCAGCGCGTATTCGGCGAAACTGCCATTCACCGAATAGCCGGAATTCTGCTGGTCGGCGCACAACGTCTCCCAGCCGGTGCGGCAATGCGGGCAATAGCCGCAGGCGCTGTGCAGCCAGGGAATGCCGACCCGGTCGCCCTCCTTCACCCGCTTCACCCCGCGCCCGACCGCCGCGACCATCCCCACCCCCTCATGGCCGGGGATGAAAGGCGGGGTTGGGCGCACCGGCCAATCGCCCCGGGCGGCGTGCAGATCCGTGTGGCAGACCCCGGTCGCGCTCAGCCGCACCAGAATCTGCCCTTCCGCCGGGTCCGGCACCGGCCAGTCCTCGATCGTCAACGGTTTTGTGAAGTCCCGCACAATGGCGGCTTTCATCATCTTCGCCACGCGCTCTCTCCTTTGCGGTTGCAGCGAATTCCACTGAATCCCGCCCCGCGCCGCGGCGCCATGACCCAGATCAAGTCCGCCTTTTCCGCCCCTCCCACCGGGGCCGGTCCGAAAGCGATCTTGGCGCGTATCGAATTATTGAATAAATTCGATTACAGGTAGAATTGGGGCAGATCTTGAGATAGCTTCCAACCCTACCGAGAAGGGCAAGAGGGCATTCGGGAAATGAGTTGTCAGCATCTAAGAATAATGCCGTGCCCCGGCCGCCATTCGTGTGTCTCGGTTCGCCTGAAACCGTCTTGTGGGGCGCAACAGGTCCGGCACTGGACAGGCTGAGGTGATGCAGATTTCCCAGCCGACCATCCTGATCGTCGATGACAGCCCGACCAATCGCCGCATTTACGCCCGCCTGGCGCGCAATCTCGGGGTGGAGGCGCATGTCCGCACCTTCGAGAACGCCCAGCAGGTGATCGACTGGCTGCCCGGCAACCAGGCGGACCTGCTGATCACCGACTATAAAATGCCCTTCATGACCGGCGACAAGCTGGTCGCGCATATACGCTCCTACGACCCCAACCTGCCGGTGATCGTCGTCACCGCCTATCACGACCGCAATTACCGCGTCGCCTGCCTGGAAGCCGGGGCGACGGATTTTCTGCTGAGCCCGGTCGACCATGTGGAATTCGTCACCCGGGCCCGCAACCTGTTGAAATTGCGCGCCCAGCAGCAGAACACGCTGCGCCGGGCGGAGATGCTGGAGCGGCGGCTGGCCGCCGGCGTGCCGATGCGCGAGGATTTCGCCATCGATAGCCGCGAGGCGCTGGCGCAGGTGATCGACAATGTCCCGGCGATGATCAGCGCCGCCGACCGGCATGGCAATTGCCTGTTCGTCAACGCCGCCCAGGCCGCCGCCGCCGGCGAGCTGCCGGGCGAGCTGGTCGGCCAGCCGGTGGATCTGCTGTTCGGCTGGGAGCGCGGCATTTCCAGCCGCCGGCTGGACAAGCTGGTGCTGGAAACCGGCCAGCCTTTGCCCGCCCGCGAGGAGGAGGTGATGACCGCCTCCGGCGACACGCTGGTGTACCTGACCAGCAAGGTGCCGCTGCGCGATGCCAATGGCGTGGCGCGCGCGGTGCTGACCACCTCGGTCGACATCACCGAGCGGCGCAATGCCGAGAAGCGGCTGGAATATCTGGCCAATCACGACCCACTGACCGGGCTACCCAACCGTGCGCTGCTGCGCGACCGGATCCAGCGCGAATTCGCCCGCGGCCGCCGGGGGGACCAGCATTTCGCCCTGCATTTCATCGATCTCGACCGGTTCAAATCGATCAATGACAGCCAGGGCCACGCCATGGGGGACCGGCTGCTGCGGCGCATCGCCGAGATGCTGGTCGAGCTGATCGGCGAGGAGGATACGGTGGCGCGCATCGGCGGGGATGAGTTCGCGGTGCTGCAATCCAATATCACCGGGCCGGAGGATACCGCGCGGCTGGCGGATTTGATCATCGCCCGGCTGAATGAGAGCGAGCATGCGCCAGAGGCGCTGAATGTGGGGGCGAGCATCGGCATCTCGATGGCGCCGCAGGACGCGCAGGACGCGGAATCGCTGATGAAGAATGCCGACCAGGCGATGTATGCGGCGAAGCTGGCCGGCGGCAATATGTGGCGCGCCTTCGCCGCCGAGATGGGCACCAATTCCAGCCAGGTGGTCAATCTGGAGCGCGATCTGCTGAACGCCATCGCGCAGCGGGAATTCGTGCTGAACTACCAGCCGCAATTCGATCTGCGCACCGGGGCGCTGACCGGCGCCGAGGCGCTGCTGCGCTGGCGCCGGCCCGAGGCGGGGCTGGTGCCGCCGGGGCATTTCCTCAGCCTCGCCGAGGAAACCGGGCTGATCATGCCGATCAATGAATGGGTGATCCATGAGGCCTGCCGGCAGATCGGGGACTGGGCGCGCCAGGGCGTCACCGGCTTGCGGGTCGGCGTCAATCTCTCGCCGATCCAGTTCCGCCGCCGCGCCATCGCCAAGGTGGTTGCCGCCGCCCTGGCCGAGACCCGGATCGACCCGCGCGCGCTGGACCTGGAACTGACCGAAGGGATTTTGCTGCGCGATGTCGATGACATCATCCCGCAGCTCAACGCGCTGCGCAGCCTGGGGGTCAGCCTGTCGCTGGATGATTTCGGCACCGGCTATTCCTCGCTCGCCTATATGCAGAAATTTCCGCTCGACCGGTTGAAGATCGACCGCTCCTTCATCCAGGGGCTGGCCGAGAACAAGAATGACCTCGCGATCGCGCGCACGATCATCGAGCTGGGCCATATCCTCAATCTGCGCGTCGTCGCCGAGGGGATTGAGACCAACGCCCAGCTCGCTCTGCTGAAAGCCGAGGGCTGCGATGAGGGCCAGGGCTTCCTGCTCGGCCAGGCGCTGGCGCCGGATGTGTTCCTGAACGAGCTGGTCTGGCAGAAATCCCAGGCCTCCTTCCTCTGCGCGGCGCGGAGCGCGCGATGAGGACGCTGAACCGGGCGGGCGATGCGCTGCGTCGGCTGCTCGCCCCGCTGACCCAGCGCCTGCGCGGGCGCCCGGACAGCGAACATGAGATGAGCTTCAACCGGCTGGCGTTGACGGCCGTAATGCTGCTGATTTTCCTCGCTGATGGCCATGCCATGACAGGGAATAGCGAGCTTTGCGTCATGGCGCTGTACGTCGTGCTGACGCTCGGTGTGCTGGCGCATATTCTCTGGCGCCCCGACATCAATATTCCGCGACGAATCCTCGCCCTGCTGCTGGATTGCGGCTTCCTCTCATGGGAGCTCTATCTCGGCGGTGAGAAGATGGCGCTGTTCTATCCGCTATATCTCTGGCTCATCTTCGGCAACGGCTTCCGTTTCGGGCAACGCTTTCTGCTACTCGCCGTGCCAATCGCGGTGCTCAGTTTTCTTGCCGTTGTACTCACCTCCGGCTTCTGGCGCAGCGTACCGGAATTGTCGGCCGGCTTGCTGGTCGGGCTGATTGTTCTCCCCGCCTATGCCGGCACATTGATCCGAAAACTCTCCCAGGCGACCAAGGCGGCCGAGGAGGCGAGCAAGGCCAAGAGCATGTTCCTGGCCAGCGTCAGCCACGAGCTGCGCACGCCGCTGACCGCGATCATCGGCATGAACGAGCTGCTGCGCGCCAGCAAGCTCGATTCCGCCCAGGCGGAGATGGTCGAGACCGTCGGCGTCGCCAGCCATTCCTTGCAGACGCTGATCAACCAGCTGCTGGATTTCTCCCGCATCGAGGCGGGGCGGATGACCAGCACGGTGGAGGAGTTCGACCTGCTGGCGCTGCTGGTCGATGTGCGGCGCATCGTCGAGAGCCAGGTGCGGGAGAAATCCATCGCCTTCAACCTCCACGTCACCCCGCGCACCCCGGTACGGATCAAGACCAGCCGGCTGCATCTGCAGGAAATCCTGATCAATCTCGTCGGCAACGCGGTGAAATTCACCTCCATTGGTGGCGTGGTGCTGGCGGTGGATACCCGCCCCGGCAGCGAGGGCGAGCTGATCCTGCAGGTCGAGGTCTCGGATACCGGCATCGGCATTCCGGTCGAGGCGCAGGCGAAGATTTTTGAGAGCTTCACCCAGGGCGACGCCTCAATTCTCAACCGGTTCGGCGGCACCGGTCTGGGCCTGGCCATCACCAAGCGGCTGGTCGGGCTGCTGGGTGGTGAAATCGCCGTGCAGAGCAAGCTTGGCGAAGGCAGCCAGTTCCGCTTCTTCATCAAGGCGTTGCGTGCCGAGCCGACGGAGGAAATCTGGCGGGCGCCGCCCGGCAAGATCGGCCTGCGGGTGCGCAATCCGCTGAAGCGCGCGCTGATGCGCACCAACCTCGCCGCCATGGGCGCGGAGGTGGAGCTGGTCAATCCCGGCACCATGGTGCCGGCTGATGTGCGCATTCTGGTGGATTACAATAATGACGGCGAACCGCCCTCCGCCCCGGTGAGCAGCCGCGGCGCCGCGCCGATGCTGATCCAGATCCAGCCCGTCGAGGGGCCGGGCCTGCCCGATCTTGCCACCCGGCAACGCTGCACCACCCTGCTCTCGGACGATTTTTCCGACCAGGAATTGCAGCAGGCCTTGCTGATCGCCGGGCGCTTCTGCGGCGTCGTGCCGCCGATCGCAACCAGCGACGAACTGCCCGCCGCCGCGCCGCGTGCCCTGGAGGCCGAGCCTGAACCGGCGCCGCTGCCGGTCTCGCTGATCCGCCGCAATGTGCTGCTGGTGGATGATAACCGGGTCAATCAGCGTGTCTTCACCCGCATTCTGGAAGCGGCCGGGCATAATGTGACGGTGGCCGATAACGGCAACCTGGCGGTGGATATTCTGGAGCGCGAGGATGAGCGCTTCGATATCGTGCTGATGGATTTCAACATGCCCGGGCTGGACGGGCTGGAAGCCACCAAGCTCTACCGGGTGATGGCGCTGGGCCGGGACCGGCTGCCCATTGTCGGGCTGACGGCGGATGCCTTCGCGCAAATGAGCGGCGAATGGCGCAGCGCCGACATGGATGGCTGTCTGGTCAAGCCGGTGGCACCGCAGGATCTGGTGGCGGCGGTGGAAAAGATGGCCCGCATGCGCGAGCCCTCATCGGTGATCGCCCGGCTGGAGGAATGGATCGAGCCGCCGGCGCCGGTGCTGGCCCGGCCCGCGCCCGAAGAATCGCCTTTGGATGATGCGATCATCGCCAATCTGCGGCTGCTCGGCGACAGCCAGTTCCTCAACGAGCTGCTCTCGGATTTCCTCTCCGATGCGAAGGATCTGATCGATCTGCTCTCCGCCGATGCGGAAAAGGGCGATGGGCAGGAGTTTCGCAACCATGCCCACGCGCTGCGCAGCTCGGCGGCGAATGTCGGGGCGAAGGCGCTGGGCAATCTCTGCACTCCATGGGGCGGCTTACGCGGCAGTGAGCTGAAGGCCCAGGCGGGCGCGTTCACCAGCCGCGCCCACACTGAGTTGAAACGGACAAGACAAGCGGTGATGGCGCTTGGCACGATCCGCCGGGCGAACAATCAATGATCGTCGGCCCGGCCGGCATCGCCAAAGCTGCCTTCACTCGGCGGCCATGATCATCGAAGCCTGAGGCTGCAGCGCCGCCAGACGGCGGTCCTGCGCGGCGCAGAGCTTGTCCATCTTGCGCAGATCCGCCTCGGTCAGATTGACGGCGGCCTCGGCCCAGATATCGACGACATCGATCAGCTCTTCCAGCGTGATCGGGTTCACCCGGCGGCGGGCGCGAATGGTTGCGAGATGCGCGTTGAATTTGCGGTTATGCTTGGCGATGTAGCCCTGCACGCAATCCACGCCCTGCCCGTCCTCGGCCAAAACATCGACAACGCCCATCTCATGCAGCTCTTCGGCGGTGTAGATGCGCCCGGACAGGATCATTTCCTCGGCCTGCTTGCGGCTGACCCGGCGGGTCAGGAAGCTATAGGCGCCCATGCCGGGGAACAGATTGAACAGGACTTCCGGCAGCCCCATCTTGGCGTTGCGCTCGGCAACGATGATGTCGCAGCACAGAGCGTTCTCGAAACCACCGCCCAACGCATCGCCCTGGACCAGCGCCATGGTGATCACCGGTGCGTCAAAAGCCATATGATGACGATGCACTGCCTTCACCGCGACATGGCCGTAATGGCGCATCGCATCAAGGTCGCTCTGGCGGATACGCTGAGCAAAATGCCCGAGATCACCACCGAGATTGTAGATGCCCTCAACGGCGGAGGCCATCACCATCCAGTTGAACGGGCTGTTTTCACGGCGTGGCCCGCGCGGGAAGGAGGAAACGATCAAATCCTGCATTTCGCTGATATCCTGCATCAGCGCATGGGTATAAGAAGGCCGGCCGGTCGGCTTCATCATGCACCAGAAGGTGCTGGCCGGCGCATCAAGCTCAAGACGCAGATTATCAAACCGGCGGTTGAGCAGGGTCTGCAGCGCCAGGCCCTGGAAATCCTCGTTCTGTGAGGAGGTGGCGCTGTCGTTCTGCAGGCGGGCGGTGGTGGCGAAATTGACAAAGTTCATCTCAACTCTCCGTAGGTTCCATAAAAAAACCAACCGTGCGAAGCCCGAACTACGAGACTCCATCTCCCGGCTGTGCCCGCACTATGGACTGAAATTTTGAGTAGAGTTTAAAAAATTTTCCGATCTTTAAGTAGTTTTTATGGCGTGAAACGAAGTTTCGGCGGGCATCATAGCTTTAGCGGAACAAACAGCCACCCTGAGATTATTGCAAAAACAACCCATTTCGGGCGCGGGCTGGAGTTGGAGGCGTAAAGCCGTGGAAAAATTTTCTAACTTATCAAAGCATTAAAAATGCATATGGCGACGATTTTACGCCACGCGGCCACCGCCGGGCGATCGCCGCGCCAGGGAACGCGGCTGCCCCGGCCCGCCGCTAACGGCACTTCTGGCGCTTCGCGCGGTTTTGGCACCGGCTGAGTCGCAAAAACCCGCACCAGCGCCATAAAATATTCACAGACATCGCCCCGCCCGGCCGCGAAGCAGGCACAAAAAAGGGCGGCCGAAGCCGCCCTTTTCAGATGATGACCGCCGTCAGGCTCAGGCGACGCGGCGCCCCGCAGCCAGCAGGCGGGCGCGGGTCGCGGCCGGCACCTGGCGGGCGGATTTCGCCCGCGGGTAGGGCATCTCGGCGATCGCGGTCTCCGGCGCGCTGCGCTCATCCCAGTTGTGGAAATGCATGCGCTCGATGTTATCGACGAAGCTTTCCGCCGCCACGCCTTCGGCCAGCAGCAGCTCATGGCTGGCCAGCTCGACATGGTAGTAGGTGAACTGGGCCGGGATGTCGCGCTCGCGCACGATGCTCTCGCCATTCACCAGCGCCCCTGCCTGGACCAGCACGCCATCCAGGAAGATCGCATGGTCGGGCGAGACGCAGAGATCGCGCTTGGGCAGGTTTTCGCCGAGGGCGCCGGCCTTGATCCGCACCGGGTAGGAGCGGATCGGGTCGGCGAAGGCCTTGGCGACATGGCTCTGTCCCAGCCAGCGGATCGGCAGAGCGCGGCCATCCTGGGTCAGCACCAAATCGCCCTCGCGCAGAGCCTCAACGGCAACCTCGCCGCTCGGCGTGGCAATGTTGGTGCCGGCGCAGAAGCAGAGAGTGACGACCAGCTGGCCGGAGGCATCGCTCACCTTGAACCAGCTGGCGCTGTCGCCGGAGCTCAGGCTCAGCGCGATGGTCACGGCGGCGCCGTCAGTGGTGTCGCTCACCACCAGCGTGCCGTTATTATAGGTCTCGGTCAGCTTGTCGGCGCTGGAGCTGAGCGAGAAATTGGCAGCACCCAGCGTAATCGCGTCGGTGGTGCCGAAATTCGTCAGCGTCTCGTTCAGCACATGGTTGGTGACGTTGCTGCCAGTGAAATCCACCGCGCTGCCCGCACCATTGCCTTCCATGTTGATCGGCCCGGAGAGCGAGCCCGCCGCGACGATGGTGCCGTAATCATAGATCGCCGAGAAGCTGGAGCCGGAGGCCAGCGAGGCGGTGACACCGCTATCCACCGTCAGCGTGCCCGGACCGGTGATGGCCTGGCTGTCGCTGAAATTGGAGGCGATGGTCACCTGCGCGCCGGAGGTCAGCGAGACCGCCGTGGCGTCGGTGCCGCCGAGCACCAGCGTGCCGCTATCGGTGATCGCGCCCAGCGTGGTGGCGCCGGTCAGGGTCGCGGAACCTGACACGGCCAGCGTGCCGGTGCCAGTCAGCGAGCCGGCGTCGAGGAAGGCCGCACCGGAGGCGACGGTGATGAAGCCGTTATCCGTGACGCCGCTGCTGCTCACCGAGGCGGCATTGGCGCCGACGACCACTGTCTCCTTGGCGGAGATCACATCGCCTGGGGCGACATTGCCGGAGAAATTATTCGCCTGCTCGAAATTCGAGCCATTTGCACCGGTGAAGGTGAAGGCGGTGGCAATGGTCGGGGCCAGCTCGATGGTGACGCTGTTGGTGCCGATCAGATTGACGAAGGAGCCGCTGGTCAGGGTGGTGCCGGAGACGCCGGCCAGAGACACGGTGTTCGTCCCCAGCGCGTTGCCGGAACTGTCGGTCAGGGTCTCGGTCAGCACGCCATTGGCGTAGCTGATGGTCAGCCCTTCGCCGGCCGGGATGGAGACGCCGGTGGCGACCAGCTCATCGGTGGTGCCGAAATTCGTCAGCGCGGGCACGGTGTTGCCCAGCGCCATCTGCAGCACGCTGCCAGCGCCATTGCCTTCCATATTGACCGGGCCGGAGAGTGAACCGGCGGCAATGATGGTGCCGAAATCATTGATCGCGGCGAAGCTGGAACCGGAGGCCAGGGACGCGGTGACGCCCTTATTCACGGTCAGCGTGCCGAGGCCGGTGATGGCCTGGCTGTCGCTGAACGCGCCGGAGAGGGTCACCTGCGCGCCGGAGGCGAGCGAGATGGCGGCGGCATCGTTGCCGGCCAGCACCAGCGTGCCGCTATCGGTGACCGCGCCCAGCGTGGTGGCGCCGGTCAGTGTGGCGGAGCCCGCGACGGCCAGCGTGCCGGTGCCGCTCAGCGAACCGGCATCGATGAACTTCGCACCGGAAGCGACGGAGATCACGCCGTTATCGGTGACGCCGCTGGAGGTGACGGACGCGGTGTTGGTCGCGATGGTCACGCGCTCATTGGCGGAGAGCACATCGCCCGGGGCGACGCCGCCGGAGAAGTTCGAGTAGAGTTCGAAATTCGAATTGGTGGCGCCGGTGAAGACGTAGGAGGTGGCGGCGGTCGGCGCGGTTTCGACCAGCTCGCCATTGGCGCTGGAGAGCACCACGAAGGAAGAGGTGGAGAGGCCGGTGCCGGAGATGCTCAGCTTGGTGCTGGCCACGGTGGCGCCGTTGCTGCTGGTCTCGGCGATGGTGAGCGCGCCGTTGGCGTAGCTGTAGGAGATGCCCTCGCCGCTGGTCAGGGCCGGCAGCACGGAGGCGCCGAGATCGATCACATCATTGCCGGTGAAGCCGGTGATGGTGCCGCCGAAGCCGGCGCTGTTGTCATTGACGATCAGCTCGTTCGGGGAGCTGGCGGAACCCAGCGTGCCGAAGACGACGCTGAGCGAGCCGTCATTGCCGGCGGTGTTGTAGAGCCCGAAGGTGGCACCATTCTGGATGGTGATGGTGCCCGCACCGGTGATCGACTCGTTGCTGCTCAGCTGGGTGCCGGGGCCGCTGACGACCATGGTGCTGGCCGCGGTGACGGTGCCGTTGGCGCCAACCAGGGTGTTGGTGCCGCTGGAAATGGTGCTGGGCGCGGCGGAGATATACTCGGCCCCGGCGCTGTTGGTGCCGATCACCACCGGGCTGGCCAGGCTGCCGGCCAGGGTCAGGGTGGTGGCGGTGCCGCCGTTATGGGTGGTCAGCAGCGTGTTGCCGCCGGCGCTGGCGAAGGTGATGTTAGAGGCGCTGGTGAAACCGTCGATCTCCAGCGTGTCCCCCGCGGTGAAGCCGGCGATGGTGCCGTTATTCAGCGTGCCCTGGGCAACCGAGAGGGTGTTGCCGCTGCCGGAGAAGGTCACTTCCTCCTGCGTGGCAAAGCCCGCGGAGAGGGTGGCGTTGGCGCCATTCTCGATGACGATATAGCCATCGATGGTGGTGGAGGAGGCGGCGGTGTTGGCGCCGTCCAGCACGGTGGCCTCGATGTTCAGCTGGCCGCCATTATCGACGACCCAGCCGGCATTGTAGAAATTCGAGACAGTGGCGGTCTGGCCGCTCATTGTGCCGGCGGTGATGTCGATGAGACCCGTGCCGCTGACCGAGATCAGGCCGTAATTGATCAGGCCGTGCAGCGCCTGGGCATTGCCGCCGATGGTGTTGGCGATGCTCAGCGTATCGCCAGAGGCGGCGTCGATCAGGCCGAAATTCTCGTTGATCGTCTCAACGGTCAGCGTGTCGGTGCCGACCGCGTAGACCGACATATGCGAATCATAGCGCGGCGTGGAGGAGAGCGCGCCATGCAGGCCGGTCATCGTGTTGCCGGCGGCGGTGGTGCCGCTATTGCCGTAGAAAATACCCAGCGCCTCGCCGCCGATGGTCAGGTTGGCGCCGCTGGTCAGGGTGATGCTTTCACCCGCGACCTGGTTTTCTTGCAGGACATAATAGGTTGTGTTGTTGGTGGTCACGGTCTGGGCCACCATGATCACGCTGGCGTTATTGTCCGTCGGGGCCAGATAGGGCTGGGTGCTGTTGGTGCCGGAAATGACGATGGACTGGTTACCCGTCGCGGAGGAGGCCGGGACCGACCCGCTCCAGTTATTCGCGTTGAACCAGTTGCTCGAGGATGAGCCATTCCACGTGTCAGACATTCCCACCACTCCAAAAAAGCCAGACCGGACGGCCCCGGCGCGCGCAAAAGTTAAATTTGAGCCACCTAAAACACCTAAAGGCGAGTAAAAAAAGGCGCGTCGACCAAAATTATCTACAAATTTCCGTGAGTGGTGATTAAAAAACGTATGTTACGTTTC
Source organism: Acidocella facilis ATCC 35904 (assembly GCF_000687875.1). Classification (GTDB taxonomy): domain Bacteria; phylum Pseudomonadota; class Alphaproteobacteria; order Acetobacterales; family Acetobacteraceae; genus Acidocella; species Acidocella facilis. Next base: position 107,621 of record NZ_JHYG01000006.1, on the reverse strand, counting down.
TTTTTTTATATTGTCTGTTGTTAATATGGCTGACATCGCAGCTTTCCGGCGGCGCTCCGGGGCCGGATGGCACGTCTCACCCGGCGGCATTTTTTGCGGGCCTCGAAATTATTTTAACCGCGTGATGGGTCGATCAGACGCTTCGATGCATTGTTGAAACAAGCGAATCGCCGCCTGTTTGTCACCGTCCGTGAGGAAGGCGCCCGCAACCGCGCGGCGGCGGGCGAAGCCGCGCGAGTGGCCGGTGAACAGCTGATACCGAGCGGGCTGAAGACGAAGCGGCTGAAGCGCCCCTTACCCCGCCCAGGCCACCCGCCGCGCGCGGGCGCCAGCCGGCTCAGCCGCGCAGGATGTCCGCCATGGCGCTGAGCAGCCGGTCGGCCTCGGCCGGGCCGAAGACCAGAGGCGGGCGGATTTTCAGCACATTCGCATCCGGCCCGGTGGCGCTAATCAGAATGCGCCGGTCGCGCAGCCCGTTGACGATCTTCGCCGCCATTTCGGCCGAGGGCGCGCCAGTCCGCGCATCGCGCAGCGCCAGCCCGATAAACAGACCCGCCCCGCGCACCTCGCCGATCTCGCCATGGCGGGCGCCGAGGCCGCGCAAGCCCTTCATCAGCAAGGCGCCGGTGCTGCGGGCCTTCGCAATCAGCCCGTCCCGCTCGATCACATCCAGCACCGCCATGCCCACCGCGCAGGAGACCGGATTGCCGCCGAACGTGTTGAAATAGCGCATCGCCTGGCCGAACGCGTCGGCCAGAGCGGGCTTCGCGAACAGCCCGGCCATCGGATGGCCATTGCCCATCGGCTTGCCGCAGGTGACGATGTCCGGCACCACCCCATGCCGGGCAAAGCCCCACATGCCATCGCCGGTGCGCCCGAAGCCCGCCTGCACCTCATCGGCGATGAACAAGGCCCCCGCCGCGCGCGCCGCCTCCACCGCCGCGGCCAGGAAGCCCGGCGGGTCGGCATAGACGCCATCGGAGGAGAAGATCGTATCCACGATCAAGGCCGCCGGGCGGATGCCATGGCGGGCGAGGTCGGCGAAGGCAGCGGCGACATTGGCGGCAAAGCGCGGGCCGGGATTTTCGCCGGAAGGTGCCGGCACGGTGCGCACATGCGCCCCCAGCGGCGAGGCTTTGCCGAGTGAGGGCGAAAACGCCGCCACCGCCTCGGTGACGCCATGATAGGCCAGCTCGGTGACGACGATGCCGCTGCCGCCGGTGGCGTGGCGGGCGATGCGCATTGCCAGATCATTCGCCTCGCTGCCGGTGCAGGTGAACATCGCCCGGCCGATCTCGGCGGGCAGAGTGGCCAGCAGCCGCTCGGCATAGGTGAGAATGGTCTCGTGCAGATAGCGCGTATGGGTGTTCAGCGTGGCGGCCTGGGCGGTGAGGGCCGCCACCACATGCGGATGGCAATGCCCGACCGAGGCGACATTGTTATAGACATCCAGATATTCATTCCCCTCCGCATCCCATAGGATACAGCCCAGCCCGCGCACCGGATGCACCGGGGTGCGGTAGAATAGCCGGTAGGCCGCCCCCAGCGCCGCCTGGCGGCGGGCGACCAGGGCGGCATCGGCAGCGGGCAGCAAAGCGGCATCCTGCGCCGAAAAAGCGTTGACCATGCCGGCATTGGGACCTGAGGCGGAGGGCGGAGCGTCGGTCATCTTGGGTCCTCGGGTTACGGGGCGAAGAGCAGGGCGGCGGCCTCGTCCCCCGCCGCGTCCAGGCGGGCAAGGGCGCGCGCGGCGCTGGGGGCGTTGCGCAAGATATAGTCCGCACGGTGCGGGTTACGGGCGGCGCGCCAATTGGCAATGGTCAGGGTCAACGCCGCCCGCGCGCCGGTCAGCGCCGGCAGGAGCTGTTGCTCCAGCTTCGTCAGCGGCAACATGGCGCCATAGGCCCGCACGCAGGACGGGGCATGGCCCAGAGCGCCCTCGCCGCGCGGCACCAGATAGGCCAGCGCCACCGCCAGATCCTGCACCAAAGGGGCCTGCAGCATATCGCCGAAATCGATCACCCTGAGCCGGCCGGCTGCATCGCGCATGATGTTGTAGGGGTTGAAATCATTATGCACGATCTGCTGGCGCAGCGCTCCCTGATGCGGCAGCGCCGCCGCGCGGTAGCGGGCCAGAGCCCGCCGTGCCAGCCCGAGATGCGCCGGGTCGGCGATCGTCTCCATCATCCCGGTATAATCGGGCAGCCGCCGATGGTCCCAGAGCAGCGTGCGCTGGGCGGCCGGATGGGTGAAGCCGGCCAGGCCGCGATCGAGCCCGGCCAGCATGTGGCCGATGGCCGCCGCATCCGCCGCGTTCAGCGCCTCCCCGCCAATCTGTGCGCCGGGGACATAGGAGACCACGAGCATGATATGCGCCGCCCCCGCCTCGGCACGGATGCGGGGAAACACCTCCCCGGTCAGCGTCCGGCGCACGCGCGCGGTGCCCAGATCCGGCGCGGTGACGGCGAGATGGTCGAGTGCCGCCGCCTGCAGCGCCAGAGCCTCCGGCGGCTCGGCGATATTGGCGATTTTCACCACCCAGTCCCGCCCGGCGCCGGTATCCAGCCCGAAGGTGAGGTCCTTCTCGCTAGGCAGCCGCGTCAGCGTGCCGTGCAGCCCGTATTCACGCGCCAGAAACGCCAGGATTTGCGGCAGGGCGATGTCGGGCGGCGGGGTTTCCAGAAGGTCGAGCGCGGCTTGGTGGGACATGGTCTCGTACAGCTGTGATCAATGACTGCAAGACGAGACGACATCTCCCGTACAGCGCCAGAGCGGGGTAAAACGACCGACCAGAGGGATCAATAGACATCGCGCAGATAGCGCTTTTCGGCCGCCAGCTGGTCCAGATAGGCAGACGCCGCATCGGCCTTCAAAGCGCCCTGCTCGGCGATGATCTGGCCGAGGGCCACATGCACATCCTTGGCCATGCGGGCGGCGTCACCGCAGATATAGAGGCACGCTCCCTCCTGCAGCCAGGCCCAGAGCCGCGCCCCCTCCTCGCGCAGCCGGTCCTGGACGTAGATTTTCCGCGTCTGGTCGCGCGAGAAGGCGGTGGAGAGGCGGTGCAGAGACCCGGCTCGCGCCAGCGCCTCCAGCTCTTCGCGGTAATAGAAATCGCAGGCCGCGCGCTGCTCGCCGAAGACCAGCCAGTTGCGGCCACGCGCGCCTCTCGCCTGGCGCTCCTGCAGGAAGCCGCGAAACGGGGCGATGCCGGTGCCAGGGCCGATCATGATAACCGGCACATCATCCGCCGGCAGGCGGAAATGCGGGTTGGGCTGGATGAACAAAGCCACCGCCCGCGCCCGGTCCGCCAGGAAGCGCGAGCAGAGCCCGCCGCTTTGCCGCCCGGCGACCTCGTAGCGCAGGATATTCACCGTCAGATGGACCTGATCCGGATGCGCGGCGAGGCTGGAAGCGATCGAGTAGAGCCGGGGGGTGAGTGGCTTGAGCAGCGCCAGCCATTCCTCCGGGCTGGCCTTGACCGGATAGTCCGCGAGCAGGTCGCGCAGCTGCCAGCCTTTGTGCCAGGGCGCTTGCGCATCCCACGCTGGGCCGGTGGCCAGGGCCGGGGCGCGGGCGGCGCAGAATGCCAGCATCGCCGGGGTGAGGCGGGAGATATCCCGCCCGGCCAGCTGTTCGGGCGCCAGCCCGGTGAGCCGGGCCAGCTCCTCCAGCAGACGCGGGTCGTTTTCCGGCCAGACTCCCAACGCGTCGCCAGGCTGATAGGCGATGCCGGCGCCGGCGAGGTCGAAGATGATCTGCCTTGTGTCTTTCTCTGACCCGGCCTGGTTGAGGCGGTGATTGCCGATCAGCCGGGCGCGATACGGGCTGGTGCGAGTGACACCGGACGGCGCGGGCGCGGCGGGGGCGGCGGGGGCTCCCAGCGCCGGCAGGGCGGCATCGATCCAGGCTTGCGCCGCCGCCTCCTCGCCCGGCTCGCAATTGCGCCGGGGCAGCAGGGCGGTGGCGCCCAGCGCCAGCAGCCGCGCCTCCAGCGCCGCCGCGAAGCCGCAGAAGCGCGCATAGGCGGTATCGCCGAAGCCGAGAATGCCAAAGCGCAGCCCCTCCAGCCGGGGCGCGCCCGGCGCCGCCAGGGCCTGCCAGAAGCGGGCGGCATTGTCCGGCGCGTCGCCATCGCCGAAGCTGGCGGCGAAGAACAGCACGGTGCCGACGAGGGTTGCGGGGCTGGCCTCGTTCATCGGCCGGGCGATGAGGCCCAGACGCTGCGCCGCCGCCTGCGCCTGGGCCGCCGCGGTGCCGGTTTGCGAGGCGTAGAGGATGCTCACCGCAGCCCCCTCCGGTGCAAGCCCGGCCAGCGTCTCTGGCACCGCCTGCCTCACCGCCGCGACACGTTCCAGCGCCACCGCGCAGATCTTGAATTCCGGCTGCAGCGAGGCCGCATCCACCGCCGGGCTGGTGAGCTGGTTGATCGCCAGATCATCCCCGAACACGTCATTCCAATGAAAGGGCGCGAAGAGCTGGCCCGGCTGCACGCGCGGGCTGAGCAGGGCCGGCAGCACGGCGCGGCCCCGGCGGGAGCGCAGCGCCAGGCTATCACCTTCCTGCAGCCCCAGCGCGGCGGCATCCTGTGCATGGATCTCGACGAACGGGCCAGGATTGAGCTTGTTCAAGGCCGGGACTTTCCCGGTCTTGGTCAGGGTGTGCCATTGATGCTGCACCCGGCCGGTATTGAGGAGGAAGGGAAATGCCGCATCCGGCAGCTCCGCCGGGGGCAAGCAGGGGCGCGGGTGGAACATCGCCCTGCCGGAGACGGTGGGGAAAACCGGCGTGCCGCTTGCCATATAGCGCACCGGGTTGCGCGGGCCGGATTGCGGGCCGACCGGCCATTGCAGCGGGGTATCCGCCAGCCGCGCATGGCTGGCGCCGGAGATGTCGTAGCCGGTCTGCGGGTTGGAGAAACGCTTGATCTCCTCGAAGATTTCCGCCGCATTGGCATAGGCGAAGCCGGGATAGCCCATCGCGGTGGCCACCTGCGCGATCCAGCGCCAATCCGCCATCGCCGCGCCTGGCGGGGGTACGGCTTGCGGGGCGAGGGTCATGTTGCGTTCGGAATTCACCATCACCCCGTCCGCTTCCGCCCAGAGCGCGCCGGGAAGCAGGATATCCGCATAAGGGGCGGTTTCGGTGTCCAGGAAGGCATCCTGGACAATCACCAGCTCAGCTGCCTTCAGCCCGTCGATGGTGCGCCCGCGCGCCGGCATGCTGGCGACCGGGTTGGTGCAGATGATCCAGCAGGCTTTGATCTCGCCTTGCGCCATCGCATCGAACATCGCCACCGCGCCGCTGGCCGGGGCATCGCGCAGGCTGCCGGGGGGGAGGGTCCAGAGGGTTTCGGTGAAGGCGCGGTCGGCCGGGTTCTGGGTGCTGCGCTGGCCGGGCAGGCCAGGGCCCATATAGCCCATCTCGCGCCCGCCCATGGCGTTGGGCTGGCCGGTGAGGGAGAACGGCCCGGCGCCTGGCTGGCAGATGGCGCCCAGCGCCAGATGTAGATTGCACAGCGCATTGCTGTTCCAGGTGCCGCGCACGCTCTGGTTCAGCCCCATCGTCCACAGGCTGACGAATTTCTTGCTGCGTCCGATCCAGGCGGCGGCTTTCGTGATATCGGCTGCATCCAGGCCGGTGATGTCCGCCACTTGCGCCAGCCCGTAATCGGCCAGCAGCTTCAGCATCGCCTCCCAGCCTTCGGTATGCGCGGCGATAAAGGCTGTGTCGGTCTGGCCGGCCTCGTGCAGCAGACGCAGCAGGCCGTTGATGAGGGCGATATCCGTGCCGGGCTTGAGTTGCAGGAACAGATCCGCCTTCTCCGCCGTGGCGCTGCGGCGCGGATCCACCACGATCAGCTTCGCGCCCTGCTTCACCCGGTCCAGCAGGCGCAGGAACAGGATCGGGTGGCAATCGGCCATGTTGGCGCCGATGACCAGGAAAATATCGGCCTGGTCGAGATCGTCATAAGAACCGGGCGGGGCGTCGGCGCCCAGAGACTGTTTGTAGCCGGTGGCGGCGCTGGCCATGCAGAGGCGGGAATTGGCCTCGATATGGCGGGTACGGATAAAGCCTTTCGCCAGCTTGTTGGCGAGATATTGCGCCTCCAGCGACATCTGGCCGGAGATATAAAAGCTGATCGCATCCGGGCCGTGCGCGTCCAGAATGGCGCGCAGCCGGGCGGCGGTTTGCGTCACGGCGGCCAAGGCGGGCAAAGGCTGCTGCCCATCGGCGCGGGCGGGGCGGATATAGGCGCTGTCCAGCCGCCCTTGGCTAAGCGGCAGATGGCAGCTCTGCCCCTTGGTGCAGAGCCGGCCGCGATTGGCGGGGTGGGATTTGTCCCCGCTGACCTTGGTGACGCGCCCCTGCTCCACCTGCATGACGATACCGCACCCGACCCCGCAATAGGGGCAGACGGATTTGACCTGCTCTGCCACGCCAGCCCTCAGACGCAGGCGGCCAGAGGCAGGCGCACCGGCACGCGCCCGGCCATCGCCTCGCCGATCAGGATCAGCACCGGCCCCTCCCCCGCTTCCGCGCGCAGCCGCGCCGGCAGCGTGCCGATGCTGGCGGCGAGGACGCGCTCATCCGGGCGGGAGACGTTTTCGATCGCCAAGGCCGGGGTGGCCGGGTCCAGCCCCGCCTCCAGCAGATGCGCCGCGAAGCCACCCAGAGTTTGCGCGCCCATATAGAGGGCGAGCGTGCCGCCGCGCTGCGCCAGCCCGGCGAAATCATGCGCCGGGATATCGCCCTCCGCGGTGTGGCCGGCGACGAAATGCACCGCGCGCGAGACCATGCGCTGGGTGAGCGAGCGTTGCAGCGTGGCGGCGGCCGCCAGGGCGGCGGTGATGCCGGGGATGATCTCATATTCGATGCCGGCATCCTCCAGCGCCGCCATCTCCTCGGTGGCGCGGCCGAAGATCATCGGATCACCCCCTTTCAGGCGCAGCACGATACCGGCAGTTGCCCGCGCCTCACGTATCAGCAGGGCGCAGATTTCCGCCTGGGTGGCGGAATGGCGAAAGCAGCGTTTGCCGACATCGATCAGCCGCGCCCGCGGGTGAGCCAGCGCCAGGATCTCGTCACTGACCAATGAATCATGCAGCACCACGCTGGCTGTTTGCAGCAGGCGCAGGGTTTTCACGGTGAGCAGATCCGGATCGCCCGGCCCGGCCCCGACCAGCACCACCCGGCTCATGGCGTCACCGCCAGCAGGATCCGCCCATCCTCCAGCTTCACCTGAAAGCGGTTGGTGCAGCCGCTATCCGGCCCCTGCGCCGCACCGGTTTCCAGCGAGATTACCCAGCCATGCAGCGGGCAGGTGACGGAGCTGCCGTGCACGATGCCCTGGCTGAGCGGCCCCTGCTTGTGCGGGCATTGGTCGCGCAGGGCGAAGACGCGGTCGTCATTGGTGCGGAAGATCGCGATGTCGCCGAAGGCGGTTTTCACGCAGCGCGCGCCCAGGCGCGGAATCTCGGTCAGCGCGCCGACATCGGTGAAGAGGGGAATGTTCATATCCATTAGACCAGCTCCGCCAGCGGCTGATAAGAGGTTTGGTTGGTGGCGGCTTCCTGCGCCCAGGGGTCGATCTGCGCGAATCTCTGCGCGTAGAGGAATTTCTCGTAGAGCGCGGCACGGTTTTGCGCATCGTCCACGATGCGTTCCTGCACATATTTCAGCCCGACCCGCTCGATCCAGGGGGCGGTGCGTTCCAGATAGCGGGCTTCCTGGCGGTAGAGTTGCAGGAAGGCGCCGCAATATTCCAGAACCTCCGCCTCGGTGGTGACCTTGCAGAGCAGCTCGGTGGCGCGCACCTTGATGCCGCCATTGCCGCCGACATGCAGATCCCACCCCGCTTCGGTGGCGACGACGCCGTAATCCTTGATCGTCGCCTCCGCGCAATTGCGCGGGCAGCCGGAAACCGCGAGCTTGACCTTATGCGGGTGCCAGGAGCCCCAGGTCATTTTCTCCAGCGCGATCCCCATGGCGGTGGAATCCTGCGTGCCGAAGCGGCACCATTCCGAGCCGACACAGGTTTTCACCGTGCGCAGCGCCTTGCCGTAGGCATGACCGGAGACCATGCCGGCGGCGTTGAGATCCGCCCAGACGGCGGGCAGGTCTTCCTTCTTCACCCCCAGCATATCGACGCGCTGGCCGCCGGTGATCTTCACCGTCGGGATGGCGAATTTATCGCAGACATCGGCGATGGCGCGCAGCTCGGCGGCGGAGGTGACACCGCCCCACATGCGCGGGATGACGGAGTAGGTGCCGTCCTTCTGGATGTTGGCGTGCATGCGCTCATTGACGAAGCGCGATTGCTGATCATCCTGATATTCGCCAGGCCATTCGCAGAGCAGGTAGAAATTCAGCGCCGGGCGGCAGGCGGCGCAGCCATCGGGCGTGGTCCATTCCAGCGCCTGCATCACGGCCGGGATGGTTTTCAGCTCCTGGCCGCGAATGCGGTGGCGGACCTCGTCATGTCCATACGCGGTGCATTTGCACATCGGCTTGACACTGGCGGGTTTGAAATCCGCGCCGAGGGTGAGCTTCAGCAGCCCTTCCACCAGCCCGGTGCAGGAACCGCAGGAGGCCGAGGCCTTGGTGCAGGCGCGTACCTCGTCCAGAGAGCCGCAGCCGCTCTCGATGGCGTTGACGATGCTGCCTTTCTTCACCCCGTTGCAGCCGCAGATCTCCGCGTCATCGCCCAGCAAAGCCAGGCTCTCCAGCGGGTCGCCGGCGGCGGCGCGCGGGCCGTAGATCACGGTTTCGCGCAAATCGCCGAGATCGACGCCATCCTTCAGCAGTTGGAAATACCAGCTGGCATCCGAGGCATCGCCGAAGCAGACCACGCCGACGAGCTTATCCCCGCGCAGCACCAGGCGTTTATAAATGCCGCGCGCGGCGTCGCGCAGCACCACATCCTCGGTGCTGGCATCGCCCAGGAACTCGCCGGCGGAGAACATCTCGATGCCGGAGACTTTCAGCCGCGTGCCGGTGGCGATGGGCATGAATGCGGTCTGCGCCACGCCGGTGAGATGATCGGCGGCGATTTTCGCCATCTCCCAGATCGGCGCGACCAGGCCGAAACATTGTTTGTCGAACTCCACGCATTCGCCGATGGCGAAGATGTTTTCATCCGATGTGCGCAAGGACGCATCGACCTTGATGCCGCGATCGCAGGCGAGGCCGACGGCACGGCCAAGCCCGGCATTGGGGCGAATGCCCACCGCCATCACCACCAGATCCGCCTCGATGCGCGTGCCGTCCTTCAACAGCACGGCGCTCACCGGGCCGTCCTCGCCCTCGCCGTCAAAGGCTTCGGTATTGGCGCTGGTGAAGATGCGCATGCCGCGCTGGCTGAGTTTCTGTTCGAGCAGATGCGCGGCCGAGGCATCGAGCTGGCGTTCCATCAGCGTCGGCATCAGATGCACGATGGCAACCTTCATGCCGCGCAGATTGAGCCCGTGCGCCGCTTCCAAACCGAGCAGCCCGCCGCCAATGACCACAGCCTTCTTGCCGGGGGCGGCGATGGCCAGCATCTCCTCCACATCCGCCTTGGAGCGGAAGGTCATCACGCCGGGGCGGCCCACGCCGGGCAACGGCAAGGTGAAGGGATTGGAGCCTGTGGCCAGCAGCAATTTATCATAGGCGCGCGTGGTGCCGTTGGCGCCGCGCACGGTTTTCCGCGCACGGTCGATCCAGTCCACATGCTCGCCGGCGATCAGCTCGATCTTGTTCTGCGCGTACCAGTCGAGCGGATTGATGACGATCTGCGCGAAGCTCTTCTCGCCCGCCAGCAGCGGGGAGAGCATGATGCGATCGTAATTCGGCTCCGGCTCGGCGCCGAACACGGTGATTTCATATTTGCCGGGATCACGCGCCAGGATTTCCTCCACGGTGCGCATCCCCGCCATGCCATTGCCGATGACAACCAGTTTTTCCTTGCCCATCGCGTCACTCCTTTCCTTGAATTGCGCTTCAGATACGCACGGAGCCTTCCGCGTAGCCGCGGGAGAAGCTGATGCGCCATTCATTGCGGACGATGTTGATGCCGATGAAGGCGACCAAGGCGAGGCCAGCGAAGATCAGGAATCCCGCCTGGTAGGAGCCGGTCCATTGCTTGGCGAAGCCGAGCGAGGAGGCGAGGTAGAAGCCGCCAATACCGCCGGCGCAGCCGACGATGCCGGTCATCACGCCGATCTCCTTGATGTAGCGCACCGGTACCAGCTGGAACACCGCGCCATTGCCCATACCCAGCGCCAGCATGGCGATGACGAAGCCGGCCAGCGCCATGGGCATGGTCGGCAGGCCGAAGCTCACCGCCAGCAACGCCAGCGCGGCGATCGGGTACATGAAGGAGAGCGCGTTGATGCCGCCGAAGCGGTCCGCCAGGGCGCCGCCGAGCGGGCGCACCATGGAGCCGGCGAAGACGCAGGCGGCACTGGCATAGCCGGCATCCACCGGGGCCAGAGCGTACTGGGTGTGAAAATAGATCGGCAGCGAGGAGGCCAGCCCGACGAACCCGCCGAAGGTGACGCCATAGAACAGCATGAACCAGTAAGTATCCTTCATGCCGAGCACGCTGAGATAATCGCGCGCCGAGATTTTCGGCCCCTGGCCTGGCGCATCCTTGGCGAGGAGGATGAACAGCACCAGCACCACGCTCATCAGAATCGCGGTGAGGCCAAAGACGTTGGTCCAGCCAAAGGCCAAGCCAAGGGCAGGGGCGAAAAGCGCGGCCAGCACGGTGCCGGAATTGCCGGCCCCGGCGATGCCCATCGCCTTGCCCTTATGCTCGACCGGATACCAGCGCGAGGCCAGCGGCAGCGCGATGGCGAAGGAGGCGCCGGCCATGCCCAGCACCACACCCAGCCCGAGCAAGGCGGAAAAGCCGGGAATGCCGAAGAACCAGGCGGCGGCGAGGCCGAGAATGACGATGCTCTGCGCGACGATGCCGGCCTTCTTGCCGCCGATGCGGTCCGCCATGGCGCCGTTGAACAGCCGCAGGATGGCGCCGGCCAGAACCGGGGTGGCGACCATCAGGCCCTTATGCGCGGGGTCGAGATGCAGGGCCTTGGCAATCTGGATGCCAAGCGGCCCCAGCAGCACCCAGCACATGAAGCTGAGATCGAAATAGAGAAAGGCGGCCAGCAGCGTGGGGGTATGGCCGGATTGCAGAAAGCTCTTGCTCTGGGCTTGAGACATTGGAAACCTCGAGGCAGCGCTTTGAAATCGCCGCACGCTGGCCGCCCTTGGCCCGCGAGTAGAATGAACGGGGGCAACCCCATCCGCCTGCCCGATCCTCTTTGACCGGGCGGCCTGCGGGCAACGCGCCGCATGAGCTGTTAGACCAGAATGGCGCGCCGGGATTCAATCGGGATTTTGATTAAAAATGCACGCCTGAAACGAGATTTGATTTTATTTCAGCAAATCATGGTAATAAAAAATTCTATCAGCCGATTTTTTAATCAAAATTGGCATTCGCAGGCGGTTCCGCGATGTCGCGCGCCTCGCCGCCGGCGCGCAGGAACAGGTCCGGGCGGTAGAGCTGCGCGGCCAGCGCCTCCAGCCCGGCGGGGGCGCGGCCCCAGAGCTGCATTTGCCGCGCATACCATTGGCCGTAAGCCGGGGCCGGGTAAGGGGCGGTGAAAGCGGGGCCGCCTTGCGCCGGGTCCAGCGCCGCCAGCAGCAGCGGCGCCGGAAGGTCCAGATATTCCGGCCGGGCCAGCAGCTGGCTGAGGGCCTGGCGGCCGTCCGGCGCGGCGCAGAGGCGCTGGGCGTGCAGCAGCACGCGCAGCAGTGCGTCCAGCCGCGCCGCCTCGGCATTGGCGAAATCGGCGCGCAGGGCCAGGCATTTTTCCGGATGGTCGGGCCAGATGTCGCGGCTGAGGGCGGCGGTGAAGCCCAGCCCCGCCTTTGCCGCCACCAGCCCCCAGGGCGCGCCGGCGCAGAATCCGTCAATGGCGCCGGCGGCGAGCGCGCCGACCATTTCCGCCGGCGGCAGCACGGTGATGTCGACATCGCGTTCCGGCATCACGCCCTGCCCCGCGAGCCAATGGCGCAGCAGCAGGTCATGCGAGGAAAACCCGTGCACCACCGCCAGGCGCGGCCGCTTCGCCGCCGCCACCGCCTCGATGCCGCCCGCCGCGAAGGCGCTTTGCGCGGACGCCGCCAGGGTGATCGCGTTGCCGTTGCTGGACAGGCTCATCGGCACCGCGAGATCAATCTTCGCCCCGCGCAGCCCGCCGGCGCAGGCCAGCGCCAGCGGCGCCAGCATCACCGCCCCATCCAGCAGGTTGAAGGCGAGCTTGTCGGCGATATTCGCCCAGGAGGGCTCGACCGACAGTGCCACGTTGAGCCCGGCAGCGGCGAACAGCCCCTCATGCGCGGCGAGGATCACCGGGGCGGCGTCGCAGAGCCGCAGCAGGCCGAGACGGATCACATCATTCATGGTTTCTGCCCTTGCCGCGTCTGTGCGGCCAAATAATCCGCCGCGACCTCCGCCAGGCGTTTCTGCTGGTCCATGGCGCGGCGTTGCAGGAAGCGATGCGCCGCCGGCTCGCTCATGCGCTCCTCCTTCATCAGCAGGCGCTTGGCGGCGTCGATGGCGCGGCGCTGCTCCGCCTGTTCCTCCACCTCCTGCAATTTCGCCGTCGCCTGCTGGTTGCGCTGAAAGAAGGCGACGGCGAGGCGCATCACCAGCTTGGCGGCGTCCGGCGCCACATCCTGGCCGTGATAGGAGCTGACGCCGGCGCTGATCGCCTCCTGCATGAAGGCGGGGTCGGAACCGTCCAGGAACATCACCACCGGAGGGGTGCCGCCCTGGGCGGGCAGGGAATCCAGCATGTCGCGATCCGGCCTTGCCATGTCCACCAGCACCACATCCGGGCGCAGCCGCTCCACCTCGGCCAGCAACGAGGCGTCAGTGGCCAGGGCGATGATGGAAAATGCGGCATCGAGCCGGGTGAACTGGGCAGAGAGTGCCTCACGACGGGCCGCGTTGGAATCGGCGAGCAGGATTTTCATGGCGAGGCGCGGTCCATGCGCTCTGGCTCAGCAACTTTCCTGCCAAAGCGGCGCGCGGCGCTGGCCGCGCCGTTCGCCTGTTAGAGCAATATGCGTTGAGGTTGACGCGGCAGCGTCACCCTGAACGCATGAAATTGCTCGCTAAAACATGAGTAGAGCGCGTGGGTGTAAACCCATCTCGCTCTCGAGTCCGGGATTCGGGGCCGCCGGAGGGGTTACGGCCCCGAGCTGGGCTGGAATTCGGTCTTGGTCGCGGCGGGAAGCTGCAGGGCTGGCGAGGGCAGCTGGGGCGACGCGGCGGCCGGCGGCGGGCTGGATGTGGCCGGGGCCGGCTGAGCGGGGGCGGCCGGCGCAGGCATCGGCGGCACCGGAGCCGGGGGCGGAGTGAGAGGGGTGGGTTGCGCCGCTTCAGGGTGAACCGGGGCGGGCGGGATGGCAGGGGCCGGGGACGGGTGCGGCGCCTCCTGCTGCACGGGCTTGCTGACGGCCTCATGCGGCGCCGGGGACGGCTTCGGGGTCGGCGCCGATGCTGTCGGCTTGGCGGGATGGGACGGCGCGGCGGGGTGCTTGGCGGCCGCCGCAGGCTTTTGCGGGTGCGGCGCCGGGCGCGCCGGCTTTGCGACATGGAGCTTGCGCGCGCGCGGGTGCGGCGGGCGATGATAGGCTCTGGCCCGCGCATGCGCCGGCGGCGGCAGCGGGAGGGGCGCGGAGGCGGGCGCGGGCAGCGGAATGGTGGATGCGGGCGGGGCGGCGGGGTGCGGGCTCACCGCCAGCATCGTCCAGTACACCGAGGTCTGCGCATCCTTGGGCACGCCTTCGCCGTTCAGATAGGCCTGGCCCAGGCTGGTCTGCGCCGCCTGGTTGCCCTGCGTGGCGGCGCGCCGCCACCAATAGACCGCCTGGGCCGGGCTGCGGGCCACACCGGCCCCGGCGGCGTAGGCATCGCCCAGCGCGTTCTGCGCGGCGGCGAGATTTTGCGCGGCGGCCTTGGCCAACCATTGCGCGGCCAGGCGCTGATCCTGGGTGACGCCGCGCCCCTGGGCGTAATCCTCGCCCAGCCGATATTCGGCCTGCGCGTCACCCTGGGCGGCAGCGGCGGCGAAATAGCTTTGCGCCTTGGCATCGTCATGCGGCACGCCCTGGCCGGCGGCGTAATATTGCCCCAGCGCCGCCTGCGCCTGGGCATCGCCGGCATCGGCGGCTTGTTCATACCAATGGCTGGCCTTGGCATCGTCGCGCGGCACGCCGATCCCTTGCGCATAGGCATTGCCCAGCGCCAGCGCTGCGCCGGCATCGCCCTGGGCCGCGGCCTTGGCGAACCAGTAGGCGGCGGCGGCCTCATCCTTCGGCACGCCCTGGCCAACCGCATACATGCGGGCGAGCCGGTCCTGCGCCGCCACATCCCCCAGCTTCGCGGCGCGGCCATACCAGAAGGCGGCATTGGCGAAGCTCTGCGGCAGGCCGGTGCCGGCATAATAGGCATCGCCCAGGGCGCGGGCGGCGGCGGCGTTCAGCGGCGGCAGCGGCGCGGCTTGGGCGGGGGCGGCGGGCACCGCCGGTTGTGCCCGCGCGGCGCCCCCGAGCAGGCCCAGCGCCAAAGCCAGGGGGGCAAGAAGCCGCGCGGTACGTCCATCAACCATCATCGTTCGACCTTTTCCGGCGCATCCGGCGGCAAGCGGGTTACGCCATCATTACGGCGCGTTCATGCAATGAGTGTGTATTCAATTCCGGGCCCTGTTGTATAGAGCAATATGTGTTGAGGTTGACGCGACAGCGTCAAGATAAATACATGAAATTGCTCGCCAAAACATAGGCAGAGCGAGGGGGTGTCAACCCATCTCGCTCTGCCGCCGGCGGCCAGATTCAGCAGCGCTACGGTCCGGCGGGCAGCTGCCCCGCCGCTGCCTGGGCCTGCGCGGCGGCGAGCGCGGCGGGCGCCATGCGCGCGGCCAGGGCATCGCGGGCAGTGGCCGCCTCCGCCTCGCCATGCGCGGCGGCCAGCGCCAGCCACACATAGGCCTTGGTGAAATCGACATTCACCCCTTCGCCATTCTGGTAAAGCAGCCCCAGGCTCAACTGCGCCTCGGCCGCGCCCTGGCGGGCCGCCTTGGCGAACCAGCTGGCGGCCTGCCCGGCATCCCGGGGGACGCCACGGCCGTAATAATACAGGATGGCGAGATTGGTCTGCGCCACCGGATCACCCGCCTGCGCCGCCTTCCGCGACCAATAGGCGGCCTTGCCGTAATCCTGCTTCACGCCGCGCCCGGCATCGTACATCACCGCCAGATCGGTCTGCGCCACTTCATCGCCCTGGGCGGCGGCTTTCTCGTACCAATAGGCCGCCTCGGCGGGATCCTGGCTGACGCCCTGGCCGCTGCTATAGAGCCCGCCCAGCTGCTTCTCGGCATCCACCTCGCCCTGCGCCGCCGCCTTGGCGAACCAGCTCGCGGCCTCGGCATCATCCTTGGGCACGCCCTCGCCGGTGGCATAGAGCGTGCCCAGCTGGTCCTGGGTATAGGCATCGCCCTGATCAGCGGCCTTGCGGTACCATTGCGCCGCCAGCGCGGCATCGCGCGGCACGCCGTCGCCGGTGCGGTAATGGGTGCCGAGCCGGCTCTGCGCCACCGCATCGCCCTGGGCGGCGGCCTTGGCGTACCATTCCACCGCCTTCGCGGGGTCGCGGCGCACCCCCACCCCGGTATCATAGAGCTGCGCAAGATTGGTCTGCCCGGCCTGGTCGCCCAGGGCGGCGGCTTTCTCGAACCAGCGCGCGGCGCGGGCCGGGTCGCGCTTCACGCCGCGCCCGTCCTTGTAGTGAAACCCCAGATTATTCTGCGCCGGGGCGAAATTCTGCGCGGCGGCCTTTTCGTACCAGGAGACGGCTTCGCGCGGGTCGGTCTTCACGCCCTGGCCGCGATCATAGGCCAGGCCGAGATAATATTGCGCCTGCTTGTTGTTCTGGCGGGCGGCGCGGCGCAGCCAGAGCAGCCCCTGGGCCTCGTTTTTCGGCATGTCCTGGCCGGTCAGCTCATCCAGCCCGAGCAGGGTTTGCGCCACCGTGTTGCCGCGTTCGGCAAGCAAGCGGAGATCCTGCGGCGCATCGGCCCAGGCGGGCTGCGCGAGGGTCATCCCCATCAAGGCGATCGCCAAACACCGTCCGCGGCCCTTCATCTGTCCTCCCACACCCCGTCTGCGCCCCGGCCCAGCCGCCCCAAGCTAGGCCGGAAAGAGCGCCTTGTTCAATAGCTTGGCGCGGCGGCGCGGTGCGTGCTTGATGGCACCTGCCCCGGCGCGTAGCCTCACGCCAAGCCGCGCGGTCGTTACACGTTAAGCACGAGTTCGGGAAGGATCATCAGTGAGCGCATCCATGCAGGGCCTGCTGCCCGAGGGGCTGAGCAAATGCCTGCGCCAGCCTGGGACAGCGCGCCCGACGCGGCTTGAAAGTTTTCGATGCGCGCAACGGGTTTTCGATATCAGCCTGCAACCGGGCCTGACCCTGGCCGAGGCTGTCGGCGCGCAGGCGGCGCGCCATGGCATCACCGCCGGTGCGGTCACGCTGCAGGGCGCGGTGCTGGAGCCGATGCGCTTTGTGCTGCCGGCCTATGCCGAAACCGACCGGCACGTGGCCTATTACAGCGCCACGCACGCTCCTGAAGGCCCAGTGCGGCTGGAGGCGGCGACGGCGAGTTTCGGCTGCAAGGATGGCGCGGCCTTTCTGCATTGCCACGCGCTCTGGCGCGATGCGGCGGGGCGGGAGCTGGCCGGGCATATTCTGCCAAATGAGGCCCGCCTGGCGGCACCGCTGCAGGCCCGCCTTACCGGCACCGGCGAGGTGAGCCTGCAGGCGCGCTTCGACCCTGAGACCAATTTCACCTTGTTCCGGCCAGAAGCGGCGCCAGGCCATGGCGCGGCCGGCGGGCTGATCGTCGCGCAAATCGGCCCGAATGAGGATTTCATCAGCGCCATCGAGACGATCTGCCAGCGCCACGGGCTCCGGCAAGGACGGGTTTTGAGCGGGATTGGCAGCCTGATCGGGGTTAAGTTCGCGGATGGCCGGGAGATCCCGGCGCAGCCGACCGAGCTTTTGGTGCTGGAAGGCGAGATCCGTCCGGGGCCGGAGGGGGCGGGTGTCGCGGAGATCGGGATCGTGCTGGTCGATGTGGCGGGGCGGCTGCACCGGGGCCGGCCGGCGAAGGGGCTGAATCCGGTGCTGATCTGCGCCGAGCTGTTCATCGCGGATCACGCGGGCGTCCCGCCGGCGGAAATGGCGCGAACCCTCACCCCACCGCGCTGAGAATGGCGGCGGTGATCGCATCGGTCTTGTCCTGCCCCGGCCGGGTGCCGATGCCACGTGCCGTCACCGCCTCCACCGCCCGCATCACCCGCTTCGCCGCCGCCGGCTCACCCAGATGCTCCAGCATCATCGCCCCGGACCAGATCGAGGCGATCGGGTTGGCGATGCCCAGTGCCGCGATATCCGGCGCCGAGCCGTGGACCGGCTCGAACATCGAGGGCGAGGTGCGCGTCGGGTCGATATTGGCGGAGGCGGCGAAGCCCAGCCCGCCCTGAATCGCCGCCCCCAGATCGGTGAGGATATCGCCGAACAGGTTGGAGGCGACGACCACATCCAGGCTCTCCGGCGCCATCACCATCCGCGCCGCCATCGCGTCGATATGATACCGCGTCACCTCGACATCCGGGTAGTCCGCCGCCAGCAGATCGGTGATCTCGTCCCAGAACACCATGCTGTATTTCTGCGCGTTGGATTTGGTGACGGAGGCGAGCTTGCCGCGCCGGGCGCGGGCCTGCTCGAAGCCGAAGCGCAGGATGCGTTCCACCCCGGCGCGGGTGAAGATCGAGGTTTCCACCGCCACCTCATGCGCGCTGCCCTGATGCACCCGCCCGCCGGCGCCGGCATATTCACCCTCGGTGTTCTCGCGGATGCAGAGAATATCGAAGGTTTCGGCGCGCAGCGGCCCTTGCACCCCCGGCAGCAGCCTATGCGGGCGGATATTAGCATATTGCACGAAGGCCTTGCGGATCGGCAGCAGCAGCCCGTGCAGGGAGACCGAATCCGGCACGGTTTGCGGCCAGCCAACGGCGCCCAGCAGGATCGCATCGAAGCCGCGCAGACTCTCGATCCCATCTTCCGGCATCATCCGGCCGGTTTCAAGATAATAGGCGCAGGACCAGGGGAAGCTCTCCGCCGCCAGGGTGAAGCCCTCCGCCTTCGCCGCCGCCTGCAGCACCGCCCAGGCCGCCGCGATCACCGGGCCGCCAATCCCGTCTCCAGGGATCAATGCGATACGATAGGATGCCATCTCTTTGTCTCCTCACCTTCCGGGCGCGAGCTTAGAGCCGGATGATGTGGTTGGCCAAATGCCAGCAGCTTGCGCGCCCCCGGCATTTGGTAGCCGAAACGCTATGCAGACAAAAACCTGACCTGATTTCGAATTAGGCAAATGAAGTGGGTTTTCGACCATACCCGCCCACAGGGGCGGCAGCCCTGAAACAGCGCGCCGGCAAAGCGCTTGAAATGACTGATTTGCCCGGTTTGTGGATTCTTTGGCATTGGCTTTGCAACAGCTCTCCCATCAGGCGGGTCGGGCATTCCGGCTCATGCGGATCAAGGAGAGCCTTTCATGAAGACAAAGACCGTTAGCCGACGCAATGCCTTGAAGCTGGGGGCCGGCGCCGCCGGCGTGCTGGCGATGCCGTTCTATGCCCGCAACGCGCTGGCGGAGACCCCGATCAAGCTTGGCAGCCTGCTGGATTCCACCGGCACCATCGGCCTCGAAGGCAGCCGCATGACGCAGACCACGCAATATGCCGTGGATGTGCTGAACAAGGCCGGCGGCCTGCTGGGCCGGCCGATCCAGCTGATCAGCTACGACACCCAGTCCTCCATGCAGCTCTACTCGCAATATGCCCAGCAGCTGGTGCTGCAGGACAAGGTGGACGTGGTGCAGGGCGGCATCACCTCCGCCTCGCGCGAGGCCATCCGCCCGACGCTCGACCGTTTCAAGACGCTGTATTTCTACAACACCCAGTATGAAGGCGGCGTCTGCGACCATAATGTCTTCTGCACCGGCACCACTCCCTCGCAGACGGTGAGCCATGTGGTGGATTACGCCCTGAAGAACTGGGGCAAGAAATGCTACATCATCGCCGCCGATTATAATTACGGCCACATCACCGCGCAGTGGGTGCAGAAATATCTGAAGGATGGCGGCGCCAGCGCCGTCGCCACCGATTTCTTCCCGCTCGATGTCACCAATTTCGCCTCCGCGATCAGCCGCATCGAGCAGGCGAACCCGGATTTCGTCTTCTCCGCCTTGGTCGGCGCCAACCATTCCGGCTTCTACCGGCAGTGGGACGCCGCCGGGATGAAGAGCAAGATCCCGCTCGGCTCCTCGGTATTTGGCCTCGGCGACGAGCTGGTGAGCATGGATACCTCCACCACCAACGGCATCGTCACCAGCTTTGGCTATTACAACGATCTCGACAACCCGCAGAACGCCGCCTTCCTGAAGGGGATGGACGCGAAATTCCCTGGCAGCAGCAAGGATCTCTCCGAGCTGGACAGCGCCACCTATGACGGCATCATGCTCTGGGCGGAAGGGGTGAAGAAGGCCGGTTCGGTGGACCGTGCCAAGGTGATCAAGGCGCTGGAAAGCGGCATCTCGATCGACAGCCCGGCCGGGCATGTGACGCTGGACCCGCAGCTGCACGCCACCATCCGCACCGCCTACCTGGCCAAGCCGGTCGATCGCAAATGGGACATCATGGCGACCTTCCCGAACCAGACGCCGACCGATACCGGCACCCAATGCGATCTGATCAAGAACCCGCGCATGGCCAAGCAGTTCACGCCGAGCCTGTAAGCGCGACACTCACAGCCTACCCCGGGACCGCGCGGTCCCGGGGGCAACGCAAGCGAAGGAGGGCGGGCGATGGACCTGACCGGGCTTCTGGCCTTTAACGTTCTGAGCGGCATCGCGACATTCGTGCTGATCACGCTGGGGCTTGGCGTGATCTACGGGATGATGCGGATCATCAATCTCGCCCATGGCGAATTCATGATGCTCGGCGCCTATACCACGGTGAGCGCGGTGGGGGCGGGGGTGAATATCTGGATCGCCATGCTGGTGCTGCCGCCGCTCGTGGTGGGGCTGGTCGGGCTGGTGCTGGAACGCGCCCTCATCCGCTTTCTCTATGGCCGCATGATGGACATGATGCTCGCCACCTGGGGCGTCAGCCTCGGGCTGATCGGCATCAGCTCGACCATCTATGGCAATGTGGTGCGTGGCGTCACCGCGCCGCTGGGCGGGTTCAATATCGGCCGCTACGGCGCCAGCCTCTATAGCTTTGTCATCATCCTGGTCGCCATCGCCTGCCTGGTCGGGCTGTATGCGCTGCTGCGGCTGACCAAATTCGGGCTGATCCTGCGCGCGGCGATGCAGAATCCGCGCATGGCGGCGGCCCTCGGCATCAGCCCCTCCATCGTCTACATGGCCACCTTCACGCTGGGCGCCGCACTGGCGGGGCTGGCCGGCGGCGTGCTGGCGCCGATCTCAGGCATTTCCCCGAACATGGGCGCGGCCTACATCGCCAACGCCTTCATCACCGTGCTGGGCGGCGGCCCGGCGATCATCGCCGGCACCGGCATCGCCTCGGTGATCTTCGGCGCGATCAACCAGATCGTCTCCTTCGTCGCCAATCCCGTCCTGGGCACGGTCTCCCTGCTGGTCTTCGCGGTGATCATGATCCGTATTCTGCCGCAGGGCATCACCGGCCGCTTCTTTCGGAACAGCCTATGAAATTCAATTCAGCCTGGGCGGGCTTCATCGCCGTTCTCATCGCCGGTCTCGTCGTGCTGTTCGCGGTGCCGCAGATCGTCAGCCTGTTCGGCATCGTGCAGATGACCGTGTTCGTCGCCATGGCGATGTATGCGCTGAGCCAGGGCTTTCTCTGGGGCTTTGGCGGCATCATGTGCTTTGGCCAGGCCAGCTTTCTGGGGTTGGGCGCCTATGCCTACGCGATCACCGCGATCAATCTCGGCGACACCAGCTGGGGGATGCTGGCGGGGGTCGCGGTGCCGGCAATCTTCGCGCTGCTGCTTGGCTATTTCATGTTCTACGGGCGGATTTCGGATGCCTATATCGGCGTCATCACCCTCACCGTCAGCGTGATCCTGTTCCAGCTGATCAACTCCACCTCCGGCGCGCAATATCATATCGGCCAGGCGGAGCTGGGCGGGTTCAACGGCATCCCCTCGGTGCCAACGCTGAACATGCCGGGCGATGTCTCCAACGTGCTGAGCCCGACCGGCATCTGGTATGTCTCGATGGCGCTGCTGATCATCGTCTATGCGCTTTTGCGCCTGGCCCTGGCCAGCCGCTTCGGGCGGGTCGTGGTCGCCATTCGTGAAAACGAAACCCGCGCGATGCTGCTGGGCTATGATGCGCGGCTCTACAAGCTGCTGAGCTTCACCATCTCCGCCGCGATCGCCGGGCTGGCGGGCTGCATCTATGATAATTGGGGCGGCTTCATCAGCCCGACCATCTTCGGGCTGGCGATGTCGGCGGAGGTAATCATCTTCGTGCTGGTCGGCGGGCTGGGCACGCTGATCGGGCCGATCCTGGGCGGGGTCGGGCTGCAATATGTGATGAACCTGGCCGGCACGCAGCATAAGGTCGATCCCAATCTCGGGCTGGGCGTCGTCCTCGTCGCCTTCGTGCTGCTGGTGCCGCAGGGGGTGGTGCCGGTGATCCGCGACAAGGCCATGCAGCTTTTCATCCGGCGCGGCGCCAAGGCGGCGCGGATCCAGGAGACCAGCCCATGAGCGAGATCGTGCCGCTGCTCGAGGCCCGCAACGTGACGATGCGCTTTGGCGGCGTCACCGCCGTCGATGATGTCAGCCTGGTGCTAGGCGAGGTCGAGCTGCGCTGCCTGATCGGCCCGAACGGTGCCGGCAAGAGCACCTTTTTCAAAACCCTCACCGGCCAGCTGAACCCGACCGAAGGCAGGATCAAGCTGCGCGGCCAGGATGTGACCGGGCTGCTGCCCAACCAGATCGCCCGGCTGGGTGTTGGCATCAAGACGCAGATCCCCAACGTCTTCAACGGCCTCACCGCGTATGAGAATGTCCTTGTCGCGGCCCAGCGCGGGCGCAGTGCCGCAATGGCCAAGGCGATGGTGGAAAAAACCCTCGCCCGGTTGCGGCTGGAGCCTGTCGCCCGCCGCCAGGTCGGGCAGCTCGCCCATGGCCAGCGGCAATGGGTCGAAATCGCCACCGTGCTGGCGCAGGAGCCGGACCTGATCCTGCTCGACGAGCCGGCGGCGGGGATGACGCATGAGGAGGTCGAGCGCACCGCCGAGCTGATCAAGGAGATCAACCGCACCCAGGCGCTGGTGGTTGTCGAGCACGACATGCAGTTCATCCGCATGATCGCGCAGACGGTGACCGTGTTCAATCAGGGCAAGGTGCTGATGGAGGATCATGTCGACGCGGTGCTGGCGGACCAGCGTGTGCGCGATGTCTATATCGGAAAGGCGGCGGCATGAGCGCGGTTCTTGAGGTTTCGGGTCTGCGCGCCGGCTATGGCCGGGTGCCGATTCTGGGCGGCATCGGGCTGGCGGTGGAGGCGAACAGCTTCGTTGGCATTCTCGGCCATAACGGCATGGGCAAATCCACGCTGCTGCGCAGCTTGATGGGTTATCTGCCCGCCACCGGCGGCAAGG
Source organism: Acidocella facilis ATCC 35904 (assembly GCF_000687875.1). Classification (GTDB taxonomy): domain Bacteria; phylum Pseudomonadota; class Alphaproteobacteria; order Acetobacterales; family Acetobacteraceae; genus Acidocella; species Acidocella facilis. The sequence goes on along the minus strand of NZ_JHYG01000006.1, from coordinate 84,848 downwards.
TGAGCTTTCAGGGCAAGGACATCACCAACCTCTCCACCACCGCGCGCGCCAAGGCCGGGCTCGGCTATGTGCCGCAGGGGCGCGAGATTTTCCCGGCCCTCTCGGTGATGGATAATCTGCGCATGGGCTGCCTTCTCGCCAAGGGCGAGGAGGCGCGGGTGATCGAGGATATCCTTGAGGATTTCCCGCGGCTGCGCCGCTTGCTGGACCGCCCGGGTGGCGCGCTCTCCGGCGGCGAGCAGCAATTGCTGGCGCTGGCCCGCTGCCTGTGCGCCAGCCCAAGCCTGATCCTGCTGGATGAGCCGACCGAAGGCATCCAGCCCTCGATCATCGAGGAAATGGCGGAGACGCTGCACACGCTGCGCCGCCGCCGCCCCTTCGCGATGCTGCTGGTCGAGCAGAAGCTGAGCTTCATCCAGGCCTGCGCGGAGCGCATCCTGATTTTGCAGAAGGGCATGATCACCGGCGAAATTCCTCCGGAGTCCATCGGTGATGCCAATGTCATCGCCGAATTCTCCGGCATGGCCTGAAAAAAACGGAAAGGAACAGAGGCATGTCAGCCACCATGGACGCGACCCTCAGCGACGAGACGCTGATCGAGATGACGCTGGAAGACGCCGCCGCCGCCTTTGCGCGCGGCGTCACCGCCGAAGCGCTGACCCATGCGTTTCTGCGGCGCATCGAAACCTATAATCCGCGCTATAACGCCATCATCACCATGAACCCCGAGGCGCTGGAGGAGGCCCGCGCGATCGACCGGCGGCGCGCCGCCGGCGAGGCGCTCGGCCCGCTGGCCGGGGTGCCGGTGGTGGTGAAGGATACGATGGACATGCAGGGCCTGCCGACCACGGCGGGCTGGCATTTCCTCTCCGCCCGGGCGGGCGGGGTGGACCTGATCCCGGAGACCGATTCACCGGTGGTGGCGCGGATGAAGGAAGCCGGCTGCGTCATTCTCGGCAAGACCAACGTGCCCATCCTCTCCGCCACCGGCACCCATGCCAGCAATAGCTGGGCCGGCCCGACGCTGAATGCCGCGGCACCCGACTACATGCCCGGCGGCAGCACCGCCGGCACCGCGACGGCGGTGGCCGCCAGCCTGGCCGTGCTCGGCCTGGCCGAGGAAACCGGCGGCTCGATCCAGAACCCCGCCTCGGCGCAGGGGCTGGTCGGCATCAAGCCGACCTTCGCGCTGGTGCCCAATAGCGGCGTGGTGCCGCTGGCCGGCTCCACCCGCGATGTCGTCGGCCCGATCGGCCGCACGGTGCGCGACGCGGCGCTGACGCTGGATGTCATTGCTGGCTATTGCTCTGAAGATCCGAAAACCGTCGCCGCCATCGGCAAGCTGCCGAAGGGCGGCTATGCCGCGAAGCTGAGCGAGACCGCGCTGCGGGGCAAGCGGATCGGGCTGTATGGCCCGGGCTGGCGCGCCAGCCCGCTTTCGCCGGAATGCACCAGCCTTTACGCCCGCGCCCAGCAGGAGCTGGCGGCGCGCGGCGCGGAGCTGCTGGACGACCCGTTCGCCGGCACCGGCTTCGCCGCCATCAGCAAGCCGATTTCCGACAAATACCAGTTCGATGCGCGTGGCATGGAATGCTGCCCGTATGACATGGAGCTGTATCTGCGCCGGCTCGGCCCCAGCGCCGCGATCCGGGATTACAAGAGCCTGGCGGCGCTGACCAAGGCGGAAGACCCGTATGCCGAAGGCGGGGTGATGGCCTATATGAGCTATCTCGCGGAGACCGCCTTCTCGCTGGAAAACCCGACCCTGCCGCCGCCGCTGCATGATTTCCTCAGCGCCAAGGAGGCCTATCTCGAAGTCGTCGCCGAGGTGTTCGCGCGGCATAAGCTGGACGCGCTGGTCTTCCCGCAGATGCGTGACGAGCTGCCGAAGCTGCACAGCGACGGGGTGATCAACGAGACCACCGTGTGCGAGATCAACATTGCCGGAATGCCGGTGGTGACCCTCCCCGCCGGCTATTACGCCTCCGGGGCGCCGTTCAATCTGGTGTTTGTCGGCCAACCCTGGAGCGAAGCCGAGCTGCTGGCCCTGGCGCATGATTATGAGCAGGCGACGAAACATCGCCGCGCGCCGGTGCTTTCCGTGTAAAGCCAGCCCAGAACGCCGGTACAAAGGCGAAACGGGAGGACCAGGATGCTGACCCATCATCGCCACCAGGAAATCATGGCCGCGCTGCATCAGGCGGGGCGGGTGGAGGTTGCCGGCATCGCCACGGTGCTGAGCGTGTCCGAGGAGACCATCCGGCGGGACATGAAGCTGCTGGAGGAGCAGGGGCTGCTGCGGCGCATCTATGGCGGCGCGGTCCTGCCCCGGCTGGACCAGGACCGGCCGCTGCTGGAACGCGGCAAGCTCAACGCCCGGGAAAAGGCCCGGGTGGGGCATCTGGCGCAGAAGCTGGTGCGCGATGGCATGTCGATCTTCATCGATAGCGGCACCAGCACGCTGGCCCTGGCGCGGGTGCTGGCCGGGCGCAGCATCAATGTCACCACCAACTCGATCAATGTGGCGCTGCTGCTGGGCGATGGGCCGGGGCGGGTCAATCTCACCCCGGGCACCTTGCGGCCCAAGGACAATGCGCTGGTCGGGTACGAGACCGTGGATTACGCCAGACGGTTTTATTTCGATATCGCCTTCATGGGGATCAGCACCGTCGACATCAACCATGGCTGGATGGATTACGAGGAGCATGAATCCGTGCTGCGCCGGGCACTCAAAAACCAGGCGCGGCGCGGCGTGATCCTGGTCGATTCCAGCAAATTCGGCCGCCAGGCCAATCTTCACACATTCGGGCTGCACGAGGCGCTGACCATCGTCACCGACCGGCCGCCGCCGCCCGCTTTCATGGAAGTTTTCAAACAGCATGACATCGAGCTCATCGCCACACCCTGACGCCTCGGCCCTGCTGGCGCTGCTGGACCGGTTTGCGGCCATCGGCGCGACCGCGGCGGGCGGGGTGACGCGGCTTTGCGGCTCGCCCGAGGATGGCCAGGCGCGCGCGCTGTTCCGCAGCGTCGCGCTGGCGGCGGGGGCGCGGGTGACGATTGATGAGGTCGGCAACCAGTTCGCGTTGTTCCCCCTGGCGCAGGGCGCGGCACCGGCGGTGATGATGGGCTCGCATCTGGACACCCAGATGCGCGCCGGCCGGTTCGATGGCACGCTGGGCGTCGCCACCGCCTTGTGCGTCGGCGAGGCGCTGCTGCAGGCGCGCCGGCAAGGGGCGGGCTTCAACGCCGATTTCATCGCGGTGAACTGGACCAATGAGGAAGGCGCGCGGTTCCGGCCGAGCCTGCTGGGCAGCGGCACCTATGCCGGCAGCTTCACCCCGGATTATGCGCTGTCGCGCTGTGACGATCAGGGGGTGAGCCTGGGCGCGGCGCTGGGCGCGATCGGGTCTCTCGGCACCGATCTGCCGCCCCCTGCCCCGGCCTGCTATCTGGAGCTGCATATCGAGCAGGGCAGCGTGCTTGAGGAGGCGAAGGCGCGCATCGGCATCGTCACCGGCAATTGGAGCGCGCTGAAGCTGGAGGCGCTGTTTCTGGGCGAGCAGGCCCATACCGGCCCGACCCCGATGGCCCGGCGGCGCGATGCGCTGCTCGGCGCGGCCTATGCCATCGCCGGCATTCGCGCGGTGGCGGAGCGCTGGCCGGGGGAGGTTCACACCGCCGTCGCCCGGCTGCTGGTGGAGCCGAATTCCGCCAATGTGGTGCCGGCACGGGTCAGCCTGGCGGTGGAAGTGCGGGCCCGCAGCAATGAGATTCTGGAGCAGGCGGTGACGGCGGCGGAAGCGGCGCTGCGGGCCGCCGCCGCCCAGGCCGGGGTGGGCTACGAGGTTGCGGCGCGGGCGCAACGCCCGGTGCAGCGCCTGCCGGAGGGCCCCGCCGCGCTGGTGCGGGCCTGCGCCCAGGCGGCGCGGCTGGAATGGCTGGAGATGAGCACGGTGGCCGGGCATGACGCGCTGAGCCTGCTCTCGATCTGCCCGGTGGGGTTGATGTTCGTGCCCAGCATTGGCGGCATCACCCATAACGAGGCGGAGGACACCGCCGCCCCGGATCTCGCGGCCGGGTTCGAGGTGGCGCTGCGCGCGGCCTCCGGGCTGTGCCACGCGAAGGCGGTGCCGGAAGCGGCATTGGCGTTGCGCGCATGAGCGCGGCGGAGATGGGCATGGCAGAAACAGCGGATCTGCGGGCGCGGCTGGCGCCCTTGTTCCCGGGACGCGAGATCAGCCTGCAGCCGGCGGCGGCCCCGGTGGCCTCGCCGCTGCACCGGGCGGTGGCCTCCGCCTGCGTGCTGGCCCAGCCGGACGGCGCGGCGCCGCTATTCCTGAAGCTGGCGCACCTGGACATGCAGGATGATCTGCTGGATACGGATGGCGCCGCCGCCCGCCTGGCGGCGCGGGCCGGGGTGGCGCCGGACCTGGTGCTGGCGCGGCCGGGTCTGCTCGGCTTTGCCTATCTCGCCCCGCCCTGGCGCTATGCCCGCACCGGCGATCTGCAGCCCCCCGCCACGCTTGCCGCCGTGCTCGCCGCCAAAAAACGCCTGCATGAGGGCGACAATCTGGGGCGGCGCTTCTGCCCGTTCACCCGGATCGCGCAGCTGCAGGCCCAGGCCGAGGCGGCGCAGGTGCCCCTGCCGGCGGAAACCGCGCCGCTGCTGCGCCAGGCCGCGCTGATCCAGCAGGCGCTGATCGCGTCGGGCATGGATCTTCGCTTCTGCCATAACCATGCCGCCGCCTCGAACATCATGCTGAACGGCAGCCAGGTGATGCTGGTGGATTTCGATATCGGCGGCGATAACGACCCTTGGTACGATGTCGGCGCGCTGCTCAACGAGGTTTGCGATTTCGACGCGCCGCGTCGCGCCGCCATCGAAGCCTATGCCGGGCGCTGTGACGAGGCGCTGTTTGCCCGCTGCCGGCTTTACGGGGCGGTGGATGATCTGATGTGGGGGCTCTGGGGGCTCACCCGCGCCGTGACCGCGCCACGCGAGGGCATCGAGTTCTGGAAATACGGCACCTGGCGGCTGTTCCAGGCCCGCACCACGATGACAATGCGGGATTTTGAGCTCTGGCTGCGGACGGTATGAGGTGCTGGTGATGTGGAAACAGACAGGCGAGGCCAGCACCGAGGACGAGCACCGCATCGAGGCGGTGCTGGCCCAGGTTGACGCCTGGCGCGGCCAGACGATGCGCTACCGGCCGGTGGCGGGCGGCATCAGCAACCATAATTGGCGCGTCGCCGATGCGGCGGGTCAGGCTTTTTTTCTGAAAGTGCCAGGGCGCGGCACGGAGATGTTCGTCAGCCGCGAGGCCTCCAACGAAGCCAGCAGGCTGGCGCATGGCTGCGGCGTCGGGGTCGAGGTGGTCGAGTTTCTGCCGGCGGAGGGGGTGGAGATCTTCGCCTTCGCGCATGGCTACCGGGCCAGCTCCAACCTGGATTTCATGCGCGGAACGGTTCGCCATAACGCGGTGCGGGCCTTGCGCGCCTTCAATGATTCCCCCCGCCTGTCCCTCACCAAGACGGTGTTCGAGGCGATCGATGAGCATCTGGCGCAGATCGCCCAGGTGGGCGCGCGGCTGCCCGAGGATATCGCGCAGATGCGCCGCTGCGTGGCGGACGCACAGGACGCCTTGCAGGCCGCCGGGATGGATCTGGTGCCGTGCATGAACGACACGCTGGCCGGGAATTTCATGATCAACGCGGCGGATGAGCTGCTGCTGGTCGATTTCGAATACGCCACCAACAATGAACGCGCCTATGAGCTGGCGCTGTGGTTCACGGAAATGGCCTTCCCGGTGGAGATCGAGCAGGAGATGATCGAAGCCTATTTCGGCCGGCTGGACCGCGCCGCGCAGGCGCGGGTGAATGTGCTGAAGGGGCTGGCCGACATTAAATGGGCGAGCTGGGCGATGGTGCAGGAAGCGGTCTCGACGCTCGATTTCGATTTTCACAAATACGGCACCTGGAAATATCGTCGCGCCCGCACCCAGATCTACCATCCCGACTGGCCGGTCTGGCTGCGGCATATGTAAGCGACATCGTGAAGCTGACAGGCTGAAGAGGATGGCATGAAAGACCCTTATTTGCTGACCGCCACCGAACTGGCAGCGGCCTATCGCGCGCGCAGCCTGTCCCCCGTGGAGGCGGTGCAGAGCTGCCTGGCGCGGATCAAGGCGCTGGATGGGCATCTGCAGGCCTTCATCGAGCTGCATGAAACCGAAGCGCTGCTGGCGGCGCAGGCCGCGCACAAGGCGCTGCGGGCGGGATGTGATCTCGGGCCGCTGCATGGCGTGCCGGTGGGGTTGAAAGACCTCGTGGCGGTGCAAGGCAAGATCTGGACGGCGGGATCGAAGATCCATCTGCACCGGCGCGCGCCCTATACCGCCACGCTGGCGCAGAAGCTGATGGCGGCGGGCGCCATCTCGCTCGGCAAGCTGCACAGTGTGGAATTCGCCTTCGGCGCCTGGGGCACCAACCATCATCTCGGCACCCCGAAAAACCCCTGGAAGCCGCAGGGTCATTACACGCCGGGCGGCTCCTCTTCCGGCTCCGGCGTGGCGGTGGCGGCGCGGATGCTGCCGCTGGCGGTGGGCACGGATACTGGCGGCTCAGTCAGAATCCCCGCCGCCTTCAACGGCATCACCGGGCTGAAGGTGAGCTATGGGCGGATCAGCACGCAGGGGGTGGAAATGCTCTCGCCCTCGCTGGATACGCCCGGCCCGATGGCGCGCAGCGTCGAGGATGCGATGCTGATGTATCTCGCCATGCGCGGCCCGGATCCGCAGGATCCGGCGACGCTGGGCCTGCCGGCGGATGATCCGGCCGTCAGCCTGCATCTGGGGGTGCGCGATCTGCGGCTGGGCCGGATCGATCTGGGCGATTGCGGCTGCGCGGTCGAAGCCGACATGGTGGCCGCCTACGAGGACGCGCTACTCAGCTTCGCCCGGCTGGGGGCGAAGATCATCACCGTGAAACTGCCGCAGACGCTGGCGGAGCTGGCCGGCTTGTCGCAGATCCTGGCCGGGGAGGCCTATGGCGCGCATGGCGATCTGGCGGAGGACCCGGACAGCCCGATGGGCCCGGCCACGCGCGCGCGCATTCTCTCCGGCCGCATATCGGTGAAGGAGTATCTGCAGCTGGTCTGGCGCCGGCAGGAACTGACCGAGGCATATCTGGCGGCGATCGAGCCGGTGGAGGCGCTGATCCTGCCGACCACCCCGCACCCGGCGATTCCGCTGGCCGATGTCGATGAAAGCGGCGGGCCGAGCATCTTGACCCGGCCGATCAATCTCTTCGGCGGCTGCGCCCTGGCCCTGCCGAGCGGGATGAGCGGCGACGGGCTGCCGCTCTCGATCCAGATTTGCGGGCGGGCCTATGCGGAGGCGCTGGTGCTGCGCATCGGCCAGGCCTTTCAGCGCGCCACCACCTGGCATGAGCTGATCCCCCCGGAGCTGTGAACGCCATGAGCCGGTCCGGGCGGCATGGGCAGCGCCCGCGTTGAGGTCGCCGGAGTGCTACGGGCGCGGGGCCTTGCGTGAGCGTCAGCCCAACCCGACCGCGACGAGAATTTTGTCGACCTGACGCTCCGAGCCATAGCGATCATACACGTCGCTGGCCGCCTTTTCCGCGATCTCCGAGTAGGCTTCGGGCTTGCTGACAAGCTCGATGGCTTCCGCAAGCGCGAAATCCCATTCATGGGCCCGCGCCAGGCGCCCGGTCACGCCATCCTGGATCGCCTGCCGGAAGGGCAGTGTCGGGGTGGCGATGGTCCATGTGCCGACCGCCGCCGCTTCGAAGAATTTCAGCTCACTTTTGCAGTTGGTGAACAGATTATCCTGCAGCGGGGCGATGTTGATTTCCACCTCGGCGATGACGCGTTGCAGGTTCAACGGGTCCTGCAACGGCACGATTTCGACACGATCCATGAAGGGCTGCAACGCCTCCGAGGGCGGAGGAAAGCCTACGATGCGCAGCCGCACCGTGCTGTTTTCAGCCATCAGGCGCACCAAAGCAGGGATGGCGATGGCGAAATCCTTGTTGTGCGTCGGCGTGCCGCTGAAATATCCGATGGTGATGTCACCGGTTCCGTGAAACCCGCGCTTGCACTTGGCCGCCAGCAAGGCGCGCGAGACCTCTTCCTGATCGGGCGCGAAATAATTGGGAACGATGTGCACCGGCAGATGCGGAAACGCTTGCGAAATGCGCGCCGCCAGAAACGCGTTCGTGGTGATCGCAGCTTCACACAAACGTGCCGTCGCCGCCATGCGGCCAAAATAGGCGAACCAGAAATCCCAATGCACTTCGGCATCGGTCGGCTGGTCCAGCGTATCCAGCACCAGATGGACCTGGTTGATGTCGAACACCATATCGTCGCAGTCGAACAGCAATCTCGTACCCGCACCGTTCGCCGCGACAATCAGCCGCGCCAACGCGGCGTCGTAGCGGAACCGGCAGATGACAAGCACGTCGATCCCGGACAGCTCCTTGATCAGGACCGGAATATCCTGCCGCTCGAACCAGGCCGCGCCAATATCCGGGCGCATTTTTTCCAAAGTGGCGGCCGGGTTGAAACAGCGATAGCGAAAGGTGCTGGTATCGCGTTTTTCGTACAGCCAGGCGATCCTGGGGCGGCCGCGGCGCAGCGCATCGAGACGTGAGTCCAGGCTCTGATCGTCCCAGAGCATTTCTTTGGGCAAGGTTGCGTCAAGAAGATTATAGAACATCTCAGTTGGCGCGATTCAGTTTTTGATCGATCCGAGACACGACGGCTTCAAGCGCCAGCGTCCAGTCGTGATTGATATGGTCGGCCTTGCGGTTTGCCTGAATGGCCGCTTCATTCTCCGCCAGCGCCTCAAGCCGCTGCAACCCCGCCACCAAGCCCTCGACGCTGGGCGGCACGGTTAAGATATTCCCTGAATAATTCAGCAAATCCTGCTTTCCGGGATGGGTATTGGTCAGCACCGGCACGCCCGCCATGGCCATGTCCAATGGCGGATAAGAGGGGTGCGGTGTATCCATGAGCACGAAGCCGGCACTCAGGCTCGCGACAAATTCCTGATAATCCCCCCAGGAGAGATGCGACACGATCTGCGGAACAATCCCCCGGGCCAGCTTGAATTTAGGAACATCCCGGCCAATCAGATGGATTTCCCAGCGATCCGGCGCGAAGCTGCCGGTGGCGACGGCTGCGTCCAACGCCTCGATGCCGCGCCAGAAGAGATTACGCAGATTATTGGGGCGCGCATAGAAAAACAGCCGTCGCTTCGCGGTGGATTTGCGCGCCTTCCCCCCGCCGGGAAAGGCCGGCTCGAACCACAGGCCGTTTTCCTTGAGATTTTCGAAAGGCTCGGCGCCGGAGCTGAGATGTTGGAACAGCCGCTCGGTGTTGACCACGGTCAGCAGCGCCGGATGGCCCATCGTCTCCGCGCAGAGCAGCTGCTCGTCGCCACGGGCATAGAACAGGCGTTCATCTTCCTGGATCAGCGCGATGATGCGTGACGCCGGCACAACCCCCAGAGTGGCTTTGGTCGTCCACCAGGAGGTGGTCAGAAAAATCTCATCCGCCGAAACCGGCAGTATCTTGCTTCCATCCAGCGGTGCCATCGCGGTTTCCAGCGGACCGTGCAAACTGACATTATTGCGGCGTAAAACCTCATTGACCGCGGAGGCATCGGGCTCTTCCGTACGGGTGACGATACGCAATGTCGCCTGGAATTTGTTGGCAAGCAACGCGCCCAGGATGATGGCCGTACCGACACCGCCGAACAGCGATGACGGGCCGACGCTGTCCGTGACCAGGGAGATACGTTTCTGCGCCGTTGCCGCCGGGAAACAATCGAATGGCTGCAGGGACGGAAAGCGCGCCGCCAACAGGCTGGACACGCTCGGGAGCGACGCGGCGGGCTCGGAGGCCGGGGCCAGCGCCGGGGCAACGCCGGGCTCCGCCAAGAATTCGATCGGCGCGGCGACAGACGCCACCGGCACCGGCTTGGCTTGCAGGAGGCTGTTTGGCCGGTAGAGGGCTTTTACGACCTGTTTTATCCACTGCCGGGCCGGCGCCGGCAATTGCGTGGCGATCCGGCGCAAAGGATAGGTTGCACGCCAGCTCGTGGAATGAACGATCGCCTCTTTCTGCGCGACGGCGTCGGCCGCGATGGCGCGCAGCGCTTCAGCTTCTCCATGCTGGACCTGCAACGCATTCGCCCGCTCGGTCATTTGCTGAAGCGACGCCCGCAGAGCCTGCAATTCATGGTCCTGGCGCGCCCTGGCCCGCCGCTCCTCGGCCAGGCCGGCTTGGCTGCGCCGCTCATGCGCGCGCTGTTCGGCCAGATCACGCTTGGCTTTTTCGAGGACGAGGTCGTTGGCGGCCAGCGCCGCTTTGGCGTCGTCGCCGACCTGATGCGCATCCGAGAGCTGCCGGAATATGGCTTCGACCGATTGTTCGTGCGCGAACACGCTGTCGGGCAGAGCAGGCAGTTCGGCATCCGATGCGACACCGATCAGATAGACGGCGCGCGCCAGCCCTGTCGTCGCCTCGATTGTCGTGGCATCGCGTTTCTCGTAGGTTCGCACCCCGGCGCGGCCTTCGAGGATGGCTGAGCCGATGAAGGTTCTTTGCGGCAGAACCCGCATGTTCTTGAAATGCGCCGAAAGGGCGGTTTCGAATTCGGGACGCGAAAGTTCGCGGATATGAAACGGGTTGACACCCATGCCGATGCCGGAATGAACGAGCCTGTCGGGCGTGCTGACGATCAGAATGCCGCCGGGCCGTAGCACGCGCCGGACTTCGGCCAGGAAGCGGTCGTGATCCCGAAGATGTTCCAATGTTTCGAACGAGACCACGACGTCGAAGGATGCGTCATCCAGTGGAATGGCGGTGGCGTCGCCGGAAATGAAGCTCAGATTCGAAGCCGAATATTCTCTTTGCGCATGAAGATTCGCCTCCACGGCCAACTCCACGCCCACCACCTGGCGCGCAACCGTGGCCAGCATGGAACTGCCATAGCCCTCCCCGGAAGCAATATCCAGCACATCGCGGTCCACGCAGAAATCGCGCGCGAAGCAATAGCGATGGAGGTGCTCAAGCTCAACCTGGCCACCGAAATCTGTGGTCAGGCGTTCACCTGAAAAGGGCAACGGGGAGGAGGGCTGCTTCAAGCGAAACATGCCATCGGGGCTACGTGCCAATTTAGAACTCCAATCACTCAGGCCGTCTCATTGGTATTGAGCAAACTAAACGATTAGTAAATAGGGCAGATAATCGTCCCAAATTTATTCGATTTCGCGCTTTATGCCCGGGCTTTGCACAGGCAAAGCCTCGGTTTTGCCGGTCTGGATGGCTCCACGCAATTCCGCTGCTCCATACCGAATCCACACCCCCATTACGAAACAAGGTGCTGCGGCCGCGCTTCACTGCGCACATCTTCGGCGTTGTGGACAAGGCTTTCAAAAAACGCAAATAAAATCGTTGCGCCGTCGCTCAACCCTGCACCGCGGGGCACGCCCCGCGCCGCTCACGAGGCCTCCGCAGCCTGCGTCTCGAACCAGAACAGCCCCGCCTCATCGATGGCGATGCGATGCAGCCCCGGGCTGACCGGGAGCTGACAATAGCCGCTGAGGATCAGGCCTTCGCCGGGCAGGCGCCAGCGCACCAGGAAGCGGCCGGCCTCGAAGCTGGCGCTGAGCGCCTCCGCCGGGATGCCGGACTCGGCCGGGGCCAGGCGCACCGCCTCGCCGCGCCAGAACAGCCTGGCCTGGGTGCCGCGCGGCGCGGGGCCGCGGGGGGTGAAGGCGCGGCCGCCCAACACCAGCCTGGCCTGCTCATCTTCGCGCCGGACCGACACGCAGACCCCGCCCAGCGCGCCCGTGAAGCGCGCGATATAGGGGGAGGCCGGGCTGCGCCAGAGATCGATCGGCGTGCCGTGCTGGCGGATCACCCCGGCTTCCAGCACCGCCACCTGGTCGGCCAGCTTCCAGCAATCCTCAGGGTCGTGGCTCACCAGAATCGCGGCAATGCCGGCGGCGCGCACGCTCTCGCGCAGCTCCTCGCGCAGCATCTCCCGGCTTTCCAGATCCAGGCTGGAGAGCGGCTCGTCCAGCAGCAGCAAACGCGGCCGGCTGGCCAGGGCGCGGGCGATGCCAACCCGCTGCTGCTGGCCGCCGGAGAGCTCCGCCGGGCGGCGATGCGCCACATGCTCCACCCGCAGCCGCGCCAGCAGCGCCTTTGCCGCATCATTGCGTTTGGCCGTGCCCGCCGGCAGCGCCAGAGCGACATTCTCCAGGCAGCTCAGATGCGGCCAGAGCGCGAAATCCTGGAACACCATGCCCAGCCCCCGGCGCTGCGCCGGCACAAAGCCGTGCCGGCCATCCTCCACCAGCGCGCCATTCAGGCTGATCCGCCCGGAATCGGGCCGGTCCAGCCCGGCGATCAGCCGCAGCAGCGTGGTTTTGCCGGAGCCGGACTCGCCGGCCAGCACCAGGAACTGGCCTTCCCCCAAAGCCAGCTCGATGCCGCGCAGCACCTCCCGCCCGCCCAGCCGGCGGTTGAGCCCAGCGATGCTCAAACTCTGCTTCACGCGGCCTCCGGGGCGGGTTTTGTCTGGCCCAGCCGCAGCGCCAGATTCAGCCCCAGCGCCAGCAGCGCCAGCGTGCCCATGCCGAGCAGCGCCAGCTGCGCGGCCTCATTGTAGCGCCCGCCCATATCGGCGGCGAGGATGGCGACACTGAGCGGCATCTGCCCCGGCACGTAGAGCAGCTCGGAGACCGGCAGCTCGAACATCACCGTCGCCACCACCAGCAGCCAGGCCTGCAGGCCGGGGCGGGCCAGAAGGGCCGCCTCGATATCGATCAGCCTCGTCTGCGGCGACAGGGCGAAAATCCGCGCCGCCTCGTCCAGCCGCGCATCCAGCTGCGCCAGCGCCCCGCCAACGAGCCGGATCGCCATCGGCAGCGTCCCGGCGGCATAGGCGATGACCAGCAACAGCACCGTGCCGTAGAGCGGGAAAAAATCATTATTGAAGGCGACGACATAGCCCGCCCCGAGGACCAGCCCCGGCACCGCCATATTGGCGCTCAACCCGGCCTGGAGCAGCGCGGCGAAGAGCGGATGCCGGCCGCGCTGCAGCTTCAGCAGCGCCATCGCCAGCCCCAGCGTCAGGCTGGCGGCGAGCGCGCCATAGCCGAGCGAGCGCGGGATCGCCGTGAACAGATCGGCCGGCGCGGCTTCACCGAACAGGGCGACATCCGCCATCGCCAGCAGCGGCAGCGCCAGCCCCAGCCCCCAGAGCGCCAGCGCCGCCCCCACCAGCCCCGCGCGCGCCGCCCCGCGCGGCGCCTGGCGTGGGGCGCGGCGGGCCTTGCCATGCACCAACACCGCCCGGTAGCGGCGCTGCACCGCCATCTGCAGCAGGCTCAGCATCGCCGCGGCGCCGATCAGCCACCAGCAGAGCTGCGCGGCACCGGCGAAATCCGCCGGCGTGGTGTTGAGGCGTTGATAGATGCTGTAGGTGACCACGGGCACCTGACCGGTGACGCCGAGGGTCGCTGGAATCGAGAAATCCTGCATCGTCTCGATCGCGGCGATGGTGAAGCCGGCCGCCATCGCCGGCAGCGCCAGACGCAGGCCCAGCCCCAGCCGGCGCCAGCGCGGCAGCCGCAGCACCAGCGCCGCCTCCCGCAGCGAGGCCCCGGCCCCGGCATAGGTCGCGCGGGCGACGAACACCGAAAACGGCAGTGCCTTGACCAGATACAGGAAGGCCAGGCCGCCAGCGCCCAGGAAGGCGTGGCCAAAGGCAGAGTGGCGCATCTGCGGATGGCTGAACAGGATCAGCCAGCCGGTGGTCAGCACATAGCCGGGCATGATGAAGAGCAACCACAAGCCCAGCTCCAGCAGGCCGACCAGCCGGCCGGAGAACCGCTCCAGCGCCAGCGCCAGCGCCGCCCCGGCGGGGGCCGCCACACACCCCGTCAGCACCGCCAGCCCGCCCGAGTTCAGCAGCGGCCGCCAGCTCAGCGATGCCCCCTGCCCCACCCCCATCGCCAGCAAGCGGGCCAGGGGATAGACCAGCAGCAACCCCAGGAGCGCGAGCAGCGCCCCGCGCAACAGCCTCATCGCGCCGACATCGTCTGGGCGAACCAGCCATTGACGGTGGTTTCCAGCTTGCCCCACAGCACCGGGTCCAGCGTCACGATATTCAGGCCGGAGAGCGCTGGCGCGCCCGGCAGCGGCGCCGGCGCGTCATTGGTGATCGGCCAGAAATTCCCATCCGGCCCGCCCTTTTCCTGGCGCAGCTTCTGGATGTCCGGACGCATGGCGAAGGCCAGGAAGCGGGCGATTTCCTGGCGCTTGGCGGCCGAGACGCCCTTGGCTTCCACCATCACGTTCGGCAGCACATAGGCCGGGCTTGGAACGGTGATCTGATAGCCGGGATTATGCGCGGCGAAATAGATCGCGGCGGAGGATTGCACGATGGCCAGGCTGATCGCCTGCGCCTTCAGCGCCGCCAGGGTGGCGCCGTTATCGTCGAACATATGCAGCCCGTTGGCCTTCAGCGCCAACACATAAGCCTGCCCCTGCGGCCAGCCGCCGGCATGGGCGAGCATGCCCGCCAGCATCGGGTAGGTGGGGCCGGAAATCGAAGGATCGTTCATCCCGACCAGCCCCTGATAGGGCGCGCTGCGCAGCGCGTCCCAGCCGGTGGGCGGGCTCGCCAGCCGCGCCGGGGCAGAGATGAACACGCCCGCCAGGGTGAAGCCGGTGGGCGCAAAAGCACCATCGGCGGAGAGCAGGCTCTGGCCGGTGGCGGTGAGGTTGGAAGGGGCCGGCATGGCATGCGCCAGCAGGCCTTTCTCATCCAGAGCGGCGGCGGCGGTGGCGCCGTCGAACCAGCCGATATCCCAATCCGGATGCCCGCCTTGGGCCACGATGCGCGCCAGCAGGCTGCCGGTGGAAAGCCTGATGGCGCTGACCTTGATGCCGGTCTCCTTGGTGAAGGCGGCGGCGACGGCGGGGCCGTAATCAAGCCCGCTATAGAGCACCAGACCAGGGCTGGAGGACGGCCATAGCAGCACACCGGCGATCACCAGGATGATGGCGGCAAAGCCAGCCGCGATAAGCTTGCGCATGGGAGGGGGCTACCTTGAGAGAAACAATCCGTCCGGTCAGTCGGCGTCGAAATCCTGACTGGCGCCGGGGCGGAAGATCACGACCACGGTGACGTCATAGACCCGGCCGGAAAAGCCCGCGGGCGGCGGCGGATAATGCGCGATGCGCGCGGCCTGCAGCGCCGCCTGGTCGAGCAGCGGAAAGCCGCTGGAATGGGCCAGGGCGATGTCGCTCACTACACCGTTGCGATAGGTGAAGGTGATCTCGGGCGTGCCGCCTTCACGCGCCATCTGCGCGGCCTGCGGATAGACGCGGTTGGCCACCCCCTGCACGGCATTGCGCATCGCCAGGCGGAAGGCGTCCACCTCACCCTGGGACGGGGCGGGCGGCAAGGCGGGGGCCGGCGGCGCCGGCGGCGTCACCGGCTGCGGCTTCGGCGGTGGCGCCGGCTGCGGGCGCGGCTGTGGCGGCGCCACGTGATGCGGCACCACGTGATGTTCCGGGCGCGGCGGCGGCGGCTTGGGCACGCTGGGGGCCGGCACCGGCTTGGGCGGCGGCGGCGGCGCGGGGGTGGGCACCGGCGGCGGCGGGGGTGTCACCGGCTTCGGCGGTTGCGGCACCGGCGGCGGCGGCTTGGGCGCGGGCGGCGGGGCGGCCTGGATGGTCACCTTCACCACCGCTGGCTGCTTGGCCGGCGGCGGTTGCTGATGCTGCATGGCCGGCAGCAACAGCCCCAGCGCCCCGGCCTCGAGCAGCAGCCCGGCGCCGATCGCCAGCAGGAAGCGGCGATTGGAATGCCCCTCCCCGCCCCATTCACCGGACATGCCAGCCATCATTGCGCCGCCTGCGGCTGCGCGGCGATGCCGATATCGGTCACCCCGGCCTTCTTGGCGGCGTCGATCACCGTCATGAAATGCTGGAAGGCGCTGGCCTTGTCAGCGGCGATGGTGACTTCCGTCTTGTCCGGGGCGCCATCGCCAGCGAACATGGCGCTGAGCTGGTCAGCGCTCATCACCTGGTCCTTCACCTTGATGGTGCCATCCGCCATCACATTCACGATGAATTTCGGATGCGGCAATTGCTGCGTCTGGGCGGCGTTGGGCAGCTGCATCGAAACCCCGGCATCGGGGATCATCTGCATCGTCACGATGATGAAAAACACAAGCAGGAACAGCATCACATCGATCATCGGGATGATCTCGATGCGCGCCTTGCGGCGTTCGAAATAGCGCATGGTGGGGGGTTCCGCTCAGGCCGTGGCGAACTTGGCGGCGGCGCTGGCGCCAGCACCGGTCTTGCCGGCCTGCACCACCGGGGCGCCGTCCATGCGGTTGACGATCAGCACCTTCAGCGAATCAAGCTGATGCACGACCAGCCGCACCTGGTTGGAGAGCGCATTGAATGCCGCCAGCCCCAGCATGGCGATGAACAGGCCAAAGGCGGTGGCAACCAGCGCATCCGCCACGCCGCCGGTGACTTCCGCCGGGGCATGGCCGGGCGCGGCCAGCACGTTGAAGGCATGGAACATGCCGATGATGGTGCCGAACAGCCCCATCAGCGGCGCCAGGGTGATGATGGTATCCAGCAGCCAGAGCCGGCGGTCCAGGCCGGGGGCGATCAGCATCACCGCCTCATCGAGCCGGCTGTTCAGCGCCTCGGCATTGACCATGCCGGCATGGCGCAGGGCGGTATCCAGCAGCGCGGCTTCCGGCAGCTTGCCGGCGCGGTTGCGCAGCGCCACCAACTCGCCCTGACGCAAGGCCGTTTCCTGCGCGGTGGCGCGGATGACGCTCTCGCCACGCAGAATGGTGCTGCGCAGGAACCAGAAGCGATCCAGAATCACCGCCAGCGCCAGCAGCAGCAGCACCGCCATCAGATAGAGAATCCCATCCGAATAGTTGGCCAGGTAGACGATATATTTGATGGACATGAAAAATTCTCCTTCTGCAGCGGCCGATACAACAAAGGCGATGCCAGGAAGTGTGACAAATTGGAGTCAAAACGGCGAAAAGCCCGCCGCCGCGCGGCGGGCTTCCCAGGGGAAACAATTTTAAAGCGAGGAGCCGAACCCAACCGGCACGCTGACCGAGGCGAAGGCCGAGAAGCCGGTCAGGCGCAGATAGAGCAGGTCGCCAGCGCCATTGGTGCCGTTATCGAAGATGATCTGCTTCTGGTTGGTGATGTTATCCAGGTTCAGCTTCACCTTGATCGGATCCTTGTGGGGATTGTCGTGGTTGAAGGTGTAGCCCAGCGTGACATTCACGACATTGTACGGATCATACCAGCCGCCCGGGGACTTGCCGCCGCCGGCACTGCCCTCGGCCTGGCCGTTGGCGATGTTGGTGCCGTTATTGCCGCTATATTCGCCGCCGGTCCACTGGTCGAGCACCGAGGCGTAGATGCCGTTATGCTCGTAGATCACGCCGAAATTCGCGGTGCCTTGCGGCGCCTGGGTGATCTTCACCTCGCTCGAGGTCTTGAAGGCCTGGTTGTAGCCGGCATTGCCGAACAGCGTGATGCCATTGTCAAAACTGTAGGCCAGCTCGCCTTCGATGCCGCGATAGATCACGCCGCCCTGGTTATAATAATACTTCTGCTTGTTGATCGTCCGCGAGGCGATGTAGTTCTGGAAGTGGATATTATAGACATCCCCGCCAACCGCCCAGTGCGCGTCCTGATAGGCCAGGCCGGTCTGGAAGTTGATGGTGCTTTCGGGCTTCACGCTCTCGGTGGTCAGCGCCGTGGTGTAGAAGGTGTTCAGGTTCGGCGCCAGGAAGCCTTCCGCGCCCTGCACATAGCCGGTCAGGTTCGGCGAGAAGGCGTATTTCGCATCGAAGGAGGGCAGCAGCTTCGTGTAATCATGCGTGTAGCCGGTCTGCAGCTCGGTCTTCTGGTTCACCTGGGCGTTCAGCGCGCGGCGGAAATAGGCCCATTTCAGGCCGCCGGTGAGGGTCAGCTTGTCGGTGACATGCCAATCCACCTGGCCGTAAGGCTGGAAGGTGTAGAGCTGGTTATGCTGCAGGCGCTCGATCGAGCCGTTATCGTTGGTCGGGGTGACCTTGCCGCCATTGCTGTCCGCCGGATCGTAATTGACCGCGTTGGCGTTTGTCAGCGAGACATTCTGCACGAAGCGGCTATTCACCTGATGGTCGAACCAGAAGCCGGTCTTGATGTCGCCCCAGCCAAAATCCTTCTGCAGGCGCTGGATGGTGCCGACGGAGCGGTAATCCATCATGAAGGTCTGGCCCGGAATCCCGGCCACCGCGGCACCGCCGGGGGTCAGCACCACCTCGTTGGGCACGGCGCCGGCGGAGACCGCCTGGGTGACGCCGTCGGCATTGGTGTCGTTGGTGTCGTCGCCGTTCAGATCGTGATGGTAATAGGCATAGGTGTAGATCTTGCCGTCATACAGGAAGCCGTCACCCAGCGCGGATTGCAGGTCGGCATATTCCATATCGGTGGTGATATGGTCGTTATTGAAGCGGTAATAGTTCTGCGAATTCGGATTGCCGCTGAGATTATAGTTCCAGCCCTGGGTCGCCATCTGCGAGAGCGTCGCGCCATAGACCGGGTTCTGATAGAGCTGGTTATGGTCGGCCATCAGGGTCAGGGTGGTGCGCGGGCTCAGCGGAATCACCACCTTGCCGAAGAAATTCGTGCGCTGCTGACCGGAATAGCTCAGCGCGCCATCGCTCTGCATATGCTCAGCCTCGAACACCGCTGAGGCGCCGTTGAGCGAGGAGATCGCGCCGGTATCCAGGCGCACGCTGTTATCGGAGGTGTTGTAGCTGCCATAGGAGCTGTTCAGCGTCGCGGTCGGCGTCGGCCGCGGGTTGATCGTGCGCAGCGAGATGGTGCCGCCGAAGGTGGCATCGCCCACCGTCTCCGCCTGGCCCGGGCCACGATCGACGATGGTCTGGCCGATCAGCGAATTGGTGAAGAAGGAGGTGGAGTGGTGGGTAAAATCGTTGGAATCGCCGAAGGGGATGCCATCGAAGGTGACGTTGTACTCACCATCCTGGAAGCCGCGGATGGTCGGGCCGGAGGTCTCGGAGAGGCCGGGACCGTTCGGGTCGATGTTGCTGACGGAGGGCGTCAGCCGGGCGATGTCCGCGTAGCTCTCGGTGCCGGTGAGCAGATTGTCCACCGTGTGCTTATCCACCAGCGAGGTCGGCTGGGTGGAGTTCAGCGGCGCCTTGGAGGGCGACTGATAGGGGGCCGTGCCCTTGGTGTTGACCAGATTGGCGGGATTGTCGGTGCCGGTGGCGAGCACCGAGCCGAGATCCAGATTGACCGGCGTGTTGGCGCTCTGCGCCATCGCACCCGGCACGATCATTGCGCTTGCGGCAAGACCGATATAGAGGCTGCGCATGGAACAAAAGCCGCGCAGCGCCACGCGCGCCCGCGATCCCCAGAAAACAGACATCACAGAAACCTTCCTGTTGATTTTGATGTAGCGGCTACTACTAAATTTATCTGTTTGGTTGTTTTACTACTTCGTGATTCTTTTATTGCAGTTCAGCGACTCTTCAGCCGGTCGGCGCGCAGCCGCTCGCGCTGGTCGGTGAGCCGGAATATCGCGGCATAGACGGCGGTGAACGCCCCCAGGCAATTGCCGCCGACGATCAGGAACATCAGCAGAATCTGGTATTTCGCCGCGGAAATCGGGTCCATGCCGGCGAGCAGCTGGCCGGTCATGATGCCGGGCAGGGTGATGATGCCGGCGGCACTCATCACATTGATGGTGGGGATCAGCGCGGTGCGGATGGCGCGGCTGGAGGCGGCGTGCAGCGCCACGAACCGCCCCTCCCCCAGCGCCAGCCGGGCCTCGATGGAGGCGCGCTCGCGCCCCACCGTGCCGTAGAAACTGTTCAGCGCCAGCGATACCGCATTCATCACATTGCCCAGCAGAATGCCGATCAACGGCAAGGCCTCGCGCGCCGCATACCAGGGCGTGGGCCGCAGCGCGGTGGTGAGCGCCAGCACCGCGATGATCATCGAGGAGATGCCGATGGCGCTGCCGGTGGTGAGATATTGCCAGGGGCCGGGCATCCGGTAATCCTGCCGCGCCCCCACCTCGTAACTGGCGGCCGAGGCCATCACCAGCGCCGCCAGCAAGGTCAGCCAGGGGTTGGAGCGCTCGAACAGCAGCCGCAGCACGAAGCCGACCAGCATCAGCTGCACCACCATGCGCAGCGCCGCGATCAGCAAGGCGCGATGCACCCGCAAGGAGAGCAGCAGCGACAGCAGGGCGCATATCAGGATCAGGCCGGAGGTGATGGCGAGGCTGGCCGGGGTCAGGTCGATCGGCTTCATAGCGGGCGCTCGCACAGGCCGGTATTGCTCATCTCATAGCGCCGATGCGCGATGCGCCCCGCCTGCGCCTCATTATGTGTCACCACCAGCAGCCCCATGCCGCTGGCTGTCAGCTCAGCGAACAAGGCTTCCATCTTCAGCGCCGTGGCCTCATCCAGCGCCGAGGCGGGCTCATCGAGCAGCAGCACCCGGGGCTGGCGGATGATGGCGCGGATCAGCGCCATGCGCTGGCGCTCGCCGGTGGAAAGCTGGGTAACCGGCGCCTCCAGCAGCGCCTCGGCCAGGCCCAGGCGCGGCAGCAGCGCCAGGGCGGCCTCACGCGGGGCCATGTGCGCGCTCACCCGCTCCGCCCACCAGCCGGGCTCCGCCGGATTGTACATCACCTGGCGGCGCCAATGCGGGGCGGGCATCGCCTCGCGGCTGACACCATCCAGGCTGAGCTGGCCCTCATTCGGGTCCAGATCCGCGATCATGCGCAGCAGCAGGCTCTTGCCGATCCCCGAGGCGCCAGAGATCACCACGCATTCGCCCCGCGCCAGGGTGAGCGCAAATGGCCCGCCGGCCAGGCCACGCAGCCCGTTGACGGCAAGCAAGGGGCCGCTCATGCCACGCCCGCTGACAAGGGCTGAGACGGAACTGTCACAGGCAAAAGGCTGGAAACAGGCCGGAAGATCAGGTAGGACATTTAGTAGCATTTGCTACATAACCACCACCCGCCTTGCAACCACTACAGAATTGACGTTTTGATGAAAGCCTCCCGCCCCCCGCCGACATCCGCCCTAAACGCTCTGCCGGCCAATGATTTTTCCTCGAAGCTCGCCGCGCACGAGGCTGCCATGCCGCCCGCGATGCAACGCGTGGCCCACTACCTCGACCGCAACAAGGTCGCGGTCCTTGCCCATTCGGCGGCGGAGCTGGCGGCGATGATCGGCACCTCGGACGCCAGCGTCATCCGCACAGTGCAGGCGCTGGGCTTTCAGGGCATGGCGGAGCTGCGCCAGAGCATCGCCGCCGCCATCGGCAAATCCGCCGCCCCTTTGCAGCATATGCGCCAGACCTTCGAGGATCTGGAGGGCAAGGGCTCCTCGGCCGCGGATCTGGTCATCGACACCCATATGGAATCACTGGCGCAGCTGCAGGAACCGGCGGAGCGCGCGGAAATCCACGAAGCGATCGCGCTGCTGGGCGGGGTGGCGCGGATTGTCATCTATGCTGCCGGCCCGTCACGCCTGCTGGCGGAGTATCTGCGCCTGCTGATGGGCCGCCATGGCCAGGCCTGCAAGACCATCGGCCAGGGCGGGCTCGGCCTGGCCGATGAGCTGCTGGATCTTTCGGAACAAGACGGGCTGCTGATCCTCTCTTACGGCAAGCCCTATAAGGAAGTGTTGCTGGCGGCGAGCGAGGCGAACAAGGCGGGTGCCAAGATCGTGCTGGTGACCGACACCCCCAACACCAAACTGGCGAAGCTGGCGCAAGGGTTGATCACCGCCCGGCGTGGCCGCACCGAGCGGGTGGCGCTGCACGGCGCCACGCTGATCATTCTGGAAGCCCTGGTGATGGGGCTGGCGATTGCCAACCAGAACCGCACCATCCGGACGCTCGCCCGGCTTGGCACGCTGCGCGACGCGCTGGGGTAGAATTTTTCGGTGCCGCTTTTTTCAAAAGCGGCACCTGGAACAAAAGCTTTACGACGCCGGCTTGTAGACCAGCAGCCGCAGCGTCCCCGGCTCGAACTGATAGCGCGGCGCGAAGCCGGGATGTTTCACCTTGCCCTTGCCCTGCGGCGTGGCGGTCACCAGGAACACATCGCCATTCGCCTCATCCAGCGCCATCGTCCGCGCGCCGATCTGCGTCTTCACCGGCGCCAGCGCCTGGTAATGGTCGGCGTCGATCTCACGGATGACGGAGAGCGTGCCGGTGCTGTTGGCGCTAAACACCAGATGCCGCTTGGCATCGAAGGCGGCGCTGTCTGAACCTTTGCCGATATTCAGCAGCGCCACCATGGCGCCGGTCTTGGCGTTCACCACCGCCAGCTTGCCGTTCTGGCAACTGGCGAAAACCCGCATCGTGGCAGTATCCATCGCCATGCCGGTCGGCGCCGCGCAACCGGGCAGCGCGTCGCTGGTGACGAGTTTTTTCGCCTCGGTATCGACCACCGCGATCTGGTTCTTGTCATTCAGCGCCACGTAAAGCCGGCCCTGCCCATCGGCCACCAGATATTCCGGCTTGCCGGGCAGATCGATCTTGGTCTCCTGATCGGTGGCCGGGTCGAGCACCAGCACCGCCTGGGAATCGCCAGCCGCAACGAAAATATCATGGCTGGCGGTGTCGAACACCATGCCGTCAGTATCCTCGAGCGATGGCAGCGTCTTGATCACCTTCAACGTCGCCGGATCGAATTCTGACAGCGTCCTGGTGCCGGAACTGTCGGTATAGCCGTCGCCGGTGGCGGGATCGAAGGCGATGCCATGGGTATCGTCCAGCCCGCTCACGTTCCCCTGCACCTTGCCTGTGGCCATGTCCACCACGCTCACCGCCTTGCCATGGGCGATGAAAAGCTGCCCGGTGGCCGCGTGATAATGCAGATAATCCCAATGCGCGTCGCCGCCGAGCGGAATGGTCTGTGCCAGGCTGTAGGCGGGCGCGGCGGCATGGGCGATGGGCGCGCAGGCGGTCGAGAGGCACAGCGCCGCAAATCCGGCTTGCCAAAAATGTCGCATATCAAATCCTTTTGAGCGGTGGAGAAATGAGCGCGCTATCTGTTTATCTTGAGGCTGGGGCGTCACGATCAACAGATGAGAAGGCTCGCCAAAGAAAAGCCAGAGCGGGCGGCTGTAAACCCATCTCGCTCTAATTTCATGGTTCTGAAATAAGTAGATTTCAGAACCACGATACGAGAGCAATTTATGTTTATCCTGACGCGCCAGCATCAAGCTTTTAGCTTGATGCTCTAGATTCTGTTTTAGCGAGCAAATTTATCCGATCAAACGAATCCGTTTGATCGGATATTGCTCTAGGCGCGGGGCTTGGTGAGTTTCAGCAGCAGCACCGGCAGCGCCAGCAGCACCAAGGGAAACTGCACCAGCAGCCCGGCGATGATGGCAATCGCCAGCGGCTGCTGCATCCCCGCCCCCTGGCCGAGATCCAGCGCCAGCGGCAGCAGCGTCAGAATCGCCGCCAGCGTCGTCATCGCGATCGGCCGCAGCCGGTTTGCCGCCGCCGTGGCGAAGGCCTCGCGGGGCGGCAGCGTCTCCAGCAGATGCTGCGCCTCGGAGACGAAGAAGATCGCCATCTCGGTGGCGATACCGACGATCATCACCATGCCCATCATCGCGGTGATGTTCAGCGGCACGCCGGTGAGGAACAGCCCCGTGAACACCGCGGTGGTGGAGAGCAGCGAGGTGCAGATGATCGCCGCCACCCAGGCGAAGCGCTCATAGAGCAGCAGCAGCAGCACGAACTCCGCCAGCAAGGCGGCGATGAACACCCGCACCAGACCGGCAAAGGCGATCTGCTGCTGCTTGTAGAGCCCGCCCAGCGTGTAGGTTACGCCGTTGCCGAGAATACCAGGCTGGGCCAGCGCCTTTTTCACTTCGGCGATGCCGGCGCCGAGCCCGGTGCCGTTGAGCCGGGCGGTGACATCCACCACCTGCTGCAAATCCTCGCGGGTGATCTCCGGCTGGCCGGAAGCGATGGAGAAGCTGGCGATGCTGGAGAGCGGCACCAGCGCGCCGGCCGGCGTCGGGATCGGCAATTGCCCCAGCTGCGTGGTGTTCAGCCCCGCCGCGCCTTGCGCGCGCACGCGGATGCCGGTGAGCTGGTTGTTGCCCTCGAAGGTCGCGGCCACCGTGCCGGCCATCGCGGTCTGCAGAATCGCGGCGACCTTGCTTGGATCGAGCCCCAGAGCCGCAGCGCGGGCCTGGTTGACATGGATCTCGATGGCATCGCCCGCCGGGACCACGCCGTCATCGATGGAATCCACCCCCTGGATCTTGCCCAAAGCCGCCGCCACGCGCTGCGCCGCGCCTTCCAGCGCCGCCGGATCGGCCGCGGCGAGGCGCACATCGATCGGCTGCGGCGTGCCGGTCATGTCGCCCAGCTCGTCGGACATCAGCTGATGCGGATCGATCTGCACGCCCGGCACCTTCGCCGTCACCTCATTGGCGATGCGGTTCATCACCACATCGATATTGGCGCGCTGGCTGAGCGGGGTGAGGCGAATGACGAAATCGCCCTTGTTGGATTCCGCGAGATCGCCGCCAAACCCGGCGCCGGCGCGCATCGAATAGCTGGCGACGGCGGGGTCCTTGTGCAGGATCGCCTCGATCTCGCGCATCTCGCGCTCGGTCTCGGCCAGCGAGGTGCCGGGGGCGGTGAGATAATCCATCACGAACCCGCCTTCATCGAGCGAGGGCATGAAGCCGGTCTGCACATGGCTGTAGGAGAGATAGCCCACCACCACCAGCCCCAGCACCGGCAAGGCGAGCAGGACCGGCCGGGTGAGGAAGCGGTTCAGCAGCCGCTCATGCGTGCGCCCGAGCCAGCCCTGGCCGTTCTGGCCGGGGTCGGTCCAGCGGTCGAAATCCACCAGGGTCGCGGCCAGCAGCGGCACCACCAAAGCGGTGAGCAGCCAGGAGGCGAGCAGCGTGGAGGCCACGGTGATCGACAGCGCCTTGAAGAAGGCGCCGGTGACACCGGAGAGAAAGGCCAGCGGCACGAAGACGATCAGCGTCGCCGCGGAGGAGCCGGTCAGCGGCCGCAAAAACGCGCTCCCCGCCTGCAACACCCAGAACCGCCCGGCGCCGCGCGCGGGATGGCCGCTGCGATGCGCGATGAACTCGATCATCACGATCACATCGTCGATCACCAGCCCGACCGAGGCCGCCAGACCGCCGAGGGTCATGATGTTGAAGCTGAGCCCGGCCATTGAGAGCACCATCACCGCCGCCGCCAGCGAGGCCGGCACGATGGTGATGGCCAGCAGCGTGATCCGGCCATTGCGCAGGAACAGATACAGCACCCCGGCGGCCAGCACGATGCCGATCAGGATCGCATCGCGCACGGAGCCTGCCGCGGCCAGCACCAGCGTGCTCTGGTCGTACCATTTGCTCAGGCTGACACCGGGTGGAATCTGCCCCTTGAACCCGGCCAGCGCCTTATCGACGGCCTTGGCGGTGGCGACCATGTCCGAGCCGGTCTGTTGGTAGAGCAGCAAGGTGACAGCTTGTTTGCCGTCGGCATCGACGCCGAGGAATTGCGGCACCACGCCCTGGCTCACCTGCGCCACGTCCCCCACATGCAGCACCCCGCCAGGGCCGGCGCGCAGCACGATATTCTTCACATCCCGCACGCCGCTGACGCTGTTATTGGTGAGCAGCAGATAGAGCAGCTGATGATCCTCGATCTGCCCGACCGATTGCAGGCTGGCCGCACCCGAGATCGCATTGACCAGATCGGTGAGGGTGAGATGCGCCGCCGCCAGCCGCGCCGGATCAGCCGAGACCTCGACCTCGCCGGTATCGCCGCCCTGGACCTGGACATGGGCGATGCCCTTCACCCCGGAGAGCAGCGGCACCAGCTGGTATTTCGCGAGGTTGCGCATTTTCACCAGGCCGACGCTGGGGGAGGTCAGCGCATAGGCCATGAACGGAAACACGTTCGGCAGCATCTGCAGAACATTATAGCTCACCCCGGGCGGCAGGCTGGGCACGGTCTGCGCCAGGGCCGCGTTCACCCCCAGCATCGCGGTGGGCATGTTGGTGCCCCAGGCGAAATCCACCGTCAGCATCGCCGAGCCGCGCGAGGTGACGGATTTCACGTTGACGACGCCGGGCACCGCGCGCACCGCCTGCTCCACCGGCTGCGTCACCGCCAGCACCATCTGCGAGGCCGCCTGGCTGCCGGTATCGACAGTGACGCGCACGCGCGGAAAGGAGGCGTCGGGGTACAGCCCGATCGGCAAGGAGATGGCGGCACTCAACCCGGCCAGCGCCAGGGCGGTGGCCAAAGTGAGAACGAAACGGCGATGCCGGTCCAGCCAGGCGCTGAACTTCACGAGCCAGCCCCCTGGGTGGCGGTCTGCATGCCGTCACTGAGCTGGTAGGCACCCTGGGTGGCGATCTTCCAGGCGGGATTCAGCCCCTTGGCCGCCAGCACGCTGGTCCGGGCCCCCTGCTGCAGCAGCTCCACATCCGCCCGATGCGCGATCCCCTTGGCATCGAGCTGATACACATACAGCCCTTTCTCATCGCGCAGCACGGCCTCGTTGGGCACCTGCACGCCCTCCAGCTGCCCCGCCTGGATCTGCACCCGCACCGGGGCGCCCAGCGTCACCGGGGCGGCGGGGCGCAGCGTCACGTCGATCAGCCCGGTCTGCGCATCCAACCCGCCGGCAATGCCAACCACGCGGGCGGCCACCGGGGCGCCGCCATTCAGCTTCGTCAGCGTCGCGTCATCGCCGGGCTGCAGCTGGGCGGCCTTGCTCTGCTCGAGTCCGATCTGCGCCACCAGCCCGCTTTGCGGCACGAATTTCACCAGCACGCTGCCCGCCGGCAGGCTGCCGCCCGGGGTGGCCGGCAGCGCGGTGATCAGACCCGCCGCCGGGGCCTTCAGCGTATAGCTCTGCCCGGCGCCGGTGGCGCGCAGCGCCGCCAGGGCGCTGGCGGCGTCACGCTGCGCCTGGGTGGCGGCGGCGAGGTCGGACTTGGTGGCCAGATGCGCCGGCAACAGCGCCGCGACATGCGCCCGCGCCGCATCGGCGGCCGAGAGCGCATCCTGCGCCTTGGCCAGATTGGCGGCCTCGACCGGGTCCGGCCCCAGCTGGGCCAGCGCCTGGCCTTGCTGCACCGCCTCATTCGGCACCACCTGATAGCTCACCAGCACCCCGGCCGCCTTCAGCGCCAGGCTCTGCTCCGCCGTGCCGGCGATGATGCTGCCCGGCGCGTCGATCAGGCGCGGCAGGCTCTGGCTGCGAACCGCAACCGTGCTCACCGTGGCGACCGGCGTGGGGGTATTATCCGCCGGCGCGGCGGGGCTCAGAGCATACCAGGCCCCGAGCCCGGCAACGAGGATGACGGCGGCAATCGGATAGATCGGTTTCATGATGCGGGATGTTCCGTAAGCGGCTGCGTCAGGCCAAAGCCGAGCAGCGTGGCCAAAGAGAGTTCAGCGGTTTGCAACTGGGCGCGCAACGCGATGGCGCTGCGCTGCCGTTCCCCGGCCACAGCGGCGAGATTGGCGAACACCGGCCCGGCCAGCTGCCCGGCCTGGTAGAGGGACTGTGCCGAATCCGCCATCGCCCGGGCCTGCGCCGCCTGGGTTTGCGCGGTCCGCAGCTCGCTCTGCAGCAGCGCGATCTGGGCCGGCAGCGCGGCGGCGGCCCCGGCGGCATTGTCCAGCGCGCTCTGATATTGCGCCCGCAGCGCCGCCCTTGACGCCTCCGCCGCCTTGATCGCCGGACGGTTGCGGTTGAACAGCGGCAAGGTCAGGGTGAATTGCGGCCCGAAGCTCCAGACATTGGAGGTATCGCGCCCGCCCGCCCCGCCCAGGCTGAGCGGCAGGAACTGGCTGAGTATGGCGGCGCGCAATTTCTGGTCCGCCTGTTCATAGCCATAACGCAAGGCCAGCAGATCCGGCCGGCGCTGCGCCAGGCTGGCCAGTGCCGCCTGCACCGCCGCCGGGGACGGCGCGGCGATGGCGGGGGCGGCGATGGCAACCGGCGTATGCGGCTGCAGCCCCAGCAGCGCATCCAGCGCCACCTCATCCTGCTGCGCCGCCTGGGCGGTGGTGTTTTCGCTGGATTGCACACTCGCCAGCGCGCTCAGCGCCGTCACCCCCTCATTGCTGGTGAGGTTGCCGGCGCTGATCTGGGTTTGCGTCTCGCTGTTGATCCGGCTCAGCAGCGCATCATCCTGGCGCAGGCTGGCCAGCGTCTCACGGTCGCCCGCCAGCGTCACCGCCAGCTGCTCCGCCTTCGCCGCCACCTGCCATTCCTGCCAGAGAATATCCTCATTCGTCTGCTTCAGCCCGGCGCGGGCGGCCGCCCGGTCGGCCGGGCCGGTGATCAGCGCGCCGAGATCCTGGGTGAAGGCGCCGGTCAGCGCCGGCATGCTGCCTGGCCCGCTGAGCAGGGCCGCGAACCCGCCAGTGATGCTGGGATCAGGCGGCGTCCCGGCGGCCAGCAGATTGGCCTCGCTAACCCCGCGCTGGGCCCGGGCGGCGACCAGATCCGGGTCGTTCAGCACCGCCAGCTTGGCCAGGGTTTGCGGGCTGAGCGGCCCGCTCACATCCAGCGCTGTGCCATCCGGCAGGCGGGTCCGCAGCCCGCTCACCCCGGCCCGCAGGTCCGGCGCGGCGGGCAGCGGGGCGGCATGATAGCTGGCGCACTGGGACAGGCCCAAAGCGAGCGGCAGGCACAGATAGTTCAGCAAACGGGGCTTCATGACCGCGCTCATAACCATGTCAATTTGTCCGCCGTCTATCGCCAACTATGCAGGAATTTAATTTTTGCCTTGGCCCCCGGCCGAATTGCCAGCCAGCCCCGCGCGCGGCAGGCTGGGCGGCATGAAACTCCTGCTGATCGAGGATGACGCCCAGGCGGCGGCCAATCTGCGCGCCGGGCTGGCGCCGGAGGGCCACGAGATCGAACTGGCCGCCGATGGCCGCGCCGGGCTGCTCGCCGCCGCCGCCGGCAGCTTCGACGTGCTGATCATCGACCGCATGCTCCCCGGGCTGGACGGGCTGGCCCTGCTGCAGACGCTGCGCGGGGCCGGCATCCACACCCCGGCTTTGTTTCTCACCGCCCT
This sequence comes from Acidocella facilis ATCC 35904, assembly GCF_000687875.1. Classification (GTDB taxonomy): domain Bacteria; phylum Pseudomonadota; class Alphaproteobacteria; order Acetobacterales; family Acetobacteraceae; genus Acidocella; species Acidocella facilis. The sequence continues at coordinate 55,610 of NZ_JHYG01000006.1, read as the reverse complement.
TGGCGGGCTGGATGACCGGCTGGAGGGGCTGCGCGCCGGCGGCGATGACTATATGGTCAAACCCTACGCCCTGCCGGAGCTGTCCGCCCGCCTCGGCGCCCTGGCCCGCCGCGCCCGCGCCCCTGCTCCCGCCACAAGGCTGCAAATCGCGGATCTGGAGCTGGAGCGCACCACCCGCAGCGTCTGGCGGGCCGGGCAGCGCATCACGCTGAAGCCGCGCGAATATGAGGTGCTGGAATATCTGTTCCGGCATCGCGGCCAGGTGGTCACCAAGACCATGCTGCTGGAGGATGTCTGGGGCTTTCACTTCACCCCGCAGACCAGCATCGTCGAGGCGCAGATCAGCCGGCTGCGCGGCAAGATCGACCAGGGATTCTCGCCGCCTTTGATCCATACCTATCGCGGCGCCGGGTACAGGCTGGATGTGGCTTAACCGGGTCTGGCGGGTTCCGGGGATCAGGCTCGCCTGGGGCGTGGTGCTGGTCTGCCTGGCCGGGGCGCTGCTGGTGTTCGCCATCGTCCACCACGCCACCGAATCCAGCTGGCGCGACCAGATCGATGCGCGCGTCGCCGCCGCGCAAGCCGACATCTCTGCCGACATCGCCGCCAATCAGCTCGGCGTGGCCTGGAATGTCCGCGCCACGCTGGCCGAGGGCAGCGGCCTGCTTTATGCCGCGCTGGCGCCGGACGGCACCTGGCTGGCCGGCAATTTCCGCCCCGCCCCCGACGTCGCGGCACACTGGACCGGGCCGAAGACCCTGCCCCGCGCGCCGGATCTCGGCCTGCCGCCACATGTTCTGGCGGTCCGCGGCACCGTGCTGAACCTGCCGCATGGCGAGCGCCTGTTCATCGCCGCCGACGCCAGCGCGCTGATGACGCTGAAAAGCCTGATCGCCCGCTCCTTCCTCGGCGTGTTCGGCACCATCATGGCGCTGGGGCTGATCATCAGCCTGCTGATCGGCCGGGCCACCACCCGCCGGCTCGATGGCTTCACCCGCACCCTGCACGATATCGTCGCCGGCGACCTCACCCAGCGCATCGCGCTGAGCCGGCATGAGGATGAATTCGACCGGCTGGCCAGGGAGGTGAACCAGGCGCTGGCGCGCATCCAGCAGCTGATGGAAAATCTGCGTCAGGTCACCAACGATATCAGCCATGATCTGCGCTCACCTCTGGCACGGCTGCGCGAGCATCTCGAACTTTCGCGCGCGCAGATGCAGGATGAGCGCTTCCGCGCCGTGTGCGACGAGGCGATCGCCCAGCTCGACCAGGCGCTGGCGATTTTCTCGGCCTTGCTGCGCCTGGCGGAAATCGAAGCGGGGGCGCGGCGGGCGCGGTTTCAAACGCTGGCGCTGACGTCTTTGCTGGAAACGCTCGTCGAAAGCTATGAGCCCGCCATGGCGGATGGCGGGCTGGCGCTGGAGGCGCAGATCGAGCCGGGGCTGCAGCTGCTCGGCGACCGCGATCTGATCAACCAGGCCATCGCCAATCTTCTCGACAATATCCTGATCCATGCCGCCGGCGCGAAGACGGCCCGGCTCTCGGCACAGCGCCGCGACGGGCGGATCGACATCACCCTCAGCGATGATGGCCAGGGCATCCCGGCCGCGCAGCGCGAGCGCGTGATGCAGCGCTTCGTCCAGCTCGACCCGACCCGGCAAGCCGGCGGCTATGGCCTCGGCCTGCCTCTGGTCAATGCGGTGGTGGCGTTGCATGGCGGCACGATGATGGTCGGGGCATCGGATGCCGGGGGCGTGAGGGTGAAGCTGAGCCTTCCCGGCGCATAGAGACTGTTTGAAAAGCCACTCTGGCGGCCGCCATAGCGACTTTTGAAACAGCCTCTTCACGATTGTTTAAGCCAACACACTGAAAAATTTATAAAAGTTTTTGGAGGTATGGGGGCTTTTTACAAAATGCCCCCATGTCTCTTCACCGCTTTTTAAGAGGCGGCACCGAAAATTTTTTCGATTATGTCATTTAGCCAGGCGATGCGTCACCTGGCCGTCGCTCACCGTCAGCCGGAACGGCGCCGTCCCCAGCTCATCGACACCGGCATTGAGCGGATCGACCGAAAATCCGGTCAGATCCGCGTCGTAGCCCGGCAGCACCGCGCCCAGCCTGGTCTCCTCCTGCACCACATAGGCGGTATGGCGGGTCAAACCGGCCAGCGCCGCGGCGCGCGAGAGGGTTTGCTCCGCGCCCACCGGCGCCAGCGCCCGCCCCGGCAGGCGGCGCGCCACCGCGCAGGCCAGGATCTCACGCGCATCATAGGGGGCGATCGGCCAATCAGAGCCGAGCACCAGGGGCACACCGGTCGCGGCGATGTCGGCGGTGCGCCATCCCCGCGCCGCGCGCACCGGCCCCAGACGCTGCGACCACGGATCGCTCAGGTCAGCGCTGGCATAGCGCACCGCGTGGGAAGGCTGCATCGAGGGCAACACCTGCAACGAAGCGAACCGGCCGACATCCTCATCGGGCAGGGTTTCGATATGCTCCACCCGGTGGCGCGCCGCCGCGCGGATCGGGGGCGGCAGGCTGGCCAGCGTATCCAGCACATGCCGCACCGCCTTGTCGCCGATCGCATGGGTGGCGGTATGCACGCCCCGCTCGCCGAAAAACCGCACCGCCTCGCTATAGGCCTCCGGGGAGGGCCAATGCGGCCCGGTGGAGCCGCCCTGCGTGTCCGGCTCATGCAGCCAGGCGGTGCCGGCATCGATGGTGCCGTCGATGAAGAATTTCGCCCCGCAGACCCGCCAGAGCCGGCCGGCGCGGCTCTGCAAGGCCAGAACCGCCTCCAGCTCCGCGCGCGTGGCGCCGGGATTCACCCAGGGCAGAATATGAAAGCGCAAGGGCAGCTTGGCTTGCGCCTCCAGTGCGGCAAAACAATCCAGGCTGTCGCCATTGGCGTCCATCACATGCATGCCGGTCAGGCCGGCGTCGGCCATCCGCTCGAACAAGGCGCGCATCGAGGCCAGGCGTGCCGCCTGCTCCAGGCGCGGCAGCACGGCGCGGACCAGCTCCACCGCCTCCGTCTCCAGCAAGGTGCCGGTGGGGCGGCCCGCCGCATCGCAGAGAATATCCGCCCCGCTGGCAAAGCCGCGCGGCCCGGTGATGCCGGCCCGGGCCAGCGCCGCGCGGCTGACCATGGCGCCATGATAATCGAAGAACAGCAGAAACACCGGCCGGCCGCCGGCCGCCGCCTCCAGCTCGTCCGCCGGATGGCCGGCTTGCGCCAGCAGCGAGGGGTCCAACCCGTGGCCCTGCAGCCAGGCATCCGGCGGCAGGGCGGAAGCGGCTTGCGCCAGGGCGGCGCGCAGCTGCCCCATATCGCGCACCTCGGCCAGATCCAGCCCGATCTGCAGATCATGCCCCTGGATCGGGTGGGCATGGCCATCGACCAGGCCGGGGGTCAGATAGCCGCCGGCCAGATCGATCATCTCGGTCCCCGGGCCGCGCCAGGCCGCCATCTCCGCCGCCCGCCCGAGCGCGCAAATCTTGCCGCCGGCCAGCGCCAGGCAATCCGCATCCTCGCGCCAGCCCAGCCCATCGGGGCGCAATATGTGGCTATTACGAATTATGATATCCGCGAAGCTGGTCATTACGCTTCATCCTCCGGGACGACATAGCCAAGCCGGTCGATCGCAGCTCCCCGCGTGGCCAATTTGTAGATCGTGGCGGCCAGCGCGAGCACGAAAATGCCGCCGATATAAATCCAGAACCGGTTGGCCGGCGGCGGCTGGTAGGGCGAGACCGCCTGGTAGAGCCCGTTGCCGATGGTGACGACGCCGATCAGGGCCGGCAGGACATGCCGGAACAGCCCAAACCGCGCCCGGTCCGTCCGCCAGATGAACACAGGGCAGAGCAAGGCCATCAGGAAATAACCAACCGTGATCGGCGCGGCGCCGATGCCGGCCAGATAGCCGGTGCCGGTGACCGCATCGCCGTTGAACAGGAAATAGGCGGCGATCACGAAAAAGCCGATCAGCAGGTTCCAGATCAAAACCGACATCACGGGGACGCGGGAGATGGCGCTTACCCGCGCGAAGGGGGCTGGCAGCAAGCCGCCACGCGCGGCGGCATAGGTCCAGCGGGAAACCGCCGTCACCGCCGCGATATAGGAGCCGATGGCGCTGGTCAGGCCGATGAACACCATCACCCAATGGAACCAGGGCATGTAATGGTCGGTGAGCTCAATGAAGGGCGCCGCATTGGTGGGGTCGGCAAGGCGGGTCATGCCGGGGCCGGCCCCATGCCAGGCGGCATAGCCGGACACCGCCGCCCAGGTGACCAGAATATACAGCACGCCGATCATGGCGATGGAGCCGATCACCGCGATCGGCACGTTGCGGCGCGGATGGCGCAGCTCCTCGCCCAGGCTGCCGGAATTCTCCCAGCCGACATAGCTGAACAAGGCGGCGGTGAAGACGATGCCGTTGAGCCCGGCGAACCCGCCCGGCATGCCCCCCGCCGGATGCAACGGCGCGGCCAGTGCCGGACCGGACTGCGCCAGCACGACGACGGAAAACAGCACCAGCCCCACCGCCTCGACCAGGAACAGCACGAAGGCGACATGGGTTGAGGCGGCGATGCCGCGCAGCAAGACCGGCACGCTGAGGACGATCCCCGCCAGGGCGATGATCAGCCACCAGATGTTTGGCAAACCCAGCGCCGTCTGCACCCAGGAGCCCAGAAACACCGAGACCGAGGCCAGGGTGATCGGCCCGCCGAGAATGCCGAGATAGAAGGTCATGGCGCTGGTGAAGCGGCCATAGCCGGGGCGGATGGCGTTGCCGCCATGATAGATGAAGCCGATGAAGCTGCCGGCACTCGGCACCCGCACGGCGAATTCCGACAGATTCCAGCCGGTGGCGGCGATGGCGAAGCCGGTGATGAGGAAGGTCCAGGGCGTGAAGCTGCCCATGAAGGCGGCGATCAGCCCGATCAGCGAGAAAATCGCCTCCGCGGGCGCGATATTCGCCAAGGTCGAGGCGAAGGCTTCCGCCAGGCCAATGGCGCCGCGCTTCAGCCCGGCATCGGATGTTGCAATCAGGATGGAGGGAGCCGCCGGCTCGACCTGCTCGATTATTTCACTCATGAACCCCGCCTCATTGTTATGTTTCCACGGATCAGAGGCCAAGCCTAACGCCGCCTGGCGCCGGGGGGAGCGGGAGGCCGCGCCAAAAACTTGTCAAAACACGCCAGCCTCCCCAGCCTCCATATTGCGTTTGCGCGCCGGGGGGATAAGACGAAGGACCGGGAGAAAACACCATCCGCGGTTTACCGCAGGAAGGAATGATAAATTGTCCGCACCAAAACCAGCCGAATCGCGGATCCGCGCGATCACCTTGCAACCTTTCATGGACCACCCTCAGGTGCCGCCGGAATTGCGCCGGGCGCTGCTCGCGCGATATGGCATTGACCCTGCCATGATCAGCGACCCTTATCGTTGGATCAAGCTGGAAACCCCCTCCTTATTGATCGAGCAGGCGGCGGCGCTGATTGGTGATCCTTGCCTGGGGGCGCGGATCGGGATGACCTATAAGGCAGAGCAGGCCGGGCCATTTGGCGCGCTGTTCAGCGCCAGTTCCAGCCTCGCGGATGTTTTCGCCCATTTTCCGAAATTCGCGCCGCTGATCCAGAGCCATACGCAGATGCGGGTGGAACAGCGCGACGGGTTGTGCGTGCTGAGCTACAGAATTCACGACCCCGCCGTGCCGATGCGCTGCCAGGATACCGAAATGACCACCGCCAGCGCGATCAGCTTCATCCGTGGTTTTCTGTCGCGCAACTGGAGCCCGCTGGAGGTGCAATTCGCCCATGCCGGCCAGGGGCGGGAGGCGGCCTTGCGGCAGATTTTCCGCGCGCCGGTGCATTTCGGCCTCTCGGAGAGCCGTATCATCATCGCCGCCGCCGACGTCACCCGCGCCAACCCGCTGGCCACCCCTTCCTTGCGGCCGGTGGTGCTGCGGCATCTGGAGGATTTGCTGGCGCGCGAAAGCCAGCCTTGCAGCCTGGGCGAGAGCCTGCGCGAGACGATCCGGCATTTGCTCGGGCGCGGGCCGGTGACGCTGCAGGATGTTGCCCGGGAGCTGGGATTTTCCGTGCGCACGCTGCAAAGGCGGCTGCAGGATGAGCGGCTGAATTTTCGCCTGTTGCTGGAGGAGGAGCGGCGCGGCATCGCCGAAACCATGCTGGATAATCCCGGCTTGCCGATGAAGCAGATCGCCGCGCGGCTCGGCTATAGCGAACTTTCCGGCTTCTCGCGCGCCTGCCGCGGCTGGACCGGCAAATCGCCCCGCGCCATGCGCCAGGCCGCGCAGCCCGGGCTGTAAGGTCCGCCTCTGGAAACGAGCGCCTAGACGGGCAGCAGCGCCGACGCCGCGATGAAGCGGAGCAGATTGGACCAATATCGGTCGATCATGGCGCCGACCTCATGCGTTGAGGCCGGCGGTTGACGGCGTTTCGGTGCGCCGCCGCAACGCCTTCATGCGTTGCTGAAAACGCCTTCCTCCGTCAGAGAAATTCAAAAATCTTGATCAATACATGATCGTGCCGGAAGGCGCCGCTGCCGATGAAGAGGCGCTCGCTCAGCCAGCCATGCGGCCCTTCCGGCGCTTCGAACAATGGCGCGCAGCGGAAATAATAGGCGGCCTCATCAACGCTCTCGCCCGCATCCAAACGCCGCAGCAGCGCCGCATCGGCGATGAACAGGCCTTGATTGCGGATATAGATCGGCGTGCCGTCCTCGGCCTGCAGCGCGTAATGGGCGTCCAGCACCGAGCAGCCATTCGCGCGCACCCATTCATAATCCGCCCCGCCGGGCAGCACGCGCCCTTGCAGGCGCGGCCCCCGCACCCATCCGCCGGTGATCGGGTTGATGCGCCTATGCCCGTGGCGGCCGGGTCCGCCATCCAGCGGGGGGGCGAGCGCAGCGTTGATCTCGAAAGCGAATTCCAGGCGTGGATCGTTCATCAGTCCAGGTATCCTTGTGGTGAAGTTTACAAAGACAAGCGGCGGGGCCGGCATGCGGCCCCGCCGGTGCGGCCCGTGTGAGTCGGATTTTGTTTGAGCGCGCGGCTTGATCCGATCAAACGACGAGGTTTGACCGGATGGTGCTCAAAACAAAATCCCCGCCTCAAGCAGGCCCTGCACCACGTCGCGCCCCCCGGCCTGATTGCCGAAGGCGCCAATCTGCCCGTTGCCGGCATAGGAGCCGTTGAGCAGATGCATGTAGCCGGCGGAGGCGCGGATGAAGAGATCCTTATGCTGCCAGCTTGGCGTTATGGCGAAGCCCACCCCGCGCGCGCCCGGCGCGATGAACCAGCTATCCGGCCCGTTGCTGGTGAAATATTCCGCAAATCCACCGATCTCGTAAGGCGTGTTGGCAATCGGGTAATCCGCGAACAGGGCGGCGCCGAACATGCTGGAGAATTTGCCCATCGCGGCGGAGCCTGGTTGGACCAGCCGCGCATCCGCCTTGGCATATTGATACTGGATTTCCGGGGTAAGGCTCAGGGCGCCGTCGCTGAATGTATAATAGGCGCCGAACATCTGCGAATTGGCATAGTTCGCGCCGAAGGTGCCAACCGTGGCGAAATGCGCGGGATCTCCATAAGAGCCGGTGCCAGCATAGGTTTTCGCGTTCAGCCCCACCCGCCCGAGCGCCCCCGCATAATAGGCGGCGATGGATTGCCCGTGCGGCAGCTGGTAGGTTGCCACCGCCTCCACCGTGTTGAACACCCCCGTCTCGTAGCCATCCCCCCAGGCGATCGTGGCATTCAGCGCCTTGCTGGCATAATTCAGCTCGGCGCCACGAAACATCGCGCTTTGGGTATAAAACAGCGCGCTGGTGAACAGATTGGAATTATACCAGTCCGTGCCGGCTTCGAATCCCTCCAGCGAGATCAACTGTCCGGCGGAGACTGTCACCGGGCTGCCCGGCGGGGCAATGGTCAGATAGCCGTAATAAAGCGGTCCCGTCGCCAGGCTGTTGACGCTGGCCTGAATCGGCGCGCTGCCCAGCGGCATGGCGCCGGTATTGGCCCCGATGGCGAGGTTGAACTGCACCAGCCCGGCCGGTTTCTGCAGCTCGATCAACGCGTTCGCCAGCCTGGTGCCGGTGATGTTGTTGCCGTTAAAGGCCGCGTGGCTGGTGCCGCTCTGCACGAAGCCATACCCATCCGCGCCCCCGGAAAGAGTGAGATTTCCCAGCCAGGCGCCGTCAATTTCGATGCCCGCCGGGGGGGTGAGCGCCATCGCGCCACCGGCCATTGCCAGCCAGCCGCAAAGCCCGGCCACGCCAATCCTGCATAAATCCATTTTCGAGGCTCCCATTCTTTTCGCGCGCGGGATCTATCCGCGCTTTGTTTCGCTGAGGGCGGTGGGATGCGTCCCACTGCAGCGTGCAGAATGGCAGGGGCATGACGCGGGAATGAACACCGGCGCATGCCAAATTCTTGTCAAACAGCGCCAAACGCGCTGATCCTCCGGCCCGATTTTGTTTTGGCGGAATTTTTATGTGTTGATCGTGACGCTGCCGCGCCCGGCCAAACACGCGCTGCGCGCATTATCACCCGGCCGCGCCGTTGGGCGGCCGGGTGATGATGTCAAGGATTGTCGCCGGCTCAGGATTCGGCAGGCAGCAAGCCCATCGCCTGGCGTTCGAACAAACGCCGATAGATGCCGCCCTCACGCGTCAGCAACGCTTCGTGCGGGCCCTCTTCCGCCAGCCGGCCGCGATCGAACACCAAAATCCGATCCAGCGCGCGCACGGTGGAGAGGCGATGCGCGATGACGATGACGGTGCGGCCGGTCATCAGCCGTTCCATCGCTTCCTGAATCAAAGCCTCGGATTCGGAATCCAGGCTGGCCGTCGCCTCGTCGAGAATCAGGATCGGCGCATTCGCCAGGAAGGCGCGGGCGATGGCGACGCGCTGGCGCTCACCGCCGGAGAGCTTCACCCCGCGCTCGCCGACCAGGGTCTGGTAGCCGCGCGGCAGCCGGGCGATGAACTCATGCGCGTTGGCGAGCCAGGCGGCCTGCTCGATCTCCGCCAGGCTGGCGCCGGGCCGGGCATAGGCGATGTTATCCGCCAGCGAGCGATGAAACAGGATCGGCTCCTGCGCCACGATGGCGAGATTGGCGCGCAGGCTGGCCTGACGCACGGCACGTATATCCTGCCCGTCGATCCTGATCGCGCCGGCGCTGACATCGTGCAGGCGCTGCAACAGCTTGACGAAGCTGGTCTTGCCCGAGCCGGAATGGCCGACCAGCCCGACACGCTCGCCCGCCGCGATGCGCAGGGAAAAATCCTCGAACAGCGGCAAGGCGTGCGGCCCGTAGCGGAACCCGACACGATCGAAGACGATCTCGCCATTGCCGATGCGGATGGGCCGCGCGTCGGGCGCATCCTCCACCCCCAGCCCTTGGCTGTGCAGCGCCACCAGCTCCTCCATATCGTTGACGCCGCGCTGCAGATTCGAGATGTGAAAGCCGATATCGCGCAGATAGCCGTGGATGACGAAGTAGGCGGTGAGCACCGTCGCGATGTCGCCGGGCGAGGCGCGGCCGCTCCACCAGAGCCAGACCGCGAGCGAGGTGACGCCGGTGCGCAGCAGCAGCAGCGCCACGCCCTGGATGGTGCCGGAATTGGTGCCGCGAATCCAGGTGCGGCGGGTGCGCGCGGCCCATTTCGCCAGCACGCCGCGCAGAATCTCGTCCTCACGGGCTTCCGCGCCGAAGGCCTTCACCACCGCGTTGCAGGAAATCGCATCCGCGAGGGCGCCGCCGACCCTTGTATCCCAGCGATTGGAGAGTTGCGCCGCAGGCGCCACCCAGCCAACCGAGAGCGACGTGGCCAGCACGATATAAAGCAAGGCGCCGCCGGCCAGCAGCCCGCCCATTACCGGCCAGCGCCAGCCCAGCACCGCGGCGGTGCCCCCCAGCACGCACAAGGCCGGCAGCAGCGCCACCAGCAGCGTATCGTTCAGCATGTCGATCGCCCACATGCCGCGGGTGATCTTGCGCTGGACCGAGCCGGCGAAGCTGTTGGCGTGCCAGTCCGATGAGAAACGCTGCACGCGGTTAAAGGCCTCCTGCGCGGATTCAGCCATGTTGCGTAGGCTGAGCGCGACCACGCCGCGAAACACGATATTGCGCAGCAGAGTCTGCGAGGCGCCGAGCCCGGCCATGATGCCGACCGTCACCAGCGCCGCGTGCGCTTCGCGCAAGCGCGGCCCGGTGGCGGCGACATCGGTGACCAGCTTGCCGGCGAAAAGCGGCATCAGCACATCCGTCAGCGTCGCGCCGATCATCGCCGCGACGATCATCGCGACGAGCCAGGCATGGCGGCGCCACAGACGCAGCAGAAATAACAGCACGCGGCCCATCGGGCGCGCGGAATTCTTATCGATGAGAGACACGGTTGCTCCCGGCCCTGAACGGACCGGCCTTCCGGCTGAATGAAATGAAAAAGGAAAAGAGGCGGAGAAAAAGGCCGGCTATATGCCGGCGCGCGCGCCATGGGCGGAGGGATAGAGAATAAATGATTTCATCAGCCCCTCCTTTAAAAAATTCAAACGGGTTCGGTTGAGTAGCAGCGGGACACCGGCACTGTCCAGGATTTTTTGCACCGCAACCAAATTTTTCCGGCTTTTTGGTTTCAAAAAAGCCGAGGCTAAAATTGCAATAAATCTAAAACCACATATTTGGATTAAAATGTCGTGCGCGCCGCTGCCCGCGACCGATGATTTTTTCCGGCCGATGATCGACGGAATCATCCTCAAAACAACGTCAATTCGCCATGGCGCTCTGCAACGTTGCGATGGCGGCGAGCAGCGTGGTGCGGGCCTGGATTTGCGACAGCGCCGCCTGCGCCGCCTGGGTCTGGGCGGTCAGCACCGTGGTGTAATCCACCGCGCCCAGCCGGTATTGCGCGGCGGCGAGCTGGTAGGCGCGATCCGCGGTTTGCGCGGCGGCGCTGGCGCGGGCCAGCGCGTCCTGGCCATTTTGCACCGCGCTCAACGCATCCGCCGCCTGGGCAAAGGCGTTGAGCACGGCGCCATGATAGGCGCTGAGCGCCCCGGCGAGCTGCGCTTGCGCCGCCTGTTTGTGGGCGTGCAGCGTACCGCCTTCGTAAAGCGGCGCCAGCAAATTGCCGGCGAGCAGCCAGAAGGCCGAGCTGGTGTTGAACAGCGCGCTGGTAAGCTCGGCGGCATAGCCGCCCGTGGCCGAGAGGCTCAGATCCGGATACATATGCGCGACCGCGACGCCAAGCGCCGCGTGCTGCGCCGCCACCTGCGCCAGGGCGGCGCGGATATCCGGCCGGTTTTGCAGATAGGCGCTCGGCAGCACCACCGGAATGTTCGCAGGCAACGCCAGCTCGGCGAGGCGCGGAACAGGCACGGTGAATGAGGCGGGCAGGCTCCCGGTGAGCACCGCCAGCCGGTCGCGCTGCTGCTGCGCCTGGGTGCGCAGAGCCGGCAGGCTCGCCTGGGTGGCAAGGATGCTGCTCTGCTGCTGCAGGACATCGAGTTGCGGAATCGCGCCATCCGCATATTCGCCTTGCAGCAAGGTGAGCAGGCGCTGCTCACTGGCGATGATGCGGCTGGTGGTCTCGATCTGCGCCTCGTCCCCCGCCAAAGCGATGGCGGCGGCGGCGATGTTGCCGGTGACGCTCTGGCGCGCCGCGTCCAGCTCCGCCGCCTGGTAGGCGGCCAGCGCGGCGCCGTTGGCGAAGGTGAAATGCCGCGCCCCGAACAGCCCGGGATCGTAACTGATCTCGCCGGCCAGGGTGTAGATCGTATAAGGCGGATAGCCGTTCGGCCCGGTCGGGTAGGATTGCCGGGAGATTTCCGGATAACCGGATGGCCCCAGCACGAGCTGCGGCAGAAAGACGCCATCGGCCGCCCGTGCATCGTCGCGCGCCGCCGCCAGGGCGGCGCCGGCCTGGGCGATATCGCTGTTGGCGCGCAGGCCGCTTTGCTCCAGCCGGTCCAAAGCGGGGTTGTCGAAGATTTGCCACCACGCGGTGGGCAGGGCGGCCACCTGCCCGCCCTGCCCCGGCAGATAGGCGCTGACCTTCACCGTCACCTCCGGCGCCGGCAATTTCGGGGCGCATCCGGCCAGGGCCAGAGCGAGCAGCAGCAGGAGGCGCTTAGCCCGCATGGCGCCGCCGGTGGAGCAGGCAATAGAGGGCCGGCACCGCGAACAAGGAGAGCAGGAAGCCCCCGCCCATGCCCGTCGCCAGCACTGCGCCGAGATCGTAGCGGATGGTGGCTTGCGGGCCGGAGGCCAGCAGCAGCGGCACCGCCCCGCCCAGCAGCGCCAGCGTGATCATCAGGATCGGCCGGAAGCGCAGCCGCGCCGCGCGCAGCGAAGCGGTGCGGGTGGGCAAGCCAAGCGCCGCGCCCTCATGCGCCACCTGCACGAACAAAATGCCCTGACGCGCGATCAGCCCCCAGACCGTCAGCAGCGCGATCTCGGTGACGATGTTCAATGTCGCCCCGCCCGCCAGGCACAAAATCAGCGGCCCCAAACTGGCCAGCGGCACGGTGGCGATGACCACGAACGGGTCGCGCAGGGAGCGGAATTGTGCTGCCAGCAGGAAGAACAGCCCGGCCAGGCCGAACGCGAACAGCTTGGCATTCTGCGCATTCGCCTCGCGATAGGTTTCCGAGGGGCCGCTATAGCCGAAGCTGAGATCGCGCGTGGGCTGGGCCGCGAAGGCGCGGCGCAGAGTCCCCAGCGCCCGGCTCATCGCCACCCCGGCATGGGGCTGCGCCTGGATATTGACGCTGGGCAGACCCTGCCAGGAGCCAAGCGCGTTGGGCAGCTCCTCCCCAACCAGCGATGCCACGGTGCCCAACGGCACGCTGCCGCCCCCGGCGGTGGGCACCAGCAAGGCCAGCAAGGTGGCGGGCCGCAGCCGGTCGGGCAGCGCCAGCGTGACGTTCAACGCGTCGCCCCGCACCTCCACCTGGCCGAGCTGGGCATGCGAGAGCGCGGCGCTGACCACCTCGTCGATATCCGCCTCACGGATGCCGAGCCGGGCGGCGAGCAGCCGGTTGATCCGCAGCCGGTACTGATATTGCGGCTGGCCGGGCGAGATCTGCACGAAATCGAAATCGCCGCTGGCATAGGCGGCGCTTTGCATTTTGGCGGCGATGGCGAGCAGCCGCGCGGCGCTGGCCTGGCCGGAGATATTGACGGACACGGGCAGGTCCTGCGCGCCGGGCAGGCCGGTATCCTGCGAAACATAGGCGGCCAGGCCCGGCAGGGCGGCGAGCGCGCCGGACAACCGGGCGACGGCCCGCGCCGCCTGGCCGGGTGTTGCGAAGGTGTAGCCGCCGAAAATCGCGTGCTGGGACTCCACCGCCACCAGCCAGTCCGGCATGCCGGGATAGAGCCGGTGCAGCAGCGCCTCCATGGTCAGCGCCTGGGCGTTGAGATAATCCTGCGAGGCGCCATTCGGCCCGGCGGCGTAGATATTCACATCCAGCCCATCGGGCGCGGGGTCGAGATTGCGCGGGGCGAGTGAAGCCAGCACCGCGCAGCCGGCCACCGCCAGCAGCACCAGCGCCGCGACCAGCCCGGTTCTGTCCAGCAAGGGCGTGAGGCGGCGGACATAGGCATCGCGAAGTTTATCCAGCAGCCCGGCACCCGGCTTGTGCACATAGGTCCGGCTCGCCCACATCGCGATGCTGGGGACGATGCCCAGCGCCACCGCCAGCGAGACCAGGAAGGCCGAGATCAGCACCAGCGCGAACGGCCGGAACAAGGCGGCGGTGAGGCCGGAGAGAAAGCCCAGCGGCAGAAAGGCGACCACCAGCGTCGAGGAGATCGCCGCCAGTACCGGCGCGAGGCGGGTGATGGCCAGCTCCGCCGCCTCACGCGCCGGCGCGCCATCGGCGGTGCGGCGGAAAATATCCTCGACGACGACGATGGCGTCATCCACCACCAACCCCACCGCCAGCACCAGCGCGATGATGGTGAAGAGATTGAAGCTCTGCCCGCAGACGCGCATCACCAGCCCGGCGCCGAGCAGGGACAGGAAGATGGCCAGGAACGGCGCCGCCGCCGCGCGCAGGCTGCCCAGCGCGGCGACGGTGATGGCGCCGACCAGCAGGATGGTGACCAGCAGCGTCATCGCCAGATCGCGCAGCGATTGCGAGACGCCGATCGATTGATCATAGCTGACGACGAGCTTGACCCCCGGCGGCATCATCGGCTGCAGCGTGCCCACCAGCCGGCGCAGCTGCGCCGCGACCGTGATGATATTGCCGCCCGGCGCCACCCCGGCGGCGACGTAAACGCTCGGCACGCGGTCCCACCAGGCCATGCCGCCACTATCGGTAAAGCCGATCGCGGCCTTGGCGACATCGCCCAGCCGGGTGGTGCCGCCCGCCCCGGCTCCCAGCGGCAACGCCGCGAGAGCGCCCTGGCTGGTCAGATCGCCACCGGTATTCACCGGCATCGCGGCGGCGCCGTCGCGCAGCGTGCCGGCCGCGGCGACGGTGCTGGCCCCGGCGAGGCTGCGCGCAACCTGCGCCGTGGTCAGGCCCTGCGCCAGCAGCCGCAGCGGATCGGCCGTGACCAGCAGCGCCGGGGGGGAGGAATAAAGCGTCACCGGGCCGATGCCCGGTACCGTCTCCAGCCGCGGCACGATATTGCTGATGGTAAAGGCGGTGACCTCCGCCGCGCTCAGGCTCGGCGGGAACAGCACCGAGATGTTGAGTTCCTGATTGGCATTATCGTCACCGACGATTTTCAACGACGAGGGCTGCACCGCTGCCGGCAGATTATCCCGCGCGGCATTGGTGGCGGCGAGGATTTCCGCGAACACCGTATCCGCCACCGCGCCGGGGGCGAGGAAGGCGTTGATGTCGGCATTGCCCGGCTGGGTCGAGCCGGTGACATACTGCACCCCGGCAATGGCCGAGACCGCGTTTTCCAGCGGCAAGGTGACGAATTTATCCACAGTCGCCGCGTCGGCGCCGGGAAAATTGGTTGAAATATCGATATAGCGCGGCGGGATCACCGGGCTGGAGCGCACCGGCAGGCTGACCACGGAGGCCAGACCGAACAGCCCCAGCGCCGCCGCCGCCAGCCCCACCAGCACCGGCTGGCGCAGCAATTTCACCCAGATATTCAAGGCGTTTGCGGGCTCACGCGCTGGCCATCGGTAAGCCGGAAGCCGCCGAGTGCGACGATGCGCTGCCCGCTGCCGAGACCCGGCGCCTGAATGATGCTGTCATCCCCCACCCGGCCCAGGATTTTCACATAGAGGCTGTGCACCACGCTGCCGCCCTGGCCGGGCGAGAGCACGAAGACGTAAGGCCCGAGCATGGAATCAGTCAGCGCCGTGCTGGGCACCTGGAGCGCGGCAATGGGCGCGCCGGTGGCGATCTCGACCACCCCATTCATGCCGGAGAGCAAAGAAGGCGTCTCGCCATCCAGCCGCCCCTCGGCGGGCCGCGCATCGCTCGCGCCGTCAAGCGCCGGGCCTAGGGCCACCAGTCGCCCTGGCACGCTGAGCTGCGCGCCGCCGCCCAGCGGGGCGGTGAAGCGCAGCGCCTCACCCGGCGCCAGCCCGGCCTGCTCGGCCTGGGGGACGCTGAAATAGAGCTTGAGCGGCCCCGGCGCCGCCAGCGTCACCACGCTCTGCCCGGCCTGCAGATAATCGCCCGGGTCAATCTCGCGGATGCCGGCGATGCCGGCGAAGGGCGCGATGATCTCGCCCTGCGCCAGCGTCGCCTGGTCCAGCCGCAGCTGCGCCTGGTCCTCCGCCAGCACCGCCTGCGCCTGCTCCAGGGCGGATTGGCTGGCGCCGGAGATCGCCATCAGCTTTTCGGTGCGGGCGAGCGCGCGCGCGGCTTCGACCAGCTTCGCCTGGTCCAGCGCCAGCTGCGCCTGCTCGGGTGCCACATCCAACACCACCAGCACCGCGCCGGCGGCAACCGCCTGGCCGGACTGGAAATTCACCTGGGTGACGACACCGCCGCGCCCTGGCGCCAGGACAGCCTGTTGCGCCGCCGCCAGATGCGCCGAAAACGTCGCCTGGTCGCGCCATTGCACTTTCATGGGCCGCGTGGTGGGCACAATGGTTTGCGCCGATGCCGCGCCGGGCAGCGCGGCGGCAAGGACCAGCCCGGAAAGAAAGATCACAACGCGAATGGAAAGCACCCCTGTCTGTCCATCGCCGCGCCGCAGACTCGGCGATGGTTTATATGTTTGTGCCGGACCGGTTGCGGACCGTGCAAGCCCGGACCGCAACCGCTTTATTCAAGATCCGTCGTGATTATCCGTGGCTATGCCGATATTGGTGATGCCGGCCTTGCGCACCAGATCCATCACGCTCATCAGCTGCTGCAGCTTGGTGCCCTTGTCCCCGGCGACGATCACATCGGTATCATGCCCGGCCTTCTCGCCTTCGAGATAGGTTTCCAGCTGGGTGTCGTCCATCACCTGGTCCTTCACATGCATCGCGCCTTGCTGGTCGATGATGATCACCACCTGGGTATGCGGCAAGGGCTGCGCCGTGGAGGCGCCGGGCAGATGCAGCGTGACACCCGAATCCGGGATCATGCGCAGCACGATCATCACGAAGAACACCAGCAGGAACATCATGATGTCGATCATCGGCACGATTTCGAGCCGGGGCTTCTCCCGCTCCAGCGGGTCGTGGCGGCGTCTGCGGGCCATGCGCTTAGCCCCCCGCCGACAGGCGCACCGGACGCGCCGGCTCGGCCCGGGTCTCGCGACCTTGCATGCGGTTGATCAGCGCCACCTTGATCAGCTCCAGCTGATGCATGATCTCACGCGACAAAGTGCTGTAATAATTTACAAAATAAACCGCGATGATGGCGATGAGCAGGCCCGCGCCGGTGGAGACCAGCGCATCCGCGATGCCGCCGGTGACTTTCGAGGGACCGCCATTGGAGGAAAGCACGTTGAAGGCCTGGATCATGCCGACGATGGTGCCAAAGAGGCCAAGCAGCGGCGCGATGGTGACGGAGGTATCGAGCACCCAGAGCCGGCGCGTGATCTTCGGGCTGGCGGCGAGGATTTCCTCATCCAGCCGCAGATCCATGTCCTCGGCACTTTCGCCGCGAATGGCGATGGCGGTGCTGATCAGCCGGCTCTGCAGCGCATCGCTTGACGCCTCGACGATCGCCTGCAGCCCATCCACATCGTTATCCGGAACCTTGCGCAGATTGCTGTGCGCATAGCGGCCCTGGCGCAGGATTTTCTTGAGGATATAAAACCGCTCCACCGCGACGGCGAGGGTGATGATCAGCAGCACTGGCATGATCGCCAACAGGCCGCCGGTCAACATGACCAAACGAACAAATTCCAACATGATAAAAACTCCTAGGCTTGCATGGGTTGAAGTTGCGGGGCCGCGCCAATCAGCGCCCGCGTGTAGGCTGCGCGCGGCGCCGAGAGCAGCGCCGCGGTCTCGTTCATCTCGACGATCCGGCCGGCATTGAGCACGGCGATCCGGTCAGACATGTAGCTGACGACCGCGAAATCATGGCTGATGAGAATGTAGGACAGGGCATGCTTGAGGCTGAGATCCTTCAGCAGGTTCAGCAGCATCGCCTGGGTGGAGACATCGAGCGCCGAGGTCGGCTCATCGAGCACGATCAATTCCGGCTCCGCCGCCAGGGCGCGGGCGATGGCGATGCGCTGCGCCTGGCCGCCGGAGACATCGCCAGGATGGCGCGCCGCCATTTCGGGATTCAGGCCGACCTGGCCGAGCAGCGCCTCCACGCGCGCGCGGCGCGCGGCGTTGTTCAGGCCGCCGCGCAGCCGCAGCGGCTCGGCGATCACCTCGCCAATGGTCATGCGCGGGTTCATGCTCTCCCGCGGGTCCTGGAAAACAACCTGGATTTTCCGGCGCAAATCCCGTTTCGCGCGGCCGGCCATGGCGTGGAAATCATGACCATCGAGCGTGACCTGGCCGTCATACTCGATCATTTGCAGCACCGCGCGGCCGAGGCTGGATTTGCCGGAGCCGCTCTCGCCGACCACGCCCAGACATTCGCCGCGCCCGAGCCTGAAGCTGACTTCGGCCAGCGACGGCGGCAGCCGGCGCGCCGCGCCGAACCAGCCGCCGGCACCGCGATAGCGCACGCCGAGATCCGTCACATCGAGCAGCGGCGCGAAGTTTCGCGCGGGGCGCGGCGCAAGGGTTTCAGCGAAGGCCGGCCTTGCGGTGCGCGGCAGCGGGTGAAAGCACGCGGCCAGCGTGGCCCCTTGCGCATCCGCCGGCGGGTAGGCGGTGGAACAAACCGCGCTGGCATAGGCGCAGCGCGGCGCGAACCGGCAGCCGGGCGGGCGCTGCTCCGGCTCGGGCAGATTGCCCGGAATATTGCGCAGCCGCGCCTGCCCCAGCCGCGCCACCGACCCCAGCAACGCCTCGGAATAAGGGTGACGCGGGTGCTGGAAAAACGCTGCCGCCGCCCCCCATTCCACCGAGCGCCCGGCATAGAGCACATGGATGGAGTCCGCATGCTCCTGCACCACAGAGAGATCATGCGTGACGAAGAGTACCGCCATGTCGCGCTCGCGGCGCAGCCGCGCGATCAAGGTCATGATCTGCTGCGCGATCAGCGGATCAAGCCCCGTGGTCGGTTCATCGGCGATCAGCAAATGCGGTGAGCAGGCCAGCGACATCGCGATCATCACACGTTGGCGCATGCCGCCGGAAAACTGGTGCGGATAATCATTGAGCCGGTTTTTCGGATCGGGGATTCCGACTTCGTCCAAAAGCTCCAGCGCCCGGGCCCGGGCCTGCGCCGCGCTGCCGCCTTGATGGACCCGCCAGGCTTCGCCGATCTGCGCCGCGATGGTGCGGCTCGGGTTCAGCGCCGCGAGCGGATTCTGGAAGACCATGGCAACGGATTTGCCGCGGACCTGGCGCATGCGCGGCTCCACGGCGGCGGCGAGATTTTCGCCGTTCAGCAGAATCTCGCCGGTAATGGCGGCCCCTGGCGGCAAGAGACGCATGATGGCCAGGGCCGCGATGGTTTTGCCGGAGCCGCTTTCGCCGACCAGCGCCTGCATTTCACCCGGCGCGATGCGCAGATTGAGCTGGTCGAGAATGGTCACATCGCGACCGCCACGCTTCAACGTGACGGATAAATTCTTGATCTCGAGCACGGCGTTCAACGCTTATTCCCCCAGATTTGCAACAGCCCCTGCCCCGTCAGCGACGCCGCCAGCAGCGCGCCGAAAATCAACAGGCCGGGCGGCAGGATCAGCCACCACGGATCGAGTGCCGCGATATCCAGCGCGCCTTGCAGCAAGCTGCCCCAGCTCTCCTGCGGCGGCTGCACGCCAAGCCCCAAAAAGGAAAGCGCGGAGGTTGCCAGAACCGAATCGCCAATCATGAAGGTGCCATTGACCACCAGGATCGGCGCGATCACCCGCAGCAGATGCACCCGTGCGAGGTAGGCTGACGACGCCCCGGATTGCCGGGCCGCCAGCATGAAGTCCCGGCCGCGCTGGGCCAACACCTCGTTGCGGACCAGCCGCGCCAGGCTCGGCCAGGAGATCAGCCCCAAGAGCAGGATGAGATTGAAATTGGATTGCGGTACCAGCGCCGCGAAGAACAGCAGCACGATGAGGCTGGGCAGCGCCAGGACCACATCGAGCAGGCGCATCAATAGTCGGTCGAGCCAGGCGGGGCCGAGACCGGAGAGGAAACCGTAGGTGACGCCGATAAAAAAAGCCAAGAGCGCCGCGGGCAGCGCCACGATCAAGGTGGTGAAGCCGCCGGAGAGCAGCAAGGCCAGCGCGTCCCGCCCCAGCTCATCCGTACCGAACAGGAACTGCCCGTTCGGCGCCTGCAAGGCGTGCGAAGGATGAATCGTGTAGGGGTTCACCGGATCGAGGAAGGGCGCCACGAAGCCGAGGAACAGGATCAACCCGCTCAGAACCAGGCCGGCCTTCAGCGTCGCGTTGCCGGCAAGCCGGCCGCCCAGCGACTTTGAGAGACTGAGCATCGCCGCCTCACTCATAGCTCGCCCTCGGATCCAGCAGGCCGTTGACGAGATCGGCCAGCAAATTGCCGAGCACGGTGAGCACGCCGATGACCAGGACAATCGCGATCAGGATCGGATAATCCTGCGACAAGGCCGAGCGCCACATGAGCCAGCCCAGGCCTGGATAGTTGAAAACGGATTCCACGATGACACCACCAGTGAAAATGTAGGGAAAGGAGAGTCCCAGGATGGTAATGAGGGGCCGCAGGGCATTGCGCATCACGTGCCGGAACAGAATCGACGCAAAGCTCACCCCTTTCGCACGTGCCGTACGGACATAATCCTTCCCCAGCTCCTCATGCACCGCCTCGCCAAAATAGCGCGACAGGGAGGAGACGGTGAGCAGCGATACCGTGGTGACCGGCAGCACCAGATGCGCCGCGAAGCTGGCGATACCGGCGTGCGGATCGCGAAGATCGATGATACCGCTGGCGGGAAGCCAATGGACATCGACAGCGAACCAAAGGATCAGCATCGCGGCGACGAAAAAAGGCGGCAAAGCGTAGAAGCCGAGCTGGAACGCGCCGATCAGCTTAGCCGGCCAGCGGCCGAACCAGACGCCCTGAATCAGCCCCAGAGCAATCGACAAGGCCGTACTGATGATAATGGAAACTGTATAGAAAATCAGGGTGTTTCTCTCATATACCCAAAGCAGCTGCCCGACCGGGCGGTTGAGCAGATAGGAATAGCCAAGCTCCCCATGCAGCAAATGCCATATCCAGAGGCCGAATTGCTTGAGCAGGGGCTGGTCCAGCCCAAGGCGCTGGTTGAGCTGCGCCACCGATTCCGGCGTCGCTTTCTGCCCGAGGATTGAGTAGGCGGGGCCGCCGGGCGTGAGGTGCGCCAGAAAAAACACAAGTGCTACCAGGATGAACAGAGACAGGCAAGAGGACGCAAGGCGCCTGAGGATCATCTTCATCATCGCGCGGCCTTCCCATGCGGTGCTTCGCAATATAATTTTTCGGGATAATAATTATAGAGCTGATCGACAAAACGCGCGGCACCCTTGATCCGGTTATGGGCGAGCATGGCGACACCTTCGCGCTCCATGAAGAGCACCGGCTGCTGCGCGCTAGCGTAGGTCTCATAAGCGTAAAGGCCGCTTAGACCTGGTTGATTTGTACTTTCATCGATCAGCTTGTCCATGGTTGGATCTGAATATCCACCTGAATTTTCAAAAGATCCCGTCTTGAAGCTGAGCTCACCAGTAGGATAATCGCCAACGCCACCGCCCAATCCGGTCGCTTCCCAATCGGCATGTGGATCGTTCAGCAACGCCATAACCTGATTGAATTCCATTTCCCGTACCCGCATATCAATCCCGATCCGGCGCAGATAGGCCTGCGTCATCAGGGTGATCTGCTGCAGCAATACACTACCCGTGGTATCAAGGTAGGTGAATTCAAGCTTCTTTCCGTCTTTCTGCATGATTCCGTCAGCACCTGGGCTGTATCCCGCCTGCTCTAAAAGTTGCCGCGCATGTGCGGGGTCATAGCTTACCGGATAATGGCCCGCCTGCATCGCGGGTGTCAGGAATGTCGGTGGCTGCGTCGGAACGGGGCCCCAGTGCTCTGCACCTACGCCATGATCGATAAGCTGTATCATTTCCTGTTGATCAATCGCATCTTCCATGGCTTGGCGAACACGTACATCGCGGAAGAACGCCACCTTTGGATTGCGGAAATTCAGAAGCAAATCGTTATAGTCAAGCGGCATTGGAAGCCTGACCATATAAGCGCCAGGAACATGCTGCACGGCATTCCAGAGACCGAAGGGAATGTTGATCATATCCAGCTCGCCATCCTCAAATTGCTGGACAGTCTGGCCATCGGTATCCACAAATTTAAAAATAAATCTGTCGAAGTTTAGCTTCGCAAAGGGCCATTTTTGATTTGGGACCATTATCAGATCCTGCCCGACATGCAATGCCAGCGGTTTCAAAGGACCGTCCACGACTTGAAAAAACTTCACGTCGCTTTGGTGCTGATAGATTTCATCAGAGGTAAAATGTTTCCAGACATGTTCTGGCAAGGGCGACAGCTGGGACAAGCCGTTCATGATGAACCATTGCGGATTCACTTGCCGCTTCAGAACAACGCGGAACTCCTCGGGACCGATAATCTGCAACTGCTTGATGATATCGGGCATTCCCCCACCACCGTAGCCCGCATATGTCGCGCCGAAGGCCTGGATCAAATGCCAAGTATAGGCAACATCGGCACTTGTCACCGGCACGCCGTCAGACCACACCCAAGGGCGCATCTTCACATCGAAACTTGTGCCCTGGTCCGGTGTCGTTACCGAGCTGGCAATGCTACGCGACCAGTCTATCTGAAGAGTCGCGCCGCTTATCCATAATAGCGGCTGAAACATCAAAGACGAGGCCTCAGCATTGTAAAGCGAATTGGTGAGCAGAGGATTGAAGTTTGTGATATCCGCGCCAACACCAATACCAATGCCGGTGGGGACGATGATGGTTCCACAATTTCCAGGAATTGAGCTTGATGTTCCGGCAATGGCCGGCGCATGCACGGCCAGCGCCACGGCGCCGGCGAGCAGATATTTCAATGCGCGGTGCAAAACAGCTTCTCCGGCGCCCACATACCTAGCGGGTTCATGAAATCCTGAACACCATGAACATTCTCTCTCGCAAGAACGGAATACTCCTCATTCGGCAAAAAGATCACCGGCTGTTGCGCCGAAGCATAATCCTGGTAGGCAAACAAAGCCTGCATGCCAGGCAGGTTAGTACTTTCGTCGATCAGTTGATCCATTGTTTTATCTGAATAACCATTATTGTTATAATAACCACCCGTTTTGAACAGATATTCTCCACTCGGGTAGGGCGACAGATCCTCCGCGATGAGGATGGCCTGCCAGCTTTGCGGCAGACTGACCATGGCTGTCAAAAGCTCGTTAAACTCGACCTGCTGCACTTTCATATCTATGCCAATTGCTTTCAGATCCTGCTGGATGAGCTCAGCGATTTCAATCCGTACATCCTGTCCGGCAGGAATCTGCAAAGTAAACTCCAGCCTCTGCCCGTCTTTCTGAAGAATACCATCCTTGCCCGGGGTGAAGCCGGCCGCCTTGAGCAGCATTCGCGCTTTCCCGGGGTTATATCCAACCGGAAAATCGCCTTGCTTGGCCAATGGGGATAGAAAATTGGCGGGCACTGGCGGGACAGGATTATAGGTTTCAATACCGTGCCCATGGAAAGCGATCCGAATGATTTCTTTTTGGTTGATCGCGTCGGCCAGGGCCTGGCGGACACGGACATCCTTGAAGAATTCCGTTGATTTATTGAGCAGGTTCGGAATCAGCTCGTTCCAGGAATAGGAGGGCGGCATTGTCACCAGCCTTGTACCCGGCATTCCAGCAGCCTTGCTATAAAGATCGAACGGGACATTGCCCATATCTGTATCGTCAGATTGGACCGCCTGAAGCTCTTCGGACTCACTATTTTGAAACTTCATAAAAAATCGTTCAAAGTGCATTTTGGCGCCAGGGTAAAGCGGGTTCGGCACGAACTCCGCATATTGCCCGATCGCCAGCTTCTTTATTTTTAGCGGACCATCGACGACAGAAAAGAAAGCTGGATTCGATTGCTCGTCCCAAATCTGATTATTTGTGTATTTTCGCCATATATGTTGCGGCAGCGGGGTGAATTGGGAAATGCCGTTGAGAATGAACCATTGTGGATTAACGGCATGTTTGAGGATGATCCGCACATGCTCGGCATCCGGGGCGGTCATGCTCTGGATGAGCATCGGCACGCCGCCGCCGCCATAGCTTGAATAATTCTGGCCGTAGCTCTGAATGAGCTTGTAGGTATAGAGAATATCGGCGCTGGTAACCGGAACACCATCTGACCATACCCAGGGCCGCAGCGTGATATCGAAGGTCTTGCCGTTATCGGGCGTGGATATTGAGCTTGCGATCGAACGTGTCCAGTCGATATCGTGATTGCGATTGATCCAGATGAGTTGCTCAAACATCATCCATATCGCCTCTTGATTATAAAGAGACGTTACGAAGAGCGGGTTGAATGACGTTACATCCGCCCCGGGGCCAATGCCAAGACCTGGCGGGATGACGATGGTGTGGCAGTCATTCTGAACGGCGCGCGCGGAAAATGGCATGGCGGCAAACCCAAGCATGCACGCGAAAACGAAGGCACGGACATTCATCACTATCATTTTTCGTTTTGGTCGGCATGCCAGGAGACGCATAAGCTTCAACTTCAAATTAGGCCGGAGGAGATCCCGGCGGCGAACCGCCGGGATCCTTGGTTCAGAACTTGGCGACAAGATCGAGCTGCAGGGAGCGCGGCGGGCCGATCAAGCCGGATTCGTATTGCGGCAGGATCGAGTAGACACCACCCGATGCAAGCTCCGAGTTATACTTGTAGGTATAATAATGCACGTCGAAAATATTCAGCGCCGTGAAGACAACTTTCAGGCTCTTGATCCTGTGGGTATTGACCGGGATCTTGTAGCTGGCGTTGAAATTGAAGATGAAATTCGGATCGTTGGTGTTTTGAAGATCCGTTGTCGTGGCGCCGGAGAGCATGCTTTGGGGATCGTTCGGCGTCAGAATATCATAGGTTTGATTTTCCCGGCCTGTATATTGCGCGGACAATTCCGCAGTCCACGGCCCCTTGTCATAATCCAGGGCGATATTGGCCAGGTAGGTTGGGGTATTCGAGAATGGCGTACCCTTAAAGGCATAGCCAAACTGATCGTTGGCCAGGGTCACGAACTCGAAGGCGCTGTCGGTATAGTCGGTGTTATTATAGGAGAAGTTTCCGGAGAGCGTGACCGCCGGCGTCAGGCGTGCCTTGCCCGCGACCTCGACGCCGCGCACCAGAAAGCCGCCCTGGTTGGCGTAGTAGGAGGTGCCGGTGAGATAGTTTTCATAGAAGGAGAAGGCGTCGTTCACCTTTTGATAGAAATAGTCGGCGCTCAGATAAAGGTTGGGCGTATCATAGCGCAGCCCCGCCTCATACATATGCACGATTTCCGGGGTTGGCGCGGTTTCAGAGCCCGCAAGCGGATTTGAGCCCGAGCCGTAATCCGAGACAGGTGAGAACAGCGAGCCCTTGCCGTAGGTCGCATAAGGCGTCAGATGCCACGGTAGATCGTAAGAAATGCCGATATAGGGTTCGCCGACTTTGGTGAAGTTCTGGTATTTCCCTGTGGCCGCGCTGAAATTCTGCTGCACGATGTTGCTGGTGTAGGCCGAGGTGACCCGGAAGGCCGGCTCGATATGCAGCTTGTTGTTCAACAGATCGATCTTATCCGAAATATAGCCGACATAGACGGAGCGCTGATAGCCGCCACCGAAAACGGAGGAATCATAGCCGTTGATCTGGTTCTGCTGCGCCAAATCGCTGCCGTAAATATATTGCGTCCCACTCGAGGTCTGCTTCGCGATCAGGCCGCCGATCGCGATCGTGTTGTGGGGCAGATGGATATTCAGCTGCGGCGTGAAACCGTAAGTGTTCCCCCAATTATGGGTGAACTCAGACGATTCGCCGGCTTGCGGGCTGCCAAATGCCGCCGTTGGGTTGTAGTTGAAGGCGGAAGACTGGAAGTTCGATCCCGGCCCGACGTCGCCGTAGAAATTATACGGGCATTGCACATTGACCGCGTAGGGCAGGCTGCCATCGGTCGTGGAGGGGGCGCAATAAGAATCAGTCTTCTGGTCCTGGTGGATATAGAATACCGAACCCTGGAAATCCAGATATTGGTTGATATAGCTCTTATCGCTCAGGATCGTGGTCAGGAATTTTCCGGCCTGATTGTAATAGCCGAGATTGGTCGGGAAATTATAGTTCCAGCCATATTTGTCGATCAGCGCGGTCGGCGTCGGCTCACTTTGAATCGTGCCGTTACCCTGGTTGAAGATCACCAGCAACCCGACCTGGGTCAAGCCGTCGTCAAACGGTTTTACCGTATTGAACAGGAAATTATGATAATGCGCCGGAGTATTGGCTACATAGCCGGCGGTTTCACTCTGGTCGTAAAGCAGCAGGGTCTTTGGCGCGTCGACGCCATCATACCATTTGCCGGTGTTGATGGTGAAACCGAAATGGGAGGTGTCGAAAGAGCCATAGCCCCCTTCGAGTTCAGCGTAGGGCTTGTCGGTCGGCGCCTTTGCCGTGTAGGCGATGGTGCCGCCGACAGTGCCGAAGCCCTGACGCTCCGGTGGCGCCACGCCCGGATAGACCGTGGCTGAATCGATTTCCGGCAGCGTGATCGGCGCGCTGACATTGTTGGAGAGATAATCCCCGGCGCCACCCAACAGGCTGGTGATCGGCACGCCGTTCAGCGTTTCCGCCAGCTCGTCATTCTTCACACCACGAACGGCCAAAGTCGGCGCGCTCTGGCCCGGCCCCTGCGCGTAGGCGGTGACGGAAGGCGATTGTTTCAGCAAGGTCTGGATGGACCCCATGGTGGGGTTCACGCGTGCCACGCTCTTATCGTCGAGCACGGTGATGGAGCTGGGGAGATCCTTCTCCTTCAGAAGATTCTTCTTATAGAGGATGTGAACCTTTTGAATCTCGTACGCGCTGGAGCCGCTGGCGCTGCCAAGGCCCGGCACGATCACCGGATCTTCCGTCGTCGCGGCGCTCTGCGCATGCGCGACATGATCCATGGATGCGGCGCCGACAAAGCTGCACGCCGTAAACAGCAATAAATGCTTTCGAAGGTTGCTCGCCTTATTCTTCATTACGAAGCCTCTTGTTGTTGATCCCCATCTGCTCAACCCCTTATGCAAGGGGCCCAGCGAGACATTGGGACCTAAAGAGCAAGCATGATGCCAAGCCCACGCTTCGATTCAGCTTCGCGATAAAAATTAACGCAATTAATTATAAGATTTCCGAATGCACGCTTGCAGCATTGCGTTTATGTCTAGTGCATCACGTAATGAGTGGGAATATGTCTAAAACTGCAGTACATTGCATGCACCTAAAAGAGGCGACTTTCGGCGGCGCCATCCGCCAAAAGAAAATGCCCGCCCTGGTGAGGGCGGGCATTTGATCGAGTCTCTAAAAAATAGGCTCTTGCTGTTCAGATTTTAGGCTCGTCCGTTCGCGCGAAAAGAAATTTTAATCATCGCCACCATCGCCAGGGCTGATCTCAACCGGCACCTCGAAGGTCAAGGCGGAGCCCGGCATATTGCTGTTGAAAGCCGGGAAATGCGCCTCACGCGCATGGTCCAGCGCGGTCTTATCAATCAGCGGATTGCCGCTGGAGCGCACCAGGCTG
This sequence comes from Acidocella facilis ATCC 35904, assembly GCF_000687875.1. GTDB lineage: Bacteria > Pseudomonadota > Alphaproteobacteria > Acetobacterales > Acetobacteraceae > Acidocella > Acidocella facilis. Next base: position 28,288 of record NZ_JHYG01000006.1, on the reverse strand, counting down.
ACAGCGATGACCCGGCCGCTCGGATCGACCTCGATCTTGATCACCGCCGTTCCCGACAGCCCCATCTGAGAAATGCCTGGCGGCACGCTTTGATTGGCCTGGATGATCGCGTGCATGGTGGCGCCGTAGGGGCCGATGCCGCTGGTCGGCGCCGCGGCCGGAGGGGCCGGATGCGGGGGCGGCGGGGCCGGCGTGGTGCGCACGGCCGGCTGCGGCGGCTGCGGCTTTGGCGGCGCCGGGGTGTGATGCACCACCGGCCGCGGCGGCGGCGGCTTGATGACGTGATGCACCGGCGGGGGCGGTTTCGTCGCCACCACGATCTTGCTCGGCACCGGCGGCGGCTTCGGGATCACCGCCGGCACCGGCTTGGGCGGGGGCACGATTTTCGGCGGCGGCGGCGGTGGCGGCTTGGGTTGTGGCAGGCTGGTCAGGCTGGCCTGCGTCACCTGGATGGTTTGTGGAACGGTTTTCGGCTTTATGCCGAGCGTTACCCATAAAGCCGCCAGGGAGATCAAGGCCACCAGGAGGATGGCTATGATCGTGGCCTGGGGCAGGCCGAGTTCCGGCGCCTCCCAGTCTTGGCGGTGCCGATCAATCGCTGCGTGCAAGTCCGCGTCCTTATCTTTGTGAGGCCCTCCGGAGAAGGGCCGGGATTGGCAATAGGCAGCAGCGCCCGGGAAGAGCGATGGCCCGCGGTATTACAATGCAAATTTTGTGCCGCGCCTGCGCCCTTGCATCCGGTCTGTTCCAATCGAGCCTTGGCGGGCGGTGGAAACGCAAATGGCACCGCGCTGCGCCAGCGCCCACATGATATTGCCACGCCGCATCGCCCGGCCCATCCTGGCCCACGCCCAGCCGAAACAGGAGCCCTGAATGTCCGACCCGAAACCCGTTCTGCTGCTCACCGGCGCCAGCCGCGGCATTGGCCATGCCGCGGTGAAGCTGTTTCAGGAGCGCGGCTGGCGTATCCTCACCGTCTCCCGCCAGCCTTTCTCACCGGAATGCCGTTGGCCAAATGCCAGAGAGAGCCATCTGCAAGCGGACCTTGAGGATCTGGGCGGCATTGCCGCCTTGGCCGAGGCGGTCCGCGCCCGGCTGGATGGCGGCAAGCTGCACGCTCTGGTGAATAATGCTGGCATCTCGCCGAAAGGCCCGGAGGGAGGGCGCATGGGGGTGATCGAGACGGATGCCGCGCTCTGGACCAAGGTGCTCAACGTCAACCTGGTCTCCACCGCCCTGCTCGCCCGGGCTTTGTTGCCGGAGCTGGAGCGCGCCCGGGGCTCCATCGTCAATGTCACCTCCATCGCCGGCTCGCGGGTGCATCCGTTTGCCGGGGTCGCCTATGCCGCGTCCAAGGCGGCGCTGGCCGCGCTCACCCGCGAGATGGCGCACGAGTTCGGCAGCCGTGGGGTGCGCGCCAACGCCATCGCGCCCGGCGAGATCAGCACCGCCATCCTCTCCGAAGGCACGGACGAGTTGGTCGATGCGGAAGTGCCGATGAAGCGGCTGGGCACCCCCACGGAAGTGGCGCAGACCATCCATTTCCTTTGCACCGATGCCTCCTCCTACGTGAATGGGGCTGAAATCCACATCAATGGCGGCCAGCATGTTTAGAGCAATATGTGTTTAGATTGACGCGGCAGCGTCAAGATAAACACATGAAATTGCTCGCCAACATCAAAATTAGAGCCTCAAGCTAAACGCTTGAGGCTCTAGGCTACACGGGCTTGCACAAAAACCCCCGCCATTGGCGGGGTTTTTCATTCAACGGTGGCTTTCAGCTCAGCCGCATTTGGACCAGCCGCATTGCACGCAGCTCAAACAACCCGCCTCGCGCACCAGTCCGGGCTGGCTGCATTTCGGGCACAGGCTGCCCAGAGCGGTGCCGGTGGCTGGCGTCACCGCCTCGGCGCGCAGCTTGCCATAGGCCGGCTCGTCATCCGGCAGGGTCAGGAAGCCGGTCTCAATCATATGCCGCTCGATCACATCGCCGATCGCCGCCACCAGAGACGGCACATAGCGCCCCTGCGCCCACTGGCCGCCGCGCGGGTCGAAGACCTGCTTCAGCTCCTCGGCCACGAACGCCACCTCGCCGCCACGGCGGAACACCGCCGAGATCATCCGGGTGAGCGCCACCACCCAGGCATAATGCTCCAGATTCTTGGAGTTCACGAACACCTCGAAGGGCCGGCGCACGCCGTCCTGCTCGATATCGTTGATGGTGACATACATCGCATGCTCGCTGTCGGGCCAGCGCAGCTTGTAGGTCGCACCCAGCAGCCGGTCGGCGCGGTTGAGCAGGCCCAGCGGGTCGTCCAGTAGCTTCGGCGCGGCCGGCGTCGGGGCGGGAGCAGCCGCCGGGGTGGGCGCGGAAACCGAGAGTACCGAGCCGGTCACGTCGTTCGGCCGGTAGGTGGTGCAGCCTTTGCAGCCGCTGCGATAGGCATCGAGATACACCTCCTGGAAGGCCTCGAAGCTGATATCGGCCGGCACGTTCACGGTCTTGGAAATCGCGCTGTCCACATGCTTCTGCACGGCGGCCTGCATGCGCACATGCTCGGCCGGCTCAAGATCCTGCGCAGTGACGAAATAATCCGGCAGCACCGCCTCGGCGCCGAATTTCTGGCGGTAAAGGCGCAGCGCGTAATCCGTCACCTCTTCCTCGCGGCGCGAGCCATCGCGCTGCAGCACCTTGCGGGTATAGGCCAGGGCGAACACCGGCTCCACGCCGGAAGAGACGTTATCCGCCACCAGCGAGATCGTGCCCGTTGGCGCGATCGAGGTGAGCAGCGCGTTGCGGATGCCGTTCGCGGCGATAGTGTCGCGCACCTCTTCATCCAGCCCGGAAATCGTCTCGCCAGCCAGATATTTCGCCTCGTCATAAAGCGGGAAGGCGCCCTTCTCGGCGGCGAGATGGGCGGAGGCCAGATAGGCGGCGCGCTCCACCTGGCGGGCCCATTCGCTCGCCTGGGCGGCGGCTTTTTCAGTGCCGTAACGCAGCCCACACATCATCAGCGCGTCAGCCAGGCCGGTCATGCCCAGCCCGATCCGCCGCTTCGCCTCGGCCTCCTTCGCCTGCGCCTCCAGCGGGAAGCCCGAGGCGTCGATGGTGTTGTCCATCATCCGGATGGCGGTGCCGACCAGCTTGGCCAGTTCCGCCTCATCGATATGCGCGCCCGCTTCAAACGGGTTGCGCACCAGCTTGGCGAGATTGATCGAGCCCAGCAGGCAGGCGCCGTAAGGCGGCAGCGGCTGCTCGCCGCAGGGGTTGGTGGCGTTGATCGTCTCGCAATAATAGAGGTTATTGCGCTTATTGATCCGGTCGATGAAAATCACCCCCGGCTCGGCATAATCATAGGTGGCGCGGGTGATCTTGTCCCACAGCTCACGGGCCTGCACGGTGCGGTAGGTCTTGCCGTCGAATTTCAGGTCCCAGGGCGCATCCGCCTGCAAGGCGGCCATGAAATCGTCGGTCACCAGCACGGAGCAGTTGAAATTGCGCAGCCGCCCAGGCTCGCGCTTAGCGGCGATGAAATCCTCCACATCCGGATGGTCGCAGCGCATCACCGCCATCATCGCGCCACGGCGGGCACCGGCGGACATGATGGTGCGGCACATCGAATCCCACACATCCATGAAGGAGAGCGGGCCGGAGGCGTCGGCACCAACCCCGCGCACCAGCGCGCCTTTCGGGCGTAGCGAGGAGAAATCATAGCCGATGCCGCCGCCCTGCTGCATGGTCAGCGCCGCCTCGCGCAGATGCGAGAAGATCATGCCCAGATCATCCTCGATGCGGCCCATCACGAAGCAGTTGAACAGGGTCACGCGGCGCGCGGTGCCGGCCCCGGAGAGGATGCGCCCGGCGGGGATGAAGCGGAAATCCTGCAGCGCCTCGAAGAAAGGCTGCTCCCAGCGGGCCGGCTCTTTCTCGACTTCGGCCAGCGCCCGGGCAACACGGCGCCACATATCCTCGACCGTCAGGTCGATCGGCGTGCCGGTCTCATCCTTCAGCCGGTATTTGGAATCCCAGATCTGCGCGGAAATCGGTGCCATGCTCTCCAATATGGAACGCTTGCTGGTTTCTGACACCGTAAAATCCGCCGGAATATCCATGTCGCTTGCTCCCATCTGGCATATCCGCGCCGAGAGGCGGCGCGGAGACTCGCGTGAGGCCACACCATAGCTCGGCCTATATCGCGTCGCCAACACTAGATGTTGATTTTGCGGTAGAATTATCTGCGTCTGACTGCCCTTTTTAACTTGACGGCGACAACGCGGCGCGGAATAGAATTTTTGCCCGTGTAAGGGCTCGAGGCTTAGATCCTCGACCGCCGGTCCAGCTCCGGCGCCGTCGCGTAAAAGGCGCGTTTATCGGCATACATGGCGCTATCCGCGCGCTGAATCGCCGCCTCCAGCTTTTCGCCGGCCTTGCAAACCGCCATGCCGACGGAGAGAACCAGCCGAGTCTGGGTGGAATGGAACTGATTATTCAGCTCGGTCACCCGTGCCAGATCGCTCAGCACCGCCTGGGCCTCCGGCGCGCTCTTGCCCGGCAGCAGGATCACGAACTCATCCCCGCCAATGCGCGCCGCACAGCCTGGCTTTTCCACCACCTGGGTCAGAATCTCACCGATCCGGCGCAGCATCGCATCCCCGGCGGCATGGCCGGATTCGTCATTCACCTGCTTCATGCCGTTGAGGTCGATCAGGATCACCGAGACCGGGAACGGCCCCTTGCGCTCCAGCCGGTTTACCTCATCCATATAGAAGCTGCGGTTATACAGACCGGTCAGCACGTCATGCTTGCCGAGATATTCGAGATAAGCCTCGGCCTTCTTGCGGGCGGTGATGTCGGTGAGCGAGACCAGCACTTTCGACCAATCCTTCTCATGCCCCGGCATCACCGAGAATTGCAGAATCAGGTTCAGCGCCTCGCCATCCAGCCGGTAATTCAGCACCTCGCGCTCATGGCGCAGCCGGCCGTCCCACAACGCCACCAGCTGCTCGGCGAAAAACCCGCGCATCTCGTCGCGGAACACCTCATCCAGCCGCGCGAGCAGATCCGCCTTGTCGCGCGCCTGAAACAGCCTGAGCGTGTGAAGATTCACATCCAGCACATGGATATCCAGCATGCACATCTCGACGAAATCCGGATGCACATCGATGAAGGTGCGGAAATCGACGATGCCGCGATGCCGCAGCTCGTCCAGCCGGGCCTTGATCAGGCTGAAATTCTCAAACCAGAGCGAGACTGGCGAGTCATTGAACATCGCCCGCGCCTGCAGCTCGCTGGCCTCCAGCTCCCGGCGCGCATCCTCCTGGGCCGAGACATCCTCGATGGCGACGATCACCCGCGACCAGCTCTGCGTCTCATCCGGCAGGATCCGGCCATTCACGCGGATATCGATCCGTGTCCCATCCAGCCGATAATTCATCGTGGTGGTGGTGAACCGCGTCTGGCCGCGCCAGATCTGCAGCAGCTCCTGGGCGTAGGGGGCCAACGCATCGTCACGAATGATCACCGCCAGATGCGCCGTCAGCTCCGCATGGGTTTTCGCCCCCAGCATATCCAAAGCACTTTGATTGACCCGCAAAATCTTGATCGAATGGGCGCAGCGCTTGATCTCGTGAGGATGTGCGGCCAGGTAGGCTTCGAGATCCTCTATGCCCTCCCTGCGCCACGCCGCCATGATCAGCTTGAGGGCGCTGAGATCCTCCTCCCACAGCGCGACGGGCATCAATTCGAAATAATCGCCAGAATGGCGGTCGGGCAGCGCGGACATGGAAACTCATTCCCAAATTCCCGCGACAACGTCAAAGCCTGACAGCGACAGGAGGGCTGCCTCAGCTCCGCAGCAGCCATTGGCAGATCATGCACGCCACTGTGGCGGCGATCGCCGTGGCAAACGCCCCCCAGGCGAGATCGGCCAGGGTGATCACACTCGGCCAGCCCCGCATCGTCGCCTGATTGGTCAGATCGTAGGTGGCATAGGCGATCAACCCGAAGACCGCGCCGCGCCACAGCGCCATCGCCGGGCGCGGCGCGGGCAGCACCGCGAAGATGACGATACCGGCGACATAGAGCCCGTAGAAGATGATCGCCGGCGCCGGCCGGACCTGCTCCGCCAGCAGCCCGCGCAGCAAGGGCTTGTAGAGCCTGGGCCCCATCTGGCTCAGCCAGACCGCATCCAGCCCCAGAAACACCAACGCGCTCGTCAGATAAGCCAGACCGAAGACTTTCACCCGCGCCCCCTCTCAGCCCTGCAATTCATAAAGCCCGACATCGACGCTGCCGGTGAGAAATCCCGCCTCGCAATAGCAGAGGTAATAATCCCAGAGCCGGCGGAACCGCTCATCGAAGCCCTGCCCCTCCAGCGCCGGCCAGGCGGCGGTAAAGCGCTCCCGCCACGCCGCCAGCGTACGGGCATAGGAGGCGCCGAAATGCCGCACCCGGCCCGGCGCCAGCCCCGCCGCGCGCGCCTGCGCCGCGATCTGCGCCTTGGCCGGCAGCATGCCGCCGGGGAAAATATGGCTCTGGATGAAATCCGGACTGCGCCGATAGGCCGCGAAGCGTTCGGCGGCGATGCTGATCACCTGCAACACCGCCTTGCCGCCCGGCTTCAGGCGCTGGCGCAAGGTCTGGAAATAGCCGGGCCAATAGGCCTCGCCCACGGCCTCGAACATCTCCACCGAGACGATGCGGTCATAGCGCCCGGCCTCGTCGCGATAATCGCGCAGCACCAACTCCACACGCTCCTCCAGCCCGGCATCGCGGATTACTTGCTGCCCCCAGGCCAGCTGCGCCGGGGAAATCGTCAGTCCGGTCACCTTCGCCCCCTGCTGGCCCAGATGCCGCGCCAGAGCGCCCCAGCCGCAGCCGATTTCCAGCACGCTCTGTCCCGGCTCAACCGCCAGCCACCCGGCGATCAGCGCCAGCTTCGCCGCCTGCGCCGCCTCCAGCGTCGCCGCGCCGCCCTCATACAGGCCGGATGAATAGAGCATGCTTTCATCCAGCCAGCGCGCGAAGAAGCCATTGCCGAGATCGTAATGCGCCATGATGTTGCGCCGCGCGCCGGCCTTGCTGTTGGCCCGGCGCTTATGGCGCCACCCTTGCAGCGCCCGCAGCGGCGCGGAGAGCGCGCCTTCCGCCTGGCCGCTGAAATTCAGATTGCAGATCTGCAGCAGCGCGCTGAGATCCGGGCTGCTCCAGCCGCCATCGATATAGGCATTGGCGAAGCCGGTATCGCCCTCAAGCGCCAAAGCCCGCAGCAGCCGCCAATCATGCAGCACCAGCCGCGCCTGCGGCCCGGGCAGATCCCCCTGCACCTCCAGCCTGTGCCCTTCGGGCGTCACGCAGACCAGCCCGCCATAGCGCAACCCCGCGATGGCACGGCGCAGCAAGGCGGTTCTCCAGCCGCGCCGGCTGTCGGCACGGATCATGGCGGGCTGAACGATGTCACTCATGCGCGTCTCCTGGAACGGCTATAGCCCTGGCTGATCTCGTCACGGGGCGCGGCCGGACGCGGCCGCAGCCCGATCCCCTTGCGCCAGATCTTCAACGCTTCCCAATGGATGGCGGCCAACACCTTCAGCCCCGCCCAGGGCTGGGCCAGCACCAGCCGCAGCAGCGCGGCATCGGTCAGCGCCACCCGGCGCCCGGCCATGGTGGCGCGCAGCATCACCCCTTGCGCATCGGCCACGGCGATATGCAGCCCCAGCGCGACGCCGGGCGGCTGCAAGGTGAAGCTGTAGCGCAGCCCCATCTCCATGAATGGCGAGACGTAAAAAATCTTCTCCGCCCCCTGCCGGATGGCGCCGTCCTGCTCTGCTACCGGGCAGAGATAGCTATGGCGCTGGCCGAAGGTATTATTGACCTCATACAGCACCGCGCGCAGCGCTCCCTCGGAATCATGGCACAGAAACAGGCTCAGCGGGTTGAAGCCCAGCCCGAGGATGCGCGGCATTGCCAGCAGCGTAATCCGCGCCGCCCCCGCCTGCAGCCCGGCCGCGGCGAGATGGCGCTCAACCCAGCCCCGCAAATTCGTGGTGCCGTCGCCATGGTCGGTCTCGCGGAAGCTCACCAGATTGAAGCGTCCGCGCGAAAACAGGCGCAGGCGCGGCATCGCATCGAGATCCAGCAGCAGATACGGCACCTGGTAGGCCAGGCTGTGCTGGCGCGGCCGGGTGCGGGTATGGGTGACCCAGACCGGATAGAGCGCGTTCACCTGGCCACCTCGAAGGCGGGCCGCGGCGCGATGCGGGCCGATTCGCCCTGCACGTTCCAGGGCCGGCGCGGCGCCCCCAGCGCTTCCGCCACCGCCAACCCCGCCTGCAGCCCGTCCTCGTGAAACCCCGCCCCCCACCAGGCGCCGCAGAACCAGGTCCGGCGCAGCCCCTGTATCTCCCAGATCCGCGCCTGCGCACGCAGCGCCGCGACGTCGAAGACCGGGTGGGTGAAGATTTGCCGCAGCGCCACGTCGCGCAGGGCGCGGGTCGGGTTGAGGGTGACGAACCAGTCCCGCCCCACCAGGCCCTGCAAGCGGTTCATCCAGTAGGTCACCGCCACATGCGCTTCGCCGCCCGTATAGTTCCAGGCGGCCCAGGCGGCGCGGCGGCGCGGCATTGCCGCCGCATTGCCATGCAGCACCACCTCGTTCGCCGTGGTGCGGAAACTGCCCAGGATCTGCGCCTCCGTGGCGCAGGGATCCGCCAGCAGGGCGAACGCCTCGTCCGCATGGCAGGCCAGCACCGCCTCGTCGAACCCCTCTTCCGATCCATCCGCCAGGCGCAGCGCCACGCCGCCAGGCAGGCGCCGCAGCTGCGCCACGGCTTGCCCCGCCCGCACCTCGCCCGCGAACGCCGCCCGCAGCCTGGCGACATAAGCCTGTGAGCCGCCCTCCACGCTGCGCCAGACCGGGCGGCCAGTGAGCTTCAACAGCCCATGATTTTCACAGAACCGGATGAAGGCACTGGCCGGCAGATCCCCCGCCGCCCCCGCCGGGCAGGACCAGACCGCCGCGATCATCGGGTAGAGATGGTCCTGCAGAAACGCCTCGCTATAGCCGCCATGGCGCAGATACTCGCCCAGGCTCACCCCGGCCAGCGCGGCGGCGTCGCCCGGCGCGCGCTTATAGAAGCGCAAAATCCCCCGCAACATCGACCAGAATCGCGGCCGCAGCGCATTGGCCGGTTGCGCGAACAGCCCGCGCAGATCCGTCCCCGCATATTCCAGCCCGCCTTCGCGCAGCGACACCGAGAAGGACATATCCGTCGCCCGCGTCTCAACCCCCAGATGCGCGAACAAGGCGGTGAGATTGGGGTAGGCCGGCTCATTATAGACGATGAAGCCGGTATCGATCTTCGTACCCTCGACCTCGACCGTATGGCTGTGCCCGCCCAGCCGGGGCAGCGCCTCGAACAAGGTGACATCATGCGCGCGCGACAGCGCCCAGGCGCAGGACAGGCCGGAAATCCCAGCCCCGATCACAGCGATACGCCGGCGCCCGGCAGGAGAAACAATCGCGTCCATGTTTTAAATACGCCGTCCGCGGGGTTTCGGATCAACCGGCTTGATCCAATTTAGACAACGTATCGTATAATGGTTTGTGAATGCTTTTGCTCCTCCTTCTGCTGCCCGCCGCGCTCCGCCGCAGGCCCTGCCGGTGAACCAGGCCGGCAGCCCCGCCCCGGATGCGGCGACCTTGGCGGCCTTGATCCGCCGGGTCGCCACCGCGCGCGACAAACAGGCCTTCGCGGCTTTGTTCAAGCATTTCGCCCCCCGGGTGAAATCCTTTCTGCGCCGCGCCGGCATGGAATCCGGCGCCGCCGAGGAGGTGGCGCAGGAGGTGATGATCCTGCTCTGGCGCAAGGCGGAGCATTTCGACCCCAGCCGCGCCGGCGCCGCCACCTGGGTATTCGCCATCGCCCGCAATGCGCGCATCGACCATGCCAGGCGCGCCAAGGGCCTGCCCCCGCAACCCGAGCCGGAGCCCGAAGCGGCGCCCTCGGCCGAAACCCTTACCCTCGCCGCTGAGCAGGCCGCCCGCCTGCGTGGCGCCATCGCCGAACTCGGCCCTGAACAGAAACAGATCGTGCAGCTCTTCTTCTTCTCCGATACCCCCCACGCCGCCATCGCCAGCGCGCTCGATCTGCCGCTGGGCACGGTGAAATCCCGCATCCGCCTGGCCATGGCCAAGCTGCGCTCCAGCCTGGGAGAGGTGCCGTGATCCTGCACCATCCCAGCCCGGAGACGCTGTTGGCCTACGCCGCCGGCAGCCTGCCCGCCGGCCAGTCCCTGGTGGTGGCGGCGCATGCCGAGGGTTGCCCGCATTGCCGCGCCGAAATCGCCCGGCTGGAAGCCGTCGGCGGTGAGATGCTGGAGGACATGCCGCCGGAGTCCCTGGCGTTGGATGCCTTCACCGACACGCTGGCGCGGCTGGACCAGCCCGCGCCGCGCAGCCCGGCTTTGCCCCGCCAGGCGGATCTGCGCCTGCCTGCCGGCACCCTGCCGCGGATTCTGGCCAGTGCCGAGATCAGCCGCTGGCTCTGGGTGGCGCCGGGCGTGCGCTATAGCCGCGTGCGCCTGCCCTGGGCGCCGAAAGATAATGTCATGCTGCTGCGTGTGGCGGCGAATAAGCGCGTGCTCGCCCATAGCCATGGCGGCGCCGAATTCACCCAGGTGCTGCATGGCGATTTTCATGACGAAACCGACCGCTACGCCGCCGGCGACCTCATCGAGGAAGACGAACACACCAACCACCAGCCCCATGCCGGGAACCAAGGCTGCCTCTGCCTCGCCTCGCTGGACGGGGGCTTGCGCCTGCCCTGGCTCACCCGGCTGATCAGGAGATCCGCATGACCGCATTCGCCGCCCGCCTCTCCGCCCTTGCCGAGCGCGCGCCGCTGCCGGATGCGCTGATCGGTCTTGGCATCAACCGCCTAGTGGCGCGCACCAGGCGGGCGCTGGACCAAGCCCCGCCGTCCGGCGCCAGTTTCGCCGCCGGCATGGCCGCCTTTCCCATCGCCGCCCATGCCAGCACCGCCAACGCCCAGCATTACGAGATCCCCGCCGAGTTTTTCGCGCTCTTCCTCGGCGAACGGCGCAAATATTCGAGCTGCCTCTACCCGACCGGCCGCGAAACGCTGGACCAGGCCGAGCTGCACGCGCTGGAGGAAACCATCGCCCATGCCGGCCTCGCCGACGGGCAGGAGATTCTGGAGCTGGGCTGCGGCTGGGGCTCGCTCAGCCTGTTCATGGCGGCGCGCTTTCCCGGCGCGCGCATCGTCGCCGTCTCCAACTCTGGCTCGCAGCGCCAATATATCGAAACCGAAGCCGCCGCGCGTGGGCTCGCCAATCTGCGCGTCATCACCGCCGACATGAACGAATTCTCCACCGATGCGCGCTTCGACCGCGTCGTCTCCGTGGAAATGTTCGAACATATGGCCAATTGGCGCGCCCTGCTCACCCGCGTGCGCGGCTGGCTGAAGCCAGAGGGACGGCTGTTCATCCATGTCTTCGCACATGAGCGCCAGCCTTACCGCTTCGACCATGAGGATGAGGCCGACTGGATCGCCCAGCATTTCTTCACCGGCGGCATCATGCCCAGCCATGATCTGATCACCCAGTTCCCGGATTTGTTCACGCTGGAGCGGGACTGGCGCTGGAATGGCAGGCATTACGCCCGCACCGCGAAACACTGGCTGCAAAATTATGATGCGCGGATCGGCGAGGTCCGGAAAATCCTCGCCGCCACCTACGGCGCCGAGGCGCCGCTCTGGGAACGCCGCTGGCGGCTCTTCTTCCTCGCCACCGCCGGGCTGTTCGGCCATGCCGGCGGCAAGCCCTGGGCGGTGAGCCATTATCTGCTGGCGCCCACCGCATGATCCTCTGCCTCTATGCCGGGCTGGCGGTGACGCTGGCCATGGTGGCGGGGTGGTTTCTGCAACGGGCTTTGCACAATGCCGGCTGGGTGGATGTGGTCTGGACCTTTTCCACCGGCCTCGCCCTGGCCGGCGTGGCCCTGGCCGCCCCCGGCGCGCTCTGGCGCCATGCGCTGCTGGCCGGGCTGATGCTGGTCTGGTCCTTGCGGCTTGGGCTGCATGTGGCGCTGCGCGTCGCCAGCGGGCCAGAGGATGCGCGTTACGCGCAGATGCGCAAGGATGCTGGTGCAGGCTTCCAGAAACAGATGGCCTGGCTGATGGCGGGCCAAGGCCCGGTCTCCGGCCTGCTCTCGATCAGCCTCTATCTCGCCGCTGCCCAGCCCGATCCAAGCGTGCGCCCCGGCGATGTACTGGGCGTGCTGATCCTGCTGCTCTGCCTTGGCGGCGAAGCTTTGGCCGATGCGCAGCTGCGCGCCTGGCGCGCCCGCCAGACCAGCCCTGGCGGCATCTGCGAGGAGGGTCTCTGGCGCCTCTGCCGGCATCCGAATTATCTGTTCGAGGCGCTGCTCTGGCTCGCCTTCCCGGCGATGGCGCTGAGCACCCGCCCGCTCTCCTGGCTTTCCTTCATCGCCCCGGTGCTGATGTTCCTGGTGCTGCGCTTTCTCACCGGCGTGCCGCCGCTGGAGGCGTCTATGCTGGCGCGGCGGGGGGAGGCCTACAGAGCCTTTCAGGCGCGGACGACGGCGATGTGGCCGCGTCTTCCGTGGGGAGTATTTGAAAAAACTCCCCACCCCCCCAAAAACTTTTAAGACTTATAGGCGCCTACGGCGTCGCCGGCGTTCAGAAACGCGCCCTCCTTGGCGATGCGCTGAAAGATGCCGTCGCGCGGCGCGGTGATCTGCACCTCCATCTTCATCGCTTCCATCACCGCCAGCAGTTCGCCTTGCTTTACCTCGGCACCATCCTCAACCTTCCAGGCCTGCACGCTGCCGGCAATCGGCGCCGGCACTTCGTTGGCGGCACGCCCCGCTTCCTGCGGCGCGGCCGTACCCGGTTGCGCCATGCCGGCCAGAAAACTGCGCGGCAGGCCGATCTGATGGCGCTTGCCATCGATCTCCAGCGGCAGCCGCACCAGCTCTTCCTCCACCGGCGCCGGACGCGGCGCGGGCTCCAAATCCCCGGTGAAATCCGTCTCGATCCAGCGTGTATGCACGGCGAATCCGTCATCGCCGGCAAAATCCTCATGCGCCACCACGGCGCGATGGAAGGGCAGCACCGTCGCCACCCCCTCGATCTTGAATTCCGCCAGCGCCCGCCTTGCCCGTTTCAACGCCTCGGCGCGCGTCTTGCCGGTGACGATCAGCTTCGCCACCAGCGAATCATACTGGCCGGGGATGATCGAGCCCGAGACCACGCCGCTATCCAGCCGCACGCCCGGCCCGGAGGGCGGCAGGAAGGCGGTGATCTTGCCCGGCGTCGGCAAAAACCCTTTCGCCGGATCCTCGGCATTGATGCGAAACTCGAACGCATGGCCCCGCGGGCGCGGCGTTTCGGTAATGGACAGGTTTTTGCCCTCCGCCACGCGGAACTGCTCGATCACCAGATCCACCCCTGCGGTTTCCTCCGTCACCGGATGCTCCACCTGCAGGCGGGTATTCACCTCCAGAAAGGAAATCATCCCGTCCTGGCCAAGCAGAAACTCGACCGTACCGGCATTGGTATAGCCGGCGGCGGCGCAAACGCGCTTCGCCGCATCCTCGATGGTCGCACGCTGTTCATCGCTAATGAAGGGCGCCGGCGCTTCTTCCACCAGCTTCTGGTTGCGCCGCTGCAGCGAGCAATCGCGCGTGCCCAGCACCACCACATTGCCATGCGTGTCAGCGATGATCTGCGCCTCGATATGGCGGGGTTTATCCAGGAAGCGTTCCAGAAAACACTCGCCGCGCCCGAATGCCGCCACCGCCTCGCGCACGGCGGACTCGTAAAGCTCCTTCACCTCATCCAGCTTACGCGCCACCTTCATGCCGCGCCCGCCGCCGCCATAGGCCGCCTTGATCGCCATCGGCAAACCGTGCTGCTTGGCAAAGGCCAAGGCCGCCTCACCGCTTTCCACCGGCCCATCGCTACCCGGCGCGAGCGGCGCACCGACCGATTGCGCGATCCTGCGGGCTGAAACCTTATCGCCCAGCGCGTCGATCACCTCCGCCTCCGGGCCGATCCAGATCAGCCCCGCCGCCTTCACCGCGCGCGCGAATTCGGCCCGCTCGGAGAGGAAGCCGTAGCCCGGATGCACCGCATCCGCCCCGGCGCGCTTGGCAACCGCCAGCAGCTTTTCGATATCAAGATAGGTCTCAGCCGGCTTCGCCCCGCCCAGCGCGTAGGCTTCATCGGCCATGCCGACAAACAAAGCCTCCGCATCCGGGTCTGAATACACCGCAACGGAGCCCACACCATAATCCCGGCAAGCCCGGATGATGCGCACCGCGATTTCACCGCGATTGGCGATCAGGATTTTTTTCATGACTTTAGGCCCTCCGCCCATTCGGCGTGATTTCTGAAAATGCCTTCAACGGCTTGAAACGAATTTTTGCCCCTACCGGAACCTGCCCGGCGAGGTCGAGATGATAGTCAGCCACCGCGCCGATGACCGGGTAGCCGCCGGTCAGCGGATGATCGGCCAGGAACAAAAGCGGCTTGCCGTTGGCCGGCACCTCCACCGCCCCGGTCACCGTGCCTTCGCTGGGCAATTCCTCCGTGCGGCAACGTTCCAGCACAGCCTCACCATCCAGCCGGATGCCGACGCGGTTGGATTGCGGCGTTACCACCCAGGCCTCGGTGGCGAGCCTCTCCAGCGCCTCAGCCGTGAACCAATCCGGCCGCGGCCCCATCACCAGATCGAGCGTGACCTCATCTCCGGCTTTCGGAAATTCAAAGGCTGGTGCTTCATCCAGCGAAACCGCCCGCAGGCCGGAGGCTGGTTTCAGCTTCAGCGTCTGCCCCGCCTGCACGGGGGCGGGGCCGACAATCGCCAGCGTATCCGTCGCCGCACTGCCGAGGATGATCTCCACCTCAAACCCGCCGCGCACGGCGAGATAATAACGCATCCCCCGCGCCGGGGCGGCCAGGCTCACCACATCCCCCGGCTCCAGCGCGATCGGCACATACGGACTAGGCGAAAGCCCCTGACCGGCGGCCGTACGAATGGAAATCCCGCACGGCGCGCCGGTCAGCGCAATCACCGCCGCCTCTTGCACGCGGAAGGAAAATCCGCCCCCCATCAGCTCCAGACAAACCGCGCTCTCATCATTGCCGACAACGCGGTTTGCTGCCTTGAACGCGCCGCGATCCAGCGCGCCGGAAGCGGACACACCCTGCCCGGTCTGCCCGAAGCGCCCGAGATCCTGAAACAAAGGCGGCAGCGGTGCTGAGAGAATTTTGAAGGCGCCGCCTGCATCGACCGCAACAGCCTCGGCAACGGCCGCAACCTGAACCTGCGTCTTCACCTTCGCCAGATCGGTAAAGCGCACCTGATAGCCTGGCTGAAAATAGGCCGGCGGATTGCGGCCAATATCCCACATCTTCACCGGCGTGGTGCCGATGATCTGCCAGCCGCCAGGGCTGTTCTGCGGATACACGCCGGTGAAGGCCCCCGCCAGCGCCACCGACCCCGCCGGGATCCGCGTGCGCGGGCTCTTGCGCCGGGGCACCTGCAAGGCAGGATCGCCGCCAACCAGATAGCCGAACCCCGGCGCGAACCCGCAAAACGCCACCATGTAGGTGGCCGCGCTATGGCGGCGGATCACCTCCTCCACCGAAAGCCCGGTGATGGCGGCAACCTCTTCGAGATCCTCGCCATCGTAACGCACCGGCACCTCCACCAGCGTCGCCTCGCGCGCCAGCGGCGCCACCAGGTCGCGCGCCGCGACACCGGCGGCAATCTCCTCGGCGCTGGTCTCTTCCGGGGCGAAGCCGATCATCAGCGTGCGCGCCGCCGGCACCAGCTCCTTCATCCCCGGCAGCGGCGCGGCCTGCAGCGAGGCGAGCAGCGCCAGCGTCTCGTCCAGATCATTCAGCTCAACCAGCAACGTGCTGAGATTAACGGGGAGAAATCGGATCATGGTCTCAGACGTGGTAGGCTGAGTCGGGAATATCGGTGATGAACATGTGGCCGGGCGCGTGGGTGATGGCAAAGGGCACGCCAGAGGCCATGACCACCGCTTGCGGCGTAACCCCGCAGGCCCAGAACACCGGCACCTCCCCCGGCGCGATCCGCACCGCGTCACCGAAATCAGGCTGCGCAAGATCCGCGATGCCGATTGCCTCGGGCATGCCCACATGCACCGGCGCGCCATGCACGGCGGGGAAACGTCCGGAAATGGTGGCGGCCTCAGCAACCCGCCCCCCCGGAATGGGCCGCATGGAGACCACCATATTCCCCCGCAACCGCCCGGCCGGGCGGCAGGGCTGGTTGGTGAGATACATCGGCACGTTGGTCCTGTCCGTCATGTGGCGGATCTCGATGCCGGCCTCCACCAGTGGCGTTTCAAAGGTGAAGCTGCAGCCGATGAGAAACGCGACAAGATCGTCCCGCTCCGCCCAGGCGCGGCTGGCATCCGGGGTTTCCTCAGCCAGCTTGCCGTCGCGCCAGATGCGGTAGAGCGGCAAATCCGTGCGCAAATCGGCGCCGGGGGCAAGCGCGGTTGTCGGCACGCCGGGGTCGGAGACATCCAGCACCGGGCAGGGCTTGGGGTTGCGCTGCGCGAACAGCAGGAAGTCAAACGCCCAGTCGCGCGGCAGCACGATCATATTCGCCTGGGTGAACCCGGGGGCGATGCCGGATGTCGGCGCCACCTGCCCGGCCCGGTAGGCGGCCCGCGCCTGGCGCGCAGCGCTTGCATCCGTATGCGACAAAAAAGCTTCTGGGGTCATCATCGCGGCTCCTCAGGCGGCGCCGGCGAAGGCGCGGACGCCAATCGATTCGGCTTGGAAAAGGGTGCGGATTTCACGCGCCATCGTCACCGCCCCGGGGCTGTCGCCATGGACACAGATGGACTGCGCCTCGATGCGGATTTCAGTACCGTCCTGCGCGGTGATGAGGCCGGTGCGCACGAAATTGAGCATACGCCGCGCCACCTGCGCCGCATCATGCAACACCGCGCCAGGCTCACGCCGGGAGACGAGCAGGCCCTCCCGGGTGTAGCCACGGTCCGCGAAAACTTCGCCGACAACCTGCAACCCTTCGGATTTCGCCAGCTTCAGAACCGGCGTCCCCGCCAGCCCCATCAGCACCAGCGCCGGGTCGATCAGCTTGATCGCCTTGATCACCGCCAGCGCCTGACGCTCATGGTTGGCGATATGGTTATAGAGCGCGCCATGCGGCTTCACATAGCGCACGCTGGTTCCCGCCGCTTTCGCAATCCCCTGCAGCGCGCCAATCTGATAGATCACATCGCCGATCAGCTCCTCAGAGGTCACATCCATATCGCGCCGGCCAAAGCCGACACGATCCGGGTAGGAGACATGCGCGCCGATCGCCACCTTCATCGCGGCGGCTGTCTGCACCGTCTTCAGCAGCCCCGCCGGATCGCCGGCGTGAAACCCGCAAGCGACATTGGCGCTGGAGACGATTTCGAGCATCGCCTGGTCATCACCCATCTTCCAGGCGCCATAGCCCTCGCCCAGATCACTGTTCAAATCGATGCTGACCATGCGTGTCTCCTGTAACGTTTTTACTTACCGAGGAAGGCGAAGATCGGCCCGACCGACTTGTAGGCCATATACCATGTCAGCAGGCAGACCAGCACGCCCAGCCCCAGCAGCCAGCGCGGATAGTGATAGCCGCCCATCAGCTTCTTGCAGGCCACGGCGGCGAACAGGAAGATGGAGAGGCCCACCGGCAGCACCAGCCCGTTCAACCCGCCGACGAACACCAGCATTGCCGCCGGCGTAGTCTTCATCAGCTCAAAGCAGAGCAGCGAGAACAGGATAAAGCCGACAGTGGCGAAATTGCGATGCCGCTCGGTCATGTCTTTCTTGAAGGCGGTCACGAAGGTGACGGAGGTATAGCCGGCCCCGATGATGCTGGTCATCGCGGAGGCCAGGAACACCGCGCCGAAAATGCGGTAGCCGATCGGCCCGCAGGAGGCGAGGAAGGCCTGGCCGGCGGGGTTGGCATCCTTGCCGGAGAAGGTGATGACGGTGCCCGTGGCCACCACGCCCAGCACCGCCAGGAACAGGATGTAGCGCATCACGCCGGTCACCAGAATGCCGGTGATCGCCGCCTTGTTCGCCTCGGCAATATGCTCGGGCCCGACAGCGCCTTTATCCAGCAGCCGATGCGCGCCGGCATAGGTGATATAGCCGCCCACCGTGCCGCCGACGATGGTGGTGATGGTAGCGAAATTAATGTGATCCGGCATGATGCTCTGGCGCAGCGCCTCACCCACCGGCGGCGCTGCAACCACGCAGGCATACAGCACCAGCGCCAGCTTCACCGCACCGGCCACCAGCACCACGCGGTCCATGGCAATGCCGGCGCGCTTGGAGAGGAAGATGATAATCGCGACGATCGCCGCGGCCGCGCCGCCAATCTTCGGGTCCATATCCACCAGCGCGTTCAGGCCCAGCCCGGCGCCGGCGATATTGCCGATATTGAAGAACAGGCCACCGACGATGATCAGCACCGCGAGCAGATAGCCCGAGCCGGGAATGGCGGCATTGGCGATATCCGCGGCGCGCATGCGGGTGATCGTCACCATGCGCCAGATATTCGCCTGAATGACGAAATCGATGATGATGGAGGCCAGGATGGCGAAGGCGAAGGCCGCCCCCATCTTCGCGGTGAAGGTCGCGGTCTGGGTGATGAAGCCGGGCCCCACCGCCGACATCGCCATGATCATGATCGCCGCAATATAGCCCTTGCGCCGGGCTGCCGGGCTCAAGCCCGATTGTGGAATTGTCACCTGCGCCATCACACTCTCCCTTTATTTACGCCGCCCAGCCCAATGCTGTCCTACAAAACCTGCCGCAGGAAAGATCAAACCGTCAACATTGTTCAACAATTTTATTTTGATCATCCTACGATATGGAGGAATAATTGGTCAACCATTGAATGTTTCTTGAACAACCCGCTCGCTGCTGATGCAATTTCATGCTGCACCGCAAAATCCACGCCGCGCCGGCGTCTGGCGAGGCGCCGTGGCATCGGCTAAGCACAGCCCATGGAGAGGCGGCCACATCGCCGCCGCCAAAGGATAAAAGACCGGAAATGGACCAGGATCTCGCGCTGCCGCTGCCCCAGAAACTCGCCAATCAATTGCGCGAGGGGTTGATCGGCGGCGCCTTCACCCCCGGTCAGCGCCTCTCCGAACAGGCTTTGTGCGACGAGCTCGACGTCTCCCGCAACACGCTGCGCGAGGCTTTCCGGCTGCTCACCAAGGAGGGCTTGCTGGAGCACAAGGCCAATCGCGGCGTCTTCGTCACCACCCCCAGCATTGCCGCGGTGATCGATATTTATCGCGTGCGCCGGATGCTCGAATGCCCGGCTCTGGCGCACGCCTATCCCAACCATCCCGCCGCCGCGCGTATGCGCGCGGCCGTGCAGAGCGCGCGCGCCGCCCGCCAGCGTCTGGATTGGCGCGAGGTCGGCAGCGCCAATATGCGCTTTCACACCGCCATCGTTGAGCTGGCGGATAGCGAACGCCTCAGCGGCTTCTACGCCCAGGTCTCGGCGGAGCTGCGTCTGGCGTTTTTCCTGCTCGATGATCCCGAGCTGCTGCATGCGCCCTATGTCGATATGAACGAGGCGATCATATCCTTGCTGGAACAAGGCCGGCCGGCCGCCGCCGCCGCCTCGCTCGAAACCTATCTCAACCAGTCGGAGCGGACGATTCTGGCCGCCCTGGCCCGGCGGGCGGCAGCCTAAGCCGCTCTTGACCAGGGCGCGGCGCCGAAGGCCCGCGCCAGCTCCTCCAGCAGCACCCTTACCCGTGCCGGGCGCAGCGGCCCGGGCGGGGTGAGCAGGTTCAGCGCCACCGGCGCCACCTCCCACCCCGGCAGCATCTCTTCCAGGCGGCCCTGCGCGAGATCCTGCCAGACCATGAAATCCGGCTGCAGCGCCATGCCCTGCCCGGCCAGCAGCGCGCCGCTCAGCACATCCGCATTATTCGCCCGCAACCGCCCTTGCACCGGCACCGCATAGTCGCCCAGCCGCTCATGCTGAAACCGCCACAGCCCCGGCTGCGCGATATTCGTATAAAGCAGCGCCTGGTGCTGCTGCAGCTCACGCGGATGGCTGGGCCGGCCATAGCGGTCGAGATAGGCGGGGCTCGCCACCAGCGGCCGGCGCACCGTGCAAAGCCTGCGTCCCAGCAGCGACGAGTCGGACAAGGCCGCGATCCGCAGCGCCACATCGAAGCGCTCCGCCACCAGATCCACCTGGCTGTCACTGAGCGAAAGCTCGATCTCCAGCTGCGGATAGCGCGCCAGAATCTCCGGCAGCAACGGGGCGAGATGCCGCACCCCGAAGGACATCGGCGCCGCCAGCCGCACCAGCCCGCGCGGCTGTTCGCTCTGCGCCGCCGCCTCGGCCTCCGCCGCCTCGCCTTCGGCCAGAATCCGCTGTGCCCGCGCCAGCGCCGCCTGCCCGGTCTGGGTGAGGGAGAGTCGGCGCGAGGTGCGGTGAAACAACCCCGCCCCCAGCCGCCGCTCCAGCCGGGCGATGGCCTTGGAGATGGTCGGGTGCGACAGCCCCAGCTCCCGCGCCGCGCCGCTGAAGGAGCCCCGCGCCGCCACCTTCGCGAAAATCGCCCAGGCCTCGAAATCCGGCATCGCCATGTTGAAACTTTCGGAACAGATAATGTTCGATCATTTCTATTTTATCGAAACATGTCCAGCTCTATCTCTCGCTCATACCAAAGCGGGGCGCGGCCCCGAGGAGCACAACATGATCGAGCATCGTCCCTTCAAATCCCTTGGCGGCGCCAACCATGGCTGGCTGGACGCCAAGCATCATTTCTCTTTCGCCTCGTATCACGACAGCGCGCGCATGGGCTGGGGCCGGCTGCGCGTCTGGAACGACGACCATATCGAAGCCGGCGCCGGCTTTCCGCCGCATCCGCATGAGAACATGGAAATCATCACCTATGTCCGCAAAGGCGCCATCACCCATCGCGACAATCTCGGCAATCACGGCCGCACCGAGGCGGGGGATGTGCAGGTGATGTCGGCTGGCACCGGCATCACCCATAGCGAATTCAATCTGGAAAACGAGGCCACGGAACTGTTCCAGATCTGGATCCTCCCTTCCAGCCGCGGCCATGCGCCGAGCTGGGGCACCCGGCCTTTCCCGAAGGATGGGCGCGAGGGCAAATTCGTCACCCTGGCCTCGGGTTTTGCCGAGGATGCGGAGGCGCTGAAAATCCACGCCGAGGCGCGGCTATCGGGCGGCACGCTGAAAAAAGGCGAGCGCATCACCTATGATCTGACGCCCGAGCGCCACGCTTATCTGGTGCCGGCGACGGGTAAGGTGAGCGTGAATGGTCTGACGCTGAATGAGCGCGATGGCGCGGCGATCACCGGTGAGACCAGCATTACCATCGAGGCGCTGGAGGATGCGGAGCTGGTGTTGGTGGATGCCGCGTAAAAAGTTGGGGGCTTTGGCATATGTTGCCAAAGCCCCCAGCGTTTTGAAGCCCTTTTTGAAAAAAGGGCTTCACCCCAAAAACTTTTATTTCATGGTGGGCATGGCGTATTCGGCGCCTTTGCGGATGCCGGTGGGCCAGCGCGAGGTGATGGTCTTCAGCCTGGTATAAAACCGCACCCCCTCGCGGCCATGGATCGCATGGTCACCGAACAGGGAGCGCTTCCAGCCGCCGAAGGAATGGAACGCCATCGGCACCGGGACCGGCACATTCACCCCCACCATCCCGGCCAGAACGCCGGTGGTGAAGGCCCGCGCGGTATCGCCATCGGAGGTATAGATGACCGCGCCATTGCCGAACTCATGCTTGTTCACCAACTCCAGCGCCGCCGCGAAGCTGGGCTGGCGCACCACGCTGAGCACCGGGCCGAAAATCTCGTCCTTATAGACGCTCATCTCCGGCGTCACATGGTCGAGCAGCGTCGCGCCGGTGAAATAGCCCTGCTCATTGCCCTGCAAGGTCAGGCCGCGCCCATCCAGCACCGCCTTGGCGCCTTCCTCAAGGCCCTTGGCGATATAGCCCTCGACCTTCTCCTTGTGCTGCGCCGTGACCAGCGGGCCCATCTCGGCCTCCTTGTCGCTGCCCGGCCCGATCTTCAAGGACCGTGCCCGCTCGGCGATCTTCTGCACCAGCGGCTCGGCCACCGGGCCAACCGGCACGGCAACGGACACCGCCATGCAGCGCTCGCCGGCGGAGCCGTAGGCCGCGCCCATCAGCGCATCCACCGCCTGGTCCAGATCCGCATCCGGCATCACCACCAGATGGTTCTTCGCCCCGCCCAGCGCCTGCACGCGCTTGCCGGCCTTGGTGCCGGTGGCATAAACATATTCGGCGATCGGCGTGGAGCCGACGAAGCTCACCGCCGCGATGCGCGGATCATGCAGCAGCTGCTCCACCACATCCTTGTCGCCATTCACCACATTGAACACGCCATCCGGCAGGCCCGCCTGCTGCAACAGCTCGGCCATACGCAGCGCGGCGGAGGGCACCTTTTCGGACACTTTCAGCACAAAGCTGTTCCCGCAGGCCAGCGCCACCGGGAACATCCAGAGCGGCACCATCGCCGGGAAGTTGAACGGGGTGATGCCCGCGCACACGCCGAGCGCCTGGCGCACGCTGTAGCTGTCGATATTGGTGCCGACATTCTCAGAATACTCACCCTTCAGCAGATCCGGAATGCCGCAGGCGAACTCAACCACCTCAACGCCGCGCGTCACCTCGCCCAGCGCGTCGGAAAACACCTTGCCATGCTCGGAGGAGATCAGCTCCGCCAGCTCCTTGGCGTGGGCCTCCAACAGATCCTTGAATTTGAACATGATCCGCGCCCGGCGCAGCGGCGGCGTCGCGGCCCAGGCCGGGAAGGCGGCGGCGGCGGCGGCGATGGCGGCCTCCACCTCATCCTTGGTGGCGACGGCGACCTGCTTGCTCTGCGCCCCGGTAGCGGGGTTGAAAACCGGCAGGCTGCGGGACCCGGCGCCCGGAACGGGCTTGCCGTTGATAAAATGACCAAGCGTTTGCATCTGGCGCTCCTTTGTTGAGCCGGAGCTCATACGCCGCGGCCGTCCTTGATTGACGGCGAATATGAAACACCAATTCCATTTAATCCGCAAGAACAGAATTTAAATTCTGTTTGTATCTAGGGATTTTGAATTCTTCCTTCCAAAAATGGAATTTTCGTTCTACAAATCAGCTTCCATTCCATAATCGAGCCCGATGTCCGCTTCCTCCTCCGCCGCCCCGCGCAGCTTTTCCGCCCTGCGTGAAACCTTGCTCACCCGCCAGCCCGGCCTGCCCAAGCGCCTGGCGCAGGTGGCCGCCTTTGCGCTCGAACGGCCGGATGAGATGGCGCTGGGCACGGTGGCCGAACTCGCTGTCGCCGCCGGGGTGCAGCCCTCGGCGCTGATCCGTTTCGCGCAGACACTCGGCTATTCCGGCTTCTCGGAATTACAGCAGGTGCTGCGCGACCGGCTGCGCGAGCGCTGGCCGGATTACCAGGAGCGGCTGGTGAAATTGCAGGACGAAACCGGCCCCGGCTTCGATTCCGCGCCGATGCTCGGAAAACTCGTCGAGACATCCATACACTCGCTCAACCGCCTCGCCGGCTCGGTGGCGCCGGGTTCGTTCGACAAGGCGGTGGAGGGGCTGGCGCAGGCGCGGATGATCTATCTGCTCGCCCAGCGCCGCACCTTCCCGGTCGCCGCCTATCTCTCCTACATGCTCGGCAATCTCGGCGTGGCGCATATGCTGCTGGATAATGTCGGCGGCATGGTGGATGTGCAGGCCGCCAGCGCCGGCGCCGAGGATGTAATGCTGGCGATCAGCTTCACGCCCTACGCGCCAGCGACGGTGCAGATCGCCGCGCAGGCGGCGGGGCGCGGCGTGCCGATCGTCGCCATCACCGATTCCGCCTTCTCCCCCATCGCCGCCCTCGCGCAATCCTGGCTTGAAGTGGCGGAGGCCGATCTGGGCGCCTTCCGCACCCTCTCGGCGACGATGGCGCTCTCCATGGCCCTGGCCCTGGCCACGGCGGAGCGCAAACGGGGTTAGCTACTCTCCCGAACATTGAGGGTAAAGCCAAGATCCTCGCAGCGCGTCGGCGGCTCGCGCCCGGCCATCAGCTCCAGCAGCATCGCGGCCGCCCGCCGCCCCACCTGCTCGCGCGGCGTCGCCACGCTGGTCAGTGCCGGGCTGGTCCAGGCCGAGGCTGGCAGGTCGTTGAACCCGGCGATCGCCAGCCGCCCTGGCACCGCCAGGCCAAGGCGCTGCGCTTGAAACAACGCGCCCTGTGCCAGATCGTCATTGCAGAAAAACAACGCATCGAGCGCGGGGCGCGCCGCCAGCGCCTCTTGCAGCAGCTTTGCCCCCAACCCTACCGAGGAGCGCTCCGGCACCATCAATTCATAAGGCGCGGCCTCCCCTGCCTCCCTCACAGCCTGGCGGAACCCGGCCCCGCGGGCGATGGTCCGCGGATCGAGCTGTGCCGCGACAAAGCCCAGCTTGCGATAGCCGCGCGCCAGGAAATGCCGGGCAATCGCGGCACCGCCCTGCTCCTGTGAAAATCCGACAGAGTAGGCGCCGGGCTGCCCGTTCAGCTCCATCATATGCACCGCCGGCAAGGCCTGGCTTTGCAGCAGCTGCAGCGTGGCGGGCTGATGATCGATGCCGGTCAGCAGCACCCCGTCGGGCCGGAAGGCCAACAGGCCGCGCAACAGCCGCAGCTCCTCGGCGGCGGAATAGAGCGTCGTGGCCATGATCATCTGATAGCCGTGTGGGGAGAGCACCTCGTCGATCCCCGCCAGCATTTCCACGAAGACAGTGTTGGTGATCGAAGGGATCAGCACCGCCACATTCATCGACCGGGCCGAGGCCAGGGCGCTCGCCGCGCGGTCCGGCACATAGCCGAGCTTGGCCGCGGCGGCCTCGATTCGGGCCCGCAAGGCGGGGCTGACCTGGCCGCCACTGCGGAAGACCCGCGACACGCTGATCATGCTAGTCCCGGCCTGCGCCGCCACATCCTGCATCGTCACACGCCCCGTCATCGTGGTGCGCGGTTTACGCCCGGCCATTTTTTCGTCTCCTGATTCCGAAGCGCATGACAGATTCTGCTTTACGAAGCCAGATGTTAGCGCTAGCAGCGACACACAACAAACCTTCCTGGAGGAAGCATGACCACCATCATCCCCCGTCGCCGCTGGGTTATCGGCGGCCTGCTCGGCACCGGCGTGCTGATCAACTATATCGACCGGATCAATCTCTCCGTCGCCGCGCCGCAGTTGAAGGCGGAGTTTCACCTCACCACCGCCGATATGGGGCTGCTGTTCAGCGCCTTCTTCTGGTCCTATGCGCTGACCCAGATTCCGGTGGGGATGATCCTGGATCGGTTCGGCGTCACCCGGATCGGGCGTTGGGGCACCTTCCTCTGGGCCATCGCCTCGGGTGCGGTGGCCTTCACCGGCGGGTTTGGCGGCATTTTCGTCGCGCGCATGCTGCTGGGCATCGCCGAGGCGCCGGGCTTTCCCGCCAGCGCCAAGGCCACCGGCTATTGGTTCCCGCGCCAGGAGCGCTCTGTTGCCACCGCCTTGTTTGACGCGGCGGCGAAATTCTCCAACGTCATCGGCGTGCCGCTGGTCGCCTTCGTTGTCGTCGGCTTTGGCTGGCGCTGGGGCTTTGGCCTCACCGCCGTTCTCAGCTTCCTGTATTTCGTCGCCTTCTATTTCATCTATCGCGACCCCTCGGCCGATCCGAAGCTGAGCCGCGAAGAGCATGCCTACATACTCGAAGGCGGCGCCACGCCGGAAGGCCAGTCCGACACCAATGCCGGCGCGATGCTGGCCTATCTGCTGCGGCAGCCGAAAGTCTGGGGCTTGAGCCTGGGTTTCGCGGCCTATGGCTATAGTTTCTATCTCTTCCTCACCTGGCTGCCGGGCTATCTGGTGCAGGCGATGCATATGAGCATCATCAAATCCGCCGGTTTTGCCGCCATTCCCTGGGCCTGCGCCACCGCCTCCGACATTCTCTTCGGCGGGCTGCTGGTCGATCGTCTGGTCGCCAAAGGCTATGACGAGACCAAAGTGCGCAAGAGCGTGCTGATCATCGGCATGTTGTTCGGCCTGGCGGTGTTCGGCGCCACTCAGACCACCAATCCCGTCTGGGCGATTGCCTGGATTTCCATCGCACTGTCCGGCCTTGCCGCCTCCGCGCCGATCGGCTGGTCCATCCCCTCGCTGATCGCGCCCAAGGGCGGCACCGGCACCGTTGGCGGCATCATGAATTTTCTCAACAACATGATGGGCGTCGTCGCCCCCATCGTCACCGGCTTCATCGTCGGCGCCAGCAATAATTTCGAGCTGGCTTTCCTGGTGGCGGGGATTGTGCTGATCGTCGGCATCTTCTTCTATGTCGTGGTGCTGGGCCGGATCGAGCCGATCCAGGCCCCGGAGTAAGCGCATTGGCCTTCATCATTGTCATGGGTGTTTCGGGCTGCGGCAAATCCACTGTCGCCGCCATGCTGTCCGGCAGGCTGGGCTGGGATTTCACGGAAGGCGATGCGCTGCATCCGCCGGCCAATGTCGAGAAGATGCGCCGGGGCATCCCGCTGAGCGATGATGACCGCGAGCCCTGGCTGCGCGACATCGCCGCCACCATCGAGGGCTGGCGCCAGGCGGGGCAGAGCGGGATCATCGCCTGCTCGGCCCTGCGCCGGCGCTATCGCGAGATCATCGCGGCAGGGCATGATGATGTGCTCTTTGTCTATCTGCGCGGCAGCTTCACCCTGATCGAAAGCCGGCTGGCGGCGCGCCAGGGGCATTATATGCCCGTGAGCCTGCTGGACAGCCAGTTCGCCACGCTGGAAGAACCGACAGCGGAAGAAAACGCCATCACCATCGATACCGGCGCGCCCGCGCCGGAGTTGGTGAATGAGGTGGTGGCAAGGCTGCATCTGGCCGCCTGAACGGAGGAGTGCGTAACATGCTTCACCCTGTCATTGCCGAAGTCACGGCCCGGATCATCGAGCGCAGCCGTGGGTCGCGCTCGCGCTACCTGCAGCGCGTGGCGCAGGCGGCCAGCCACAAGCCCAAGCGCCAGGCTCTGGGCTGCGCCAACCAGGCGCACGGCTTCGCCGGCTGCGGCGCGGGCGACAAGGCCGTGCTGCGCGACGGCGATGGCGGCAGCCTCGCCATCGTTACCGCCTATAACGACATGCTCTCCGCGCATCGCCCCTACGAAACCTACCCGGAGCAGATCCGCGAGGCGGCGCGCAAGGTTGGTGGCGTGGCGATGGTGGCGGGCGGCGTGCCGGCCATGTGCGATGGGGTGACGCAGGGCGAGGCCGGCATGGAGCTGTCGCTGTTCTCGCGGGACGTGATCGCGCTGGCAACCGGTGTGGCGCTCTCGCACAACACCTTCGATGCCGCTTGTTTCCTTGGGATTTGCGATAAGATCGTGCCGGGGCTGGTGATCGGCATGCTGAGCTTCGGGCATCTGCCCTCGGTGCTGATCCCCGCCGGACCGATGCCCTCCGGCCTGCCCAATTCCGAAAAAGCCAAGATCCGCCAGCTTTATGCGGAAGGCAAGATCGACCGCGCGGCGCTGCTGAAGGCGGAAGGCGAAGCCTACCACGCGCCGGGCACCTGCACCTTCTACGGCACCGCCAACACCAACCAGATGCTGGTCGAGATCATGGGGCTGCATGTGCCGGGCTCGGCCTTCGTGAATCCCGGCACGCCGTTGCGCGACGCGCTGACGGACTTCGCGGTTGAGCGTGTGATGAGCCAGACGGCGCTGGGCGAGAATTTCCAGCCGGTGGGCCGGATGATCGATGAGCGCAGCTTCGTGAATGCGATTGTGGCGCTGCACGCCACGGGTGGGTCGACCAACCATACCATCCATCTGCTGCCGATGGCGGCGGCGGCGGGGATCACCATCACCTGGCAGGATCTTTCGGATCTGGCGGCGGTGACGCCTTTGCTGTGCCGCATCTATCCCAATGGCCAGGCCGATGTGAATCATTTCCACGCCGCCGGCGGCACCGGGTTTTTGATCCGCGAGCTGATCGAGGCCGGGCTGCTGCATGAGGATGTGGACACCATCATGGGCAAGGGGCTCTCCGCCTATATCAGGGAGCCCTACCTGCAAGATGGTACGCTGGCCTGGCGCGAGGCGCCTGCATCCAGCGGCGATGAGAAGGTACTGCGCCCGGCCGCCAA
>NZ_JHYG01000005.1 GCF_000687875.1 Acidocella facilis ATCC 35904 | reverse complement strand
AATGCGGCGCTGTCGCCGCCACCAAATCATCCATCGCCTGCCGGCGCCACGTCCAAAGCAAACCACGGTTGACCCCATAACGGCGCGCCACCGCCGCGATCTTCATTCCGGGCGCCATGCACGCGGTAAGAATCTCCGCCTTCTCATCCGCCGTCCAATCCCGCCGCCGCCGCCGGCCCGTGATCACCTCAACCCGGCGGTAATCAACGTCCTCAGGACTGTGCTGATGCCTGCCATTAGGACCGTCATTATCCACAATATCACCTCACCCAAATTCAGGGAGGCAGTGTCCAGCAAATAAACCCGCGCCGCGAGGTGGGGCGCTCGCAGCGGTTACCACTTTACCAAGCAAATAAGTGATCAACGCAGAGACATCCTTGATGTCTTCGTCGTTGGTGTTTGTGGCTTCGGCGGAAAACCCAGCACCCAGGAATAGGATGGATGTGCCAGCTTCAATCGTAGACGCTGCGGGTAGGGACATCATGCCTAAGACCTTGCAAAAATTGGGTTACAGAGGGATTATTGCGGTGCTGCCGCACAATGTCGATGGGCTGTATGACTGCGTATGGGCGACACAAGCTGTCTGGCAAGCCAAAGTTTTAAAGAGAACCGCGAATTCGCAACGGAAATTTTTTCATTGTCTGGCGGTCCAAAAATTTGTATAGTCCCAAGTTGTTGATCTTTTTTGATAATTTAAACGTGGCGGGTCTCCCTCTGTGTTATGCCGACATATAGTTCTGGCTGGCGAGGTCCCCATTACTCTTTCCATAATGGGGGATTCTGGCGCAGGGCGGTTGGTGGGCCCCCATTCGCTGCAGACGATGCTGGTCCATCCCCGAATTAACGGTCCTGGGCGCCATGCCAGACACGTAGGATGCTCACCCTGTTAGCCGTCGCATCGATTTCGTACACGATGAGGTAGGGCCACACGGCCACCAACTCGCGCGTGCCCGCCGCCAAACCCGGCCGCCCCCTGTGTGGAAAGAGTGTCAGGCTGTCGCCCGCGAGCACGAGGGCTTGCAACAAGTTCGCGGCGGCATGCGGATTCAACGGCTCAAGATACGCGATAATCGCCGTCCGGTCATCGAGCGCGCTCTGGCGCCATTCAACCTTCACAGCTTAATGTTTGGCTGTCTTGAGTTTCAGACGCTCGATCTCGCGCAACATATCAGCCCGCACCTGATCGTGCGATACGCTGGGGCGGTCATCCGCACGCGCTTCTGCAACAGCGGCTTCCAGCAGTTGACGCTCGGTTTCAAGATCGGGGTCAGTGGGTTGAACGGCTTGGCTCATAGAGGCTTTGTAGCATCTTTTGGGCAGAAGGGCCAAAAAATCCGGCGCGCAGGATCGGTCCGGAGTGTTCCTGAATCAGGGGCAAGGCCGGCAGGGCGAGACCCATGCGGAGATTAACAGACATAATCACCGCAATTTATGCGGAGAATGTGGTTGCGTGGTGTGGTGGTTCCCGCCATAATCTCCGCAGAAAGTGCGGGAAATGGCAACCTATATCCACCAGCTGCCGGAGTGGCCGAAATTTCACTGGGATCAGAACGTCATCCTGGCCCCGCTGGCGGTGGTGCGCCATCACCAGGGGCGGCTGATCGGCCGCATGGAGGCGCTGGGATTCCCGTTACGTGCCGAGGCGGTGCTGCAATCCTTGACCGAGGAAGTGATCAAATCCAGCGAAATCGAGGGCGAGACGCTGGACCGCGAGCAGGTCCGCTCCTCGGTGGCGCGCCGGCTGGGTATGGATATCGGTGCCCTTACCCCGGTCGACCGGCATGTGGAGGGCGTGGTTGAGATGATGCTCGACGCCACCCAGAACTACGCGGCCTCACTGACCGCTGAGCGGCTGTGCGGGTGGCAGGCCGCCTTGTTTCCCGCGGGGCGCAGCGGCATGAGCCGCATCATGGTCGGTACCTGGCGGACCGATGAAAGCGGACCTATGCAGGTGGTCTCCGGTCCCCT
Organism: Acidocella facilis ATCC 35904; assembly: GCF_000687875.1. Lineage (GTDB taxonomy): Bacteria > Pseudomonadota > Alphaproteobacteria > Acetobacterales > Acetobacteraceae > Acidocella > Acidocella facilis. The sequence continues at coordinate 284,961 of NZ_JHYG01000005.1, read as the reverse complement.
CGGGCGTGAGCGCATTCATTACCAGGCACCGGCCGCGGCCAAGCTACCAGCCGACATGGACGCCTTCTTCGCCTGGTTCAACGCGCCCGGCGACATTGACCCGGTCCTCGGCGCCGCCCTGGCTCATTTATGGTTCGTGACCATCCATCCGTTCGATGATGGCAATGGTCGCATCGCCCGCGCCATCGCCGACATGGCGCTGGCGCGCTCCGAGCGGACGGGCCAGCGATTCTACAGCATGTCGGCCCAAATTCGGGTCGAGCGAAATGCCTATTATCAGGTGCTGGAGGCCACGCAGAAAGGTGACCTCGATATTACGCCTTGGATCGCATGGTTCCTGGGCTGTCTGGATCGCGCGTTCGCCGCGGCGGAGGTCGTTTTGGAAGCCGTCCTGCAGAAGGCCAGGTTCTGGGAAGCGCAGAGCACTGTCTCGCTTAACGACCGCCAGCGCGGGATCGTCAACCGGCTGCTGAACGGGTTCATCGGCAAGCTCACCTCCTCGAAATACGCCAAGCTCGCCAAATGCTCGCAGGATACGGCGGGCCGGGATATTCTGGACCTCATCGCGCACGGTATCCTGATGAAAGACGAGGCCGGCGGGCGAAGCACCAGCTACAGCCTACGCCTTCCACAGCCATAGGTGACGCGGGCGGCCCAGGCCGTGGTGATAAGTTTCCATAAGTGGCGTCTGGCGCCGAGCTGCCGGGCTTTGGTGTAATTCCCGTGTTGGGGAATAGAGTGTGCGAGCTCTACACCATCTCATACCGGCACAGCCTCCCCACCGAGTATACTTATATGCGAAAGAGCAGGTAATAGAGTTCTTTCTGCAAGTTAAGCTCGATGTATTCGGAGATTTTCTTTCCACGTGCATCCGACTTTCCAATCTCGACACACGCTCTTTTGATTTTCTTGATCAGTTCCGACTTTCTGTATTCAAACTCATCGTACTGTGAAAACAGTCCTTTTCCAAATTCTGGGGTGTGCGGAATTGCGCGTGGGACACGTTGGTCTTCGTATTTCGACAGCAATTCTGCACAGCGGATGTGAGCCTCTGGGATGTCGATTTCTCCGCGGTACATTTTGAAGCCGATTTCTTTCAGTTCTTGACTAACTTTATTGGCATCCTTCCCATTGTCCTGAACCGGTACCTTCTGATTTTCCAGACGCCACGTAAGTCTGGAAAGTAGTTGATGAGAAATCTTGACACCCCTGTTCCTGTTCAGAAAATCGATCGCCATGAACCCCTCTTCGATTCGGGGTTTTCCTGTAAGATCAAACGACAAAGGGGAGTTCGATCCTGCAAGGTAAATCCCGTAGACGTCAGGTTCCAGGTGCTCGTCTCCCGCGAATTGGGTGTATCTGCCAAAGAACTTCACTTCGAAAGACAGATCATGAATGTCATCATGTTCCGGCGTTTCATCCAGCCAGTCGTGGATCAAATTATTCAAGTTGCGTCTGTGAACTAAAAATTTTGTGCTTAAGCTACTTTCAAATTCCTCGTCCTCAGGGGGGAATGGGCTGTCTCGATCATTTCTGAATCGGATGGTGTTGTTTCGGAAATTGATAAAAACTTCCTCAAGAGTATTGCCGTTGTATGCTGGCGCGTATTCCTCGGCTTCCGATCTTGAGGGCGTGGCCCTGTCCAGGTGACCGGCCACGCTGTCTCCAACTAGAGTAAGTTTTCCCAATAAAATGATGCTGTTAAAAAAACGGATGACTTCAACAAGCCGCCGCTCATGATCTGATCCTATAGTGTCCGGGTCCTCGGCATCCTTCATCAATGCCGAGCGTTCAGAAGCAGAGGGCACTCTAGGCACAATAAAAATCGGCTCTTTTGCGTTCTTTTTGCGTAGACGACCGCTTTGGTAGAGCCCCTCGGGCCACTCGCGATAAAGGTGATACAAGGCCAGTTCGTCAGCATCGGCACTTTTGTCAATATTGGGTAGCCATTTTCTCCACCCTAGATGTTCAAGAGCCTCTTTGAGGGCCGCTCCCGTCGGTTCACAGCCAAAGGCATACCAAGAATACAATTCTTCCTCTCCACCCGATGAGCCGAGGCGTTCAGCTTCAGGAACGTCCCACGCAGCCTCCAAGGTTCCGAGAGCAAAAAGGAACGCGTGACTGAGGGGCATAAGGGACATTGAGAGATCAAGCTTATGGGGCGGGTTAGAGTGTCCGTAGCTTGCCCGAACTGATGTCCGAAAGAAAGCCCCTCGGATAGCAACTCGGAAATCGCACGCCTCCTCTGGGGTGCGTACGTATGCCCCCGATCGACAGCGCTTCGCTGGCCGACATGAGAAAGGGGTTCAAATGAGCAACGTTCAGGAATTCTCGGGGGGTACGCAAGACGCATTGACCTCCGCGGCCATGGTGCCCGGGGATGGCGGCATCCAGGGTCTCGTCGCGCCCTCTCCGAGCCAGTTCGAGGCGCCGGAGCTTTCGAGACGTAGCGAAACTTTGATGTCGCCGGCGACGGCGCCGGTTACTGAGGAAAAGCCCCGCGGGAGTGTTAAGGGCGCGAAGGCCTCCGACAAGGCGGAGAGCCTTGAATTGAAGATCGGCAAGGCGTGCGTCGAGCTCTTTGAGCGGTTCACTCGCGAGAACCGCTCCGCATCGCAGTCGTGCATGAGCAATTTCGCTGAAAGCGATCGATGGCAGTACGTGCTTTTGGGGAACTGCCTCGAGTTGGTTAGCAATCCCCTCTTCGAAATAGGCAAGTTCAAATCTTACTGCCAAGCGAACAAGCTGACTTGCAACAAGGCTACGCTGAAAAACCCGTTCTTGTGCGTCATCCGTGCCACGGCGCCGTCGATCGATAATAAACTGGCGTCCAAGTTCGCAGCAGCTCTGCAGTTTATCAGCACGGGGAAGCAGCCCGATCAGAGTGTCGCGGATTTCGTGAAGGGGACCAAGCGCGGCATCGACGGCTGCGCGGCGGAGGCTCGGCGCGCGAAGCGTGCTCAGGGTGAGGGATGCGCGACCCAACCGCGCCGCCCCTTGTTCCTTACAGGCCTGCCGCCGGAGCTGGAGGGCACTGTGGCGGTGGTGGTTACCATCACGGGTGGCAAGGCCGCGTATGTGCGCCCCGCCGTCGGTGGGCCCAACGGAAGCGCCCCTGAGATGCCGTTGCCTGCGCCTGAAGGTGACACTCCCAGTGGCAGTGACGAGCCCCAGCATGACCGGGCCTCGGATGAGGCCAAGGAGGTGGAACGCCAAAACTAGGATGCCCATGACAAAGCCCCTGTGGGAGGGGGCACAATTTTCAGATTTGAAGGATTAAGCATGGCATACGCTCCTGCCTTCCTGCGGTCGCCCAGCGGCTGCAGCTTCAACATTTTCCGCATCGGCGGTGTGAAGGCCGTTGAAACCGGCCTCATCATCCTCGGCACGAGCCCGGATGAGTTGCTCGATTACGTGGAAACTTCCGCGCGCGTTGCGGTCACATGGCGCGACGCGATGGCAGATGTGCTGGACAATCATAGGCCGCACAGGCCGCTGCAGCAGATTAACTGGGGGCGGCTGGCGGCCGAAGCCGACCCGGCCTGGGCGGCTGAGAACGGCTGGGTGGACGTCGACGTGGCCGAGACCAGCACCGCCCAGGCGTCGGCACCCGCGGCCCAGCCGCGCCGCCGCAGCGCCAGCGATGCCGAAGCCTAGCCGCGTTCCGCCGCCCGGGCGCAAGCCCGGGCGGCTCACTTTGGGAATTGATCGTGGACACCAGAAACGAACCTGAACTTGACAAGCTTGACCCAGCGCTGTTGGCGCTGCTCGAGCGTAAGCAGAGTGGCGGCAGCGCCGACGTTCTGAGCCCGCGCGGGCAGGAGGCGCTGGAGCGCCTGAAGGGCTCGCGCCATAGGGCGGCTTCTGTCCGCCGGCAGATGAAGCAGGCTCTTGCCAAGAGCCTCAAGAAACTGAACGCGGGACCGCGACTGACGCCGCCCGTGTCGCGTTACTTTGGCCCGCCCGTGCGCGTGGGCTTCGACGCCGAATGGGTGACTGTGCCCGACGGCAAGGGCGGTCGCGTCAACGAAGTGCTGTGCATCACGGCGGAACTCGCTTGCGGCGCGCGCAAAACGAGCTTGATTTTCTACCCCCGCGGCCGCACTCGGCAGGATCGTCCGACCGTGGGGCAGTTCTTCCAAAGACTGATTTCCAAGGCGTTGAAGGAGGGCACGCTCGCGAGCATGCCCGATCGGATTGTCGCGTTCGGGCACTTCATGCGCGGTGACCTCTCCTCCTTCGGCGATTTTTGGGCCGCCAAGCGGGAATTTCGCGGGCTTGGAAAGACCGTAGTGAGCCGGCACGGCGGACACAGGCTGGAGGGCGAGGAGGGCCTGCGCCTGGTCGCTAGGGACGAGGCCGACGACGTCCAAGATGGCATTGAGGGTGTACCGCATACACCCGAGCCGGTGTATCTGCGTAACAGCGAGGGGCGTGCCTTTTCGGTCCGGCTCCGGTTTGTGGATACGATCAAGCTGACCCCGGGCGGCAAGGGATTGGCCTATGTCGGCAAGATGATCGGCGTGCCCAAGCTGGACCTTCATCGGGACCTGGGCATTCCCGATACGGCCACCGAGGAGCGCCCGGAATGCCAGGGCATGGAGCTCGAGGCCCGCTATGGCAAAGAGCGGATGGACCTCGTGTTCCGGGATTTTCGCGATCAGGCCGAGGAATACGCACTTAACGATGCCAAAATCACCCTGGCCTACGGGCTATGGGTCGAAAAGATGGCCCGGGAGCAATTCGGCCTGAAGCACCTGCCGAGCACGCTCGCGGGCATTTCGGCGGCGCTTGTCCGCCAGAAGGCCGGCGGTGGCGATGCGCTTGCCGCGCTCATGGGCCGCGAGACCCGTACCGAGCAGCGTTTCGATGCGCGGACCCGAAAGTTTCGTACCGTGAAGCGGGACGCGGTATCTCCGGGATTGGCCATCTACTACCAGATGGCCTGCAACGCCTACCACGGTGGCCGCAATGAGTGCTTCTACCACGGCCCCACGCCGGTAGGGATGTGGTACGATTACGACCTGCCCGGCGCTTATACCACGGCGCTGGTGGCCCTGCGGCCGGTCGACCATCGCCGCATCCGCCAGGAGGCCGACCCCGACGCTTTCGGCATCGACGACATGGGCATTGCCTGGGTCACCTTCCGGTTCCCCGCCGGCACGCGGTTCCCGTGCCTGCCGGTGCGGGCCGCCAACGGCGGGTTGGTCTTTCCGCTTGAGGGGCGTCAGGAAGATCGCGTGTACGCCTGCGCGCCGGAGATCTACCTCGCCCGCCGCATGGGCGCCGAGATCGAGATCATCCAAGGCTTCAAGGCGCCGTGGTGCTCCGAGACGCGGATTTTTGAGGATTTCACCCGTCTGGTGCAGACCAAGCGCCGCGAGTTCCCCAAGAAGACCCATGCCGCGCTGAACGAGCTGTGGAAGGAGGTCGGCAACTCGGCCTATGGGCTCACGGGCCAAGGGCTAAAGGACAAGAACGGTTTCGACCCCCGCACCATGCGCTCGCAGCCCATCCTGCAATCGCCGCTCACCGAACCCTTCCTGGCCGCCTGGGCCACCAGCTTCATCCGCGCTGTGCTGGGTGAAATCCTCGCGGGCTTGCCCGATAACGGCACCGTGGTCACCGCCACCACCGACGGCCTGCTGACCAACGTGCCGATCGAGCGCCTGAAGCTGAACGGCCCGCTCTGCTCATATTTTGCCGACATCCGCGAGCGGTTGTTCGGCGAGCGCGAGGTGCTGGACCCGGAGCCGAAGCACGGCGCGCGGCAGCTCATCTCGGTGGCGGTGCGCACGACGTTTACGGCGCTATCCGCCCCCGGCCAGGAACTGGTCTGCGCCAAGGGCAGCGTGAAGCCCGATACCGCGTCGGATCCGGTAGCCCAGAATCGCTTCATGCGGCGTCTGTATATGGATCAGTACATCGGCATGAAGGTCAAGCACGAGTATCTCATCTCGGCTCGGGAGCAGTTCACCAAGGAGTGCGATCTTATTCTCGCGAAGCCCGAGCGGGCCTTGCACATGCGCTATGATTTCAAGCGCCGCCCGGTGCGGCCGCGCATGCAGGCGCTGGGGATACGCCAGGCGCGCGTGGCATGGGAAAGCGTGCCTTGGCGGACGCTCGATGAGGCGGAGTTTGCCCGGGTACGCGTCGAGGGGTGGGGGCGCGAACGGGAAAGGGTCTTCAAGACCCTGGAAGACTATCGCGATTGGGAGGCCTATTTCGAGGCCAGCGTGGCTCTGCGCAATGCCGCGGCCGCCGCAGGCATCAAGCCGCCGTTCCAGATTCGTAAAGACAATGCCAGGGGCATATTACTGCGGCTATTCCTGCAAGCCGGACGCCGGGGGGCTTGGGGGGTTAATTTCCCGCCGCGAGAGCTTGGGGCCATCGCCGAGGCATTCACTGAAGCTGGCTTCAAGGTAACCAAGGACGACATCACCTACGCCGGGCGCCGCTTGGCGCCTCTGCTGGCACACTGTGTACCCTGGGTACCCGAGACGCGGGAGTTGCTGGCCGTGATCCTTCGCCACTTTCCGACGTTCGATTATCGAATGGCGTTTGCTGGCGACGATCCGGAAGCCAAACAGAGTGCCGCGCACGATGCCGCTTCCGATGTTCTGGAGGATTTGTGACCATCGCCACCCTGAACAAGGCCCTGCTACGCGACCTGCCGGCGGTGCCCGCCGGCAGGAAGAAACTGCGCATCGTGGATGCTCAACTGTCGGGATTTCACATGGAACTGGCCGCGACGGGTAGCATCACCTACCGCCTGCGTTACCGCAATGCGCGCGGGCAGGTGCGCGACATCAGGCTGGGGAAGCACCCCGAGCTGACGCCGGACGAAGCGCGGAAGCTCGCGCTGAAGTACAAGGGCGATGTGTGGCGCGGGGGCGACCCCGCGGCGGAGCGCGACCGCCTGCGCGCCATTCCGACCTTCGAGACATTTGTCAGAGAGCATATTCTGCCGCACGCGAAGGAGACGCTGCGCTCCTATGTCGAGGTCGAAGGGCTGATGCGGCTGCGCGTGGTGCCGGCGCTGGGCAAGCTCCATCTGGACGAGATCACCCCGCTTCACGTCGCCCGGTTTCGCAAGGGGATGATCGACGAGGGGCTGTCCGCATCGCGGGTCAATGCGCATCTGGCCGCGCTGCGCCGGGCCTTCAACCTGGCCATCGAGTGGCAGTTCTTCCAAGGAAGGAACCCCGCGGCTTCGCCGGGGATGCTGCGCACCGAGGGGCGCGAGATGTTCTTGGACGCCGCGCAGGTGAAGGGGCTGCTCCTCGCCCTTGCGGCCGATCCGGACCAGGGCGCGGCCTCGGCCGTGGCGCTGCTCGCGCTGACCGGCGCGCGGAAATCCGAGATTCTCCTGGCCCGCTGGTCCTGTGTGGATTTCGACCGCCGCATCCTCTGGGTGCCGCGCTCCAAGAGCGGCCGCCGCCGCCCGATTTTTCTCTCCGATCAGGCCATCGCCGTCCTGAAGCTGCAGCCGCGCCAGCCGGGCGCGGAATTCGTCTTCCCATCGCCCCGCCGGGATGAGCAGGCGCTGTCCGAGCTGCGCGGCGTCTGGGCGCGCGTGAAGCTTGCGGCGGATCTGCCGGAGGATTTGCGCCTGCACGACCTTCGCCACACCTTCGCCAGCCTGCTCGCCAACGACGGCGTACCGCTCTACGATATTGGGAAGCTGCTCGGGCATACGCAGCTTGCGACAACCAGCCGCTACGCCCATCTCCAGGCCGATCGCCAGCTCGAAGCGGTCAATTCCGTCGGCCGGCTTGCCGTCCCCACGGAAAATGAGTCGGTTTCTAAAAGATCAGCTCACAACGACAATGATGAACAGGATGCCGCGTAGAGACCCAGCCGAGACGGTTGGCGGTGGACAGCTTCGATGGGGCATGAGAGGGGCCAGCACCATGTGGTGCTGGCCCCTCTCTGTACGCTAGTCCCGCGATGAGCTTCGGATACTGGTTCCATCAAGTTTCGTTGGTGCCTAGCCCCGCGAGAGCAAGGCCTCGATGGCGGCGACGATGGCTTCTTCACCCGTTGTTCCACGGCGTGCTACGTGCGCCTTGAACCGCACATATAGCTCCGTCGGCAAGAAGGCGCCCACGCGCCGGCCTTTAGCACCCTTCGGCGCCTTGATCTTCGGCTCCGCCAGCGGCGTCGCCTCGCCCTTCGTGTGCAGAAGCGGGCGGTTCACGTGGTCGAGCTGTTTCACGGCACCCTCCCCAGCAGCGCGCCGACCTCGGCCCACAACGCCGCGAGTTCGCGCGCCGCGGCTCCCGTCGGTTCGGCCTCGATGGCCGTCAACCCCTTGCGCATCGCCTCGGCGATCGCCACGCGGTGGTGGACGACCTGCCTCAGCAGGTGCCCCCGCTCGCTGAGCTCCCGTACCGCGCGGCCCGCCAACCGGCTTCTGTAGATGGCTTGGTTAAGAACGAAATGACGCGTCATCGAAAACGTTTCCGCCAATGTTTCGGCCCACTCGATGGCGTCCAAATCGATCATGCTCGGCCCGGTCGGGATCAGCACCAGATCGGCGGTGGCGATGGCGTCGGCCAGGATGTCGGAGAACCCGGGCGGGCAGTCGATGACGATCAAGTCGAATCCCGCGGCCCTGGCGCCCGCCGTGTCGAACCTGAAATCGCCCTCCGGCTGCCGGAGCAGTTGGGGCTCCCGCTTGTCGCGGCGATTCCACCAGGCGGTCAGCGACCCCTGCGGGTCCAGGTCCACCAGCCCGACCCTGATACCGGGGCGGGCGACGAGCGCTGCCGTGGCCAGCGCCGCGGCGAGCGTCGTCTTTCCGACGCCACCTTTTGTGGCGGCGATCGTGATGATCTGCATGCTGTCAACTCCTCCTACTGTACTGTACTGTCGAGGGTCGCGCGAATGCGCGTTCGCCCGATTTCTTGTTAGGGCGGACGCATGCCTGCGCGGCACAGTGCGGCCGGTCGGGCTGCCCCCTCTATTCCGGGCGTGGTCCCGATGAAAGGCGATGTGTCGGGGGTTGCGCGAGAGCGTCGGATGCGCGCGATGGCATGCCAGCTGTATCGTCGACGTCGCCTCATGCGGACCATCCCGCATCTTCATGAGAACGAGTGCGACGTCCGATCCCGTAACAAAGATTTGGGCACGCCTACCGATACATGCGCCCATCTGGCCAACTTCATACACTCAGGAGATACGCATGCGCCCAAACCACACGCTCCCCCTTGCGAACAGGGCACCGTCGCAGCCTCTACCGCCGGCCTGCACCGCGAAGCCCGCCGCCGAGGAAAGCGCGCCGGCCACCGATCGCCTGCTCACCCAGCGGGACGTCGCCCGGCTGCTCGGGGTCACCATCCAGACGCTTGCCAAGTGGCGCCGTACGGGTAAGGGCCCGGCCTGCGTCCCGCTGGCACGCAACGTCGCACGCTACAACGCGGACGACATCAAGACCTACATCGAACAGCTGCGCGCGTCTGCGTCGACAGCCGAATAGGTGTAGAGCTCTCAGGCGTCACCGTAACGGTCCAGGTTCAGAGGGGGATTTCATGAATTCACCTGCTGGCTCGCCGCAGGTCTATCGCAACCAAGCCCCTGCCGCCCGTGCGGCAGGGGCTTTCATATGGAGTTCACGATGACGACGGAACCACAAGACGAGACGCTGGCGGCGCTGCTGCGGCGTCATGCCGCCGGCAACGACTTGCCGCGCTACGTGCCGCAAATTCGCTTCGTGGATGCCATGGCCCGCGGCGACGATCCGCTGCACGTTCTGCCGTATTTCGCCGACGTCGGCGTCCAGGTTCAATCCATGGAAGACCTGCTCGAGGCGTGCAACGATCCGGCCGAAGAGGAATTCGACGGATTCAGAGTCGACGAGGGAGTCGCGGTGTACTTGGCGATCGATGGCCAATGGCTCCTGTTCACTCACTGAAGGGCAAGGCCACATGAAGAATGATCCGAATCTTTCCCCCTCGCGCGATGTCATTTCTCAGCGCATCGCCAGTGACGGCCGCGCTGTTACGTTCCTGGCGACAGACCACATTCCCGGCATGCCACCACGCCTCTGGGGCGTACTGGTGGAAGCGGGCGGCGAGGCGGATGGGGGTGCTGCCGCCTTCATCCGCCTCGGCTTGCGTGGTGGCCGCGATGGCTGGTCGGTAACCCAGCTTCTCGCGATCGCGCAGGCACGCTTCGCAGTTGAACTGGCGCGTAGCGGCGCACCCGTTGCGAAAGCAATTCTCCATCACCTGGAGAATGCGCTCGCTGTCTACCACGAGGCGCTCAGCGACAATTCCATCCTGCCCATTGCCTTTGAACCTGCGCAGGAAGTTTCCTCGTATCCATGGACAAGGGCGCGGGCAGGGCTGTTTTGCATCGACATGTGCCCGGAGCCATTCGGTCACGGTGCGGGCATCACGGCGGAGCAGCTCCTGACCGCGCTGGACCTGGCGCTCGACGCCTGGTTGCCGGTGACCCCATGGCGCCGGCGATGCTGGGAAACGCGCCGCGCGGTGCGCGAGGCTTTGACCCTTGAGGTGCAGCGTGTGCTGGGCGTGAAAGCCTGATCCCGCACCGGCATTTCATGTGCACGCCCTGACCGCCGGTCCGGGCAAATCCCTAACCAGCATCGAGCAGAAGCCCCGCCCCACCGGCGGGGCTTCCGCATTTGGAGCCCCAAACTCATGGATCAAACCGTCCACTCCTTGGAGGCGCTGCTCACGCGCTATTCCGATATCGAAAAGCTGAGCGAGGTGCAGCGCGTGCGTTTTACTGATGCCGTGCGCACCGGCGAGGACCCGCTCAGCATCGTCAAATATTTCGACACAGTTGGCATTAAAGTGCAGGCGCCTGCCGATCTTTTCGCACTCAACGACGATCCTAACGAGGAAGAGGTGAATGCCTTCTGGGTTCCTGAAGGTGTTGCGGTCTCCATCAACAGCGACGATCTCTGGCTTATTTTCGAGATCGACGGCGCTGACACCGTTCCCGGAGGTGTGAGGGCATGATCGATTTCGATGAGAAGGCGGTTGTGGCGGCGCGCGCCACAACCGACGATCGCCGCTTCGTGCTCTTCACCGATACCGATCTACTGCCTCACTGGGGTCAGCGATTTTGGGGTGTGGCGCTGGACACGGGTGGCGATGGACACGGCATCCTGGTCCGTTATGGCACAGGCGGCGGGGCGCCCGTTGGCTGGACGCTGCGCCAGTTGCTTTGCGTGGTGCAGGCCAGGATGGCGTTGGAGCACGCCAGGGCGCCCGAAGGTGGCGCTTTGGCCGTACTTGAGGCTTTGGGGCGCGCCGTGCGACAAATGCCAGCCGGCGAGGCACTGGGCAATGGTGTCGACTTTGGTCCTGGCGGGCAATCCTCGCCTTACGCCTGGACCCTGGCTTGGACCGGCGAACTGGTCTTGCCGCTGTGTCCAGACCCGCAGAGCCGCGAGGAGGGCGTCATGCCCGAGCAGGTTATCGTCGTCATCGACGAGGCGTTGCGCGACTGGTGCGAGCGTGCGCCGTACCTGCGAAAGCTTTGGTTATGCCGCAACGCTGTACGCGCTGCGCTCGCCGCCGAAATCAGGCGCGTGCGGATTGCCCGTGGCGAAGCTCCAGTCGCAGAGGACCCGGACTAAGCTCACGGCCCGACAGGCTCACCCCAAGAGTTGCCAACGCGCCTGACGGCCCCGTCAGGCGCAATTTTTCTGCCTTGTCCGAACACCGTGAAAGGAGACCCCTCGCCATGGGCAAAGCTGTAATCACGTCTGCCGCCTTGCGGGCACTGGCGCCCCTGCCTGCGGGGGTTGTCAAGTTCCGGCTGTTCGACAGCCGGCTGCACGGTTTTATTGCAGAGCAACGTCGGACCACGATCACTCTGTATTTTCGTTTCAAGGATCAGCGCGGCCGTAGCCGCGAGGTTAAGCTCGGGCGTCTGGGTGACGTCACGGCTGAACAAGCGCGCAAACGCGCGGAGCAGCTCAAGGCCGAAGTGAGCCTTGGCGGCGATCCGGTCGCCGCCCGGGAAAAGCTGCGTGCCGTGCCGAGCGTGGCGGAGTTCGCGGCCGATCGCTACTTGCCCCATGTGCGGGAAAGGTTGCGCTCGGCGCATAATATCGACGCCTATCTGCGCCGGCGCATCCTGCCCGCCCTGGGCCGGAAGGCGTTGGACGAGGTGACGGTGACGGACGTGGCGGAATTGCGCCGCAAGCTGGTTGCGGAAGGCTTGGCGCCGGGCACGGTCAATCGCCATCTGGCGACGCTGCGGGCGATGTTCAATCTGGCCTCGAAATGGGAGCTTTTCGAAGGAAGAAATCCCGCCGCTTCGCCCGGCATGTTGCGCGAGGAGCATCGTGATCTCTATCTCAGCCCGGCTGAAACGCAGGCGCTGGTGAAGGCGCTCGACGCGGACGAGGACCCTATCGCGGCGGCGGCGCTGGCGCTGCTCATCGTGACCGGCGCCCGGCGCAGCGAGATCATCCTGGCGAAATGGGAGCAGGTCGATTTGGAGCGCGGTCTGCTCGTGGTGCCGCGTTCCAAGAGCGGCAAGCCGCGCTACATCCCGCTTTCACCAGTGGCGGTGGGCATTCTCCGCCGTCAGGATTCGCTTCGCCGGTTATTGGAGGCGGACCGGCTCGCCGCTCTGGCCGAGGCGGAGGCGTCGGGCAAGGTGGTGGGGGACCCGGGGTCCAATCCGTATGTCTTTCCGAGCCATCGCCGGCCGGGCAAGTCCATCGAGGGGCTGCGCGGCGTCTGGGCACGGGCAAAAAAGGCGGCGGGTCTGCCCGCCGATCTGCGCATCCACGATCTGCGGCATTCGTTCGCATCCGCGCTGGCCAATGCCGGCACGCCGTTGAACGAGATCGGCACGGTGCTGGGTCATTCACAACTCAGCACGACGCAGCGTTACGCTCATCACAGTCCGCAACGGCTGATTGCCACCGCCACCACCGCGTCCAGGGCCTGGAACCTGCTGCCGGAAGCCAAACAGGCCGAGGGTGTAGCGGCAGAGACGGGGGACGCGGCATAGGCCGAACGGACGGGCCGGAACCCCCGCCACAACCACAAGCGTGCAGAAGGAGAAGGCGCCGAAGCGCCTTCTCCAATCCAGAAACGAATCAAAACTCGAAAGGAACCATCATGCGGAACGAGAAGAACCAGCTCACCACCGGCGCGATTGAGCCGCCGCACCATGGGCAAGCGCCAGCCCCAGGGGGCAGAAGGCGTGGCCTGTGGAACCGTTTGCCGGCGGCGGTGAAGATCATCCTCACCCTGCCGGTGGTGATGGCGCTGCTGGGCGCCGAAATCGAGCTGCGACTGGCACCCCAGCTCGACCTTGTCCTCACCGCCGCCGGCGTTTGTGCCATGTGGGCGTGGCTCGCGGGCAGTATCCCGCCGTAGCGTAAATTATGAGAGAGAGCCGCCTGGGGGCCTCTCTCTCTTTTTCCCCTGGGAGTGCCCGGGCTGCCGGTGCTGCCCTGTCTTCCGCCCCTAGACCCTACATCTCCCCGTGATACTGTCACAACGACTACAACCAGCACCGGAATCCAATGGCCGTCGACTTTCAAGATGTTGCGAAGCGCCTGTTCAAGGCCGCCGAGACCCTCTGGACCAACACGGGCCTGCGCCCGGACCAATATGCCCAGCCTGTCCTCGCCCTCATTGCCCTGCGGCAGATGGAGGCTAAATTCCTGCTGGTTGACGCCGAGCTGAAGCCGACTTTCACCGGCCGCCTGAAACCCACCCCGGCCGCCTACCAGGCCCGCGGCGCCATGTTCGTGCCCGAGGTCGCCCGCTTTTCCCGCCTGCTGGCCCTGCCGGGTAATGCCAACCTCGGCGCCGAGCTGACGGCGGCCATGGATGCCATCGTGGATGCCAACCCCGAGCTGGCTGGCGTGCTGCCCCGTGGCTACGCAGCTCTGCCCAACACCGTGCTGGCCGACCTGCTGCGCCTGCTCGCACCGCTGGATATGGAGGGCGACGCCTACGGGCTGATTTTTGAGTATTTCATGGGCGAGTTCGCCTCAGCCTTCATGCAGAAGGGCGGCGAGTATTTTACCCCGGCCTCGATCGTGAAGCTGATCGTGGAGGTGATCGAGCCCTTCCATGGCGCCATACTGGACCCCGCCTGCGGCTCCGGCGGCATGTTCGTGCACTCGGCCGAATTCGTCCGCCGGCACCACAAGGCTCCGGACAAGGAGCTGGCCATCTACGGTGTGGAGAAGATGGACGACACCATCCGCCTGTGCCGCCTGAACCTCGCCGTGCACGGCCTCTCGGGCGACATCAAAGGCGGTGGCAACACCAACAGCTACTACGACGACCCGCACAAGCTGCTAGGCAGGTTCGATTTCGTGATGGCCAACCCGCCCTTCAACCAGAGCGAGGTCGACCGCACCCGCCTCGTCACCGCCACCGGCCAGGTGGACCCGCACTACCCGCTCGGCCTGCCCACGGTGAACAACGCCAACACGCTCTGGATCAACCTTTTCTACGCCGCCCTGAACGAGACAGGCCGGGCCGGCTTCGTGATGGCTAACAGCGCCAGCGATGCCGGCGGCAGCGAGCGGGACATCCGCCGCCGCCTCATCGAGACCGGCGCGGTGGATTGCATCATCGCGGTCGGGCCAAACATGTTCTACACCGTTACCCTGCCGGTGACGTTGTGGTTCCTCGACCGCGGCAAGGCGAAGGGGCCGCGCGCGGATCAAGTGCTGTTCCTCGACGCGAGGCATTTATTTCGGCAGGTCACGCGCGCCCATCGCGTGTTCGACCCCGACCAGACCGAGTTCCTGGCCAACATCGTCCGCCTCTGGCGCGGCGAGTCGACCGAGAATGTCGCCGGTAGCGCCGCCCGCATGGCGGAAGCTTTCCCCGATGGGGGATACCGTGACGTGCCCGGCCTCTGCCGGGTGGCCACGCGCGCCGACATCGCCGCCCAGGATTGGAGCCTCAACCCGGGGCGCTATGTCGGCGTGGCGCCGGGTGAGGTGGTGGAGGATGAAGAATTTCGGGTGAAGCTGGAGGCGTTGCAGGAGGAGCTGGAGGGGCTGAACGCCGAGGCAGTGCGGTTACAAACGATGATCGCAGAGAATGTAGCAGAGCTGCTGACGGCATGACTGGGTATAACCATCCGTTTCTTCAAGGCGGCTTGCCGTCGGGGTGGAAAGTTATGACCGTCGATAAGGTCAAAGCACCTGAACGTCACGCATGTGTCGCGGGACCATTTGGCTCGTCGATCAGTTCAAAATTTTTTGTTGAAAAAGGCGTTCCCGTAATTCGAGGATCGAACCTTTCTCTTGGACTGGAGCGCTTCATTTCGTCAAACTTTGTATTCATTGCCCCTGAAACCGCTGAGAAGTTTTCTGCGCAAACTGTTGTGCCTGGGGATTTGGTTTTTACCTGTTGGGGTACAATTGGGCAGGTCGGTCTGATTCCACCTGATGGTCCATTCCATCGGTATGTGATTTCGAATAAGCAATTGAAGCTTAGAGTAGACTCGCAATTGCTTGAGCCTCTCTTCGCGTATTACTATTTTGCCTGCCCCGAGACGGTCGAATATATCCAAGGGCGCGCTATTGGCTCAGCCGTTCCTGGCATAAATCTGGGGATTTTGAAGTCTCTCCCGGTTATACTTCCCCCTATCGAAACCCAGCGCCGTATCGCCTCCATCCTGGGGGCCTATGACGACCTGATCGAGGTGAACAGGCGGCGCATCGCGGTGCTTGGGGAAATGGCCCGGCGCCTGTTCGACGAATGGTTCGTCAACTTCCGCTTCCCCGGCCACGAAGGCCACGCGATGGTTGAGACGAAGGGCGGGACCATACCCGAGGGTTGGACCATGCAGCCGTTGGAAGCCCTGACGAGCTACATCTCCCGAGGTATTGCACCGGCGTATGATGACGAAGCCCCTGGTCTAGTGATCAATCAGAAATGTATCCGCGATGGTCGACTCTCCCTGAAAGCCGCTAGACGTCAACGCAAAGCTGTACCTCCAGTGAAGGTGGTAGAGGCTGGCGACATTCTGGTTAATTCAACTGGGACGGGAACGCTGGGTCGTATCGCCCAGGCTGAAGAGATTCCCCCAGGCACCACGGTTGACAGCCACGTAACGATCATTAGGCCGCGAAGAGAAGTTGACCGTGATTTTCTTGGCACTTCCGTTTCACGTCTTCAGGCCCTCTTCGAGAGTATGGCCGTTGGTGCTACAAATCAGATGGAACTCAATCGCAGCAGATTGGCGTCTACGGAGGTAGTCGTTCCACACGGCGGCCTTGCCGTTCAGTTCGGGGCAGTCGTGCGGCCGATTCGGGTCCTGGCGCACAAGTTGGAACGACAATGCGATCGGCTGACAGCTTCCCGCGACCTCCTCCTCCCGCGCTTAATTTCCGGCGAGCTTTCCGTCGCCACCGCTGAGCGGGAACTGGAAGACGCCGCCTAATGGTGCCGAAAGACCCTCCCACATCGCTGGTTTCCAGCCTGTCCACCGAGGCAGCCCTGGTGGAAAACCCGGCGATTGAGTTGATGGGTGAACTCGGCTGGTCCACCGCCAACCTGCTGCATGAACAACCCGGCCCAAAAAACCCCACCGGGCGGCTTTCGTTCAAAAATCCCTTTCTGTCGGCCCGGCTGGCGGCGGCCCTTCGCGCGATCAACCCCTATCTGCCGGACCAGGCCTTGGCTGATGCCATCGACACGCTGACGCAGGATCGCTCCGCCATGCTGCCGGTAGCCGCCAACCGCGAGGTGGCCCGGCTGCTGCGCGAGGGCGTGCCGGTCGCCATCAAGCAGCCCGACGGCCTGCCGAAGGATGA
This sequence comes from Acidocella facilis ATCC 35904, assembly GCF_000687875.1. Classification (GTDB taxonomy): domain Bacteria; phylum Pseudomonadota; class Alphaproteobacteria; order Acetobacterales; family Acetobacteraceae; genus Acidocella; species Acidocella facilis. Next base: position 268,172 of record NZ_JHYG01000005.1, on the reverse strand, counting down.
GCGGGTCTGGCTGATCGACTGGCAGGACCGGAGCAAGAACGATTTTTTCCTGGCGTCCCAACTCTGGGTGCATAGCGACCTCTATGTTCGCCGGCCCGACCTTGTGGGCTACGTCAACGGCATCCCGCTGTTGCTGATGGAGCTGAAGGCGGCGCATGTAAAACTCTCCGAGGCCTACGACAAGAACATCAAGGACTACCGCGACACTATCCCGCGCTTGTTCGATGCTAACGCCTTCGTGGTGCTGTCCAACGGCCATGAGGCGGTGCTGGGCCCCAGCCACGCGGCGCTGGAGGATTACGCGCTGTGGAAAAAAGTGGCCGATGAGGACGAGGAGGAAAAAGCCGGGTTAGAGACGCTGCTGCGCGGCACCTGCGCGCCGGAGCGGTTTTTAGACATCATCGAGAATTTCATCATCTTCCAGGAGGTGGTCGGCGGCCAGCGCAAGGTGGTGGGCAAGTATCACCAGGTGCTGGGCGTCAACCGTGCCATCGAGGCCGTAAAGCAAGTGCGGGAAAACCAGGGGCGCCTCGGCGTGTTCTGGCACACTCAGGGCAGCGGCAAGAGCTTGTCCATGGCGTTCTTCGCCGAGAAGGTGCTGCGCACGCGGGGGAATAACTGGTCCTTCGTCGTGGTAACGGACCGTACCGAGCTGGATGACCAGATCGCCGGCACCTTCGCCTCCATCGGCGCCTTTGGGGCATTGAAAGCGCGCGACTGCCAGGCGCAGAGCGGCGCCGATCTGCGGGAGAAGCTGGCCGGGCAGCAGCGTTACCTCTTCACCCTGATCCAGAAATTCGGCACTGAGCGGGGCGAGCTTATGCCGGTGCTGTCAGAGCGCTCGGATGTCATCGTCATCACCGATGAGGCGCACCGCAGCCAATACGCCCAGCTCGCCGCCAACATGCGCCGAGCGTTACCCAACGCGGCCTTCCTAGGCTTCACCGGCACACCGCTGATGGCGGGTGAGGAGCGCACCCGCGAGGTATTTGGGGATTACGTCTCCATCTACAATTTTGCGCAGTCGGTGGCCGATGGCGCCACCGTGCCGCTATTTTACGAGGGGCGGCAGCCAGAGCTGCAACTGGCCAAGGAGGATTTGCGCGACGACCTGCAGGCGCTGCTGGATGAGGCGGAACTGAGCCCGGAGCAGGAGAAGCAGGTCCAAACACAGTTCGCCCGGCAGTACCATCTCATCACCCGCGAGGACCGGTTGGATAAAATTGCCGGTGATCTGGCCCGGCATTTTGCCGGCCGAGGCTATCGCGGGAAGGGCATGTTCGTGGCCATCGACAAGGCCACCGCCGTGCGGATGTGCCTGAAGACCCAGGCGGCGTGGCAAGGCCTGATCGCCGAGCAGGAGGCGTTGCTGGCCAAAGCGCCGGAGCCGGCGCGCGAGGCGCTGGCGGAAAAACTCGCCTGGATGCGCGAGACGGGCATGGCGGTGGTGGTCAGTCAGTCACAGGGCGAGATCGAGGAACTGAAGGCCAAGGGTCTCGACATTACCCCGCACCGTAAACGCATGGTGGAGGATGATCTCGAGGGGCGGTTCAAGGACCCCAAGAATCCCCTACGCCTGGTGTTTGTCTGCGCCATGTGGATCACCGGCTTCGACGTGCCAACATGCAGCACCGTCTACCTCGACAAGCCAATGAAGAACCACACGCTCATGCAGACCATCGCGCGAGCGAACCGGAACGCGCCGGGCAAGCAGGCCGGCACGATTGTGGATTACGTGGGCGTGTTCGCGAACCTGCAGGACGCGCTGGCGATCTACGGTGCCCCGAAGGGGGGAGAGAAACCCATCCGCGACAAGAGCGCTCTGGTCGAGCTGCTGGAGGACGCACTCGCTGAAGCGGAGAGCTACGGCAAAATTTATGGTGTCGATACCGCAGGCATCCTCGACGCTGACAAACTCCAGCGGGCCATGCTGATCGGCAAGGCTCAGGAGGCGCTGATTGCCCCTGATGACGTCCGGCGCGGATTCCTGCGGCGCGCCGATGCCGCCACGCGCGCCTATCGGGCCGTGCTGCCCGATGATCGGGCGGCACCATTCCTGAAACGCGTGGCCGCGCTGGTCGTGGTAGCGCAGGCGATCCGCAACCAGCTTGGCCCGGCTGACATTTCTACCCTGGCCGCGCAGGTGGAGGCGCTGCTGGATGAGAATATCCTGGGCGTGGAAATTGCCGCCCCGGTGCGCGAGGGCGGCGACACGAAGGGGCTGACCGACCTCTCGACAATCGATTTCGAGGCTCTGGCGGAGGCGTTCGCGAAGGGGCCTCGCACCACGGTGGATCAGCTGCGTACCAAGGCTACCGAGACCGTGGAGAGAATGGCCGCGCAAAACCCCTCACGCGTGGATTTGATCGAGAAGCTGGAGATGCTGATCGACGCCTACAACTCCGCCACGGCCAGCGTGGAGGAAACATTTGAGAAGCTAAAAGCCTTCATCCGCAGCCTCGATGAAGAGCAGGGCCGTGCCGCGCGCGAGGACCTCACCGAGGATGAACTGGCGATTTACGATCTGCTCACGAGGCCGGAACCGAAGCTGACCAAAGCGCAGGACGCGGAGGTTAAGAAGGTCGCCCGCGAGCTGCTGGTACAGCTCCACGACAAGGTAGCCGTCTTCGAGTGGCACCGCCGCCAGCAGACCCGCAGCGATGTGGAATGGACCATCAGGGAGGTCCTGAATGCACTCCCTGCCGAGCCCTACCCAGAGGAACTATGGAACGCGAAGGTGGATGCGACTTGGCAGTTCGTGTTCGGGCGGCCTGATTGGGCGTTCTCTCTTCAAACTGAGTAACGGCTGAGGGCACTTCGCCGGAGCCGCGAAATCTCATAAGGTAACGTCATGGACGCAGTGACATCGATCGTTGAGCCAAGCTTCGAATTCGACCTCGCGGGTAGGGTTCGAAACCTAGGATTGCCTGCCTCGGCGGTTAACTCTTTGATTCCATTGTTTGAGGCTGTCAGTAACGGCCTTCATGCCATAGAGGCGCGGTGGAAGGACGACGCAACGCGTTTGGGGCAGGTTACCATTGAGATTCATCGGAGCGGTGACGATGACGGGGGCGGTGTCACGGGCTTCACGGTCACCGATAATGGGATCGGCTTGAACGAAACGAACTGGAGGTCATTTCTAACCTCTGATTCGCCGATGAAAATTGCACGCGGCGGCAAGGGAGTCGGTCGCCTGGGATGGCTCAAGGCATTTAGCGACTGTCGAATCACCAGCCGATTTGATGGGGCCGACGGCGTGATGTGCCGGGAGTTCGGTTTTGCGCTGCGTGACGGCCCCAATCCAATTCATGGGCACGTTTTGACGCGGGAGGCTGGCCGGAAAGGCGCAGGCACTGAAGTCCGTCTTATGCCCTTTCAACCCAATTTTGAGGCCTATTGCCCGAAGAAAGCAGCGACAATTGCTGCCAAATTAGTGGGGCACTTCCTGAACTATTTTGCCTTAGGCAAGCTTCCCCATATGGTCATTACTGACGGCGCGGAGGTGATCAATCTGGGTAAATTCTTCTCAGACAATCAACAGCGAAATGACGTCAAGGTTATTGATATCCAGTTGGACCCGATCATCGGACCATCAGAATTTCAAATTTACCACGTGCTCCTCCACAAGCAGTTGAAGTTTTTGGAGGGAGGGAACCACTGGATGTTCTACGCGGGTAATGAGCGCGTGGCCTACCAAGAGCAGCTCGATAGTCAGCTTGGCTTGAAATATGTGGGGGAGAACTCCGACTGCGTTTACGTCGGCTTGGTCACCGGGAGCTATCTGGACGGGCACGTCAATCAGGAGCGAACCAACTTCACCTTCGGTAAAGATAGAATGGCTGAAATTCACAAGGCCGCAATTGCGTCGGCCAAAGAATTTCTTGGGCAATATATCGACCGAATTCGTGAGCAACAGGTTGAGACAACAAGTCGGATCATCCGCGACAACCCGCAATTTTTACCTTTTAGGGATGCACTGCCTGAGTTTGTCGAGAAAAATCTATCCCTGAATACTCAGGGGGACGAGGAGATATTTCTTGAGTTAAGCAGGCGGAAGCTACGCGCCAAGCGACAGTTGGACGGGCAGCTGCGATCCTTGAAGGAGAACGGCCCGGATAGTGTACAAGGCAGCGTCGAGAAGATCACCAAGGCCCTGAATGACGAAAAAAAGAGTAGCTTGGCTGAGTATGTGGTCCGAAGGAAGGCCATCCTCGACTTGCTCGATTCGTCGTTGGCGTTCAAAGAGCCCGAGAAACGCCGCTACTATAAAGAAGAAGTGATTCATGAGCTAATCGTACCACTTAGGTCTAGCTCAGAAGAGCTGGACTATAATCAGCACAATTTGTGGATACTCGATGATCGGTTAGCCTTCTACTCGTTTTTTCGAAGCGACAAGCCATTCTCGACTTTTACTGAAGGGGATAGCGGCAGAGAGCCCGATCTCGCCGTGATCTTCGAACCCTCCCTTGCTTTCCGGCGGGAAGGTTCCGACGAGCCAGTCGTGATTATAGAGTTCAAGCGCCCAGGGCGAACCGAATACGACCAAAACTCCAACCCGGTGACGCAGGTTCTGGAGTACGTCGACCTTTTCCGGGCAGGTAATGCTGTCACGGATAAGAACGGGAGGGTTATCAAACCCATAACTCCGGCCACGCGGTTCGTCTGCTTCGTCATCGCAGATTTTACAGATAATCTGAAAAAAGTTTTGCGATATTCGGTGGCGTCACATCCAACGGCCGACGGCGAGGGCTTCTTTGGCGTGTCCACAGAACACAATGCCAGCATCGAGGTGCTGCCCTATTCGAAAATTCTTCACGACGCAAAGGTTCGAAATGAGGCATTCTTCCGACATCTCGGGCTGGGTTGAAGGACCCCTGGGCAAGGCTGATTGTGGGCATACCGTGGGACGGCGAAGGAGCCCGCAGCCGCTACCAGCCTCGGATCTCACAAGCCTTTGTAAAGCAAGGAGAAAATGGCGCGCCCGAAGAGATTCGAACTCCTGACCCTCAGATTCGTAGTCTGATGCTCTATCCAGCTGAGCTACGAGCGCGCGGTGCGCGGGGTGTAACCGAAGCGTCTTGCGCAGGCAACCCCCACCTTAAAATTAAATCGCCTGCAGTTCTGCGAGCAGCGCATCCCCCATTTCCGCGGTGGACAGGACGGCGCGGCCGGGAGCGGCGATGTCAGGCGTGCGGCCGGCCTTGGCCAGAACGCGCTCCACCGCGGCCTCAATGGCGGCGGCATCCTCGTCCATGTCGAAAGAGTAGCGCAGCATCATCGCCAGGCTCAGCACCTGCGCCAGAGGGTTCGCCTTGGCCTGACCGGCAATGTCCGGGGCGGAGCCGTGGATCGGCTCGTAGAAGCCCGGCAGGCGGCCGGTGGCGTCCTTGGCGCCCAGAGTCGCGGAGGGCAGCAGCCCCAGCGAGCCGGTGAGCATCGCCGCGAGGTCAGACAGCAGATCCCCGAACAGATTGCCGGTGACGATGACATCGAACTGCTTCGGGTTCTTCGCCAGCTGCATCGCGCAATTATCGGCATACATGTGGCTCAGCGCCACATCCGGGAATTCGTCCTGCTGCAGCTTGGTCATCACCTGGCGCCAGAGCAGGCCGGATTCCATCACATTGGCCTTCTCCACACTGCAGACGCGGTTCTGGCGCTTGCGGGCCAGCTCAAACGCCACCCGGCCGACACGCTGGATCTCGCCTGTGGTGTACACCTCGGTATTGATGCCGCGCTGGGTGCCGTCCGGCAGCGTCTCAATGCCGCGCGGCTCGCCGAAATACACCCCGCCCGTGGCTTCACGCACGATCATGATATCCAGCCCGCGCACCAGATCTGGTTTGAGCGAGGAGGCATCCACCAGCGCGTCGAACACTTTCGCCGGGCGCAGATTGGCGAACACCTGCAGCTCGGCGCGCAGCTTCAGCAGCCCGGCCTCGGGGCGGATGTCAAACGGCACCTTGTCCCATTTCGGGCCGCCGACGGAGCCGAACAGCACCGCATCCACGCCCTTGGCCGCGGCCAGCGCCGCATCGGTCAGCGGTACGCCATGCGCGTCGATGGAGGCGCCACCCACCAGCTCCTCGGTGATGGCGAAGCTGGCGCGCTTGCTCTCCTGCAGCCAGCCCAGCACGCGTTTGGCCTGGGCCATCACTTCGGGGCCGATGCCGTCGCCCGGCATCAGCAGCACACTCTTATTGGCAACCATGATTACGCTCCCTGAATTTTCGGCGTCCAGGCCGGGATTTTCGACTCATAGGAATCGATCGCGGCCGCGTGTTCCAGCGTCAGCCCGATATCGTCGAGCCCGCCAAGCAGGCAATGTTTGCGGAACGGGTCCACCTGGAAGGGAATCTCTTCGCCATTCGGGCGCACCACCATTTGCCGCTCAAGGTCCACGGTCAGACGGGCATTGCCGCCCATTGCCGCATCCTCGCGCAGCTTCGCGCAGATCTCTTCCGGCAGCGCGATCGGCAGGATGCCGTTCTTGAAGCTGTTATTGAAGAAGATATCCGCGAAGCTGGGCGCGATGATGCAGCGAATGCCGAAATCCAGCAGCGCCCAGGGGGCATGCTCGCGCGAGGAGCCGCAGCCGAAATTATCGCCCGCCACCAGGATCTGCGCCTTGCGATAAGGCTCCTGGTTGAGCACGAAATCGGCCTTGTCCGAGCCGTCGGCATTATAGCGCATATCCGCGAACACGCTCTTGCCAAGCCCGGTGCGTTTGATGGTCTTCAAAAACCGCGCCGGGATGATCTTGTCGGTATCGATATTATCGATGTTCAGCGGTGCCGCGATCGCGGTGAGGGTGGTGAACTTATCCATCAGATCAGCTCCCGGACATCGGTGATCACGCCGGTCACGGCGGCGGCGGCGGCCATGGCCGGGGAGAGCAGGTGGGTGCGCCCGCCCGGCCCCTGGCGGCCCTCGAAATTACGGTTGGAGGTGGAGGCGCAGCGCTGGCCCGGCGTCAGCTTGTCCGGGTTCATGCCCAGGCACATCGAGCACCCGGCCTCACGCCATTCAAACCCGGCCTCGGTGAAGATCTTGGCCAGACCTTCTTCTTCAGCCTGCTGCTTCACCAGGCCCGAGCCCGGCACCACCAGCACCCGCACGCCCTGCGCCACCTTGCGGCCCTTGGCCACGGCGGCGGCGGAGCGCAGATCCTCGATGCGCGAATTGGTGCAGGAGCCGATGAACACCACGTCAATTTTGGTGCCCTGGATCTTCTGCCCGGCCTCTAGCCCCATATAGCTCAGCATCCGCTCCATCTGGGCGCGCTTGGCCGCGTCCGGCTCATCCGCCGGGTTCGGCACGCTGCCGGTGACGGGAATGACGGTCTCCGGGCTGGTGCCCCAGGTGACCTGCGGAATGATATCTTCGGCCCGCAGCTCGACGATCTTGTCGTAATGCGCGCCCTCATCGCTCGGCAGGGTCTTCCAATAGGCCACGGCGGCATCGAAATCCGCCCCCTTCGGCGCGAATGGACGGCCCTTGATATACTCAAAGGTCACCTCATCCGGCGCCACCAGCCCGGCACGCGCGCCACCCTCGATGGACATGTTGCACATGGACAAACGCCCCGCCATGTCCAGCGCGCGGATGGCCTCACCCGCGAACTCCATCACATAGCCGGTGCCGCCGCCGGTGCCGATCTTGCCGATCACCGCCAGCATGATGTCCTTGCCCGAGCAGCCCTCCGGCAGCTTGCCATCCACGCGGATCAGCATGTTCTTCGCCGGCTTCTGCAGCAGCGTCTGGGTGGCGAGCACATGCTCCACCTCCGAGGTGCCGATGCCAAAGGCCAGCGCGCCCATCGCGCCATGGGTGGAGGTGTGGCTGTCGCCGCACACAATCGTCATGCCCGGCAGCGAAATGCCCTGCTCCGGCCCGATCACGTGCACAATGCCCTGCCGCACGTCCGACATCGGGAAGTACGTCACCCCGAAATCCTTGACGTTCTGCTCCAGCGTCGCAATCTGCAGCGCGCTCTCCGGCTCGTTCACTTCGGTCAGACGCTCAGCACTGGTCGGCACATTATGGTCGACGACGGCGATGGTGTTCTCCACCCGGCGAACCTTGCGGCCCGCCATGCGAAGCCCCTCAAATGCCTGCGGGCTGGTTACCTCATGTACGAGATGGCGGTCGATATAGAGAACGCAGGTGCCGTCCTCCAGCCGATCCACCACATGGGCATCCCAAATCTTGTCAAATAACGTCCGCGGCATCGTCTTCAGGCCTCCTCAAAGTAAGAAAGCCCAGGGGGCAGCTGCCCCCTGGACCCCCGCAAAGGGCCGAGAGGCCCTTTGATCCCATAAATTCGGGTCTGGGAAAGGGAGGGCCATCACAGCCCTCTCCACCGTAAGGTGGTGGTATGGCCCTCCCTTTCCCAGACCCGGGTGGGTTCCAAGGGCCTTCCGGCCCTTGGTGGGGGTGCAGGGGGTGAAACCCCCTGCGGTCTTCCTTACTGAGCGGCCTCGGTGGTCGTGGTGACCTCGCGGGCCTTCTCGGCGATGCGGGCGGACTTACCGCGGCGGCCGCGCAGGTAGTAGAGCTTGGCGCGGCGCACGTCGCCACGGCGGATCACGTTGATCTCCGCGATGATCGGGGCATAGAGCGGGAACACGCGCTCCACGCCTTCGCCGTAGGAGATCTTACGGACGGTGAAGGAGGAGTTCAGGCCACGGTTGGAGCGGGCGATGCACAGGCCTTCGAAGGCCTGGATACGGGAGCGCTCGCCTTCCTTCACGGTCACGTTCACACGCAGCGTGTCGCCGGGGGCGAAGGCCGGGATGGTCTTGGTCTCGGTCAGCTTCGCGATCTGCTCAGCCTCGAGGGTCTGGATGATGTTCATGGGTTAGGTCCTTCTCGAAACGGGTGTTTAGGGTGCTGGCGCACCGGTTGCAACAAATTGGGCATAGAGGTCGGGTCGGCGGGTTTTGGTGATGGCGATGGCCTGGTCCTGCCGCCAGCTGGCGATGGCGGCATGGTTGCCGGAGGTGAGCACCTCTGGCACCGCGCGGCCGTCCCATTCGGCGGGGCGGGTGAAATGCGGGTATTCCAGCAGCTTCTGAGAAAAACTTTCCTCCGTGCCGCTTTCCGCATGGCCCATGACGCCGGGCAGCAGGCGGACTACCGCATCCAGCAGCACTAGCGCCGGCAGCTCGCCCCCGGAGAGCACATAGTCTCCGATGCTGATCTCCTCGCCCCCGCGTGCCTCGATCACGCGCTGGTCGATCCCCTCGAACCGGCCGCAGACCAGGATCACACCTGGTCCGTCCGCCAGCTCGCGCACCTTCGCCTGGGTGAGAGGCGCGCCGCGCGGGGTGAAGAAGATCAGCGGGCGGTCATCCGCGACGCTGGAGATGGCGGCATCCACCACATCCGGGCGCAGCACCATGCCGGCACCGCCGCCGAAGGGTGTGTCGTCCACCGCGCGGTGGCGGCCCAGCCCGAACTCACGGATATCCGTGGCTTTCAGGCTCCAGGTGCCGGCTTCCAGCGCCCGCCCGGCGAGGGACTCGCCCAGCGTGCCGGGGAACATGGCGGGAAACAGGGTCAGCACATCGGCGCGCCAGCTCATAGGCTGGGCTCCTCGGTGTTGGCCATGTCGTCCTTGGCCTCGATCTCTAGCGGCGGGTTCACCACCACATAGCCATCGGCCAGCTTCACCACCGGCACGCAGGCCCGGGTGAAGGGGATCAGCAATCCGCCAGGGGTGAGTTCCAGGCTCGCACCGGCACCGTAATCCAGCACATTGCTGATCTTGCCCAAAACCTGACCTTGCTCATCCTGGGCATTGAGCCCGATCAGATCGGCCAGGTAGAACTCTTCCTCCTCGGTCTCCGGCAAAACGGAGCGGGGCAGGAACAGCTCGACATTGGTCAGGCGCGCGGCAATGTCACGGTCGGTGATGCGGCTGCGGGTGGCGCCGGTGACCGTGCTGATCCAGGCGACATTGTCATGCGCCCAGTCGAGCGCGAAATGCCGGCCCTTGGCGTCGACAAGCACATGCTGGCTGAGGAGATCGGGCTCCTCCCCGTAAGCGTGCACGCGCACTTGCCCGCGCACGCCATGCGGCTTGCCAATCACGCCCATCAGGATCAGCCGGTCTTCCACACTATGCCTCTGTCTATGCCCTCAAAAGCTCAAGCGGCGGCTTCGGCCTTGGCCTTGGCGGCGGCGCGCTCCTGGGCCTTCTTCTTCGGCGCGGACTGCTTCGGCTGCTCGGCATAGACCGGGGCCTTGATCAGCTCGGCCTTGGCCAGGAAGCGGGCGACGCGGTCGGTCGCCTGGGCGCCGTTGGAGAGCCAGTACTGCAGACGCTCGGTCTTCAGCAGCACGCGCTCGGCATGCTCGGCCGGCAGCATCGGGTTGTAGGTGCCGACGCGCTCGATGAACTTGCCGTCGCGCGGCGCGTTCGCATCGGCGATCACGATATGGTAGAACGGGCGCTTCTTGGCGCCGGCGCGGGAGAGGCGGATTTTAACAGACATAGAGACTCCTTGGTTTCATCGTAAACGTTAAAAGGGTTTGCGGCCGCCCTTGGCGCCGCCCATGGCGGCCTGCATCTGGCGCATCATCGCCTCAGGCCCACCCATCTTGTTCATCCGCTTCATCATGGTCGACATATCGTCGAACTGCTTCAGCAGCTTGTTCACCTCCTGCACCGAGGTGCCGGAGCCGGCCGCCACGCGCTTCTTGCGGCTGGCCTTCATGATATCCGGTGCCCGGCGCTCGGCCGCCGTCATCGAGCCGATGATGGCGAGGTGGCGCTTGAACACCGTCTGGTCGAGATTCGCATCGGCGATCTGCTGCTTCATTTTGCCCATGCCGGGCAGCAGCCCGAGAATCCCGGACATCGAGCCCATCTTGGAAATCTGCTTCAGCTGCGAGGCATAATCGTCCAGATCGAACTTGCCCTTCGCCATCCGCTTGGCGAGCTTCTCGGCCTCGGCCTTGTCGATCGTCTCGGCGGCCTTCTCGACCAGCCCGACAATATCGCCCATGCCGAGAATCCGCCCGGCGATCCGCTCCGGGTTGAATTCATCCAGCGCATCCAGCTTCTCGCCCTGGCCGATCAGCTTGATCGGCGCGCCGGTGACCGCGCGCATGGACAGCGCCGCACCGCCGCGCGCATCGCCATCCAGCCGCGTCATCACGATGCCGGTAATGCTCACCGCTTCGTTGAAGGCGGTCGCGGTGGTCACCGCGTCCTGGCCGGTCATCGCGTCCACGACCAGCAGCGTCTCCACCGGGTTCACCGCAGCGCGGATCGCCTTCACCTCCTCCATCAACGCCAGGTCGATGGACAGGCGCCCGGCCGTATCCAGGATCACCACATCGTAGGATTCGCGCCGTGCCGTATCCATGGCGCGGTTGGCGATCTGCAACGGCGTCTGCCCGGCGATGATCGGCAGGCTGGTCACCTCGGCCCGCTGGGCGAGCTGTTCCAGCTGCAATTGCGCGGCCGGGCGCTGCGTATCCAGGCTGGCCAGCAGTACCTTCTTGCGCTCGCGGGTGCGCAGGCGGAGCGCGATCTTGCCGGAGGTGGTGGTCTTGCCGGAGCCCTGCAGACCCACCATCAGGATCGGCAGCGGGGCGGGGGCCAGCAGGTTCAGCGGGGCGGGCAGCCCGCCCAGCGCCTCGATCAGCGCGTCATTGACGATCTTGACGACCATCTGCCCCGGCGTGACCGAGCGCAGCACTTCCGCGCCCACCGCCTGCTCGCGCACCTTGGCCACGAAATCCTTGACCACCGGCAGCGCCACGTCCGCATCCAGCAGCGCCAGACGGATTTCGCGCAGCGCCTCGGTGACGTCAGATTCCGACAGCGCCCCGCGACGGCGGAGCCTGTCGAAAATATCACTGAACTTGCCCGACAGATTGTCGAACATCAGGCCAAACTCCACTCCTTGCGCGCCCCGCCGGGCTCGGGCACATCAGATGCCGCCAGCCCACGCAACGCAAAACGCGCCGTGGTGCGAACACTCGCAGCACGACGGTTTTTTCCAGGGCCGAGCCTGTGCGCCCCTCAAGCCCCAGAGTCAAGCCTGGGCGGCGATGGGGGGCGGAAAAACCACGCTAGAGCGCATTCCGTTCACGTTGGTGCACGGAACACGCTCTCGCTTTTTGTTCGAGCGAGCAACTTTATCCGATCAAACGAGTCCGTTTGATCGGATGTTGCTCTAGCGGGGGCGGTCAGGGTGCGGCGCGGGCGGTGAGCACCATGCGGACCAGATCCGGCAGGCTGCCGGCCTGCATCTTCTCCATCAGGTTGGCGCGGTGGATTTCCACCGTGCGGGCGCTGATCTTGAGGTCATAGGCGATGCTCTTATTCGGCAGCCCCTGCACCAGCCCGTCCAGCACCTCCGCCTCGCGCGGGGTGAGGCGGCGCAGCCGGGCGAGGATGGCCTCGGCATCCGCCGCGCCGGCCAGGGCGCGGGCCTGGCGGGCGAAGCCTTCCTCCACCGCCGCCAGCAGGGTGTCGTCCGAGAAGGGCTTCTCGATGAAATCCACCGCCCCGTTCTTCATCGCCGCCACCGCCAGCGGCACGTCGCCATGGCCGGTGATGACGATGACCGGCAGGAAGATCCGCCGTTCGGTGAGGGTGCGTTGCAGATCCAGCCCGCTCAAACCCGGCATCCTTACATCGGTGACGATGCAGCCCGGGGCGAGCGGGACGGGGCTGTCCAGGAAGGCGCTGGCCGAGTCGTAGGCGCGCACGCTGTGGCCGGCGCTGGCCAGCAGAAACACCAGAGCGGCGCGCACCGCCTCGTCATCATCGATGAGATGGACGATGTTGGTGCTCATGCGGTGCGCAAGGTGAAGGCGAAGAGGGTGCCGCCGCCGGGGCGCGGCTCTGCCCAGAGCTTGCCACCATGCGCCTCGATGATGGTGCGCGAGACCGAAAGCCCCACCCCCATGCCGCTCGCCTTGGTGGTGACGAAAGGCTGGAAGAGCTGGGCCGCGACCTCCGGGGCGATGCCGGGGCCGGTATCGGCGACTGAGATGCGCACCATCCCATCGGGCAGCGGGGCGGTCTCGATCTGCAGGGTTTTGACTTCACTGCCCTGCATCGCCTCCATCGCGTTGCGGATCAGGTTCACCAGCACCTGCTGGATCTGCACCTTGTCGGCGATGACGACGGGGCAGTCCGGATGGAAGCTGAAGCCGACATGCACCCCGCTTTCGCGCGCCCCGATCAGCGCCAGGGCGCTGGCTTCCTCGATCAGCTTGGGCAGGGTTTCGCGCTGGCGCTCGGTGGCGCCGCGGGTGACGAAGTCGCGCAGGCGGCGGATAATCTGCCCGGCCCGCAGCGCCTGCTCGGCGGCGCGCTCGATGCCGTCCTGCAGCAGCGCCGGGTCGGCAGCGCCGCGCGCCAGCAGGCGTTTGCAGCCGCTGAGATAGGTGGCGATGGCGGTGAGCGGTTGGTTCAGCTCATGCGCCAGGGTGGAGGCCATCTCGCCCATGGCGGTGAAGCGCGACATATGGGCGAGCTCGGATTGCAGCTCATGCAGCCTTGCCTGGGTTTCCTGGCGCTCGGTGAGGTCGCGCACGAAGCCGGTGAAGACGCGCCGCGCCCCCATCACCGCCTCGCCGATATAGAGCTCCATCGGGAAGGTGGTGGCATCGCGGCGCTGGCCCATCACCACGCGTGAGGCGCCGATGATGCGTTTCTCGCCGGTGGTGAGGTAGCGGGAGAGATATTGGTCATGCTGCTCGCGATAGGGGGAGGGCATCAGCAGGCTGACATTGCGGCCGGTGAGCTCGGCCTCCTGGTAGCCGAAGAGCCTTTCGGCGGCGGCGGAGAAAGAGATGATGTCGCCCTGCCCGTCGATCACCACCATGGCGTCGGGCACGGTCTCCAGGATGGAGCGCAGATGCGCTTCGCGGTCCAGCCAGGCGGCGTCTGCCGGGGCATGGGTGGAGGGCTTGGTCTTCATGCTCCCCTGGTGGCGTTGTTGTGCAGCCACTCTAACCCGGGCCGGCAGCGAAACACAACCGAAGGCGGTGCCTGAAACAGCCCGCTGAAAAAAGTTGTAAAAGTTTTTTGGGTGCCGCCTTTTTTCCAAAAAAGGCGGCGAAAACGTCTGGGGTGGAGGCGACGCCGGTGCCTCTACCCCAGACGTCTACGGGGGCTTTTTGAAAAAAGTCCCCGCACCCCCAAAAACTTTTGATCATTTTAAAGGGCTTTAAGTGCCCAGATGCGCCAGGAAATGCCGCTCCGCCCGGCGGAAGCAGAAGATCAGGGTGAAGGAAATGCAGAGATAGATCATCGCCGCCAGCCCGAACGCATCGAACGGCGCGTAGGTGGCGGTATAGGCGTCATTGGCCACTTTCAGAATGTCCGGCACCGTGGCGGTAAAGGCCAGGGTGGTGGCGTGCAGCATCAGGATCACCTCATTGCTGTACATCGGCAAGGCGCGGCGCAGCGCGGAGGGGATGATGATGCGCCGGTAGAGCGTGGCGCGTGACATGCCATAGGCGCGCCCGGCCTCGACCTCGCCAAAGGCGGTGTCACGGATGGCGCCGTAGAAAATCTCGGTCGTGTAGGCGCCGGTATTCAGCGCGAAGGAGAGCAGGGTGCAGTTCAGCGCGGAGCGGAAGAAATGCGCCAGCGGCGGCGTGTCTTGGACGAAATGCAGCCCATAAATGCCGGTATAGATCAGCAGCAGCTGGACATAGAGCGGGGTGCCGCGAAAGATGAAGCCATAGAGCCAGACCGGGCCCCAGATCAGCGGATTTTTGGAATTGCGCGCGATCGCCAGGGGCAGCGCCAGGCAGAAGCCGATGGCGCAGGAGATGATCAGCAGCCACAACGTCATCGCCACGCCGGTCATCTGGTAGCCGTCGGAGACCAGCAGCGCCAGGCCGTAATGCTGGAGAATATAGATCATAGCACCGCCTTGCGCACGCCGATCATGTATTTGCGCTCCAGCAGCAGCAGCACGCCGTTGGAGATGATGGTGAGCACCAGATAGACCGCCCCGGCGATGCTGATGAAGTAGAAGGTTTCGAAGGTGGCCTCGCCGGCCTGCTGGGCGATTTTCACCACATCGGTGAGGCCGATGATCGAGACCAGGGCGGTGGCTTTCAGGATCACCTGCCAGTTATTTCCAAGGCCGGGCAGGGCGTAGCGCATCATCTGCGGGAACAGCACCCGGCGAAAGACCAGGAAGGGGCGCATGCCGAACGCCCGCGCGGCTTCCAACTGGCCCTTGGGCACCGCCATGAAGGCGCCGCGAAAGGTTTCGGTGAAATAGGCGCCATAGATGAAGCCCAGCGTGATGACGCCGCTGGTGAACGGGTCGAGATTGAATTCCAGATCCACCGCGTTTTGCAGATTATCGATCCAGTCGGTGAGATCGTTGATCCAGATCTGCAGCGAATAGAAAATCAGCAGCATCAGCACCAGGTCGGGCACGCCGCGGATCAGGGTGGTGTAGAGGGTGGCCAGGGTCCGGGCGGTGCGGTTCTTGGAGAGCTTCGCCGAGGCGCCGATGAGGCCGAGCAGGAAAGAGACCACGAGCGAGAGCAATGAGAGCTCGATCGTCGTGATGGTGCCGGCGAGAAGTTGCGGCCCGTAGCCACCGAGATTGAACATGCTCCAGCCCTGTAGCGAAAGCCGGCCCCGGCGCAAAGATGCCGGGGCCGGATGGTCTTGAGAATCAGGGCGCCTGCTTGGCGGCTTCGGCGTTATAGATGCTGAAGTTGAAATACTTCGCCTGCAGCTTCTTGTAGGTGCCGTTCTTGTGGATCTGCGCGATCGCCCAGTCGATCTTCTTCAGCAGCGCCGGCTCGTCCTTGCGCACGCCGATGGCGATGTAGGAGCCCAGCACGTCCTTCGGATCGGAGGTGACATTGCCGGCCAGCGCGTAATCAGCGCCCTTCGGGGTCTTCAGGAAGCCGTAATCGGCCTCGACGCTATCCTGCAGAGAGGCGTCCAGACGGCCGGAGAGCAGATCGGCATAGACCTGATCCTGGCCCTGATAGGAGACGACGTTGACGCCGTTCGGCTGCCAGTAGGTCTTGGCGTAGGTCTCCTGGATGGTGCCGGCTTCGACGCCGACGGTCTTGCCCTTCAGGCTCGCCGCGGTCGGCTGCAGGCCGGAGCCCTTCTTGGCGATCAGGCTGGTCGGCTCGTCATACATCTCGGAGGAGAAGGCGACCTGCTTGGCGCGCTCCGGGGTGACAGTCATCGAGGACAGGATCGCGTCGAACTTGCGGGCTTCCAGCGCCGGGATGATGCCGTCGAAGGACTGGCTCACGAACACGCATTTCACCTTCAGCTCGGCGCAGATGGCGTTGCCGAGATCGATGTCGAAACCCTGGAACTGGCCCGAGGAGGAGAGGCTCTCGAAGGGCGGGTAGGTGGCGTCGACGCCGAACTTGATTTCCTTGAAGTCCTTGGCCGAGGCGGCCACGGGCGCCAGGCCGGCGAGCAGACAGGCGGCGGCAATGGCCGGCGCGAGGAATTTTTTCATGTTGTCTCCCATGTTTGACAGACCGCCCCGGCCCGCCTGCCGGGATGCGGTTTCAATGACATTACCCGATTAAAATCACAGCGCAATCACCTGTTTGCGGTTCAAAACGTCGTGAAGTTGCGGTGTATCAAGGCAGATGCCGGGCGGGGCGGACAAGGTGAGGGCGAAAATGCCTGTTGAGGCGGCAGCGCAGCGTTGAAGAGGGGTTGGGAGCATATGGCCGAGTCACGGCCGCTGGTGCTGGTGCATTCGGATGAGGAGCCGGTGGGCCAGGCCTTGCGTTTCGCGCTGGCGCTGGAAGGGGTGGAGGTCGGGCTCTGCGCCAGTGGGAGCGCGTTGCTGGCGCGGCGGGATCTGTCCCTCGCCGTCTGTCTGGTGCTGTGCCATGCGCCACCGCAGCTGGATGGCTGCGCCCTGGCGGCCTTGGTGCGCCAGGCCGGCGTGGCGGCCAGGGTGCTGCTGCTGGCGCCGTCTCTCTCGCCGCAGATGCAGGCGCAGGCCCGGGCGGCCGGGGTGTGGCTGGTGCTGGAAACCCCGGTGCAGGGCGATGTGCTGGTGGAGACCATCGTCGCCTGCCTGCCGGGGCGGCGGGACTACGTAGAATCCCTTAAGGAACAAACCGGATAGCGAGGCGGCGCGGCGCGGCGCTAGATCCCTCTGTCTTTGAGGGGATCGCAAAATGTCAGTCACCATAATGAGGTCGCAAGCGCCGCAATTTCGGGTCCCGCCGATGGTGCCGGGCCGTCCGGCCCCGCAGCACGCCGCCCCGGTTCTGCATGTGGCGGCGGAGGCGAGTGTCTTCAGCCAGGGTGATGCGGCGCGCTGCATGTACCGGGTCGTCTCCGGGCTGGTGCGGGCCTGCGCCTTCCAGGCGGATGGGCGCCGGCATATCGATGCCTTCTACCGGCCGGGCGATGTGTTTGGCTTCGAGCTGAACGGCGTGCACACGCTCTGCGCCGAAGCGGTGAGCGACTGCACGCTGGTGGCGCTGCGCCAGCCGGCCCTGCAGAGCGACCCGCAGGAAGCGGCGCAGCTTTATCATTACGCTATGCAGGCGCTGCAGCGCGCCCAGACCCATGCGCTGCTGCTCGGCCGCTGCAACGCGCCGCAGAAGCTGGCGCATTTCCTGCTCGACCTGCCCGCCCTGGGGCCGGTGGTGGAGCTGGTGACCTCGCGCCAGGATATCGCCGATTATCTCGGGCTGACGATCGAGACCATTTCCCGCACCTTGTCGCAGCTGGAGCGCGACGGGGTGGTGAAGCTGATCTCGGCGCGGCGGATCCAGTTTCTCGACAAATCCCGGCTGGAGGCGCTGACCCGCTAAACAGGCTGGACGAATGAGATGATATAATATATCAATCCCAGACGTGACGTTTGGGAGTTGGCGTATGCTGTTTCATCGTATCGGTTTGGCGCTGGTTTTTGGCCTGGCCGGGCATCTGGCGATGGCGCAGCCCGTGCTGCATGCGGTCGGGCTGGAAAATCAATATGCGGACGTGCTGGCACAGATCGGCGGGCCTTATGTAAAGGTGAGCGCGATCCAGTCCGATCCGAACACCGATCCGCATGAGTTCGAGGCGACGCCGCGTATCGCCGCACAGTTCCGCAAGGCCGATCTGGTGGTGGAAAACGGGCTGGGCTACGATTCCTGGGCGGCGCAGCTGCTGAAGGGCGGCCATGCCAAGCTGTTGAGCGCGCAGGCGCTGCTGAAGCTGCCGGATAGCACGCCCAACCCGCATCTCTGGTACCGCACCGATACGATGCCGGCCGTGGCGGCCGCCGCGGCGGCGTTTTTCGAGGCCAAGGACCCGGCGCACAAGGCGCAGTATCAGGCCAATCTGAAAGCTTTCGATGCCGCGCTGGCGCCGTGGAAGGCGGAGATCGCCAAGGTGAAGGCGCGCTATGCGGGCGCGCCGGTGGCGGTGACGGAGCCGGTGGCGGATGATCTGCTGCAGGAGGCCGGGTTGAAGATCATGACGCCGTTTTCCTATGAGCTGTCGGTGATGAACGATACCGATCCGGCGCCGCAGGATGTGGCGGCGGAAGAGGCGCTGCTGCGCGACAACAAGGTGAAGCTCTTTGCCTATAATGAGCAGGTGACGGACCCGCAGACCGAGGCGCTGCTGGCGCTGGCCAGGCAGCACCAGGTGCAGATTGTGCCGGTCTATGAGCTGATGCCGAGCAGCGCCAAGCATTACCAGGACTGGATGCTGCAGGCGACGACGGCGCTGGACCAGGCCCTGGCCGCGAAGTAAGGGCTTGACCTTTCAACGCCCCGCTCTGAAGTAGCGAAAGTTTTTGGGGGTGTGGGGGCTTTTTTCAAAAAGTCCCCACGAAGGCCTGGGGTGGTGGCAATGGCGTTGCCACACGTCACGGTTTTTCGCCGCTTTTTGAAAAAAGCGGCACCAAAAACTTTTGGTTTTTATTCAAGGACTCATTGGTGGATCAGCCGGCACTTGAAGTTACCGATCTGGCCGTCGCCCATGGCGGGCGCGAGGTGCTGCGCAATATCAGCTTCGCGCTGCCGCGGGGCAGTTTCTGTGGGCTGATCGGCGCCAATGGTGCTGGCAAAACCACGCTGCTGCGCGCGATCCTGGGGCTGCTGCCGTCGTCTGGGCGGATCCAGGCCGGCGGGCGGATCGGTTATGTGCCGCAAAAGATCAGCCTGGAGCCGGATCTGCCAGTGCGGGCGAAGGATTTCGTGGCGCTGGGGCTGGATGGGCATAAATTCGGCTTCGCGCTGCCCTCGCGCACCCGGCGCGCGGCGGTGGCGGCCGCCTTGCGGGCGGTGGAGGCGGAGGGCTTCGCCGAGCAGCGCATCGGCCGGCTTTCGGGCGGGCAGCAGCAGCGTGTGCTGATCGCCCATGCGCTGGTGCGCCAGCCGGAACTGCTGCTGCTGGACGAGCCGCTGGCCAATCTGGACATCAAGGCCGCCGCCGAGATCGTGGCGCTGCTGCGCCGGCTCTGCCGGGAGCGGCGGATGAGCGTGCTGCTTTGCGCGCATGACATGAACCCGCTGCTGCCGGTGATGGATCGGATCGTGTATGTCGCCAATGGCCGGGCGATCTGCGGGCCGGTGGAGAAGGTGGTGCGCACCGAAGTGCTCTCGAAGCTCTATGGCTACCATATCGACGTGATCCGCGTGCATGGGCGGGTGCTGGTGGTGGCCGGCAATGCAGGGTTCGAACCGGAGGAAGAGGCGTGCTGCGCGGAATGTGAAGCCGCGCACGTGACGGCCATCCCGTAAGATGATGGCGTTTCTGCAAAGCGGGCCGGTACAGACCGCGCTGCTGCTGAGTGCGGCGGCCGGGCTGCTCTGCGGCGCGCTGGGGGTATTCACCGTGCTGCGCGGCCAGGCTTTTGCCGGCCATGCGCTTTCGGATGTCAGCTCTGCCGGCGGGGCCGGGGCGCTTTTGTTCGGGATTTCGCCGCTGCTGGGGTTTCTGCTGTTCGGCATCGCCGGGGTAGCGGGGCTGGAGCTGCTGCAACCCCGCCGTGCGGCGGGGCGGGACGAGGCGGCGGGCATATTGCTGGGTGCGGGGCTCGGCGTGACGGCGCTGCTGCTGCATTTCTGCCTGACCGGCCATGGCGCCTCGGGTGCGGCGCAGGCGGTGATGTTCGGGGCGATGTTCTCCGCCCCGCCCGGCACCGCGCTCTGGGCCAGTGGGCTGGCGGGGCTGTGCCTGCTGGGGCTGGTGCTCATCGCCCGGCCGCTGCTGCTGGCCACATTGGATGCCGAGCTGGCGCTTGTGGCGAAGCTGCCGGTGCGTGCCCTCGGATTCGCATTTCTGGCGCTGCTGGCGCTGGGGGTGACGCTGGCGGCGATGACCATCGGCGCGATTCTGGCCACAGCCCTGCTGATCGGCCCGGCGGCGAGCGCCTTGCGGCTGGCCGGCTCGCCATTGCGGGCGGTGCTGCTCTCGATGGGGTTGGGGCTGGCCGCCTGCTGGGGCGGGGTGGTGTTGGCCTATGTCTCTTATGGCTGGATCCCGGGGCGGACCTGGCCGGTGAGCTTCTTCATCGTCGCGCTGCTGTTTCTGTTTCATGAGGCGGCGCGCTGGGGGCGCAGGGCATGAGCTGGCTGGCGGAAATCTGGCTGGCGACCAGCCTGGTGGCGCTGGCGGCCGGGGCGGCAGGGTATTTCGTAGTGGTCCGCCGCGCCGGCTTTGCCGCGCATTCGCTGCCCATGGCGGCCTTTCCCGGCGCGGCGGCGGCCAGCCTGTTCGGCTTTCCGCTCTGGCTGGGGTTGGGCGGCTTCGCGCTCGGCGGGGCCGGGCTGCTGGCGCTGATGCAGCGCCGCGCCCGGCGGGATTCCGCCACCGCCTTACTGCTCTCCGGCCTGCTGGCGCTGGGGGCGTTGTTTCTCTCGCTGTCCGGCCATTATGCCGGGTCGGTCTATGGGCTGTTGTTTGGGCAGGTCTTCGCGCTTGGTCCGGCGGATCTGCCGGTGCTGGGGGCCATCGGGCTTTGTGTGCCGCTGGCTTTATGGGGGGCGATGCGCCCGCTCAGCCTCTCCGCCCTCTCCCCGGAGCTGACCCGCGTGCAAGGCGGCAACCCGGCCCTGTTGGAATTTCTGTTCCTGGCGCTGCTGGCGTTGGCGGCGGGCTTCGCGGTGCCGGTGACCGGGGCGCTGCTGGTGTTCAGCCTGATGCTGGGGCCAGGGGCGGCGGCGTCGCGGCTTTGCACCCGGCCGGGCGGGGCGTTCCTGCTCTCGATGGGCTTGGCGCTGGGGCTGTCCTCGGTCTCGCTGGCGCTGGCGTATGTCAGCGACTGGCCGATGGGGTTTTTCACCGGGGTGGGCGCGGCTTTGGTTTATTTGGCGGCGCGGATGACGCGGGCCTGACAGCGCTGGTTCAGGCCGGCTGTTCGGCGCAGTTGGCGCACAGCCCTTCGACTTCGATGACGGCGCGGCTGATGGAAAACCCCTGCCGCGCGGCGGCACTGGCCAGGGCGTGCGAGACCGCGTGATCCTCGATCTCCGTCACCGCGCCGCAGCGTTTGCAGATCAGAAACTGCGCGTCGTCATGATGATGGTCCGCCTCGGCGCAGGGCACGAAGGCGTTCAGCCGCTCGATCCGGTGGATCAGCCGGTTTTCCAGCAGAAATTCCAGCGAGCGATAAATGGTCGGCGGCACCGCGGATTTGCGGATCGGCTTCAGCTGGTCGAGCAGCTGATAGGCCGTCACCGGCGCGCTGGCCTGCAGGATCAGCTCCAGCACCTCGCGCCGCAGGGCGGTGAGCTGGGTGCCGTGCTGCGCGCAGGTGGCCTCCGCGGCCTTGATCCGGGCGGCAATCTCGGTCTCGTGGGGTGGGGCGGCATCGTGCGGCATGGAGAGGATATAGTGTATCCATGCCGCCTGGGCCATCTATTGCGGCATGGCTTCGGGGATGATGGTTTTCACGATGGTCGCATCCAGCGCCTCGAACCCGGCATAATCGATGGTGGCGTAGAGATCCTTGCGGGTGAGCATCTGGTCCACGCAATTCTGCGCCCCGCCATCCTTGGCGATGGCCTTGTAGAGCTTCTCTTGCGCCAGCGCGGCGACGCGCAGCGAGGTCACCGGCCAGATCACCATCTTATAGCCAAAATCCTCGAACTGTTCCTTGGTATAGAAGGGGGTGCGGCCGAATTCGGTCATGTTGGCGAGCAAAGGCGTGCCCTGCATGCGTCTGGCGAATTCGCGGAACATCTCCTCGGTGTTCAGCGCCTCGGGGAAAATCGCATCGGCGCCGGCTTCCATATAGAGTTTGGCCCGCGCCACCGCGCCGTCGATACCCTCCGAGGCGGCGGCATCGGTGCGGGCGATGATGTAGAGATGCCGGCGCGCATGCCGGGCGGCGGCGATTTTCGCCGCCATATCCTGCGCCGGGGCGATTTTCTTGTCGTTCAGATGGCCGCATTTCTTTGGCAGGATCTGGTCTTCCAGATGCATCGCGGCGGCACCCGCATCCTCGAAGCTGCGGACCATGTGCATGACGTTCAGCGCCTCGCCATAGCCGGTATCGCCATCCACCAGGACGGGCAGGCCGGACGCGCGGGCGACCTGGCGGATGAAGAAGCAGACTTCATCGACGGTGATGATGCCGAGATCGGGCAGGCCCATCGAGGCGGTCATCGCGGCGCCGGAGAGATAGGCGGCCTCGAAGCCGGCGTCTTTGGATTGCTGGGCGGCGAGGCCGTTATGGGTGCCGGGAATGCCGAGAATGCCGGGGCGGGCGAGCAGGGCGCGGAAACGCTCGCCGGCGGGGACGTTGGAATAGGATTCAGCGCTAAGATAGGTCATCGCGGCACGCTCCAAAATTATAAAAGTTTTTGGGGTGCAGCCCTTTTTTCAAAAAGGGCTGCAAAATGTGTGGGGGTGGCGGTGGCGTTGCCATACGTCACGGTCTTTCGCCGCTTTTTTGAAAAAAAGCGGCACCAAAAAACTTTTGCTACCGATCCTCAAGCTTCACGAACGGCAGATTCTCCGGCCCGGTATAGTTGGCCGAAGGGCGGATGATCTTGCCATCAATCCGCTGCTCGATCACATGCGCGCTCCAGCCGGCGGTGCGGGCAATGACGAACAGCGGCGTGAACATCAGCGTCGGCACCCCCATCATGTGATAGGAGACAGCGGAGAACCAATCCAGGTTCGGGAACATCTTCTTCGCCTCCATCATCACCGCCTCAATCCGCGCCGCGATATCGAACATGGCGGTGCTGCCCGCCTCCTCCGAAAGCTGCCGGGCGACACGCTTGATCACCACATTCCGCGGGTCGGCGATGGTATAGACCGGATGGCCGAAGCCGATAATGACCTCCTTCTTCTCCATCCGCGCGCGGATATCAGCCTCCGCCTCGTCCGGGGTCGCGTAGCGCTTCTGCACCTCGAAGGCGAATTCATTGGCGCCGCCATGTTTGGGGCCGCGCAGCGCGCCGATGCCGCCGGTCAGCGCCGAATACATGTCCGAGCCGGTGCCGGCGATGACCCGCGCGGTGAAGGTGGAGGCGTTGAACTCATGCTCGGCATAGAGGATCAGCGAGGTATGCATCGCCCGCACCCAGCTCTTGGAGGGGCTACGCCCATGCAGCAGCCGCAGGAAATGCCCGCCAATGCTGTCATCCTCGGTCTCGACCTCGATGCGTTTGCCGTTGGTGGAATAATGATACCAATAGAGCAGAGCCGATCCGAGCGAAGCCATCAGCCGGTCGGCGATGTCCTTCGCCCCCGGCTGGTTATGGTCATGCGCCTCGGGCAGGATGGTGCCGAGCACGGAGACGTAAGAGCGCATCACATCCATCGGATGCGCGCTGGCGGGGATCTGCTCCAGCACCGCGCGGGCGGCAGCGGGGATGCCGCGCATCGCCCGCAGCTTGGTTTTGTAGGCGGCGAGCGCGGCCTTGTTCGGCAGCGTGCCATGGACCAGCAGATGCGCGATTTCCTCGAATTCCGCCGCCTCGGCGAAATCCAGAATGTCATAGCCGCGATAATGCAGGTCATTGCCGGTGCGCCCGACGGTGCAAAGCGCGGTATTGCCGGCGGCGATGCCGGACAGGGCGACGGATTTCTTCGGCTTCGGCAGCGTGGCGGTATCGTTCATCGCATTTTCTCCTGCGGCTTGGGCGTTTGCGTTGGAGATATCCTATGGGTGCGACGCGTCCAGAGGAATGATGCGAAGGCGCTGGACGGGTTTTGTTGATTTTGCAAATTTAAACGCATGAAAGCGCCAAAAATCTTCGCAGGGACGAGGCTGCGCCAGGCCCGCGAGCGCGCCGGGCTGACGCAGCGGGCGCTCGCCGTGGAATTGGGGATTTCGCCCAGCTATCTCAACCAGATCGAGGCGGAGCAGCGGCCGCTGACCGCCCGGCTGCTGGCCCGTGCGGCGGCCAGGCTGGATTTGCCAAGCAGCTATTTCCAGGATGGCGAGGATGCCAGGCTGGCGCAGCAATTGCGCGAGGATCTGGCCGACCCGCTATTTCGCGCCCATCCCGGCGCGCCAGCGCAGATCGAGGCGCTGGTGCGCGGCGCGCCGCATCTGGCGGAAGCGTTCGCGACCCTCTACCGGGCCTACGACTCGCAGCGCGCCGCCCTGGCCCACGCCCCGGCCAGTCTGCCGTTATTTCCCTATGACGAGGTGCGCGACTGGGTGCAGTCCCGCCGCAACCATTTCGAGGCGCTGGACCGGGCGGCGGAGGCGCTGTTCGAGGGGCAAGGGTTTTCGCCGCTGACGTTGCGCGAGGATCTGCGCCGGTATCTGCGCGACGCCCACGGGATTTCGGTGAGTGCGGCGCCCGGCCTGCTGGCGGAGGGGATGTTCTGGCGGCTCAACCGCCGCGCCAAGGCGCTGCATCTGGCCGCCGAGGCGGCGCCGGAGAGCGAGATGTTCTGGCTGGCGCATGTGATCGCCCGGTTGGAGCAGGAGCGGGCGATCGAGGCGGAGCTGCGCCGGGTGCGGTTTTCCGCCGAGGAGACGTACGGCCTGGCGCGGCTGGCGCTGGTGAATTATTTCGCCGGGGCGCTGGTGCTGCCCTATGGCCGGTTTCACGATGCGGCGAGGGCGGCGCGCTACGATATCCAGCGCCTGCAGCGCCAGTTCGGGGCGAGTTTCGAGCAGGTCTGCCACCGGCTCTCCACCCTGCAGCGGCCGGACCTGCCGGGGATCCCGTTCTTTTTCGCCAAGACCGACATTGCCGGGAATGTGCTCAAGCGCTCCTCCGCCACGCGCTTTCAGTTCGCGCAGTTCGGCGGGCCGTGTCCGCTCTGGAATGTGTACCGGGCGTTTTCGCATCCTGGCGAAATCCTGGTGCAGCTGGCGCGCACGCCGGATGACGCGATCTATCTCAACATCGCCCGCACGGTGGGGCGGGGCGGTGGGTCTTACCTCTCCCGGCCACGCGCGGTGGCGGTGGTGCTGGGCTGCGAGACCCGGCATGCGGCGCAGACAGTGTATGCGGCGGGGCTGGATCTCGGCAATGCCAAGGCGGCGGAGCCGATCGGCCCGGGCTGCCGGGCTTGTTCGCGGACCGATTGCCGCCACCGCTCGGTGCCGCCGCTGGGCGCGGCGCTGGATACCGGCACGGCCGCGCGCGGCGTGGTGCCGTATCGGCTGAAGAGTGAGGTTTCAGGCGGCTGAGGCCATTGCAAATCCCAGCAGCACAGGCACAAAATTTTCGGGGTGGGGGGCAAAAACACCCCACGTCTTTCTCTACCAGAACCGATGCGCTGATCTGCGGCTGGCCATCGCATCACAGAAGCGATTCAGCGCCACAGGACGATGCGGATGAAGATTGTTCCTGGGCCGAGATCATCACGATCATTGCACCGCGCGGTTAAGCCCTGGTAGCATTTTCGGGTGATCGGCGCATTTGAAATCGGGTATTTGGCGGCATGACCGGGGCGGCGGCGCGGCTGCGCCTGGTTGGCGTGGCGCTGGCACCTGAGCTGTCGCGGCTGCGCGCGGCGGAAGCGGACCGGCTGCAGGCTGTGCGCATCGCCCGGCCCGGCTGGCCATGGCGCATGGCGCTGCTGGCGCTGGCCGCGCATCTGGCGGCGATTGTGGCCTTGCTCTGGCTGGGGCGGCTGGTGCTGCCGAAGCCGCCGCCGGAGCCGATCGCGATCAGCATCGTCTCCGAGACCGCGCCGCAGGGTACCATCCAGCCGACACCGAAAACCTCTCCCCTACCGCACCCCGCCCCGCCAGCCCCCAGCGCGGCCCCGTCATCCAGCCCGCAAACGCCGCCGACGCGCAGCCCGGCGCCGGCGCTGCCCGCGCCGCCCAGCCCGAAGGCCGATCTGCCGCCCCCGCCGCCCCCCGCGCCCGCCCCAACCCCGGTGGCTGCGCCGGCCCCGCCCAAGCCGGCCAGGGAGGTGGCCAAAGCATTGCCGCCAGCAGCCCCGTCAATGTCCGGCGCGAAAATCAAGGCGCAGAAGCAGGCGGCGGTGACGGTGGCGGTGCTGCATCCGGCGGTGGCCTTTGCCGATAACCAGGCCCCGGATTATCCGCGCGCGGCGATTCTGGCCGGCGAGCAGGGGGTGGTGCGCTTCAGGCTGATCGTCGGCCCGGATGGCCGGGTGGAGCGCTTCGAGCTGACCCAGAGCAGTGGCTATGCGGACCTGGATGCGAGCGTGCGCACCGCTGCGCTGAGCTGGCGCTACCAGCCGGCGACGCGCGGCGGGGTGGAGGTGCCCTCCATCGTCACCTTCCATGTCCGCTTCGTGCCGCATTGAGAACGTGCGAGAGCGTATTCCGCTCACCTTCGCGCGCGGAGCACGCTCTCGCTTTTTGTTTGAGCGAGCAACTTTATCCGATCAAACGATTCCGTTTGATCGGATGTTGATCTAACCTTTGCGCATGCACCTCACTCATCCGCATGAAGCCCCCGCCGCCGATCAGATCGATTTCAACCAGTTTCTCGCCGTGGATATCAGGGTGGGAACGGTTCTGACCGCCGAGCCCTACCCGGAGGCGCGCAAGCCGGCCTACAAGCTCTCCATCGATTTCGGGCCGGGGATCGGGGTGAAGCGCTCCAGCGCGCAGATCACCAAACATTATACGCTGGATGAGCTGGTCGGGCGGCAGGTGGCGGCGGTGGTGAATTTCCCGCCGCGGCAAATCGGCAAATTCATGTCCGAGGTGCTGACGCTGGGGTTTCCGGATGCGCAGGGCGAGGTGGTGCTGTTCGCGCCGGATCAGGTGGTGCCGAATGGGGCGCGGTTGTTTTAGGGGCGGCGGAGGGCGGTCTGTCCGGTGATGAGCAAGTAATCCAAGAAGCAGACATCAAAGACAGGCTAACGGGGCAACGGTAGTCGCCATGAATGTATCGCTTGCAGCGTTCAAAATGCTCGATTTAAGATGTTTACATGCTTTCAGCTGTACAGCTTCGCGTTGCGCGTCCAACTGACAATATCGAGGCTTTGATTCCATTTTATCGAGACGGTCTCGGATTGGACGTATTGTGTCGATTTGAAAATCACAATGGCTTTGACGGCATTATGCTAGGAAAAGTCGGTGTTATTTTTCATTTTGAGTTCACCCGTGCACAAGGCCATACGGTCGGTCGGGCACCGACACAGGACAATCTTTTGATATTCTACCTACCCGATCACGACGAATGGACTGCTGCTATAAACAGCATGAGGTCTGCGGGATTTATGCCTGTGCCGGCGTTCAATCCATATTGGGATAACTTTGGCTGTACTTTTGAAGACCCTGACGGGTTACAGAATCGTTATCCAGCGTGGCAGCTGGGAACCTGAATGAACGTCGCATTTTGAGGGTAAGGGAAACATGAGTACCATCCAGCTTCGCGTCGCAAACTTAAGTGATGTAGGTTCGCTCGCCGCTGTGCATGTTGCGGCCTGGCGTGAGTCCTATCCAGGCATTCTTCCCGATGAGATGTTGGCGGCTCTTTCCGTTGAAGCTAGAACCGACATGTGGCGTGAATTCCTTAGCGCCCCAGCGACGTCAGCGGAAACAAAAGTCTATGTCGCCGAAATGCATGGGCAAATAGTTGGTTTTGGCTCTTGTGGGGGGCAGCGTGAGAAGGCGCTTGCACAGCTGGGCTTTGGTGGTGAGATTAGCGCAATATATCTGTTGCGGTCTCATCAGCGTTTGGGGCTGGGACGCTCGCTTATGACGCAAATGGCGCAGGCTCTGACGAAGTTAGGTTTCGTAGGGGCCGCGCTATGGGTATTGCGCGAAAATATCGCAGCCCGTGGCTTTTACGAACGGCTTGGCGGCACGTTGGTTGGCGAGAAAAAAGATGAGAGGCCAGACGCCACGTTCGACGAGGTGGCATATGGCTGGCGCGACCTGACGCTATTCGTCCGCTAGAGCAATATGTGTTTAGGTTGACGCGCCAGCGTCAAGATAAACACATGAAATTGCTCGCCAAAACAAAACCTAGAGCATCAAGCTAAAAGCTTGATGCTCTAATGGACACTCCGCGCGATGCTTTAAACGGTAAAGTTGGGGTGTAAGCAGCCCTCACCCACTCACGCGACCAACGTCGATTGCCTACTCGCAAACCGCGCCCAGGCATCCGCCGCGTCCTCGTCGAACAATTCCGTCAGCTTGCGCATCATTGTGCCGCCCAGCTCCTCGGCGTCCACGATCGTCACCGCGCGGCGATAATAGCGGGTCACGTCATGGCCGATGCCAATGGCGATCAGCTCCACCGCGTCGCGGGATTCGATCTCCTTGATCACGTCGCGCAGATGCCGTTCCAGATAGTTCCCTGCATTCACCGAAAGCGTTGAATCATCCACCGGCGCGCCGTCCGAGATCACCATCAGAATCCGCCGGTGCTCCGGCCGGTTCAGCAGCCTTTTATAGGCCCAGAGCAGCGCCTCGCCGTCGATATTCTCCTTAAGAAGCCCTTCGCGCAGCATCAGCCCGAGATTTTTGCGGGCCCGGCGCCAGGGTGTGTCGGCGGCTTTGTAGATGATGTGGCGCAGATCGTTCAGCCGTCCGGGATGCGCCGGCTTGCCCGCCGCCACCCAGGATTCGCGGCTCTGCCCGCCCTTCCAGGCGCGGGTGGTGAAGCCCAGAACCTCAACCTTCACCGCGCAGCGCTCCAGCGTGCGGGCGAGAATATCCCCGCACATCGCCGCCACGGTGATCGGCCGGCCGCGCATCGAGCCGGAATTATCGATCAGCAAGGTCACCACCGTGTCGCGGAAATCCGTGTCGCGCTCGCGCTTATAGGTCAGCGCCAGCAGCGGGTCGGCGATGACGCGCGAGAGCCTGGCCGGGTCCAGCATGCCCTCTTCCAGATCAAACTCCCAGGCGCGGGTCTGCTGGGCGAGCAGGCGGCGCTGCAGCCGGTTGGCGAGCTTGGAGACGACCGCCTGCAGATGCTGCAGCTGCTGGTCGAGCTGGGTGCGCAGCCGCCCCAGCTCGTCCGGGTCGCACAGATCCTCGGCCTCGATCTCCTCGTCATGGGCGCGGGTGAAGGCGCGGTAGCTGGTATGGTCGTCGCTGGGGGCGGGCGGGCGGCGCTGCTGCGGGCCGGCCGGGGCCTCGCCATCATCCGCGCCCATATCCTGGGCGTCCTCCTCGTCCTCGCCGGGCTCGTCCGCGCCCTCGGCCTCGGCCATCTCCGGGGCGGAGGCGAGCATCGGGGCCTCCTCCTGCTGGCTCTCGCCTTGGCTGTCCTGGGAATTATCCTGCTGCGGCGTCTGCTCGCCGCCCTCATTCTCTTGCTCGGACTCGTCATCGTCGCCCGGCTCCACCTCGCCCTCGGCCAGCTCCATGGCGGCGAGCAGCTTGCGGGCGGCGGTGATGAAATCGGTCTGGTTGTCGCGCGCGGCGGCCAGCTCGTTCAGGGCGCTGTTGGCGTTGGCATCCAGCGCGTCCCGCCAGAGCGCCAGAGCCGGCTTGGCGGAGTCGGGGATGGAGCCCGGGTCCATCTTGGCGCGAGCCATCAGCGCGAGGGCGGCGGTCAGTGGCAGCTGGTCGCGGGCGGTGATCTGGTCCAGCCCTTGCTGGATATAATCATCCCCCAGCCTGGTGCGCAGATTGGCGGCGACACCGGCCATGAATTCCGAGCCGACCACCTCGACCCGCGCCTGCTCCAGCGCGTCGAACGCCTCCTTCGCCTCGCGGCTTTGCGGGGCGCGGGCATTATGCAGGCCGTCATCATGGTGGCGCAGCCGCAAAGCGATGGCATCCGCCGCGGCGCGCAGCTTCAGCATCTCCGGGTCGGCCAGCGCGCGGGAGGGGGCGGGCAGGCGGGCGCGCTTGCCCACCAGCCCGGAGGGGCCGGGCTGATACGCCACCTGCACATCCGCCGTGCGCGCCATGGCGCGCAGCGTGCTCGCGGTCGCGCGCTTGAAGTCCTCCGCCCGGCCCTGGTCCTGCTTGCCGCTCATCGGCTCAGGCGCTCTTGCGCAGGCCGGTCGGGATCTCTTCGTTGAAGCAGCGCTGGTAATATTCCGCCACGGTCTGGCGCTCCGCCTCGTCGCATTTGTTCAGGAAGGTGAGCCGGAAAGCGAAGCCGAGATCGCCGAAAATCCGCGCATTCTCCGCCCAGGTGATCACCGAGCGCGGCGACATCACGGTGGAGAGATCCCCGGCGATGAAGCCGGCCCGGGTGAGGTCGGCCAGCGCCACCATCGCGCCGACGCGCTTCTTCTCCGCATCGTTCTTGGCATCAAAGCCCATCTTCGCCATCACGATGGCGACTTCCTGGGCGTGCGGCAGATAATTCAGCGTGGCGACGATGTTCCAGCGGTCCATCTGGCCCTGATTGATCTGCTGGGTGCCGTGATAGAGGCCGGTGGTGTCGCCCAGCCCCACCGTGTTGGCGGTGGCGAACAGCCGGAAGGCCGGATGCGGGCGGATGACGCGGTTCTGGTCCAGAAGCGTCAGCTTACCCTCGACCTCCAGCACCCGCTGGATCACGAACATCACATCCGGGCGGCCGGCATCATACTCGTCGAACACCAAAGCGCAGGCATGCTGCAGCGCCCAGGGCAGGATGCCCTCGCGAAATTCCGTCACCTGCTTGCCGTCCTTGAGCACGATCGCGTCCTTGCCGACGAGATCAATGCGGCTGATATGGCTGTCCAGATTGACGCGGATGCAGGGCCAGTTGAGCCGCGCCGCCACCTGCTCGATATGGGTGG
Source organism: Acidocella facilis ATCC 35904 (assembly GCF_000687875.1). Taxonomy (GTDB): domain Bacteria; phylum Pseudomonadota; class Alphaproteobacteria; order Acetobacterales; family Acetobacteraceae; genus Acidocella; species Acidocella facilis. The sequence goes on along the minus strand of NZ_JHYG01000005.1, from coordinate 237,073 downwards.
ATTTGCCGGTGCCGTGATAGCCCTGCACCATCACGCGGCGGTTGAAGGCGAAGCCGGCGAGGATGGCGAGCGTGGTCTCGCGGTCGAATTTATAGGTCGGGTCGATCTCGGGCACATGCTCGGTGCGCTGGGAGAAGGCCGGCACCTCGAGGTCCGACTCGATGCCGAAGAGCTCGCGGACCTTCACCGTGATATCCGGCAGATCGATCGCCGAGGTCGGCAGGGGGCGGGTTTCGGTGGCGACGTCGTTCATTCAATCCATTCCTAATTGCTTCGCGCATGGGGCGCTTGGGCCGGCGGCCGGAGGGTCAGGGTGAGGCGGCGTAGGCGTCCGGCTGCGGCGACATTGTCAGTTTGCCACGAAGCGCCGCATAGGCAAGGTTGATCGTCTTCAATCTTTCCTCGGCCGCGGCATCGCCGTGGTGGATGTCGGGGTGGTGGCGCTTCACCAGCTCCTTGTAGCGCGTCTTCACCATCTCCAGCGTCACCGGCCAGGCGAGGCCGAACACATTCAACGGGTCCCGCAATTCAGCCGGCGTATCCGAAGCGGGCGGCTTTTTCTGCGGGCGCTTGCCGAAGGCGAAGGCGTGCAGCTCCGCCTCGATCGCCTCTTCCAGGCGGGCGGCGCGGCCGTTCTGGCCCAGCGGCCAGGTGGGACGCTGCCATGAGGAATCCTCCCGGGTGGCCGCTTCGATCTCCTCGGGCGACATGCCCTTATAATAATCCCAGGAGGCATTATAGGCGCGCACATGCTCCAGGCAGAACCAATGGAATTCGCGCAAGGTGGAGCGGGATTTCGGCGCGCGGAATTCGCCCGCCAGGGCGCAGCCCGGGCTTTCGCAAGGCTGGCCGGGGGCGGCCGGGTCCGGCACATAGGCCCGGCGGCGGCTGGTCGGCTTGTCGTCGGAAGAATACATGGGCCTAATGTGCGCGTTGAGAGGCCGCGCGGCAACATGAACTTCGCCCGCCATGCGCGCGGCGCGGGACAGAAAACGGAGCAGATGATGACAAGCAGGCTTGACCGCATACGTACCACCCTGGAGGCGGGCTTCGCGCCGCTGGCGCTGGAGATTGAGGATGAAAGCCGCCGCCATGCGCATCATGGTGAGCGCAACGGCCTGCCGGCGGGAGAGACGCATTACCGCGTGGCGATGGTCTCCGCCGCCTTCGCCGGGCAGAGTCGCCTGGCCCGCCAGCGCGCGGTGAATGAGGCGCTGAAATCGGAGTTCGAGACCGGGCTGCACGCGCTCTCCTTGGCCTTGCGCACGCCGGAGGAGGCGGCCGGCTGACCCCGTTGCGTGCTTGAATCACCCGCCTGGCGGCCCAACCTGCTGATTCAGAACGCAGGAGAGCACAGCATGCGCCGCCAGATGGGGTTTGGAACGATCGCGATTGTAGCCGGCTTGGGCGGGTTGCTGTTTGGCTATGATACCGGGGTGATCTCCGGGGCGCTGCTTTATATCCGCGAGAGTTTCAGCCTGTCGGGGGCGATGCAGGGCGTCGTGGTCGCGGTGACGCTGGCCGGGGCGGCGCTGGGCGCGGCCTTTGCCGGGGCGCTGGCGGATGCGCTGGGGCGGCGGATCGTGCTGCTCTTCACCGGGTTGGTGTTCGTCGCGGGCGCGCTGCTCTGCGCTGCCGCCTGGTCGCTGCCGGCCTTGATCGCCGGGCGGCTGGTGGTGGGGCTGGCGATCGGTGTGGCCTCGATGCTCACCCCGCTCTACCTCTCCGAAATCGCCCCGCCGGAGAAGCGCGGCGCCATCGTCACCATCAACCAGCTTTTCATCACCATCGGCGCGTTTCTCTCCTACGTGCTGGATTATGCGATGACCTTTCTCGCCCATGGCGGCGGCGGGCATGATGTGGTCTGGCGGGCGATGCTGGGGCTGGCGGCGATTCCCGGGGCGGCGCTGCTGATCGGCATGGCGCTGCTGCCGGAGAGCCCGCGCTGGCTGCTGGCGCACCAGCAGGAGGAGAAGGCCAAGGACGCGCTGACCAGGCTGCGGCCAGGACGCGATTCCGGGGAGGAGTTCGCGGCCTTGCGTCAGGATATCGCCGAGGCGGACAAGCAGCGCGCGCCCTTCAGCCGGCTATTCGCCGCCGGGGCGCGGCTGCCGGTGATGATCGGGGTCGGGCTGGCGATTTTTCAGCAGATCACCGGCATCAACACGGTCATCTATTTCGCCCCCACCATCTTCAAGGATAGCGGCATGACCGGCAGCGCCGGGGCGATTCTGGTGACGGCCGGGATCGGGCTGATCAATGTCATCCTCACCATCATCGCCATGCGGCTGCTGGACCATGCCGGGCGGCGTGCGCTGCTGCTGGTCGGGCTGGTGGGAATGTTTGTGAGCTTGCTGGGCATCAGCGCCTGCTTTGCCATTGGGCTGCATGCCGGCGGTGGCCATCTGGTGGCGGTGCTGGTGATCGTGCTGATCGCGGTTTACGTGTCCTTCTTCGCGATCGGGCTGGGGCCGGTCTTCTGGCTGCTGATCGCGGAGATTTTCCCGCTGGCGATCCGCGGGCGCGGCATGAGCCTGGCGACCATCGCCAATTGGGGCTTCAACATGCTGGTCTCGCTCACCTTCCTCGATCTGCTGAAGGGGATCGGCCAGAGTGCGACCTTCCTGGTCTATGCCGTGCTGACCGGGGCGGCCTTTCTGTTCACTTACAAGCTGGTGCCGGAAACCAAGGGCCGCTCGCTGGAGGAGATCGAGGCGCAAATGCGCGGCTAGAGCAACATCCGATCAAACGGACTCGTCTGATCGGATACAGTTGCTCGCTCTAGCTCCGCCCGTAATGGTCCTCGATTCTAACGATATCATCCTCGCCGAGATAGGAGCCTGACTGGACCTCGATCAGGGTCAGCGGGATTTTTCCCGGATTATCCAACCGGTGGACGCAGCCGAGCGGCAGATAGATGCTCTCATTCTCCTGGATCAACAGCTCCTCGGTGTCACGCGTCACCAAGGCACAGCCGGCGACGACCACCCAATGCTCGGCGCGATGGAAATGTTTCTGCAGCGAGAGCCGGCGGCCGGGCCAGACGACGATGCGCTTCACCTGGAAGCGCTCGCCCTGGATCAGGCTTTCATAAAACCCCCAGGGGCGATAGCTGCGATATTGCGCCTCCGCCTCCGGCCGCTTCTGGGCCTTCAGCTTGTCGACGATTGTCTTGACGTTCTGCGCCTCGGATTTATGCGCCACCAACACCGCATCCTGGGTGGTGACGACGACGAGATCCTGCACCCCGAGCAGGGCGGTGAGCATGCCCTCCGAGCGGGCGTAGCAATTCTCGGCATTTTCCAGCACCACGTCGCCCTGGGCGAAATTGCCGGCGGAATCCTTCGGCGCGATCTCGGCCAGAGCCGACCAGGAGCCGACATCCGACCAGCCAAGAGCAGCTGGCACGACGGCGGCCTTATGAGTCTTCTCGGCAATCGCATAGTCGATCGAGATATCTGGCGCGGCGGCGAAGCTGGCCTCATCCAGCCGGATGAAGTCCAGATCGTCATGACGCGCGGCAACAGCGGCACGGGCGGCGGTGAGCACTTCGGGAGCCAGAGATTGCAGCTCCTCGATCATGATATCGGCCCGGAAGATAAACATGCCGGAATTCCAGAGATAACCGCCTTCGGCCAGCATCTGCGCGGCGCGGCTGGCGTCGGGTTTTTCCACGAAACGGGCCAGCTTGTGCACGCCGGAGAGGTTGGGCAGCGCCTCGCCCTGGGCGATATAGCCATAGCCGGTCTCGGCTGCCGTCGGCTGCATGCCGAAGGTGACGATATAGCCGGCGCGGGCCGCGGCGGCGGCTTTCGCCAGCGCCTCATGCAGGGCCGGCTCATCCTGAATGGCGGCATCAGCGGCCATGATCCAGAGCACGGCATGCGGGTCGGTCTCGGCGGCGAGCAGGGCGGCGGCGGCGATGGCCGGGGCAGAGTTGCGCCCCACCGGCTCCAGCAGGATGCGCGGCGCCTTCACCCCGGCATCGCGCAGCTGTTCGGCGACGATGAAGCGATGCTCCTGATTGGCAACGACGATCGGGGCGGCGAAGCCAGCGCCCGTGCCGCGCAGGGCGGTTTCGGCCAGCATCGGGGTGGTGGAGAGCAGCGGCCAGAATTGCTTGGGGAAGCTCTTGCGCGAAACCGGCCAGAGCCGCGTGCCGGAGCCGCCGCAAAGAATCACCGGGACGATCTTTTGGTCCGCGTTCTGGTTCGACATGTCAGCCCCTTGCTCTGTTGGCGCGAATTAGCCGTCAAGGCTGGAAACTGTCCAGTCGGGCTGGCAGGATGAAGCGCATGAACAAGCTCCTTGCCAGCGTCAGGCTGGCCGACCTCACCGCCCCGGATTTTGCCGCGCTGGCTCAGCGCCAGCCGGTGATCTTGCTGGCGCTGGGCAGCCAGGAGGATCATGGCCCGCATCAGCCGATGGGGGATTTTGTCCTGGCCGATGAGATCGCCGAACGCATCGCCCGCGCGGCGAATGAGGCCGGCACGCTATGCGTGATGGCGCCGACCTTGCCCTTCGGTGTCGCGGATTTTTTTGCCCCCAGCCCCGGCGGTCTGGCGCTCGCGCCGGAGAGTTTCAGGCGCGTGCTGGCGGAGCTGCTGGAAGGGCTGCTGCGACATGGCTTGCGGCGCATCGTCATCCTCAACGCCCATGGCGGCAATGTGCCGGTGGTGCATGAGGTGACGCTGGCGATCAAACGCCGCACCGGGCTGGTGATCCCGTCCTTCTATCTCTGGAAAATCGCCCGGCAGCTGATGGAACGCCGTCTGGATGGCGCCGCCGGGCGCTTCGGCCATGGGGCGGAGCCGCTGCTCTCGCTGAATCGGGCGTTGCGGGCGGACACCATCCGGGATGCCGCCGGGGCGCCTGAGGGGGGCGAGATGCTGGGGTTGAAGGTGCGGGATTTCGGCACGCTCGATTTCGAGGGGCTGAGCGTGGAAGCGCCGGTGGAATTCGATACCGTGCCCAAGCCCGCCATCGAAGCCGCCTGGGCGGCGGGGGATGCGGATCTGGGTGAGGCGGTGGCTGAGGATCTGGTCGCGGCAGCGGCGCGGTTCGTCGCGCATGTCGCGGCCGAGGTCGGCAAGGCCGTTTGACGCTCTAGGTTTTATTTTAGCGAGCAAGTTCATGTTCTTAGCTTGACGCTGCCGCGTCAATCTAAACACATATTGCTCTAAGGTTCGTGAGGGGAGGCGCACGTGGCGGCTTATGTTCATGTCAATCTGCGGGTGATCGATGCGGCCAAGCAGGCCGCTCTGGCCCCACGCTTTCAGGCTGCACTCGCGGCGGCGGACGGGAAAATTCTGCATTTCGGGCCGGTCGCGGCACAGCTGGAGGGGGATGTGACGCCGCTGCCGCTGGCGGGAATTTTCGAATTTCCGACCTTGGCGCAAGCTTTGGAATTTTATCATTCCGAGGCGTACGGGCCGATCAAGCAAGAGCGGCAAGCGGCGCAGGAGGCGCGGATGTTCGTGGTCGATGCGGGTTAGAGCAATATGCGTTTAGATTGACGCGGCAGCGTCAGGTTAAGCACATGAAACTGCTCGCTAAAACAGAACCTAGAGCCTCAAGCTAAAAGCTTGAGGCTCTAATCGCTTCCCGCACGCATGAAAAAGGCCCCGGTGACGGGGCCTTTTCTGTTGGCGGATGGCCTGCTTGCGTCAGCTGGCCAGCGAGGCTTCCAGGATATCCAGCCCTTCTTCGAGCAGCGCATCGGAGATGGTCAGCGGCATCAACAGCCGCACGGCATTACCGAACACGCCGCAGGAGAGCAGGATCAGCCCCTTTTCCTTGGCAGCGGCGAGGATCTTCTTCGTCGCCTCCGGGTCCGGCTCGTCGGTACCGCGGGTCTTCACCACGTCAAAGGCGATCATCGCGCCGGGGCCGCGGATATTGGCGATCGGGTGGGCGTCGTTGCGCTGCGCCATCGCCTCCAGCCTGGTCTTCATCCGCGCGCCGATGACATTGGCGCGCGCAACCAGCTTCTCTTCCTCGATCACTTCCAGCACCGCCAGCGCCGCCGCACAGCCCAAGGGCGAGCCGGCATAGGTGCCGCCCAGACCGCCCGGCTCGGCCGCATCCATGATCTCGGCCTTGCCGATGACCGCCGAGAGCGGGAAGCCGCCGGCGAGCGACTTCGCCACCGTCATGATGTCGGGCTTGATCGAGGAATGCTCGATGGCGAACATCTTGCCGGTGCGGGCAAAGCCGGTCTGCACCTCGTCGATGATCAGCAGGATGCCATGTTCGTCGCAGATCTTGCGCAGCCCGATCAGCAGCTCCTCAGGGGCGGGCAGGAAGCCGCCTTCGCCCTGCACCGGCTCCAGCGCGATGGCGGCGACGCGGCCTGGCTCGATATCGGCGCGGAACAGCATGTCGATATATTTCAGCGAGTCCTCGACGCTGACCTCGAACTGCTTGTGCGGGAACGGCACATGGTAGATCTCCGCCGGCATCGGGGCGAATTTCTTCTTGTAAGGCAGCACCTTGCCGGTCATCGCCATGGTCAGCATGGTGCGGCCATGATAGCCGCCGGCGAAGGTGATCACGCCGGGGCGGCCGGTGGCGGCGCGGGCGATCTTCACCGCATTCTCCAGCGCCTCGGCGCCGGTGGTGAAGAAAATCGTCTTCGCCTCGCCCTCGATCGGGGCGATGGCGTTCAGCTTCTCCGCCAGCTCAATGTAGCTGTCATACGGCGTGACCTGGAAGCAGGTATGGGTGAAGGCCTCCATCTGCTTCTGCACCGCCGCCATCACTTTCGGGTGGCGATGGCCGGTATTCAGCACCGCGATGCCGCCGGCGAAATCGATATAGCGCTTGCCCTCGACATCCCACAGCTCGGCATTCTCCGCGCGGGCGGTGAAAACCGCATGGGCATTGCCCACGCCACGCGGCACCGCCGCCATGCGGCGCGCCATCAACTCGCTGTTCGTGCTCATTCCGGGTCCATCTCCATCGCGTGACATCACGCCCGCCAGATCGGGGTGTGTTTAAGATTATAAACGCCGCCGATCCGCCACGCCAGTCAATTCGGGCGATATTGTTCCGCTGACGTGGGCTTTTTTTCGAAGCCGTCGGTGCCGGGGGCGGGGCAGGGCGTGGTGGCGATATTCAACACCTGGGCCAGAGGCGGGCCATCCTGGCAGGCGCGCACACCGGCCAGCACGGCCGCTTCCGGCCCGGCCAGCACGGCCTCCACCCGCCCATCCGCCAGGTTGCGTACCCAGCCTTGCAGCCCCAGCGCGCGTGCCCGGCGCAGCAGCCAGTCCCGATAGCCAACGCCCTGCACCCGCCCGGAGATCAGCAGGTGCAGCGCGCTCATGCGCGTGTGAGGTTCAGGAAACCGAGCGCGGCGCTGACATCGGCCAGCACCCGCGTGCGGCGGGCTTCGTCCAGCGGGTCGTCGCCCCATTGTTCGGCCTGCCAAAGCTCGTCCAATGCGGCGGCGGCGCAGGCGGCCTGCGCCTCCAACGCGCCCTCGGCGGCGGCCAGCCCAAGCACGAAGCTGCCCAGCGCCGGGATCAGCACGCCGAGCGCGGCCAGCGCCGCATCGTCGCGCACGGCCAGCAAGGCTTCCAGCTTCTCCTTGGTCCAGGGCAGCTGGTTCACCGGCATCAGCCCGATGGTGGTGATCAGCCCGATGCCATGCGTAGCGTTCAGCCAGCGCAGCCAGGGGTCCCATTGCGCGTGCTGGCGCGCCGCCAGCTCCGGCGGGCCCTCGGCGCGATAACAGAGCAGATCGTTCAGCCCATAGGCGGCGAGCTGGCGGATGACCTCCTCCCGGTGCAGCGCCACCCGTTCCTGCGCGGTGCAGACCATCTGGGTCAGCGGCAGATCATCCGGGGTGAATTCCGCGCCGGTGCGGTTCCATTCTTGCGCGATCGCCTCCGCCAGCTTCAGCGAGGCGACGCTGAGCGGTGCGCCCGAGGGCAGTTTCACCAACCGCTTGTCGAGCTGCACGCGAAACCCGCCATCCTGCGGCAGCGGCGCGGCCAGGGTCCAGAAACGCTTCATTGGCCGAGGATGCCTTGCAGCAGATTACGCGGCCCGTTGGCCGGGGCAGAATTGCCGGCGGCGGGAGCGCTGGCGCTGGCGGGGGCGGCCGGCGCCGGGCCAGGGGCGCCCATCCGCGCCAGGCTGAGCGCGGCGGGGCAGACATCGGCGTGGCTGTCATTGCCGAGCAGCCCGGCCACCTGGCCCAGCAGCGTGTTCGCCCCCAGCGCTTTCTGCGCCGGATTGGCGGCGAGCCCGCTGGCCGCGGCAGCAGCCGCACGCACCGCCGATTCTGGCGCCAAGCTGTAGCGCGGGGCGAGGAAGGTTCCGCCCACCTGCACCGGCACCGTGACATTGGTACCGCCGACGGTGAGGCGCGGCTTCAGCACCAGCCCCAACGTTTCATCGGCGAAATTCACCGAGCCGCCGCCTTGCAGCAGCAGCCGGCTGGAATCGAGCGTCAGCGCCTTCACCGTGCCGGTGCCGTTCTGCGCATCCAGCCGCAGCGCCGCGCAGCGCACGGAAACCGGCCCCTGCGCCCCGGCGAGATTGGCCGGCAGCCCGACCGATTGCAACGCGCCGCCGAAAATCTGCCCGATCACCCGTCCATCGACCACGCCATTGACGCTGGCGATGCCCAGCTGGCCGGTAACGGAACCGAGCAAAGCCGGCAGCGTATTGCCGTGCCCGCTGGCATCCAGCCGCACCTGCACCGTGCCCTCCGCCATGTTTTGCACGCCGAAACCATGCAGGAACGGCCCCAGCGCCAAGGCGGGGGCGTTGAGCTTGACGCTGGCGCTGGCCGGGTCGGTGCTGGCATCGAGGCTAGCAGAGGCGGTAATCGCCCCGCCCGGCAGCTGCGCGGTGAGCGGGCTGATTGTCAGCACGGCTTTGTTCAGCACCGCATGGGCCTGCACGGCGCTGTAAGTCGCCTTGCCATAGGTCAGGGAATCGGCGTGCAGCATCACATCGGCGCTGGCGCGGCGCAGCAGGCTGACCGGCAGCGCGATGTCCGGCACCAGTTGTGCTGGCGGTGCCGCGGCTGGGCTTGTCGCCGGGGTGGCGGGGGCGCTGGTGGCCGGCCAGGCGGCGGCGAGCGCGTCGATATCCGCCTGGGCGATGTTAAGATCCAGCTCCAGCTTCGGCGTGGCGCCGAAGCTCAGGCTGGCATCGCCGCCGAAGCTGGCATTATCCATGTTGGCGGCCAGGCTGTCGAAGCCGATTGCATGGTCCAGCCCCTGCCCGCCAGGGTCGATCAGCGTGGTCTTCACCGAGATGTTTTTCCAGCCGGGCAAAGCGATGCCGGCGGCGGGCGACAAGGCGGCGAGGTCGGGGATGGAGAGGCTGAGCGCCAACGCCGCCCCGGCCAGCGTGTGCGGGGTGGCGATGCCGCCGGTCAGGCTGAGGCTGGCATTGCCCAGGCTGGCATTCAGGCTCTCGGCGAAATTGCCGGCCGGCGGGGTGCTGGCCGGCAGCCAATTGGCCGGGATGAAGGCGCTGGGCGCGGTGAAATTGCCTTGCAAGGCGAAAGGCATCGCCCCCAGCGTGCCTTTGGCGCTCAGCGTGCCGGAACGGTCCAGCCCCGGCAGCTCCAGATCCAGCGCCGCCAGGGTCAGGCCCGGGCGCAGGCTGGAGAGGTCCGCTGCCCCGGCGTTCAGCGACACATTGCTGATCGCCGGCAGCTTCGCGCCCTGATCGGCGATGCGCGCGGTGAGGCTGAGATTTTGCAGCGGCGGCAGGCTGAGCCCGCCCAGCCAGGCCGGCGGCAGGGCGGCGGTGAGGCTGGCCAGCGCCGGGATGGTGGCGTTCAGCGCCAGATCATAGCCGCTGGCATTTTGCGGGCGTGTCACCTTGCCTTGCAGCGTGGCGCTGGCGCCGGCGAAGCCGAAATTCAGATCCACCGGCCAGGGGCTGTCGCCCCTGCCGGTCAGCCGCGCCACCGGGCCAACCATGCCCTGCATGGTCAGCTTGGTGGCGCCGATGGCGGCCGCCCCGGTGAGGTGCAACGGCGCCTGCAGCGAGCTGGCCTGGCCGGTCAGCCTGGTGAGCTGGATCACATTTGGCGGGCTGCTGCCGGGGCCGCGCAGGATGATCTGGCCATTTTGCAGCTCCACCGCCTGCAGCGCCACCTTATAGCGTGGACGCTTGGCGTGCGGCGCCGGACTGGTCTCGGCCGGGCCGGCGGAGGCGCTGGCGGCCGGGGCGAAATTCCAGTCCGCCTGGCCTTTGGCGTCGCGCTCCAGATAAAGTTTCGGGCCGACCAGCACCAGGCGCAGAATATTCACCTGATGATGCAGCAGCGGCAGCAGCGCGATCTGCGCCTGCACCTGGTCCAGCGTCAGCAGCGACGGGTCGGCAAAGCCTTGCGGGTTGGAGAGGCTGAGCGTGCTGGCGGTCAAGGTCGGGGTCAGCGAGAGCTGCAGCTTGATCGGCCCGCCAATGCTGAGCTGCCGCCCGGTCGCCTGCTGCACCGCCGCCACGATCTGCGGTGCGTAATCATTCGGGTTGAACCGCGCCACGAACCAGGCCGCCCCCGCGACCGGCACCGCCACGGCCAGCGCCACCGCCCCGCCGACATACCAGATCCAGCGCCGCCGCCGCGCGGGGCGAGGATTTTCGCGTGAAACCGGGGTGCGCTGCCTGTCCATGAAGCGGAATTAGTCGCTTTTATACCGATAGACGAGGGGCAAGCTTGTGAAACAGCGCAACACGCGCTATGCGCCCCGGCTTAAGTTTGTCGGCCCGGATGCGGGCGTGGTGAAACTGGTAGACACGCCAGATTTAGGTTCTGGTGGCGAAAGCCATGGGGGTTCAAGTCCCTCCGCCCGCACCAGACCGCTTTGTTGTTGATTTAACGAGGTTTGTTCGTCCCATGCAGGTTACCGAAACGCTCTCCGACGGCTTGAAGCGCGGCTTCACGGTCGTGGTTCCCGAACCCGAACTGGCCGCCAAGCGTGAGCAGCGTTTGGCCGAGCTGAGCAAGACCATCCAGATGCCGGGCTTCCGCCCCGGCAAGGTGCCGATGAATATCGTGCGCAAGCGCTATGGCGAGGCGGTGGCCGCCGAGATCGTCGAGGGCGCGGTGAACCAGGCCCATTCCCAGCTGCTGAGCGAGCGCAATCTGCGCCCGGCGATGCAGCCGAAGCTGGAAATCGTCAAGCCGGGCACCGAGTCCGAGCTGGAATTCACCGTCGAGATGGAAATCCTCCCCGAGGTGGCGGTGCCGGACCTGTCCGATGTCACCCTCTCCAAGCCGGTCGCCGCGGTCAGCGATGACAAGGTCGAGGAAAGCCTGAAAAACATCGCCGAGCAGCGCAAGAGCTTCACCAAGGTCGAAGAGACCCGCCCGGCTGTGGCCGGCGAGCAGCTGACCGTCGATTTCATCGGCCGCATCGATGGCGTCGCCTTCGAGGGCGGCACCGCCCAGGATGTGGCGCTGATCGTCGAAGGCCCGGGCTTCATCCCTGGCTTCACCGAGCAGGTCGTCGGCATGCAGGTGGGCGAGACCAAGACCATCACCGTGACCTTCCCCGAGGAATACGGCGCCAAGGACCTGGCCGGGAAGACCGCCGAATTCGAGATCACCGCCAAGCAGTTGGCCGTGGCCGAGGTGCCGGTGCTGGATGACGAGCTGGCCAAGACCATGGGCCTCGAAGGGCTGGAGCAGCTCAAGGAGCGCGTGAAGGAGCAGATCGGCCGTGAATATGAAGGCCTGACCCGCGCCAAGCTGAAGCGCGCTTTGCTGGACGTGCTGGCCGAGAAGGCGCAGTTCCAGGCCCCGGTGTCGCTGGTCGATGCCGAGTTCGACGCGATCTGGGCCCAGGTTGAGGCCGAGAAGGAAGCCGGCGAGCAGGACCCGGAAGATGCCGGCAAGGACGAAGAGACCCTGAAGGCCGAGTACAGGGCGATCGCCGATCGCCGTGTGCGGCTGGGCCTGCTGGTCGCCGAGATCGGCCGCGCCAACGAGGTGCAGGTGACCGACCAGGAGCTGCAGCGCGCCATGTTCAACGAGGCGATGCGCTATGGCCCGCAGGCGATGCAGGTGGTCGAGTTCTTCCGCAAGAACCCGCAGCAGATGGAGCGTTTCCGCGGCCCGATCTTCGAGGATAAGGTGATCGACTTCCTGCTCGGCTCCGTGAAGCAGGATGAAGTGTCGGTTTCCGCTGAGGATCTCGCCAAGGACCCGGAAGAGTAAGAAAGCAGCCGCTTTTTGAAAAAAGCGGCACCAAAAACTTTTGCGATTTTAGGGTGAAGCCGTTTCTCCGCGAGGGGAAACGGCTTCACCTTTCTGAGGCGCCTCTAGACGAACCGGAAAGATGCTCTAACCTAAGAAGCATGACGCCGTGTTTCGCGGTTATGGCGGCCACGTGCTGGCGCGGTAACGAGGCGGAAGCTGCGGTTATTTGATAAAGGATTGAAAACACATGTGGGATCGGGATCCTGTCGAGGTCTATAACAACAACCTCGTGCCCATGGTCGTCGAGCAGACCGCGCGCGGCGAGCGCTCTTACGACATCTATTCCCGGCTGCTGAAGGAACGCATCGTCTTCCTCACCGGCCAGGTGAACGATGTCGTGTCGTCCCTGCTCTGCGCCCAGTTCCTGTTCCTGGAGAGCGAGAATCCGAACAAGGAAATCTCCTTCTACATCAACAGCCCGGGCGGCGTCGTCTCCTCCGGCCTCGCCATCTATGACACGATGCAATATATCCGCTCGCCGGTGTCCACCGTCTGCCTGGGCCAAGCCGCCTCGATGGGCTCGCTGCTGCTCTGCGCCGGCGCCAAGGGCAAGCGATTCGCCCTGCCGAATGCCCGCGTCATGGTCCACCAGCCCTCCGGCGGCGCCCAGGGCCAGGCCACGGATATCGAAATCCAGGCCCGAGAGATCCTCAAGCTGCGCTCCAAGCTGAACCAGATCTATGTCGATCACACGGGCCAGCCCCTCGAAGCCATCGAGGCGAAGCTGGAGCGCGATACCTATATGTCGGCGGATGAGGCCAAGGATTTCGGCATTGTCGACGAGGTGGTGAAATACCAGTCCGAGACCGGCAGCCTGAAGAGCGACGCGCCGAAGCCCGACTCCAGCGGAAGCTAAGCCTCGCGCCCAAGCCTTCCGAAGGTTTCGGAAATCCGGTCCGTTCAACAAAAGGACGGCCGGATTTTTCAGTTTTTTGACGTTCCGCGACGCAAAAAGAGGCCGTCCCCGGCCGGAAATTTTCGATACAGGTCTGAAAACCCTGTAATTTTATGAAAAAACCCGGCGCTTGTGCCCTCTGGCACGGGGGATTAGTCTTTTCAGCTAAGACGCGGGTTGTGGAGTGACTATGACCAGTAAATCGGGCGACACAAAAAATACGCTTTACTGCTCCTTTTGCGGCAAGTCCCAGCATGAGGTGCGGAAGCTCATTGCCGGCCCGACCGTGTTCATCTGCGATGAATGCGTCGAGCTGTGCATGGATATCATTCGCGAGGAGCATAAGACGCATCTCGTGAAAACGCGCGACGGCGTGCCGACGCCGCGTGAGATCTGCAAGGTGCTCGACGATTATGTCATCGGCCAGATGCACGCCAAGCGCGTGCTCTCGGTGGCGGTGCATAACCATTACAAGCGCCTCTCTCACGCGACCAAGAGCAATGATGTCGAGATCGCGAAGTCCAACATCATGCTGGTCGGGCCGACCGGCTCGGGCAAGACGCTGCTGGCCCAGACCCTGGCGCGAATCCTCGACGTGCCCTTCACCATGGCCGACGCGACGACCCTGACCGAGGCCGGTTATGTGGGCGAGGATGTGGAGAACATCATCCTCAAGCTGCTGCAGGCCGCCGATTATAATGTCGAGCGCGCCCAGCGCGGCATCGTCTATATTGACGAGGTGGATAAGATTTCCCGCAAGTCGGACAATCCCTCCATCACCCGCGATGTCTCCGGTGAGGGGGTGCAGCAGGCGCTGCTGAAGATCATGGAAGGCACCGTGGCCAGCGTGCCGCCGCAGGGCGGGCGCAAGCATCCGCAGCAGGAATTCCTGCAGGTGGACACCACCAATATCCTGTTCATCTGCGGTGGCGCCTTCGCCGGGCTGGAGAAGATCATCTCCGCCCGCGGCAAGGGCTCGGGCATCGGCTTCGGCGCGGATGTCCGCTCCCAGGATGAGCGCCGCATGGGTGCCATCCTGCGCGAGGTGGAGCCCGAGGATCTGCTGAAATTCGGCCTGATCCCGGAATTCATCGGCCGTTTGCCGGTGGTCGCCACGCTGGAGGATCTGGATGAGGCGGCGCTGATCGAGATTCTCACCAAGCCGAAGAACGCGCTGGTCAAGCAATATGGCCGGCTGTTCGAGATGGAGGGGGTGAAGCTCACCTTCACCGAGGATGCGCTGAAAGTGGTTGCCAACCGCGCCATCAAGCGCAAGACCGGCGCGCGCGGGCTGCGCTCGATCATGGAAGGCATCCTGCTCGCCACCATGTTTGACCTGCCGGGCCTGGAAGGCGTCTCCGAGGTGGTGATTTCCGGCGAGGTGGCCGAAGGCCGCGCCGAGCCGCTTTATCTCTACTCCGAGACCCGCGCCGAAAACGCCTCCTGAGGCGCTTCTGCCTTGCAAGCCTCGCCGTGAAGCGGGGCTTGCAGGGGCCTGCTCACCTGCCGATATGTCGAATGTGGCCGTAAAAGACGGCGCATCGCGCTGTGCCTGTTGAGGGCAGCCGACAGACCTAAGGAATATATATATGTCTGACGTTAAAGACCCCGGATCGCCCACAGAGACCCTCGCGGTGCTGCCGCTGCGCGATATCGTGGTGTTCCCGCACATGATCGTGCCGCTCTTCGTGGGGCGCGAAAAATCCGTGCGCGCGCTGGAAAGCGTGATGAAGGAAGACAAGCAGATCCTGCTGGTCGCGCAGAAAAACGCCGCCCAGGACGACCCGGCGGCCGATGATATCTACCGTGTCGGCACCGTTTCCACGATTTTGCAGCTGCTGAAGCTCCCGGACGGCACCGTGAAGGTGCTGGTGGAAGGTCTGCGCCGTGCGAAAATCACCGATTTCAAATCCACCGAGGATTTCTTCGAGGTGGTGGCCGAGCCGATCGAGGATCGCGGCGACGAGGCCAAGGAGGTCGAGGCGCTGGGCCGCACCGTGGTCGCGCAGTTCGAGCAATATATCAAGCTCAACAAGAAGATCGCGCCGGAGGTGCTGGTTTCGGTCAACCAGATCGAAAGCCCCTCGAAGCTGGCCGATACGGTCGCCAGCCATCTCGGGCTGAAGATTTCCGACCGCCAGGAGCTGCTGGAACTGGACAGCACGGCGGAGCGGCTGGAGCGCGTCTTCAACCATATGGAATCCGAAATCGGCGTGCTGCAGGTCGAGAAAAAGATCCGCAACCGCGTGAAGCGGCAGATGGAAAAGACCCAGCGCGAATATTACCTCAACGAGCAGCTCAAGGCGATCCAGAAGGAGCTGGGCGAGGGCGAGGACGGCAAGGACGAGACCGCCGAGCTTGAGGAAAAGATCAAGGCCACCAAGCTCTCCAAGGAAGCGCGCGAGAAGGCGCTGGCGGAGCTGAAGAAGCTGCGCTCGATGAGCCCGATGAGCGCGGAAGCCACGGTGGTGCGCAATTATCTGGACTGGATCGTCGGCATCCCCTGGAAGAAGCGCAGCAAGATCAAGAATGACGTGATCGAGGCGGAGAAGCTGCTCGACGAGGAGCATTTCGGCCTGGACAAGATCAAGGAGCGCATCGTCGAATATCTGGCGGTGCAGGCGCGCAGCCCGAAGGTACGCGGCCCGATCCTCTGCCTGGTCGGCCCGCCTGGCGTCGGCAAGACCTCGCTGGGCAAATCCATCGCCAAGGCGACGGGGCGGCAATTCGTGCGCATGTCGCTGGGCGGGGTGCGCGACGAGTCGGAGATCCGTGGTCACCGCCGCACCTATATCGGCTCCATGCCGGGCAAGATCATCCAGGGCATGAAGAAGGCGAAGACCTCCAACCCGCTCTTCCTGCTGGATGAGATCGACAAGCTCGGGGCGGATTGGCGCGGCGATCCGGCCTCGGCCCTTTTGGAGGTGCTGGACCCGGAGCAGAATTCCACCTTCGCCGACCATTATCTGGAGGTGGATTACGACCTCTCGGACGTGATGTTCGTCACCACCGCCAATAGCCTGCGCATGCCCCAGCCGCTGCTGGACCGCATGGAGATCATCCGCATCCCCGGCTACACCGAGGATGAGAAGGTGGAGATCGCCAAGCGCCATCTGCTGCCCAAGCAGGGCGAGGCGCATGGGTTGAAGAAGGATGAATGGTCCGTCTCCGACGACGCCATGCTCGAGCTAGTGCGCACCTATACGCGTGAGGCCGGCGTGCGTAACCTGGAGCGCGAGCTGGCGACCCTGGCCCGCAAGGCGGTGAAGGAGATTGTCACCGCCAAGGCCAAGAAGGTGAAGATCACCAAGGAGAATTTGCAGAAATTCTCCGGCGTGCCGAAATTCCGCTTCGGCGAGACCGAGGCGGAGGACATGGTGGGGGTTGTCACCGGCCTGGCCTGGACCGAGGTGGGCGGCGAGATCCTGACCATCGAGAGCGTGCTGCTGCCCGGCAAGGGCGGCATCAAGCAGACCGGCCAGCTCGGCGATGTGATGAAGGAAAGCGTGGCGGCGGCCTATTCCTATATCCGCTCGCGCGCCACCCAGTTCGGCATCAAGCCGCCTTTCTTCGATAAGCGCGACATCCATGTGCATGTGCCGGAAGGCGCGACTCCGAAGGACGGCCCGTCCGCCGGCATCGCGATGGCGACCTCCATCGTCTCCGCGATCACCGGGATACCGATCCGTAAGGATATCGCCATGACCGGCGAAATCACCCTGCGCGGCCGGGTGCTGCCGATCGGCGGCTTGAAGGAAAAGCTGCTGGCGGCCCTGCGCGCCGGCATCACCACCGTCTTCATCCCCAAGGATAACGAGAAGGATCTCGTTGAAATCCCTGAGAATGTGAAGAAATCCTTGACCATTCTGCCGGTCAGCCATGTCGATGAGGTGATCAGCAAGGCGCTGGTGCGCGCCCCTGAGCCGATCGAGTGGGACGAAGCGCCGGAGGAGCTGGCGAAGGCGCCGGATGGCGAGGTGAGCGCCTCTCTCCCGCACTAAGCAAACCCAAGCGTTTGACGGGTGGCGCGCGATTTGGTTATGACCGCGCGCCACTCTTTTTTGTGGACTGCCCGCGCTGTTTGCGGACAAGCCCGTCACACCCAACCCGACAACAGGGAGTTTTGCCCGTGAACAAGAATGATCTGATCGCCGCCGTGGCCGAGGAAGCCGATCTGTCCAAGGCGAAGGCCGCGGAAGTGGTCGATGCCGTGTTCGGTGCGATCGAGAAGACGCTGAAGAAGAAGGAAGAGGTTCGCCTGGTCGGTTTCGGCACCTTCGCCACCGCCGAGCGTGAGGCCTCCAAGGGCCGCAACCCGCGCACCGGCGAGGAGATCGACATTCCGGCCTCCACCTCCGTGCGCTTCAAGCCCGGCAAGACGCTGAAAGACGCCGTCAACTAATTCAGGCCTGGCCTGAACCGGGAATGGATGGTGTTTCATCCATTCCCCGCTTCGTATGGGGGCGGTTAGCTCAGCGGTAGAGCATCTCGTTTACACCGAGAGGGTCGGCGGTTCGAAACCGTCACCGCCTATACGAAACAACGCTTATGGATCATTTCGGCAAACCTCGCCGCGAAAATATCCACAGTAATTTGCGCAAACGCGATGTCATACGCTTGACGCTGATTTCAATGCCAAGTACATCGCCGCCACGCCTTACGCGGGTGTAGCTCAGTTGGTTAGAGCGCCGGCCTGTCACGCCGGAGGTCGCGGGTTCGAGCCCCGTCACTCGCGCCATTCCCTGCTCCGGCAAAGCTTGCTTCGGCAAAGATTTTCATTATTCCTAAAATTGAATAAGGTTACGATGCGCCGTGCGATTTCGTGCGGTCTTCACGCGTTTGCGCAGCATGGCTGTCCATTTTGGGGCGGGGTTGACCGCAGGCTGTTGCGGTGCGACACGGCGGGTAATAATCCACTACGGTTGGCCGTTTTGGCTATGCCGGCGCGATCAAGGAGATGAGCACAAGTGCAGCTGAACCTGGCTCAGTACTTTCCGATTCTCATTTTCGTCGCCCTCGCCGCTATTCTGGGCGTTGCTTTTATCGCCGGCTCGCTGCTGGCCGGGAAGCAAAAACCCTATGCTGAAAAGCTGTCGGCTTATGAGTGCGGCTTCGAGGCGTTCGGCGATGCCCGCCGGCGTTTTGATGTGCGCTTTTACCTGGTGGCCATTCTTTTCGTGATCTTCGATGTCGAGGTGGCGTTTCTGTTCCCCTGGGCGGTGTCGCTGGGCCATATCGGGCTGGTCGGGTTCTGGTCGATGATGGCCTTCCTGGCGGTGCTCACGGTCGGCTTCATCTATGAGTGGAACAAGGGCGCCTTGGATTGGGAATAAAGCCATGAGCACTGCGCCAAACAATGCTGATATCGCTTGGAACCGGGAGGCGCTGCCGCCTGGGGCCGAGCAGGATGCGGTGATCAAGGGCATTACCGGTGAGCTCGCCGGCAAAGGCTTCATCGTCGCCAATATCGACAAGGTGGTGAACTGGGCGCGCACCGGCAGCCTCTGGCCGATGACTTTCGGCCTGGCCTGCTGTGCCGTGGAAATGATCCACGCGTATATGCCGAAATATGATCTCGACCGGTTCGGCATCATCCCGCGCGCCTCGCCCCGCCAGTCGGACGTGATGATCGTCGCCGGCACCCTGACCAACAAGATGGCCCCGGCCCTGCGCAAGGTCTATGACCAGATGCCCGAGCCGCGCTGGGTGATCTCGATGGGCAGCTGCGCCAATGGCGGCGGCTATTACCATTATTCCTATTCCGTCGTGCGCGGATGCGACCGCATCGTGCCGGTGGATGTGTATGTGCCGGGCTGCCCGCCCACCGCGGAGGCGCTGGTCTACGGCATCATGCAATTGCAGAAGAAGATCCGGCGGACGGGGACGGTGCTGCGTGGCTGAAGAAACCGACATTCAGACCGAGGCGCCTGCCGCGCCGGTCGATGAAATCCTGGTGGGGCTGAGCGCGCTGCCGGGGGCGCATGAGGTGAAGCGCGCGCTGGGCGAGGCGATCATCCTCACCACCCGCGAGGCCGCCCATGCGCTGCTGCTGGCCCTGCGTGACCAGCTCCAATTCCAGCAGGTGATGGATGTCTGCGCCGTGGATTATCCTGAACGCGCGCAGCGTTTCGAGGTCGTCTATAACCTGCTCTCCGTCACCCGCAATCAGCGCGTGCGCGTGATCTTCTCCACCGATGAGGCGGCTGAAGTGGCCTCCGTCACCGATATCTGGCCGGTCGCCGGCTGGTGGGAGCGCGAGATCTGGGATCTGTTCGGCATTCGCTTCAACGGGCTCGCTGATCACCGCCGCATCCTCTCCGATTACGGGTTCGAGGGTCATCCGCTGCGTAAGGATTTCCCGCTCACCGGCTATGTCGAAGTGCATTATGACGATGAGCGCCGTGCTGTGGTTTACGACAAGGTTAAACTGACGCAGGAATTCCGGAATTTCGATTTCCTCTCGCCCTGGGAAGGCATGACCCTGCTCCCCGGCGATGAGAAGGTGAACAGGAGCCGGTCATGAGCGAGGCCGTCGCGAAGACCAAGATTTTCGAGGTCGATAGCCACACCATCAATTTCGGGCCGCAGCACCCCTCCGCGCATGGCGTGTTGCGTCTGATCCTGGAGATGGATGGCGAGGTGATCGAGCGCTGCGATCCGCATATCGGGCTGCTGCATCGCGGCACCGAAAAGCTGATCGAGTATAAGAGCTATATGCAGGCGGTGCCGTATTTCGACCGTCTGGATTACGTCTCGCCGATGGGCTGCGAGCATGCCTTCGCGCTCGCCACCGAAAAGCTGCTGGGCGTGCAGGCGCCGGAGCGGGCGCAATGGATTCGCGTGCTGTTCGCGGAGCTGACCCGCGTGCTCAACCATCTGCTCGCCATTGGTCATTTCGCGCTCGATTGCGGCGCGATTTCGCCGAGCCTGTGGATGTATGAGGAGCGGGAAAAGCTCCTCGAATTTTATGAGCGGGCCTCCGGGGCGCGCTTCCACTCGAATTATTTCCGCCCCGGTGGGGTGGCGAAGGATCTGCCGGCAGGGCTGGAAGCGGATATCGCGGCCTGGGCCGATGAATATCCGAAATTCATCGATGAGATGGAAAACCTGCTGAATGGCAACCGCATCTTCAAGCAGCGTCTCGTCGATATCGGCGTGATCTCGGCGCAAGAGGCGCTGGCCTGGGGCTTCTCCGGCCCGTCTTTGCGCGGCTCCGGCGTGGCGTGGGATCTGCGCCGTGCCCAGCCTTACGACAAATATGCCGAGGTGGAATTCGATGTTCCCGTCGGCAAGCATGGCGATTCTTACGACCGCTATCTCGTGCGCATGGCCGAGATGCGCGAGAGCGTGAAAATCGTGAAGCAGGCGCTGGCGAAAATGAAACCCGGGCCGATCAAGGTGCAGGATCGCAAGATCACCCCGCCGACCCGCGCCGAGATGAAGCATTCGATGGAAGCTCTGATCCATCACTTCAAGCTCTATACCGAAGGCTATCACGTTCCCGCCGGTGCCACCTACACCGCCGTGGAAGCGCCCAAGGGTGAGTTTGGCGTGTATCTGCAGGCGGATGGCTCCAACCGGCCCTATCGCTGCAAGATCCGCTCCACCGGCTTCGCGCATCTGCAGGCCGCGGACAGGCTGTGCAAAGGCCATATGCTGGCCGACATGGTGGCGATCCTCGGATCGCTCGACATTGTTTTTGGTGAGATCGACCGGTGAGCATCAATCACGCAGAACCGACCAGCTTCGCCTATACCGACGCCAACATGAAGTTGGTGCAGAAGGCGATCAAGAAATATCCCGAGGGCAAGCAGATGAGCGCGGTGAAGTCGCTGCTCGATCTGGCGCAGCGCCAGATGGGCGAGCAGACCGGCTCCGCCTGGCTGCCGCGCGCGGCAATGGATGTTGCAGCTGAAATCCTCGGGGTTTCGCCGATGCGCGTGTATGAGGTCGCGACCTTCTACACGATGTTCAATCTGAAGCCGGTCGGCAAATATCATCTGCAGGTCTGCACCACCACGCCGTGCTGGCTGCGCGGCTCGGACGACATCGTCTCCGCCTGCAAGAAGGCCAGCGGCGTCGCCCATTTCGGCGGCACCAGCGAGGATGGGCTGTTCACGCTCAAAGAGGTGGAATGCCTCGGCGCCTGCGTGAATGCGCCGATTTTGCAGATCAATGACGATTATTATGAGGACATGAATGCCGAGCGCGTCGAGGCGCTGCTGGCCGATCTGAAGGCGGGCAAGCCCTTGCCGCCGGCCGGCTCGCTTGGCGGGCGGGCCTCTTCCGCGCCCGCCGCCGGGCTGACCTCTTTGACCTCCAACCCAACCGCCGGGGAGTGAGCCGATGCTGAAAGATGAAGACCGCATCTATCAGAATTTGTACGGCCAACAGGATTGGAAACTCGCCGGCGCCCGCGCCCGGGGCGATTGGAGCGGCACCGCCGAGATCATCGCCAAGGGCCGCGATGCGCTGATCGAGGAGATGAAAGCCTCGGGCATGCGCGGGCGTGGCGGGGCTGGCTTTCCCACCGGCATGAAATGGTCCTTCATGCCCAAGCAGAGCGATGGCCGTCCCTCCTACGTCGTCATCAATGCCGACGAATCCGAGCCCGGCACCTGCAAGGATCGCGACATCATCCGCAACGAGCCGCATAAGCTGATCGAAGGCGCGCTGATCGCCTCTTTCGCGATGGGGGCGAACAAGGCCTTCATCTATATTCGCGGCGAGTATTACAACGAAGCCCAGCGCCTCCAATTCGCGATCGACGAAGCCTATGAAGCGGGTTTGATTGGCAAGAATGCGGCAGGTTCGGGGTGGGATTTTGACCTCGTGCTGCAGCGTGGCGCCGGCGCCTACATTTGCGGCGAGGAATCCGCGATGTTGGAGAGCCTGGAAGGCAAAAAGGGCATGCCGCGGATGAAGCCGCCCTTCCCGGCGGCGATGGGGCTGTATGGTTGCCCGACGACGGTGAATAATGTCGAGACCATCGCCGGCGTGCCGACGATCATGCGCCGTGGCGGCGCCTGGTTCGCGGGCCTGGGCAAGCCGAAAAATGCCGGCACCAAGATCTTCTGCATCTCCGGCCATGTGAATAATCCCTGCAATGTCGAGGAAGAGCTCGGTATTCCGCTGCGCGAGCTGATCGAGAAACATGCCGGCGGCGTGCGCGGTGGCTGGGATAATCTCGGCGCCGTCATCCCCGGCGGCGCCTCCTCCCCGGTGCTGAACAAGGCGATGTGCGACACCCAGCTGATGGATTTCGACAGTCTGGCAGCGTCCAAGAGCATGATGGGCTCCGGCGCCATCATCGTCATGGATAAATCCGTGGATGTGGTGAAAGCCATTTGGCGGCTCTCGAAATTCTTCAAGCATGAGAGCTGCGGCCAGTGCACCCCCTGCCGCGAAGGCACCGGCTGGATGATGCGCCAGATGGATCGCATCGTGCAGAACAAAGCGACTTTGGCGGATATTCATCTGCTGGAGCAGGTCACCACCCAGGTGGCCGGCCACACGATCTGCGCCTTCGGCGAGGCGTCTTCCTGGCCGATCCAGGGCATGATGCGCGCCTTCCGCCCCGAGGTGGAAGCCCGCGCGACCGATTATCAGCCGCCGGTGGCGGCGCAGGCGGCGGAGTAAGCCATGGCCAAGCTCACAATCGATGGCATCGAGGTCGAAGTCCCCAACGGCTCGACCGTGATCCAGGCCTGCGAGGCGGCGGGGATCGAAATTCCCCGCTTCTGCTATCATGAGCGCCTCTCGGTGGCCGGCAATTGCCGCATGTGTCTCGTCGAAATCGAGAAGATGCCGCCGAAGCCTGTCGCCTCCTGCGGCCAGCCAGTGGCGGATGGCATGGTGGTGCACACCGATAGCGAGATGGTCCGCAAGGGCCGGCGCGGCGTGATGGAATTCCTGCTGATCAACCATCCGCTGGATTGCCCGATCTGCGACCAGGGCGGTGAGTGCGATCTGCAGGACGAAGCCGTGGCCTATGGCCGCGACACCTCGCGCTATGAGGAAGACAAGCGCAGCGTCGCCCAGCCCGATTGGGGCCCGCTGGTGCGTACCACGATGACGCGTTGCATCCATTGCACACGCTGCGTGCGCTTCACCACGGAAGTGGCGGGCACGGCGGAGCTGGGCGGTACTTTCCGCGGCGAGAGCACGCAGATCGGCACCTATGTGCAGAAGGCGCTCACCTCCGAACTCTCCGGCAATATCATCGATCTTTGCCCGGTCGGCGCGCTGACCAGCAAGCCCTACGCCTTCACCGCGCGCCCCTGGGAGCTGCGCAAGACCGACAGCATCGACGTGCTGGACGCGCTCGGCTCCAACATCCGTATCGATGCCCGTGGCGCGGAAGTGCTGCGCATTCTGCCGCGCATCAATGACGAGGTGAATGAGGAATGGCTGGGCGATAAATCCCGCTTCTCCGTCGATGGGCTGAAGCGCCGCCGGCTGGATCGTCCCTGGATTCGCGAAAACGGCAAGCTGCGCCCGGCAAGCTGGGAAGAAGCCTTCGCCGCCATCGCCGGCAAGATCAAAGCCACGGCACCCGAGAAGATCGGCGCGCTGGTCGGTGATCTGGCGGATGTCGAATCCATGCTGGCGCTGAAGGAATTCATGGCGGGGCAGGGCTCGGCCAATATCGATTGCCGGATTGATGGCGCCGCCTACGATGTTTCGAAGCGCGCCTTCTACAGCTTCAACACCACCATCGCCGGCATCGAGGAAGCGGATGCGCTGCTGATCATCGGCAGCAATCCCCGCCATGAGGCGCCGGTGTTGAATGCGCGCATCCGCAAGCGCTGGCTGGCGGGCAAATTCCAGGTCGGCGTGATTGGCGAAAAAGCTGATCTCACCTACAAGACCACGCATCTTGGCGAAGGCCCGGCGGCCTTGCAGGCGCTGCTGGACGGCACGCATGAATTCGCCGAAGTGCTGAAGGGTGCGGCCAAGCCGATGCTCATCATCGGCGCCGGCGCGCTGGCCCGGCCGGATGGTGCGGCTTTGCACGCCACCGCCTGGAAGCTGGCCACGCAGTTCAACATGCTGAATGCCGAATGGCATGGCTTCAACGTGCTGCAGCACGCGGCCTCGCGCGTTGGCGCGCTGGATCTGGGCTTGCTGCCCGGCACCAACGGCCTCAGCGCCCAAGCGATGCTGGGCGGTGCCGCCGACGTGCTCTGGCTGCTCGGCGCCGATAACGAGGCCGTGCGCAACATCCCCAACAGCAGCTTCGTGATCTATCAGGGCCATCACGGCGATGCCGGCGCCTCCCGCGCGGACGTCATCCTGCCCGGTGCCGCCTACACCGAAAAAGATGGCACCTACGTCAACACGGAGGGGCGGGTGCAGAGCGCCTATATCGCGGTGAAGCCGCCGGGCGATGCACGTGAGGATTGGCGCATTCTGCGCGCCATCTCCGCCTATCTCGGCCACGCGCTGCCCTACGACACTCTGGAACAGCTGCGCGCGCATCTGAAGGCCAATTACCCGGTGTTCGGGCAAGAATTCCGCCGCTTCGCGGGCACGGATACGGCCGCCCCCGCCAGCTACGGCGCGCTGGGCGATGCCCCCTTCACCCCGGCTCTGGCGAATTACTACCAGACCGACGTGATCAGCCGCTCCAGCCCGACCATGGCCGCCTGCGTGGCCGCCCATAATCCTGCCCTCGCGGAGGCCGCGGAATGACCATGCCGTTCTGGGATACCGATACCGGGATCGTGATCCTCACGCTCCTGAAAACCCTGGCCCTGGTGGTGCCGCTGCTGATCGGCGTCGCCTACCTCACCTATTTCGAGCGCAAGGTGATGGGCGCCATCCAGCTGCGCAAGGGCCCCAACGTGGTCGGCCCGTTCGGCCTCTGGCAGCCTTTCGCGGACGCGATCAAGATGCTGATGAAGGAAACCATCCTTCCGACCGGCTCGGACAAGGTGCTGTTCATCCTGGCGCCGATGATCACGTTCGGCCTCGCCATCATCGCCTGGGCGGTGATGCCGGTGAATAATGGCTGGGCCATCGCCAACATCAATGTCGGCGTGCTCTATCTCTTCGCGGTCTCGTCGCTTGGCGTCTACGGCATCATCATCGCCGGCTGGGCCTCCAATTCCAAATACGCCTTCCTCGGCGCGCTGCGCTCGGCGGCCCAGATGGTCTCCTACGAAGTCTCGATGGGCTTCGTGATGGTGACGGTGCTGATCCTCGCCGGCAGCCAGAACCTCAACGATATCGTGTTGGCGCAGAAGCATCTCTGGTTCGCCATCCCGCTCTTCCCGGTGTTCATCATCTTCTTCATCTCGGGCCTGGCGGAAACCAACCGAGCCCCGTTCGATCTGGCGGAAGGTGAATCGGAAATCGTCGCCGGCTTCTTCGTGGAATATAGCTCGATGTCCTTCGGGCTCTTCTTCCTCGGCGAATATGCCAACATGATCCTGATCAGCGGCATGACCACCACGCTCTTCCTGGGCGGCTGGCTCTCGCCGATCCCGTTCGCGCCCTTCACCATGATCCCAGGGCCGCTCTGGTTCATCTTCAAAGTGCTCATCTGCCTGTTCGTTTTCGTCTGGGTGCGCGCCACGCTGCCGCGCCTGCGCTACGATCAGCTGATGGCGCTGGGCTGGAAAGTTTTCCTGCCCATCTCGCTCGTCTATCTCGTCCTCGTTGCGGGCGTGATGGAATATTCCGGCCTGCTGGCGCATGCGTAAGGGAGCGCAATCATGAACAAGGTCCTGCGTTGGACATGGGGCCTGGTGCTGTGGGAAATTCTCTGCGGCCTGGGCATCACCTTGCGCTATTTCTTCCGGCCCAAGGCGACCATCAACTACCCGTTCGAAAAGAACCCCACCTCGGCCCGCTTCAAGGGTGAGCACGCGCTGCGCCGCTACCCGAATGGCGAGGAACGCTGCATCGCTTGCAAATTGTGCGAAGCGGTGTGCCCGGCCCAAGCCATCACCATCGAGGCCGAACCGCGCGAGGATGGCTCGCGCCGCACCACGCGCTACGATATCGACATGACCAAGTGCATCTATTGCGCCCTGTGCGAGGAAGCCTGCCCGGTCGATGCCATCGTCGAAGGCCCGAACTTCGAGTTCGCGACCGAAACGCGCGAGGAACTGATGTATAACAAGGCGAAGCTCTTGGATAATGGCGACCGTTGGGAGCCGGAATTGGCCAAGCGGCTCGAGCTGGACGCGCCGTACCGGTAAGGGCCCCAAGCACATGATCGCAAATCTCGCTTTCTATCTCTTCTCCTTCATCCTGCTGGCTTCGGCGGTGATGGTGGTGACCAGCCGCAACCCGGTGCATGCCGTGCTCTTCCTCATTCTCGGTTTCGTGAATGCGGCGGTGCTGTTCCTGCTCACCGGGGCGGAGTTCCTGGCCTTCATCCTCGCCATCGTCTATGTCGGCGCCGTCGCGGTCATCTTCCTCTTCGTGGTGATGATGCTGGATGTGGATTTCGTCGCCCTCAACGAAGGCTTCCAGCGCTATGCGCCGGTGGGCGCGCTCGTGGCGCTCATCATGTTCATCGAGCTGGCCTTCATCGCCGGCAATTGGGCGATTGCCCCGGCGGGCGGTGCGGATCGGATGTTCCCCACCCCGGATAACGTCACCAGCTCGGTGGCGTTGGGCAATCTGCTCTATACCTCCTACCTGCCGGTGTTCCAGCTTTCCGGCATCGTGCTGCTGGTGGCGATGATCGGCGCGATCGTGCTCACCCACCGCGACCGCAAGCGCTCGCTGCATCAGAATCTCAGCGCGCAGCATGCGCGCGATCCGAAGCAGACTTTGGCCCTGGTCAACGCCCCGCTCGGCCAGGGTGCCGCGCTGCCGGCCAAGCAGACTCACGAGGAGACACTGTAATGCTCGTCCCGCTCTCGCATTATCTGGTGGTCTCGGCGATGCTGCTGGTCATCGGCATCTTCGGCATCTTCATGAACCGGAAGAACATCATCGTCATCATGATGTCGATCGAGCTGATCCTGCTCGCCGCCAATCTCAACTTCGTCGCCTTCTCCGGCGCGCTGCATGACATGGTGGGCCAGGTCTTCACCATGTTCGTGCTCACCGTCGCCGCCGCTGAATCGGCGATCGGTCTCGCCATCCTGGTCATCTATTTCCGCAATCGCGGCTCGATCGAGGTCGAGGACGTGACGTTGATGAAGGGCTGAACATGTTCACCTTGATTGCCGTTTTCGCGCCGCTGGTCGGCGCCATTCTCGCGGGCATCGCCCGCCCCTTCATCGGGCGTGCCGCGTCGCTGGGGGCCAGCGTCGCCTTCATGCTGGTCTCGGCGCTGTTCGCCATCCTGGCCTACCGGGCCGGGGTGCAGGCGCCGCTGCATCTCGCTACCTGGTTCCATGTCGGCGGCTTCACCCCGGATTGGTCGCTGCGGCAGGACCAGCTGAGCCTGGTGATGGTGCTGATGGTGAGCGTGGTCTCCATGCTCATCCATATCTATTCCGTGGGCTACATGGCGCATGACAAGACGCCGCAGCGTTTCATGTCCTATATCTCGCTCTTCACCTTCGCGATGTTGATGCTGGTGACGGCGAATAACCTGCTGCAGCTGTTCTTCGGCTGGGAAGGGGTCGGCCTCGTCTCCTACCTGCTGATCAATTACTGGTACGACCGCAAAGCCGCCAACGATGCCGCCATCAAGGCCTTCATCGTCAACCGCGTGGGTGATCTCGCCTTCGCCGTCGGCATCGCCTTGGTCTATTTCACCTTCCAGAGCACGCAGTTCGATGTGATCTTCGCCGGTGCCGCCGCGCATGCCGGCCAGCATTACACGCTGTTCGGCACCTCGCTGCCGGTGCTGGAGATCATCGCCTTCCTGCTCTTCATCGGTGCCATGGGTAAATCCGCGCAGATTGTCCTGCACACCTGGCTGGCGGATGCGATGGAAGGCCCGACGCCGATCTCCGCCCTCATCCACGCCGCCACCATGGTCGCGGCCGGGGTGTTCATGATCGTGCGCATGTCGCCGCTGATCAATCTGGCCCCGGAGGCGATGAGCTTCATCACCTTCATCGGCGCCACCACCGCCTTTTTCGCCGCCACCATCGGTTGCGTGCAGAACGACATCAAGCGCGTCATCGCCTACTCCACCTGCTCGCAGCTGGGTTACATGTTCCTGGCCGCTGGTGTCGGCGCCTACCCGGTGGCGATGTTTCATCTGATCAACCACGCTCTGTTCAAGGCGCTGCTCTTCCTCTCCGCCGGCTCCGTCATCCATGCGATGTCCGACGAGCAGGATATCCGGCTGATGGGCGGTCTGGCGGGCAAACTGCCTTTCACCTGCGCGATGATGCTGATCGGCTCGCTGGCGCTGATCGCGATCCCGCCTTTCTCGGGCTATTACTCCAAGGATGCGATCCTGGATGCGGCGCTGGCCGCGCATACCGGCATGGGCACCTATGGCTGGGTCTGCGGTACCGCTGCCGCCGGGCTGACCGCCTTCTATACCTCGCGCCTGTTCTTCCTGGTCTTCACCGGCAAGTCCCGCGCGCCCAAGCATGTGCAGGACCATGTGCACGAAAGCCCGGCGGTGATGCTGGTGCCGTTGCTGTTCCTGGCCATCGGCGCGTTCGGTTCCGGCATCGCGCTGAAGCCGGATTTCATCGGCGCCAACTTCCAGAGCTTCTGGGGCAGCTCCATCGCGGTGGCCGCGAACTCCGCCATGTTCCACATGGAGGACATCTCGTCCCTGGCGAAAATGGCGCCGCTGCTGGTCGGCATTTTCGGCATTCTGGTCGCGGTGCTGTTCTACCTGCTGGTGCCCTCGCTGCCGGGGCGGCTCTCGCAGAGCCTCTCGCCGGTCTACAAGTTCCTGCTGCACAAGTGGTATTTCGACGAGCTCTACGATGCACTGCTGGTGCGGCCCTCGCTGAAGCTGGCGAAATTCGTCTGGCGCGTCGGCGATGAGCAGGTGATCGATGGCGTGCCCAAGGGGCTGGCGGCGATCACCTCTGATGCCTCCGCCCAGGCCGTGAAGCTGCAAACCGGCTCCATCGCGCTCTACGCCTTCGTCATGCTGATCGGCCTGCTGGTCTTCGTCAGCCTCTTCATCTGGGTGAAGTGATATGAACCAGCTTGGTTTTCCCATCCTCTCGCTGATCACCTATTTGCCGCTGCTGGGCGCCTTCATCATCGCCACGCTGAGCGGCGATGAGGCGAAGATCGCCTGCCGGGCGCGGGCCATCGCGCTCGGGTTCTCGGTGCTGGTGCTGGTTCTGGGCGTTTATGTCTGGACGCAGTTCAATACCGGCATCGCCGGCTACCAGTTCGTCGAGGCGATGCCCTGGCTCTCGGGCATCAATGTCGAATATCGCATGGGCGTGGACGGCATCAGCCTGTTCCTCATCCTGCTCACCCTGGTGCTGACCCCGATCGCCATCCTTTCGAGCAACGGCATCAAGACCCGCGCGCGCTCCTTCTTCGCCGCGATGCTGCTGCTGGAGACGATGACCATCGGCATGTTCGCCGCCACGGATTTCGTGCTCTTCTACATCTTCTTCGAAGCCGTGCTGCTGCCGATGTATCTCATCATCGGCGTCTGGGGCGGGGAGCGCCGGATCTACGCGGCGGTGAAATTCTTCGTCTTCACCCTGGCCGGCTCGCTGTTCATGCTGCTGGCCCTGGTCTGGATCTGGCGCCATCTCGGCACCACCAACATCGCGGTGATCACCCATGCCGCCATCCCGGCGCATGCGCAGATGTGGCTGTTCCTCGCCTTCCTCGCCGCCTTCGGCGTGAAGGCCGCGGTCTGGCCGCTGCATACCTGGCTGCCGGACGCGTATGGCGAGGCCCCGGTGCCGGGCACCATCATGCTCGCCGCCGTGCTCTCCAAGATGGGCGCCTACGGCTTCCTGCGCTTTGCCCTGCCGATGCTGCCCAACGCTTCCTACGCGGCCGAGCCGCTGATGTTCACGCTGGGCGTGGTGGCGGTGATCTACATCTCCTATGTCGCCCTGGCGCAGACGGATATGAAGCGCATGATCGCCTACTCCTCGGTCGCGCATATGGGCGTCATCATCATCGGGCTGTTCACCTTCACGGTGGAAGGCATCGAGGGCGCGCTGTTCCAGATGCTCAGCCATGGCCTCGTCATCGCCGGTCTGTTCATCTGCGCCGGCATCCTCACCGCCCGCGGCCAGGGCCTGACGCTGAAAAATCTCGGCGGGCTGGCCAGCAATATGCCGGTGTTCGCGGCGGCCTTGATGTTCTTCACCCTGGCCAATATGGGCCTGCCCGGCACTTCGGGCTTCATCGGTGAAATCCTGGTCATCGTCGGCGCGCTGAAGGTGAATTTCTGGGTCTCGCTGCTCGGCGGCGCCGGCATGGTGCTCGGCGTCACCTACTCGCTGGTGCTGGTGCGCGCGGTTCTCTTTGAGAAATATGCGAGGCCTGAGCTGGCGGGGTTGAAAGACCTCACGGGCCGTGAATACGCCATGCTGCTGCCGCTGGCGGTGCTGGTGATGTGGCTGGGCGTCTATCCCTCCAGCTTCACCCATGCCTTCGATGCGCCGATCAACGCCCTCGTGCAGGCGCATTCCGCTGCCCTCAACCCGCATATGGCGCTGGCCATGGTGACCGCAAAATGACCGAACTCTACGCTCTCCTCCCGGCCCTGGTTCTGGGCCTTGGCGGCATGGTGCTGTTGACAGGCGGCGTGCTGGCGAAAAAATCCGAAACCACCCCGGCCGTCACCTTCGGCGCCGTGGTGCTGCTGGCGGTTGCCGCCGTGGTCAATCTGCTGGCGCCGGACACGCTGATCTGGAACGGTCTGTTCAAGACCAGCCTGTTCACCCGCTTTGCGGATACGCTGGTCTATCTCGGCGCCATCGCGGCGCTGATCCTGTCGGTGGATTACAATAAGCGCGAGGGCATTGCCCGGTTCGAATATCCGATCCTGGTGCTGTTCGCCGTCATCGGCATGATCGCGATGATCTCCGCCGCCGACATGCTCACCTTGTATCTCGGCTTCGAGCTGCAATCGCTGGCCCTTTATATCTGCGCGGCGCTGGCGCGGGATAATCTGCGCTCCACCGAAGCCGGCTTGAAATATTTCGTGCTCGGCGCGCTGGCTTCCGGCCTGCTCGTCTATGGCATCTCGCTGGTCTATGGCTTCGCCGGCACCACCAACTTCGCAGCACTTGGCGAGGTGTTCCGCAGCGGCACCGCCGGTGTCGGCACCATCGCCGGGGTGGTGTTCGTGCTGGTCGGCATCGCCTTCAAAATCTCCGCCGCCCCGTTCCATATGTGGGCGCCGGATGTGTATGAGGGCGCGCCTACTTCCGTAACAGCTCTCTTCGCCACCGCGCCGAAGGCCGCCGCCATGGCGCTGTTCCTGTCGGTGATGGCCGGGCCGTTCGGGCATCTCACCGGCCAGTGGTCGGCGCTGATCCAGATCCTGGCGGTGCTCTCCATGGTCATCGGCGCGCTCGCCGCCATCGGCCAGAGCAATATCAAGCGACTGCTGGCCTATTCCTCGATCAGCCATATGGGCTACGCGCTGATGGGCCTGGCCACCGGCACGGTGGACGGCATCCAGGCCAGCCTGGTCTATATCGCCATCTATGTGGTGATGTCCTTCGGCGTCTTCGGCTGCGTGGTGGCGATGCGCCGCAACGGCCAATCTGTGGAGAAGATCAGCGATCTCGCCGGTCTCGCCTCCGAGCATCCTGGCTTTGCCTTCGCCATGGCGGTGTTCATGTGGTCCATGGCCGGCATTCCGCCGCTGGCCGGCTTCTTCGCCAAGCTCTACGTGTTCGCCACCGCCTTCAATGCCGGGCTGGATACGCTCACCATCATCGGTATCGTCGCCAGCGTGGTCAGCGCCTTCTATTATCTGCGCGTGATCAAGGTGATGTATTTCGATAAGGGCCAGCCGAATTTCGAGCGCGTCTCCGCCGGGGCCGGGTTCGTGATGGCGGTCGGCGCCTTCGCCACCATCGTCTTCGTCATTCTCCCCGGCCCGCTGATGGCGGTGGCCGGCGAAGCCGCGAAGGCGCTGATGGGGTGATCCCCTGGCGCCTCGAATGTTACGAGGAGCTGGGGTCCACCTCCGATCTTGTGGTCACCCGCGCCAAGGCGGGTGAGCCCTCCGGCCTCGCGGTGCTGGCGCTGCGCCAGACCGCCGGGCGCGGCTCGCGTGGCCGGGCCTGGAGCGCGCCGGAAGGCAATCTCAACCTCTCCATTTTGCTGCGCCCGACCCGTCCGGCGGCGGAAGCCGGGCTGTTCTCGCTCGTCGCCGGCATCGCCGTGGCGCAGGCGCTGGCGGGGCAGGGGGCGCAGGGCCTGTCGCTGAAATGGCCGAATGACATTCTCTGCGACGGCGCCAAGCTCGCCGGCATCCTGATCGACGCGGTGCCTGACGGTGCCCGGCTGGACTGGCTGGTCATCGGCATCGGCATCAATCTGCGCCAAGCCCCGGAAATCCCCGGAAGGCGCACCACGGCCCTGGCCGCGCAAGGGCTGGTCCTGGCCCCGGAGGACGCCGCCCGCGCCATCCTGGCCCGGCTGGAGCCGCTGCTGGAGGCGCCGGGCGAGGAGATCCGCGCCGCCTGGCTGGCGCTGGGCCATCCGCTCGGCACCAAGCTGGATATCGCCTTCGCCGGCCAGCGCCGCGCCGGCCTCTTCGCCGGCCTTTCGCCCGCCGGCGAATTGCTGTTGCAGTGCGAAAATCGTATCGAGGCGCTCAATACCGGCGAAGTCTTGCTGGCGAACGGGTAAGAGCGAGGAGGGGCGGATGCTTCTGGTCATCGATGCAGGCAACACCAATATCGTGTTCGCCGTGCATGACGGCACGCAATGGCGGGGCAATTGGCGGCTGGCGACCTCCGCCCAGCGCACCTCGGATGAATATGGCGTCTGGCTGGAGGTACTGCTGGCCCGCGCCGGCATCTCCGCCCAGGAAATCACCCGGGCCGTCATCGGCACAGTCGTCCCCGCCGCCTTGTACCATCTGCGCCGCCTCTGCCGGGAATGGTTCGAGGCCGAGCCGCTGGTGGCCCGCGCCGCGCTGGATTGGGGCTTCGAAATCAAGACCGCCAACCCCGAAGGGGTCGGGGCGGACCGTCTGCTCAACGCTTTGGCGGCGCACCAGCATTACCAGGGCCCGCTGGTGGTGGTGGATTTCGGCACCGCCACCACCTTCGATGTGGTGGACGAAACCGGCGCCTATATCGGCGGCGCCATTTCGCCGGGTATCAATCTCTCCATCGAGGCGCTGCACCAGGCCGCCGCCCGGCTGCCGCGTATCGGCATCGGCCGCCCGCAGATGGTGATCGGACGCGATACCGTGCCGGCCATGCAATCGGGCATCTATTGGGGCTATATCGGGCTGATCGAGGGGCTGCTGGCCCGCATCGAGGGTGAGTTCGGGGCGAAGCTGAAGGCCATCGCCACCGGCGGCCTGGCCCCGCTTTTTGCCGAAGGCACCGCCAAATTCACCGCCATTGACCCAGACCTGACGCTGGAAGGGTTGCGCCTGCTCTCCATGCGCAATAAGCCCCCCTCTTTGCCGCGCGATCGCGCGCGGTTCCTTGAAACTGACTGACGACACGCGAGGAGCAGACCAATTCGTGGCTAAATCCAAAGGCAAGACCGCCCCCGTCATCGACGAGGCCGAGGCGGGGTTCATCTTCGTGCCGCTCGGCGGCACCGGCGAGATCGGGATGAACTTCAACCTCTATGGCTGTGACGGCAAATGGCTGGCCGTGGATTGCGGCATGGGCTTTTCCGGGCCGGAGACGCCGGAGGCGGAAATCCTGCTGCCGGACCCGGCCTTCATCGCGCAGCAGCGCGAGGATCTGCTTGGCCTCGTCATCACCCATGCGCACGAGGACCATATTGGCGGCATCGCCCGGCTCTGGCCGCAGCTGCGCTGCCCGGTCTATGCCACCCCCTTCGCCGCCGCCGTCATCCGCCGCAAGCTGCAGGAGGTGAGCTTCCACCGCGAGGTGAAGATCCACATCATCCCGCCCGGCGGCGCCTTTGAGCTGGCCCCGTTCAGCCTGCGCTATATCCGCATGACCCATTCCACGCCTGAGGCCCAGGCGCTGGCGATCACCACCAGCTACGGCACCGTGCTGCATACCGGCGACTGGAAATTCGATAACGGCCCGGTCATCGGCGACGTGACGGACGAGGCCGCCTTGCGCGAACTGGGCGATAAGGGCGTGCTGGCCATGGTCTCGGATTCCACCAACGCCATGGTCGAGGGCCATTCCGGCTCGGAATCCGATGTGAAAAAGAGCTTCGAGGCGCTGCTGCCGGAGCTGGATGGGCGCATCGCCGTGACCTGCTTCGCCTCCAACGTCGCGCGCGTGGCCAGCATCATCGCCGCCGGCGAGATCGCCGGGCGACATGTGGCGCTGGTCGGGCGCAGCCTGAACAACTATATCGCCGCCGCCCAGGAGGCCGGCTATCTGCGCGATGTGCCGGATTTCGTGCCCGAGGACGAGATCGGCTCCATCCCGGATGACAATCTCCTGCTGCTGGTTACCGGCAGCCAGGGTGAGCCGCGCTCCGCCATGGCTCGCATCGCCGCCGACACCCACCGCTACGCCGTGCTGGGCGAGGGCGACAAGGCGATCTTCTCCGCCCGCACCATCCCCGGCAATGAGCGCGCCATCTTCGCGGTGCAGGACCAGCTGGCACGGCGCGGGGTCGAGGTGATCGTGGATGGCGACGAATTCGTCCATGTCTCCGGCCATCCGGCGCGTGAGGAGCTGCGCAAGCTCTATAAGCTGGTCCGGCCGAAATATATCATCCCGACCCATGGCGAATGGCGTCACCTCTCCACCCAGGCGGCCTTCGCCAAGGAAAACGGCATCGAGACGCTGCTGGTGGAGAATGGCGATGTGGTGCTGTTCGGCGGCAACGGCCCGGCGGTGGTGGATAGCGTGCCCACCGGCCGGCTGGTGGTGGATGGCGAGCGCA
Organism: Acidocella facilis ATCC 35904; assembly: GCF_000687875.1. Taxonomy (GTDB): domain Bacteria; phylum Pseudomonadota; class Alphaproteobacteria; order Acetobacterales; family Acetobacteraceae; genus Acidocella; species Acidocella facilis. Next base: position 201,995 of record NZ_JHYG01000005.1, on the reverse strand, counting down.
TCGTGCCGCTGAAAGGCGGCGTGCTCGCGGCGCGCAAGCGCATGCTGTTCAATGGCGTCGTTGTCGGCAGCCTGGCCATCGACTCCAGGGGGGCGCTGCGCGGCACCCCGCAAATTTCCGCCCCCGGCCTGCTGGAGGAGCTGGATGCCCGCCAGCGCCGCGCTTTTGAGGAGGAATTCCAGGAGCTTCTGGAAGACCTCGCCCCGTCCTTGCGCCAGGACGAGGCGGCCTTCGCCGACGCGGCCCGGGCCGGTCTGCGCCGGATCGTCGGCAAGAAGCTGGGCAAGCGTCCTCTGGTCGAGGTCCATATTTTGCGGGTTTGAGTGAAAATTAGGCTGATTTTAAGGATTTTCAGTCATCATGGTTATGTACCGCGCACAATGCGTCTGAAAGCCTAAAAAACTTGCTTTTTGCGAGGCTTTTTTTCTGGCCTTCCCTCCATGTTGCGGCGCATTATGTGGGTACGGATGGAGTTTGGTTCTTCATCCTGCCGTGTGACTGGCGTTTCCTCCCTGAACTTGGCCCGCCGCCCTTATGGGCTGGCGGGCTTCTTTCTTTTCGGCCATTTTGTCCTGGGCGCCCCGGCGCAGCTTCTATCTGACCGAAGATTGATTTAGAGCAGGGCGCCGATGATGAGCCAGAAGCCGGAACTCACCGACCTGACGATCTGCCGTGCCGCCTTCGCGGCCTGGGTGTTCGTCTATCACCTGGATCTGCATTTGCATTTCTCCGCCTGGCTGGGGCCTGCCGCCGGTTTGGTGAGGCATGGCTATATGGGGGTGGACGGGTTCTTCATCCTCTCCGGGCTGGTGCTGATGCACACCCACCAGGAATTCAACGCCCCGAACATGGATCAGGTCGATGCGCGATTCCGCCCGGCGCCGCCGCGGGCCTGGCTGCGCTTCTATGGCAAGCGCCTGGCGCGCATCTATCCGGTGCATCTGGCCACCTTGCTGATCCTGCTCGCCTTGCTGGCGCTGGGTAGCGCGCTGGGTATCGCCCCGCAAAGTCCGCAGCGTTTCGGCCTCGGCAGCTTCGTCGAGAATCTCTTCCTGGTGCAGGGCTGGGGGCTGGACCATTTCGGCGCCTGGAACTACCCGGCCTGGTCGGTGAGCACGGAATGGGCTGGCTATCTGCTCTTCCCGCTCTTCGCGCTGCTGCTGACCTATTGGGACCGAGGGGTCTCCCTGCAGCTCGCCATCGTCGTCTTCCCGGTGATGGGGCTGATCTATTATTTCGCCGGCGAGACCCTCAATCTCGCCTTCGCCGCCGGGCTCTGGCGCCTGATTCCGGAATTTCTCGCCGGCATGGTGATGGTCCGTATCGCCTCAGCGGCCGCCGATTATGATGTCTGGCGCCAGGTCTTCATCGGCGGCGGCGCGGCGCTGATCCTGCTCGGCGCGCTGACGGTGGATGTCGCCACCGTGCTCGGGCTGTGGATGCTGCTGTTCGGGCTCTATATGCAGTATGACGCGCAGCGCCCGCCGGCTTTCGGCCGCCGCCCAGCGCTGCATTTTCTCGGCCTGCTGTCTTATTGTTTCTATATGAGCTTCGCCATCGCCGAATTGCTGACGGTACAGCTCTTCCGCCATCTCGGCTGGCAACCCACCGATGAGAAAGCGCTCTTCGCGCTGATCATGACCGGCCTCACCTTCATCCTCGCGATCCTGCTGCGCGGCTTCGTCGAGCAGCCGGCGCGCCGTGCCGCCAATCGCTGGCTGGCCGAGGATGCGCCCGCCCAAGCGCCGCCGCCCCCGGCCACCGAAAAGCCTCAATCCCTGTTTTAAGGTTCATCATGCGTCTGTCCAAAAGCCTGATCCCCACCCTCAAGGAAACGCCCGCCGAAGCGCAGATCGTCTCGCACCGGCTGATGCTGCGCGCCGGCATGGTCCGGCAGATGGCCTCGGGCATCTATGCCTGGCTGCCGACGGGCATCAAGGTTCTGAACAAGATCGCGCAGATCGTGCGGGAGGAGCAATGGGCGGCCGGCGCCCAGGAAGTGCTGATGCCGACCATCCAGAGTGCGGATCTCTGGCGCGAATCCGGCCGCTATGACGCCTACGGCAAGGAGATGCTGCGCATCACCGACCGGCATGAGCGCGAGCTGCTCTACGGCCCGACCAACGAGGAAATGATCACCTCGATCTTCCGTGATTCGGTGAAGAGCTATCGCGACCTCCCGCAGAACGCCTTCCAGATCCAGTGGAAATTCCGCGACGAGGTGCGCCCGCGCTTTGGCGTGCTGCGCGGCCGCGAATTCTACATGAAGGACGGCTACGGCTTCGACCTCGACCGCGAAGGTGCGGTGATCACCTACAAGCAGATGATGCTGGCCTATATGCGCACCTTCCAGCGCCTGGGCATCACCGCGATCCCGATGCGCGCCGATACCGGGCAGATCGGTGGCGATCTTTCCCATGAATTTCACATCCTCGCCCCCACCGGCGAATCCGGCGTGTTCTATGATGCGGATTTCGAGGCGGGCGATGCCTTCGCGCATGACGACGTGGAAAAATTCTACGAGCAGATGACCACAATCTACGCCGCCACGGATGAGAAGCATGATCTGGCCACCTGGGAGACCATCCCCGAGGCGCGCCGCCGCGAAGGCCGCGGCATCGAGGTCGGCCAGATCTTCTATTTCGGCACCAAATATTCGAAATCGATGAATTTCAGCGTCAACGGCCCGGATGGCGGCAAGATCTTCCCCGAGATGGGCTCCTACGGCATCGGCGTCTCCCGCCTGGTCGGCGCCATCATCGAGGCCAAGCATGACGAGGCCGGGATCATCTGGCCGGATGCGATCGCCCCCTTCAAGGCCGCCATCCTCAATCTGCGTCAGGGCGATAGCGTTACTGACGGGCTGTGCGAGGAACTCTACAAGGCGCTGGGCCAGGACGCGCTCTATGACGACCGCGAGGAGCGCGCCGGGGCGAAATTCGCCGAGGCCGATCTGATGGGCCATCCCTGGCAGATGATCGTCGGCCCGCGCGGGGCGGCGAACCGCATGGTGGAGCTGAAGCGCCGCGCCACGGGCGAGCGTTTCGAGCTACCGGTGGACGAGGCACTGGCAAAGGTTCACTTCTGATGTTCAACGCCTTCGAGCGGAAGATCGCGGCGCGTTATCTGCGCGCCCGGCGCGGCGAGCGCTTCGTCTCCGTGATCGCGATTTTCTCGCTCGTCGGCATCGCGCTTGGCGTCGCCACACTCATCATCGTCACCTCGGTGATGAATGGCTTCCGCCAGGAGCTGCTCAGCCAGATTCTCGGGCTCAATGGCGATATCGGCATCTATGGCGCCGGCCAGCCACTGACCAATTATGATGCGATGTCGCAGAAGATCCGGACCATCAAGGATGTCACCGGCGCCTTCCCGATCTCGCAGGGCGAGGTGCTGATGTCCGGCCCGCAAGGCGGGGCCACCGGCGGCATCGCGCGCGGCATCACGCTGGACGGTCTGAAACAGCTGCCTACCGTCTCCCACCATGTCGTCGCCGGTTCGCTCGCCAACCTCACCGGGGGCGATGCGATTGCCATTGGCGCCGGGCTGGCGCAGCAATTCAACCTCTCCGTCGGTTCGCAAATCTCGCTGATTTTGCCGCAAGGAAAAGCCACCGTCATCGGCACCATCCCGTCGATCCAGGCCTTCCATGTGGTGGCGATTTTCCAGACCGGCATGCAGCAATATGATTCGAGCTTCGTCTTCCTGCCGCTGGACGCCGCGCAGACCTTGTTCCAGCAGACCGGCAGCGCCAGCCAGATCCAGGTCTTCGTCACCGACCCGGATCACGATGAAGCGGTGAAGCAGGCGATTCTCAACATGTTCCCAGGCCAGCCCTTGAATATTCAGGACTGGAAGCAGAACAACGATTCATTCCTCGCCGCCGTCACCGTCGAGCGCAATGTGATGTTCCTGATCCTGACGCTGATCATCATCGTCGCCGCCTTCAATGTGATCTCCTCGATGATCATGATGGTGAAGGACAAGGCGAAGGATATTGCGATCCTGCGCACGATGGGGGCGAGTTCTGGTTCGGTGCTGCGCATCTTCCTGATGGCGGGCGCTTCCATCGGCGTGCTCGGCACCTTCATCGGCTTCGCGCTGGGCGTGCTGTTCTGCCATTACATCAACGATATCAGGCTGTTCATCCAGCACATCACCGGCCAGAAACTCTTTGACCCGACCATCTATTATCTTGAATCCCTGCCGGCCCAGCTGGATTGGCGCGAGGTGGTGGAGATTGTGCTGATGGCGCTGGTGCTTTCGGTGCTGGCCACCCTCTATCCCAGCTGGCGGGCGGCGAAGATCGACCCGGTGGAGACGCTGCGCAGTGAGTGAATATCTGCTCTCGATGAAGGCGGTCCGCCGCACCTACCAGTCCGATGCTGGCGGCCTTACCGTGCTGGACGGCGCGGAGCTGACCCTGGCCCCGGGCGAGATCGTCGCCCTGGTCGCCCCCTCCGGCTCCGGCAAGTCCACCTTGCTGCATCTGGCAGGGCTTTTGGAAAAGCCGGATGCAGGGGCGGTGATCATTCGCGGCCAGAACGCCGCCGAGCTGAACGATGCCGGGCGTACCGCGATGCGCCGTCAGGAGATCGGCTTCGTCTATCAGTTCCATCATCTGCTGGCGGAATTCACCGCGCTGGAGAATATCTCCATCCCGCAGATGATCGCCGGTGTGCCGCAGGCGGCCGCGCATCAACGCTCCATGGAATTGCTGGAAAAATTCGGTCTGGGTCCGCGCGCGACGCATCTGCCGGGCAAGCTTTCGGGCGGCGAGAAACAGCGCGTGGCCATCGCCCGGGCGCTCGCCAACCATCCCTCGCTGCTGCTGGCCGATGAGCCGACGGGTAATCTCGATGTCGCCACCTCCAACATCGTGTTCGAGGAGTTGCTGCATGTGGTGCGCAGCGAAAACACCGCCGCGCTGATCGCCACCCACAACCCTGAACTGGCCGCGCGCATGGATCGGCAGATCACGCTGCGCGACGGGCGTTTGGTTTAAAAAAGTTTTTGGGGCGTGGCCCTTTTTTCAAAAAGGGCCACAAAACCTTTGGGGCTTGGGCACGGGCGGTGCCTAACCCTGCACAGCCTTCTGCGGCAGCCGGTACCCCGCCGCCCGCAACGCCTTGGCCGCACCAGGATGAAACGCAATCCCCGCCGCGTAAATCGGCGCCAGCTCCTGCGCATGCCCCGCCGCCGGCACCGCCACGCCCAGCAGCTTGCGGTTCTTCAGCGCCGCGCGTGTCACCGCCTCGGCCAGGCTGTCCGGCAGGTCGGTCGCACAGACCGCGACATTCGATGTCCCCACCGTGCCGACATTCACGCTCTGCCCCGGAAAGGTGTCGGCGCTCAGAACCGTCCGGAAAAATCCCGGCAGCTTATGCGCCACCTGGGCCGATTGCGCGGCGGACATGCCGATGAGCGCCAGATGCCGCCCCATCGCCGCCGCGTTCAGCGCCGGCAGCGGCGGCGCCCCGATAAAGGCGCAGGCCGCCAGCTCGCCTTTCAGCATCGCCAGCACCTGCTGCTGGTAATCGCCGCTCACCACCCGGGCAGGGGCCACGCCCAGTGCTGTCAGAATCTGTTTCACCGTATCGGCGCTGCTGGAGCCATCCGGCCCGACGCCGACCACCTGCCCCTGCAACTGCGCCAGCTCGCGCACGCCTGCCCCGGTGGAGGCGACGACCTGCAGGCTGGAGGCATAGGCCGGGAACAGGGCGCGGAAGCCGTTCAGCTTTACCCCGGCGGTCCAGCTGCCCTGGCCGGAACGCCCCTGCGCCGCCACCGCCGTGCTGGAGAGCCCAAGCTGCGCCTTGCCTTCCTCGATCAACAGCAGATCGGCGCTGGAACCGCCGGTGGTGCGGTAGGCGATATCGATGCCGGTTTCCCGCTGCACAAGCTCGCCCCAGGCCGGCGCGAAAATCGCAAACGCCCCGCCGGGGGCGCCGGTGCCCATCACCAGCGCGCCGGGCCAGGGGGCGGCAGGCTGTGCGGCCAGGCCCGGGCGGGCGAAGGGCAGGGCCAGCCCGGCCCCCAGCAGCGTGCGCCGCGAGAGGCTCATAGCAGCCCCCGGCAGCGCTCAAGGGCGGAAATCAGCGCGGTGCGCACGCCCGGTTCCAGCGCCGAATGCCCGGCATCCGGCACGATGGTCAGCCTTGCCTGCTCCCAGGCGGCGGCCAGCTCGAAGGCGGATTGCGCCGGGCAGATCATGTCATAGCGCCCCTGCACGATCTCGCCGGGAATGCCCTGCAGCCGGTGCATATGCGCCAGCAGCCCGCCCGGCGGCAGGAACAGATCATTGCGGAAATAATAGGCCTCGATCCTTGCCAGCCCGATGGCGGTGCGGTCCTGGGCGAAGGCGGAGACCGCCTCGAAGCTCGGCAGCAGCGTCGAGCAGGAGCCCTCATACACGCTCCAGGCCCGCGCCGCTTCCGCCTGCATGCGTGGGTCCGGGTCGGTCAGGCGCTTGAAATAATTGCCGAGGATGTCGCCGCGCTCTTCCGGCGGCAGGAAGCTGGTGAAGGCGGCGTGGGCGTCCGGAAACACGCGCTGCAGCCCGTGCAGGAACCACTCCACCTCCTGCGTCCGGCCGAGGAAGATGCCGCGCAAAATCGCCGCCGCCACATGCTCGGGATGCGCCTGCGCATAGGCCAGCGCCAGGGTCGAGCCCCAGGAGCCGCCAAACAGCACCATTCGCTCGATATTCAGGAAATTTCGCAGCGTTTCGATATCGCGGATCAGCTGCGGGGTATTGTTGTTCTCCAGCCCTCCCAGCGGGCGCGAACGCCCGGCGCCGCGCTGGTCGAAAATGATCACCCGCCAGTTGCTGGGATCGAAAAACCGCCGATGCACCGCCCCGGCCCCGGCGCCGGGACCGCCATGCAGAAACAAAACCGGCTTGCCATTCGGGTTGCCGACCTGCTCCCAGTACATCACATGCCCCTCGGAGAGGGGCAGATAGCCGGTCTCGAACGGGCCGATATCGGGGAACAGATCGCCGCGCGGCATGGCTAACCCCCCAGCGCCTGGATCAGCGTCGCGGCGACGCGCTGCGCCTGCTCGTCGGAAAGGTCGGGGTGGATCGGCAGCGCCAGCACCCTTGCCCCCAGGCTCTCGGCCACCGGCAGCGCCGCGCCGTCATGCGAAGGCTGATAGGCAGGCTGCTGGTGCAAGGCACGGGGATAATACACCGCATGGCCGATGGAAGCCGCCGCCAGCGCCGCCTTCGCCGCCTCACGGGTGGCTTCATCCGGCAGCGTCACGCAATAAACCGCCCAGGCGCTCTGGCTCCCGGGCATCCGGGCCGGCACCGCCAGCACGTCTTTCAGCGCCGCGTCGTAAATGCGGGCGATCTCCTCGCGCCGCGCCAATTCGGCCTCGAACACCTCCAGCTTGGCCAGCAGCACGGCGGCCTGCATCGTATCCAGCCGGCCATTCATGCCGGTGCGCAGCACCTCATAGCGGGTCGTGCCCTCGCCATGGGTGCGCAGTGAGCGATAGAGCGCCGCGCGCTCGGCGGATTGCGTGAACAGCGCCCCGCCATCGCCATAGGCGCCGAGCGGCTTGGAAGGGAAAAAGCTGGTGGCGGTGGCATCGGCGGCTTTGCCCAGCCGTACCCCGCCTTGCGCGGCGCCGAAGCTCTGGGCGCAATCATCGAGCGTAAACAGCCCCTCGCGCGCCGCAATGGTTGCAATCCCGGCCCAGTCCGCCGGCTGGCCGAACAGATCCACCCCGATGATCGCCCGCGGCCGCAACGCCCCCGCCTTCTTCACAGTGGCGATGCGCGCCTCCAGGCTGGCCAGATCCATCTGGAAAGTGCGGGGATCGACATCCACGAACACCGGCGTTGCCCCCAGCAGCAGCGGCACCTCGGCGGTGGCGGTGTAGGTGAAGGCGGGCAGGAACACCGCATCGCCGCGCCCGATACCCTCGGCCATCAGCGCGATCTGCAGCGCATCCGTGCCGGAGGAGACGCTGACGCAATGCGCCGCACCACAGAAGCCGGCAAGCTTGGCTTCCAGCTCATGCACCTCGGGCCCGAGAATATATTGCCCATGCGCCAGAACCGCGTCGAGCCGGGCTTTCAGCCCGGGAAGCCGCGCCTGTTGCGCCTTGAGGTCGAGAAACGGGATCGGGGGAAAAGCCTGGGCGTTCATGACGCCGCAGACTACTCGGCTGCGTGCGGAATCGCGAGAGGCGCGGGGCTGAAAAATTCCGGCACCATCTGCTGCAGCAGCGCCATTGCCTGCGCCTCGTCGCCACGCGCCGCGTGCCTGGCCAACGCCTCCATGGCGCGGCGCACGGCCGCCAGATCGGCCAGGCGTGGGGTGGCCATCAGCAGCCCCTCATGCTCGGTCGGCACCGGCTGCTCGGCGCCGTGAAACAATTCTTCAAATAATTTCTCGCCCGGCCGCAGCCCGGTGAATTTGATCTGGATGTCCTCATCCGGCTTCAGCCCGGCGAGGCGGATCATCTGCCGGGCGAGATCGACGATCTTCACCGGCTCACCCATATCCAGCACGAAAATCCCGCCATCGGGGATCGCCTCGGCGCCGCTGCCGACGGCCGAGGCCTGCAGCACCAGCCCCACCGCCTCGCGCACCGTCATGAAATAACGCTGCATGCCGGGATCAGTCACGGTGAGCGGCCCGCCTTGCGCCAGCTGGCGGCGGAACAAAGGCACCACCGAACCGGTGGAGCCCAGCACATTGCCGAAGCGCACGGTCACACAGCGCAAGCCCTGCTGGCTGCGGCGCGCCTGCACATCCAGCGCCTGCGCATACATCTCCGCCAGCCGCTTCGAGGCGCCCATCACCGAACTCGGATTCACTGCCTTGTCGGTCGAGATCAGCACCATCAGGCTGGCCCCGGCGGCGGCCACGGCATCCGCCACCACCTGGGTACCCAGCGCATTGGTGCGCAGCCCTTCCAGCCTGTTCGCCTCGACGATCGGCACATGCTTCAGCGCCGCCGCGTGAAAGACCAGATCCGGCAGAAACTCATCTGCGATGGCGCGCATATGCGGCGCATCGCGCACATCCGCCACCACCGCGCGCCGGGGCAGTGCCGGGGCCAGCTCGCAGATTTCCAGATCGATTTGCCAGAGCGCGAATTCGGAGCTGTCCAGCAGCAAAATCTCCGCCGGGGTGAACATCGCCAGCTGCCGGCAAAGTTCGGAGCCGATGCTCCCGCCCGCCCCGGTCACCATCACCCGCTTGCCGGCGATCAGATCCGCCATCGCGGCACGGTCCAGCTGCACCTGGCGGCGGTTGAGCAGATCCTCGATGGCGATCGGTTGCAGCGCCATCTTCTGGTCGGCCGGGGCCAGGCGGGTGAGGCTGGGGGCGCGCATCACCCGGATATTGCGGGCCTCGGCGGCGCGAATCAGGCAATGCAGCCGGTCGCCGGTGAAATGCGGCGCGGTGACGATGAGCAGATCCGGCTTTTCCGCCAGCCGCTCCAACATGTCCCCGGCGCCATCGGCGGCGGCCAGCACGTCCAGCCCATGCACGCGCCGGCCGATATGTTTCTCGGAGAGCGAGATCAGCCCGGTGATGCGATAGGGCGCGCTGGCCTGCTGGGCATGAGCGGCGAGAAACATCTCGGCATATTCGCCATCGCCGACCAGCAGGGCGGTCTGGGCCGCGCCCCGCGCGCCGCGCTTCTGGCGGATCAGCCGGTAGATCAGTTTCGGCACGGTCAGCGCTGCGCCGAGGGTGAGAATGAGGATGACCGGAAAGGAGGCCGAGGGCAGGGAAATGCCGGCCCCGACCACCAGCAGGCACAGCATCAGCGCCGTCACCAGCGCCGCCAGCCCCAACCCCATCAGATCGCGCATCGAGACGAAGCGCCAATGCAGCCGGGAGAGGCCAAAGGGGATGCCGAGCAGCCAGATCGCGCCCGCGCCCGCCACCGGCAGCATATGCGGGTGCGGCACCGGCGCCGCGGGATTGGCGAGCCAGAAGCTGGCGCCCACAGCCAAACCCGCGAAGGCGCCATCCAGAACGATGTTCACCGCCATGCGCAAAGGCAGGGACGGGATGTCGGTATGACTCATGACCGACTTATAACCGCGATAATAAAGGCAGAAAAACGGTCAAAATCACGCGGAGAGTGAATTAACCGATATAAAACAGCCCTTCGACCTCCACCGCCGCGTCCAGCGGCAGCGAGGCCACGCCCACGGTGGAGCGCGCATGCCGCCCGGCCTCGCCAAACACCGCCACCGAAAGATCGGACGCCCCGTTCATCACCACCGCATGCTGGGTGAAATCCGGGGTGCAGGAAATGAAGCCGCCGAGCCGCACCACCTTGGTCACGCTCTCCAGCCCATTCGGCAACGCCGCCTGCAGCTGGGCGAGCACATTGATCAGGCAGAGCCGCGCCGCGTGCTGGCCTTCTTCCAGCGCCACGCTGGCGCCGAGCTTGCCAGTCACGGCGACCTTGCCGGCGATCGCCGGCAGCTGGCCGCTGACCGTGACCAGATTGCCGGTGATGCTCACCGGCACATAATTCGCAACCGGCGCCATCGCCTGCGGCAGTGTGATGCCCAGCTCGGCCAGGCGCTCGGAAATGCTCATCTCAGCTCACCAGTTTCAAATTGCGACGGCGTTCGCGCGGGGCCGGGGCCGGCAGGTCCAGCGGCAGCAAGGGCGCGCGTTCCGCCGCACCGTCGCCCAGCTCATCCGGCGCGTCAATGCCGGCCGGGGCGAGGTTGGTCTGGCCGAGATAATTCACGGCCAGATTGCGGAAGACATAATCCAGCATCGAGGTCGCGGCCGGCACCGCCGGGTCGCCTTCGACCACGCCGGCCGGCCCAAAGCGGGTGAAGGTGAAGGCCTCGACATAGGTGGAGAGATTGACGCCGTGCTGCAGCCCGATGCTGACCGAGATGGCGAAGGCATCCATCAGCCCGCGGAAGGCCGAGCCCTCCTTGTGCAGGGCGATGAAGATCTCACCCAGCCGCCCGTCCTTATACTCTCCGGTGGAGAGGAACAGCTTGTGCCCGCCCACGGCCACTTTCTGGGTATAGCCGCTGCGCCGGGCCGGCAGCATTTCGCGGTTGATCTGCGTGGCCGGGGCGACCAACGGTGCCGGGCGGGCCGGCATGGCGGGCACCAGGGCGGCCAGCGCCTCATGCATCGCGCCATGGGCGCTGGGGCGGGGCAGCGGGAACAATTCCTCACCGCCCAGCATCCGGGCCAGCGCCCGCTCTGCCGTTAGCCCGCGCGCCGCCAGGGATTGCAACGCCCAGCGCGCCAGCCCGCCATCCTGGTTCAAGGGCGAGAGGGCAGGGGCGAAATTCACCTGCTCGGCGCCCAGCAGCGCCTCGATCTCGGCCTCGCCGAGGAAACCCAGCAGGCTTTCATGCCGGCGCTGGCCGAAGCTGAGCGCCTGCTCCTGCGCCGCCAAAGCCGCTTCGCGCAGCCCGGGCAGCACGCCATCCTCTGGCAAAGCCGGGGCGGTGATGCGCGTGCCCGGGGCATTGCCGCGCGCCAGCAGCCGGGCGGAGGCCAGATCCGCCTCGGCGCCGATGAAGCCGGTCAGCGTCACCGCCAGATCCCGCGCCTGCGCCGAGTCGTAAGCCAGCCCCAGCCGCGCCAGGAACAAATTGAAATCGGTAAAACCCAGTCGCAGCCGGTGCTCGGAGGGGGCGGCCAGGGTCAGCGCCGTCACCGCCAGCTGCACGTCATGGCCAAGGGCGGCGAAGTCGAACCCGCCCGCCTCATCAAGATAAGCGGAAGGGTTAAACACAAAGCCCGGCTGCCCACCGGCGCGGTTGCGCCAGACATTGCCGCTGGGGCTGGCGCGGTGCGCGGCCAGCATGGCGTGCAGCTCATGGCCGATGCGCTCGCCCAGCCCGGCGGCCAAAGCCCGGGCCGCGATCGGCGCGATCCAGCTCTCCGCCGCCTCGGCGATATGGCGCATCCGCCGGCCCGGCAGAATGGCCGCCAGCGCGTTCGCCGCCTCCTGCCCCCAGGCGGCGGGCAGCGTGACCAGCACGGTCTCGGCATCCGGATCGGGGGCGGCCTCGAAGGTCGCGAGCTTGACGCCGTGCCAGGATTTATCGGTTCGGATCTGTGCCATGGATCGAGTTTAGGCCCTGATATGACTCAATTAAAGTGCATCTTGTGTTGAATCTCTGCCTGACCCACAGAATCTTGTGGATAGCTTTTCCATCATGCCGTCACGCTGCGTTGCACCGGCGAGATGGACCATTCGCGCGGCTTCACCTATATCACAGCCATGAGCAACGCCGCCCAAAGCCCGGCCGCGACCGGCCCCGCCTCCACCGCTAAGGCAAAGCCGCTTGGCCTCAAGCGCCTGATCCTGAATCCCGGTCTGTTTTTCCTCACCACCTTCAAAGGCCGCTTCATCGGCCGGGACGAGGCGGGGAACCAGTATTTCGAGCGCCCGGGCAAGCCGCGCGCCCGGCGCTGGGTGGTCTATGCCGGGGTGCAGGACCCCTCGGTGGTGCCGCCGCAATGGCATGCCTGGCTGCATCACCTCACCGATGCGCCGCTTGCCGCCGCGCCCCGCGCCTGGCAGCGCCCGCACAAGCCCAACCTCACCGGCACGCCGGCGAGCTACCGCCCGGCCGGTCATGACTACATGGGCGGCAAGCGCGCCGCGGCCTCGGCGGATTATGAATCCTGGACCCCGGATCAAGGCTGATGGTCCGCCGCGTTCCGGAACTCGCCGCCGGGTTTGCCGTCATCATCGTCGCCGTGCTGTTCCTGGTCTACGCGCTGCGTGGGGCGGGTGAGGTCAACACGGGTGGCTATCCGCTGCAGGCGCAGTTCGGCTCCGTCGGCGCGCTCAGCGTCGGCGCGGATGTCAAGATCGGCGGCGTCGTCGTCGGTCATGTCGCCGCCGAGACGCTGAACCCCACCACCTATGCCGCGCAGGTCAAGCTCGCCATCAATAGCGATATCAAGGTGCCCGAGGATAGCAGCGCCTCGATCACCTCCGACAGCCTGCTCGGCGGCTCCTATATCTCGATCTCGCCCGGTGGCTCCAATACGATGATGAAGCCCGGCGCCAGCTTCCAGGTCACCCAGTCGGCGGTGAATCTCGAGGATCTGCTCGGCAAGTTCATCTTCTCGATGGGCAATGGCGGCGGCGCCAAGAGCAGCGGCCAGGGCAGTGGGCAGAGCAACGGCCAGAGCGGCGCGCAGGGCGGCACCGCCGGCGCGTCCGCGCCAGCCCAGCCCAGCAACCCGATGGCGCTGTCGAAATAATGCGCCTTCTCCTTCTGGCCAGCGCCGTCTCGCTGATCGGCGGCGCGGCCTTCGCGCAGACCATGCTGGGGCAGAGCAGCCCCGGCCAGGGCGCTGGCGGCACGCAGGCCCCCGCCATGCTGGTGCCGCCGCCGCCGCCCGTGGTGGCGGCCCCGCCAACCGCCCCGGTGGCGCCCGTCGCCCCCAGCCCCGCCCCACCGCCGGGCCTGGTGGAAACCCCGCTGCCCCCGCCCGGCAGCGGCAACGCCGATAACGGCAATGGCGCGAATACCGATAACGGCGGCACCGCGCAGGCGCAGGCCGTCTCCCCGGCGGCGCCGAACGGGCTCACCCCCGCCCCCGCCCCCGCCAGCAATGGCGCGGTCGCACCAGGCCCCAGCGGCAACAACCCCGCCCCGCTGCCCAACAACGATGTCGCGCCGACCCCGCCGAATGATTGGGTGCCCGGCAAGACCGCCGAGATCGGTGTGTTGAGCAAGGCCGATGGCAGCACTTCGACCTTGACCATCCCCGTCGGCGGCCAGGCGACCGCGGGCGATCTGATCGTCAGCGTTCAGGCCTGCGCCACCCGTCCGCAAGGACAACTTCCTGATGCGGCGATCTTTTTGACTTTGCAATCAAAAGATGGTTCCGGCAGCGCACCGCTCTATCATGGCTGGATGGTGCGCTCCGCCCCGGGCGCCACCGATGCGGGGAACGCCGGCGAAGCTTTCCGGGTTATGAACTGCTCGTAAAATTTCCTGTACGATCATCGGGTTGTGCCAAAAATGCCACAGGTCCAGAATGTTAAAATCGAAACCCGTTTTGATCTGTTGAATTCCCGTCCGCAGGGCTAAATAGACCTTGGTCAATTAAACGCACTCACTTTTGGAGTTACGTCATGAAGCTGCGCTTAGCCCTTGCCGCCGCCACCTGCCTTGCGCTGCCCCTCGCGGCGCACGCGCAGCCGGTTACCGGCCCTTATGTCAGCCTGGGTGCTGGCACCACCATCCAGAATCCGATCAACCTCAACAGCCGTTCCACCGGCTCGTCCGGCAAGATGCTGTTCCGTGACTCCTACTCTGGCGACGCCGCCGTGGGTTATGGCTTCGGCAACGGTTTCCGCGTCGAGCTGAACGGTAACTTCTACCGCGACACCGCGCACAAGGTTGATGGCAATGGCGGCCTCGGCCAGACCCGCGTCACCGGCGGTCTGAACACCTATGGCCCGATGGTCAACGTGCTGTACGACTTCAATGTCGGCCTGCCGATCTTCCCCTATGTCGGCGCCGGTGCTGGCTACCAGTGGCAGAAGTTCGACAGCCATGTCGTGAATAACGGCGTTGGCGTCGGCGGCACCAAGGGCTCCTTCGCCTACAACATCATCGGCGGCGTGTCCTACCCGCTGGCGATGGTGCCGGGCCTGTCCCTGACCGCCGAGTATAAGTTCACCCAGCTGACCGCCAGCCGCAACTACGCGGCGATCCAGCCGGGCGGCGGGCAGCTGCATGTCGGCCAGTCCACCAGCCACACCTTCCTGCTGGGTCTGCGCTATCAGCTGTTCCAGCCGCCGGCCCCGCCGGCTCCTGCCCCGGCTCCGGCCCCGGTCGCTGCTCCGGCCCCGGCCCCGGCCAAGACCTACCTGGTGTTCTTCGACTGGGATAAGTACAACCTGACCCCTCGCGCGACCCAGATCATCGCGCAGGCCGCGTCCGACTCCAAGACGCAGAACGTCACCACCCTGGAAGTCAACGGCTACACCGACACCTCGGGTACCGCGACCTACAACATGGGTCTGTCTGTGAAGCGCGCGAAGGCGGTTGCCGCCCAGCTCGTCGCCGACGGCGTGCCGGCCTCCGAGATCGAGATGCACGGCTATGGCGAAACCCACCTGCTGGTTCCGACCGGCCCGGGTGTGCGCGAGCCGCAGAACCGTCGCGTGGAAATCATCTTCCACTAATCTTCGCGCAAGCGTGGATGAGACCCCGGCAGGCAACTGCCGGGGTTTTTTATTGCCAGGCGCGTGAGGCGCGTTGCATTTTGGCTACAGCAAAGCGCCGCGTGCGCGTGCCCCCTTCGCAACCGGCCCATTTGCCTCCACATAGGCTCAAGTGCCGTTCTGGAATGGCGCCTGTCGGAAGGAAATCAGATCATGCAGTTTCGAGCCGCCTTATTCGCCGCGACAATGCTGGCCGTGCCGCTGGCGCTGGCCGGCCGGGCAGAGGCCCAGCCAGTGGCCGGCCCCTATGTCAGCCTGGGCGGCGGCCTGGATCTGAAGAGCGCCACCACCCAGAAAAATTATGTCGCCGGCGGCGCCAATCTCTCTGGCGACACCAAGGCGGTGTTCAAGAACGGCTTTGATGCCCGTGCCGCCATCGGCTACGGCTTCAATAATGGCTGGCGGGTCGAGCTGGAAGGCGACTATATCCGCAACGGGCTGGACAAGGTGAAGTCCGGCGGCGTCGCCGCCAAGGGCAGCGGGCATGAGAGCCAGTATGGCGGCTTCGTCAACGGCGTTTATGATTTCGATATCGGCCTGCCCTGGCTTTATCCCTATCTGGGTGCCGGCATCGGCTGGCAGGAAGCCCGCTACAGCGATGCCAAGGCTGGCGGCTTCAACGTCAACCAGGCGCGTGGCTCCTTCGCCTATCAGGGCATTGTCGGCCTGTCCTTCCCGATCGCCCCGGTGATGGGCCTCTCCGCGACGGTGGAATATCGCTTCATCGGCCTGACCACAGCGCGCCGTTACGCGATCGACAATGCGGGCATCCCCGTCAGCTTCAAGCAGCAGGGCGAGTATAACAACCAGATCAATATCGGCCTGCGTTACGAATTCGCCCCGCCAGCCCCGCCGGCCCCGGCGCCGCAGCCGGCCGCCGCGCCCGCCGCGGCCCCGGCGCCCGCCCCGGCCAAGACCTATCTGGTGTTCTTCGACTGGGATAAATACAGCCTGACCCCGCGCGCGACCCAGATCATCGCGCAGGCCGCCTCCGACTCCAAAACACAGAACGTCACCACGCTGGAGGTTAACGGCTATACCGACACCTCGGGGACCGCGACCTATAATATGGGCCTGTCCGTGAAACGCGCGAAGGCGGTTGCCGCCCAGCTCGTCGCCGATGGCGTGCCGGCCAACGAGATCGAGATGCACGGCTATGGCGAAACCCACCTGCTGGTGCCGACCGGCCCGGGTGTGCGCGAGCCGCAGAACCGCCGCGTGGAAATCATCTTCCACTGAGCGTGTCGCGCTGAAACGAAAAACCCCGGCTCGCGCCGGGGTTTTTTTGTTCAGGCCGGGATCTGCACGGCGTAGTCGCCAAGCGGTAGTTTCTTCTTGATGACGCCGTTGGCGAGAAGGAAGTCGCGGTAGGTGAGGTAGCGGGCGTCGTTCAGCTTCGCCGGATCCTTCGCGAAATAAGGCGGCATTGCGTGCCAGGAGGCGATGTCGAGCTTGTCGTTCAGGCTCGGATTATCCTTCAGGAATTGCTTCAGCATCCCCTCCGGGTCCGCCTGCAACGCTGCCACGCCTTCTTTCAGCGCGCTCAAAAACGCCTTCAGCGCCGGGTTCTTCAGCCCGCTTTCATTCGAGAGCAGCAACAGCTCGTCCGAGGCCGGCACCCCGTAATCCTCCGGCAGGAAGATCACCGGGTCCAGCCCGGCCTGTGCCAGCTGAATATCCTCGTAATTCCTGTAGGTGCCGATCACCGCGTCGACCGATTTGCTCTGCAATGCCGAAACCAGCTCGAAATTGACATTCACCAGCTGAATATCGGCCAGGCTCATGCCGACATGCTTGAGCATCGCGCCGATGATCACCGGCTCCACCCCTGCCACCGAATAGCCGACCTTGCGGCCCTTCAGATCCTGCAGCTTGGTGATGCCGCTGGCTTTCAGCGCCGTCAGCGTGTTCAGCGGCTTGTCGATCAGCGTGCCGGTCCGGCGCACCGGCAGGCCCTGATCGACCAGCAGGTACAGCTCGGTCTGGTAGGTCAGCGCCGCATCGGCCTTGCCGGCGGCAACCAGGCGCGGCGGCAGATCCGGATCGGTCGGCGCCACCAGCTTCACATCCAGCCCGGCCTTGGCATAGGCGCCGCAATATTTCGCGGCGAAGAGCGGGGCATGGTCGGGATTCACGAACCAGTCGAGAATCAGCGTGAACGGCGTCGCGGTCGCGGCGCGGGCCAGGCCGGGCGCGCACAGCGCGCCGCTGGCGGTTGAGAGGAATAGACGTCTATTGAGGCTCATTGGCGCTCTCCCTTCGCTGGCATGACCCAGGCAGGTTCTACGGGTATGATCTCAGCCCGCACGATGCGGACACCCCGGCGTGATGCTTCTCCCGCGTTTAGGGTCGCGTCGTCAATCTTGCGTCTTGGGTTGGCGGGGGGCTTCGCGCTAAACCGCTCTCATGAGCACGACCGACCCGACCGACGCGACGCTGCGCAAGGCCGCCAGCGGCGCCAGCTTGGCTTTTGCCGTGGTGCTGGTGGTGGTGAAATTCGCCGCCTGGATCGCCACCGGCTCGATGTCCCTGCTCACCTCGGCGGTGGATGCGCTGGTGGATGTCGGCGCCAGCCTCGCCACATTTTACGGGGTGCGCTACGCCCAGCGCCCGGCGGACGCGGATCATCGCTACGGCCATGGCAAGGGCGAGGCCATCGCCGCCTTCACCCAGGCGATGCTGCTGGCAGGTGCGGCGATGGTGCTGGCCTTCCAGTCCATCGAACGGCTGGTGTTTCCGGAAAGACTGGAAGCGCTGGATTTCGGCATCATGATCATCGCGCTGAGCCTGCTCGCCGCCATCGTTCTGGTGGTGATGCAGAGCTGGGTGGTGGGCCGCACCGGCTCCACCGCCATCGCCGCCGACCGTGCGCATTACCTCACGGATGTCGCGGTCAATGCCGCCGTGCTGGCGGCTTTGGCGCTGACCCATTTCACCGGCTGGACCCGCGCCGACCCGGCCTTCGCGCTGCTGATCGCGCTTTACATGATGTGGAATGCGCGCTTCGTGGCGAATGAGGCGCTGAGCCAGCTGCTCGACCGCGAATTGACCGAGACAGACCGGATGATGATCCGCCGCACCGCGTTAGGCTGCCGGGGGGTGGAGGATATCCATGATCTGCGCACCCGCCATGCCGGGGACCGGGTATTCGTTGAGTTTCATCTGGAGGTGGAGGGGCGGCTCAGCGTCAATGAGGGCCATGCCATCGGCGATGCGGTGGAGCGCGCGGTGCGCCGGGCGCTGCCGGGCCGGGTGGAGGTGAGCGTGCATCTGGAGCCGGCGGGGATCGAGGATCACCGGCTGGACGATCAGGTGGAAACCAAAGGATAGGTGCCAAAAGTTTTTTGGGGCCGACCCTTTTTTTCAAAAAAGGGTCGGGGAGGCCTGGGCGTATGCACCTGCGTTGCCAACACCCCAAACGTTTTGCGGCCCTTTTTGAAAAAAGGGCCGCCTCCCAAAAACTTTTGAACCCTAAATCCAGCCCAGCAGAATCGCCGCCGCCACCGCCAGCCCCACCTCGCGGTTCAGCTTGAACAGCGCCAGGCACCGCGCCGGATTATCAATATCCAGCCTGATAATCTGCCAGGCCAGCAGCGCGCCGGGCACCACCATCAGCCAATAGCCCCAGGGGTGTAGGGAAAAGCCGGACATCGCGATCAGCAGCATCAGAAACGCCAGCCCGTAGAGAATGCACAGCGCCTCGCGGGTGCGCGTGCCGAACAGCCGGGCGGTGGATTTCACCCCGATCAGCGTATCGTCCTCGCGGTCCTGATGCGCATAGATCGTGTCATAGCCGATGATCCAGAAAATCGCGCCGAGATAGAGAAGCAGCACCGGCCAGGTGAGATGCCCCCTTGCCGCGGCGAAACCCAGAGGCGCGCCCCAGCCGAAGGTCAGCCCGAGAAAGGCCTGCGGCCACCAGGTGACGCGCTTGGCCAGCGGATACAGCACCACCAGCACCAAGGAGGCCACGCCCAGCAGCTTCGCGGTGTTGTTCAGCGTCAGCAATATCGCCAGCCCGATGGCGCAGAGGACCGCCAGGAAGCTCAGCGCCTGCATCGGCGTCACCATGCCCGAGGCCAGCGGGCGGCCGCGGGTGCGCTCCACCATCGCATCCATTTTGCGGTCCCAGAGATCGTTCACCACGCAGCCCGCCCCGCGCATCACCACGCTGCCGATGCCGAACAGCACGGTAAACCACAGCCCCCACCAGAAATTTTTCGCGGTCAGGCAAATCGCCCACAGCCCGGGCAGAAATAGCAGCCAGGCGCCGATCGGCCTGTCCAGCCGCGCCAGCAGAACATAGGGAAGGTAACGCTCGGGCAGACGCGCCACCCAGCCGCCGCGCCTGATATCGGTAAATCCGCTCATATCTGCTATTCAGCCCGGCATGGCCGATACGTCAATTCGTCTGCATGTTCCCGATCTCCCCGGCGCTGGCGAGGGCTTTGCCGTCTCCGATGGCCAGGCCCATTATCTCGCCAATGTCATGCGGCTGGGCAAGGGCGATACAATACGGGTTTTTAATGGCCAGGCCGGGGAATGGCGCGCCCGCATCGCCAAAATCTCCCGCAAGGCCGCGATTCTGGAGCCCACCCAGCAGATCCGGGCTCCGGCGCCGGAGCCCGATGCCTGGCTCTGCTTTGCCTTGCTGAAACGACAGAAAACCGATCTGGTGGTGGAAAAAGCCACCGAGCTCGGCGTCTCCGTGATCCAGCCGATCATCACCGTCCGCACCAATGCCGACCATGTGAATCTCGAACGCCTGCGCAGCATCGCCACCGAGGCGGCGGAGCAATGCGAGCGCCTGCATCTCCCCGAAATCCGCGCGCCGCTGCCGGTGATGAAGCTGATGGCGGCCTGGCCGGCGCAGCGCCCGCTTTGCATCGCCGATGAGCGGCGCGACGCTGGCCTGCTTGGCCCAGCCTCCGGCCCCAGCGCCTTGATGGTCGGTCCGGAGGGGGGCTTTACCGATCAGGAGCTTGAAGCTATCGCGCGAACACCCATCATTACACGCGTGTCATTGGGCAGCCGCATCCTGCGGGCCGAAACCGCCGCCATCGCCGGGCTGGCGCTGCAACTCGCAGCCCAGCCCTGAGACAGCGCCCGGCATCGCGCCTGAAACACAGAGTTTGAAGGAAGAGAGACTTGTCAAATCCCGGTGACGCTGACGCGCGTGTGGTTGAAAGCGTCAAGGATCTGGCGGCCTATCTGGACTCCGGCGCGAAGCCGGCCGCCCAGTACAGCATCGGCACCGAGCATGAGGCCTTCGGCTTCCGCGCCGCTGATTTCACCCCGCCCGCCTATGAGGGGGCGGATGGCATCGGCGCATTGCTGCGCGCCGTGCAGGCGCGCGACGGCTGGGCGCCGATCCTCGATCACGGCAACATCATCGGGCTGAAAGGGGCGGGCGGCGCCTCGATCTCGCTGGAACCGGGCGGGCAGTTCGAGCTCTCCGGCGGCACGCTGGCGGATCTGCACGCCACCAAGGCGGAGCTGGACGCGCATGTCGCCCGGCTGCGCGCCGTCACCCCGGCGCTGGGGCTGGGCTTCGCGCCTTTGGGCTTCCACCCCACCGCCACCCGCGCCGCCATGCCCTGGATGCCCAAGGGTCGCTACAAGATCATGCGCGGCTACATGCCCAAGGTCGGCACGCGCGGGCTGGACATGATGCTGCGCACCTGCACCGTGCAGGTGAATCTGGATTTCACCTCCGAGGCGGACATGGTGGCGAAGATGCGCGTCGGCGCCGCCCTGCAGCCGCTCGCCACCGCCTTGTTCGCCAACTCGCCCTTCTATGAGGGCAAGCCCAACGGCCTGCTCTCCAACCGCGCCAATGTCTGGACCGACACCGACAATGCCCGCTCCGGCATCCCGGCGGTGATCTTCGAGGACGGGTTCGGCTTCGAGGCCTATGCCAGCTGGCTGCTCGATGTGCCGATGTATTTCGTCTATCGCGACGGCGGCTATCACGACGTCGCCGGCGCCTCCTTCCGCGATTTCATGGCGGGCAGGCTGGCCGGGCTGGAGGGCGAACGCGCCACCATCGGCGATTTCGCGGACCATTCCACCACCGCCTTCCCGGATGTGCGGCTGAAGAAATATATCGAAACCCGGGGCGCTGATTCCGGCCGCCCGGAGATGATGCTGGCGCAATCCGCCCTTTGGACCGGGCTGTTCTACGACGCGGCGGCGCTGGCCGCCGCCCAGGCGCTGATCAAAACCTGGCGCCATGCGGACATATTGGCCCTGCGTGCCGATGTGCCGGTCAGCGGCATCAACACGCCCTTCGGGAAAGGCAGCCTGCGGGATCTGGCGAAAGAGGTCGTCGCCATCGCCGCCCAGGGCCTCAAGGCCCGCGCCCGGGGCAACGCCGCCGGGGCGGATGAAAGCCTCTACCTGGCCCCGCTGCAGGAGATCGCCAACGGCGCGCCCACCCAGGCGGAGCATTGGCTGGCCCGCTATCACGGCGCCTGGAACGGCGACATCACCCGCATCTTCACCGAGGCGGCCTTCTGATCCACAAATTTTGCTTAGAGCATCAAGCTCTTAGCTTGATGCTCTAAGTTTTGTTTTAGCGAGCAATTTCATGCGTTTAGGTTGACGCTGGCGCGTCAACCTAAACGCATATTGCTCTATGAATCAAAAAACCCGCCTGAAGGCGGGTTTTTTTCGTAAAGTGCCGGGCGTTATGGGCTCTTGCTGCTCGCCACTTCCGGATGGCTGGAACTGGCGGTCTTCGCCTTCACCTTTTCCACCGGCTTCTTGTGGCTCACGCTCTTGGCCTTGTGCTCGGTTTTCACCGGGGCAGGAGGCGCGGCTGGGACGGCGGCGCTGGCAACCTGGGTGGTGGCGCCGGGCGGCGCGTCAGTGACGAAGCTGTCGAGCTGGTCAGGCGTCTTCATCGCCAGCACGGCGTTATATTCGGCCTGGTTGTTCAGGCAGAAAATCTGCCCCTGGGCGATGCCGGCGACCGACTGGTTGTTGGCCAGCAGGGTGATGAAGCTGTCTTCCATCTTCTGGCCGCTATAGGGGCCGCTCGCCTTGTGGAAATAGGCATCCATCTCATGCTGGGCGTCGAGCACATGCGGCTGGAAGCTGTGCATGAAGGCGTCATATTTGTCGCGCTGGTCGCAGGAGAGGGCGGCGACCATCAAGGCGGATTTCAACGCCACCACGTTGAAGGCCTGCTGGATCTTCTCCTGCTCGGCCGGGGTGAATTTGATCTTCGGCGAAACCGGCGGCGGCACCGCCACGGCGACGGCATAAATATGCCCGACCGGCGTGGCGGCGGCCTGCGGCGCCGTCACCGGCGCCGGGCGATGGCAGGCGGTGAGAAGCAGCGCCGCGGCGCCCATGCCGAACGCGATCTTGCCATACGCCGTGGCCTTGCGTGAACTGTGCAAAGTGAAAATCCTCAACCTGTCGAAGCCTTGAAACCGGCCCCCATCTTACAGGTGCCGGCAGGCGCGGCCAAGGCGCTCAGGCCAAGAAAGATCTACGCCAACCCCTTCATAATAAAACATTTGCTCAAAGGCGAGCAAAAAGTAATGAAGGGGCGGGCCGAGGGCTTAGAGTTTTGCCACGCGCAGCGCGTTGGTGGTCCCCGCCTGGCCGAACGGCACGCCGGCAACCACGACGATCTCATCGCCCTTGCTGGCAAACCCCTCCACCCGGGCGATTTTCTGAGCATGTTCAACGGCTTGAGTCATTGAATGCGCGGCCTCGGCGCGCACCGCATGCACCCCCCACACCGCCGCCAACCGGCGCGAAACCGCCTCGTTCACGGTCAGCCCGATCACCGGGCAGTCCGGCTTCTCGCGCGCCACGCGCAGCGCCGTGGAGCCCGATTCGGTCAGCGCCACGATCGCCTTGGCATTGATGGTATGCGCCACCTGCACGGCGGCGGCGGCGATGGCGTCGGCCGAGTTCTTCTCCGGCTGCGGCCGCTTGGCATCCAGCCCGCCGCGCCAATCCTCGTCGCGCTCCACCCGGGAGATGATGCGGTCCATCATGTTCACCGCCTCGCGCGGGAATTGGCCGGCGGCACTCTCGGCCGAGAGCATCACCGCATCGGCGCCATCGAACACGGCGGTCGCCACGTCCGAAGCCTCGGCGCGGGTCGGGGCGGGGGCGGTGATCATGCTCTCCAGCATCTGCGTCGCCACCACCACCGGCAGGCCGCGCTGCTGGGCGGCGCGGATGATGCGCTTCTGCGCGATCGGCACTTCTTCCGGCGGCAGCTCGACGCCCAGATCCCCGCGCGCCACCATCACCGCCTGCGCCTCGGCCATGATGCCGTCCAGATTATCCAGCGCCTGCGGCTTCTCCAGCTTGGCCATCACCAGCGCCCGCCCGGCGGCGATGCGCTTGGCCTCGATCACGTCTTCCGGCCGCTGCACGAAGGAGAGGCCGATATAATCGATGCCCAGCGGCAGGGCGAAATCCAAATCGGCGCGGTCTTTCTCGGTGAGGGCCGGGATCGGCAGCACCACATCCGGCACGTTCACGCCCTTGCGGTCGGAGAGCACGCCGCCCACCACCACTTCGGTCAGCAGATGATCGTCGCGCTTGCGCAGCACTTTCAGCCGCAATTTGCCGTCATCGAGCAGCAGCGTCGCGCCGATCTCGGCGGCGGCGATGATCTCGGGGTGCGGCAGGCAGACCCGGCGCGTATCGCCAGGGGCGCGGTTCATATCCAGGGTGAATTGCGCCCCGGTCTGCAGCTGCACCCGGCCGGACTGGAAGCTGCCCACCCGCAGCTTCGGCCCCTGCACATCCGCCAGAATGCCGATCGGCCGGCCGGTGCGCTTCTCCACGGCGCGGATCATCTCGATGCGCTGGGCGTGGTCCGCATGCGCGCCATGGGAGAAATTCAGGCGGAATACATCCGCCCCGGCCTGGAAGAGCTGCAAGATCATCTCCGGCGTGGAGCTGGCCGGCCCCAGCGTGGCGATGACCTTGGTGCGGCGGTGGCGGCGCAGACGTTCCATGCGAAAACCTCGGTTTGTTGTTTAAAATCGGTTTGTGGAGAGCGGCAGCGCCATATTGCGCCCGGCCCGCGCCTGCGGCAGGCTGGCGCCCGGGCCAGGGGCGACCCCTGTGCTGCCCGACCGGTAATTTTTAAGGTCGTTGAAATAGGCGTTTTCCACGCCGCGACTATGAGCGGGAGCAGAAACTTGAGCAACCCCTTGATGGATAGCGCTACCCAGGAGCGGCTGGAGGCGGCCGCCTTTCGCGCTTTGGTGGCGCATTTGCGGGCACGCCCCGACGTGCAGAATATCGATCTGATGAATCTGGCCGGCTTCTGCCGCAACTGCCTCTCGCGCTGGTATCGCGAGGCGGCGCAGGCGCAGGGGGTCGAGCTGAGCGATCCGCAGGCGCGCGAGATCATCTACGGGATGCCCTATAAGGAGTGGCAGGCGCTACACCAGAAACCGGCGAGCCCCGACCAGCAGGCGGCATTCAAGGCGGCCAATCCGGGGCATTAAGGGAACTTTTTGAAAAAAGTTCCCTTACCCTCAAAAACTTTTGCGACTGGACGCGGGCCGTTCGAGACCGGTGCCACGTAAAATCTCGTTGACCTGGGGCGGAGGGGTCTTTATGCCCGCCGCCCTGACCTGGAGTGGGCTATGTCTGTATCGACCGAAGAGAAACCGACCAATATCGCCGGCGAGCGGCTGCGCAGCATCATCGAGCGCATCGAGCGTCTGGAAGAGGAGCGCAAGGCGCTGGCCAACGACATCAAGGACATCTTCTCCGAAGCCAAATCCGCCGGCTTCGACGTGAAGGTGATCCGCCAGCTGATCAAGATCCGCAAGCAGGAGCCGGCCGAGGTGGAGGAGCAGGAGACCCTGCTCGACATCTATCGCCGCGCCATCGGCATGTAAAAGACACGGGGGGCAAAGCCCCCAAAGGTGTAAAAGATACGGGGGGCAAAGCCCCCAAAGGTGTAAAAGATACGGGGGGCAAAGCCCCCCGTTTGACCTTGGCGCCGCAACGCCTAAATCTGTTCCGTGAGATTTGAAGGAACGGAGCGGATATGAAGCAGGCACGGATCAACTGGCAGCCCGAGGGGCTCTCCGCCGGAAATGCTGCATCCCTGCCGAGCTGGGATCTGAACGATCTCTACACCTCTACCGCTGACCCGCGCCTGGCCGCCGATCTGCAGGATGTGCAGCAGCGCGCCGAGGCTTTTACCGCCTATCAGGGCAAGCTCGAAGCTCTCTCCGGCGCCGAACTGGCCGAGGCGATTCGCACCTATGAGGCGCTGCAGGAAATCCCCGGCCGGATCATGTCCTATGCCGGGCTGCTGTTCGCGGCCGACAGCTCGATTGCCGCCCACGGCCAGTTCTACCAGACTATGTCCGAGAAGCTGACCGCGCTCGGCACCAAGACCCTGTTCTTCACCCTAGAGCTGAACCGCCTCTCGGACGAGGCGCTGGCGGAAAAGCTCCGCGCCCCGGAGTTGCAGCGCTACGAATCCTGGCTGCGGGATCTACGTGTGTTCCTGCCGCACCAGCGCGAGGATGTCATCGAACAACTGTTCATGGAGAAGGAGGTCACCGGCCATTCCGCCTGGACCCGGCTGTTCGACGAAACCATCGCAGCGCTGCGATTGGAGGTCCGCGGCGAGGAGCTGACCCTTTCCGCGGCGCTGAACAAGCTCTCCGACACTGACCGCGCCGTGCGCGAGGACGCCTTCAAGGCGGTCGCCAAGACGATGGCGCAGAATGAGAAATTATTCGCCCTGGTGCTCAATACCATCGCCAAGGACAAGGCGATCGACGATGAGTGGCACGCTTATCCGCATCCCTGGTCCTTCCGCAACCGCGCCAACATGGTCGAGGATGAGGTGGTGGAGGCGCTGGTCGGCGCGGTGAAATCCTCCTATGGCCGGCTATCGCACCGCTATTATGCGTTGAAGGCGAAATGGCTGGGGCTGGAGAAGTTGGAGCAATGGGACCGCAACGCCCCGCTGCCGGCGGACCTGGACAAGCATATTTCCTGGCAGCAGGCGCGGGACATCGTGCTGAACGCCTATGGCGGCTTCTCCCCGGAGCTGGCCGAGACCATCAAGCCCTTCTTCGAGAAAAACTGGATCGACGCTGATCTGCGTCCGGGCAAGGCCGGCGGCGCCTTCTCGCATTCCACCGTGCCCTCGGTGCATCCGTATGTGCTGATGAATTTCCACGGCAAGGCGCGGGATGTGATGACGCTGGCGCATGAGCTGGGCCATGGCGCGCATCAGTCGCTGGCCGCCAAGCAGGGCTATCTGCTCGCCGGCACGCCGCTGACCCTGGCCGAGACCGCCAGCGTGTTCGGCGAGATGCTGACCTTCCGCTCATTGCTGGATGCCGAGACCGATCCGGCCCGCCGTCGCATCATGCTGGCGCAGAAGGTGGAGGACATGCTCAACACCGTGGTGAGGCAGATCGCCTTCCACGAATTCGAGGTCGCCTTCCATACCGAACGCGCCCAGGGCGAGAGCCTGCCCGAGCGCATTGCCGAGATCTGGCTGGACGTGCAGACCAGGAGCCTCGGGCCGGCCTTCAATTTCACCGAGGATTACAAGGTCTTCTGGGCCTATATCTCGCATTTCTTCCACTCCCCCTTCTATGTCTATGCCTATGCTTTCGGGGATTGCCTGGTGAATGCGCTCTATGCGGTTTACCAGGAGAGCCCGGACAAGGCGGGCTTCGCGGCGAAATATCGCGACATGCTGGCCGCCGGCGGCACCAAGCGGCATAAGGCGCTGCTGGCCCCGTTCGGGCTGGACGCCTCCGACCCCGCCTTCTGGAACAAGGGTTTGGACGTGATCTCAGGCTTTATCGACGAGCTGGAAAACGCATGAGCGATCGCAAGGACGGAAATTTTTTCGGCGAGATGCGGCGCATGGCCCGTACCTCGGGGGCGGTGGGCGGCATTGCCGCGCGCATCGCCGGCGAGCGCGTGTTCGGCATCAAGACCGACCAGGCCAAGCATGCCGAGGATTTGAAGGCGCTGCTCGGGGGGCTGAAGGGCCCGATGATGAAGGTGGCGCAGTTCCTCTCCACCGTGCCGGACGCGCTGCCCCCGGAATATGCCAAGCAGCTGGCGGAATTGCAGGCCAACGCCCCGCCGATGGGCTGGCCCTTCGTGCGCCGGCGCATGTCCGGTGAGATGGGGCCGGATTGGGAGGGCAAGTTCCAGAGCTTCACCCGTGAGGCGGTGGCCGCCGCCAGCCTGGGGCAGGTGCACCGCGCGGTGCTGCCGGATGGCCGGGACGTGGCGGTGAAGCTGCAATATCCTGACATGCCCAGCGTCATCGAGGCGGATCTGCGCCAGGTGAAGATGGCCATGGCCGTTTACCGGCGCATGGATAACGCGATCATTCAGGACGATATCTTCGTCGAGCTCTCCGAGCGCTTCCGCGAGGAGCTGGATTATCAGCGCGAGGCCGCGCAGATCCGGCTCTACCGGCTGATGCTGGCGGATGTGCCGGATGTGAATGTGCCGGAGCCGGTGGAGGGCTATACCACCACCCGGATGCTGACCATGACCTGGCTGAAAGGCCAGGGCTTCCGGGACTGGATGGCGGCCAACCCGAGCCAGGAGGCGCGCAACGCCCTGGCCACGGCCTTGTTCCGGGCCTGGTATATCCCGTTCTATCGCTATGGCGTGATCCATGGCGATCCGCATCTGGGCAATTACCAGGTCAGCGAGAGCGGCGGGCTCAATCTGCTGGATTATGGCTCCATCCGCGTGTTTCCGCCGAAATTCGTCAGCGGCGTGCTGGAGCTCTACAATGCCGTGCGCGAGGCTGACGAGGCCCGCGCCCGCCACGCCTATGACATCTGGGGCTTCAAGGGCATCACCGACGAGCAGGTGGCGGTGCTGAATGAGTGGGCGAAATTCCTCTACCAGCCGCTGATCGAGGACCGGGTGCGGCCGATCCAGGTCGGCCAGGGTACGGAATTTGGCCGCGAGGTGGCGCAGAAGGTGCATGCGGGCTTGCAGCGCACTGGTGGGGTGCGCCCGCCGCGCGAATTCGTGCTGATGGACCGCTCCGCGATCGGGCTGGGGGCGGTGTTCATGCGGCTGGGCGCGGAGCTGAACTGGTGCCGGCTATTCCAGGAGACGGTGGCCGGGTTTGACGAGGCGGAGCTGGCGGCGCGCCAGGCGGATGCCTTGAAGATTGCCGGGGTGCCGGAGGCCAAGTAAACCTCAACCCCTCAGCAAGGCGGAGCCAACCATGGCGATTCTCAAACGCGGCCTGCGGTCCGGGCTTCTCGCCCGGGCCTATCGGAAGCTGCTGCACTCGATCTATGTGAACGATCTCTGGCTGGATCTGCGCCTGCACGCCAAGCGCGAGGCGGTTGAGTATGTGATCGCGCATATGCCAGAGGCGATGGTGCTGGCGGACCGCTACGAGCTGGCGCGCTTTGCCCTCGGCCGCGCCCCCAAGGAAGGGCTGGTGCTGGAATTCGGTGTCGCCGGTGGGGCCAGCTTGCGCAATCTGGCGGGCCAGACGCCGCGCGAGGTGCATGGGTTCGACAGTTTCGGCGGGCTGCCGGAGGATTGGGCCGGCACCAAGGAAGGGGCCGGCGCCTTCACCCAGAAGGGCAAGCTGCCCAAGGTTCCCGCCAATGCCAGGCTGCATCCGGGCTGGTTCGACCAGACGCTGCCGCCCTTCCTCGCCGCCCATGCCGGAGATGTTGCGTTTCTGCACGTTGATTGTGACATCTATACCAGCACGGTGACGATTTTTTCCGCCCTGGCGGGGCGGATCGTGCCGGGGACGGTCATTCTGTTTGATGAATATTTCAATTATCCCGGCTGGCGCGGGCATGAATATAAGGCCTTCCAGGAATTCATCGCGCAATCCGGCCTGAGCTATGAATATATAGGTGTTTCCGCTGAAAAGGGGCATGTGGCGGTGCGCCTGGGCGCGGCGGGCAGCCTGCCGGAGCCGCGGGCGGGCGCGGCGCTCGCGCGTCCATAAAACTAAACAAACCGGAAAACGAGGCCTGGTCCCGAGGGTTGTGCCGACGCGCCAGGCGGGGCCGCGCGGCGGGCGCGGGCTTGTAATATCCAGCGCCTTAACACAAGGTAACAGAAAATTTTCAAGCGTTTGAGGACCAGGGTATGCGGTTAGCGGTTTTGAAGGAGCGTCGTGCGGGGGAACTCCGCGTGGCGGCCACGCCTGACACGGTGAAGAAACTGATCGGGCTGGGCCTGACGGTGGCGATCGAGACCGGGGCGGGGATCGCGGCGGCGATTCCGGATGCGGAGTTCATCGCGGCGGGCGCCGAGATTGTGCCGGATGCGGCCGCCGCGCTGGCGGGCGCCGGGATTCTCTTCGCCGTCGCCGCGCCGGATGAGGCGGTGCGGGCGCTGATCGCGCCGGGGACGCTGCTGATCGCAACACTCGGCGCGGCCTCGGATGCCACGCTGGCGCCGGCTCTGGCCGCCGCGCGCATCGATGCGGTGGGGCTGGAGCTGCTGCCGCGCATCACCCGCGCGCAGAGCATGGATGTGCTCTCCTCCCAGGCCAACCTCGCCGGCTATCGCGCCGTGATCGAGGGGGCCTATGAATTCTCCCGCGGCTTTCCGCTGATGATGACCGCCGCCGGCACCGTGGCGCCGGCGCGCGTGTTTGTGATCGGCGCCGGTGTGGCGGGGCTGCAGGCGATCGCCACCGCGCGCCGCCTCGGCGGCGTGGTCTCGGGTACGGATGTGCGCCCGGCGGCCAAGGAAGAGATCAAATCCCTCGGCGCCAGCTATATCGGCGTGGATGACGAGGAATCCGCCAAGCAGACCGGGCCCTATGCCGGGCAGATGTCCGACGAGTTCCGCAAGAAGCAGGCGGAGCTGATGGCCAGCACCGTGGCCAAGAACGACATCGTGATCTGCACCGCCTTGGTGCAGGGCCGCAAGGCGCCGGTCATCGTCACCTCGGAGATGGTGGCCGCGATGAAGCCGGGCTCGATCGTGGTCGATCTCGCGGCCGAGGCCGGCGGCAATTGCGCCGAGACGGTGCCGGGCGAGACCATCACCACGCCCAACGGGGTGAAGATCATCGGCCACAAGAACTGGCCCTCGCGCATCGCGGTGGCGTCCAGCCAGCTTTATGCCCGCAATCTGCTCACCTTCCTCACCAATTTCTGGGACAAGGACGCCAAGGCGCCGAACCTGAAGCCGGAGGATGATCTGATCAAGGGCGCGTTGGTGACCAAGGGCGGCGAGATCGTCCATCCCAACTTCAAGCCCGCCGTTTAATTCGCAGGGAGGCTTCATCATCATGACACCCGCAGACTTGGCCGCCCAGGCGGCGGACCTCGCCCATCAGGCCTCGATCCTGGCGCAGAACGCCGCCGGGGTTGCCGCCGTGGCGGCCCAGCACGCGCCGCCGGCGGCGCCCTTCGTGTTCCTGTTCAGCATTTTCGTGATGGCCGTGTTTGTCGGCTATTACGTGGTCTGGTCGGTCACCCCGGCGCTGCACTCGCCTTTGATGGCGGTGACCAACGCGATCTCCTCCGTCATCATCGTCGGCGCGATGCTGGCCACCGGGCTGCATGGCTCGATGGTGGCGCATGTGTTCGGCTTCCTGGCGGTGGTGCTGGTCAGCGTCAATATTTTCGGCGGCTTCGCGGTCACCAACCGCATGCTGGCCATGTTCAAGAAGAAGTAACGCCCGATGAACCAGTCTCTCACCTCGTTTGCGTATCTCGTCGCGGCGGTTCTGTTCATCCTGGCGCTGCGCGGCCTTTCGCACCCCACCACCTCGCGCCAGGGCAACCGCTTCGGCATGATCGGCATGGTCATCGCCATCCTCGCCACCTTCCTGCATGGCGGGATGGATTGGGGCTGGGCGCTGACCATCATCCTGGGCATCGCCATCGGCGGCGGCATCGGGCTGGTGGTGGCGCAGAAGATCAAGATGACGGCGCTGCCGCAGCTGGTCGCGGCCTTCCACTCGCTGGTGGGTCTGGCGGCCGTGTTCGTCGCCACCTCGGCGCTGAACGCGCCGCAGAGCTTTGGCATCGGCACGCCGCACAATATCCATACCGAGAGCCTGATCGAAATGTCGATCGGCCTGGCCATCGGTGCCATCACCTTCACCGGCTCGCTGATCGCCTTTGCCAAGCTGCAGGCCTTGATGAAGGGCACGCCGATCACCTTCCCCGGCCAGCATAAGCTCAATGGCGGTCTGGGCGTGCTGATCGTGCTGCTGATCATCGCCTTCGTCGCTTCCGGCGGCAGCACCGTGCTGTTCTCGCTGATCGCCCTGGTGGCGCTGGCGCTGGGCTTCCTGCTGATCATCCCGATCGGCGGGGCGGATATGCCGGTCGTCGTCTCGATGCTGAATTCCTATTCCGGCTGGGCGGCGTCGGGCATCGGCTTTACCATCGGCAATCTGGCGCTGATCATCACCGGCGCGCTTGTTGGTTCCTCGGGTGCGATTCTGTCCTACATCATGTGCAAGGGCATGAACCGCTCGATCATCAACGTGATTGCCGGCGGCTTCGGCAATTCCGGCGATGCCGGGGCGGTTGCCGGCGCTTCCAACGGCGACAAGGCGGTGAAGCATGGCTCCGCCGACGATGCGGCCTTCATCATGAAGAACGCCTCCAAGGTGATCGTGGTGCCGGGCTATGGCATGGCGGTGGCGCAGGCCCAGCACGCGCTGCGCGAGATGGCCGACACGCTGAAGAAGGAAGGGGTGGAAGTGAAATACGCCATCCATCCGGTGGCGGGGCGCATGCCGGGGCACATGAACGTGCTGCTGGCCGAAGCCAATGTGCCGTATGACGAGGTGTTCGAGCTGGAGCAGATCAACAACGAATTCGCCACCGCGGATGTCGTCTATGTGATCGGCGCCAACGACGTCACCAACCCGGCCGCGAAGACCAACCCGGCCAGCCCGATCTTCGGCATGCCGATCCTGGAAGTCGACAAGGCCAAGACCGTGCTGTTCGTGAAGCGCTCGATGGCGTCCGGCTATGCCGGCGTGGAGAATGAGCTGTTCTTCAAGGACAACACGATGATGCTGTTCGGCGATGCGAAGAAGATGACCGAAGAGATCGTGCAGGCGCTCAATCACTGAGGCTGGGTGCCGGAAAGAAAAACCCCAGGGCCTGAGGCTCTGGGGTTTTTGCGGACCAGGCCGGGACGCTTATTCAGCGGGCAGGGTGGCCGGCTTGCGGTGGAAGATCTTCGCGAAGAGGGTCTTCACGGCGCGGGCGATTTCCTGCGCGATGATCTGATTGCCTTCGGCGGCGGCGATCATGCCTTCGCCCATCGTCTCAAAGCTGCTCTTAAAGCTCATTGTTAAGCTCCTTCAAATGAGGGCAGTTGCCCAGGGTTGAAGGACGGCCTCCAGCTAAACCTTGATCCCCTTATCCTCCCGGCTTCTGCTGCGCTGCAACAAACGGGTTTGCATGGCAGTTTTGCCGGAATGGAAGGGTTATTTGCGCAGGGTCAGGATCGACCAGGCGCCATCGATGAGCTGGCGCTCCAGCCGCAGCCCGGCGCGGCGATGGCAGGAGAGCACCCAGTTCACCTGGGTATTGAGCAGCCCGGCCAGGATGGCGACTCCGCCCGGGGCCAGATGCGCGGCGAGCTGATGCGCCATGGCGCAAAGCGGCCGGGCCAGGATGTTGGCGAATACCAGATCGAACGGCGCGGCCTTGGTGATACGCGGGTCCTGCCAGCCATCGGCCTGGATGGCGCGGATCATGCCCTGCACCCCGTTCAGCTTGGCGTTTTCAGCGGCGACACGGGCGGCGCGGGGATCGATATCGGTGGCCAGCACGGGTTTGTGCAGCAGCTTGGCGGCGGCGATGGCGAGAATGCCCGAGCCGGTGCCGAGATCCAGAATCCGCCGCGGGTGGTGATGCTTGACCAGGTCCTCGAGCGTGACGAGGCAGCCACGGGTGGAATTATGCTCGCCGGTGCCGAAGGCCAGACCGGCATCGAGCGTGATGGTGATGCGCCCGGGCAGCTTGGCATCCTTGATATGGGTGCCGCGAATGGCGAAGCGCTTGCCGATCAACTGTTCCGGAAAGGCCTGCTGGGTGCGCGCCAGCCAGCCGCCGACCGGCACCAGACCGCGGGTGATCTCGGGCGAGACACCGGAGACCATTTCGGCGATCATCAGCGCGGCGGCGAGGTCGGCCTCATGTTCGCCGCGCTCCTTCACCCCTTGCAGGTCCCATTCATCGACATCTTCATCGTGGTAGAAGGAGACCGCGCGGCAGACGCTGGAGAGGGCGGCCTCGAACGTCTCCATCACCTCGGCCGGCACCCGCAGGCTGATGCAGTCCAGCAATTCCTCAGCCATCCTGGCGCTCCACGAAACGGTCCAGCACGCGTTTTTCTCCTGATGTCTCGAAATCGATATCCAGCCGGTCGTCATCGGCCGCGATCACCCGGCCATAGCCGAATTTCTGGTGAAATACCCGCGCGCCGACCGGGATTTTTTGCGCCCGGGCGGGCCTGGCCTGCACCTCCCAGGCATCCGGGCGGCGGGCCTGCAGGGGGAAGGTGGTGGCGGGCAGGGCAGGGCGGGCGCCGGCGGGCTGGGCGGAGCCGGAACGGCGGATGACCTCTTCCGGCAGCTCCTCGATGAAGCGGCTGGGAATCGAGCTTTGCCAGTTGGCATAGATGCGCCGGTTGGCGGCATGCAGGATGATGGCGCGGTGCCTGGCCCGGGTGATGCCGACATAAGCCAGCCGCCGCTCCTCCTCCAGGCTCTTATTGCCGCCCTCATCGAGCGAGCGCTGGTTGGGGAACACGCCTTCCTCCCAGCCGGGGAGAAAGACATTGTCGAATTCCAGCCCCTTGGCGCCGTGCAGTGTCATCATCGAGACCTTGGCGCCGTCCTCCTGGGCTTCGGCTTCCGTCACCAGCGCGACATGCTCCAGAAATTCCTGCAGCGTGCCGAAATCCGCCAAAGCGCGGGAAAGCTCCTTGAGGTTTTCCAGCCGGCCCGGCGCGTCCGGGGCCTTGTCGGCCTTCCACATGGCGATGTAGCCGCTTTCTTCCAGCAGCGTGTCCAGCGCCACCACCGGGCCTTGCGCGGCGAGGATATCGCGCCATTGCGCGAACTGCTCCATCAGCCCGCGCAGCGTGGCGCCGAGCTTGCCGCGCAGCCCGTTCTCTTCGATCAGCTTCAGGGTCGCGTCATGCAGCGACAGCCCGTGCGTGCGCGCCGCTTCGTGCAGGTTGCGCAGCGCGCCATCGCCGACGCCGCGCTTCGGGGTATTGACGATGCGTTCGAAGGCCAGATCATCCGAAGGCTGGCCCAGCACCCGCAGATAGGCGATGGCGTCGCGGATTTCGGCGCGCTCATAGAAGCGCAAGCCGCCGACGATGCGGTAGGGGACGCCGAGGGTCAGCAGTCGTTCCTCGAAGGCGCGGGTCTGGAAGCCGGCACGGACCAGGATGGCGATTTCATTGAGGGATTCACCGGACCGCCACAGGCTCTCGATGCGGCTGCCCACGGTGCGGGCTTCCTCCTCGGAATCCCACAAGGAGATCACCTCAACCTTCTCGCCCTCGGCATTTTCCTTGCCAGAATGCAGGGTTTTGCCCAGCCGCCCCTCGTTATGGGCGATCAGATACGAGGCGGCGGCGAGGATGGGGGCGGTGGAGCGGTAATTGGATTCCAGCCGGATGATTTTCGCCCCCGGAAAATCCCGTTCAAATTTCAGGATGTTCTCGATCTCGGCACCGCGCCAGCTATAAATGCTCTGATCGTCGTCGCCGACACAGCAGATATTCTTATGGCCCTGGGCGAGCAGCCGCAGCCAATAATATTGCACCAGATTAGTGTCCTGGTACTCATCCACGAGAATATAGCGGAAGGCGCGATGATAATGCGCCAGCACTTCCGCGTCGGTCTTCAGCAGATGCACCATCAGCAGCAGCAGGTCGCCGAAATCCACGGCATTGAGCTGGCGCATCCGGGACTGGTAGGCGGCATAGAACTCGTCGGCGCGGCCATTGGCGTAGTCGGAGGCATCGGCCACCGGCACCTGGCCTGGCATATAGCCCTTGTCTTTCCAGCTCTGGATCTGCGCCATTAGCGAATTTGGCGGCCAGCGTTTGAAATCCACCTTCGCCGCGTCCAGGATCTGCTTGAGCACGCGCAGCTGGTCGTCCGTGTCGAGAATGGAAAAGCTGCTGGTCAGGCCGACGCGATCCGCGAAGCGGCGCAGCATCCGGGCGCAGAGCGCGTGGAAGGTGCCGAGCCACAGCCCCTCGACCGGGCCGCCCATGATCTTGGCGACGCGCTCGCGCATCTCCCGCGCCGCCTTGTTGGTGAAGGTGACGCTGAGGATCTGGTTGGGGAAGGCGCGGCGGCTGAGCAATATATGCGCGAAGCGGGTGGTGAGCACCCGGGTTTTGCCCGTGCCCGCCCCCGCCAGCACCAGCACCGGGCCCTCGGTGCTCTCCACCGCCTCGCGCTGGGCGGCGTTCAGCCCCTCCAGATAGGCGCTCAAGCCGCCGGGGCCTCCGGCTTCACACCGAGGATGCGCGCGATGGCGTAGGTCAGGTCCGGCCGGTTCAGCGTGTAAAAATGAAACTCGTCGATGCCGTTGGCCTGCAGCAGGCGCACCTGCTCGGCGGCCATGGCGGCGGAGACCATGCGGCGGGTCTCGATGTCATCATCCAGACCGTCGAACATATCGGCCATCCAGGCGGGCACCGAGGTGCCGCAGGCCTCGGCGAAGCTCTTCGCCTGCTTGAAATTGGTCACCGGCAGAATGCCAGGGACGATCGGCGCCTTGATCCCGGCGGCCAGGGCCTTGTCCAGGAAGCGCAGGAAGATGGAATTGTCGAAGAATACCTGGGTGATGGCGCGGGTCGCCCCGGCATCGAGCTTGCGCTTGAGATTATCCAGATCCGCCTCGGGGCTGGCCGCCTGCGGGTGGGTTTCCGGATAGGCGGCGACCGAGATTTCGAAATCCGCGACCTTTCTCAGCCCCTCGACCAGATCCGCCGCGAAAGCATAGCCGCCCGGATGCGGCGCGTAGGCGGCCCCACCCGGCATGTCCCCGCGCAGCGCGACGATATGCTTGACCCCGGCCTCCCAATAACGCTGAGCGACCTCGTTCACCGCCTCTTTGGTGGCGCCCACACAGGTGAGATGGGCGGCGGGGGTGAGGTCGGTCTCCTTGACCAGGCGCAGCACGGTGGCATGGGTGCGCTCCTGGGTGGAGCCGCCGGCGCCGTAGGTCACGGAGACGAAATCCGGCCGCAGCCTGGCCAGGCGTTCGATGCAGGCCCAGAGCTGGGCCTCCAGCGCCTCGGTCTTGGGCGGGAAGAATTCGAAGGAGATGGCGGGCGGGGCGGCGCCGTCGCGCGCCGGCAGCGGGGCGATGCGCTCGCCTTGCGCCCAGCGTTCCAGAGTGTGTCGGACAGGGGAATGGGTCATGGTCATCGTTCCGTAGAGGGGGTTGCTGTTACCATGCAAGTGGCGCGCAAGCCACAGCTGGCGGGGAAGCGATGGCGCGGTGCTTGACCCTGCTGTAATCTGCCTCACATGTGAGGGTGCCGCCGTATTTGCGGCCCGCAGCCAGGAAAGAGGTTAAGGATGAAGACGTCTTTGAAACGCCGGCTTACGCAAGGGCTGGCCATCACCCTCCCGGGCCTGGTTCTGGCCGGGGCGCTCACCGGCTGCGCCACCCCGCCGCCGAAATCCGACACGGCCGATTATCAGGCCTATCAGCAGCTGAACGACCCGCTGGAGCCGACCAACCGCGTCTTCTTCAAGGTCAATAACAAGCTCGATACCTATGTGATGAAGCCGGTGGCCAAGGGCTATGTGGCGATCACCACCCAGGGTATCCGCAACCATGTGGGGGATTTCGCCAGCAATATCGGCGAGCCGGCGCGGATGCTGAATTTCATGGCCGAGGGCCACCCCACCGATGCCGGCAGCGCCATGGTGCGCTTCCTGGTCAACTCCACCATCGGCATTGGCGGTATTTTCGACCCGGCCAGCGCCATGGGCTATCCCGAGACCGATACGGATTTCGGCATCACTCTGGCGACCTGGGGCGTGCCGCCCGGCCCGTATCTCTATCTGCCCGCTTTCGGCCCCTCCGGCGTGCGCGATGCGATGAATTATCCGGTTTCCTGGTTCGCCACCCCGATGGAGGCCGCCCCGGCGAGCGGCGCCCTGACCGATTTCGGCTATTCCGAGACCGGTATCCATCTGATCAATACCCGCGCCGCGTATCTGCAGCCGATCGACCAGATCAACGCCACCGCCCTGGACCCCTATGCCACATTCCGGAGCCTTTATCGCCAATCTCGTGCCTCAGAGCAGAAGCAGGTTGAGCAGCGCGACAAACGTACCTGGCCGAACTGGTACCACCAGTAAGCCTTATCATATCGAGGATTTCATAAACGCATGATGTTCCGTCGTTTCATTCTGGGGGCCGTGGCCTCCGCGCCGATGCTCGCCGCGATGGCGGGTGCCGCCCATGCCCAGGCGATGTCCCCGGACGCCGCCAAGAGCTTCATCACCCAGTCCGGCGACAAGCTGGTCGCCATCGTCAACGGGCCAGGTTCGCAGAGCCAGAAGGCGAGCCAGCTGCGCGACCTGGTCAACCAGATCGTCGATGTCGATCAGGTCGGCGATTATGTGCTGGGGCGCTATATCAATGTCGCCACCCCGGCGCAGAAGCAGCAATTCCAGAGCCTGTTTCACCAGCTGCTGAGCTATAACATCACCTACCAGATCAAGGCCTATCAGGGGGTGAGCTTCACCGTGAACAGCGCCGCCCCGCAGGGCAATAACGTGCTGGTGGACACCACCGTGACCGCGCCGGGCAAGGCGCCGGCGGATGTGGGCTGGGTGGTGCAGGATGAGAGCGGCCAGCCGAAGATCATCGACGTGATCGTCGCCGGGACCAGCCTGCGCATCACCACCCGCAATGATTATGCCGGGGTGATCACGGATAATGGCGGCCAGGTTTCGGCGCTGTTGAAGGCGATGCAGGGGCAGATCAACAAGATCGGCAACCAGTAACGGCGCCCGGTTTACGAAAAAGGGGCCTTTCGGCCCCTTTTTTTATGGCGACGCGGCGCCGGAGCCATCGCCCGGGGCGGTGGCCGGGGGCGGCGCGGGCGGCGGCGGGTTGAGCAGCTTGTCCCAATCCAGCGGCGGCATGTCCCCGGTGCGGGTGCCGTTGATGAACACGCCATCCTTGCCAAAACGCGTCTGCACCGCGAGCATCTGCCCATCCTGGGCGTTGCTGGAGATATAGGGCGAGAAGCGGGCCTGGGCCTGCGCCACCCAGCCTTGCAGGAAGGGGTAGGATTTGGTCAGCGCCGCGCTCAGCGCGTCTAGATGGTCGGCCTTCAGGCTGGAGGCGCCGGAGGGCTGGCCGTTCGCGTCGAAAACCGTATGGCCGGCGGCGTCCAGCTGGCTGGGGCCCAGCGCCAGATGCACCTTGCCGGTGGCGCTGCCGCCCGCCATTGCCCATTGATGCAGCGCCTGCAGGATGAATTTATGCCGCGCCGTCTCATCCGGCAGCGCGGCCTCCTGGCGGGCCAGGCTTTGCCAGTCCAGCGGGCCGGAGAGCTGCACGGAGAGATCCAGCCCGGCTAGCTTGCCGTCGAAGGGCAAATTGATCAGCCGGGCGAGGATCGGCGAGAGCGCGAAGCCGCGCATCTGGAGGGTCGCCGCCAGGGCGGTCTGGCCCTTGCCGGCGGTGGCGTCCAGCGCCTGGTGCAGCACCAGGCTGTCGATGCTGGCCACCTGCAGGCTGCCATTGCTAGCCAGCAGATTAATGCCGGCGAAACGCGCATCCCCGGCGCGCACCGGATTGTCGGTATGGCCGAGCCAGACGCCGGGATTCAGTCGCTCGGTCATCTGCGCCACGGCGAAGGTCAGCGCGCCCGAAGCGCGGGGGGTGGAGATGTCGAGGCTGTGCGGCACGTCGATATGCAGGGTCAGCGGGCGCAGCAGGTCGATATGCGCGCCGAAGCTGGCGGCGTGGAGCGAGAGCGGGCCGGCGCCGGGGGCGGGGGTTTCGCTCCAGCGCGGATTGACCAGGGTGACGCTGGCCACCAGCGGCGAGCGGCTGCTGGTCAGGCGGTCATAGCTGATTTGCACCGTGCCGCTGGCATTGATCTGGTCGATCTGCGCCGTCACCAGCTGTTTCAGCCGCATTTCCGCATAGAGCCACAGCCCCAGCCACAGCAGCGCCAGCACGATGACCAGCCCGATCAGCCCCTTGAGTATCCGGCGCATGTGCGATCCTTCCCGCATTTGTTCGCGTCCATCTTCTGCAATACCCTTGACCCGCGGCCAAGGGTGGGGGCTTTAGCACGGGCATGAAGATTTATTCGGATTGGCGGACAGTGCCGGTGGCAGCGCGCGGGGCCAGCGTGGCGCTGGGCAATTTCGACGGTGTGCATATCGGCCATGCGGCGGTGCTGCGCGCCGCCCATGCCGCCCGGCCGGACGCGCCGCGCGCGGTGCTGACCTTCGAGCCGCACCCGCGCGAGTTCTTCCGCCCGCAGGATGCGCCCTTCCGGCTGACCCTGGCCGCCGAGCGCGCGGCGGCTTTGCAGGCGCTGGGGGTGGACATCCTCTATCAGCTGCCGTTCGACGCGGAATTCTCCCACCTCACCGCCGAGGCCTTCGTGCAGGAGATATTGTTCAAGAGCATCGGCGCGGTGCATCTCTCCTGCGGGGCGGATTTCGCCTTTGGTCACCGGCGCGGCGGGGATGTGGCGTTTCTGGCGGACCGGGCGGAAAATCTCGGCATCGGCCTGTCCATCGTCCCGGCGGTGGCTGACGCGCAGGGGCCGATCTCCTCCAGCCGCATCCGCCGGCTGCTGCAGGATGGCTATCCGGAGCGCGCCGCCGCCTTGCTGGGCCGGCCTTATTCCATTCGCGGCCCGGTGCTGCATGGTGATGCGCGCGGGCGCACCATCGGCTTTCCCACCGCCAATATCGAGCTGGGCCGGCATCTGGAGCCGCAGCGCGGGGTTTATGCCGTCACCACCCGCATCGCGGGCAAGCTGGTGAAGGGGGTGGCCAATCTCGGCCTGCGCCCGACCGTGGGCGGCACCCAGTCCCGGCTGGAGGCGCATTTCTTCGATTTCGACGGCGATCTCTACGGCCAGGAACTGGCCGTGCAGCTGCGCCATTTCATCCGCGATGAGCAGAAATTCCCCTCTTTCGACGCGCTGAAGGCGCAAATCGGCCGCGATGCGAACGCCGCCCGGCACGCGCTTGACGCTCTGCCCGGCGGGGGCACATAAGATGCGCATGACCGGCCAAATCGCCCGAATTATACCGCCTGCCCGGGCCTGAAACGGGTTTTTCCGCGCAAAGCTGCTTCCGCCGAGTCATTCTTACGCCGCCAGGTGATCTTTTCCCATGACCGAACCGACCGATTATAAAGCCACCGTGTTCCTGCCGCGCACGGATTTCCCGATGCGCGGGGAGCTGCCCAAGCGCGAGCCGGAAATGCTCAACCGCTGGGCGGAGATGCAGCTCTGGACCAGGCTGCGCGAGGCAGCCCAGGGCAAGACCCCGTTCGTGCTGCATGACGGCCCGCCTTACGCCAATGGCAATCTGCATATCGGCCACGCGCTGAACAAGATTCACAAGGACGTCATCAACCGCGCCCAATCCATGGCCGGGCGGGATGTGGATTACATCCCCGGCTGGGACTGCCACGGCCTGCCGATCGAATGGAAGGTTGAGGAAAAATACCGCGCCAAGAAGCTGGATAAGGATCAGGTGCCGGTGCTGGAATTCCGCAAGGAATGCCGGGAGTACGCGGCGCATTGGCTGGATGTGCAGTCGGCCGAGTTCCAGCGTTTGGGCGTGATGGGCGATTGGGCGGCGCGCTACGCCACCATGGATTTCGCCTCCGAGGCGGCAATTGCCGGCGAGATCGGCAAGTTCCTGCTCAATGGCGCGCTCTATCGCGGCCTGCGCCCGGTGATGTGGAGCCCGGTGGAAAAGACCGCTTTGGCGGAAGCCGAGGTCGAGTATCACGACAAGAAGGATACCGCGATTTATGTGCGGTTCCATTTTATTCCAGGTTTGGTGGAAGCGCCTCAGAGTGAAGCTCGAAAGACTCTGGCAAACACTTCAATTGTAATTTGGACTACTACCCCCTGGACAATCCCCGGGAATAAAGCGGTTGCCTGCAATCCGGAAGCTAAATACGTCAACATCCTTGTCCAGGAGGTCTCAGCCGGCAGCTTGGCTGTTGTAGGAGAAAAGCTTCTAGTCGCCTCCGATTTGGTGGAAGATTTTTGTAAAACAGTCGGCATAATTAACTACAGTGTTGTAGCTGAATTTGTTGGGGCCGAATTCGAAAATTGTAGTTGCGTGCATCCGCTATTTGAGAGCGGCTTTCCGCTTGAAGGTTTGTTTGACGGCCAACAGAGGACGCTCACGGCTGAAGGTACAGCCAAAGGCGCTGTAAGAGTGCTTTTCGGCGATTTCGTTACCACAGATACCGGCACGGGATTTGTGCACATGGCCCCCGGCCATGGCGAGGATGATTTCCAGCTCTGCAAGGCCAATGGCATTTCCGTGCCGGATACGGTGGCCGATGACGGCACCTATTACCAGAATGTGCCGCTTTTCGCCGGGGTGCATGTGTACAAGGCGGCGGACCCGGTTTGCGCGGCGCTCACCCAGGCGGGCAATCTCGTGCATCGCAACGAGTTCATGCACTCCTACCCGCATAGCTGGCGCTCCAAGGCGCCGCTGATCTATCGCGCCACCGCGCAATGGTTCATCTCGATGGATGGCTATAACCACTCCATCGGAGCGACGATCCGCGAGAAAGCCCTGGACGCCATCGACGAGACCAAATTCGTGCCCGAGATCGGCCGCAACCGCATCCGCGCCATGGTGGAGAGCCGGCCGGATTGGTGCATCTCGCGCCAGCGCGCCTGGGGCGTGCCGATTGCCATTTTCGTCGATAAGCGCAGCCATGAGCCGCTGCGCGACGAGGCGGTGGTGAACCGCGTGGTGGAGATTTTCACCACCGAAGGCGCGGATGCCTGGTATGCCCGCCCGGCGTCCGACTTCCTCGGGCCGGACTATGATCCGGACCATTACGAGCAGATTTTCGACGTGGTCGATGTCTGGTTCGAATCCGGTTCCACCCATGCTTTCGTGCTGGAAGCGCGGGGGATGAAATGGCCGGCGGATGTGTACCTGGAAGGCTCGGACCAGCATCGCGGCTGGTTCCAGTCCTCGCTGCTGGAAGCGGTGGGCACGCGCGGCGTGGCGCCGTTCAAGGCGATCGTCACCGATGGCTTCGTGCTCGATGAGCAGGGCCGGAAAATGTCGAAATCGCTCGGCAATGTCACCGCCCCGCAAGAGGTGAATGACAAATACGGCGCCGATATTCTGCGCCTCTGGGTGCTGAACTCGGATATTTCCGAGGATCTGCGCATCGGGCCGGAGATTCTGAAGCAGCAGGCGGAGCTGTATCGGCGGCTGCGCAACAGCTTGCGCTGGATTCTGGGCTCGCTGGACGGGTTCTCGGAGGATGAGCGCGTGCCGGTGGCGGATTTCCCGGATCTGGAGAAATTCCTGCTGCACCGGCTTTCGGAGCTGTATGCGAAGCTGCAGGCGGCGGTGGAGGGGCATGACTGGACCGGCGTCTATCCCGCCATCCATCATTTCTGCGCGACCGATCTCTCCGCCTTCTATTTCGATATCCGCAAGGACAGCCTGTATTGCG
This sequence comes from Acidocella facilis ATCC 35904, assembly GCF_000687875.1. GTDB lineage: Bacteria > Pseudomonadota > Alphaproteobacteria > Acetobacterales > Acetobacteraceae > Acidocella > Acidocella facilis. The sequence goes on along the minus strand of NZ_JHYG01000005.1, from coordinate 159,045 downwards.
ACGCGCCCTCCGCGGCCACGCGCCGGGCCTGCCGCTCCTTCCTGGATATTTTGTTCCGCTGCCTGACCACCTGGCTGGCGCCGGCACTGCCCTTCACCGCCGAGGAGGCCTGGATGGCGCGTTATGGCGCTGAGGCCTCGGTGCATCTTGAGGCGTTCGAGGAAGCGCCGGGCGCCTGGCGCAATGAGGCGCTGGCCGAGGGCTTCGCGCAGATCCGCGCCGTGCGCGGCGAGGTCACCGGGGCGATTGAGAAGATGCGCGCGGCCAAGGAGGTCGGTTCCTCACTGCAGACGGTGGCGTTGCTGCCGACCCCGGCGAGCGCGCTGGGCAGCGAGGCCTTCTGGGCGGAAATCTGCATCACCTCCGGGGCGATGTTCGGCGATGAAGCCGGGGCCGCCGTGGCGCCGGGGCAGAAATGCGAGCGCTGCTGGAAAGTGTTGCCGGAGGTGGGCGCCAGCGCGCCCCATCCCACGCTCTGCAAGCGCTGCTGCGAGGCGGTCGAGGAACTGCGCTGATGCGGTTCCTCAGCGGGCTGATCGTCGCGATCCTGGTTTTTGCCGCCGATCAGGCGAGCAAATATGCGGTGCTGCATGTTTGGCATTTGCAGAACGGCCAGGTGCTCTCGCCGCTGCCGGTGCTGGACCTCGTGCTGGTCTGGAATCACGGCATCACCTTCGGGCTGTTCGCCGGGTTCAGCGCGAAGATTTTGCTGGCGGTGCTGGCCAGCCTGGTCGTCATCGCGCTGCTGGTCTGGATGGCGCGCACCACGGATTGGGTGGTGACCATCGCGGTCGGCGCCATCGCCGGCGGGGCGGTGGGCAATGTGCTGGACCGGCTGCGCTACGGCGCGGTGGTGGATTTCATCCATGTGCATATCGGCGCGCTGGCCTACCCTTGGGTGTTCAATGTCGGGGATTCGGCCATCGTCTGCGGGGTCATCGCGCTGATGATCGAGCAATTGCGCCGCAAGCCGCCTGTTGCGGCGGATCAGCGGGAAGGATAGGAAGACAGCCATGATCACACGCAGCGCCCTTGCCGTTCCGTCGACCATCCTGCTCGCTCTGGCGCTGGCCGGGTGCAGCGACAACATGAAGAAGAGCTTCGGGCTGGAAGCCAATCCGCCCGATGCCTATCAGGTAGGCACGCTGCCGCCGCTCTCGCTGCCGCCGGAGCTGGGCCAGCTGCAGACCCCGAATCCGGGCCAGCCGCCGACGCAGCAGGTGAATGCCGCCGAGCAGGGGGCGAACATCATCTCCGCTTCCAACGCGCTGCCCTCCGGGCCCCAGCAGATCTCGCCGGCCGGTGAAGCTTTCCTGAACCAGGCCGGGCCGACGCCGCAGGGCAATATCCGCGCCGAAGTGAACCAGAACGCCGCCGTCGCCAGCAAGTCGGGCAATTTCGTCGACAAGCTGATGGGCAGCAACCCGAACGCGCCGGCCGTGGTGAATGCCGATGCCGAGCAGCGCCGCCTGCAGGAAAACGCCGCCCTCGGCGAGCCCGCCACGAAAGGCAGCACCCCGCAGGAAAGCACCGCGCATCCGGGGCTGTTCCAGCGCGTCCTGAACATGTTCTGATCGCGCCGTGGGAGGCGACGCCTCCCACGCATTTTTAAGTCGGGTTGGGACGCGAAGCTTCCCACGTGTGAGGCTTTGCTCTAGAGACGAGGTCATCTCGTCTCGGAGGATATCATGCGCCTGTCTCTGTTCGCCGCCGCCGCCAGCCTGATGCTGGCCGCCGCCCCGGCCGCTTTTGCCCATGCCCATCTGAAAGCCTCCACCCCCGCCGCCGGGGCCAAGGTGGCGCCCAGCACCTCCGCCTTGCTGCTGACCTTCACCGAAGCCGTGCAGCCGAAATTCTGCACCGTGACCGTGCTGGACAGCATGGGCATGCATGCCGAGCAAGGCGCGCCGCAAACCGTGCCGGGCCACCCGAACGAGCTGAGCGTGAAGCTGCATTTGCAGATGGCCGGCAAATATACCGTCGATTGGCACGCGCTCTCGGTCGATACCCATAAAACCCACGGCAAATTCAGCTTCACCGTCACCAATTGATGGATGACAGCGCCTGGCTGGTCCTGCGCGGGCTCTGCCGGGGGCTGCATCTGGCCGGGTATTTCGGGGCGTTCGGCACGGCTTTTTTCGCCGCCCTGTTCGGGCCGCTGCCGGGGCTGAAACGCCTGGCCTGGGCCGGATTCGTCCTGGCGCTGGCCGGCGGAGCGGCCTGGTTCTGGCTGCAAACCGCCTATTTCGCCAGCGCCAATGCTCCCGCCAGCGTGTTTGCCGCATTGCCGCTGGTGGCGGGCTATACGCGCTTTGGCTGGCTCACCTTGGCACGGATGGGCGTGCTGCTGCTGGCCATGCTCTGCGCCCAGGCCGGGCGCTGGCGGGTCGCCGCCCTGCTGGCCGGGCTGGGCGTGTTGGCGCAATCCTGGCTCGGCCATGGCGCCGCCATGGGTGGTCCCGAAGGCAATGCCCTGCTCGCCTTCTCGCTGCTGCATATCGGCGCCGCCGCCTGCTGGCTCGGCACCCTGCCGGCATTGGCGCTGGCGGTTGCCCGCTCAGATACCCCGCAAGCCCTGGCGCAAGCCTATTCCCGCCTCGGCCTCATCTGTGTCGCCCTCATCCTGGCCAGCGCCTTCCTGCAATATTGGCTGCTGATCGGTCATCTTAGCGCCTTTCTCACCACCGGCTACGGCGCCACCGCCCTGCTCAAAACCGTCCTCTTCGCTGGCCTGCTGGCCCTGGCCGCCCGCAACCGCTTCCACCTCACCCCAACCCTGCCCACCAGCCGCAAAGCCCTGCGCCGCGCCATCGCCTGGGAAATCGCCCTCGGCCTCATCCTCCTCGCCGCCGCCGGCGTGGTGATGCAACTGCCACCGCCGGCGATGGCGGGTATGGAGATGGGGTAGGGGGCAGACTAGGGGGACGCTGTCCCCCTAGAACCCCCAGCAAAGGGCCGAGAGGCCCTTTGATCCCATCAATTCGGGTCTGGAAAAGGGAGGGCCGGCAAGGTGCTGTGACGAGCGCTGGCGGAGGGATGGCCCTCCCTTTTCCAGACCCGGGTGGGTTCCAAGGGCCTTCCGGCCCTTGGCGGGGGTCCAGGGGGCGGCGCCCCCTGGGTTGCCCCGTCCCCCGTCTTCAGACCAGCCGTTGGATCCGTGCGCCGCAGGCGGCGAGTTTGGCTTCGACGGCTTCGTAGCCGCGGTCGAGGTGATAGACGCGGGAGATGGTGGTTTCGCCTTGTGCGGCCAGGGCGGCGAGGACGAGGGAGAAGGAGGCGCGCAGATCGGTGGCCATGACCGGGGCGCCGGTGAGATGCTTGACGCCGCGGACGATGGCGGAGGAGCCTTGGATGTTGATTTTGGCGCCCATGCGGCTGAGCTCCTGCACGTGCATGAAGCGGTTTTCGAAGATGTTTTCGGTGATCAGCGAGGCGCCGTCGGCGACCGTCATCAGCGCCATGAACTGGGCCTGCATGTCGGTGGGGAAGCCGGGGAAGGGCTCGGTGGTGACATCGACTCCGTGCAGCCCGTTGGCGCGGGTGACGCGGAAGCCGTTTTCGGCTTCGGTGATGATGACACCGGCTTCGTTGAGCGCGGTGAGCACGGCGCCGAGGTCGGAGGCGCGGGCGTTTTCCAGGAACACATCGCCGCCGGTGATGGCGGCGGCACAGGCATAGGTGCCGGTCTCGATGCGGTCGGGCAGGATGTCATGGTGGGCGCCGTGCAGGCTGGTGACACCGTGGATGGTCAGGGTGTCGGTCTCCAGCCCCTCGATTTTGGCGCCCATGGCGATCAGGCATTTCGCGAGATCGGTGATTTCCGGCTCGCGGGCGGCGTTTTTCAGCACCGTGATGCCATCGGCCAGGGAGGCGGCCATCAGCAGGTTCTCGGTGGCGCCGACGGAGACGAAGGGGAAGACGATTTCCGCCCCCTTCAACCCCTTGGGCGCGCGCGCTTCGACGTAACCGCCATCGAGCTCGATGGAAGCGCCCATCGCCTCCAGCCCTTTCAGGTGGAGATCGACCGGGCGGGTGCCGATGCCGCAGCCGCCGGGCAGCGAGACGCGGGCCTGGCCGAGGCGGGCCAGCAGCGGGCCCAGCACCAGGAAGGAGGCGCGCATCTTGCGCACGATCTCGTAGGGCGCCTCGGTATTGGTGATCTTGCCGCCGAGGGTGACATCGCGCCCGGCGTGCGTCACTTCGATGCCGTGCTGGGCCAGCAGCTCGGACATCGTGGCGATGTCGGCCAGTTTGGCGACATTGGAGAGCACCAGCCGCTCATCGGTGAGCAGGCCGCAGGTCATCAGCGGCAGGGCGGCGTTCTTGGCGCCGGAAATGGCGATGGTGCCGGAGAGCGGCACGCCGCCGGTTATACGAATCGAATCCATGGTCTGAACTTACATCCTCGGCAGCGACACGCCGCGCTGGCCCATATATTTGCCCGCCTTGTCGGCGTAGGAGATCTCACAGGGGCTGTCGCCCTTGAGGAAGAGGAACTGGCAGATGCCCTCGCCAGCGTAGATTTTCGCCGGCAGCGGGGTGGTGTTGGAGATCTCGATGGTCACCTGGCCTTCCCATTCCGGCTCCAGCGGGGTGACATTCACGATGATGCCGCAGCGCGCATAGGTGGATTTGCCGAGGCAGATCACCAGCACATCCCGCGGGATGCGGAAATATTCCACCGTGTTGGTCAGCGCGAAGCTGTTGGGCGGGATGATGCAGACCGGGCCGGTGCGGTCGACAAAGCTGGCCGGGCTGAAGGCTTTCGGGTCGACGATGGCCGAATCGACATTGGTGAAGACCTTGAAATTCTCCGAGCAGCGCGCGTCATAGCCATAGGAGGAGAGGCCGTAGGAGACGACGCCGTCGCGCTTCTGGCTTTCCACGAAAGGCTCGATCATGCCCTTCTCCATCGCCTGTTGGCGGATCCAATGGTCGGGCATCACGGGCATGCGGGTTCGTCCTTCTTGTCGTCGGCGGGTTTGGCGCGGGCCTGGGCCTTGCGGCGGGCGAGATTGGCGCGCAGCGCGGCTGCCTTGGCCTCCGCGCGGGCGCGGTGTGCGGCTTCGGTTTTCTCGGTCCGGGCGGGAGGGGTGGGCGCCTTCATGGCACGTAGAAGCCGTTTCGTCCCGTTTTCGTCAAGGGCGTGGCGATGGGTCTTGCGAAAATGTAGGAATAATCGGATCTGGAGCGGGCGAAGGGATTCGAACCCTCGACCCCAACCTTGGCAAGGTTGTGCTCTACCCCTGAGCTACGCCCGCGCGCTACAGACACCGGTTTAATTGGAGCGGGCGAAGGGATTCGAACCCTCGACCCCAACCTTGGCAAGGTTGTGCTCTACCCCTGAGCTACGCCCGCTCGCGGCGTGGGAGGCTCTTTATAGGCAGGCGCGGGGGATTGCAAGCGGGCGAAAACGGGTTTCGCCGGGTGTCGCGCTTTGGGGTGGGAGGCCGCCGACGCATCCTATATATATGAGCCAGGAAACATTGAGACGGAAGCAGATCATGAGCACGCTGTTCAACGACGCGCCCAGCGCGCAGCCGGCCGGGGCCGCGCCTTTCATCATCGATGGCGACCAGGCGAATTTCATGGCCGATGTCATCGAGGCGTCGCGTGAGCTGCCGGTGCTGGTGGATTTCTGGGCGACTTGGTGCGGCCCGTGCAAGACTCTGACCCCGGCGCTGGAGCGGGTGGTCACCGCGCAGGCCGGGCGGGTGCGGCTGGTGAAGATCGATGTCGATCAGAACCAGGCCCTGGTCGGCCAGCTCACCCGCATGGGGCTGCCGCTGCAATCGGTGCCGACGGTGGTGGCGTTCTGGCAGGGGCAGATCGCCGACACGTTCTCGGGTGCTGTGCCGGAGAGCGAGCTGAAGCGCTTCGTCGAGGGGTTGCTGAAGCTGGCAGGCAGCGCGGCGCCGGGTGAGGAACTGATCGCCGAGGGCAAGGCGCTGCTGGAGCAGGGCCAGGCCGAGGCGGCGGCGCAATATTTCGGGGCTGCTCTGCAGGAAACGCAGGACAAGCCAGAGGCCTGGGGCGGGCTGGTGCGCGCGTTGCTGGCGATGGGCGAGGAAGCACAGGCGCAGGAGCTGCTGGGCCAAGTGCCGCCAGCCTTGGCCAATCATGCCGAGATCACCGGCGCGCGCGCCGCTTTGACCCTGGCGCAGGAAGGCCGGCAGGCGCAGTCCGCCATGGCCGGGCTGGAGCAGCGTCTGGCCGCGAACCCGGACGATCATGAGGCGCGTTACGAGCTGGCGACGGCGCTGAACGCCAGTGACGCCCGCGCCGAGGCGGCCTCGGCGCTGCTGGAGATCATCAGGCGCGACCGCGCCTGGCACGAGGACGGGGCGCGGCTGCAGCTGCTGAAATTCTTCGAGGCCTGGGGCATGGACGACCCGGCGACGATGGCGGCCCGGCGCAAGCTCTCTGCGCTGTTGTTCAGCTGAATGGCGATCATCATGCCCCGCCTTGAGGATCTGCCGGAGGAGTTCCCGGTGTTTCCCCTGCCCGGGGCGCTGCTGCTGCCCGGCGGGCAGTTGCCGCTGAATATTTTCGAGCCGCGCTATCTGGCGATGGTCGAGGATGCGCTGGGGCAGGGGCGCTATTTCGGCATGGTGCAGCCGGATCGGCGGCTGGCGCAGGGCGAGACCGGCCCCGGCCTGTACCGCACCGGCTGCCTGGGGCGGATTTCCAGTTTCGAGGAAACCGATGACGGGCGCTATCTGATCGCGTTGACCGGTGTGATCCGCTTCACCATCGTTGAGGAGACCGGCCTGCGCCGGGGCTATCGGCGGGTGCAGGCGGGGCTGGCCGGCTATGCGGCGGATCTCTCGCCCGAGCCGCTCCCGCTGCCATTCCCCCGGCAGATTTTGCTGGATGCGCTGGGCCGTTATTTCGCCGCGGCGCAGGTGGAGGCGAACTGGGAGGCGATCGGCCAGATGAGCGACGCGGCCCTGGTCACCTCGCTCTGCATGGCTTGCCCGTTTTCGCCTGAGGAAAAGCAGGCTTTACTGGAAGCCCGTGACGCGGCGCAGCGCGCGGAGGCCTTGCGCGCCTTGCTGGAGATCGACGCCTTCGATGGCGGGCCGGGACAGGATCAAACGCCGAAAGCGAGTTGAGGTGGGATGAGTGTTGAAGCGGATGAGCCGGGGATCGACCCGCGCCTGTTGGAAATGCTGGTCTGCCCGGTGACGCGCGGGCCGCTGACCTATGACCGGGCCCGCCAGGAGCTGGTGAGCGAAAAAGCCCGGCTGGCCTACCCGATTCGCGATGGCATTCCGGTGATGCTGGCGGAGGAGGCGAGGCCGCTCGATCCATGAGCAGCGAGATCGAGCAGGAGGCCGAGCCGGAGGTTCCCACCAAACGCATGCGGACCACGGCGATCATCATCGCCGTGGCCTTGTTCATGCAAAATCTGGATTCGACCGTGGTCACCACGGCGCTGCCGGCGATGGCGAAAAGCTTTCACATCGATCCGCTTTATATGAGCGTCTCGGTCACCTCCTATCTCATCGCGCTTTCGGTGTTCGTGCCGGCCTCGGGCTGGGTGGCGGACCGGTTCGGGGCGCGGCAGGTGTTTCGCGCGGCGGTGATCATCTTCACCCTCGGCTCGGTATTTTGCGGCATCGCGCCGAGTTTGCTGGTGCTGGTGGCGGCGCGGGTGGTGCAGGGGCTGGGCGGGGCGATGATGCTGCCGGTGGGGCGGCTATTGCTGCTGCGCTCGGTCAGCCGCAGCCAGATGGTGGCGGCGATGGCCTGGTTGACCGTGCCGGCGCTGCTCGGCCCGGTGCTGGGGCCGCCCTTGGGCGGGCTGATCGTCTCCGTCGCCTCCTGGCGCTGGGTGTTCGACATCAATGTGCCGATCGGCATTGCCGGCGCCATCGCGGTGTCGATGTTCATTCCCGATGTGCGCGAGGAGGGGCGAGGCGGGCAGCTCGATCGTCTGGGGCTGCTGTTCTCCGGTGCGGCGATGGCCTTCCTGATGATCGGCATGGAGACGATCGGGCGCGGGCTGATCCCGCTGCCCTGGACGCTGCTTGCCTTCCTGCTCGGTATCCTGGCCTGCCTTGGCTATTGGCGCCACGCCCGCAACGCCGCCAATCCGATCCTGGATTTCTCGCTGTTCCGGGTGCCGACCTTCTCGATTTCGCTGACCGCCGGCACCTTCTTCCGGGTGGCGGTAGGGGCGGTGCCGTTTCTGCTGCCGCTGATGCTGCAGCTGGGCTTCGGCAAAACCCCCTTGCAGAGCGGCATGATCACCTTCGCCTCCGCCGCCGGGGCGATTGCGATGAAGCCGGCCGCGACGCCGCTGCTGACCCGCTTCGGCTTCCGTTCGGTGCTGATCTGGAACGGGGTGGCGGCGACGCTGATGCTGGCGGCAAGCGCCCTGTTCTCGCCGGCCTGGCCGGCCTGGCTGATGGCGCTGGTGCTGCTGGTGGCCGGTATTTTCCGCTCGCTGGAATTCACCGCCTATAACGTGATCGCCTATGGCGATATTCCGCGCCCGCGCATGTCCGCCGCGACCACGCTCTACACCACCGTGCAGCAGCTCTCCTTGACGATGGGGGTGGTGGTGGGGGCGGCGAGCCTGGAGATTTCCAGCTTCCTGACCGGGCACGCCACACCCAGCCTCAGCGATTACGATATCGCTTTCATCGTGGTCAGCCTGGTGGCGCTGCTGGCCTCGCCGCTTTGCGCGCGGCTGCCGCGCGATGCCGGAGATGCGCTGACCGGGCATCGGGCAGGGTGAAATGAAAGTCGGGGGCCGCGGCGCGGATGCCCCCGAAACCTTCGTTATGCCAGGTCCTTGGCCAGCAGGAAGCGTTTGAGGCTGGATGTGCCGGGGCCGAGCTGGCGCCAGCTGCTGGTGACCAGGAATTCCGAGAGGCTGGCGGTGGGGTAGCCGGCATCGATCCGCGCCAGCGTGGCATCCGCCCGGCTCTCCCCTGCCAGGCTCAGCGCCAGCTCGTGCAGGCCGGGATTATGGCCGATGACGATGGCGCTGCGCACCGTCTCTGGCAGGTCGCGCAGCGTGTTCAAAATCTGCGGCGGGGTGGCCATATAGAGCTGCGGCAGTTGGTCGATATTCGGCCATTCATCCCAGACCGTCGCATCCTCCAGCCCTTCCAGCGTCTGCTGGGTGCGGGTGGCGGTGGAGACCAGCACCACCTCTGGCGCCAGCCCGGCGCGGCGCATGGCGGCACCGACACGCCGCGCCGCCTCGCGCCCGGTCTCGGTAAGGGCGCGGTCATGGTCGGACTGGCCCTCGGCCTGCGGTGCGGCCTTGGCGTGGCGAAGGAGAATCAGCTGGTGCATGGGGCGATTGTGCCATGGTAAAAGGGCGCTGTCGCCCCTATCTCAGGCGGCAAATGAACCGGACGGAGTGCAGACGCGCATGATGCAAGGCAGGCTGGAGCGGCGTGGATTTCTGGCGGGGGCAGCGGCGTTGACGGCGGCCCCATGGGCGCCGGCGCAAGCCGCCTCCGCCCTGCCGGTGCCGCCCAGCGGGCAGATGCGGTTTCAGATTCTGCGCAATGGTTCGCCGATCGGTGAACAATTGATGACATTCACCCATGATGGCGATGGGCTGAAGGTGGATATCCAGGCGGATATGGTGGTGACCATCGCCGGGATTCCGGTGTTTCGCTATCGCGGCCATGCCGTGGAGCAATGGCGGGGTAATGCGTTTGTCGGGCTGCAGAGCCAGGTGAACCATAACGGCACGCTGCTTTCGGTGCAGGCGAGCCCGATTCCCGGCGGCTTCGCGGTGCAGGCGACCAAGGCAGGGGATTATCAATATACCGGCACACCGCCGATGCTGCCGCTCACCTACTGGAACCGCGCCATGCTGCAGGCGATGATTCTGAACGTGGAAACCGGGCGGCACTACCCGGCCATCGTGAATTCGCCGGGCTGGAACAAGCTACCGGACGCGAATGGCGGCACCATTCTCGCACAGCGTTTCGACGTTACCGGGAAGCTGCATCTCAGCATCTGGTACGACCAGCGGAACCAATGGTCCGGCCTGGCCTTTCACGTCGATGGCTACGAGATGTTCCGCAAATACGTCGCCTGAGCGGGCGGCCGGTCAGGCGACGGCTTCGTCCGGATGGCGCAGATGCCAGAGGCGCTCATGCGCCGCCACCAGGCTCTCGATGCTCTTGCGGCGGTTGGAATCCGGCGGAACCGTGCGTCGGGTCAGCATCGATTCAAGAATCCGCAGCAGCTGCTCGGCGATTTCGTAATCGCCTTGATCGCAGGCATGACGGAAGGCGAGCAGAATCTTGTCCGACAGGCGGCGGCTATAGCGCGGCGTGCCACCCGAAGCGCGGGCGCCACCAGCTTCAAACTCTTCATCGGGGCCTTGAAAACCTGACATGGTGCGTTTCGATCCGAGTTTACAACGTTTCGTTAACTTAACGGCTTAAAAGATGGCAGGGCGCTGCCGTAATGATGTAGGTCAAGCGTCCTGCGAAGTCTGCCAAGTCCGGGCTCTCAATATTCACCTCCCTTTCATAGGAGGTGTGGGTTGAACTCTCCACGGCGTGATTCTTAAGAGAAATTTAGACTTCGCGCTACAGAAAAAACAAGCCCCTGGAAAAGAACGAAAAAATTCGTTCCATCCAGAGGTTGACGTTAAATGAAATTTAAGTACGATATCGTAAAATTTATCTCAACCTCCCGTAGTGGGCGTGTCGAAATCGGCGAAGGCGTCTTCCCAGCTGCCCGAGGTCGCCGCCTTGCTGTACTCGGTCGAGCGGTTCTCGAAGAAGTTCGTGTGCTCGACGGCGTTGAGCATTTCATCCAGCCAGGGCAGCGGGTTCTTCTCGACGTGGAAGAGCGCGTTGAGCCCCAGACCGGCCAGTCGCCGGTCCGCGATATAGCGGATATAACGCTTGACCTCGGCGGCGGTGAGCCCTTCCACGGCCCCGAACTCGAAGGCGAGATCGATGAAGGAGTCCTCATGGTCGACGATGGTGGCACAGGTCTGGTACAGCTCCTGGCGCAATTGTTCGGACCACACCTCGGGGTTTTCCGAGATGAAGGTGAGGAACAATTTCGTGATCGAATCGCAATGAAGTGATTCATCGCGCACCGACCAGGTGATGATCTGCCCCATGCCCTTCATCTTGTTGAAGCGCGGGAAGTTCAGCAGGATGGCGAAGGTCGCGAAGAGCTGCAGCCCCTCGGTAAAGGCGCCGAAGGCGGCAAGGGTTTTGGCGATTTCATGCTTGCTCTCCATCGAGAAGCTGTGCATGTAATCGTACTTGTCCTTCATCTCCTTGTATTTGAGGAAGGCCTGATATTCGAGTTCGGGCATGCCCACCGTATCCAGCAGATGCGAATAGGCGGCGATATGCACGGTCTCGATATTGGAGAAGGCCGAGAGCATCATCAGCACTTCGGTGGGTTTGAAGACCTGTGAATATTGCTTCATGTAGCAATTATTCACCTCGACATCCGCCTGGGTGAAGAAGCGGAAAATCTGGGTCAGCAAATTGCGCTCGCCTTCGGTGAGCTTCTTGTGCCAGTCGCGCACATCCTCCGCCAGCGGCACTTCCTCGGGCAGCCAGTGCACGCGCTGCTGGGTCAGCCAGGCCTCATAGGCCCAGGGATAGCGGAAGGGCTTATAGACCGGGTTTTCGGTCAGCAGGTCCATCTTCGGGGCGTGGTCGGTCATGTCGCGGCTTTCCGTCAATCGGCGTCGGTTTTTCGCCGCTTTTTGAGAAAAGCGGCACCAAAACTTTTATAACAAGTCTTGCCTTACTGGCAGGCGAGGCATTCTTCGTAATTTGCCGTGGGCTCGGCGGGCTTCAGGGCGGCGGTGGGTTTCTTCTCGGACACCGTATCGGCGCGCTGGATGGAGAGTGAGCGGCAATAATAGAGCGATTTCACCCCCCGTTTCCAGGCCTGATAATGAATCTGGTGCAGATCGCGCTTATTCACATTCGCCGGCAGGAACAGGTTGATCGACTGGCTCTGGCAGATAAAGGGGGTGCGGTCGGCGGCATGCTCGATCACCCAGCGCTGGTCCAGCTCGAAGGCGGTTTTGAACACGTCTTTCTCATGCGGGCTCAGGAAGTCCAGATGCTGGACCGAGCCCTTGTTCACGGTGATCGAGGACCAGGTCTCCTCGTCGTCGAAGCCATGCGCCGCGAGCACCTTCTTCAGCGCCCGGTTGCGCACCGAGAAGCTGCCCGAGAGCGTCTTCTGCAGGAACACATTGGCGCTGATCGGCTCGATCCCCGGCGAGGCATTGCCGGCGATGATCGAGATCGAGGCGGTGGGGGCGATGGCGATCTTGTGGGAGAAACGCTCCTGGATGCCGTAATCCGCCGCATCCGGGCAGGCGCCGCGCTCGGCCGCCAGGGTTTTCGAGGCCGCATCCGCCTGGGCGCGGATATGCTTGAACATGCGGGTGTTCCACACCTTCGCCATCACGCTCTCGAAGGGGATGGAGTTGTCCTGCAGGAAGGAATGGAAACCCATCACCCCCATGCCGACGGAGCGCTCGCGCATCGCCGCATATTTGGCCCGCTCCATCGAATCCGGCGCCTTCTGGATGAAATCCTCCAGCACGTTATCGAGAAAGCGCATCACATCCTCGATGAAGCGCTCATCCTGGTGCCATTCGAACCAGGTTTCCAGGTTGAGCGAGGAGAGGCAGCACACCGCGGTGCGCTGCTTGCCATATTGGTCGATGCCGGTGGGCAAGGTGATCTCGGCGCAGAGATTGGAGGTTTTCACCTCCAGCCCGGCCAGCTTGTGCTGCTGCGGGCGGGCATCGTTCACATGGTCGGAATAGATGATGTAGGGCTCGCCCTGCTCGATGCGGGTGGTGAGGATGCGGATCCAGAGCGCGCGCGCCGAGATCGACCGCACCACGCTATGATCCTTCGGGGAGCGCAGCCCCCACATCTCGTCCTGCTCCACGGCGCGCATGAAATCATCCGAGATCAGGATGCCGTGATGCAGATTGAGCGCCTTGCGGTTCGGATCGCCGCCAGTGGGGCGGCGCATATCGACGAATTCCTCGATTTCGGGATGCCAGACCGGCAGATACACCGCCGCCGAGCCGCGCCGCAGCGAGCCCTGGGAGATGGCCAGGGTGAGAGAATCCATCACCCGGATGAAGGGGATGATGCCGGAGGTTTTGCCGTTCTGCCCGACCTTCTCGCCGATCGAGCGCAAATTGCCCCAATAGGAGCCGATGCCGCCGCCCTTGGAGGCGAGCCAGACATTCTCGTTCCAAAGCCCGACAATGCCATCCAGGCTGTCGGTGGCTTCGTTGAGGAAGCAGGAGATCGGCAGGCCGCGATCCGTGCCGCCATTGGAGAGCACCGGGGTGGCGGGCATGAACCACATTTTGGAGATGTAGTCGTAAAGCCGCTGGGCGTGGGCCTGGTCGTCGCCATAATAGGAGGCGACACGGGCGAAGAGATCCTGATAGCCCTCGCCGGGGAGGAGATAGCGGTCGTCCAGCGTGGCGCGGCCGAAATCGGTCAGCAGCGAATCGCGGCTGCGATCGACATTGACCCGGAAGCGGCCCGGCATCTGCACGCCGTCATCGAGCAGCGGGGCTTCCGGCTTGGTCATCATGTTCATCGCTGCCGATACTCCAGAGGGTCAAAAACGGAAGCGCATAACAACATATAGTGGGCGGGCGTGCAATCCAGACTAGATCAAGTCTGGGAAGATTTTCTGAGCCGGGTTTGGGGCCAGGGCGCGGGCCTGTGCTCAGGCGCGCCGGCGGCGGCGTTGCAAGGGTTGGTCGATGAAAAAGGCGGCGGCGGCGCTGAGCGCGTAAATGGCCAGCATTGCCCCGAGCAGCAGCCCATATTGCCCGCTTGGCCCGAGATGCAGGCGCGATGGCGCGGCCAAGGCGGTGAAGAGCGCCAGAAAACTGCCATGCAGGATATAAAGCGGGTAGGAGATGGCCCCCAGCCGCGTCGCCAGTGCCGTCGGCCGGATCGCCCCAGCCGTCTCCAGCGCCGCCAGCCCCAGCACCACCGCGCCGAAGCCCAGTGACAGCACCGGGGCGAGGGCCGGTGTGTAATAGGCGTTGCCCCAGTGCAGGAAGGGTAGGCAGAGGAGCAGCGCGGCCGCGCCGGTCGCGAGCACGCCCCAGGCCAGGCGCGGGCCCGGGGGGCGGGTTTGATAGAGCCAGCCCGCCAGCATGCCGCCGAAGAATTGCAGGTGAAAGCAGGTGAAATTGGTTCCGAACAGGAACAGCACGGCATGCGCGCGCAGCGCCTGCGGCACGAGGTCCGCCTGCAGATGCGGCCAATAGGTAAGAGCCACCGCGCCCGCCACCCAGAGGACCAGCAGCGCGCGGCCGATTCGCGGCAGCAGGCAGAGCCCGAAAAGCAGATAAAACGCGATCTCCAGCCGCAGCGACCAGGCGGGGGGTACGATATCCGGGGTGAAATACGGGGCGAGCGTGACCAGCCCGAGCACCCGCCCGGCTCCCGGCGGCGCCGGCAGGGTGCAGAGCGCCAGGAGCAGGGAGAGCCAGTACATCGGATAGATCCGCCGCGCCCGGCGCCACCAGAAGCGCGCGCTGGCGCCGTGCTGTCCAAACTCCGGGCCATGCGCGCAGACCATCACAAAGCCGCTCAGCGTGAAAAAGAACTGCACGGCGAAGGGCGCGGGCGGCACGAAGCCGCCCAGCAGTGCCGCCTGCCCCGCCAGCCCATAGGCCCTGGCGAACCAGATGAGATGCGTTGCCATCACCAGGCTGGCGGCGATGAAGCGGCCAATTTCCAGCGTGCGCAGCTTCGCCGGACCGGGGCGGTGGGGAGCGTTCATCCTGCCCGGGGTTTTCGGCAAAGGCCGTGGGAGCGTCAAGCCGCCGCGGCGCCGGCGCGATTGTACGCGCTGGCCGGTTTGCCGTACTGTCCCCGCATGAATGCGATGACCCCGCTTTATCAAGGTTATGTCGATGAACGCAGCATCGCGCATGTGAAAGGCTGGCTGCGCGATGTGAACGATGCCAAGGCGCGTCTCGCCTACGAGGTGGTGCTGCCGGGCGATGAAGGGGAGCGCGTGCTGGCCACCGGCCGCGCCGACGGGTTCAGCGAAATCCTGGTGCAGGTCGGTGTCGGCGATGGCGGCTACGCCTTCGAGGCGCATTTCAACCCGCCGCTGATCGAGGCTGAGCGCGAGCTGGTTTACGTGCGCCCGCAAGGGGCGGCGCACCGGCTGGAGCTGGCGCCGAATCTGCGCACCGACCCGCCGGGGCAGGGGCCGTATCAGGGCTTTGTCGATGCCTGCAGCACGCGGCATGTTGCCGGTTGGGTGCGGGATCTGGCGGATGGGGCGCGCCGGGTGGTCATCGATTTGCTGCTGCCGGGGGCGGGCGGTGAGGTGCTGCTGCAACGCCATGTCGCGGCGCAGACCAACGACATGTTGCGCAAGGCCGGGCTGGGCGATGGGCAGAATGCCTTCTTCGTGCTGTTCGACCGCGAACTGAGCGAGGTGGAGCGCGAGGCGCTGATCGTGCGGGTGCATGGCTCGGCGCATGTGGTGGAGCGCTCGCCCCGGCTGAACCGGAAATTTCACCCGCTGCAATGCGTGCGGCTGGATATCGTCAATAATTGCAATCTGCGCTGCCCGTTCTGCGTTTATGATTACACTGAGACGTTCCGCACCAATGTGATGGAGGAGGCGACCTTCCAGGCGGCGTTGCGGCTGATCCCCTACGTGCCGGACGGGAATTTCTGGCTCTCCTGCCTGCATGAGGCGACCTTGCATCCCAGGTTGATGGAGTTCATCGCCCTGGTGCCGCGTGAGTACCGGCGCAAGCTGTTCTTTACCACTAATCTGGCCAAGCGGCAGAAGCGGGAGTTCTTCGAGGCGCTGGCCGGCTCCGGGCTGGACCATATCAATATCTCGCTGGAGAGCTTCGACAAGGATGTCTATGAGCGCATGCGCAAGGGCGCGCGCCAGGGGATTTTCCTGGAGAATCTGGCGCTGCTGCTGGAGGTGTTCGGGCAGACGTCGGGGGCGCCGCGTATTCGCTATAATCTGATGGCCTATCGCGCCAATCTGCAGGAGTTGCCCGGGCTGGCGCGCATCCTGCTCGAGGAGAAGCAGGCCTGGCAGGTGGAAATTCGCTATACGTTCGACGGGCCGCAGATCCCGCAGGATTTCCGCCAGGCGGAGTTTCTCTCGACCGATGAATGGGCCTGGCTGGCGCGGGAATTGAGCGCCTTCCCGGCTGAGCGGGTGCTGCTGTTTCAGCCGCCGGGCGGACGCGGCTATGACCGCAACGCCCCGCCGCCGCCGCCCGCGCCGTCGAGCCAGCCGCCGGAGCGCCGCGGCTGGGTGCAGGTGCAGGCCCCGGTCTCGCGGCCGCTGAATGTGCGGATTTTGTGGGATGGAACGCTGAGCGTCTCGTCCGATCTGCTGGGCGATGAGGATGAGCATCCGGAGCGGGCGATCCATCTGCTCTCCAACATCAACGCGCTGGAAGACCCGCTGGCAGCCTGTCTGGCGCTGGAATAGCGGGTTAGACCACCCGGCGGGCGAGGCGCTGCAAGGGCTTGTCGATTAGAAAAGCGAGCAGGGCGGCGGCGGTGAGTGAGAGTGCCATTTCCAAAAGGAACAGCTCCGGCACCGGCAGGAGATGCGCCAGCCCGGCCGCTTGCAGCGTTTTGATCACCAGCGCGCCGCAATCGGCATGGATCAGATAGAGCGGATAGGACATCGTGCCCAGCCCGGCACCCCAGCGCGGCGGGGTGAGGCGGTGGCTTTGCTCCAGCCCGGTCAGCGCCAGGATAAGCCCCGCAAAGCCAATGCCGGTGAAGAGTTCCAGCGTGCGGTCGGGATAGTCGAACCCCCAATGCTGGCGGGAGAGTAGGACCAGTACCGCGATCGCCGAAGCCCCGAGCAGCGCCCATAACCCCCAGCCGGGCAAAGGGCGGCGGGCGAGGAGCGTCGCGGCCTCCACCCCGCAGAGAAACAGCAGATCGTGGATGCCGAAGAAATACCAGGCGAAGCCGGCCGGCAAGGCTTGGAAATAGGGCCGCACCACGACATGAAACAGATGCGGGAACCAGTAGAGCAGCAGCAGCGCCAGCCAGATGCCCAGCACCCAGCGGCCCAGGCGCGGCAGTAAGGTGAGGGCGAAGATGATATAAAAGGCCAGCTCGAAGCGCAGCGTCCAGGCCGGGGGATTGGCCTCGGGCATAGAGAAGGAAGAGATTGGCGCCAGGCTGATGGTCTGCGCCAGATAGGCTAGGCTGCTGCTGTGCCAGAGAAACCAGAGCGGCATGATCAGCGACAGCCAGTAGAGCGGATAGATGCGCCAGATCCGGCGCCAGAGATAGCGCGGCAGGGCGTCGATCTGGCCGAGGTCGCGCGCATGGGCGCTCTGGATGACGAAGCCGGAGAGCACGAAGAAGAACAGCACCGCGGCGATCGGCGGCAGGGAAAAGCCGAAGGGCATGGCGCTGGTGCCGTTGCGGGTGGCGAGCCCGGCCAGATGGTCGGTGGCGACGCAGAAGGCGGCGATGAACCGGGCGATTTCCAGGGTGAGAAAACGGTTCGCGGCGCGCTGCATGGATCTGGCGTTAGGGGCGGTGGTCAGGTCGCGTCAAGCGCGGCGCCGTCGCGCAGCACGGCTTGCGCGGCGGCGGTGATGCCGGCTTCATCGTGCAGCGCCAGGCCGGGCAGGATCACATCCGGGCCGCGGCTGGCCTTGCGGGCCCGCAGCAGGATCAGCTTCGCGGCCTCCCCGGCGCGCGGCCAGAGCGGCAGCAAGGTGATGCCGCCGCAGGCCGGGCGCAGCAGGCTGGCGGCCTGGGCGAAGCTGGCGGCGGGCAAGGCCAGGGTCAGGCTGCCCTGGTCGCGCAGCAGCCGCAGCGCCTCGCCGATCCAGCCGGCGAGCAGCTCCGCGGTGGCGTGATGGGCCAGGGCGCGGGTAGAATCGGGGGAGTGTGTGCCATCCGGCGCGAACCAGGGCGGATTGGCCATCACGTGCTGGAATGTCTGGCTTGCGAAGGGCAGGCGGGTGGCATCCGCCTGCAAGCCAGCGAGATCGTGAAAGCCATTGCCGGTGAAATTCGCCTGGGCCAGGCCAGCGAGAGCAGGGTGACGCTCAACCCCGATACCGGTGATACCGCCCAGCCGGGCGCGCAGGCACAGCAGCGCCGCCCCCGCGCCGGTGCCCAGCTCCAGCACGCGCGCACCGGGGCGGGCGGGGCAGAAGGCGGCCATCAGCACCGGCTCGAAGCCGCTGCGATGCCCGGCGCGCAGCTGCCGGTAGGCCAGCCGCCCGCCCAGCAGCGTGCCCGCACTCGTCTCATCCTCGACCACCCGCTTGACCCTTCCGACAACCCGCCTGATATGGTGCTAACGCAATTTGCTTGGATAGGTTAGGGCGCTGATTTTGGACAATGCGACCCCTTTGACGACAGAGCCGACCACCGACGCGCTGGCCCGCCTGACGGCGCTGCTGGAGGCAGAGCTGCAGGCGACGAACGAGGCCATCGTGGCGCGGATGGACAGCCCGGTGGCGCTGATCCCGCAGCTGGCGGCGCATATCGTCGCGGCGGGGGGCAAGCGCATGCGCCCGCTGCTCACCCTCGCGGCGGCCAAGCTCTGCGGCTACACCGGCGGGCGGCAGGTCAATCTCGCCGCCTGTGTGGAGTTCATCCATACCGCGACGCTGCTGCATGACGATGTGGTGGATGAATCGCTGCTGCGCCGGGGCTTTGCCTCCGCCAATGCGGTGTTCGGCAACAAGGCCTCGGTGCTGGTCGGGGATTTCCTGTTCTCCCGCGCCTTCGAGCTGATGGTCGAGGATGGCTCGCTGGAGGTGCTGCGCATCCTCTCCTCCGCCTCCGCCACCATCGCCGAGGGCGAGGTGTTGCAGCTGACCACCCAGAACGATATTTCCACCACGCCGGAGACCTATTTCGAGGTGATTCGCGGCAAGACCGCAGCTTTGTTCGCGGCGGCCTCGGAAGTGGGCGGGGTGATTGCCGGGGCGAGTTCGCAGGATTGCGCGGCCTTGCGCGATTTCGGCATGGATCTCGGCATGGCCTTCCAGCTGGTGGATGACGCGCTGGATTACGCCGCCAACCAGGCGCAGCTCGGCAAGACCGTGGGCGATGATTTCCGCGAGGGCAAGCTGACCTATCCGGTGATCCTGGCGCTGCAGGATGCCGATGCGGACGAGCGCGGCTTCTGGCAGCGCACGCTGGAAGCTAGCGAGCAGACCGAGGAAGATCTGGCCACCGCGCTGAAGCTGATCGAGAAACATGATTGCACGGCGCGCACCATCGCCCGCGCGGATGCGTTCATCGACAGCGCCGTGAACCGCCTTGCCGCCTTCCCCGAGAGCGAGGTTCGCGCCGCCCTGGCCGGGGTCGCGCGTTACACCACCGCCCGCAGCCACTGATTTTAGAGCCCCCCTATTGCCATGCGGGGCTTTCCAGCGCACAAACATAGCAAGTTATATGTCTTGTTATGTTTATGGTGCGGGAATGAGCGGCGATATTCTGAAGGAGCGTCCGGCTTTGTTTCTGGCCAGCCGGTTGAAGCGGCTGGCGGAGCGGATGCAGGGCGATGTGGCGGCACTCGGCGGCGCGGTGGGGCTGGAGATCCAGCCCGCACAATATTCGCTGTTGGCGACGCTGGAGGCGTATGGGCCGCAGACCATCGGGGAATTATCCCAGGCGATGGGGCTGAGCCAGCCGGCGATCACCCGCAACGCGGCGAAGCTGGCACAGATGGGGCTGGTGGCGATTGACCGGCTGCATAAGGACCAGCGGCACAAGACGGTTTCGCTCACCGCGCGGGGCGAGGCGGATATGGCCTGCTCGAAGGCGCTGGTCTGGCCGCAGGTGGAGGCGGCGGTGAGGGATCTGCTGGCCGGGATGGAGACGCAGTTTCTGGCGCAGATCGATGCGATCGAGACGGCGTTGGCGCAAAAGCCGCTGCACCAGCGTTTTGCCCCGGCCGGGCTGCGGCTGCTGCCCTTCAGCGATGAGCGGGCGGCGTTGTTCGGCGCCATCAACCGGGAATGGATCGAGACGATGTACCGGCTGGAGCCCGCGGATCTCGACGTGCTGGATCATCCGCGGGCGCGGATCATCGAAAAGGGCGGGGAGATCTGGTTTGTCGAGGCGCAGGGGCTCGGGGTGGTCGGCACTTGCGCGCTGCTGAAGACTGGCGAGGGCCAGTATGAGCTGGGCAAGATGGGGGTGCTGGAGGCGGCAAGGGGCCGCAAGGCGGGTGAGTTTCTGCTGCGCGAGATGATCGCCAGGGTGCGGGCGCTGGGGGCGAGGCGGCTCTATCTGCTGTCCAACAGCAAATCCGCCGCCGCCGTGCATCTATATGAGAAGCTGGGCTTTCGGCATGACGAGGGCATCATGCGGGAATTCGGGGCGCGCTATGAGCGCTGCAATGTCGCCATGCTGTTCCCCTTGAGCGCGACCGGCGCCAAGGCAGCGGCCTAAAGTCGCAAAAGTTTTTGGGGGCGGAGGCGGCGAAGGTTCCGCCGCCGCGATGCGGCGGTGGAAGGCCGCCGGAGGGTTGGGGGCTTTTTTCAAAAAGCCCCCAAGTTCCGTCTTACTTCTTCACCGAGTCATTGGCCGGCGCGGCCGGCGCCAGCACGGTGGTGATGGTCGAGCGCACGATGCTCACCGTCACGTTCGGGGCGATCTCGACCTCGATCTCGTTGGAGCCCTCGGCGGTCTTCTTCACCAGTCCGACGATGCCGCCGGCGGTGACGACCTTGTCGCCGCGCTTGAGCCCGCCGAGCTTCGCTTTCAGCTCTTTCTGCTGCTTCTGCTGCGGTCGGATGAGCAGGAAATAGAAGACGATGACGATGAGGACGATCGGCGCGTACTGCATCAGCGCGGCGATTCCGGCGGGGCCGGAGGCGGCGGCGCCGGAAGCGGTTTGCGCATAAGCGGCGGACATGAACATGGGCACTCCTGGTTGCCGTGAAGTTGCGCGGACCATAGGGTGCGCGCCGATGCAGTCAACAGGAGGAGACGAGAATGGATGATGACCTGTTGCGCCGGATCGCCGAGGCGCTGGAGCGCCTGGCGCCGCCGCCGCCGCGCACCCCGGATTTGATGCAGGCGGATGCCTTCGTCTGGCATCCGCACTCTGGCGGGCTGAGCCCGGTGAAGCAGGTCTCGCGGGTGGCGATTTCGCTGCTGCAGGGGGTGGAGAGCCAGAAGGCGCTGATTCTGGAGAACACGCTGCGCTTCGCCAAGGGGCTGCCGGCGAATAACGCCATGCTCTGGGGCGCGCGGGGGATGGGCAAATCCTCGCTGGTGAAGGCGGCCCATGCCGAAGCCAACCGGCAGCTGAAGGATTCGCTGGCGCTGATCGAGATCCACCGCGAGGATATCGGCTCGCTGCCGGCACTGCTGAATGTGCTGCGCGACGCCCGGCGGCGCAGCCTGATCCTGTGCGACGATCTCTCCTTCGAGAAGGGCGATGCCGATTACAAGGCGCTGAAATCCGTGCTGGATGGCGGCATCGAGGGGCGGCCGGACAATGTGCTGTTCTATGCCACCTCCAACCGCCGGCATCTGATGCCGCGCGACATGATCGATAATGAGCGCTCGACCGCGATCAATCCCGGTGAGGCGGTGGAGGAGGCGGTGTCGCTCTCCGACCGGTTCGGGCTGTGGATCGGCTTTCACAATGGCGACCAGCAGCAGTTTTTCGCGATGGTCGAGGGCTATGCGGCGGCCTACGGGCTGCCGATCGAGACGGCTGAGCTGCGCGCGGCGGCGGTGGAATGGAGCATGACGCGGGGCAGCCGCTCCGGGCGGGTGGCCTGGCAGTTCATCCAGGATCTGGCCGGGCGGCTCGGGGTGCGCTTGACCTTGGAGGCCTGACGCGGGAAAGGATGGCCGCCGGGTGTATATAAACGCCCGGCGGCGCTGGAAGGGTGGCCGAGTGGTTTAAGGCAGCGGTCTTGAAAACCGCCGTGCGTGCAAGCGTACCGTGGGTTCGAATCCCACCTCTTCCGCCAGCGCATCACCGAAATACCGCAGAAAACCGACGTTTTTCGTTTCTGATTTTTCCCAGGTAGTCACCATGATATACACTTGATACGCCGGTTGCCGGTGTATTGAGATGAATGGAGGCGGACATGTCGGCTGGCGTACTGACTTCCGGGCAGCTATCGCTGCGGCCTGGCTATCCCTCCGAATGGACGCTCAGCCGGTGGCGGAAGGAAAATATCGGGCCAGCATACATGCGCATCGGCGGCCGGGTCTTCTATGCGATCTCAGACGTTGAGGCATGGGAGCGTTCTCACCGTGGCGGTGGTGGCGAAATGCCATTTCACCAGAAGAAGAGGCGCAAGCCGAAGGTTCTGACCGGCACGGCAGACGATATGGCACAGGCTGCGGCCTGAGGCGCGTTGTGATCCGGGGGCAACCCGAAGCCGGCTCAGCAGCCGCCAAGCAGGCGGCCAGCCGGCAAAAAGTTGGCGGGTCCTTCCCCGGGTGGCACCCGTCGCGGGTAACGCGCGACCGCGTTTGTGCGCCAGCGCGGGAGGTTTTTTTAGTTTCAAGGGTTTCAAAAAGCGCCATGCAATTTGCGCATGGCTTGCGGGGCTTTCGCCAATTCCTTTGGTGTGGCCTTGGGGATTTTGATCCTGGGATGACGCTGAAACGGCCCCCGCGGCGGGGATTTTCGGTTTCAAGCGCCTTGGATCGGTTTCAAGGCCGTCCCG
This sequence comes from Acidocella facilis ATCC 35904, assembly GCF_000687875.1. Taxonomy (GTDB): domain Bacteria; phylum Pseudomonadota; class Alphaproteobacteria; order Acetobacterales; family Acetobacteraceae; genus Acidocella; species Acidocella facilis. The sequence goes on along the minus strand of NZ_JHYG01000005.1, from coordinate 136,337 downwards.
CAGCGTTCCGTGGGCTTCGGTAGCAGCCCCCAAATTTGGGGGCTTCTACGTCGCCAGAGCGCGGAATTGCCCAGGCTGGAGATGCGCGGGCGGGTGGCAGCAGCAGCACCGCCAGCCCTTCGGGGCCTCGGCCTCGATCCACCACACCGCGCCGGCGCAGCAGCCGCAGAAGTCGCCCGGCTGCGGTTGGCCTGTCCCCGCCGCGCGGGCGCGAAGGCGGCGCACCGGCATGGCCTCGGCCTCTATGGCGGCGCGCTCGATAGGGTCAGGGTCGAAGCGTTGATTTTCGATTTTTCCCCTCATGTCGATAGTGTCGATAGTGCCGATAGCTCCCCCGCCTTGGGGAAGCTCTTGCGGGGCAATGTCGATAAACCCCCCGTTGTCGATAGTGCCGATAGTGCCGATAGGTCTGTTTTTGGGGCTATCGACGCTATCGACGCTATCGACATTCGACAGATTCACCCTTGGCATGGCGGCCAATCGCGCCGCCCAGATCACGGCAAGGCATCCCGGATGCCTGGATTTACCGCCCAGTCTTTTCGCTGCCTGCCTTTCCCGCCCGCCCGGCTGGGGGCTTCCCTTACCCATTGCGCCGCCTCCAGTTCGCGCAATGCTGCTTCCATGCGCTCGGCATCCGGGATGGCTGGGCCTTGTGCCATCCGACGCAACTCTTTGGCGTTGACGATCTCCGGCATCGTGGGCTGCCGCACGAGCCAGCGGGCAAGCCGGCGCGCGTCCCGCTCAGCTTCGGGCAGAGCAGCCGCGCCAAAGGTGCGCCGCGCCATCGGCAGAGCGAAGCCCTCCAGGAAGGTGACAGCCGCCACAAGGCTGCGCTCTGATATGGCCTCCGGCTCCGCCGTGCCGCCCTCGGCCTCGCTCCAAGCCAGCAACTCCAGGATCAGCGCCAGGCGCAACGCCATGCCCGGCAACTTCCCCAGCCAAGAGAGCATCAGCCCGGCTATGCTATCTTCCATCTCGGCCACCTGAAGCCGCCACTCTTGCAGCGCATCAACCGCACGCTCAGTCAGGGGCATCACCTTGGGTTCCGGCGCGTCATCCCAGGCCAAGGCGCGGAGGCGGGCAAGGCGGTGAAACGCGGCTTCGTTGTCGGCGTGACGCGCAGGGCGGCGGGGCGGCAAAGGCTCGGGCCAGCAATAGAGGAAGCGGGCGGTTAAACCGTCATCGTCGCCGGCCATCATCAGGGTTGAAACGCGGTCGGGCTGAATTGTGCCCAGGACGGACCAAAGCAGATGCGACACGAAGATCGGATTTTCGTCCTTGATGCGGTCCGGCGCCCAAGGTCTGCCGCCATAGGCTTGCAGCCAGAATGGACGGTCGCCACCTGCGCCGCCTGAATAGCGGTCCATTGATGCAATCCAGCCCGCCATCTCATCACGCTGGAGCAGCAGCCCACGAGGATTCGCCTCGGCCAGCCGCGCCGCTTTTTCGGTAGTGGACTCGGTGGAATAGATGCGGCGACGTTGCGGGGGCTTTGCGGCGTCGTCACCGAGGGGCGGAAAGGGCGGCGGAGTGCCGCGGCTAACCGCCTCTTTCACCTCTTGGTCATAAAGGCGCATTTTCTCGGCGTATTCCTTACCGGTGCGCACGGCTTCCTGGCGCCGGTCCTGAAAGTCCTCGTTCAGATCAGCCTCCAGACGGGTCAGCAGAGCCACCACCTGGTCAAGCGCGGGGGATTTTCCCGATGAAGGCTTGCCGATAAGCGCGACGTTCAGCGCCGGGGGTTCACGCCATGACGGCCAAGGCGATGCCCACCGGCTGTTGCCGATGACCGCACCGGCAGCGGAGAGCATGGCGCACGCAATGAAAGCGGGCGGCGCTCCAGCGCCTTCGGCTGCATCTTTCACCCACTCGGCCCAGCGCACAGGCAGCACGCCGGCAGGGAGTGGCGGGGCGGAAACGGCTTCCTGCCGGATCAGGGAAAGGTCAGGCGCGGCCCAAACCTCGCCGGCCGGCTGGTGCTCGGTGAAGCCCAGCGCTTCGGGCTTGCTCATCATCTCGTTCATTAGGCCATCGCCTTTCCGGCCTCGCGGGCCATCAGAATGTCATTGAAGTCCTGGCCGCTGGTGTTCGGCTTGATGATCCGCACCGCCCGGCCCTCGGCCTGCCACCGCCGCGCGGCAGCTTCGGCGGCATCAAGGCCGGGGTTCTTGCCTTGCGCGTTCCGCCCATCATCATCGGCGGCGATGGTCACGCGCTCCACCTCGGGCGGCAGGATCAGGCCGGACGCGAGATTGCCGGCGCTGATAGCGGCCCAGGCGGGCAGATTCAGCAACAGCCCCGCGCTGGCGCTGGTCTCGATACCCTCGCCTAGGACGATATGCGCGGCAGCAGGGGCCAGGCGGATCGCGCCGCCCCATATCGGCCCCAAGCTGGCCTTCACCGGCTCCAGGCGCGCTTTGGTGCCGTCCTGGGCCAAATAGCTGCGATGCACCGCCGCAGGTGCGCCGGCCGCGTCCTGCACCAGCGCCAGCATGGCCGGATGGCGGCTTGCGCCCGGCTGCGCGGCGGGGTGCGGCACGTCTGCCCGATACCGAAGCGCGGCGCAGCCAATCAGATTCGCCAGCGCACGGCGGGCGAGATACCGGCCGGCCGGGTCATCGGCAGTCACCGGCCCGGCCCCGCTCCAGATGATGCGGGCGCGTTCCTGGGCTTTGCGGCGCGCTTCCTCAGCCTTTATCGTGTCGCTGGGGGCGATAGCCGCCGCATAAGCGCCAGGCCCATCAGCGCGCAGCAGGTCGGCGATGGCATCCCGGTTCTGGCAGGACGCGCACCACCCCACCGCTTGGCCATTCCGGCCAGCCGAGAGGGTGAAGGCATCCGCGCCATACCCGCACGCGGGGCAGGTGCCGCGCCAGTCGCGACCGGCCCGGCGCAGGCCAAGCCGCCGCGCGAGTTCAGCCGCGCCCTGCATTGCGCAACCCCGCATCCACGATTTCTTCAAGGCTAGCGGTCGCGGCGCATATGGGGTGGCTGGCCATCGCCAGCGAGTCCGCAAGCTGCGCCGCCGCCTCCAGCACCTCAGGCGGAAAATATGCGCCATCAATCTCAATCGCAGCGCGATGCGCCGCACCCATGGCGGCCAGAAGGTCATCGCTGCGGCGCATCAGTTCCGCGAGTTTTGCCGCCGCGCGGCGGGCGCATTGTTGCTTGCGGATTTCGACCGGAAAGGGTATGACAGGCATGCCTGTTTTCTCCAAAATTGCAGGTTAATGCAGAGAGTTTAAGGCGGCGGGTTGCTCAGGCCCGCCGCCTTTATTTTGCCGTGCGGGGGATTGGCGGCAGGCCGTCGACGAACCGGCGCAAGCTCTCGGCCGGCACCACGGTAGCGCCGCCCATCTTCTTGGCCTCCAGATGCCCGGCCTTGACCAGAGCCCAAAATTTCGTGCCCTTGATTCCAAGGGTTTCTTGCACCTCGCGCGGGCGATAGACCAGTTTTGTTTCAGACAAGGATGTTCTCCAGTGCGATTACCAACGCGTGAATATGAAGCTATGCGAAGCACTCAGGGAAGCCTGTAAAAACCCGAAAACCAATGAAAAGACGCGACGGCTCAGCGCCGCGTTTTCCTAGGTCGGCCGCGATTTTTCTTCGGCTCTGGCGCTGGGTTGTTTTGGAATGCTTCGGACTTCTTTAGAAGTTTCCTTCGGCCTTTCTCGTCAAAGTCCCAAACCCCCGCGCACCACTGGTCAAAGTCTCGCGTCGGACCGTCCCCCGCGTTCATGAGCCACGCCGCTGGCGCTGGCCGGCTTGCCAGCGTTTTGGCTAGAGCGGCGGATGTGACTTTTTTGCCGGCCACCTCCAGCAGCGCTTTAACTGCCTTGGTTGCTTTGCCGCCCTCGCCGATTCCAAACTGAGGAACACCCCCGCGAAAGAAACCGGCACCGCCCTCGATCCAGCACTGGATCGCGAGTTCATAGAAAATTTCCGCGTAGACCTTCCACGCGCGCGGCTCTGGCGGCGGCAAGTTTTCCCGCTCATGAGCGGCAAGTTGCGCCAACGCCCGCACCGGCTTGCGCGCCTCAAGAATGGCAGTCCCCAGCCCTGGCGAGTCTCCTGCGCCATCCTCATCAAGGGCCGCGAGTAAAGCCGTAGCGGCTCTTTCAAGCCTTTCCCGCCGCGCGCGTGCGGCGGGAAAGCCAGCTTCAACATTCTCCCAGCCAGGCCACGGGGCATCCTTGAGCCACTTGGCGAGTTCATTCAGCGGCCCTTCGCCAAGCGCGAAATGCGGCGCGGATTTTTTGAGGATGCGCGCCACTTTCTCCCGCGCTGCCGACAGGCGCTCGGCCTCGGTGGGATTGGCTGAATTTTCAGCCGCTGCGCCCCCGTTCATCGGCCTGCCGCTTCGATCCGTGAGAGTGCCGCCAGCAGCCGCGCCGATGCCTGCCGCAGCCGCTTGGCGTTCGCCTCAAGGTCTGCCGCCAGCCCGTCAAACCAATCGACCAAATCGAGATGCACAGCCGGTTCAGCGGCCGCCGTCGTAGCAAGCCGCTTGTCATCCCGCGCCAGCACCGCGCGCAGCAGCCGCAGAGCCTGATACTGGTGCGCAGCCTCGGCCATAAAGTCGGCTTCGCTCGGGATCGTGAATTTCACGGCCTCGAAAGCCTGCCCGGCCCAGTCGGCGTCCCCGCTCATGCCCCGGGGCTCCAGGTCACGGGGTCCAGCAGGGACAATGCGGCCTCGGCCTGCTCGGAAAGGCGCTTCACGGCCCACTTGATGCTCCCGGCTTCAAGCTCAGCCTCATCATCCAACGCCGCCAGCAGGTTCAGCCCGCGTTGCATTTCACAGATTATGCTTTCCACAGCCTCCCGCCGTTCATCTGGAAGCCTTGAAATCGGCAAAGGCTTTGCTTGTGCCGCCGCGCGCGTGGTAGGTGTTGGCTCGATCTCGGGCATTTGGTCTCTTTCCTGCTTGAGGATCATCCGGGCCGGGCAGCGGTGCACGCTGTTCGGCCCAACTTGTTTGCGCGGTGCCGCCGCGCGCGGGTCTCAGCCCCTACCTATCGGCACTATCGGCACTATCGACATGGGGTAGATTTGGCGGATTGGTGGGGAGCCGGGAGCTATCGACACTATCGACGCTATCGGCAGAGGGGTGTTTTCTCGAAAAGCGCCAATCTTCATGCTCTCGCCCGGCCTATCTTCACCACCTCGCCCCGCGCGGCGGCTGGCGTGGTGGCGTAGGCGGCCCATTCATCCATGAGCCTGCGGCGCTTCTCAAAAAGGTCGGACCGCTGATAGGCGGCCTCAACCTTGTCGGCATTGGTATGGGCAAGGGCGGCTTCGCCCACTTCGCCAGGGTACGCGGTTTGTTCTGCAACCCACTGCCGGAAGCTGGAGCGCATCCCGTGAACCGTGAAGCCATCACCACCCGCCGCGCGCAAAGCCTTACTCACCGCAACATCGGAGAGCGGACGGCCCCGCCTGCCACCCTCGAACACAAGCCGGTCCATACCGCTGCCAAGCGCGGCCATCTCCCGCAAGATTGCCAACGCTGGGGCGGAAAGCGGCACGCGATGTTCACGCCCTGCTTTCATCCGCTCACCAGGCACGGTCCAGATGCCCGCATCCATGTCGATCTCGCGCCACGTGGCACCCCTGGCCTCACCGGATCGGGCAGCGGTCAGGATGGCGAAGCGCAGGCATAGGGCGGCAGTGCCGTTGCTCTCCGCCAGCTTCACCATGAGCCCGGCAATGCCGGTGTAGGGGGCGGCGGCGTGATGCTTCACCCGCGCCACCTTGCTCCGCCTGGGCAACAGGTGATCCAGATTGCCGCGCCAGCGGGCGGGGTTCTCCCCGGATCGCAGCTTGCGGGCGGTGGCGTAATCAAGCACCGCCTCGATGCGGCCACGGACGCGGGAGGCGGTTTCCGGCTTCTCAATCCAGATCGGCTCAAGCGCTGCCAGGACATGGCTCACGGCCACGCTCTGCACCGGCCTGGAGCCGAAATGCGGGTATGTGTAGAGGGTCAGCGTGCTTTCCCATTGTGCGGCGTGCTTGGCATTGCGCCATTCCGCCTTGTGGGCGGCAATGTAGCGCTCCGCCACGCTCTGGAATGTCTGCCCGCTGGCCTCCTTGGCGGCTTCCTGGGCCTCGCGGCGCTGGTCGATGGGATTCAGGCCCTCGGCCACCATGCGCCGGCAGGTGCGGGCCTTCTCGCGGGCTTCGGCAAGGGTGTAATCCGCCACGCTGCCAAGCCCCATCCAAGTGGCCTTGCCGTGCAGCTTGAAGCGGAACAGCCAGGACTTCCCGCCCTCGCTAACCTTCAGATACAGCCCGCCGCCGTCGCCATAGGTGCCCGGCTTGGTCTGCTTGTTCACGGCTATCGCGGTGAGTTTTCCTGCCGCCATCGGTGCGCGCCTTTTGTGTTGGACGCTGGTTTATACACTTGTGACGCGCATTTATACAATCTAAAACGAACGAGAATGAACGGTTTTGGATGAAAACGTAATGTAAATGCTAGGTTTTTTGTATCTAATCGGACTGTTTTGAAGTCTGGTTAGGCGGACACCTCTTCCGCCATCTCACGGCCTCCTAAAACTGCCTCTGTGCTGAGCCATGCGCAAGCGTGAACGCAAGGTGGGGCGATCCGTCCCACCCTGGACGCCCATTGCTCGCTAAAACAAAACCTGGAGCCTCAAGCTAAAAGCTTGAGGCTCCAGGCGGCCTCGGCCGTCAGCTGCTGCCGCAGGGAAGCGGGCAATTGACGGGCAGACTTCACCCGCGGCATGTCCATCTCGGCGATCGGCGCCATGGGCGCGGTGCGCTCATCCCAGTTGTGGAAACTCCGACGCGCGGCATTATCGACAAAACTTTCCGCTTCCAGGCCCTCAGCCAGAAGCAGCTCATGGCTGCTCAGCTCCACATGATAATAGGTGAAGCATTCCGGCACGTTCGCGTCCCGCAGGATGGTTGTGCCGTTCACCAGGGCGCTCGCTTGCACCAATATATTATCCAGGCAAATCGCGTGGTCCGGCGAGAGCAGCAAGTCGCGCTTCGGCAGGCCGGCCCCCAGCGCTCCGGCGGTGATGCGAATCGGCAGCGTGCGAAGCGGATCAGCGAAGCGGGTGGAGACGTGGCTCTGGCCAAGCCAGCGCACCTTCATCGGCCCATTGCGTGTCAGCACGAGGTCGCCCGGCTGGAGTGACTCTACCGGCACGTCGCCGGTCGGGGTGGCCAGGCGGACGCCGGCATAGAAGCAGAGGGTGGTCACGGTGCTGACCTCGGTGCCGCTCGAGGTCAGGGTCAGCGCGTTGTAGCCTTGCATCAAGGCCGAATATTGCGCGTTCCCGCTGGTCGTGTTGGTTTCCTGGCCCAGGAAGAAGACCGGGTTGGTGGCCGAATTCCAGTCCAGATGCAGATCCGTAAAGGTCGGTCCGGTTCCGGAGGACGAGGCCTCGGGAATGAAAATCTCGTACCCCGAGTTCGTGCCGTTCGAGGTGTTGTAATTAATCCCGCTGCCGCTGGATTGATTGCCGACAAGTGTCCCCGCGTTGTTCAGGGTGAAGGTCTCGGTGGTGACGCCGCCGGCGGTCAGCGTTTCCGTCAGGGAGATGGTGCCTGTCTCGCTGATCAAGGTCCCGGCGCTGTTATAGGTCGCGAAAAGATGGCCCGAAATCGTCTCGCCACCGGAAACGCCGGAAGCAGGGCTGAACACCGCGTTGGAGAAGGTGGTTGAAACAAGTGTATTGGCCATAAAACGCTCCGGATCAAAAATTTTTCACTGCGGCGAAAAGCAGGAAACATTGCGAAAGCGCGGCTTTTATTCACGGTGTCTGTATAAAAGTAAATAAATTAGAAACAAATTTTCTCGTTATTAGAGACAATTATCTGTGATAAATATAAAATTGTCTCATTTTTGATTAAAAATCAGTGTGGGGCCAGTGCTGGGTCGCCATATCAGGCGCAGCGGATGGCGCGGCTCGCGCAATACCCGAAAACCAGATCCCCGCCGCGCCAGCGGGCGCCGCGGGCTGAACTCAAGCGACACGAGCGCGAGCGCTGGCGCCGGGCGAAGACGCGGGCCGATTTCACGGATTGATGGCCATTCCCGCCGCGCGGCGGCGGAAAAAAGATATTCTTTTTTCGGCTGGTCCGCATAAGGTCCGTGATTTCGAAGCGTCTCCCGCGTCATGCGCAGGTTCGACTGAAATCTTTGTTTTCCTGGAAAACCTGGTGCCGTCCGCCGGAATCGAACCGGCGACCTACTGATTACGAATCAGTTGCTCTACCAACTGAGCTAGGACGGCATGAGCCTGTGCGGCCGGTTGGGCGTATGGCACAGGGAAATCCAAAAATCCAGCCTCAAGCGGGCATGGCGGGGCGGGAATTTCCGTCCCGCTTTGCACCTTTGGCGGGCGCCGCTAGTCCATCCGGCGTTTGTATTTTGGCTTCACCCGCTCAGTGGCCAGGCCGCCATGCAGGGCGGAGCCGCGGCCGGAGAGAGAGGGGTTGGTCATGAAGTAGTCATGCGCGGAGGCCGGCGGGTCGCCGGCGGTGACGCGGACCCAGCTGCCATCGGCGCGCAACTCGGAGCTCTGCGCGTCGTCTCGCAGATTGACGACCATGATCTGGTCCAGGATCTGCGCATGCACGGTGGGGTTATGGATCGGCACCAGCGTTTCCACGCGGAAATCCATGTTGCGCTCCATCCAGTCGGCGCTGGAGATGAACAGCTTGTTCTCGCGCGAGGGCATGGCCTGGCCATTGGCGAAAATATAGATCCGTGAATGCTCCAGGAAGCGCCCGACGATGGATTTCACCTTGATCGTCTCGGAGAGGCCCGGCACGCCGGGGCGCAGGCAGCAAATGCCGCGCACCACCGCCTGGATGGGCACACCCGCCCGGCTGGCCTCGTAGAGATGGTCGATCAGCTTGGCATCCACCAGCGAGTTCATCTTCAGCCAGATGCCTGACGGCTTGCCGGCCTTGGCGTTGGCGATTTCGTGGTCGATCTGCTGTTCCAGCGTCTTGCGGGTGGTCAGGGGCGAGAAGGCGAGCTGCTCCATGGCCTCCGGCTTGGCGTAGCCGGTCATGTAGTTGAACAGCCGCGCCGCGTCGCGGGTCATCGCCGGATCGCAGGTGAAGAAGCTGAGATCAGTATAAATACGCGCGGTGATCGGGTGGTAATTGCCGGTGCCGAAATGCGCATAGGCGCGCAAGCTGCCGGCCTCGCGCCGCACCACGTAGGACAGCTTGGCGTGGGTCTTCAGCCCCACGAAGCCGAACACCACCTGCACCCCGGCAGCTTCCAGCGCGCGGGAGAGGCGGATATTCGCCTCCTCATCGAAGCGGGCCTTCAGCTCCACCATGGCGGTGACGGATTTGCCGGCCTCGGCGGCTTCGATCAGCGCCTTGACGATGGGGCTGTCGCGGCTGGTGCGATAGAGCGTCTGTTTGATCGCGACGACATTCGGATCGATGGCCGCCTGGCGGAGGAACTGCACCACCACATCGAAACTCTCGAACGGGTGATGGACCAGAATATCCTTGGCCCGGATGGCGGCAAAACAATCCCCCGCGAAATCGCGGATACGCTCGGGAAATCGAGGCGTGTAGGGGGCGAAGAGCAGGTCGGGCCGGTCATCGACGATCAGCTGCTTCACATCGACCAGCCCGATGATGCCGGATTCGGTGTAGACCTCCTCGGGCGGGGCCTCGACCGCGTCGATCACCAGCTCGCGCAGATCATCGGGCATGTCGGCCTGGATGGTGAGCTGGATGGCGACACCGCGGCGGCGGCGCTTCAGCGCGCTTTCGTAAGAGCGGACCAGATCCTCGGCCTCCTCCTCGAACTCCACGTCCGTATCGCGGATCAGCCGGAACAGGCCGGAGCCCTGGACCGAGAAGCCGGGAAACAGGCACTGCATGTTCATCGCCACCAGCTCTTCGAGCATGATGAAGCGGATCGGGCCGGTGCCGGAGGGCAGGCGGATGAAGCGCTCGATCTGGCTGGGCAGCGGGATCAGCGCCGACATCTGGCCGCGATCATCGTCGCGCGCCAGGGAGAGCGCCATCACCAGCCCCATATTCGGGATGAAGGGGAAGGGGTGCGCCGGGTCCACCGCCAGCGGGGTGAGCACCGGGAAGACGCGTTCCATGAAATAGGAATCGAGGAAGCTGGCATCGTCCGTGGTCAGCTCGGCGGCCGCCAGAACCACCAGCCCGGCCTTGGCCAGCAGGCCCCGCACCTCATCAAACGCCGATTGCTGGGCGTTGATCAGCTCGCGCGAGCGGATTTTGATCGCCTGCAGCTGCTGGGCGGGGGTGAGGCCGTCGGCGGAATGTTCCAGCACCCCGGCGCGAGCCTGGCCGATCAGCCCGGCGACGCGGACGGAGCAGAACTCATCCAGGTTGGAGGCGCTGATGGAGACGAAGCGCAGCCGCTCAAGCAGCGGGTGCCGGGCGTTGCGCGCCTCCGAGACCACCCGGAAATTGAAATCCAGCCAGGAGAGTTCCCGGTTGATGAAGCGGGCGGGGTCATGCAGCCCGATCGCATGGTCGGGCGCGGTTTCAACGACAGGCGGGGGATTCTGCTGGTCCATGACCGATTTATACCAAGGTCATCAAAGATGACATGTTATGATTGAGTAAAAACTTTACGCGTCGGAGGCGATCTCCGCCAGGATTTCCATGGCCATCGGGCGGGTGATGCGCGCCCCGCGATCCATCGCCAGCCGATCCAGCCGGGCGATGGCTTCGCGGTAAAAGGCGGGCGCGCGGGGGAGGTGCAGGAGCAGCAGGTTGCGTACTGGTAGGGGCAGGCTGAGCTGGCGAGCGGCGGCCAGGCGGGTGAGCAGCGCTTCCAGCAACTCATCCTCCGGGGCGCGGATTTCGACACTGGCGGAGGCGCGCAAGCGGCTGGTCAGGTCCGCCAGCTTGTAGCCCATGCGGATCGGCGGCGGGCGGGAGGCGAGCAGGACCGGCAACCCGTCCTCGGCGGCAGCGTTGAGCAGGTGCAGCAGGGCGGTGGGTTCGGGCGTGAGATCGGCATCGTCCACCGCCACCGGGCGGGTGGGGCGGATGAGGCCGCGCAGCGAGGCGCCATCGACAATGCGCGCGTCTTGGCTCTGCGCCCAGAGATGCAGCAGATGGGTTTTGCCGCAGCCGGCCTCGCCCCACAGCACCAGCCTTCCATTACTCCAGGCTTCCGGCCGGGCCAGCCATTCGCGCGCGGCCGCGTTGGAGGGGGCGGGGCAGAAATCCTCCTCCGTATAAGGCAGCGACAATTCCGCGAAGGGCAGGACGAGTTGCCTCATTCGGGCGGAGCGTCGAGATAAAGTGGCGAGAGCAGATAGCGGCGCAGCCAGAAGCGGGTGAGGACCCCCAGCGTGGCGGTGACCGGCACCGCCAGCATGATGCCGAGGAAGCCGAACGCGGCGCCCCCGGCGAACAAGGCGAAGATCACCCAGACGGCGGAGAGGCCGACCCGGTCGCCCAGGAAGCGGGGCTGGATGATATAATCATTCAGCCCCTGGCCGACGGCGAAGACGATCAGCACCGCGATCACCCCATGCCAGCCCTGATTCTGGCTGAGTGCCAGCAGCATCGCGGTGATGCCGCCCAGCAGCGTGCCGACATAGGGGATGAAGGAGAGAATGCCGGCAGTGAGCCCGACGATGAGCCCGAGATCCAGCCCGATCACGGTGAGGCCGATGGCGTAGATGGCGGCCAGGGCGAGGCAGCAGATCGCCTGGCCGCGGATCCAGGCGGAGAGGATCTTGTTGATCTCCACCGCCTGGGCGCGGATCAGACCTTCATAAGGCCGCGGCAGCCAGCTATCGACATGGCGGATGATGCTCGGCCAGTCACGCAGGAAATAGAAGGTGACGACCGGGGTGACGATGAGCAGGGTGAGCACATTCACCACCGCGAAACCGCTGCCGATGATGTTGGAGGCGGCCTTGCCGGCATAGGTCACCAGCGTATCGGCCTGGTTGGAGGCCAGATCCTGCAGCTTGGTGCGCAGCTGATAGGGCAGGCGGTGCTGCAGATTGCGCATCAGGCTGGCGAAATCCGCCTGGACGGTCTGGATATAGGTGGGGATGTTGGAGATGAAGGATGAAGCCTGCGCCGCGATCACCGGATAGAGCAGCAGAATGAACAGAAGTACGGCCACGCCGAAGGCCAGCAGCACCAGCAGCGTGCCATAGGGCCGGCTGATGCCGAGATCGTCGAGGCGTTCCACCAGGGGATCAAGGAAATAGGCCAGTCCGGCGGCGACGACGAAGGGCAGCAGGATCGAGGAGAAAAGCCGGAAGCAGAGCCAGCATGCGGCCATCACCACGACCAAGAGCGCCAGACGCTGCCACTGCACGCGCTTATAGCGCTGCATATCGGCCTTGTTTTCGTACATCATGCCCCCTGGTAAGATTGCGCGGCCCCGCCGGCTGTGTTGAAAGGCGGCGGGATTTCGCCGGAATTTTGAAGCAGCGCCATGGCGCTGGCTTAGCGCATCGGAGGCTGACATGACTAGCGTGACGTACCGGGATGCCGGGGTGGATATCGAGGCGGGCGACGCGCTGGTGGAAGCCATCAAGCCGCTAGCCAAGGCGACGACCCGTGCCGGCGTGATGGGCGGGCTGGGTGGCTTCGGCGCGCTGTTCGATTTGAAGGCGGCGGGCTTTACCGACCCGGTGCTGGTCTCCACCACCGATGGCGTCGGCACCAAGCTGAAAATCGCCATCGAGACCGGGATTCACGACTATGTCGGCATCGATCTGGTGGCGATGTGCGTGAATGATCTGGTGGTGCAGGGCGCGGCACCTTTGTTCTTCCTGGATTATTTCGCCACCGGGGCGCTGGATGTGGACGCCGCCAAGCGGATCATCGCCGGCATCGCCGAGGGCTGCAAGCAGGCCGATTGCGCCCTGGTGGGCGGTGAGACGGCGGAAATGCCGGGCATGTACGCCAAGGGCGATTATGATCTGGCCGGGTTCTCCGTGGGGGCGGCTGAGCGCGGGGCGCTGCTGCCGGCCGGCGTGGCGCCGGGCGATGCGATTCTGGCGCTGCCCTCCTCGGGCGTGCATTCAAACGGCTTCTCGCTGGTCCGCCGGATCATGCAGGATGCCGGGCTGGGGTGGGATTCGCAGATCCTCGGCCAGCGCGCGGCGGAGCTGCTGACCACCCCGACCCGGATTTACGTGAAGCCGATGCTGGCGCTGCATAAGGCCGGGCTGATGAAAGGTGCTGCGCATATCACCGGTGGCGGCCTGCCGGGCAATCTGCCGCGTGCGCTGCCGAAGGGCTGCGGCGCCAGGCTGAACGGCCCCTGGGCGATGCCGGAAATCTTCTCCTTCCTGGCGCAGACCGCGAAGGTGGCGCCGGAAGAGATGCTGCGCGTGTTCAATTGCGGCGTGGGCATGACGCTGATCGTCAGCGATGCCGAGGCCGCGATGGCGCTGCTGCGTGAGGCTGGCGAGCAGCCTTTCCTGCTCGGCCATGTCACCGCCGAAGAGGGCATCGTCGTCGCAGGCCAGGATAAGCTCTTCGCCTGATGAAGCCGCGCGTTGCGATTCTGATCTCCGGGCGCGGCTCCAACATGGTGTCGCTGGTGAAGGCCGCGCAGGCGCCAGAGTTTCCGGCTGAGATCGTGCTGGTCCTCTCCAACAAGCCGGAGGCGGCCGGGCTGGAGATTGCGCGCGGGCTTGGCGTTGAGGCGATGGCCGTACCGGCCAAGCCGTTTGGCAAGGACCGTGAGGCGCACGAGCGGGCGATCGACGCGCAACTGCGGGCGCGGGATGTGCAGATTATCTGCCTGGCTGGCTATATGCGGCTGCTCACCCCCTGGCTGGTGCAGCGTTGGGCGGGGCGGATGCTGAATATCCACCCCTCGCTGCTGCCGAAATTTCCCGGGCTGGATACGCATCAGCGCGCCATCGAGGCGGGCGAGGCCGAGCATGGCTGCACCGTGCATCTGGTGACAGAAGGCATGGATGAAGGCCCGGTTCTGGGCCAGGCGCGGGTGAAGCTGCTGCCGGGCGATGACGAGGCGGCGCTGGCGGCACGGGTGCTGGAGCAGGAGCACAAGCTCTACCCGGCGATGCTGGCGGAACTGGCGCGCAAAATCAGCTTGCCTACGAAACAGGGCTGAGGATAGGTTTTCCGCAACGAAACAGACGACGCGGGAAACCTCACATGACCAGCACCCACCCGGAGGGCCATGCCCATGCCCCGGCCAGCGAGTATGACATCGATTTCGATACCCCCGCCCGGCAGGGATGGCAGCGTTTCGGTAAATTTCTGGCGCTGAATGTCGCGGCGGTGGTGTTCGGGCTGCTGTTTATCGGCGCGCTGACAGTCTGGCGCTAATCTTCCGCGATCACCTGACGCAACAGGCGGCGCTTGGTGTCGGCGAAGCCCATTTTGCGGTAAAGGCTGTAGGCGCGTTCATTATGCGCCTCCACCTCCAGCAGCAGGACGCGGATGCCGACCTCGCGCGCCGCCGCGATGGCGAGTTCCACCGCTTGTCGGCCCAGCCCCTGGCCGCGCAAAGCCGGGATCAGATAGATATCGTCAATGAACCCGTCAGTGCCGCCATTCTCGACGCTGTAGCCCAGCGTGAGCACGAAAAAGCCGGCTGGCGCGCCCTCATGTTCGAGCAAAAAGGCGGGGGCCAGGGCTTCACCCGCGCAGATATGGGCGATGGTGGCTTCTCCGGCCGCATCCAGCGGGGAGCCGTCTTCCAGGTGGAAATCCCGGCACATTTGCAGGAACAAGTCGGTGTCGGCCGGGGTGGCGCGGCGGGTGGTCAGGCTGGACATGGTCATTTGACTCGGATGCTTGCGGCGCGTTCCTCGGCGACATCCAGCATCGCTTCCGCCGCGTTGCGGAAAATCAGGCGCCAGAGGCCGCGCGGCGGCTTGGGTTTCAGCCAAAGCGGGCGGGCTTTCTCGCCGCCGAGGGTTTTTACGATTTGCTCGACATCGCCGAAGCCATCGATCAGCCCGAGGGCTTTGGCCTGCTCGCCCAGCATGTAGCCGCCATCGAAAATGCGGGTTTCATCGCTGGTCAGGCGGCTGCCACGGCGGCTGCGGACCCAGTCCTTGAACATCACATGGATATCGTCGAGCAGGCTTTGGGTGAAGGCTTCGTCCTCGGCGCGGCGCGGCGCGAACATGTCGTTGCGGCGCTTGTTCTCGCCGGCGGTGAGGGTGCGGCGCTCGATGCCATAGCGGGCGATGAAATCGCTGAGGCCAAAGCCCTCCGTCACCACCCCGATGGAGCCGACGATGGAGAGGCGCGAGGCGTAGATCTCATCCGCCGCGCAGGCCAGCCAATAGCCGCCCGAGGCGCCGAGATCGCCGATCACGGCGGTGACCTTGATGTCAGTTTTTTCAGCCCGGCGGCGGATCAGCTGGCCAATCAGGTCAGACTGGGTGGCCGAGCCGCCAGGGCTCTCGATCGCCAGCACCAGATGGCCGGATTTCTTGGCCAGCGCAAAGCCGCGCTCCAGCAACGGGGCGCAGCCTTCGAGGTTCAACATGCCCGGCCGCGCGGCGATGATGCCGCGCAGCTGGACCACGGGAATTTTAGGCTTTGAAAAAGGGAGCCACATGGCTCCCTTATCCGTCATTCCGCGGCGGAGGCAAGCTGTGCGGCGCGGCGTTCGGTGTCGTACATATAGTCGCGGGTGAGCTTCAGGGCTTCCTGCTGGCGCACCAGCTGGATCTGGAAGTTCATATGGTCGGAGAGGCGGAAGGTCAGCTCGGAGCCGGAGAGATAGAATTCAAACATCCGGCAGAAGCGTTCGTCATAAAGCGAGGCGATCGTATCCCGGTTGGCGGCGAAGCGCCGGCGCCAATGCGCCAGGGTCTTGGCGTAATGCAGGCGCAGGATTTCGATATCCGTGGTGCGCAGCCCCGCTTTCTCCACCGGCCCCAGAACCTCGGAGAGGGCAGGGGAGTAACCGCCGGGGAAGATATATTTGGCGATCCAGGGGTTTGTGGCACCGGGCCCGTCAAAGCGGCCGATGGAGTGGATCAGCGCCACGCCATCCGGCTTCAGGCAGGATTTCACGGTCCTGAAGAAGGTTTCGTAATTCGGCGCGCCGACATGCTCGAACATGCCGACCGAGACGACGCGGTCGAATTGCCGGTCCATGGCGCGGTAATCGATCAGTTCGAAATTGACGCGATCTTCCAGCCCTTCCTGCTTGGCGCGGGCACGGGCGGCGGCCAGCTGCTCCTCGGAGAGCGTGATGCCGGTGACCTTGGCGCCGAACTCCTTGGCCAAGGTGAGGGCCATTCCGCCCCAGCCACAGCCGATATCAAGCACTTCGAGGTCAGGCCGGTCCAGCTTCAGCTTGGCGGCGATGTGACGCTTCTTGGCCAGCTGGGCTTCTTCCAGGGTCACCTCGTCCGAGGTGAAATAGGCGCAGCTATATTGCCGGTCGCGGTCGAGAAAGAGGGAGTAAAGGCGTCCGTTCAAATCATAATGATGGGCGACATTGGTCTTGGCGCGAATCGCGTTGTTGGCCTGCAGGACGGGGCGCAGCAGCCGGCCGAGCGTTTGGGCGATTCTCATGTTGGGGAGAGTGATGTCCCGGAGATTATCCATCATCACGCACAGCACGTCGTGGATGGAACAGTTCAGCGGGATCAAGGTTTCGTTCATATAGGCTTCGCCGACGGCGAGGCCTGGATTTAGGGCCAATCCCTTAACGGCTTCGTTATCTTTAAGTCGTATGCCGGCCTTGAACCCCTCGCTCCCCCCATATTCGGTCCGTGACCCATCAGGCCACAATACGAGGAGGGAACCGCGCCGCACCAGTTTGACTAGGCAGCGATCCAAAAGCTTTCGATACAGCCAGATCACGTCAGTCTCCTTGTCTCAAGACTGAACGTAGCTAGTTATTAACCACCGCTAAAAGAAGATGTTCAAGAAAAAAGGCCCTTACATTTTTTGCAAGGGCCTCTTTTAATCGACGGGACGCGGGAATGAGTGCGGGGCCTGATTAGGCCGCCGGTTCCTCTTCTTCCTGGCCGAAGAGCGGGCCAAGATCCGGCTGCTCGTCTTCCTCGCGGGCAATGGTCTCGCCACGCGCCTGCTTCTCCGCCTCTTCGACGGAGCGGGCGGCGTTCACCTTGATCTCGATATGGACTTCCGGGTGCAGCTCGACACGCACGGCGGAAATGCCCAGATTCTTGATCGGGTGCACCAGCAGGACCTGGTTACGCTCGATGCCAAGGCCGGCCGCGGTGGCGGCTTCGGCGATGTCGCGGCTGGAGACGGAACCGTAGAGCGCGCCGGCCTCGGAGGCTTGGCGGATCAGGGTCACGGTCAGGCCATCGACGCGCTCGGCCACACGCTCGGCTTCCTCGCGGCGCTTCAGGTTCTGCGCTTCGAGATGAGCGCGCTCCTTTTCGAAGCGCTCCTTGTTCGCCTTGGTGGCG
Organism: Acidocella facilis ATCC 35904; assembly: GCF_000687875.1. GTDB lineage: Bacteria > Pseudomonadota > Alphaproteobacteria > Acetobacterales > Acetobacteraceae > Acidocella > Acidocella facilis. The sequence continues at coordinate 118,929 of NZ_JHYG01000005.1, read as the reverse complement.
CGCACGGCCTTCGCCTGCGGCAGCAGGAAGTTGCGGGCATAGCCCGGCTTCACCTTCACCAGCTCGCCCATCTGGCCCAGCTTCTCGACGCGCTGGAGCAGGATCAGTTCAATGTTTGCCATTGGTCTCTATCCTTCCTCAGCTCAGCACATACGGCAGCAGCGCCAGGAAGCGGGCGCGCTTGATGGCTTTCGCCAGCTCACGCTGCTTCTTGCCGGAGACGGCGGTGATGCGGGACGGGACGATCTTGCCGCGCTCCGAGAGGAAGCGGGACAGCAGACGCACATCCTTGTAATCGATCGCCGGCGCGTTGGGGCCGGAGAATGGGCAGGATTTCTTCCGGCGGAAGAACGGGCGGCGGGCGCCAACGGCGGGGCGGCGCAGGCCGGTGGTCGGTTCGTTGGTCTCGGACATTAGACGTCCTCCTCAGCGGAATACTCGTCACGGTCGGCGCGGAATTCGTCGCGGGCGCGGAATTCCTCACGCTCGTCGAAGCCGCGCTTGCGGCCGGATTCAAAGCGGCCAGCCGGCTTCGGACCACGGAAATTGCGGTCACGCTCATCAGCCTTGCGGGAGAGAATCGCGGAGGGCTCCTCGTTGATCTCTTCGACGCGCACCGTCATGAAGCGCAGCACGTCTTCATTCAGGGTCAGCTGGCGCTCCATTTCCTGCACGGCGGCGGAGGGGGCATCGAGACCGAGCAGGATGTAGTGGCCCTTGCGGTTCTTCTTGATGCGGTACGCGAGCGGGCGCAGGCCCCAATATTCGCGCTTCTGGATGGCACCGCCATCGGTTTCAATGGTCTGGATCGCGGCGTCGGCGACGGCGTCAGCCTGCGCCTGGGTGATCTCGCTGCGCGCGATCACCACGGTTTCATATAACGGCATATGTCCCCCCTCTGGCTTGATCAGCTCAGGCCCTGGTCAGGGCCGCCCGGAATTGGGGTGAGCATAGCCGGGCACGATGCCACGCACCCGGCAGGGAAGGCGCGGCTTAAGCATGACGGGGCGGGGAGTTCAAGAGGAATTGTTGGAAATCTGTACGAAAAGCCAGGATTGGTCAGGCATGGCAGGCCATCGCCGCTGGCGGGGTCAACGGGCGGCGGTCAGAGGGCGAGGGTGGCTTCCATGATGTCCGGTTCCTCGGGCATGCGGGCGAGGCTGAAGCCGAGCCGTTTGATGAAGGCCAGCATCGGCGCGTTATCCGCCAGAATCTGGCCGGAAATCTCTTTCACCCCCTGGGCGCGGCCCCATTCGATGACGCTGTTCATCAGCGCCGTGCCGAGGCCGAAGGTCTTGGCGCCGGGATCGATGGCGACGGCGAATTCGGCCGAGGTGCCGTCGGTGTCGTTGCAGACCAGCCGGGCGACGCCGACCGTGTCGCCCGTCGCCTCATGCACGGCGATCATCGCCATCTCGCGGGAATAATCGACATCGGCGAGGCGCACGATCTGCTCGATCGGCAATTGCTTCATCGGCGAGAAAAACCGGTAGCGCATATCTTCCGAGGAGAAGCGCGCGATCATCTCGGCATGGGCGTCGGCATCCTCGGGGCGGATCGGGCGCAGCAGGAAATTCTGGCCGCGGGCGGTGTAATGGCGGATCAGCTCACTCGGGTAAGGCGGGATGACCAGAGCCGGGCGCGTGGCGCCGGCAGGGCGCAGCCAGATGCGGGCGCTGGCCGCCACCGCGCCGAGCGGTGAGGCGAAGAGAGGGTCGATATCGAGCGCCTGGATTTCAGGGGTATCGATGATCAGCTGCGAGACCCGGACCAAGGTCGCGGCGATGGCCTCTTCATCCGCCGCCGCCTGGCCGCGATGCGCCACCAACTGGCGCGCGATCGGGGCGCGGTGGATCATCGCATGCGCCAAAGTGAGGTTGAGCGGCGGCAGGCCGGTGCTGAGATGGGAGATGGTCTCAGGGTCGCCGCCACCTTCGCCAAAGCTGATCACGGGGCCCAGCATCGGGTCGTCACTGACTCGGATCCGCAGCATGGTGCCGTGGGGCGCCTGCGCCTGTACGACGAAACCTGCCTTGCTGATATCTGCCTTCAGGCTCTGCAGCTGGTTCAAAATCGCGCGGGCGGCGGCGAGGACGGCGTCGGGGTCGGGCAGGTTAAGCACCACGGAGCCGGCCAGCAGGTGGGTCGGCATGTCCGGATGGGCGAGTTTCAGGACCGCCGGAAAGCCCAGCGTCGCGGCGGCAGCGGCGGCTTCGCCCGGGGTGTTGACGTGGCGGCTCTCCAGTGTCGGGATATGATAGGCGCCGATGATCGCCAGCGCCTCGTCCTGCACCAGCTGGTCGCGCCGCTCGGCCCGGGCGGCTTCGATGCGTCCCATCACGCTGGCGCTGTTAGGCTGTACCTGCAGCACCGCGGCGGCGGGAAGCTCGCGCGCCTGGGCGCGGTTGCGGCGGTTTTCCAGCAGATGCCGGAAGCCGGCGATGGCGGCCTCCGGACTATCGAAACAGGCCAGCCGTGCCTGGCTCAGCGTATGCCGGTGGCCAAGCCCGGTGGCCTCGCCCATGGCGGCGATCAGCAACGGGATCTTCACGGTCTTCGCGCAGGCGGTCAGCGCCGCGATCGCGGCGCCGTCATCCTCGCCAGAAGGCGCGTGGATGACCAGAATGCCGCCAATCTCCGGCGCCGAGGAGAGCAGGGCGGCGATGTCGGCCATCGCGGTCGGGCTTTTCTTGCCGGCGAAAATCGGCCCGGTGGCGGGCGGCACCCGGTCGGCGGCGAGGCTGAGGATTTGCGCCGATTCTGGGGAGAGGGTGGCGAGTTTCAGCCCGGCGCGCAGCGCCTCATCGGCGGCCAGGCGCCCGAGAGAGACTGAATTGGTGACGATGGCGAGGGTTTCGCCGCGGGCGGGCTTCACCCGGGTCAGCGTCTCGGCCGCGGCCAGGAATTCGCTGACCGAAGCGGTGAGCAGCACGCCGGCCCGTGCCAGAGCGGCTTCCATCCCGGCATAGGCGCCACCGCTCGGGTCCTTCAGCCGCAAACCAGGGGCAATGGCGACCACCGGGCGCAGCCGTGCCGCCATGCGCGCGGCGGAGAAAAAGGCGCGCGGGTCGCGTAGCCGGTCGATCTCGACCATGATTGCCGCCGTGCCGGGGTCACGGCCGAGATGGTCGAGCACCAGCCCGAAGCCGATTGTCGCATCATTGCCGCCAATGCCGATCAGATGGCTGAACCCAACCTTGTTCGGCACCGCCCAGTCGATGACCGTGCGGGCGATGGCGGAGGACTGGCCGACCAGCGCCACGCGGCCTTTCCCCGGCACAAACGGCAGGGGGCTGGCATTTAGCCCCAGCCCGGGCAGCACCATGCCGAAACTATGCGGCCCGAGGGTGCGGATGCCGGCCGCCAGCGCCATCTCGCGCAGGCCGGGGCCTTGCATATAAGACAGGACAATGGCGCCCCGCGCCCCGCGCGCCGCATGCGCGGCCAGGGCGGCCGGAATGTCCGGCGCGTCGTCCGCGACCAGCGCCAGATCGGCATTCACTACCGGATCATGCTCGGCCGTGCCGATGGGGCCGGCAAAGCCGCCGGCGCGCAGATGCGCCAGCACTTTTGCGCCAAGCCTGGTCAGGCTGCCGCTGAGGCAGATGGAGGCCGGGTGGAACAGGCGTGCCGGATCGAAATGCCGCTTCGCCGCGGTGGTCATGATGCGCCTCCTGCTTGTCCCCGCTATACACCGGGGGCGAGGCTGTATCCATGTCGCCTGCCCTGGCGGGGGGGAAGCGACCTGGGGTATGAGACAGGCGCATGGACTCCTACGACCCTCCCTCCACCGGCCTGCCCTCGCGTCTCCCGCCCAGTAATATCGAGGCTGAACAGGCGCTGCTGGGCGCGCTTCTGGCGAATAACAAGGCGTTCGAGCGCGTTTCGGACTTCCTGGCGCCCGAGCATTTCGCCGACCCGATTCATGGCCGGATCTTTCAGGCCATCGCGCGGCGGTGCGAGCAAAATCAGGTGGCCGACCCGATCACTTTGCGTGCCGAATTGGAGCACTCCGGCGTGCTGGAGGAGGTGGGCGGCACAGCCTATCTGGCGCAGCTGCTCTCCGCCATGGTCGGCATCATCAATGCCGGCGATTACGGGCGGCTGATCCATGATGCCTGGCTGCGCCGGCAACTGATCGATATCGGCGAGGTGATGGTGAATGACGCCTTCGCCTCGGAAGCCGAGCTGGACGGCAAGGCGCAGATCGAGCGCTCCGAGCAGGCCTTGTTCAATCTCGCCACCAAGGGCGGCGCCGAAGGCAAGGGGATCTCCTTTCACGACGCGCTGGTCGCGGCGATCGAGCTGGCGGAAAAGGCGTTCCGCAACCAGGGCTCGGTCTCCGGCCTGGATACCGGCCTGCGGGATTTGAACAAGCGCACCGGTGGTCTGCATAAGTCGGACCTGGTGATTCTCGCCGGGCGCCCCGGCATGGGCAAGACCGCTCTGGTGACCAAGATTGCCTTCGGGGCCGCCAAGGCGATGCTGAATAATGCCCGGGCCGAGAACCCGAACGCCATGGCCAATCAATGTGTGGCGATCTTTTCGCTGGAAATGAGCGCGGACCAGCTGGCCACCCGTCTGCTGGCCGAGCAGGCGCGGGTTTCGGGCGACAAGATCCGGCGTGGCGAGATCTCGACCAAGGATTTTGACACCTTCGTGCGGGTCAGCCGGGAGATCGCGGACGTGCCGTTGGTGATCGACGATACCCCGGCGATCACCCTCTCCGCCTTGCGCACCCGTTGCCGGCGCTTGCAGCGTACCCAGGGGCTGGGGCTGGTGATCGTGGATTATTTGCAGCTGATGCGCCCGGCCTTGGGCACCAAGCCGGAAAGCCGCGTGCTGGAAATCAGCCAGATCACCCAGGGGTTGAAAGCCATCGCCAAGGAGTTGGCGGTGCCGGTGATTGCCCTCTCTCAGCTCTCGCGTTCGGTGGAAAGCCGCGACGACAAGCGCCCGCAGCTCTCGGATCTGCGTGAATCCGGCTCCATCGAGCAGGATGCCGACATGGTGATGTTCATCTACCGCGATGAATATTACCTGGCGCAGCGCGAGCCGAAGATCACCACCTTCGAGAACGAGGCGAAATATCAGGAGGCGCATGAGAAATGGAAGGCGGATATGCAGTCCGTTTACCAGAAGGCCGAGCTGATCGTCGCCAAGCAGCGTCACGGCCCTACCGGCAAAATCGATTTGCTGTTCGAAGGCGAGTTCACCAGGTTCGAAAATCTCGATACCCACCATAATGATGAGATGATGTGACGGCCTTTCTCGACATCGATCTCGGCGCTGTCGTTGCCAATTGGCGGCTGCTGGCGGGGATGACCAAGGGTGAGGCCGCTTCGGTGGTGAAGGCCGACGCCTATGGGCTGGGTGCGGCGCGGGTGGCGCCGGCCCTGGCGGCGGCGGGCTGCACGACCTTTTTTACCGCGCATCTGGCGGAAGCGGTGGCGCTACGGGAAATTCTGCCCGATGCGCGGATTTTGGCGTTGAACGGGGTGGCGCCGCATAGCGCGGCGGCTTTCATCGCACACAGGCTGATCCCGGTTCTGGGTTCGCTGCATGATGTCGAGCAATGGCGCGCGGCGGCCGGCCGGCTGGAGCGCAAATTGCCGGCCTTTCTGCACCTGGAAACGGGCATGAACCGGCTGGGCCTCTCCGTGCAGGAATTGACGGTTTTGCGGGAGGAGCCGGCGCGGCTGGAGGGGATCGTGGTTGACACGGTGATGACCCATCTCATTGCCGCCGAGATGCCGGATGATCCACGCAACCGCGACCAGTTGGCCCGGTTTCTGGCGCTGGCGGGGCAATTTCCGGGGGCGAAACGCAGCATCGCGAATTCGCCCGGCAGTTTCCTGGGCGAGGCGTTTCATCTGGATCTGATCCGTCCAGGGGCTGCGCTGTACGGGCTCAATACCAGCCCCGCGCAGGCCCAGCCGATGCGGCCGGCGGTCAGGTTGCGGGCGCCGATCCTGCAGATCCATGACATTCAGCCCGGCACCTCGGTTGGCTATGGCGGTGCCTGGACCGCGCAGCGTCTCAGCCGGATTGCCACCATCGGCGTAGGCTATGCGGATGGACTGCATCGCAGCCTTTCAAATCGCGGCAGCGCGGTTTTTGACGATACCCCGGTTCCCCTGGTAGGCCGGGTGTCGATGGATCTATCCACCTTCGACGTGACCGACGTGCCGGCCAAGCCGGGCGATCTGCTCACCCTCCTCGATCCGGCCCATGGTCCGGATGCGCTTGGACGTGAAGCGCAGACCATCGGCTATGAAATACTGACCTCTTTGGGGCGCCGCTATGAGCGGCGATATATCGACGCATGACGATCCTGTTGGATGCGGTGGCCTGGCTCGGCGCGCTCGTGCTTGGGGTCGTGGAGTATATCGGCGAGCTGGGGATCTTCGCGCTGCGCGGTGTGTCGCATATGGTCCGGCCGCCCTTTTATCCGCGCCAGCTGGCCCGCGCCTTTATGGAAATCGGTTTTTTCTCGCTGCCGGTGGTGGCGCTCACCGCCTTGTTCACCGGCATGGTGCTGGCGCTGCAATCCTATACCGGCTTTTCCCGCTTCGGCGCGGAAAGCGCCATTGCCTCGGTGGTGGTGCTCTCGGTGACGCGCGAGTTGGGGCCGGTTTTGGCCGGGCTGATGGTCTCCGGGCGCGCCGGTGCGGCGATCGCCGCCGAGCTGGGCACGATGCGGGTGACGGACCAGATTGACGCGCTTTCCACCTTATCCACCGATCCGATGAAATATCTCGTGGCGCCGCGCTTGCTGGCCGCGGCCATCGCCTTGCCGCTGTTGGTGATGATGGCCGATATTCTGGGGGTGATGGGCGGGTTTCTGGTGGCGACGCAGAAATTGGGCTTCTCCTCCGGCGGGTACCTCACCAGCACATTTTCCAATCTGCAGAGCCAGGATGTCGTCTCCGGCCTGATCAAGGCGGCGGTGTTCGGGTTCGTGATCGCGCTGATGGGCTGCTTTAATGGCTATCGCTCGCGCGGCGGCGCCCAGGGCGTCGGCGCGGCGACGACCTCGGCGGTGGTCTCGGCCTCCATTCTGATTCTGGCGCTCGATTACGTGCTGACACAGGTGTTGTTCGTCAAATGAGCGAGATTAAAATCCGTATCCGGGGGCTAAAGAAGCATTTCGGGACGAAGAAGGTGCTGGATGGGGTGGATCTCGATATCGCCGCCGGCACCGGGCTGGTGGTGATCGGCGGGTCCGGCACCGGCAAGTCGGTGTTGCTGAAATCCATACTCGGGCTGGTCACCCCTGACGCCGGGGTGATCGAGATTGACGAGGTGGATGTGCTGAAGGCCCCCGCCGCGCAGGCGCGGGCTTTGCGTCAGCAGATCGGCATGCTGTTCCAGAACGGCGCCTTGTTCGATTCTTTGTCGGTCTGGGAAAATGTCGCCTTCGGCCCGCTGGCGCAGCGCAAGGTGAGCCGGGCGAAGGCCAGGGATCAGGCCATCGAGGTTTTGGCCCAGGTCGGGCTGGGGGCGGATGTGGCGGGCTTGTCGCCCTCCGAACTCTCCGGCGGCATGCAAAAACGCGTCGGCCTGGCGCGGGCGATCGCTGCGCGGCCGGCGATCATGTTCTTCGACGAGCCGACGACGGGGCTGGACCCGATCATGGGGGCAGTCATCGACGAATTGATCGTCGATTGCGTTAAAAAGCTGGGCAGCACCTCGATCGCCATCACCCATGACATGGCCTCCGCCCAGCGCATCGGCGACAAGGCGGCGATGCTTTATGATGGGCGGATCAGCTGGACCGGCCCAGCGCCGGAGCTGCTGACCACGACCGATCCGGTGGTGGAGCAATTCACCCACGGGCGCGCGCACGGGCCGATCAAGATGGCGCTCAGGAAATAGCCAGCCTCAGAGGCTGAGAGCGAGGGGTGCGAAATCCCCCGTTTGCGCATTCCGGGGAATGGTGACGATGTCGCAGGGCAGGTAGCGGGAGATCGCGGCTGCGGTTTCGGCGGTGGGCACCGGGGCCACCGGGCTTTCATTCAAAAGAATCGCCCGGATGGGAATATCCCGGCGCAACAGGAACTCCGCCGTGGTGATGCAATGGCTGATGCTGCCCAGATAGCTGCCGGTGACCAGCAGCACCGGGAGGTTCAGATCCTTGATCCAATCCGCTGTCATCCGGGTCTCGGTCAAAGGAACCGCCGCGCCGCCGGCCCCCTCGATCAGCGTTGTCCCCCGCGCCAACTCGGCACGGCAGAAGGCGAGCAAGGCCTCATAAGAGATGCTCTGGCCTTCGCGCGCCGCGGCCATGTCAGGCGAAAGCGGCGCCTTGAAGCGCCAGGGGGTGATGGCGGCGATTTGCGCGGCATCAACGGTCCGGCCCATCGCGGCAAGCAGATGGCCGGAATCGGATTCGGCGGCGTTGCCATCCTCGAACCCGGATAAAAGCGGTTTGATGGCCCGCAAGGCCGGGTTGGCGCGCAAAAGCCCGGCCGTGCAGAAGGTTTTACCGGTATCGGTGCCAGTGGCGGTGACAAAATAGCCTTTCATGCCGCCTGCACTACCCCGAATAGCCGGCATGGGCCACCGGGTCTTTCCTCAGAGTTTGCTTGAGGTTAGTCTGGAGGATATTGCCGCGTCTGGAGTGTTCTGCGCCGTGCCTGAAAGCCATATCGAAATCCGTGCCCGTTGGACCCGCGCCGAGGTGCAGGCCTTGTTGGATCTGCCCTTTCCGGAGCTGCTGTTCCGGGCGATGAGCGTTCACCGCGCGCATTTCGACCCGACGCGCGTGCAGATTTCGACCCTGCTCTCGATCAAGACCGGCGGCTGCCCGGAGGATTGCGGCTATTGCCCGCAGGCCGCCGAGTACGAGACCGGGACCAAGGCCTCCAAGCTGATGGCGGTGGAAAAGGTGCTGGAAGAGGCGCGTGCCGCGAAGGAAAAAGGCGCTGGCCGCTTCTGCATGGGGGCTGCCTGGCGCAGCCCGAAGGATCATGATCTCGACACGGTATGCCAGATGATCGAAGGCGTGAAGGCGCTGGGTATGGAAACCTGCGTGACGCTGGGCATGTTGGACCCGTTCCAGAGCCGGAAGCTGAAGGCGGCGGGGCTGGATTATTACAATCACAACCTGGATACCTCGCCCGAATATTACGGTAAGGTGATCACCACCCGGACCTACCAGGACCGGCTGAATACGCTGGATGCGGTGCGTGACGCGGGCATCAATGTCTGCTGTGGCGGCATCGTCGGCATGGGCGAGGATGAGAGCGACCGCGCCGGGCTGATCGCCACCTTGGCCAGCCTGCCGACTCCGCCGGAATCCGTGCCTATCAACGCGCTGGTCGCGGTCGAGGGTACCCCGCTGGCGAAGGCGGAGCGGATCGACCCGATCGATTTCGTGCGGGTTGTCGCGGTGGCGCGCATCACCATGCCGAAGAGCTATGTGCGTCTCTCCGCCGGCCGTGAGGCGATGAGCGACGAGGCGCAGGCGCTGTGCTTCATGGCGGGGGCGAACTCGATCTTCCATGGCGAAAAGCTGCTGACCACAAAGAACGCCACAGTGCCGCGCGATGAGGCGCTGTTCGCCAAGCTGGGTCTGCAGCCGGCGCAGTAAGATGTCCTGGTTGGAGACCGGCTGGCGGCATGTCTGGCTGCCTTATGCGCAGATGCAGACAGCGCCGTTGCCGATGCCTGTGGCGCGCACCGAGGGGGCACGGATCATCCTTGAGGATGGGCGCGCGCTTATTGATGGCATCGCGAGCTGGTGGACGGCCTGCCATGGCTATAACCACCCGCATCTGCGCCAGGAAGTGGCCCGGCAGCTGGAGGCGATGCCGCATGTGATGTTCGGCGGGCTGGCGCATGAAGCGGCGTATAAGCTTTCCACACGTCTCGCCGCACTGATGCCGGGTGACCTGAACCGCGTTTTTTTCACCGATTCCGGCTCGGTCGCGGTCGAAGTCGCGATCAAGATCGCGGTGCAGTCCCGGTTGAATCGCGGGTTGCGGGGGCGGACCAAGGTGCTGGCATTCGCCGGCGGGTATCATGGCGATACGATCGGCACGATGGCGGTCTGCGATCCTGAGGAAGGGATGCACAGCCTCTTTGCCGGGCTATTGCCGGACAATCCGGTGGTGCCGCTGCCACGGGATGCCGCGAGCATCGCGGCCTTTGAGGCGCTGCTGGCGCGCGAGCATCAGAGCCTTGCCGCGATCATCGTCGAGCCGCTGGTGCAGGGCGCCGGGGGGATGGTGTTTCACGAGCCTGCTGTGCTGCAGAGGCTCCGCGCGGCGGCGGACCATTATGACCTGACTTTGATTTTCGATGAGATTTTCACCGGTTTCGGGCGCACCGGGAGCATGTTTGCCTTCGAGCAGGCGGGGGTGGCGCCGGATATCGTCACCTTGTCCAAGGCGCTGACCGGGGGGACCAGCCCGTTGGCCGCGACCATCGCGACCGACCGGCTGTTTGAGACCTTCCTCTCGGACAGCCCGATGACCGCCTTGATGCATGGCCCGACCTATATGGCGCATGCGCTTGGCTGTGCCGCGGCCAATGCCTCGCTGGATCTGTTTGAAACCGAGCCGCGCTTGCAGCAGGTGGCGGCGATTTCCGTACAGCTGGCGCGCGAGCTGGAGCCCTGCCGGGAGCTGCCTGGGGTGAAGGATGTCAGGGTGATTGGGGCCATCGGCGTCGTGCAGCTGGACGCGATCAAGAACCCCGCTGGGCTGCGCCAGAAGCTGATGGCGCAAGGTGTGTGGATCAGGCCGTTCCGGGATATTGTGTACCTCACACCGGCGTTCACAATCTCGCCGGACGAGCTCTCATGCCTGACCAGAGCCATGTTCAAGGTGCTCTCCGGCGGCTGACCTGTTTGTTGCGGCTTGCCAACAAGGCGGCGTGGTGCAACCTATGGGCGTAAATGCCGCAAGCCGCTCACCTTCTTCTGCGCAGCGATGCCAAGCTCAGGCCGGCCTGGGCGATGTTCGATCGTGGCTGGTATCTGCATCATTATCCCGATGCGCGGGCATTATGTGTGGATGCCCCTGAAGCGGCGGCGTTGGACTATTATCTTCAGGTCGGGGCCAGGCTGGGGCACAGCCCTTCACCATTATTCGACGAAGCCTATTATCTCGCCAGCAACCCGGACGTGGCGGCGCTGGTGCGATCCGGCCAATACGCGTCCGGGTTCGATCATTACTGCCAGCATGGCTGGCGCGGCGTCTCCCCGCATTGGCTGTTCGACGACGCGCTCTATGCCGAACTTTACGACGATATGAGCCTGGAGAATCTCGAACTTCACGGCTGTTTCGGGCGCTATGATCATTATCTGCGCTCTGGGCAGCGCGAAGCGCGGGTGGGGCATTATCTGTTCGATGCGCCCTATTACCGCGACCAGGCTCTGGCAGCTTCTTGCACGATGGAGGAAATCGACGGGCCGGGCCCCTATGTTCATTTTCTGGCCTGTCTAGGCTCTGGCCGTGACGAGCTGGCGCCGTCGATCTATTTTGACCCGGCATGGTATGTTGAACAGCATCCCGTGGCGAAGCAGGCGATTTTGCGCGGCGATTATCTCGCCGCCCTGCATCACTATCTCACCAACGACACGCCGGAGCTGTTCGATCCCGTCCCGCAATTCTCCGAGCGTTTCTATCGCCAGCGTTATCCGGATATTGATGCGGCCATCGCGGCGGGGTTGTACCGCAACGCCTATCAGCAATTCGTCCAGCACGGATGCTTCGAGTTACGGCAGCCATCGGCCGAGATCGACCTCGCCTATTATCGCGATATGCGCAGATCCGTGCGCGATGCGTTGAACGCCGGATTGTTTCGCGATGCCTTCGCGCATTTCAGGCGCGCCGGATTGGCGGAGGGGCTGGCGTACAGCCCGCCGGTCAAACGCCCCGGGCTGGAAGAATATCCCGCCCGCGAGGGCTTCATCCGCAAGGCCCGGGCCGATCTCGCTTTGTTTGCGCGGCAAGGGCTGGATTTCGGCTTTGCCGGCGCGCCGGAGGTCGCGGTGATCATGGTCGCGTATGGGCGCTTTGAGCTGACCATGCGAAGCTTGGCGTCGCTGCGGCAGAATTTTGGGGGGAAGATCCAACTCATCCTGGTCGATAATGCCTCAGAGGATGATACGCGCCGGATCGAGCACTATGTGCGGGGGATGGCGCTGCTCAGAAACCCGCAGAATGTTGGGTTCCTGAAGGCGTGTAACCAGGCCTTGGCGCATGTTGCGGCACCTTGCCTGCTTTATCTGAATAACGACGTTGCGCTGGGATTTGGCGCCGTCGCGTCTGCCATGGCGCGGCTCAGCGCCGCTGCGGATATCGGCGCGGTGTGTGGCAAGATCGTCCGAACCCATGGCTGCCTGCAGGAAGCGGGCTCGATCATCTGGGATGACGGAACCACAAGCGGCTATTTGCGCGGCGAATCCCCGCTCGCGCCGGGAGCCAATTTCGTGCGGGATGTCGATTATGGCTCCGCCGTCTTTCTGCTTTGCCGCACGGCGCTGGTGAAGGCGCTGGCCGGTTTCGACGAAGCCTTCGTGCCGGCCTATTATGAAGATGCGGATTTATGCGTGCGCATGTTGCAGGCCGGATACAGGATTGTTTACGATCCCGCGGTCAGCGTCGAGCATCTGGAATTCGGTAGCGCGGTGACACCGGAAGCATCCATGGCGCTGATGCGGCGCGGACGGCGCATTTTTCGCGAGCGACATAAGGCGTTTCTGCAAGCGCAGCCATCGCCTGGCAGGCAGACCCCGACGCGGGCGCGCGCGAGGAGCGGCCGGCCCAAGCTGCTCTTCATCGAAGATACGGTCCCCTTGCGGCGTCTTGGCTCAGGGTTTGTGCGCTCGAATGACATTGTCCACGCGATAGACCGAGCCGGTTACGATGTTCACGTCTTTCCGATGAACGGCGCGCCATATGACGTGATGAGCCTGCTGGGCGACATGCCAGCGCGGGCGGAAGTGCTTTATGACCGGGCGTTCGGCGACATCAAGGCGTTTTTAAGCGAGCGGCGAGAGGATTATCAGCGCATCTGGGTCGCGCGAACGCATAATCTGCGCCGGCTGCGCACGCTGCTCATCGAATCCGGCAATGAGGTGCCGGTGATTCTGGACACAGAGGCGCTCGCCAGTTGCCGCGCTGCGACGAAAGCCGCGATGATGCGAACAGGCTTTGATCTCGACACAGTGCTCCAGGCGGAGTTCGCTGACCTTCCTGATTTGGCGCGTATCATTGCGGTCAATCAGGCTGAGGCGCAGCTCTTACAGCGCGTGCGTGGCCAGACCGTTGAGATATTAGGAACCTGCCGCGAGGCGACGCCGACAAAACCAGGATTCGCGGCGCGTAGCGGGTTGCTTTTCATCGGTGCGGTTCATGAAGCGGACGCGCCCAACGCCGATTCGTTAAATTATTATACCCAAGAGATTTTTCCGGTTTTGGCGCAAGCCTCCGTGTCTGCGCCGCTGCTCACTGTCGCGGGATATTGCGCGACAGGCATTGAACTTGCCGGGTTGAAGTTGAGCGAGGGGGTGAGGGCGCTTGGCGAGGTGGCGCAGACCAGGCCGCTATATGAAGCCGCACGGATTTTCGTGGCGCCGACGCGCTTTGCCGCTGGTACGCCCTACAAAATTTACGAGGCTGCGGCGCACGGTGTGCCTTGCATTGTGACGACGCTTCTGGCCGAGCAGCTTGGCTGGCGGGATGGCGAGGAGGTATTGGCTGTGCCAACGCTCGACGCCGAAGCCTTTGCCAGGGCAATTCTGCGTCTCGACTCCGATGAAGCTTTGTGGACCAGGCTGCGTGCGAACGCCTTGAAGCGGTTGCGCCGGGAGAATGGCATTGCCGCGTTCCAGGCGCGGGTTCAGCAGATTTTAACGCCGTAAGGCGGCAAGGGATTTTTTGCGTGCTCGTCAGGGGTAAATCGTCGCGCGTTAAGCTAATGGCCGGTGGCTCGAAGGCGCTCAAGGGTGGCTTGCTGTGGCAGCCTATGGCGGTAGGTCAGCGCTTCGGCGATATGAAAACGCTGGGTTTCCTGCGCACCGGCAAGATCGGCGATGGTGCGCCCGACGCGCAGCGCCCTGATCTGGCCGCGCACGGAGAGCTGCAATTTTTCCGCCGCCCGTTCCAGAAATTCGCGCGCCTCGATGGTGGTCGGCATCAGATCCGGACCGGCTTCGGCGTTTGAGCCAGGGCCGTCCTCGCCATAGCGCTGGATCGCCCGGGCCCGGGCCTCGGCGATGCGCTGGGCCACGACCGCGCTGCTCTCCCCTGCCGGGATCCAGCTCATCTCGCGCGGGCTGAGCGGCATTACGCCAATGGTGATGTCGATCCGGTCCAGCAGCGGACCGGAAAGTTTGCTCTGGTAATCTTCCCCGCAGCGCGGGGCGCGGCCGCATTCACGCCCGCCATCGCCCAGATAGCCGCAGCGGCAGGGGTTCATCGCGCCGACAAGCTGGAACCGCGCCGGGTAGGTGATATGCGCCGCGGCACGGCTGACGGTGGTCTGGCCGGTTTCCATGGGCGCGCGCAGGGCCTCCAGTGTCGCCCGCGGAAATTCCGGCATTTCATCGAGGAAAAGCACGCCGCGATGGGCGAGCGAGATCTCGCCCGGGCGCGCCCGCAGGCCGCCGCCGGCAATCGCCGCCGGACTGGCTGAAAAATGCGGATCGCGAAATGGTGGCCGGGTGACGAGCTGGCCATTGGTGAGCATGCCCGAGACGGAATGGATCATGCTGACCTCGAGCGCCTGGCGCGGGGTGAGGTCCGGGAGCAGCCCGGGCAGCCTTGCGGCCAGCATGGATTTGCCCGAACCGGGCGGGCCGATCATCAGCAGATTATGCCCGCCTGCCGCGGCGACTTCCAGCGTGCGCCGGGCGACATCCATGCCTTTGACATCGGCCAGATCCAAGCTCGGTGCGCCGGCGCCCAGTGTGCCTGGCGGCGGCGGGGCGAGCAGCTGGGTGCCGCGAAAATGATTGATCAAACTCAGCAGGTCCGGGGCGGCGAGAATGGTCATGTCGCCAGCCCAACCGGCTTCCGCACCTTGGGAGGCCGGACAGATCAGCCCCCAACCCTGCCCTTGTGCGGCGATGGCCGCGGGCAGAATGCCGGCGGCGGGATTGAGGCGGCCATCGAGCGACAATTCGCCCAGCGCGGCGAAAGCAAAGAGGTCTTCGGCGGGAAGGATATCCATCGCCGCGAGAACCGCCAGCGCGACCGGAAGGTCGAAATGGCTCCCTTCCTTCAGCATATCGGCCGGGGCAAGATTGACGAGAATGCGCTTGGGCGGGAGCGCCAAACCCATCGACGTCAAGGCCGCGCGGACGCGCTCACGCGCCTCGCCCACGGCTTTGTCTGGCAAACCCACCATGAGAAACGCCGGCAAGCCGCTGGCGATTTGAACCTGAACCTCGACGCGCTGGGCGTCGATGCCGGAAAAGGCGAAGCTGTTGACCCGCGCGATGCTCATGACCTGTCCGCCCTGGAGTTGGGGACAGGTTATGAATGCAATCTATGATTGTCTATAGTTGTTTCGGGTTCGTTGTATTTTAGGCGGGCTGGCGCTTCACCGTCAAAGGTCCGGAAGCCTGGCAAGTCGGCATCATTTCGATCCGGTTGATATTCATGTGCGCGGGCAGGCTGACCAGCCAGCTTGCGGTTTCGGCGATATCGTCCGGGGTCAGGGATTCAGTGTCCTCATACACCTTGGCGGCGCGTTGCTGATCCCCGCCGAAGCGGACCTGGGAGAACTCGGAGCCGCCGACCTGCCCGGGTTCGATGTCGGTAACGCGGACATTCCGCCCCACCAGATCCGCGCGCAGATTGAGGGAGAATTGCTTCACGAAGGCCTTGGAGGCGCCATACACATTTCCGCCCGGATAGGGGTAGGAGCCCGCAATCGAGCCGATATTGAGGATCAGCCCGTCATTGCGCTCGACCATCTGCGGCAGGATGGCGCGTGTCATATGCAGGACGCCGGTGATGTTGGTCGCGACCATCGTGTCCCAATCATCCAGCTTGGCCTCCCAGGCGGAAGCCAGCCCCAGGGCAAGACCGGCATTGTTCACCAGCACGTCAATCTTGCGCCACGCCTCCGGCAGCGCGGCGACGAAGCCGGCGACCGCTTTCGTATCGGTTACATCCAGAGCCGCGATGTGAACATGCTCGCCCAGTTCCGCCTTCAGCGCCTCCAGCCGTTCGACGCGCCGTCCGGTGGCGATCACCCGATGCCCGTCCTTGACGAAACGCCGTGCGAAGGTGGCGCCGAATCCGGCTGTCGCGCCAGTGATCAGGATCGTCTTCATGTGTCTGTCCTTTCGGAGGCTTACCAGGAAAACCCTGGCAGGATGGCGGTGGGAGAGAGGTTCGAGGCTGCCGCTTCCGCAGGCGCCTGCTCGGGATGTAGGGCGTGGATGCCGGAGAGAACCCAGCAGCTATCGATGCCGGCGGCTTTCGCGCCGGAAATATCGGTGCGCAGCGAATCGCCGATGGCCAGGGTGCGCTGCTGTGTCGTACCGAGCAAGGCGAGTGTCGGCTTGTAAATTGCCGCATCCGGCTTGCCGCGCTGAATGACGCGGCCGCCCTCCGCCTCGTAAAGCTGGGCCAGATAACCGGCGCAGATGATGCGGTCCTTGCCCTTCATCACTTCGAGATCCGGATTGGCGCAGATCATCGGCAGACCAGCCTTCAGGCAGGCCTGAAGTGCTGGCTGGTAGAGATCAGGGTTGTGCGGACCCAGCTCGTCATCCGGTCCGGTATTCAAGACAAAATCAGCGACCTCCGGAGAGGCGGCCTCTTCATAATCGAGCCTGTCGAACACGTCCCGGTCGCGGGGCGGGCCGAGATGGTAGAGGCGTTTGCCAAGGGTGGCAAACTCGTCGGTGCGGGTCTTCAAACCCAGATAGACGGCTTCGCCGCTGGACATGACGCCGTCATGCAAGGCCGGGGTAACGCCCATGCTGGCGAGGAATTTGGCAATCCCCGCCGCCCGGCGGGGGGCGTTGGAGAGGAAGACCACGCGTTTACCCGCCGCCTTGAGGCGAGTCAGGCAATCGAGTACGCCGGGATAAGGGGCGAAACCGTCATGCACAACGCCCCAGAGATCGACGATAAACCCGTCATACGCAGCGCAAAGCTCGCCAATCCCGCTCATAATCCTGCTCCCACGGCGTCGGATACGGTGCTGAAGCCGCGGTCCTTCAGCAAGGCCGCGAGCCGGTGTTTGAGTTTTGGCAGCATGGCGGGCCCTTGATAGGCGAAGCCGGTATAGAGCTGCACCAGGGAGGCGCCGGCCAGGAGTTTTGCCAGCGCGTCCTCCGCGGTGAACACCCCGCCCGCGCCGATGAAAGTGAGCTGCTGCCCGGCAAGGCGATAGGCGCGGGCGAGCATCGCGGTGGAGGCGTTGAACAGCGGCGCGCCTGACAGCCCCCCAGCCTCACGCCGCAGCGGGCTTTTCAGCGTATCCGGGCGCGCGATGGTCGTGTTGGAAATGATCAGGCCGCTCACTTTATGCTGGATGGCGACTTCAATGACGGCTTCCTGCCCCTCCTCCGACAAATCCGGCGCGATTTTGACATAAACCGGCTTCGGGCTGTCGATGCCGGCCAGGATGCCGGCCAGCCGTTCCTCGGATTGCAGGTCGCGCAGGCCGGGCGTGTTGGGCGAGGAGATGTTGATCGTGATATAGTCGGCATGCGGCGCAACCGCCTTGACCAGCGCCGGGTAGTCGCGCTCCGGATCCGCGCCGTCCTTGTTGATCCCGACATTCGCGCCGAGGACGAGGCGGGTTTTGTCCGCCTGTTTCAGGTTTTCAAGATAGGCCTGCAGCCCCTGATTGTTGAAGCCCATCCGATTGATGACGGCGTTGTCCTCGGCCAGGCGAAACAGCCGGGGCTGCGGGTTCCCGGGCTGGGGGCGCGGGGTGACGGTGCCGGCCTCCACAAACCCGAAGCCCAACCGCCCCAATGCGGTGACCGCATAGGCGTTCTTATCGAACCCGGCGGCAAGTCCGATCGGGTTCGAGAGTGTCCGGCCGAAGGCCTGCGTGGAAAGGCAGGGATCGTCCGGCGTGTTGTCGGTACCGACCAGCCCCCAGCGCAACGCCTTGAGAGACAGGTTATGCGCGCGTTCCGGATCCAGCTGCCGCAGGAGCGGCATCAATAGAGCAGGGGCGAAGATCATTTGACGTAGACGAGAACGACCTGATCCAGCCCCGCGGTCTTGGCGCCGGTTGAAACGCGCGATGCTGCGACACCGTCTGCGACAATGGCTTTGGCGATGGCCTGCGCCTCGGGGGTAAGCCCGGCGAGGGTTTTCGCATCGGTATCCGGGTTGCCTGTGGCCGGTGCCTCGGCGACGACCTGGAATGCGGCATCCGGCTTGATCGCCAGGGCCTGGTTGACGGCATTGCGCAGAGGCGCCTGGAAGTCCTGCGTATCCGGCAGAACCGAGACCAGCGGGATGCGGTTGTGAAACGCATCCGCGGCTGAGACGGTTTGTGTATCCGGCCCCGCAGGTGTCGGAGAGAAGGTTTGGCGGCCCGGAGGGGCGCATGAAGCCAGAACCAGAGCGGATAACAGGACAGGAATGCGGCGCATGGGTCTTATCTAGTCGTGGCATGCTTGCGCGGCAACAAGCGTTAAGGCGATGTTTGCTCTAGGCATACCGGCATAGTGAGGCGTGGCTGATGTTCGATCTGATTGTGCGAAACGCGAATCTGCCCGGGGGGCGGAAAAATCTGGATATCGCGATTGCCGATGGGCGGGTCGTGGCGGTCGAAGCAGGGGTGCAGGGCGAAGCTGCGCAAGACATCGATGCGACAGGGCGGCTGGTGACGTCGCCCTTCGTTGATGCGCATATTCATCTCGATTCCACCCTCTCTCTGGGGCTGCCACGAATGAACGAGTCCGGCACGTTGCTCGAAGGGATCGCGCTTTGGGGCGAGCTGAAGCCGCATCTGACGCAGGAGGCGATTTACGAGCGCGCCAGAAAACTCTGCCTCTGGTCGGCGGCGCGGGGCACGCTGGCCATCCGCTCACATGTCGATGTGTGCGACGAAAGGCTTTTGGCGGTCGAGGCGCTGCTTCAGCTGAAAAAGGATCTGGCCGCGTGGATCGACATCCAGCTGGTGGCGTTTCCCCAGGATGGTTTCTTCCGGTCGCGTGGTGCCGAGGCCAATCTGCGTAAAGCCTTGAAGATGGGCGTCGAGGTGGTCGGCGGGATCCCGCATTTCGAGCGCACGCAGGAGGATGGGCGTCTTTCGGTCCAGGCCTTGATGAGGATCGCCGCAGAGGCGGGTCTCATGGTGGACATGCATTGCGACGAAAGCGATGACCCGCTGTCACGGCATGTCGAGACGCTGGCCGCTGAGACGCTGCGCCACGGTATGGGCGGCAGGGTCGCGGGCTCGCATCTGACCTCCATGCATTCGATGGATAATTATTATGTGTCGAAGTTGATCCCGCTGATTGCCGAATCCGGCCTGTCGGCGATTGCCAATCCGCTGATAAACATAACTTTACAAGGCCGTCAGGACAGCTACCCGAAACGGCGCGGGATGACGCGAGTGAAAGAATTGCTGGCGGCGGGCGTGCCGGTAGCGTTCGGCCATGATTGCGTGATGGACCCCTGGTACGCGCTTGGCAGTCACGACATGCTTGAGGTGGCCGCGATGGGTCTGCACGTCGGCCAGTTAACCTCAATGCAAGAGATTGATGCCTGTTTCGACGCTGTCACCAGTACGCCAGCGAAGATCCTGAATCTGGACGGGTACGGGGTGAGCCCTGGCAGCTGGGGTGATTTGGTGGTTTTGCAGGCGGAAGACGAAATGGAAGCGATTCGGTTGCGGGCCGAGCGGCTTTACGTCATCCGGCGCGGGAAGCTCCTGGCGCAATCAGCGCCTCGGGAAAGTCTGGTTTGGTTTGGATCTGACAGGCAGAATGTGGCGTTCACCCGTCAAAATCTCAATCAGCTCCGATAAGCCTAGAGTTGTAGAAAGCCGAGTTAAGCTTCGGTTCTAGGATCGAGTATTTTCCTTACAGGAATATTGGATCGATTATCATCGAATCGCGTTGACTCATTTTTATTCATAATCCGACATTTGCGAGCGTAGGGCGTTCTGGCTGGCAGATGCCGTGTCGGCGGGTTGTCTGCTATAAGATGAAGGCCAATTCCAGCTTTCGGGCGGAAATTGGCCTTCTGTACGATTAAACCAGCCGTGATTGCTTGACCGCTGCCTCGATAAAGCCCTGGAACAGCGGGTGTGGGTCGAACGGCTTTGATTTCAGCTCAGGATGGTACTGCACGCCGATAAACCAGGGATGATCCGGGTATTCGACGATTTCCGGCAGAATGCCGTCTGGTGAGAGGCCGGAGAAGCGCAGCCCCTTGGCTTCGAGCTGCTCGCGGTAATGAATATTGACCTCGTAGCGATGGCGGTGCCGCTCCTCAATATGAGCCGCTCCCCCGTAAACTTGGCGCACGAGCGAGCCTTGGGTGAGGGTGGCGGGGAAGGCACCAAGCCGCATGGTGCCGCCCAGATCGCCATCGGCGCGGCGGCGTTCGATCTCGTTTTCCCGCGCCCACTCAGTCATCAGCCCGACAATGGGAATGTCGCACGGGCCGAATTCGGTCGAGGACGCGGACGCCATGCCAGCCAGATTGCGCGCGCATTCGATCACCGCCATCTGCATGCCAAAGCAGATTCCAAGGAAGGGAACCTTGTGCTCACGCGCGAAGCGAACGGCTTCGATCTTGCCCTGGGACCCGCGCTCACCGAAGCCGCCGGGCACGAGAATGCCATGCACGCCTTCCAGCTGCTCAACCGCATCGGGCTGCTCGAAGATCTCGGCATCCATCCAGTCCAGCTTGACCTTGACCTTGTTGGCGATGCCGCCATGGGCCAGGGCTTCGGCCAGGGATTTATAGCTGTCGAGCAGGTTGGTGTATTTGCCGACCACCGCGATGCGCACCTCCCCTTCGGGGAAGCGGACGGTATCGACGATCGATTTCCAGCGTGCCAGATCCGGCTCGCTTTCGAAGGGCAGGCCGAAATGGCGCAGCACTTCCCGATCCATCCCGGCCTCATGGTAGGAAATGGGGACGGTGTAGATCGTATCGACATCCAGCGCCGGCACCACCGCCTCAGCCCGGACATTGCAGAAGCTGGCGATCTTGCGCCGCTCATTCTCAGGGATTGGCCGGTCGCAACGGCAAATCAGCATGTTCGGCTGAATGCCGACATTCTGCAGCTCCTTGACCGAATGCTGGGTCGGCTTGGTTTTCAGCTCGCCGGCGGACGGGATGTAGGGCACCAGCGTCAGATGCACGAACATCGCCCGTTCGCTGGTCAGCTCATTGCCAAGCTGGCGGATGGCTTCAAGAAAGGGCAGCGACTCGATGTCGCCGACTGTTCCGCCAATCTCGACCAGCACGAAATCGAGGCCGTCCGTTTGATTTTGAACGGTTTCCTTGATCGCGTCGGTAATGTGAGGAATCACCTGGACGGTGGCGCCGAGATAATCGCCCCGGCGCTCCTTGGCGATCACCCCGGAATAGATCTTGCCGGTGGTGGCATTGTCGGCCTTGTTGGCATGAACGCCGGTGAAGCGCTCATAATGGCCGAGATCCAGATCGGTCTCGGCGCCGTCATCGGTCACGAACACCTCACCATGCTGGTAAGGGCTCATCGTCCCGGGATCGACATTGAGATAGGGGTCCAGCTTGCGCAGCCGGACAGAATAACCCCTGGCTTGCAGCAGGGAACCGAGGGCCGCCGAGGCAATGCCCTTACCGAGGGACGAAACCACGCCGCCGGTGATGAAAACAAACCGCGTCATGGAATCCAATCTTACATGAGTCGCAATGGGAGGGTGAAGAGGGAGGCGCCGTATTACTGGGTTTTGTTCGGCGCAGGGGTCGCGGGCGCGGCCGGCGCCGCCGGCGCGGCGGGGGCAGGCAGCGCGTCAGCCGGGGTTTGCGGCAGCGACGAGGGCAGAGACGGCGCGCTCGGTGCGGGGGCGGACGGTGCCGCCGGCGCCGGGCTGTTCAAAATCGCCGCGTTATTGGCTGTGCCGCTACCCTTATATAGCAGGGCCAGTGCCAACGAGAGCACGAAGAAGGCCGTGCCGAGGATGGCCGTGGTGCGGGTGAGAAGATTTGCCGTGCCTCGGCCGGTCATGAAGCTGCCCATGCCCTGGCCGCCGCCAAGACCAAGACCGCCACCTTCGCTGCGCTGGATCAGCACAACGCCGATCAACGCCACGGTGACGAACACATGCAGCACGAGAAGAACCTTGATCATCACAAACCCGCAAAAACAGACAGGCGCGCTTCTAGTGCGGGCGGGCGCAGGATTCAACCTTGCAGCCGCCCACGCGGGTCGAAAAGCGCAAAGCCGGACCTAGAGCGGCGCGGCTGTCGCGATGGCGAGGAAGTCAGCGGCTTTCAGGCTGGCGCCGCCAACCAGGGCGCCGCCTACCTCGGGCAATGCCAGCAGAGCGGCGGCATTGGCCGGCTTCACGGAGCCGCCATACAGGATCGCAATGGCAGCGCCTGCGGTGCCGAGTTGCTCGACCAGCGCCTTGCGAATGGCGGCATGCATGGAGGCGACATCGTCTTCCGTCGGGGTGCGGCCGGTGCCGATGGCCCAGACCGGCTCATAGGCGACGACGCCGCTGAATTGCGCCGGCAGGCTATGCGCCAGTTGGCTGCGAACGACCGCTTCAGCCTCGCCGGCTTCGCGCTCGGCCTCGGTTTCGCCGACGCAGATGACCGGAGTAAGCCCCGCCGCGATCGCCGCCTCGGCCTTCCCGCGCACCACGGCGTTGGTCTCGCCGTGATTGGTGCGCCGTTCCGAATGGCCGAGAATGACATGAGAAGCGCCAACATCGCGGATCATCGCGGCCGAGATATCCCCGGTATGCGCACCTTCCGCCGCGGGGTGGCAGTCCTGGCCGCCCAGGGCGATCTTGCTGCCAGCCAAGGTGCTGGCAAAACGGTCCAGCAGGGTGAAGGGCGGGCAGACCAGCATGTCCACATGCGCCGGGGCGTCGGCGCGAAGGGCCGCCGTGAATGCCTCGATATCGGCGCGTTTGCCGAACATCTTCCAATTGCCCGCAATAAGTTGCCTCATCCTGCTCTCCCTTCTGATAAATACTGCATAATGCTGAATGGTTCGGGCGCGCTGCCATGCAGCAAATGCGCTTTTGATTCGATGGTGCGACGCAGCATAATATGCCCGTTTCCAATCGAGGAGGGTTTCCCGATGCTGTTCTTTCTTGCCATTCTGGCGCTTGCCGCCATCTCGATGCTGCTGATCCGGGCGATGGCCTTGGAGGGCCGCAAGCCAGCATTTCTGCCGCGTGAGTGTCCTGCCAAGGTGCATCGCCTGCCGGCCAGCGCGCTGTTGGATGCCGCGTCTCTGCGGGGATTGTACTGAGGCCCTGTTTGACGTTGCCAAACACCATCATGCCAATATCTGGCATGAGGCGTGGTCAGGGCTTGGAGGCTGTTCACGCCCCCTCCCACCGATTTGTCCGGCACCGTTGAATTGCCCAGTCCATGACGCCTAGCTATAGAGGCGGCGGTTTGGGGTAAAGAGAGACGATGCTGGTCTGGGTCCGGAATTTAATGGGTAGCTGGGTGGCGCGTGTGTTCTTCGCGCTGCTGGTTGTGGTGTTCATTTTTTGGGGCGTCTCCAACGTCTTCACGATGGCGGGCAGCCCGAATGCGGTCGCGACCGTCGCCGGCCAGCCTGTCGATGTCAGTGTCGTCCAGGCCGCTTACCAGCGCGCGCTGAACCAGTACCAGCAACAGGGCCAGACGCCGGATCAGGCGACGCGGCAGCAATTGGCAGAGCAGGCCTTGTCGGCCGCCATTCGCGAAAAGATCATGCGCCAGGCGGCGGCTTATGATAGGATCGGCGTGCCGGACGCGGCCGTGCGGGCAGTGCTGGACGGGATTCCGGCCTTCCAGACCAATGGCAGCTTCGACAAAGCCAAGTTCGCGCAGGTTCTGCGGCAGAATGGCCTGTCCGAAAACGAGTTCATCAATGAGATCAAGGATGAGGTGATCTCGCGCCAGTTGATCACGCCGATCATCAATGGCGCGCAGGTGCCGGATGAAATGCTGGGCCAGATTTTTGGATTGCTGGGCGAGCAGCGGACAGCGTCTCTGGTAAATGTTCCGGTCAACACGCAGCCGGTGCCGGCCACGCCGTCCGACGCTGTGCTGCAGCGTTTTTGGCAGAATCACCAGAGCCAGTTCACTTCGCCGGAATATCGTAAAATCCAGCTTGTCATTTTGTCCCCCGCCTTGATGGCGCCCCACGAAAAGGTATCCGAGGCTGAGGTGCAGGCAGCTGTCGCGCGGGCGCAGGCAAACAGCCCGAGCACGCCGGTGCGCAGTGCGGATGTGCTCTCCGTCGAGGATCTGGCGGATGCCTCGCAACTACTTGCGGCCTGGAAGAAAGGCGCAAGCTGGGCAAAAATGCAGGCCTTGGCGAAATCCTATCACGCCGTCTCGGTGCCGTTGGCCAAGATGCAGCAGAACCAGATCCCGTCCGGGGCGCTGGCGAACGCGA
Source organism: Acidocella facilis ATCC 35904 (assembly GCF_000687875.1). GTDB lineage: Bacteria > Pseudomonadota > Alphaproteobacteria > Acetobacterales > Acetobacteraceae > Acidocella > Acidocella facilis. The sequence goes on along the minus strand of NZ_JHYG01000005.1, from coordinate 94,356 downwards.
TCTTTGCAGCCCCTGCCGGCCAGGTGATGGGGCCCATTGCGGGCGGCCAGGGCATGTATCTTTTCAAAGTGACGGATATCGGTCAGTCCGGGCCTGATCAGGCACAGCTGGTCGCGCAGGCGACGCAGCAATTGCAGTTGCAGCAGGCCCAGGCGGATGTGGCGAAGAATGTCGATGCGCTGCAGGATGCGCTCGCCGGGCAGACGCCGTTGGACCAGCTTCCGGGCAATCTGGGTCTGGTCGCGGTTGAGGGGACGCTGGATGCGGGCGGCCAGACGCCGGATGGCTCGGCCGCGCCGATCCCCGGTGGCGACGATCTGCGCAATGCCATCGTCAAGGCTGCTTTTGCAACGCAACCGGGGCAGGCCGCAAAGCTTCAGTCCGGCCCGGATGGCAGCTATTACGCTTTGACGGTGCAGAAGCTGCTGCCGCCTGCCGTGCAGGCCTTTGCGCAAGCCAAAGCCAAGGTTCTGGCGGCCTGGCAACAGGATCAGCAGATCCGCGAGGCGGAGGTGATCGCCGCTGATCTCATGCATAATGTGAATACCGGAACGCCGATCGCGAAAGCGGCCAGCGCGCAAGGGCTTACGGCGACGGCCAGCCCGGTTTACACGCGGCAGACCCAGCCCCAGGATCAACCCTCGACACTCGTCCCGAGCCTGTTCGCGATGAAGTCGGGTCAGGCTACGATGATCCAGACGAAGGACGGCTTCCTGGTCGCGGCGCTGACCAAGGTGGTGCAGCCGACACCGCAGAGCGACCCGGCCATGTATGCGCAATTGCAGCAGAGCCTGAATAAAGGCTTGCAGGATGATCTGGGCGGGAGTTTTCTGGCCGGACTGCAGGCGCGCGATAAGGTCACTGTGAACCAGAAGCTGTTCGCGCAAATCTATCAGTGAGGAAAGAAAGAAGTCTTGTCATGAATGCCGTTTCGCCAGACCGTTTTGAGACCTTCCGTGCCGCCTATGATCAGGGTCGCGGCGCGCTGGTCTGGCGTCACGGCATCGCCGACCTGCTGACACCGGTTGCGGCCTATCTGAAGGTCGCGCATGGCCAGCCTTATTCTTTTTTGCTGGAGAGCGTGGAAGGCGGGGCGACGCGTGGGCGGTATTCCTTTATCGGCTTGTCGCCCGATCTGGTCTGGAAATGTGAACGCGGGGTGGCTTCGGTCAATCGCGAAGCCCAGAGTCAACCGGAGAGCTTTGCCCAGATTTTCGAGGCGCCGCTCAAAAATCTGCGCGGCCTGATCGCCGAGACGCGGATGGAAGTGCCCGCAGGTCTTCCGCCCGGAATTGGCGGCCTGCACGGATATCTTGGCTATGATCTGGTCAGGCTGATGGAAGATCTGCCGGCGCTGAAGCCGGACGTAATGGGCATTCCCGAGGCGATTCTGACCCGTCCGGGGCTGTTGATCGTGTTCGACAATGTTACCGATGAAATGACCCTGGCGGCGCCGGTCTATCCGAAGCAAGGGGTGGAGGCGGTCCAAGCCTATGCTGCCGCCGAGGCCAAGTTGAATGACCTGGCGAAAGCCCTGGAGGCACCTGTTCCGGAGCTGCAGGGGCGTTTGCTGGCGCCGATCGAGCAGAGCTCGAACATGGAAAAGGAAGAGTTCCTGGGCGCGGTGGAAACCGCCAAGAACTATATCCGCGCGGGCGATGCCTTCCAGATTGTGCCCTCGCAGCGTTTTGAAGCACCGTTCTCCTTGCCCGCCTTCGCGCTTTACCGGAGTCTGCGGCGGATCAACCCCGCGCCCTTCCTGTTTTTCCTGGATTTCGGCAATTTTCAGGCTGTCGGCTCTTCACCGGAGATCCTGGTGCGGCTGCGCGATGGCACCGTGACCATCCGCCCGCTGGCGGGCACACGCCGCCGCGGCGCCACCACCGAGGAAGATGTCGCGCTGGAAGAAGAGTTGCTGGCCGACCCCAAGGAGCGGGCCGAGCATCTCATGCTGCTGGATCTCGGGCGCAATGATGTCGGGCGGGTGTCGGAAATCGGTTCTGTGCGCGTGGCGCAAAGCTTCGCCATCGAACGTTTTTCGCATGTGATGCATATTTCCTCGACGGTTGAGGGCAAGCTGCGGCCGGGGCTCGAGGCGCTGGATGCGCTGATCGCCGGATTTCCCGCCGGCACCTTGTCGGGCGCGCCAAAGGTCCGGGCGATGCAGATCATTGAGGAGCTCGAACCGTCGCGCCGGGGGCTATATGCCGGATGCATCGGCTATTTCGCCGCGAATGGCGAGATGGACACATGTATCGGCTTGCGCACCGCTTTGGTGAAGGATGGCCGCATGTATGTGCAGGCGGGCGTCGGCGTGGTCGCCGATTCCGACGCCGAGGCCGAATATATGGAAAGCGTGCAGAAAGCGCGCGCGTTGTTCCGCGCCGCAGAGGACGCCGTGCGCTATGTCAGCGCGCCGGGGGCTTGAGCGATGATTCTTCTCATTGATAATTACGACAGCTTCACCTTCAATCTTGTGCAGTTTTTCGGGGATCTCGGCGCGGAATGCGTAGTCAAGCGCAATGATGCGTTGAGCCCCGAGGATGTTCTGGCCCTGCGGCCCCAGGCGGTGGTGCTCTCGCCGGGGCCCTGCACGCCGAATGAGGCCGGGATCTGTCTGCCGATGGTGCAGGCGGCGGCTGCGGCGAATCTGCCTTTGTTCGGTGTGTGTCTGGGACACCAGGCGATCGGCCAGGCCTTTGGTGGGCAGGTGGTGCGCGCACCACAGCCCGTGCATGGGAAAACCAGCCCGGTCTTCCATGATAATACCGACATTTTCGCAGGCTTGCCGAATCCCTTCACCGCGACGCGCTATCACTCGCTGATCGTCCAGCAGGCGACCCTGCCCAGCACGCTGGTGCCCACGGCGCGTACCGAAGACGGCATTATCATGGGATTGCGCCATGCGGAGCTGCCGATTTACGGCGTGCAGTTTCATCCGGAGAGCATCGCGACCTCGAACGGGCATGATATTCTGCGCAACTTCCTGCGTCTCGCAGGGGTAAAGGTTCCGGTTGCTGCGTGAATAATTCGCTGAAACCGGTGCTTGCGCGCCTCGGTAAGGGGGAAAGCCTGACCGTGTCTGAGGCCGAGGAAGCATTCGGCGTGGTCATGGATGGGCAGGCCACCCCCGCGCAGATCGGCGGGATGCTGATGGCCATGCGCGCACGCGGCGAAACAGTGGCGGAGCTGACCGGCGCGGTCACGGCGATGCGCAAGCGTATGGCCAGGATCGAAGCGCCGGCGGATGCCATGGATGTTTGCGGCACGGGCGGGGATGGCGCCGCCAGCCTCAATATTTCCACCGCGACGGCGTTCGTTCTGGCGGCGTGTGGCGTGCCTGTCGCCAAGCACGGCAACAAGGCGTTGTCCTCGCGCTCAGGCGCCGCGGATGTGTTGATGGCGCTTGGCGTCGCGATCGAGCCGCCCATTGACAGGCTGTCGGCGGTACTGCGCGAGGTTGGGTGCGTCTTTCTATTCGCGCCGCGCCATCACCCCGCACTGCGGCACGCTGCACCGGTTCGGGTGGAGCTTGGCACCCGCACCTTGTTCAACCTGACCGGCCCGATGGCCAATCCGGCCGGGGTGCGCCGCCAGTTGATGGGGGTCTATGACCCGTTCTGGCTGCGCCCGGTGGCGGAGACGTTGCGTGACCTTGGCACGCAAGCCGCCTGGATCGTGCATGGCGCCGGCATGGATGAGCTTGTGCTCGACGACGTGAACCAAGTGGTCGCGTTGAAGAACAACGAGATCAGAGAATTCGGGGTAACAGCCGCGGATGCGGGCCTTGAAGCCGCGCCTGCCTCTGCCTTGAAAGGCGGAGATGCCGCCTATAACGCGGCGGCTTTACTGGCTTTGTTGCGAGGCCAGGCGGGTGCTTATCGTGATACAGTGTTGTTGAATAGCGCTGCCGCGCTGATTGTGGCGGGCCGGGTGGAAACACTGCCCCAAGGGGTCGAGCTAGCGGCGCAAGCGATAGATCGAGGTGACGCTTTGGCTGTTCTGGAACGGTTGAAGCGGGTCTCCGGAGAGCAGGCATGAATATTGTAATCGACGATGTGCTGGCAAAAATCTGCGTGGATAAACGCGCTGAAGTCGCCGAGCGCCAGGGCCGCAGGCCGCTGGATGAGCTGAAGGCCGAGGTCAGGGACGCCGACAAGACGCGTGGCTTCGGCCGGGCTTTGATGGATAAGGCCGCGCAGGACCAGGCCGGACTGATCGCGGAGATCAAGAAGGCCTCGCCCTCGGGCGGTTTGATCCGCCCGGATTTCGAGCCTGCCTCGCTGGCGCGGGCCTACGCGGCCGCCGGCGCGACCTGCCTTTCCGTTCTGACCGACGAGAAATACTTCCAAGGCCAGACTGCGCATCTTGAGGCGGCCCGCGCAGCGGTTTCCCTGCCCGTCATTCGCAAGGATTTCATGCTGGATGAATGGCAGGTCTATGAGAGCCGGGTCATGGGGGCGGACTGCATTCTGCTGATCATGGCGGCGCTTGAGGACGATCAGGCCCGTGATCTCGAAGGGCTCGCTCGGGCTCTGGATATGGATGTTCTGGCGGAAGTCCATAATGAAGAAGAGATGGAGCGCGCGCTTCTGCTGCAGACGCCCTTGATCGGCATCAATAACCGCAATCTGAAGACCATGGTGACGGATATTGCGACGACCGAGCAGCTCTCCAGCCTGTGCCCGCCGAATAAATTCATGATCTCCGAGTCGGGCATCAAGACCAATCAGGATGTCGAAAGGCTGCGGAAGGTCTGTGTGCAGGGGTTCCTCGTCGGCGAATCGCTGATGCGCCAGGACGATCTGGAAGCCGCTGTGCACGCGCTTTTGGGCCATTGAGCCAGCTTACCCATATCGGCGCCGACGGCGCGGCGCGTATGGTCGATGTTTCGGCCAAGACGGTGACGCTTCGCGAGGCGCAGGCCAAGGGGCGGGTGGTGATGCGGCCCGAGACCGTCAGCCTGATCCGCGATAATCAGGCTGAAAAAGGCGACGTGCTCGCCGCGGCGCGAATCGCCGGGATCATGGCGGCAAAGAGAACCGGAGAGCTGATCCCGCTCTGCCATCCGCTGCCGCTGGATGCGATCACCATCGACCTCATCCTGGAGCAGGATTCGGTCGAGATCGTTGCCACAGCCCGGACAACGGCACGCACCGGCATTGAAATGGAAGCCCTGACCGCTGTGAGCCTCGCGGCTTTGACCATTTATGACATGGTCAAGGCCGCCGATAAGACGATGCGGATCGAAGCGATACGCCTGACCCGAAAGACAGGCGGCAAGAGCGGAGATTTTTCGGCGCCATGATCAGCGTCGAAGAGGCGCGCGCCCGGATTGTCGCGGATTTGAAGCCTGTTGCCGTTGAAATGGTCGGGCTGGCCCAGGCCTATCACCGCGTGCTGGCGCGCCCGGTCATCTCCCGGCTGACTGTCCCACCTGGCGATGTTTCGGCCATGGACGGGTATGCGGTGCGTGCCGTTGACACTGACTCCGGCAAGCTGCTTCGGCTGATCGGCGAAGCGCCGGCCGGGCATCCGTTCGCGGGTGAGGTCGGCCCGGGGGAGGCGGTTCGGATCTTTACCGGGAGTACGATCCCGAACGGTGCCGATACCGTTTTGATCCAGGAGAACGCCTCGGCCGCCGGAGATTTGGTTGAACCGACGGGCAGCGTGCGCGTTGGACTCCACATCCGCCGGAAGGGCCAGGATATACAAGCCGGTGACGAGATCTTGCCGGCGGCGGCGCGACTGTCTGTGCGGGATATCGGACTGGCCGCCGCGGCGGGGCATCCCTGGCTGGCTGTTTACCGGCGCCCGCGCATCGCGATCCTCTGCACCGGGGACGAGATTGCCTTGCCGGGTGAGCCGCTTCCCGCCGGGGGGATCGCCAACTCCAACGCCCTGATGCTGAGCGCTTTCGTTACAGCCCATGGTGGCGAGCCGTTGGTGTTGCCGATTGCGCGTGATGCTGCCGATGAAGTCGCGCAGGCGGCGTTAGCTGCCAAAGGGGCTGATCTGTTGCTAACCACAGGCGGGGCGAGTGTTGGCGCCTATGATCTGGTCAGGCAAGGGCTGTCCCAGCACGGCTTCGCACTGGATTTCTGGAAAATCGCGATGCGTCCCGGCAAGCCGCTGATATTTGGCAGACTCGGTGATCTGCCTGTGTTGGGGCTGCCCGGCAATCCCGTGTCCGCTTATGTCTGCGCGGTTTTGTTTTTGCGGTCCGCCATTGAGGTGCTGTCTGGTTTGCCCCCTGAATCGCCAGGCTTTGAAACCGTACGATTGGCAGCGCCGATGCGGGCCAATGATGTGCGGGAAGACTATGTGCGGGCGATCATCGCGAAGACTGCTGACGGCGAAATGCAGGTTACCCCGCTGCAGGTACAGGATTCAGGAATGCTGCGTGCTCTGGCCGGGTCCAACGCGCTGATCCGCCGTGTGCCGTTTTCACCTGCCATCGAGGCGGGTAGTTACGTGGAGATCCTGCGGTTGGATCACTCGTAACGCTTGACGCGAAAACAAGAACTAAACTAGAACATTATCGTGTTGTTGCTTTGTTCCTGAAGCTTTAGAATTCGGAGATGTTCAATGCTGACGCCGAAACAGCATGAATTGCTGTTATTCATCGACCGGCATCTGCGCGAGACCGGATGTAGCCCCAGCTTCGAGGAAATGAAGGAGGCCCTGGACCTCCGTTCAAAATCCGGAATCCATCGGTTGATTTCCGCCCTGGAAGAACGAGGCTTCCTGCGTCGCCACAAGCACAGGGCGAGGGCTCTGGAAGTGGTGCGGCTGCCGCAGGATATCACGCCGAGCAAGGCGCAGGCGCATGGTTTTGCGCCCAACGTCATTCAAGGACATTTTGGGACGCGAGGGCTGTCGCAGCAAGATGAGCTGGAGAGTTTTGAACCATCCGCGATTTCTCTGCCGCTTTACGGTAAAATCGCCGCTGGCCTGCCGATCGAGGCCTTGCGCGACAATGAAGAGACGATTGAAATCCCGCTCTCCATGCTTGGCACCGGGGAACATTTCGCATTGACCGTCGAAGGCGATTCGATGATCGAAGCGGGAATTCTGGACGGCGATACAGTGATCATCAGGCGCGGCGATACGGCGGAAAACGGGCAAATTATCGTCGCGTTGGTCGATGACCACGAGGTGACGCTGAAGCGGCTGCGTCGGAAAGGGCAGTCCATTGCGTTGGAGCCGGCCAATATCCGGTATGAAACCAGAATTTTCCCGGCTGAACGTGTCCGTGTTCAAGGCCGCCTGATCGCGCTGTTGCGGCAATATTAACCGCGTGCCGCAGAGCTTAGAGCATCAAGCATTTAGCTTGATGCTCTAACTTTTGTTTTTGCGAGCAATTTCATGTGTTTATCTTGACGCTGGCGCGTCAACCTAAACACATATTGCTCTAGTTGGTTGATCCGGTCCCCTCCGAGGCCCGATCAATAGCGATCAGTGGCGAGAGGCTTTATTCTGCCGCCGGCGCTGTTGCTCGCTGAGCTTGCCGCCAGGTTTTGGCGCGTAAGGCTTCGGCGCCGCTTTCGTTTTGAAATCGCCGCGTTCGGAAATGTGCGCGCGGGAGCGTGAGGGGCTGCTCGGCGGCGCGGCGGGTTCGATCCGCGCTTCGGTCTGGGCGTTCGCCGCATTGGCAAAGGCGCTCGCGGCATGGGCCGCGATTTCGAACTTGGTTTCGCGCTCAAAAATGCGAATAGCGCCGATCTCTTGTTTGCTGACGCCGCCCGCCTTGCAGATCAGCGGCACAAGCCAGCGCGGATCGGCATTTTGTTTGCGGCCAAGGGCCACGCGAAACCAGGTTCCCTCGCTGACGGGGCCATGGGATGCCTTGCCGGTATGCGGCGCGCGGGCGGGGCGCTGGGCTTCGGGCGGCAGGATCGTGACGTGAGCCGCGCTTGGCAGATGGGCCTGGGCCAGTTTCACAAAAGCCGCGGCGATGATTTCCGGTGAACTCCGGGCCAGAAGCTTCTGGCAGAGTTCCAGTTCGAATTCGCCGGGTGTTTCTTGCAGCTGCGGATTGTTCAGCAGGCGTATCTCATCCTTTGCACGGATATCCTCCGGCGTCGGCGGGTCAACCCAGACAGCCTGGGCATTCGCCTCCCGCAAGAGCAACTCCGCCCGGCGGCGACGCGCCGGCGGGACGAGCAGGACGGAAACCCCCTTACGCCCCGCGCGCCCGGTACGGCCGGACCGATGCAGGAAGGTTGCCTTGTTGGTGGGAAGGTCCGCGTGAATGACCAGGTCGAGATCCGGCAGATCCAAACCCCGCGCGGCGACGTCTGTTGCGATGCAGACCTGGGCCCGGCCGTCGCGCAGCGCGGACAGGGCGGCGTTACGCTCAGCCTGGGATAGTTCTCCCGACAAGGCTGCCGCGGTGAAACCCCGGGCGACGAGGTTGGCGTGAAGCGTGCGCACCGTATCCCGGGTGGCGCAAAAAACGAGCGCCCTGCTATCCTGCGCTCTCAATATATTGACGAGGGCGGCTTCGAGTTCATGGCCGGCAGCGCGGACGGCGCGGTACTCGATATCGGCATGCGGCTGATTGGCGGCGACGGTGTCGATACGCAGGGCATTTTGCTGATAGGTTCGGGCCAGTGCCGCGATGTCGCGCGCGATGGTGGCTGAAAACAGCAAGGTGCGGCGGGAGGCCGGCGCCGCGCTGAGAATGAATTCGAGTTCTTCCCGGAAGCCGAGATCGAGCATTTCGTCGGCTTCGTCGAGCACCACGGCTTCGAGCTCGTCGAGGCGCAGATTGCCACGCTCGATATGGTCTTTCAGACGGCCCGGCGTGCCAACCACGAAATGGCACCCGCCGGCCAGGAGGCGCGCCTCGCGTCGTGCGTCCATCCCGCCGACGCAGGACAGGATCCGGGCGCCGGTGAATTCGTAAAGCCAGGTCAATTCGGCATGCACTTGAAGCGCAAGCTCACGGGTAGGGGCGATCACCAGCACCAGAGGCGCGTGCGTGGCTGGCATCGACGCGGACTCGCCGAGGATGCTACCCGCTAAAGCAAGGCCGAATGCGACGGTCTTCCCGGAGCCGGTTTGGGCAGATACGAGCAGGTCACGCCCGTCAGCTTCCGGCGTGAGGACTGCGCTTTGTACGGAGGTGGGGTCGGCATAGCCGCGCTGAGCGAGAGCTTTGGCGAGGCTGGGATTGGTATCGGGGAAGGGCATGAGCGGCTCTTAGGGGCTGGGGCGCCAGGCAACAAGCGGTGGATTAGCCGTGCAGCCGTGCAGCGGCGCATATTCATGCGTATTTGGGTCGAGAATCGTAAAAATGGCGGCTATTTTAGCTGAAATGCTTGCGTTGGAGCAGCATTTCGGGATTGAAGGCCGCCACAGCGTGGCCTATGCTGTTTTCGCTTGGCTAGAGCCCGGTGCCCCGAAAGTCTTTTAGAGGACAGTTTTTATAGTGCGACCCCCGAAGAATGACCGCCAGCGGCAGAGCCGCCGCCGTGGTTTCGACGACGATAATTTTTATGGTAACGCTCCTTCATTCCCGCCGTCTTTCTCGGGGTTTGGGGCACAATCAACTGCCCCCGAAGCAAAGGCCACTGTGAAGTGGTATAATGCTGAAAAGGGGTTTGGTTTCGTCGAGATGGCAGATGGCTCCGGCGACGTGTTTCTTCACGCCAACTCGCTTCAGAGTGCTGGTTTCCAGTCCGTCACTCCCGGTTCTGTTCTGCAGATCCGTGTCGGGCAGGGGCAGAAGGGCCGCCAGGTCAATCAGGTTATTTCCGTGACCGAGGGTGATGCCCCGCCGCCGCGTGCGCCGGGCGGTTTCGGTGGCGGCGGTTTCGACCGTCCACGCGCGCCGCGCGCCCCCCGCCAGCAGGCATCCGGCCCGGCTGTTGAGATGGCTGGTATCGTGAAATGGTACAATGCCACCAAGGGGTTTGGCTTCATCAGCCCGGAAGCTGGCGGCAAGGACGTGTTTGTCCATGCCACTGCGCTTGAGGCGGCCGGCTTGTCGCCGCTGCAAGAGGGCCAGGCGGTGAAGATGAGTGTGGTGCAAGGCTCCAAGGGGCCGGAAGTTTCAGCAATCATCGTCGATTAATCGATGAATTTCCGTGAAAAACCCCGCTCCTGCGGGGTTTTTTGCGTTTTGAGGGGCGATTAGTGTGACTGCAAGAGATCTTGGCTCTTGGTCAGCTTGACCCCAGCGTTTTGCATGGCCGCGCGGGCCTTCGCGCTGGAGCCTTGTAAATCTATCGCCCGGCACGCATCCTCAACAACCCAAACCTCGAAGCCTGCTTGGGCGGCGTCCTCGGCTGTCCAGCGCACGCAGAAATCAAAGGCTAGGCCGCATATATATAGGTGTGTGATGCTCCGTTCCCGCAGATAGCCGGCAAGGCCGGTGGGTGTGGCGCGGTCCGCTTCCAGGAAGCCCGAATAGCTGTCGATTGAGGAGTGGCTGCCCTTTCGCAGGATGAGGCCTGCGTGTGGAATATCGAGCCCGGGGACGAGCGCGGCGCCCAGTGTTCCCATGACGCAATGGGTGGGCCATAGGACTTGGGGGCCGTAAGGCAGCTGGATTGTGTCAAATACGGCTTTTCCCGGATGGTTGGCGGCGAAGGAGGTGTGGTCAGCCGGATGCCAGTCCTGGGTGAGCACAACGTCGTCGAAATACCGCGCCAGGCTGTTGATCAAAGGCGCTATTTCATGGCCGCCGGGTACGGCAAGCGCGCCGCCGGGGCAGAAATCATTTTGCAGGTCGATAACCAGAAGGGCCACTTTTTTTTGCATGGCTTATATTATCGGGAAAACGCGAGCGGGTGCTAGACAGTAGGGTACGGTTGAGTTAAGGCTCCGCCCTTCGGAACGTGGGAGGCTTGGACAGGTGTGTCCGGCTGCTTGAACCGCGGTCCAATGGCGCAAGCCATAGGATGAAAGGAGCCAGAAATGGCTAAGAAAGTTGTCGGCTATATCAAGCTGCAGATCCCTGCGGGCAAGGCGAACCCGTCGCCGCCGGTGGGTCCCGCGCTCGGCCAGCGTGGTCTGAATATCATGCAGTTCGTCAAGGAATTCAATGCGGCGACGCAGCAGATGGAGCCGGGCATGCCGGTTCCGGTGGTAATCACCGCCTTTGCTGACCGCACCTTCTCCTTCATCATGAAGACCCCGCCCAATACCTACTTCCTGAAGAAGGCGGCGGGCATCGACAAGGGCACCACGACCCCCGGCAAGGGCGCGGCTGTGGGCAAGGTGACGACCGCGCAGCTGCGCGAGATCGCCGCGACCAAGATGAAGGACATGAACGCGAACGATGTTGACGGCGCTGTGCGCATGCTGGCGGGCTCAGCTCGCTCCATGGGCCTGACCGTGGTGGAGGGCTAAACGATGGCCAAAGATAAGCGTCTGAACGCTGCCCGCGAGACGGTTGAGCGCAACAAGCTGTACGCCCTGACCGATGCCGTGTCGCTGGCGAAGAAGAATGCCACCGCGAAGTTCGACGAGACCATCGAGATCTCGCTGAACCTGGGCATTGATCCGCGTCACGCCGACCAGATGGTCCGTGGCCTGATCTCGCTGCCGAACGGCACCGGCAAGACCCTGCGCGTGGGCGTGTTCGCCCGCGGCCCGAAGGCCGAAGAGGCGCTGGCCGCCGGCGCCGACGTGGTCGGTGCTGACGATCTGGCTGAGAAGGTCCAGGCCGGTGACATCCAGTTCGACCGCTGCATCGCGACCCCGGACATGATGGGCGTTGTGGGTAAGCTCGGTAAGATCCTCGGCCCGCGCGGCCTGATGCCGAACCCGAAGCTGGGCACCGTGACCATGGACGTGAAGGGCGCGATCACCGCTGCCAAGTCCGGCCAGGTCGAGTTCCGTGCTGAGAAGGCTGGTATCATCCATGCCGGCATCGGCAAGGCGAGCTTCGAGGCGGACAAGTTGGTTGAGAACGCCAAGGCGTTGATCGACGCCGTGCAGAAGGCGAAGCCGACCGGCGCCAAGGGTACCTACCTGCAGAAGGTGGCGCTGTCCTCCACGATGGGCCCTGGCGTGCGCGTGGACGTGTCCACCGTCGCCTAAGGTTTTTTGAGAATACGCTTTGGCCGGAAGGCCGAAGCGGGCAGGGGGCCGCAAGGCTCCCGACCTGTCCAAGACCGTATGTATCCTCGGATTTAATGGGGGTTCCCCGCAAACGGTAGAGAGGTGCCAGATGTTTCGCTTCGGCGGGGCTTTGGTGGTTCTGACATAGGACAGGCGAAAGTGGCCGGGATGGTCCCGGTTGCTTGGGTAACCTGGGTGGTGAGGCGGCAACGCCAAGCTGCCCGTCAAGTTGGAGACGGATGTGGATCGCATAGAGAAGCGTGAATTCGTCGCTGAACTGTCTGCGGTGTTCGCGGATACGTCCATGGTTGTCGTCACCCGGAATGACGGGATGACGGTGGCTGATGTGACCAATCTGCGCCGCAAGATGCGTGAGGCGGGGGTGAGCTTCAAGGTTGCGAAAAATCGTCTGGCCCTTCTTGCTCTTGAAGGAACCCGGTTCGACGGTATCGCGCCCCTGCTGAAGGGGCCGACCGCGCTGGCATGGTCTGCTGACCCTGTTGCCGCGGCCAAGGTTGCCGTCGACTTCGCCAAGACCAATGACAAGTTTGTTCTGTTGGGCGGCGCCCTCGGCAATCAGGTTCTGAATGTCGACGGTGTCAAGGCGCTCTCCGAGCTGCCGTCCCTGGACAGCCTGCGTGCCAAGCTCCTGGGGCTTATCCAAGCCCCGGCGACCAAGGTGGCCGGCGTCCTGCAGGCTCCGGCCGGACAACTTGCGCGGGTCTTCGCGGCGTATGCCGATTCCCAGAAGAGCGAGGCGGCCTAAGGTTTTCGCCCGCTTGTCGCTTTTTCGCGGGGCCGCGCGGTGCGGCCTTGCATTGAACCAAACAAAGCCTATCTTATCGAAGGATTATTCTAATGGCTGACCTGAACGCGCTCGTTGAAGAGCTGTCGAAGCTGACCGTCCTGGAGGCCGCTGAGCTCTCCAAGCTGCTCGAAGAGAAGTGGGGCGTTTCCGCTGCCGCGCCGGTGGCTGTTGCCGCTGCTGCCCCGGCTGGCGGTGCGCCGGCTGCTGCTGCTGAGGAGCAGACCGAGTTCACGGTGATCCTCGCCAATGGCGGCGACAAGAAGATCAACGTGATCAAGGAAATTCGCACCATCACCGGCCTGGGCCTCAAGGAAGCCAAGGACCTGGTCGAGGGTGCGCCGAAGACAGTCAAGGAGAATGTCTCCAAGGACGAGGCTGCGGCCATCAAGAAGACGCTGGAAGAGCAGGGCGCGACTGTCGAAGTCAAGTAATTCCTCTTCCCGCGACGGTGTGATTATGCCGTTGCGTGCATAGGGTAAAAGGGCAGGCGGTGACCTTTGGGGCGCCGCCTGCCACCTGTTTCTTAAGACTACGCTTTTTTAGACGATCAATCTGACCGAGGGTGATGCGATGAACGCGATCAATGGTTTTGGCAAAGGGTCTTTCACCAGCCGCAAGCGCATTCGCAAGAGCTTCAGCCGTATCCCTGAAGTCGCGCCGATGCCAAACCTCATCGACGTGCAGCGTGCGAGCTATGATTCGTTCCTGCAGATGAATGTGAAGGCCGACGCACGGACCAACTCTGGCCTGCAGGAAGTCTTCAAGTCGGTCTTCCCGATCGACGATTTCGCCGGCCGCGGCCGCCTGGAGTTCGTGCATTACGAGCTCGAAGAGCCGAAATATGATGTCGAGGAGTGCATCCAGCGCGGCATGACCTACGCCGCCCCGCTGAAGGTGATCCTGCGTCTGATCGTGTGGGATCTGGACGAGGATACCGGCGCGCGCTCCATTCGCGACATCAAAGAGCAGCCTGTTTACATGGGCGACATGCCGCTGATGACGGACAACGGCACCTTCGTGGTGAACGGTACCGAGCGCGTGATCGTCTCCCAGATGCACCGCTCGCCGGGCGTGTTCTTCGACCATGACCGCGGCAAGACCCATTCCTCGGGCAAGTATCTCTTCACCGCCCGCGTGATCCCCTATCGCGGCTCCTGGCTCGATTTCGAGTTCGACGCCAAGGATCTGATTTATGTGCGCATCGATCGTAAGCGTAAGCTGCCGGCCACCACGCTGCTCTACGCGCTGCCCTCCGCCGCCACCGAGCAGCTGATCGAGGCCCGCGCCGCCAAGGGCGAGAGCGTCGAGATCGGCGAAATCAAGGGCATGGATTCTGAGGAGATCCTGAATTTCTTCTATGGCAAGGTCGTGTTCTCGAAGCAGAAGGGCCAGTGGTCCCGTCCGTTCGAGGCGGATTCCTTCCGGAACCTGAAGCTGATCGAAGATCTGGTGGACGCGCAGACCGGCGAGGTTGTCGCCAAGGTCGAGGACAAGCTGACCGCGCGTACCGTACGCAAGATCGCCGAGAAGACCAAGAACGTGCTGGTGGCGCGCGCCGATCTGGTTGGCCGCTACCTGGGCGAGGACATCTATGACCCGAATACGGGCGAGATCTTTGGTGAGGCCGGCGAAGAACTGACCGATCAGAAGCTGACCGCGCTTGAGGATAAGGGCATTGACGAGCTGCCGACCCTGGCGATCGACCAGCAGAACGGCCCGTGGATTCGCAACACGCTGGCGGCGGACAAGAACGCCAACCGTGAAGACGCGCTGATCGACATCTACCGCGTGATGCGCCCGGGCGAGCCGCCGACCTCCGAGACCGCTGAGGCGCTGTTCAAGGGCCTGTTCTTCGATTCCGACCGCTATGATCTCTCGGCCGTGGGCCGCGTGAAGATGAATATGCGTCTGGGCATCGATGTGCCGGATACCGTGCGCACCCTGCGCAAGGACGATATTCTGCGCACCATCAAGATCATGAACGAGCTCAAGGATGGGCGCGGCGCGATCGACGATATCGATAATCTCGGCAACCGCCGTGTGCGCTCCGTCGGTGAGCTGATGGAGAACCAGTATCGCGTCGGCCTGCTGCGTATGGAGCGCGCCATCCGCGAGCGTATGGGCTCCGTCGATATTGACAGCGTGATGCCGCACGACCTCATCAACGCCAAGCCGGCTGCGGCTGCGGTGCGCGAGTTCTTCGGCTCCAGCCAGCTCAGCCAGTTCATGGACCAGACCAATCCGCTCTCCGAAGTGACGCATAAGCGTCGCCTCTCCGCGCTTGGGCCGGGCGGTCTGACCCGCGAGCGTGCTGGCTTCGAAGTCCGCGACGTTCACCCGACCCATTATGGCCGTATTTGCCCGATTGAGACGCCGGAAGGCCCGAATATCGGTCTGATCAACTCGCTGGCCACCTACGCCAAGGTGAACAAATACGGCTTCATCGAGACCCCTTACCAGCTGGTGACGGACGGCAAGGTGCAGCCGGAGTTCAAATATCTCTCCGCCATGGAAGAGGAGCGGCTGGTGGTCGCCCAGGCCGACGCGAACAAGGCCGAGGACGGGCAGCTCAAGGACGATCTGGTATCCGTGCGCCGCAATGGCGACTTCTTGATGGTCAAGCCGGAAGACGTGACCGCCATCGACGTCTCGCCGAAGCAGCTGGTTTCCGTCGCGGCAGCTCTGATTCCGTTCCTTGAGAATGATGACGCCAACCGCGCGCTGATGGGCTCGAACATGCAGCGTCAGGCTGTGCCGCTGATCCGCTCCGACGCACCGATCGTCGGCACCGGCATGGAAGCGGCTGTGGCACGCGATTCCGGCGCCACCATCGTGGCCAAGCGGGCGGGTATCATCGACCAGATCGATGGCGCACGTATCGTCGTGCGCGCCACTGGCGAGGACGGGGCGACCCAGGGCGTCGATATCTATCGTCTGCGCAAATATATGCGCTCCAACCAGAGCACCTGCATCAATCAGCGTCCGCTGGTGAAGGTCGGTGACCGCGTGTCTGCCGGCGACATCATTGCCGACGGCCCGTCCACGGAGCTGGGCGAGCTGGCGCTGGGCCGCAACGCGCTGTGCGCCTTCATGCCCTGGAACGGCTATAACTTCGAAGACTCCATCCTGATCTCCGAGCGGATCGCCAAGGATGACGTGTTCACCTCCATCCACATCGAGGAATTCGAGGTGATGGCGCGTGACACCAAGCTGGGGCAGGAAGAAATCACCCGCGACATTCCCAATGTCGGCGAGGAAGCTTTGCGCAACCTCGACGAGGCCGGTATCGTCTATATCGGCGCGGAAGTTCACCCGGGCGACATTCTGGTCGGCAAGGTGACGCCGAAGGGCGAGAGCCCGATGACCCCGGAAGAGAAGCTGCTGCGCGCCATCTTCGGCGAAAAGGCCTCCGATGTGCGTGACACCTCGCTGCGTCTGCCGCCCGGCACCTCCGGCACTATCGTCGATGTGCGTGTGTTCAACCGCCGCGGCGTGGATAAGGATGAGCGCGCGCTGGCGATCGAGCGCGCCGAGATCGAGCGTCTGGCCAAGGACCGTGACGACGAAAAGGGCATCCAGGAGCGCTCCTTCCTGAACCGTCTGCGCGAGGCGCTGATCGGCCAGGTTGCTGGCTCCGGCTTCAAGGGTATCAAGGCGGGGACGGAAATCACCGCCGAGCTGCTGTCCGAGCAGCCGCGCGGCGCCTGGCGCAACGTGGTCGTGCAGGACGACGCGGTGATGGCGAATATCGAGCTGATGAAGCGCGAGTTCGACGCCGCGGTGAAGAAGCTGCAGGACCGCTTCGAGAGCAAGGTCGAGAAGCTGCAGCGCGGCGACGAGCTCCTCCCCGGCGTGATGAAGATGGTCAAGGTGTTCGTGGCGGTGAAGCGCAAGCTGCAGCCGGGCGACAAAATGGCCGGCCGTCACGGCAACAAGGGTGTGGTCTCGCGCGTGGTGCCGGTCGAGGACATGCCGTTCCTGGAGGATGGCACGCCGGTCGATCTGGTGCTGAACCCGCTGGGCGTGCCCTCGCGCATGAATGTCGGGCAGATCCTGGAAGTGCATCTGGGTTGGGCCTGTGCCAATCTCGGCAAGCAGATCGGCAAGGCGGTGGAAGAGTATCGCCGCACCGGTGAGGCGCGCCTTGAGCTGCTGGACCGGCTGAAGCTGGCCTATGGCGAGGAAATCTTCGAGAGCCAGATCAAGGATCTCGATGATGATGCGCTGGTCGAGCTGGCCCGCAACGTCACCAAGGGCGTGCCGATCGCGACCCCGGTGTTCGACGGTGCCCGTATTCCGGACATCGAGGAGATGCTGGCCAAGGCCGGTGTCGATATTTCCGGTCAGAGCACGCTGATCGATGGCCGCACGGGTGAGCCGTTCGAGCGGAAGGTGACGGTTGGGTATATGTATATGCTCAAGCTCCACCATCTCGTCGACGACAAGATCCATGCCCGCTCCATCGGCCCATACTCGCTGGTCACCCAGCAGCCGCTGGGCGGTAAGGCGCAGTTCGGTGGCCAGCGCTTCGGTGAGATGGAGGTCTGGGCGCTGGAAGCTTACGGCGCGGCCTACACGCTGCAGGAAATGCTGACGGTGAAGTCCGACGACGTGTCCGGCCGTACCAAGGTCTATGAGGCGATCGTGCGCGAGCAGGACAATTTCGAAGCTGGTATCCCCGAGAGCTTCAACGTGCTGCTGAAGGAACTGAAATCCTTGGGCCTGAACGTCGATCTGGAGCAGTCGGCCTCTTAAGGCCGGCATTCCCAGAGCGACTACAGGATACCAGGCCAAGATAAGGATGATGCGTGATGAATGATTTGATGAAGATTCTTGGTAACGCTGGTCAGACGACCTCGTTCGACCAGATCAAGATCCAGATTGCCTCTCCGGAGCAGATCCGCAGTTGGTCTTACGGCGAGATCAAGAAGCCGGAGACGATCAACTACCGGACCTTCAAGCCCGAGCGCGACGGCCTGTTCTGCGCGCGCATCTTCGGGCCGATCAAGGATTATGAATGCTTGTGCGGCAAGTACAAGCGCATGAAGTTCCGCGGCATCATCTGCGAGAAGTGCGGCGTTGAAGTGACGCTGGCCAAGGTGCGCCGCGAGCGCATGGGCCATATCGAGCTGGCCTCGCCCGTCGCGCATATTTGGTTCCTGAAGTCGCTGCCGTCCCGCATCGCCACCATGCTCGACATGACGCTGAAAGATGTCGAGAAGGTTCTGTATTTCGAGAGCTATATCGTGCTCGAGCCGGGCACGACTGACCTCAAGCTGCACCAGCTCATCTCCGAGGACGAGATGTTCAACAAGCAGGATGAGTTCGGCGAGGACGGGTTCCGCGCCGGCATCGGCGCCGAGGCGATCAAGTCCATTCTGCTTGGCATCGATTTGGCTGAGACACGGGCGCAAATGCGCTCCGAGTTGAAGGAGACAACCTCCGAGACCAAGCGTAAGAAGCTGGTCAAGCGCCTGAAGCTGATCGAGAATTTCCTCGAATCCGGCACCCATCCGGAATGGATGGTGCTGGACGTGATCCCGGTGATCCCGCCTGAGCTGCGCCCGCTGGTGCCGCTGGATGGTGGCCGCTTCGCGACCTCCGATTTGAACGATCTTTATCGTCGCGTCATCAACCGCAACAACCGTCTGAAGCGGCTGATGGAGCTGCGCGCCCCGGACATCATCGTGCGCAACGAAAAGCGCATGCTGCAGGAATCGGTGGATGCATTGTTTGATAACGGCCGCCGTGGCCGCGCCATCACCGGCACCAATAAGCGCCCGCTGAAGTCGCTCTCTGACATGCTGAAAGGCAAGCAGGGCCGCTTCCGTCAGAACCTGCTCGGCAAGCGCGTCGATTATTCCGGCCGTTCGGTCATCGTCGTGGGGCCGGAGCTCAAGCTGCATCAGTGCGGCTTGCCGAAGAAGATGGCGCTGGAGCTGTTCAAGCCTTTCATCTACGCCAAGCTGGAGAAATACGGCTTGGCCACCACCATCAAGGCTGCGAAGCGGATGGTGGAGAAGGAGCGTCCCGAGGTTTGGGATATCCTTGAAGAGGTGATCCGCGAGCATCCGGTGATGCTGAACCGCGCGCCGACCCTGCACCGCCTGGGCATCCAGGCCTTCGAGCCGATTCTGATCGAGGGCAAGGCGATCCAGCTGCACCCGCTGGTCTGCACCGCCTTCAACGCGGATTTCGACGGCGACCAGATGGCCGTGCACGTGCCGCTTTCCATCGAGGCGCAGCTGGAAGGCCGCGTGCTGATGATGTCCACCAACAACATCCTCAGCCCCGCCAACGGCAAGCCGATCATCGTGCCGAGCCAGGATATCGTGCTGGGTCTCTATTATCTCTCTCTGGAGACGCCGGAATTCGTTCAGGCGAAGGATGAGGAGGCGTCGGCCTTCGGGACTGTCGGCGAGATCGAATTCGCGCTCACCGCCGGCGCCATCAAGCTGCACGACAAGATTCGCGCCCGCGTGAAGAACATGAACGCGGACGGCGAGGTGAAGACCTCTATCGTGGTGACGACTCCGGGCCGTATGCTCATCGGCCAGTTGCTGCCGCTGAACGCCAACCTGAACTTCTCCGTGGTCAACCGCATGTTGACCAAGAAGAACGTGCAGGACGTGATCGACCTCGTGTACCGCCATTGCGGCCAGAAGGAGGCCGTCATTTTCTGCGATCGTCTGATGGGGCTTGGCTTCCGTCACGCGGCGAAGGCGGGCATTTCGTTCGGCAAGGACGATATGCGCATCCCCGACTCCAAGCAGGAGTTGGTGGCCACGACCATCGCCGAGGTGCGCGAATATGAGCAGCAGTACCAGGATGGTCTGATCACCGCTGGCGAGCGCTACAACAAGGTGGTTGACGCCTGGTCGAAATGTAAGGACCTGGTTGCCGGCGCGATGATGAAGGAGATTTCCAAGCAGGAGATTGGCCGTCCGACCAACTCTGTCTGGATGATGAGCCATTCCGGTGCGCGTGGCTCCGCGGCACAGATGTCTCAGCTGGCGGGTATGCGCGGTTTGATGGCCAAGCCCTCCGGTGAGATCATCGAGCAGCCGATCATCGCGAACTTCAAGGAAGGGCTGTCGGTTCTCGATTACTTCAACTCCACCCACGGCGCCCGTAAGGGCCTGGCGGATACGGCGTTGAAGACCGCGAACTCCGGTTACCTGACCCGCCGCCTGGTCGACGTGGCGCAGGATTGCATCATCGTCGAGGATGATTGCGGTACCGAGCGTGGCCTCAGCGTTAGCGCGGTACGCGATGGCGGTGAAATCGTCGCGTCACTCTCCGAGCGCGTTCTCGGCCGTACCGCGGCCGAGGATATTGTGGACCTGAACACCAATGAGGTGATCGTGGCCCGCAATGAGCTGATCGAAGAATCGCATGCCGAGCTGATCGAGAAGTCCGGTATTGAGATCGTGAAGATCCGCTCCGTGCTGACTTGCGACACCAAGGTCGCGGTTTGCGCCAAGTGCTATGGCCGTGACCTAGCTCGCGGTACGCCGGTGAATGTCGGCGAGGCGGTGGGTGTCATCGCGGCGCAGTCCATCGGTGAGCCGGGCACGCAGCTGACCATGCGTACCTTCCATATCGGTGGTGCGGCACAGCGTGGTGCTGAGCAGTCCAACGTCGAAGCCAGCCATGACGGCTCGGTGGTCATCCGCAACCGTGCGGTTGTCACCAACTCCGCCGGCGTGCCGGTGGTGATGAGCCGTAACTGCGAAATCATCCTCACCGATGCCGGCAAGCGCGAGCGTGCCCGCTTCCGTGTGCCCTATGGTGCGCGACTCCTCGTGGATGAAGGCGCGGATGTGGCCCGTGGGCAGAAGCTGGCCGAATGGGATCCCTACACCCTGCCGATCATTACCGAGCGTGCCGGTATCGTCGAATATGCCGATCTCATCGAGGGCGTGACGTTGGTGGAGCGGACCGACGAAGTCACCGGCCTGACCTCCAAGGTGGTGGTGGACTATAAGCAGTCGGCTCGTGGCGCGGATCTGCGCCCCCGCTTGCTGCTGAAGGACTCCAACGGTGAGATCCTGCGCCTCGCGAACGGGACC
Organism: Acidocella facilis ATCC 35904; assembly: GCF_000687875.1. Taxonomy (GTDB): domain Bacteria; phylum Pseudomonadota; class Alphaproteobacteria; order Acetobacterales; family Acetobacteraceae; genus Acidocella; species Acidocella facilis. The sequence goes on along the minus strand of NZ_JHYG01000005.1, from coordinate 73,401 downwards.
GAAGCGCGCTACTTCCTGTCGCCTGACTCGATCCTCTCGATCGAATCCGGTGCCATGGTTGCGGCGGGTGACGTGCTGGCGCGTATTCCGCGTGAGGGTTCGAAGACTCGCGACATTACCGGTGGTCTGCCGCGCGTGGCTGAGTTGTTCGAGGCGCGGCGGCCGAAGGATCATGCGATCATCGCGGAAATCGATGGCCGGGTGGAATTCGGTAAGGATTACAAGGCGAAGCGCCGCGTCATTGTGAAGAATGACGAGACCGGTGAAGAGACCGAGTATCTGATTCCGAAGGGCAAGCACGTTTCCGTTCAGGAGGGCGATTATGTCCGCCTCGGTGACCCGCTGGTCGATGGTCCGCGCGTGCCGCACGACATTCTGCGCGTGCTGGGCGTCGAGGCGCTGTCCGACTACCTGGTCAACGAAATCCAGGACGTCTACCGGCTGCAGGGCGTGAAGATCAACGACAAGCATATCGAGGTGATCGTTCGCCAGATGCTGCAGAAGGTCGAGATCTCCGAGCCTGGCGATACCACCTTCCTGGTGGGCGAGCTGGTGGATCGCGTGGAGTTCGAGCAGGAGAACGCCAAGCTGGCGGCGGACGAACGCCCTGCCGTGGGGCTGCCGGTGCTCCAGGGCATCACCAAGGCCAGCCTGCAGACCCAGAGCTTCATCTCGGCCGCCTCCTTCCAGGAGACGACTCGCGTCCTCACCGAGGCTGCGACCGCCGGCAAGATGGATCTGCTGTCCGGCCTGAAGGAGAACGTCATCGTCGGGCGACTGATCCCGGCCGGTACCGGCTCCGTGATGAACCGCTTGCGGGCGATCGCGGCTGGGCGCGACCGCCAGTCCGTCGGGGGGCGTTCCGGGTCGACCAAACCGGAGCTGGCGGCCGAGTAACGACTCGCCTTATAATATAGGCATATTGAACGGCACCCTTCGGGGTGCCGTTTTGATTCTGGCCTGCAGAGCCTCACCGCATGGTGATGAGCTATGAGGATTCCGGAATACAGCGTTTTTCTTGATAAAGGGCGCTATGGAATCGCTTGACTTGGGGGGGAGCGGCTTCTAAGGAGAGCGCTCTCGCGGTTCCGGTTTCCGGTCCGGGTTGTCTGTAAAAGTCTAGCGCGTGCGGCGCCGTGCAAATAAGCACCTAGGCCGCGTGCTGGATAAGCAGTCCCGTAAGGGTGGGTTCCATACCCCCTTGCGGTGATTTTTTGTGGACAATTCGTTCCTTGCCAAGGAATTCGGGTTTTGAACACGTAGCAGGATGAGATATGCCGACCATTAACCAGTTGATCGCCAAGGGCCGCGAGCCGGCAGCCAAGCGCAACAAGGTGCCGGCCCTTGAGGGCTGCCCCCAGAAGCGTGGCGTTTGCACGCGCGTCTACACGACGACCCCGAAGAAGCCGAACTCCGCGCTTCGTAAGGTTGCCAAGGTGCGCCTGACCAACGGGTTCGAGGTGGTGAGCTACATCCCTGGCGAAGGCCATAACCTGCAGGAGCACTCTGTGGTGCTGATCCGCGGTGGCCGCGTGAAAGATCTTCCGGGCGTTCGCTACCACATTCTGCGTGGCGTTCTTGATACGCAGGGTCTGCCGAAGCGTCGCAAGCGTCGCTCGCTCTATGGCGCCAAGCGTCCGAAGTAAGGAGAGGTTGAGATGAGCCGCCGCCGCCGCGCAACCAAGCGTGAAGTTCTGCCGGACGCCAAGTTCGGTGATATCGTGATCAGCCGTTTCATGAATGTGCTGATGTATGACGGCAAGAAGTCCGTCGCCGAAGGGATCGTGTATGGGGCCCTCGACGTGCTGAAGAAGCGCGGCGGGCCGAACGCTGACCCGGTGCGCCTGTTCCACGAGGCGCTGGACAATGTGAAGCCGGCGATCGAGGTTCGCTCCCGCCGCGTTGGTGGTGCGACCTACCAGGTCCCCGTCGAGGTTCGCACCGAGCGCCGTCAGGCGCTGGCGATCCGCTGGATCATCGACTCTGCCCGCAAGCGCGGCGAGCACACGATGGAAGAGCGGTTGTCGAACGAGCTGCAGGATGCGGTGAATAATCGCGGCTCTGCGGTCAAGAAGCGTGAAGACACCCATCGTATGGCCGAAGCCAACAAGGCTTTCAGCCATTATCGCTGGTAATCTTCTGACCATTCCAAGTTTTTAGCCTGCACACACGGAGCAGTTTAATGGCCAAAGCTAAATTTGAGCGCAACAAGCCGCACGTTAACATTGGCACCATCGGCCACGTTGACCATGGCAAGACCTCCCTCACCGCCGCTATCACTAAGGTGCTGGCCGAGAAGGGTGGCGCGACCTTCACCGCCTACGATCAAATCGACAAGGCCCCGGAAGAGCGCGCCCGCGGCATCACCATCTCCACCGCTCACGTGGAGTATGAGACCGAGAACCGCCACTACGCGCATGTCGATTGCCCCGGCCACGCCGACTATGTGAAGAACATGATCACCGGTGCCGCCCAGATGGACGGCGCGATCCTGGTTTGCTCCGCTGCTGACGGCCCGATGCCACAGACCCGCGAGCACATCCTGCTAGCCCGTCAGGTCGGCGTGCCGGCTCTGGTTGTGTTCCTGAACAAGATGGATCTGGCTGACCCCGATCTGGTCGAGCTGGTCGAGATGGAAGTGCGCGAGCTGCTTTCGAACTACGGCTTCCCCGGCGACGATATCCCCATCGTGAAGGGTTCGGCTGTTTGCGCCCTGAACGACACCAACCCGGAAATCGGCAAGAACGCCGTTCTGGAGCTGATGGCGCAGGTTGACGCCTACATTCCGCAGCCGGAGCGCGCTGTCGACAAGCCCTTCCTGATGCCGGTGGAAGACGTGTTCTCCATCTCCGGCCGTGGCACCGTGGCAACCGGGCGCGTTGAGCGCGGTGTGGTCAAGGTGGGTGAAGAAGTCGAGATCGTCGGCCTCCGCGCGACCACCAAGACGACCGTGACCGGCGTGGAAATGTTCCGCAAGCTGCTCGATCAGGGCGAGGCTGGCGATAACATCGGCGCGCTGCTGCGTGGCACCAAGCGTGAGGACATCGAGCGCGGCCAGGTTCTGGCGGCTCCGGGCTCCATCACGCCGCACACCAAGTTCTCTGGCCAGGCCTATATCCTGACCAAGGAAGAAGGTGGCCGTCATACTCCGTTCTTCACCAATTATCGCCCGCAGTTCTACTTCCGTACCACGGACGTGACCGGTGTGGTGACGCTGCCGGAAGGCACCGAAATGGTGATGCCGGGCGACAACGTGACCATCGCCGTTGAGCTGATCGCCCCGATCGCCATGGACGAAGGTCTGCGTTTCGCGATCCGCGAAGGCGGTCGCACCGTTGGTTCGGGCGTCGTCGCCCAGATCAGCAAGTAATCAATCGGCCCCAGTATCTGAAGAGTTCGAGTTAAGATGGACAACCAAAACATCCGTATTCGCCTGAAGGCGTATGACCATCGCGTGCTGGATAACAGCACCAAGGACATCGTGAACACGGCGAAGCGCACGGGCGCGCAGGTGCGGGGGCCGATTCCTTTGCCGACCCATATCGAACGGTTCACTGTGAACCGTTCCCCCCACGTCGATAAGAAGAGCCGCGAGCAGTTCGAGATTCGGACGCACCGGCGCTTGCTGGATATCGTTGACCCGACCCCGCAGACCGTGGACGCGCTGATGAAGCTCGACCTGGCCGCCGGCGTCGAAGTCGAAATTAAGATCTAAGCTTAGGTGGTATTATGCGTACCGGTGTGATCGCAAAAAAGCTGGGGATGACCCGGCTGTTCAAGGAAGACGGCACGCATGTGCCGGTCACGGTTCTGCATCTCGATGAGGTGCGGGTTGTGGCGGCGCGTAACGTTGAGAATGATGGCTACAGCGCGGTTCAGCTCGGCATTGGCAAGGCCAAGGCGAAGAATGTGAGCAAGGCGCAGAAGGGCCACTTCGCCAAGGCGAAGGTTGAGCCGGCACAGCGGCTGGTTGAATTCCGGGTGGCTGACGATGCCGCGTTGGAGCCTGGCGCTGTGTTGTCCGCTGCTCACTTCACCGTTGGTCAGTTCGTCGACGTTGCCGGTATCACCAAAGGTAAGGGCTTTGCCGGTGGTATGAAGCGCTGGAACTTCCGCGGTCTTGAAGCGTCTCACGGCGTTTCGATCAGCCATCGTTCCTTGGGCTCGACCGGTAACCGTCAGGATCCCGGCAAGACCTTCAAGAACAAGAAGATGGCTGGCCATCTCGGCCAGGAGCGCGTCACTACCCTTAACCTGAAGGTCGAAGGTGTGGATGTCGAGCGTAATCTCGTTTTGCTGCATGGCGCGGTGCCCGGTTCCAAGGGCGGCTACGTGATGGTGCGCGATGCGGTGAAGAAGGCGCGTCCCGAAGATGCAGCCTATCCCGCCGGTCTGAAGGGCTGAGTCAATGAAGCTTGATGTTGTTGATTTTGATGCGAAGGCCGCTGGCAGCGTTGAACTGCCGGATGAGCTGTTCGCTGCTGAGCCCCGCGTGGACATCATTGCCCGCGTGATCCACTGGCAGTTGGCGAAGCGCCGCGCCGGCACCCACAAGGTGAAGGGTATGGGCGAGGTTTCCGGCACGACCCGCAAGCCGTATAAGCAGAAGGGCACGGGTAACGCCCGTCAGGGCTCTCTGCGTGCGCCCCAGTTCCGTACCGGTGGCGCTGTCCATGGTCCGGTTGTGCGCGATCATGGCTATTCGCTGAACAAGAAAGTTCGTCGTCTGGGTCTGATCTCTGCGCTCTCCGCCAAGGCGGCCGAGGGCAAGCTGGTGGTGCTTGATGGCGTCGCTGCTCTGGACAAGACCAAGGACGTTGCCGCCAAGGTTGCGAATTTTGGCTGGAAGTCCGCCTTGATCGTGGATGCCGCTGTTGAAGAGAAGTTCGGCCGCGCCTCCCGCAACGTGAAGGGGCTGGATGTGCTTCCGGTCGTCGGCGCGAATGTCTATGACATTATGCAGCATGACGTTCTGGTGGTCACCAAGGCCGCTGTCGAGGGTTTGAAGGAGCGCCTGGCATGACCGGCACTGTGAAAATTTCCGACGAACGCATGTACGAAATCGTGCGTGCGCCGCACATCACCGAGAAGGCGACGCTGCTTTCCGAGAAGAACCAGTTCGTCTTCAAGGTTGCGGCAGATGCGACCAAGCCTGAGATCAAGGCTGCGGTCGAGGCGCTGTTCAAGGTGAAGGTGACCAACGTCAATACGCTGATCACCAAGGGCAAGACCAAGCGGTTCAAGGGCCGTCCCGGTCAGCGCTCTGATGTGAAGAAGGCGTTCGTGACTCTTGCCGAGGGTGAGAGCATCGATTTCACCACCGGTCTCGCCTGAGGTTTTTGAACAATGGCATTGAAGCATTTTAATCCGGTCACGGCGAGCCTTCGCGGCACGGTGCTGATCGACCGCAGCGAGCTGTGGAAGGGCAAGCCCGTGAAGGGGCTGACCGAAGGTCAGCACTCGACCGGTGGCCGTAACAACCATGGCCGCATCACCAGCCGTTTCCGCGGCGGCGGACATAAGCAGTCTTATCGTATTGTGGACTTCAAGCGCCGCAAGTTCGATGTGGCCGCGACCGTCGAGCGTCTGGAATATGACCCGAACCGCACCGCCTTCATCGCGCTGATCAAGTACGAAGATGGCGAGCTGGCTTACATTCTGGCGCCGCAGCGTCTCAAGGTCGGTGACAATGTCATCGCCGGCGCGCGCGCTGATATCAAGCCGGGCAATGCGATGCCGCTCTCCGCGATGCCGGTGGGTACCATCATCCACAATATTGAGCTCAAGGTTGGCGCCGGCGGCAAGCTGGTTCGTTCGGCCGGCACCTTCGCGCAGCTGGTCGGTAAGGATCAGGGCTACGCGCAGATCAAGCTGGGTTCCGGCGAGCTGCGTATCGTGCGCGCCGAGTGCATGGCGACCGTGGGGGCGGTGTCCAACGCTGACCATTCCAACCAGCAGATCGGCAAGGCCGGTCGCTCGCGTTGGCTGGGCCGCAAGCCGCATAACCGTGGTGTGGTCATGAACCCGGTCGATCACCCGCACGGTGGTGGTGAAGGCCGTACCTCCGGTGGCCGTCATCCGGTTACCCCGTGGGGCAAGCCGACCAAGGGTTACAAGACGCGCTCCAACAAGCGCACCGACAATCTCATCATCCGCCGGGCGAAGGGCGGGAAGGGCTAAGCGATGTCACGTTCTGTTTGGAAAGGTCCGTTCGTCGACGGATACCTCCTTGGCAAGGCCGAGGCGTCCCGCGCCTCCGGCCGCAACGAGATCATCAAGATCTGGTCGCGCCGTTCCACCATTCTGCCGCAGTTTGTCGGCCTGACCTTCGGTGTCTATAACGGGCGGAAATTCCTGCCCGTGCAGGTCACCGAGAACATGGTCGGCCACAAGTTCGGTGAGTTCTCCCCCACGCGCACCTTCCCGGGGCACGCGGCGGATAAGAAAGCGAAGCGGGGCTAATCATGAGCAAACCCAAAGCAGTGCGCTCGCTGGCCGATAATCAGGCTGAGGCGATTGCCCGCAACATCCGCGTTAGCCCGCGTAAGCTGAACCTGGTTGCGGCCTCCATCCGCAATCTGCCTGCTCAGCGCGCTCTGGCCGACCTGACCTTCTCCAAGCGTCGCATCGCCAAGGCGGTGAAGAAGCTGCTGGAAAGCGCCATCGCCAACGCCGAGAACAACCATCAGCTGGACGTGGACAAACTGTTCGTGTCCACCGCCGAGGTTGGCCGCGGCATCGTGATGCGCCGCTTCCATGCGCGTGGCCGTGGCCGTTCCGCGATGGTCGAGAAATGGTTCAGCCATCTGAAGATCGTTGTTGAGGAGCGTGAGGCGGCCGAGAAGGCCAGCCGCGACGCCCGCCCGGGCTTCGGCAAGAAGGCCGCCAAGTCCGCCGAGAAATCCGCTGGGGAGGCCGCGTAATATGGGTCACAAGATTAATCCGATCGGCCTGCGCCTCGGCATCACCCGCACCTGGGACAGCCGCTGGTACGCCGACAAGGACTACGCCAAGCTGCTGCACGACGATCTGAAGCTGCGCAGCCATCTGCGTGGCAAGCTGCAGCAGGCGGGCGTGTCCCGCGTGGTGATCGAGCGTCCGGCCAAGAAGCCGCGCGTGACCATCTACGCTGCCCGCCCCGGTGTCGTCATCGGCAAGAAGGGCCAGGACATTGACAGCCTCCGCAAGGAACTGTCCAGCATGGCGAAAACCGATGTCGCGCTGAACATCATGGAGATCCGCAAGCCGGAGATCGATGCGACGCTGGTGGCTGAGAATATCGCTCAGCAGCTGGAGCGCCGCGTGGCCTTCCGCCGCGCCATGAAGCGCGCTGTGCAGTCCGCGATGCGTCTGGGCGCCCAGGGCATCAAGATCACCTGCTCCGGCCGTCTCGGCGGCGCTGAGATCGCCCGCGTCGAGTGGTACCGTGAAGGCCGCGTGCCGCTGCACACGCTGCGTGCCGACCTTGATTACGGCACCGCCACGGCGATGACCACCTACGGCACCTGCGGCGTTAAGGTTTGGATCTTCAAGGGTGAGATCCTGGTTCAGGATCCGCTCGCGCAGGACAAGCGCGCGGCCGAACAGGCCCCGCAGCGCTAAGAGGAATTTGAAGCCATGATGTCTCCTAAGCGTACCAAGTTCCGCAAGGCGCACAAAGGCCGCATCCACGGCAACGCCAAGGGCAACACGCAGCTGAATTTCGGCGCGTTTGGCCTGAAGGCGCTGGAGCCCGAGCGTATTACGGCCCGTCAGATCGAAGCCGCCCGTCGTGCCATTACCCGCTCCATGAAGCGTGCTGGTCGCGTGTGGATCCGCATCTTCCCGGACCTGCCGGTCTCCACCAAGCCGGCCGAAGTGCGTATGGGCTCCGGTAAGGGTAGCCCGGAATACTGGGTCGCGCGCGTTCAGCCCGGCCGTATTGTGTTTGAGATTGACGGTGTGCCCGAGCAGCTGGCTCGTGAGGCCCTGTCGCTGGGTGCCGCGAAGCTGCCGATCCGCACCAAGTTCGTCACCCGTATCGGCGAGGCGTAAGAGTTATGACCACTGCATCTGACATTCGGGCTAAGTCCCCGGACGAGCTGAAGGCGCTGTTGGTGGATCTGCGCAAGGAGCAGTTCAATCTGCGTTTCCAGCGCGCCACCGGGCAGCAGGAAAACACCAGCCGCGTGCGCACCGTGCGCCGCGACATCGCGCGCGTTAAGACGATTCTCGCGGAACGCGCCCGCACCGCCGAGAAGGGTTAAGAGGGTACCATGCCGAAACGTGTTCTGACCGGGCGGGTCGTGAGCGACAAGATGGACAAGACGATTACCGTGCTTGTCGAGCGCCGCATCATGCATCCGCTGTATAAGAAATTCATCCGTCGCTCCAAGAAGTACGCGGCGCATGACGAGAACAATGTCTGCGTGGAAGGTGACCTGGTTCGCATTGAAGAGTGCGCGCCGATCAGCCGTCGCAAGACCTGGGTGGTGACCGAGCGTAATGGCGCGGCGCTGTCCGAAACGCCGGCTGGCTGAGAGGATTTGAGACATGATTATCGTTGAATCCAATCTCGATGTTGCCGACAACTCTGGCGCCAAGCGCGTGCAGTGCATCAAGGTGCTCGGCGGCTCCAAGCGCAAGACCGCGTCCGTTGGTGATGTGATCGTGGTGTCCGTCAAGGATGCCATCCCCCGGGGCAAGGTGAAGAAGGGTGACGTCCATCAGGCCGTCGTCGTTCGGACCGCCTTCCCGGTGCGCCGCGCCGATGGCAGCGTCATCCGCTTCGACCGCAACGCCGCCGTGCTGCTGAACAAGCAGCAGGAGCCGATCGGTACCCGTATTTTTGGGCCGGTGGTTCGTGAGCTGCGCGCCAAGAAGTTCATGAAGATTATCAGCCTGGCGCCGGAGGTGCTGTAATTATGGCCGCGCGTATCAAGAAGGGTGACAAGGTTCTCGTCATCTCTGGTTCCTCCAAGGGCCAGACCGGTGAGGTGCTGAGCGTCAACCCGACCGCGAACAAAGCGGTTGTGCAGGGCGTGGCGATTGCCAAGCACCACACCAAGCCGAACCGCATGGGCCAGGAGGGCGGCATTGTCGCTCGCGAGGCCGCCGTGCATGTCTCGAACCTGGCGCTGATCGACCCCGCCACCGACAAGCCGACCAAGGTCGGCTTCCGCGTGCTGGACGATGGCCGCAAAGTCCGTGTCGCTCGCAAGAGCGGCAACGCGATTGACGGCTGAAGGAGGCCGCAATGAGCGAAACCAATACTCTCCCGCGTCTGAAGGCTCACTATCGTGAGGTTGTTCGCGCCGAGCTCAAGAAAGAGTTCAACTACGCGAACGAGATGCAGATCCCGACGCTGGAAAAGATCGTGATCAACATGGGCGTCGGCGAAGCCGCCGGCGACCAGAAGAAGCTGGATGCGGCCGTTGCCGAGCTGACCCTCATCGCTGGCCAGAAGCCGGTGAAGACGGTGGCGAAGAAGGCGATCGCCGGCTTCAAGATCCGTGCTGGCCTGCCGATCGGCGCCAAGGTGACCCTGCGTGCTGACCGCATGTATGAGTTCCTTGACCGTCTGGTCACCATCGCCCTGCCGCGCGTCCGCGACTTCCGCGGTCTTCCGGCAAACAAGGGTTTCGATGGCCGCGGCAACTTTACGCTGGGTCTGAAAGAGCAAATTATCTTCCCTGAAATCGTGTACGATAAGGTCGATGCGATCCGGGGTATGGACATTTGCTTCGTGACCAGTGCAAAGACCGACGCGGAAGCGAAGGCACTGCTCAAGGGCTTCAACCTCCCGTTCGCTAAGTAAGCGGGCGGGTTTGGCAAGTTATTTGGAAAACGGCTGGGCGTTCCAGCAGGTTCCGGAGGGGTTTTAGAGAATGGCGAAGACATCGCAGGTCAACCGGAATGCCAAGCGCGAGCGCATGGCTGCCCGTGATGCGGGCAAGCGCGACGCGCTGAAGGCGACGATCATGGATCGCACGCTGCCCGTGGAAGACCGTTTTGAGGCGAGCCTCAAGCTCGCGCAGCTGCCGCGCAACGGCGCCAAAGTGCGGGTTCGCCTGCGCTGCGAGCTGACCGGCCGCGCGCGTGGTAACTACCGCAAGTTCAAGCTCTGCCGTGTCGCCTTCCGCGACCTGGCGAGCACCGGGCAGATCCCCGGCGTCGTCAAGGCCAGCTGGTAAGGAAGGGCAATCCAGTATGTCTATGTCCGATCCTTTGGGTGATATGCTCACCCGCATCCGCAATGCGCAGCATGCGCGGATGACCTCTTGCATTGCGCCGGCGTCCAACCTGCGCGCCAATGTGCTTGAAGTTCTGAAGCGCGAAGGCTTCATCCGGGGCTATTCCCGTGAGGAAGTGCGCACCGGTGTGGCGCAGCTGCGCATCGAGCTGAAGTATAATGAAGGCCAACCGGTGATCAAGGAGATCTCCCGCGTGTCCCGTCCGGGCCGCCGCGTGTACTCCAAGATCAAGGAGCTGCCGCGCGTCTATAATGGCCTCGGTGTCTCCATCCTGTCCACGCCGCGTGGCGTGATGAGCGATGTGGAAGCCCGCGCTGCCAATGTTGGCGGCGAAGTGCTCTGCCGCGTGTTCTAAGGGAGCGCCAAGATGTCTCGTGTTGGTAAATATCCCGTTGAGATCCCGGCCGGCGTGACCGTTGCCCTCTCCGGCAATGTCGTCACCGCCAAAGGCAAGCTCGGTGAGCAGACCTTGGCCCTGACCGATCTGGTCAATGTCTCGGTTGACGGCAACAAGGTTTCGGTTGAGCCGAAAACCAAGGAAGCCCAGGCGCGTATGATGTGGGGCACCACCCGTGCCAACATCGCGAACATGGTGAAGGGCGTTTCCCAGGGCTACTCCAAGACCCTGGAAATCACCGGCACCGGTTACCGCGCTGCGGTGCAGGGCAAGAACCTGGTGGTGAATCTTGGGTTCTCGCACGATGTCACCTACCCGATCCCCGAGGGGATCAAGGTGACCTGCGAGAAGCCGACCTCGATCAAGGTCGAGGGCGTCGATAAGCGCCAGGTTGGCCAGGTTTGCGCTGAGCTGCGCGCATGGCGTCCGCCAGAGCCGTATAAAGGCAAGGGCGTCAAGTTTGAGGGCGAGGCCATCCGCCGCAAAGAGGGTAAGAAGAAATAATGTCGAGCAATCTGGACCTGCAGGCCCGCCGCCGGGCGCGCCTTCGCTATCAGCTCCGGCAGAAGTCCGGCGGGCGCCCGCGCCTGTCGGTGTTCCGCTCCGGCAAGCATATCTATGCCCAGATCATCGACGACGCGCAGGGTCGCACCCTTGCTGCCGCTTCGAGCCTGGACAAGGATCTCAAGACCAGCCTGAAGACCGGCGCGGACAAAGATGCCGCCGCCGCCGTTGGCAAGCTGATCGCCGAGCGCTCCAAGGAAGCCGGTGTGACCCAGGTCGTCTTCGACCGCGGTTCTTATCTGTATCATGGCCGGGTCAAAGCCCTGGCAGAGGCGGCCCGCGAGGGCGGCCTCGACTTCTAAGAGGGTTTGCACATGGCACGTGAAGCACGTGAAGGTGGCCAGCGCCGGGACCGCGATCGCAACAATGATCGTGACCGCGAGGCCGGTGATGAGTTCGTCGACAAGCTGGTAACGATCAACCGCGTTGCCAAGGTGGTGAAGGGCGGCCGTCGTTTTGCTTTTGCTGCTCTGGTTGTGGTTGGTGACCAGAAGGGGCGCGTCGGCTACGGCGCCGGTAAGGCCCGCGAGGTGCCCGAGGCGATCCGCAAGGCGACCGAGCGCGCCAAGAAGACCATGATCCGCGTTCCGATGAAGGAAGGCCGCACCCTGCATCACGATGTTCAGGGCGTGTTCGGGGCTGGTGAAGTTGTGCTGCGTACGGCTCCGGCCGGTACAGGCATCATCGCCGGTGGCCCGCTGCGCGCTGTCTTCGAGACGCTGGGCATCGCCGACGTGGTCGCCAAGTCGCTGGGTTCGCGTAACCCGCACAACATGGTGAAGGCGACCTTCGCGGCGCTGCAGAACACCACCAGCCCGCGCCAGGTTGCCAATCGTCGTGGCAAGAAGGTGGCTGAGCTGTTCGGCACGACCGAGAAGCAGGTGGAGAGCGCCGATGTCTGAGAAGAAGATCCGCATCACCCAGCTGGGTTCTGGCTTCGGGCGCAAGCCCGGCCAGCAGGCCACCCTGGTCGGTCTCGGTCTGAACAAGATCGGCCGTACCGTTGAGCTGAACGCCACCCCGGAAGTTCTGGGTATGGTGAACAAGGTGAAGCATCTGCTCAAAGTCGAAGAGCAGGGCTGAGCCGTAAGGAATCGCAACGATGAAACTGAACGAAATCCGGGACAATCCCGGCGCCCGTCTCAAGTCCAAGCGCCTCGGCCGTGGTATCGGCTCCGGCAAAGGCAAGACCTCCGGTAAGGGTGTCAAGGGTCAGAAGGCGCGTGAGGGCGTGTCCCTCAATGGCTTTGAGGGTGGTCAGCTCCCGATCTATCGCCGTCTGCCGAAGCGCGGCTTCCATAACGTGAACCGCAAGGTGTTCGCGCCGCTGAACCTGGATGCGCTGGAAGCAGCACTCGAGGCCGGCAAGCTGAACGCTGGTGAGACCATCACCGAGGCCAAGCTGGCGGAAGCCGGTGTGGTCCGCCTGAACAAGGCTGATGGCGTGCGCCTGTTGGCGCGCGGCTCCCTGTCGAAGGCCGTGACCCTCGAGGTCTCCGGCGCCTCCGCTGCGGCCGTTGCGGCCGTTGAGCAGGCTGGCGGCAAGGTGACGACGCTGGGTGGCAAGGTGGAAGAGCCCGCCGCTTAAGGGCTTGCCTCTGCCGGGAAAACCGGCGAATTTGCGCTGAATGAACGGCGCTTGCTGTTGTGCAAAGCACCCGGCAAGCGCCGTTTTTATTGGATAAGGGATTGATATGGCATCCGCCGCAGAACAGATGGCCGCGAGCATGAACCTGAGTGCGTTCGGCAAGGCGACAGATCTTAAGAAACGTATCTGGTTTACACTAGGTGCGCTGATCATTTTCCGCCTGGGGACCTATGTTCCTCTGCCAGGTGTCGACGGCGCGGTGATGGCGCAGCTGATGAGCCAGAACGGCAACGGCCTCCTGGGCATGTTCAACATGTTCACCGGCGGTGCGCTGGGGCGTATGACCATCTTCGCCCTGAATATCCTTCCCTATATCAGCGCCTCGATCATCATTCAGCTGCTGAGCTCGACGGTCCCGGCACTTGAAGCGATGAAGAAAGAGGGCGATTCCGGGCGCCAGCGGATCACGCAATATACGCGCTATCTGACGGTGCTGATCGCGGCGGCCCAGGCATACGGCATCGCCGTCAGCCTTGAGCGCGTCCATGGCGCCAGCGGCGCCGCTGTGATCGATCCGGGTCCGTTCTTTGTGTTCACCGCGGTGGTCACCCTGGTCGGTGGCACTGTCTTTGTCATGTGGCTCGGGGAGCAGATCACCTCGCGCGGCATCGGCAATGGCTCCAGCCTGATCATCTTTTCCGGCATTGTCGCGAATATGCCCATTGCCGTGGCGAATATTCTTGAACTCGGCTCCACCGGCGCGCTGTCCACCTTTTTCATCATCTTTATTTTTATCGCGGCGCTGATCATCATCGGCTTTGTCGTGTTCATGGAGCGCGCGCAGCGTCGCATTTTGGTACAGCATCCCAAGCGCCAGATGGGGCAGAAAGTGTTTGGCGGCGAAGCCAATTATATGCCGTTGAAGGTGAATGCGTCCGGCGTTATGCCGCCGATCTTCGCATCGTCCCTGCTGGTGATTCCGGCGACGCTGGTCGGGTTTTCGGCTGGTGGTCCGGTCTGGCTGCAGACGATTGCGCACCTGCTCTCGCGCGGACAACCGCTCTATTTGCTGCTTTTTGCGGGGCTTATCATCGCGTTTTCCTTTGTCTGGGCGGCGATTGCGTTCAATCCGGAGGAGACGGCGGATAATCTCAAGAAGAACGGCGCCTTTATTCCTGGCATCCGGCCGGGCACGAATACGGCCAAATATTTCGATACGGTGCTGACCCGTCTGACCGCGATCGGCGCGGCCTATTTGGTCATCGTCTGTCTGTTGCCTGATTTTGCGATGAGCCATTACGCTCTACCGTTCTATTTTGGTGGTACCTCCCTTCTGATCATTGTCTCGGTTACAATGGACACGATGACGCAAATCCAGTCTCATCTGCTTGCTCATCAATATCAGGGGCTGCTTCGCAAGGGGCGCGGTAAGGCCCGCAAGTAAGGAGAGAAACAGGTGAAGTTGATTTTGCTGGGGCCGCCAGGGGCAGGCAAGGGGACACAGTCAAAGCTTCTGGAAACGCGTTATGGCGTCGCGCAGATCTCAACCGGTGATATGCTCCGGGCTGAAGTGAAGGCGGGCAGCCCGATCGGTCTGGAAGCGAAGAGCGTCATGGATGCCGGCAAGCTGGTGTCCGACGATATTCTGGTTCGGATGATCGGTGAGCGGATCAGCAAGCCCGACTGCGCCAAGGGCTTCATCCTGGACGGGTTCCCACGCACGGTTCCACAAGCCGAGGCTTTGGACAAAATGCTCGGCGAACGCGGGATCGAGCTTGATGCCGTTGTGGAGTTGAAGGTCGACGAGGCGATTCTCGTTGACCGGATCTCGGGCCGCTTCACCTGCGCCAAGTGCGGTGAGGGTTATCACGATAGCTTCAAGCAGCCGAAGACCGCCGGAGTCTGTGATGTCTGTGGCGGCACGGAGTTTACCCGGCGCCCCGACGACAAGGCGGAGACCGTAAAGGCGCGGCTGGAAGCCTATAACGCGCAGACCGCGCCTATTCTTCCTTATTATAAGGAGAAGGGCCGGCTTCATTCGGTGGACGGCATGGCTGAGATGGCTGATGTCGAAGCTGAGATTGAAGCAGTCCTGCGTGGTGTCGGCGTCGTAGCCGCCTGATTCCTCTCCAACTGCGCCGTTCTGGGTCAGGCCGGCGTGGATTTAGACGCTCGATCACGAAAATTTGATCGAATGTCGTTGACTCTGAATTGGCGGACGCTATAACCCGCTTTCGCGGCGCTTCCGGGTGGGGCGCCGCTACTTGTTATGACCTCAGGAGAAACCCCGTGGCGCGTATTGCCGGCGTAAACATTCCCACGAATAAGCGTGTCGTGATCAGCCTTCGTTACATTTATGGCATCGGCCCGGCCAAGGCGCAGGAGATCTGCTCTGCCCTGGAAATCCCGGCTGAGCGCCGCGTCAACCAGCTTTCCGACGATGAGATCATGCGCCTGCGTGAAGTGATCGACCGCGATTACCGCGTTGAGGGCGATCTGCGCCGTGAGACGGCGATGAATATCAAGCGTCTGATGGATCTGGGCTGCTATCGTGGTCTGCGTCACCGTAAGGGCCTGCCGGTCCGCGGTCAGCGCACCCATACCAACGCCCGTACCCGCAAGGGTAAAGCCGTGGCGATCGCCGGCAAGAAGAAAGCCACTCGCTAAACACCTCCGTAGACATAGGATTCGACAGATATGGCGAAGACCGCCTCCACCCGTCCCCGCAAGAAAGAGCGCAAGAACATCATCTCTGGTGTTGCTCATGTGCTCGCAAGCTTCAACAACACCTTCGTGAACATCACTGACGCGCAGGGCAACACCATCGCCTGGTCGTCCGCCGGCGCGCAGGGCTTCAAGGGCAGCCGCAAATCCACCCCGTACGCGGCGCAGGTTGCCGCCGAGGATGCCGGGCGCAAGGCGCGCGAGCATGGCATGGAGATGCTCGAGATCGAGGTCAGCGGCCCGGGTTCGGGACGCGAGAGCGCGCTGCGCGCGCTGCAGGCTGTCGGGTTCCAGATTTCCGCGATCCGCGACCTGACCCCGATTCCGCATAATGGCTGCCGCCCGCGTAAGCGCCGTCGCGTCTAATTCGCCGGAATCGTATTTTCTGTAAGGCCCCCACGGCGGTGTTCTCTCACCGCTGCCGGGCCGGAGGGGTAGATGTTGAAAGAGTCGAATTTGTCTCTGCAGCGCAACTGGCAGACGCTGATCAAGCCGGAACAGCTCGATGTCGAGTTCGGGTCCGATGCGACGCGCGTGGCGACGATCATCGCTGAGCCGCTGGAACGTGGCTTTGGCATGACGCTGGGCAATTCGCTGCGGCGGATCCTGCTCTCGTCATTGCAGGGCGCGGCTGTCACGGCCGTGCGGATCGATGGTGTGCTGCACGAATTCTCCACGCTTCCGGGCGTGCGCGAAGATGTCACCGACATCGTGCTGAACATCAAGCAGCTTGCCGTGAAGATGCATGGCGAGGGGCCCAAGCGCATGGTGCTCACCGCGACCGGTCCGGGCGAAGTGAAGGCGGGCCAGATCCAGGCCGGCCACGATATCGAGATCATGAATCCCGATCTCGTGCTCTGCACGTTGGATGACGGCGCGCAGCTCGGCATGGAATTCACGGTGAATGCCGGCCGCGGCTATGAGCCGGCCGCGAATAATCGCCCGGAAGATGCGCCGATCGGTCTGATCCCGGTCGATGCGATCTATTCCCCGGTCAAGCGCGTCTCCTACAAGGTTGAGAAGACCCGCGTCGGCCAGGTGACGGACTATGACAAGCTGATTCTCGAGGTTGAGACCAACGGCGCGGTGACGCCTGAGGATGCGGTGGCATTAGCTGCGCGCATCCTGCAGGACCAGCTCAGCATGTTCGTCAATTTCGAGGAGCCGCAGCGCGCCCGTCCGGAAGAGCCGCGGATCGAGCTGCCGTTCAACCCGAATCTGCTGCGCAAGGTTGACGAGCTGGAGCTGTCCGTTCGGTCCGCCAACTGCCTGAAGAACGACAATATCGTGTATATTGGCGATCTGGTGCAGAAGAGCGAGCAGGAAATGCTGCGCACCCCGAATTTCGGGCGCAAGTCCTTGAACGAAATCAAGGAAGTGTTGACCGCGATGGGGCTGTCCCTGGGCATGACCGTGCCCGATTGGCCGCCTGAGAATATTGAAGAGCTGGCCAAGCGCTCCGATCAACCCTTCTAATTATCGTCTAACCAGGAACACCTCATCATGCGTCACGGAATTGCCGGCCGGAAACTCGGCGTCACCTCCTCCCACCGCCAGGCCATGTTTCGCAACATGGCTGTCGCGCTGATCAAGCACGAGCAGATCACCACCACCTTGCCGAAGGCGAAGGAACTGCGTCCGGTGGCGGAGAAGCTCATCACCCTCGGCAAGCGCGGCGGTTTGCATGCGCGCCGTCAGGCCTATGACAAGCTGCGTGACGAGACGATCGTCGCCAAGCTGTTTGACACGCTGGCCACGCGCTACAAGACCCGCTCCGGCGGCTATACCCGGGTGTTGAAGGCTGGCATGCGCTATGGCGACGCGGCTGACATGGCGGTGATCGAGCTGGTTGACCGTGACGTTTCCGCGAAGGGCCAGGATTCGGGTCCGAAGCCGGAAGTTGCGGCCGAGGACGACAGCGAGGCGTAATCTTCGCGCTTCCTGGGATAAAAAAGAAAGGCAGGCCCCACGGCCTGCCTTTCTTTGTTTGACGATCCCGCCTCGGTTCAGATCGGCTTGTGCGCTTTGTCCAGCAAACGGGACAGAAACCCTTTTTTCTTTTCGACAGGGGGAGCAGTACGCTGTGCTGTTTCGGCTGCCAGCCTGGCTTTATGCTTCATCCAATCATCCAGGCTCTTGCCGGCTTTCTTGGCGCGCTCCTGCTCATAAGCGAGCTGGCCCTTGCTGAGTTTTTTATCTGTCGTCGTCATACGCATCTCCAATTCTGAGCCGAACCTAGCTTGGCTTTCGAAAAATTCAATCGAATTTAAACCGACATGGCTTTGTTTGGCAGCTCAAGCATGGATGCTTATGGGCCGTCCCGTCTTGTCAGGATCAGCCGCTCCAAAGCACCCAGAGAAGCGTAAATCGCAACTCCTGTCGCGCCGAGCAGGAACAAGGCGGCAAACATGCGCGGGATTTCAAGCCGATAGCTTGCCTCGATGATCTCCCAGGCCAGCCCGGACGCAAAGCCGCCAGAGCCCGCCACGAATTCCGCGACGACGGCCCCGACCAGCGCCAGCGTGCCGGCGAGCCGCAATCCCGTCAGAAAGAAAGGCAAGGCGTAGGGCAGTGAGAGATGCAGCAGAACCTGCCAGCGCCGTGCGCCATTCAGTTTGAACAGGTCGAGCAGTTCGGCCGGCGTGCCGGCGAGGCCGGCGGCCGTGTTTGAAAGGATCGCGAAAAACGAAACCACCATCGCGCAGGCAACCAGCGCCAGGAATGGTTGGCCAACCCAGATGATGATCAGCGGCGCGATGGCAACCACTGGTGTGACCTGCAGCATGACCGCCCAAGGCTGCACCGCGGCGCGAAAGAGCGGGCTGGCGGCCATCGCAAGTGCCAGCACAACACCGAGGATGGTGGAGGCGAGCAGGGCGGAGACCGTAACGGCCAGGGTCGAGAGCAATCCCGCCCCGAGCGCCCAGCGGGCTTTGAAAAACGCCGTGGCGATGGCGACCGGGCCCGGCATGACATAGCTCGGCACATTGCCGATCCAGACCGCCGCCTGCCAAAGGCCCAGGGCAAGCAACAAGAAGATAAAAGGTGCGAGCTTGGTCATGGTTCTGGTCATGCCGGCACGGAACGCTGGAAGCATTCGGTGATTTGACTCACCGTGGCATGGTAGGCGGGGCTGTTCCGGCGCTGTGCCTCATCCTGCAGGTCTGAGGTGATCGTCGTAAAAATCCGTCCGGGCCGGCTGGTCATGATGATAATCTGGCTGGCAAGATAGGCCGCCTCATATATTGAATGGGTCACGAAGATCACGGTCATGCGGTTTTCGCGCCACAAGGCGAGCAGGTCGTCCTGCAGACGGTGGCGGGTGAATTCGTCCAGCGCGGCGAAAGGCTCATCAAGGAGCAGCAAAGAGGGCTTGGAGACGAGGGCGCGGGCGATGGAGACGCGCATTTTCATGCCGCCCGACAATGATTTGGGCTTGGCCTGCTCAAACCCGGCCAGCCCCATTTGCTTCAAGATGGCCGAGACCCGTGGCATCGCAGCGGCCCGGCTCACGCCACGAAGCCGCAAGGGCAGATAGACATTTTCCGCGGCATCGGCCCAGGGCAGCAAAGTCGGATCCTGAAAGACATAGCCGATCTCGCCGGGGGCTGGCGGCCCGTCATGGCCCCAGTCGATCTCGCCCGAGGAGGGGTGCTCCAGCCCGGAGAGCAGACGCAACAGCGTGGATTTGCCGCAGCCCGAGGGGCCGAGCAGGGCGACGAAATCGCCTGTCTGGATCTCGGCGTCGATATCTTCCAGCGCCTTGGTGCCGGAGCCGAATTGCTTCGCGACGTGGCGCAGTGTGATCATTAATTCTGCGCCGGCCGGCCGTGATCGACGAATTCCAGCGTATAGGCGCTCTTATAATCGAGCGTCTTGTCATACATTCCCGTGGCGCCCATCTGATTGAAAAAGTTTTTCCAGCGGGCATTGGTCATCGCGTAGATGCCTTGCGTTTTGGCGTCGCCGGAATCGACGATCCCCCTCTGCTTGAGTTGTCCGTACCCGAATTGCATCAACCCCTCTGTCATATCGGGGTTGGCGGCCTTAATCGCGGCAAAGGCTGGCTTGGGGTCTTTATAAAGGAAATCGTACCATCCCTGCGCGGAGGCGTCGATGAAGCGTTTCACCAGGTCCGGGTGGGTTTTCACCATCTTGTCGCTGGTCGCGATGAGGCTGGCATAGCCGTCAAACCCAGCGTCGGGCAGCGCCAGCACGACAGGCCATTCGCCCGTGGCCTGATGCACAAGATAAGGCTCGGAGGTAACATAGGCTTCCTGGATATCGGTCTTGTTGGTCAGGAAAGGCGTCAGTGAAAATCCATAAGGCCGCAGCTGGGCGTCCGAGTAGCCGTATTTTGCCTTGAGGAAGAGCCACCAGCTGGCGCGTGTGTCGGTCGAGACCGCGATCGGTTTGCCTTTCAGGTCGGCGAAGTGATCATCGCCCTGGCCCGGATGTGCGATCAGGCAGTCCGGGTCTTTTTGAAAGCCGGCGGCGACCACTTCGTAAGGGATGTGTTCCTGCACGAAGTTCAGAGCCAGAAACGCGTTGGAGGTGATGTCGAAATCCAGCTTGCCCGAAATCAGCAATTGCGCCGTGTTCACCTGCGGTCCGCCCTGGAAGATGGTGACATCCAGCCCGGCTTTCTTATAAAGCCCTTCGGCGATCGCCTCGTAATAGCCGCCATATTCCGGCTCCGCGACCCAATCCAGGCCGAAGCTGATTTTGTCCGCCGCCCTTGCCGTGTTAGCGAAAGGGATGAGAGCCAGGCTTGCGGCAATGGCGATACGCAGCGAGCGGAACATGCGGGCTACTCCAAACTCTTGAGTTTCAAATCAAGACCTGCGGCTTCGGGAGTACGTCCCGAAGCAAGGGCATTTAAACAGGACTTACCATGGGCGATGTCAGGATCAAGGCGGGGATTTGGGTTGCGGCCTCATTGCGGCTGGGAATGTTGGATAATAAGCCGGGCGTCGTGGTCCGGAAGGGGGATCCGGATGCCGGTGGCGTGCTGGTGAAGCTCTATGGACGTAGCGGTTCCATCGTCCTCAGCCAATTTCGTGACGTCGCCGGCGAGCTGGCCTGGATGCGCGCCACGGGCGCGGAGCCGGTCAGTGAACAGGTCGCGGACGATTATATCGCCAAGCAGACCCGTTTCGATCCTGATATCTGGGTGCTGGAATTCGACGCGCCGGATTATCTGCCGCCGTTCGAGGCCAAGATTGTCTAAAGCCTCAAATTTTCGTTGTTGCGGGAAGCCCCATGCCTTCAGCCTGGGCATGTGGATGCCAACGCGGAGACGGCCGGACGGGGCGGCGACACAGCTCTGTGAAGCAGGCGGCCAAGCGCCCGGGCGACCATGATCGAATGCTTGAATTGGCAGGGCTGAGCCAGATGTTCGGGCCCGTTGAAGAAATCAGCCGACGGATACCGGCTCTTGTTTGCGAGGTCGAGAAAATCCACCCCGTAAATCCGGGCCACGGCGGCCAGCATTGCGGGTCGAATATGGATGCTAGCCAGCTCCACCGGCCAACCCCCGATCACGATCACGCCTTTGGCGCGTTGGCGGTTTATGAACCGCTCAATCAACCGGGTGCCGTAGCCGGTCTCGATATCCCGCGCGGTGAACGGATAGGAGGACGGGGCGGCGGCAAGCAGCGCATGATCGGCACCCGCCAGTTGGTTGTCGATCCGGTCTCCTTCGACGTTATATTCCCGGTTGAGGCGATTTCTGTTCATCCCTGCCAGGGGCATCTCCACCAGCGCCTCCAAGGCATCAGCCAGCGTACAGCAAAATAACGCGCCAGCCACACGCCCGGGAGGCAGTTTGAGCAGAGCGGACCGATCATGGCGAAGCAACATCTCGCCATCGGCGAAGGCGCGGTATTGCGCGGCACTCATTGCGTACTGGCTGAACTCCATCGGCATATACACAATATCGCCGGGCCGCAGGGACGCGTCATATCGGTTGAAGATTTCATCCAGCCCGAAGCCCACGGCGATTCCGGCATTTTCGCAGGGCAGTCCGAGCATCTGCCCGATCACCGCGCAACTGTGGGAGTAAGGTCCGTTGGATCCCGCCAAAATCACCAGCTTTGGGGAGGGCAGGCGGGAGAGTCGGCTGGCTTTTTGCTGCAATTCAGCGCGAAGCGGTCCCAGTGATAGCGGCCGGTCCAGCAGAAACCCGAACAGCACCGCATATAGCCCCACCGCCAGCAGCGCGTTTCGCACCAGCCTGCGCATCAGAACTGAAAATAAAGAAACGGTATCGCGGACGGCGCGAAAAAGAGCGCTTGTGCCGTGAAGGCCAGGCTGGAGATCAAGGCGAGGCTGCGCCGCCTCTCGCTCATATGGTCAAGAGGCGGCAGACAGAGCGCGATGAACCAGCCCAGCGCCAGCATCATCACGCTCTGCGGCAGGCTGATGCTGCGTGCATCGCCAAGCCAGGGCAGCACGGGCACGACATGTCCTAGGCCTGGAAGAAGTGGCGCGAGCAGAGCGGGGACCGCCAGCCCATTCAACCCCGCGAGCCCCCGATACATTTGCGCGACGGCGGCAAGGTTTTGCGCGCGGAACGGGACCCAGGCCAGAAGCACGCACAGCAATGTAAGTCCCCATGAAACGCCTTTCGGCCAGCGCAGATGCCAGCGCCTGCTCCAGCCATGAAGCACCAGAAAGAGCCCATGTAGCCCGCCCCACAGCACGAAGCGCCATGCCGCGCCATGCCATAAGCCCCCCAGCAGCATGGTGATCATCAGGTTGCGAACACGCTTGCCCTCGCCGTGCCGGTTGCCGCCCAAAGGAATGTAGAGATAATCTTTCAGGAACGAACTCAGCGTGATGTTCCATCGGGTCCAGAACTCACTGATATTCCCAGCCTGATACGGGGAATGGAAATTGACCGGAAAGCGGATGCCGAATAATTGCGCCAGGCCGATGGCCATGTCTGAATAACCGGAAAAGTCGAAATAGATTTGCAGCCCATAGGCCAGGAGCGCGACCCAGGCCTCGATCAGTGAAATTGGCTCGCCGCGGGCAGCGGCGGCAAAGCCAGGGCCGGCAAAATGCGCCAGCCCATCGGCGAGCACCAGCTTTTTCCCCAGTCCCAGAAGAAACAACTCAAAGCCTGCCGGCAGCCGCGATTGCATGCCCTCGCGAGGGTCCAGCATCTTGAGTTGTGGCAGAATATGGCCGGGCCGCACCAACGGCCCGGAGATCAAATGAGGGAAAAACGCTACGAAACAGGCATAATCGAGCAGGGGAGGGGGATCGATCTCGCCTTTGGACAGATCGACCAGGAACATGATCTGCTGAAAGGTGAAAAAGGAAATGCCCAAAGGCAGAATGATGCCCTCAACCCCGAACATGCCGGCATATTTGAACCAGCCGAGCAGGCAAAGATTGAGGCAGATTCCGAGTGCGAGCCAGAGCCTGGTGTGCGGTGAGCGCAAAACCAGGCCCGCAACTGCGAAGTTTACGCCAATGGACCCGAGCAGCAGGAGCAGCAACTCTGGCCGCCACCAGGCGTAAAAGAACAGGCTGCATGCCAGGAGCCATAAAAGTGCCAACCGGCGGGACCGGCCGAGCAGCAGGAAGCCGCCCAACGCCACGGGAAGAAAGCCCAACACGAACAGCTTGCTGTTGAAGAGCATTTTTGAACCCGTTAAGGTTGAGTAAGCGTTGCTTAACCCAGCCTTGTGCGCGCGTCCATTGGCCCCACTGGTTCATGATGGTATAGCGCCGCGCCAATTATCGGGTTGAAGATGAACGAGACGCCGAATATCCATCCCGCCCTGCTGCCCGCCGGGCTTGCCGACCTGTTGCCGCCGGAAGCGGAGCGGCAGGCGCGGTCTGTGGAAGCGATTATGGATTGCTTCGCGGCGCACGGCTATCAGCGCGTCACCCCGCCCTTGCTGGAATTCGAAGATTCCTTGTTCTCTGGCTCCGGTGCCGCCACGGTGGAGCAGACGTTTCGGCTTATGGACCCCGAAAGTCAGCGCATGATGGGCCTGCGGGCCGATATGACGCCGCAGATTGGCCGCATCGCGGCAAGCCGTCTCGCCACCGCGCCGCGCCCATTGCGCCTGACCTATAGTGGCCCTGTCCTGCATGTTCGTGGCACCCAGCTGCAGCCGGAACGCCAGCTCGCCCAGGCCGGGATCGAGCTGATCGGGAATGATACGGCGAGCGCGGATGCGGAGATCATCGTCACCGCGATCGCCGCGCTCGAAGCGCTGGGGCTGCGGGATCTCTCCATCGATCTGACCATTCCGCGCCTGGTGCCGAGCTTGCTTGAGGCCGTTCCGCCGCATCTGCATCCGGCGCTCGCTCACGCGCTGGACCGCAAGGATGCCGCTGCCGTGGCCGAGTTGGGGGGCGCGCAGGCGGATTTGCTGTTGAAGCTTCTGGAGGCCAGTGGTCCCGCGCAGCGGGCGGTGGCGGCGCTGCGGGCCATGGCGCTGCCGGAGGCCGTGCGCGGCCAGGCCGAGCGCCTGGGTGAGGTGGTCGCGGCGGTTGAGGCCGTGCTGCCGGATTTGCAGCTGACGGTCGATCCGGTTGAGTTCCGTGGCTATCGCTATCATTCCGGGGTATCGATGACGCTGTTCGCAACCGGGCAGCAGATGGAGCTCGGGCGTGGTGGACGTTATGTGTGCGGCGATGGCGAGCCCGCGACCGGCATTACGCTTTATCCGGACAGCATCATGCGCCTGACGCCGCCCGCAGCACTGCGCCCCCGGCTTTATCTTCCGTTTGGCTCCAGCCTGGCCTCGGCGCAAGCCGCGCGCGCTGAGGGGTTTGCGACCGTGCAGGGGCTTGCACCGCACAGCGCGCCTTGCGATGAAGCCCGCCGGCTTAGCTGCTCGCATTTCTTGTCCGAGGGTGTGATTACCGCCCTCTCCTGAGTAGGATTTTACAATGACCAACGTGACAATCATCGGCGCCCAATGGGGGGACGAGGGCAAAGGCAAGGTGGTGGACTGGCTCGCCAGCCGGGCCGACATCGTCGTGCGCTTTCAGGGGGGGCATAATGCCGGCCACACGCTCGTGGTGGGCAACCAGACCTATAAGCTCTCTTTGCTGCCGTCTGGCGTTGTGAACGGAAAGCTGGGCATCATCGGCAACGGCGTCGTCGTCGATCCGAATGCGCTGCTGGCCGAAATTGAGCGTGTCTCGGCTCAGGGCCTCAAGGTCACTCCGGAAACGCTGCGGATCGCCGAAAACGCGCCGTTGATCCTGCCCCTGCATGCGGCACTGGACGCTGCCCGCGAGGCCGCCCGGGGCGAGCGCAAGATCGGCACCACCGGCCGCGGCATCGGTCCTGCGTATGAGGACAAGGTCGCACGGCGCGCCATTCGCATTTGTGATCTGGCCGAACCGGAAACGCTATCGGCCAAGCTGGACGAGTTGCTGTTGCATCACAACACGCTCCTCGCGGGGCTCGGCGCGGCGGTGTTCAAGAAGGAAGATCTGCTGGCGGATCTGCTGGCGCTGGCGCCAAAGCTGCTGCCTTTCGCCGAGCCGGTCTGGGAGCGGCTGGCCGAAGCCAAGGCCAAAGGCGAAAAAATCCTGTTCGAGGGCGCGCAGGCGGTCATGCTGGACGTGGATCACGGCACCTATCCGTTCGTGACCTCCTCCAATACGGTCGCCAGCACGGCGGGCTCTGGTTCCGGCATGGGCCCGGATGCGGCGGGCCGGGTGCTCGGGATTGCCAAGGCCTATACGACCCGTGTCGGCTCCGGGCCGTTCCCGACCGAGCTGCATGACGAAACCGGTCAGCGCCTGGGCGAGAGAGGGCATGAGTTCGGCACCGTGACCGGGCGCAAGCGCCGCTGTGGCTGGTTCGATGCCGCCATGGTCCGGCAGGCGGTGAAGGTCGGCGGCGTCCAGGGGCTGGCGCTGACCAAGCTGGACGTGCTGGACGGCTTCCCCGAGTTGAAAATCTGCACGGGCTATATGATTGACGGCCAGCCTTACAAGCATCTGCCCGCGGCGATGTCCAAGCAGGCGGCGGCGATGCCAGTTTACGAGGTACTCGAAGGCTGGACGCAGAGCACGCAGGGCGCGCGGTCCTGGGCGGAATTGCCGGCCGCAGCCATTAAATATGTCAAACGTATCGAAGAGCTCGTCGAGGCGCCGGTAACGCTGCTCTCCACCAGCCCGGAGCGTGATGATACCATTCTCATGCAAGATCCGTTTGCCGGTTGAGCAAACAGCTTTGACGGCCGCTAGCCCACTATATTTGCTCGATAAGATAGTGGGCTTCGGCTCTCGTTTGGGAGTCAGCGCATCGTTCCTGCGATTTGCGATCGTCGGAACGTTGGGTTTTTTATGTGATACCGCAACGGTTTATCTGTTGCATCCTGTTGTGAATTTATATGTAGCGGGGACGGTGAGCTTCGTTGTCGCGGCAAGCTTCAACTGGTTCCTCAACCGCATTTGGACATTTCGAGGCATTGACCATGCACCGCTGCATCTGCAGTGGGCAAAATTTCTGATTGCGAACTCGATCGGCTTTGTTGCCAATCGCGGCGTTTTCTTTTTCCTGGTTGCGTCGAGCGGCGTCGTTGTGGCTTATCCGATCATTGGTGTGGCTGCGGGTTCGCTCGCTGGACTGGTCTTTAATTATTTTCTTTCCAAAACGTTTGTTTTCCGGTAATACAACCTGAGGTAAAATTTAAAAATTTTACAACCTTTTGGTGTTTGCCATGGTTGAATATCGGGATGGATACGGTACGCGCGTGGCTTTAACTGATCGCTTGACCGCGCTTGTGAGACGCTTCGTTGCAGAACCGAGATCTGCATACCTCCTGCCGATAGCCGATTTTTTTATAATTCTCTTGGTTCCTGGTGCGACACGGGCGCTGGGGGAGGCTAATGGCGACATGCTGCACTATGCCGGGCTGTGGGGCACGTTGGCGTTGTTGTCGGTCAGCCTCGCCGCATCCCATAGATGTTTCGAACTGCGTGCATCATGGCATGGCGGTGTCGTGGTCGCCATTTCGTATGTGGCGACAAGCTCTGCTGCTTTGGCTTTTGCAGCTTTTTTTGACCATTCGGCTGTCCTGACCGGGTATTGGACCGTTCTGGATCTCGCCATCACGCCGCTGCTGCTGCTTGGCTGTCATCTCTTGCTGAAGACTGCGCAACCGTCGAGACAAGTCTCTGAAGGCGTCTTCGTGGTTTGCCACGATCACTGCCCCGCTGACTTAGAACTCGCGTTAGCCCAACAGGAACAGCCAAAACGGATACTCGGCGTCCTGTATCTGGCGGAACTACGCGAACAAAGTCATTGGCCTGAATTTCGCGATCGCGATGATTTCATTGCGCGTTGCGCCAGCCAACGAAGGCGGGATGTTGTGTTCGTGCATCATTCAGATTTTGATGCATTTGAAGACGCTGCATTTTCGACGTTGTTGCGCGAGATCTTGTCGTTCCCGGTAAGGATCTGGCTTGCTTTCGATGTGTCGTTGAACATACCAACCTGCCTGCGCGGCGAAAGCGGCTCATGCCGGATCGTTCCGGTTTTGACGGACGATCTTGTAACGTCAAACGATTGGACCAAGCGCTGCTTTGATATCGTGGTTTCCACGCTGCTGCTCATTCTGTTTGTACCGATTTTGGCGGGGATTGCATGCCTTGTAAGCGTGAGCGGGCCAGGGCCGATTATATTCAGGCAGAGCCGCATCGGCGCGCAGGGACTGCCCTTTACGGTATTCAAGTTTCGTACCATGCGTCATGTGCGGAACGCGTGCTTTTCGCAAGCCGTTGCAGGGGATTTGCGAATTACGAAAATAGGGCGGTTCTTGCGGCGTACGTCGCTGGACGAGCTGTTGCAATTGATCAACGTACTCAAAGGCGACATGTCGCTGGTCGGGCCGCGGCCGCATGCACCGGAAACCATGGTCGAAGGGATAAGTTTCGAGCAGGCGCTGAAACTTTATAAGATCAGGCATCGCGTTAAGCCCGGTATCACTGGTCTCGCGCAGATACGCGGACAGCGTGGAGAGACCGGAAAGCTCAGCGCTTTGGAAGGCCGCTTATCCAGTGATCTTGAATATATTCGGGCCTGGTCGTTGATGCTCGATATCAAGATACTTTTTCAAACACTGCAAGTTCCATTCAGGCCGCATAATGCTGTCTGAGACTGTCCCGAAATTGATTGCCGGCCAGCGTCCGCCTGTCGGTGCCTATGACGCGGATATCACTATTCTTTGTTATAACAGACTTGAAGAGACAAAACAGGCCATCGCCTCAGCGCAAGCGCAGCGCGGGTGCAGCGCCCATATCTCGGTTTTGGACCAGGGCTCTTCTCCCGATACGCTGCGCGCCCTTGTGCGGATGCTCTCAGCTGTTGATAACTGCGCATTATACGCGGTCGCGGAGAATATCGGCGTTGCCGCGGGTCGCAATCTTCTGGCATCGCGCGGGCATGGGCAGATACTCATAGGGCTGGATAACGATGCTTGCTTTGCGAATCGGTTCGTCGTGGCCGGCGCCGTGCGTGCTTTTAGTCGATTGCCAGAACTTGGCGCGCTGGGTTTTGCAATATTGACGTCCGACGGGAAAGGGCCGGACTTATCGAGTTGGGGCTATGCGGACCGGCTGCTCGATCGATACCAATCAAAATTCGAAACCACCAGATTTGTCGGCGCCGGTTACGCGATCAGACGCGCAGCCTGGGCTTCGGTCGGAGGGTTTGACGAGAATTTCTTCTTTACCTGGGAGGAGTATGATTTCTGCCTCTCCGCGATCAGCCGTGGATGGCGGATTATCTATGATGGTAGCCTGAAGGTTCTTCATGCGACGGCATGTGAAGCCAGGGTCGCATGGCGCGGAGACAGGATGCGCCATTTTGTGCGCAACCGGCTTATCATAGGTCGAAAATGGCGGCAGCCCGTGTCGGCTCTGCTGTTGTTCTTTTGTGCTTACGCGATGATTGCGGCTCAGCATGGCTGCCTGTCTGCGGCCTGGCAGGGAATGGTCGAGGCGCGACGTTTCCCCCTGTCATCGCGAAGGCGGATACCGCCGGCGATGCAAGTTTATTTGCGCCAGCACGAAGCATGGCATCGAGACCCGGTCTTTCACTGGCTTCATAAAAAGCTTTTCAGCCGTTTGCCGGCTTAGGCTTTGCCTCGCCAAGCGGATGATGCGCCTGCACCAATTTTTGCAGCCGCTCTGCCAGCACATGCGTATAAATTTCCGTCGTGGCGATATCGGCGTGGCCGAGGAGCTTTTGGACCGCGCGCAGATCGGCCCCTCGTGCCAACAGGTGTGAGGCAAATGAATGCCTGAGAACATGAGGCGACAGGCGCGCCGGGTCGAGGCCGGCTTCCAAGGCGAGCTGCTTCAGAAGCAAGGCAAAGCCTTGCCGTGTCATCGGTTTGCGGGCATCCCGGCCGGGAAATAGATAGCGGGATTTGGCGCCGTTGAAGCTCTGCAGGGCAGAGGCGGCGCGTCGTGCAGGCTCGGAAACGGGCACAAT
Source organism: Acidocella facilis ATCC 35904 (assembly GCF_000687875.1). Taxonomy (GTDB): domain Bacteria; phylum Pseudomonadota; class Alphaproteobacteria; order Acetobacterales; family Acetobacteraceae; genus Acidocella; species Acidocella facilis. The sequence continues at coordinate 44,413 of NZ_JHYG01000005.1, read as the reverse complement.
ACGTTCCTTGCCGCCTTTCCCTTTGACCAAGAGAATTGCCGTATTCGGGTTGAACGCGCTGCGCTTCAGGTCCAGCATTTCGCTGATTCGAAGGCCCGTGGAATACAGAATTTCCAATCCGGCATGTGCCTTCAAACCGGGGCCACCATCCATCTGTTCGGCTGCGGCCAGCAAGGCATCGACCTCGTTTTCGCTGAGATATTTGGGTAGGCTTTTCGGCCTCTTCGGCGTGGGCATCTCGCTCGCCGGATTGTCATTCCTCACCCCTTCACGCAGCAGGAAGAGATAAAATTGCCGTAGGGTCGAGAGGCGCCGCGCCTGGGTTTTGGCGGCCATGCCGGATTGCGCAAGGCTCTGCAGATAGGCCGAGATGTCCGAGGCTTGTGCGGTCAGCAGCCCTTGCTGCGGAGGTAAAAATCCACAAAAGCCAATGATATCAGACTGATACGCGTTTAACGTGTTTGGGGTGGCGCCGCGCTCCGCAGCGAGCATTTCCAAAAAGGCTTCGACTTGATCTTGCGCCATAATCTGCCTCTAACGCCGTTGAAACCAATGTGATAAGCGTCCACGCCGATGTCACTCAATAGTCAAACTGCGCCTGACGAAAGCGCGTCTCACATGGCACGAAGCATCGTGTTGGTCGGCCTGATGGGAGCCGGCAAAACAGCCATTGGGAAGCGGCTTTCCGCATTGTTGAAGCTGCCGTTTTTTGACGCTGATGAAGAAATCGAACGCGCCGCCGGGATGACGATCAGCGAAATTTTCAAAACCCATGGCGAGGCTTATTTTCGTGCTGGGGAAAAGCGGGTCATCAAGCGTTTATTGAGCCAAGGCCGGATCGTGCTGGCGACAGGCGGCGGCGCATTCATGGATGCCGAGACCAGAGCCACGATCCGTGAATATGCGGTTTCGGTCTGGCTTCGCTGCCCGATTCCTGTGCTCGTCCAGCGCACCTCCGGAAGAACCCACCGGCCGCTTTTGAATGCAGGCAATCCCGCGGATATTTTGAGCAAGCTTTCCGCCGTGCGTAGCCCGGTCTATGCGTTGGCTGATATCATCGTTGATGGATCTGAGGACCCCCCCCAAGTGACCACTGCCAAAGTCGCCCAAGCGCTGGAACAATATCGCGCGGCCCGAAAAGTTGACGTCGCGCTGTCCCAATCGAGCTATGAGGTCGTGATTGGAGACGGTTTGCTCGCGCGTGCCGGTGCACTGATCGCGCCCTTGCTGCCCCAGCCCCGCTGCATCATCGTCACGGATCAAACCGTCGCCGATCTGCATTTGGCGGGTTTGAAGGGGAGCCTGGACGAGGTGGGGATCGCCCATCAAGCCCTCATCGTGCCGCCAGGGGAGGCTTCAAAAAGTTTCGCATGTTGGCACCGGCTCGTTGAAGACATGCTGGCCGCGAGAATAGATCGCAGAACCACAATCATTGCCCTGGGCGGCGGGGTTGTTGGGGATTTGGCGGGGTTTGCCGCGGCCTCCGTCATGCGGGGCGTTCCTTTCGTTCAGATCCCGACAACCTTGCTGTCCCAGGTCGATAGCTCGGTTGGCGGCAAGACCGGCATCAACGCCGCGCACGGGAAAAATCTCGTCGGCGCCTTTTATCAGCCCTTGGTGGTGCTGGCGGATACCGGCATCCTCGACACGCTGCCGGTGCGCGAGCGCCGGGCCGGCTATGCGGAAATCGTAAAAACTGGCCTGATTGCCGACCCGGCATTCTATGAATGGTGCGAGGCCCATGCCGCGTCCTTGTTGGCTGACGACAAGCAGGCTCTGGCGCAGGCAGTCGAGTATGCCGTGCAGTTCAAGGCGCGCATCGTGGGCGACGATGAGCGGGAAACCAAACCCAATGATGGTCGGGCGCTTCTTAATCTGGGTCACACCTTCGCGCATGCGTTTGAGGCCGAGACCGGCTATGGCGGCGAATTGCTGCACGGTGAGGCCGTTTCCATCGGGCTTGTTCTGGCCTCGCATCTCTCGGCTTTGCTGGGCCTGGCCCCTCAGGAGGATGCGCCGCGCATCGCGCAGCATTTGGCTGGGGTGGGGCTGCCCACCCGCATCGCCGGCCTATCTGCGGACAGGTTGTTGGCGCATATGAAGCTCGACAAGAAGAACCGCGACGGAAAACTCCATTTCGTGCTGACACGCGGCATCGGCCGCGCCTTTACGAGCGGAGACGTTCCTGAGGATGCCGTTCGCCTGGCGTTGATCGCCAACGGCGCCATTTAGCTGGGGAAAAGCTCCCGGGGCCGACGTCATGGACGCCGCCCCGGGACAGGGTCAGGATTGCGCGTCCGGCGACAGGATCACGCATCCCGTCGGGCCGGTGGAAAGCCGATTGCAGGCATTGACCGCTTCGTCATGATGCAGCCCCACGAAGCGGGCGCGATATTTCGTGCCATCGCCAGTGTGGATGGTCATGACCATCGGCTGGGCTTTCATCAAAATCTGCGCGCCGGTCAGTTCCGCCATGCCAAGCGCGGCCTTGGCGTTGGAAGAGCTATCATAGGCCCCGACCTGAATGCCCCAGCTATGCTTGCCCGAGTTGAAATCCACGGGCTGAGTCGGCAGCGTCGCCGCCATGGCGGAGGGGACCAAGGAAAATCCATGCCGTGCCGGCGGGGGGGGCGGGGCCGGTAACGCCTGACTTGCGAACGCCACCTCTGTCCTGTGAATGACCGGAGGGGGCGCCGGCGGCGGAACCGGCAAGGCGTTTGGCGCGTAGATCGACGACGTAGACGCAGATGCGACACTCACAGGGATTTGTGCCCGCTGAGGCGCTGGGGCCGGAATGGCCTGTGGAGGGGCTTGCTCAGGCGTAATGGTCTGAGTTTGGATCTGCGCCGTTTGTACAGGCGCCGGCATGATGGACGAGATGGGAATTGAAACAGGCGCAGGCGAATCGTCCTCGGCCCCAGCGCGGGGTGCAAGCGAGGCGACCTCAACCGGCGCGGACAATTGCGATGCTGTGGGCGCTACCGGCGTAAACCCGTCTGGCAGAATGCCGCCACTACGTCCCATCGGCTCAGTGTTCAAGGCGAGCTCATCCGCCGCGGACCTGCGACGAGGGTAATAACCGCCAATATTGGGGGCGATCATAGCCACATAGTTGATCGTCTCGCTTGGAAGAGGGCGATGATAATTGATGAACGAGTCCAGCCGCCCCGGGCCGGCATTATATGCCGCCAAAAATCCGGGCGAGCCGTAGATCTGATACATCTCATGGATATAGGCGGCGCCCGCCATGATGTTATCATAGGGATTAAACGGGTCGTTTCCCAAGCCGTAGCGGTCAGCCATCTCCTGGTATGTTCCAGGCTCCAACTGCATAAGGCCCATTGCCCCGGCAGACGAGACGATCAGATGGCCGCCACTATATTCATGCCCACCTGATTCAACGCGCATGACCTGGCGGATCCACATTGCCGGAACATCGAAATGCGCTGCCGCGTCTTTAATGTAAGGCCCCCATGGATCGCTTGGCGGGCCTGGTGGATTATAATTATGGGCAGCGTGTGAAAGATAATAAGACGTGGATTCAGCGGCAGTGCGGCTGTTATGGCCACCCGCGCATGCCGAAAGCACAGCCAAGCTGCTGCATCCTGCAACCAGCCCAGGTCTGAATTTCGCAGCTTTCCGAGTGAAGCTGACTGCCAGCTTTCCGATAGCCCCCAAGATCTAAGCCTCCACGCGATTTATTGGCCACCACTTGAACTATTTAGCTCAATGATGGCTTAAACAAGGCGCTATAACCTCTTAAACGAGCTGGAAACTCGCGGCAAGAAAAACCTCGTCTTCTGTCGCTATCGGTTGTCGGGGCCGCATGCTAGCAACCAGATATGGATCGTGCCTGGTTTTCATTGATCATATTATCCGGTTGTCTGGCTGGCTGCGCCAGTTCCGCGCCGCCATCCTCCCCCCAGGCTATGTCTGGCTCCGGCGCCGCTTTGCGGGGTAAAATTCTGGTTGTGCGCCAAGTCTCCGGCGGACAGGCTCTGGGGGCAGTGATGCAGGCGCTGGGGCAGGGGGATGTTGCCTCGTCTTCGTCGGCTGACGAGATAATCGTCCAGTTGCCCGATGGCTCGATCAAAACGCTGATCCTCTCGCCATCCTCTCCACCGCAAAGGTTTTTCGTTGGCGAAGAGGTTTTCATTCAGGACTCGCCTGAGCTTCAGCTCGCGGCGCATTAGGGGAAAGCCTTTAGCAGGGGGCTCTGGAGATTATTTTTACGTCCCTGCCGGCAATGTTTATCTGACCGTTTCCAAGGTTTTTCTGGCCTGTAAGGCCTCCGATTTGCGTGCTGCCAGTTTCGGGGCGGATGCGGATCCAGCTTTTCCGGTGTTGAAGCGCGCCAGCTGCGCGGCAATGCCCTGGGCGGCTCTCTCCAGATTTTGGCTTGCCTCCGCCGCTTCCTGGGCCATCGCCGCATTGGCCTGGGTCATCCGGTCCATCTCGCCGATGCTGCTATTGATCTGACCCAGCCCCGTTGATTGCTCTTGGGCGCTGGCGGCGGTTTCACCGATGCTCCTGTTGATGCCATCGACATGCCCCGCGATCCGCTCCAGCGATTTCCGCGCCTCGGCCACGGCGCTAACCCCGGCGCCGACAATCCCTCCCGCCTCGCCAATCAGCGTTTTGATCTCTTTCGCGGCATCGGCGGAGCGCTGCGCCAGGGCGCGTACTTCGGTGGCGACAACGGCAAAGCCGCGCCCCGCCTCGCCGGCGCGGGCGGCCTCCACCCCGGCATTCAGCGCCAGCAGATTCGTCTGAAACGCGATTTCGTCGATGACGCCGATGATATTGGCGATTTTTGTGAAGCTTTCGTCGATTTTGCCCATCGTCTGCACGGCCTCGCCGGCCACCTGGCCGGAATTTGCCGTATCGTCCCTGGCCTTGCCCGCCATATTGCGCATGTCGGCGGAGTTCCCCGCGGATTTGCGGACGGTGACGGTGATCTCCTCCAGCGCGGCGGCGGTTTCCTCGAGGCTGGCGGCCTGCTGCTCGGTGCGCTGGGAGAGTTGGGCGGCGGACTGGCTGACCGTCGTCGCGTTGTCCAGAATGGTTTCCGCCGCGCTGGCAACCCCTTGCATCGTTTTGCGCAGCGTCGCCAGGGCGTTGTTGAAATCCACCCGCAATGTATCGAGGGAGGGCAGCAGCTTGTGGTTAACCTCGACGGTCAGATCGCCTTGCGCCAGGGCGGCGAGCCCAGCCCCCACCTCCCGAACATTCTCCATGCGCGCGGTGAGGTCGGTGGCGAGTTTCACAATTCTGGCAACCTTGCCGGCATTATCAAAAACCGGATTATAGCTTGCCTGCAACCAGACAACCCGGCCGCCCTTGCCAATCCGTTTATACTCGGCGGACAAAAACTCTCCCTTTCCCAGCTTTGCCCAGAAATTTTCATAATCCTGGCTGGCCGCATAGGCGGCGTCCACAAACATGCGGTGGTGCCGGCCTTGGATCTCGTCCAGCCGATAGCCGATCGCGGCAAGAAAATTCTCGTTCGCCTCGATGATGGTGCCGTCCGGCCGGAAACTGATCACCGCCTGGGAGCGGTCGAGCGCTTTGAGCAAGTTTTTATCCGCGTCGGCCTGCTCGTGACTCGCGGTTGTGTCCAGCGCCAGCTTGATCACCCGTGTGACCTTGCCGCCGCGCCCGCGGATGGGCGCGTAGGAGGCTTGCAGCCATAAATCCCGCCCATCCTTGCGGCGGCGGTGAAACTCCCCGGTTTGGAGCTGGCCCGCCGCCAAGCTGGCCCAGAAGCCGCGATAGGCGGCGGAGGCGGCTTCCTCGGGCGTCACCAGAATCCGATGTGCCTGGCCGATCAAGCCGGCGCGGCTATAGCCGGTTGCGCGCAGAAACGCGTCATTCGCGTCGAGGATCGTGCCATCCGGCGCGAATTCGATCATCGCGTAGGATTTTGAGAGGTCCTCCATCGCGGCAGCCGCGCGCAGCATCTGAAGCGGGGTTTTCATGGGCATTCACGCGCCTTTGGGTTGGTTCGACGCTGCGCCTTATCAACCAGCTTCATTAAGAAAGATTTATCTTAAAAAAACAAAAAAACCCGGCAGCTTTCGCCGCCGGGTCGTATCCAACGCCTGTTCGGGCTGGATTAGTCTTCGGTCTGCTGGTTACGGCGACGGATCGCCGCACCCAGAATGTCACCCAGCGAGGCGCCGGAGTCGGAGGAGCCATATTCCGCGATCGCGGTCTTGTCCTCGTCGATCTCCTTGCCCTTGATGGTCAGCTGCAGCTTGCGGGCCGCGCGGTCCACCGCGGTGATCTTGGCATCGACCTTGTCGCCGACGGCGAAGCGCTCGGGGCGCTGCTCGCCCTTGTCGCGGGCCAGCTCGGCGCGGCGGATGAAGCCGGTCAGCACGTCGTCCACCTTCACCTCGATGCCGTTGCTCTGCACGGCGGTCACGGTGCAGGTGACGATCTGGTTCTTGTGGATGCGATCCAGCACGCCAGCGGCCGGGTCGACCTCAAGCTGCTTGATGCCGAGCGAGATGCGCTCCTTCTCGACATCCACGTCCAGCACCTTGGCCTTGACGATTTCGCCCTTGCCGAACTTGGCAATGGCGGCCTCGCCGGTCTCTTCCCAGGAGAGGTCGGACATGTGGATCATGCCGTCGATCTCCGGGCCGACTGCGATGAACAGGCCGAACTCGGTGATGTTGCGGATTTCGCCCTCGACGATGGACCCGATCGGGTGCTCGTCCTGGAACTCTTCCCACGGGTTGCGCTGCACCTGCTTCAGGCCCAGCGAGATGCGGCGCTTGGAGGCGTCCACATCCAGCACGACCACTTCCACTTCCTGCGAGGTGGAGACGATCTTGCCCGGGTGGGCGTTCTTCTTGGTCCAGGACATCTCGGAGACGTGCACGAGACCTTCCACGCCCGGCTCCAGCTCCACGAAAGCGCCGTAATCGGTGATGTTGGTCACGCGGCCGGTCACCTTGATGCCCGGCGGGTACTTCACGTCCACACCTTCCCACGGATCCGCCTCGAGCTGCTTCATGCCCAGCGAGATGCGCTGGGTGTCGGCATTGAAGCGGATCACCTGCACCTTGACCGGCTGACCGATGGTCAGGGCCTCGGCCGGGTGGTTGATGCGCTTCCAGGCGATGTCGGTCACGTGCAGCAGGCCGTCGACGCCACCCAGATCCACGAACGCGCCGTAATCGGTGATGTTCTTGACCACGCCGTCGAGGATCTGGCCTTCCTTGAGGCCGGTGATCAGCTCGGAACGCTGCTCCGCACGGGTCTCTTCGAGGACCGCGCGGCGGGAGACGACGATGTTGCCGCGCTGGCGGTCCATCTTCAGGATCTGGAAGGGCTGGGCCACACCCATCAGCGGGCCGACATCGCGGACCGGACGGATATCCACCTGGGAGCCGGGCAGGAACGCCGTGGCACCGCCGAGATCGACGGTGAAGCCGCCCTTGACGCGGCCATGGATGACGCCGTTGACGCGGGTCTGGACCTCGAAGGCCTTCTCAAGCTGGGTCCAGCTCTCTTCGCGGCGGGCCTTCTCGCGGGACAGCACCATGGCGCCGTCCTTGTCTTCATAACGCTCGATGAAGAGGTCGTAGACATCGCCGGGGTTCACTTCCGGCTTGGCGCCGACGGGGGCGAATTCGCGCAGCGGGACGCGGCCTTCGGACTTCAGGCCGACATCGACAATCACGTAATCGTCATCGATGCGCAGCACGCGGCCGGAGATGACGGAGCCTTCAAAACCGGCATTGCCGCCGAGGGAGGCGTCCAGGAGGGCGGCGAAATCATCGGCGCCGGTATAGGCCGGGGCGTCGGAATGACGCAGGGCAGTGGAGGAAGAAGCCATGTGGCTATATATGTCCTTGAAACAGGCTGAATTTTCAGCCCGAGACGGGTATGCGCGGCCAGAAACTGGCAACGACTAGACGATCCCCCCACTCAGATCGGGGATTGTCCGGTTTGACGATAGCCAGCTGTTTAGACCGGATCGGCGCAAAGTCAAGCAGAACCGCCATTTTTGGCTTCGTGGGCGCCGCGTCCGGCGGACGCCTGTCAGGGCTTGGCGCCAGTCAGGGAGGTTGGGACGTACGATCGCGAGGGAGGTATCTCGGCAGGAGCGTCTACAGGCTTCATGTTCGTGGATTAACTGCTATAAGCCGGTCGCAATGACACATCTTCGTACCGGCTTCGTCCGCCTGTCCCTGCTCGCTCTTGGCCTCGCCTTGGCGGCCTGTTCAAGCTCCAAAAAGGGCGATGCGTCGCTGGGGGACTTCGCCAGCGGTAACGTTCCCCCGCCTGACCAGGCATATGCTGCGGGTGTGAAGCGGATGCAGGCCGGGGACTACGATAAGGCTGTGGGCGATTTCAACGCCTTGCAGGAAACCTATCCGTACTCCACCTGGTCAACCCATGCCGAAATCCTGGCGGCTTACTCACAATATAAGCAGATGGACTATGATGACGCGATCAGCTCCCTGAATCGCTTCATCCAGCTGCACCCCGAGGATGGGGAAGTCGCCTACGCCTATTATCTGAAGGCGCTCTGCTATTACGAGCAGATTGACGATGTGCAGCGCGACCAGACCACGACATACGAAGCGATTCAGGCTCTCCAAGACGTGGTGACCCGCTTTCCGGATAGCGCCTATGCGCGCGATGCGCGGATAAAAATGCGCCTCGCCTATAACAGGTTGGCTGGCCATGAAATGGTGATTGGTCGGTTTTACGAGAAGCAGCATCTCTATGCCGCGGCCATTGGCCGCTACCAGACCGTGGCGAATTCCTATCAAACCACCACATTCGCCCCGGAAGCCTTGGAGCGCATGGTGGAGGTCGATCTCGACCTTGGGCTGCCCGATGCGGCGATTCGTAGCGCGTCGGTCTTGGGGTATAACTATCCTGGCAGCTCCTGGTATAAGGCCGCTTACGATAAGTTGAAGGCTCACGGGCTGGTGAATAAGGCAGACGAAGCGTCCGCGAACACGGATGCCGTGGGCCCAACGCCGAGCAAGCCGAGGCACCATTGGTACTGGCCCTTCTGATAGGCAATGCTGAATAGCCTCTCGATCCGCGATGTGGTGCTGATCGAGCGGCTCGATCTGCATTTTTCTTTCGGGCTGACAGCGCTGACCGGTGAGACCGGCGCCGGAAAATCCATTCTGCTGGATAGTCTCGGCCTGGTTTTGGGCGCCAGGGCCGATTCGGGCCTGATTCGCGCCGGTGCCGCTCAGGCTGTGGTGGCCGCCAGCTTCTCGGCCGCGCCGGGGCATGCCGTTCATAGGCTGCTCGCTGAGCAAGGGCTCGATTCCGGCGAAGATATCCTCGTGCGCCGTATTGTCTCGCGGGATGGCCGTTCCCGGGCTCTGGTCAACGATCAACCGGTCAGCGCCGGGTTTTTGAAAACCCTCACCGCGTCGCTGATCGAGGTGCAAGGGCAGCATGAACAGGTCGGGCTGGCTGACCCCGCCCACCATATGGCGTTGCTGGATGCCTTCGGGGTTCCCGAAGCAGGGCGTGAGCTGGTCGCCGCCGCCTACAAAGCCTGGCGGCACGCGGCGGCGCGCCTTGCCGAGGCCCATCAAAAAATCGAAGACGCCGCGAAGGAAGAAGAGTTTCTGCGTCATGCCGCGGCGGAATTAGGAAAGCTAGCGCCGGTGGATGGCGAGGAGGAAGCTCTTGCCGCCGAACGCTTGCGCCTGCAGGCCGGAGAACGGCGTGCCGAGGCGATCGCGAGCGCGATCGCGGAGCTGCGCCCGAAGGACCGTCGTCAGGCCGGGCCGGCGGCGGCTTTGCGTGCGGCGGCCCGGGCCATTGCCCGGGTGACTGTGCCGGCGGGCCACGTTAATCCTGCCGGTCCTGCCATCGCGGCCATAGAGCGGGCTGAGGTCGCGCTGGCTGAAGCGGAAGATTTTCTGGAGCGTTTGGCTTCCGCCGAGGAAGACGATCCGCGGGCCCTGGAAGCGACGGAGGAGCGGTTGTTTGCCTTGCGGGCTGCGGCGCGCAAGCATGGGGTACAGGTGGCGGATTTGCCGGCATTCTTTCAATCGCTGCGGGAACGCCTCAGCGCTTTGGAAAGTGGTGTTGCCGGACTTGCGCAATTATCGGCGGAAACGCAAAAACTGCGCGACGCTTATATCCATTTAGCCGCTGACTTATCGCAACAAAGAGAGGTGAGCGCGCGCAAGCTGGAGGCGGCGATTGCGGTTGAACTGCCACCCCTGAAACTGGAGCGGGCCAGGTTTGTGGTTGAAACGAGTGCCTTGCCAGAGGCGCAGTGGGGGCCGCGGGGAACTGATGCGATACGTTTTCTGATCTCCACTAACCCTGGAGAATTGCCAGGCGCGCTTGATAAAATCGCCTCTGGCGGCGAGTTGTCCCGCCTGATGCTGGCCATGAAAGTGGTCCTTTCCGCAGGATCGGATAATGAAACCCTGATCTTCGACGAGGTGGATTCAGGCATTGGCGGCGCCACGGCGGCTGCCGTGGGTGAGCGGCTGGCGCGCGTTGCCGACGAGGTGCAGGTGCTGGTGGTGACACATTCGCCGCAGGTGGCCGCGCGGGCCCACGCGCAGATGCGCGTGCAGAAACTGGAAATAGACGGCCGGGCCGTGACGGACGTGAAGATGTTGAATGATGAGGAAAGGCGCGAGGAGATTGCACGCATGCTGTCCGGCGAAAGCGTGACGCAGGCCGCACGCCAAGCGGCCGAGAGCCTTTTAACGAAATGACAGACCGAGACAATTTTCTGCGTTTATTGGCACAAATTGAGGCCGCCAATATAGCCTATCATACGCAAGACGCGCCAACCATGCCGGATGCGGCGTATGACGCCCTGCGTAAAGAGGCCGAGGCGATACTTGCGATTCATCCCGAATGGCACGGCGACGCGAAGGCGCTGCAGCAAGTCGGCTCAAAGCCGGCCTCCGGTTTCAAGAAAATTCTTCACCGGACGCCAATGTTGTCATTAGACAATGTTTTCAACGCCCGAGAATTCGAGGAGTTTGTTTTAAGGATCAGGCGTTTTCTGGGGTTGAAGGAAGATGCGCTTGAGTTCGTCGCCGAACCAAAGATGGATGGTTTGTCGATCTCCCTTGTGTATGAGCACCACAAATTCGTGCGCGCGGCGACGCGCGGAGATGGCAGTGAGGGGGAGGACGTAACAGCGAACATCTTGACGCTGGGCGGCTTGCCGCGCAAATTGCCGTCTGATGCGCCTGAGTTCATCGAAATCCGCGGCGAGGTCTATATGATGAAGGCGGATTTTCTGGCGCTGAACGCCTCGCAGGAACGCCAGTTTGCCAACCCGCGCAATGCGGCTGCGGGAAGCCTTCGCCAGCTGGACCCGTCCATTACAGCGAAACGAAAATTGTCGCTTTATGTCTACGCGCAGGGCGAAACCTCGGTGCCCGTGGCGCAAACGCATATGGAGTATCTGGCAACGCTCGGGCGTTGGGGCTTTCAGGTCAATCCGCTTTCCCGCCTGGTGAATGAGAGCGGTACTGAAGATTTCCAGACCGAAATAGGGGAGAAGCGCGCTGAGCTGCCTTACGATATCGATGGTGTCGTCTATAAGGTGAATGATCTCGGCTTGCAAAATCGCCTAGGCTTTGTCGGTCGTGCACCGCGATGGGCGGTGGCGTGGAAATTCCCGGCTGAAAAAGCAAGCACGGTTCTGGAAGATATAGAAATTCAGGTGGGAAGGACCGGTGCCCTCACGCCTCGCGCCCGGCTCAAGCCGGTGAATGTCGGCGGCGTGCTAGTAACATACGCGACCCTGCACAATGAAGACGAGATCGAACGCAAGGATCTCCGTATTGGTGATATCGTGGAGTTGCACCGCGCGGGAGACGTGATTCCTCAAATCTTGCGGGTGCTCCAGCGCGGCGAGAAAGCTGAACCCTTCCTTTTTCCAGACCATTGCCCCGCCTGTGGTGCATTGGCTGTCCGGGACGATGACGACGTCGTCAGACGCTGTACGGGAGGTTTGACCTGCCCGGCGCAAATCGTCGAACGGCTCATCCATTTTTGTTCCCGCGGGGCGTTTGATATTGAAGGGATGGGTGAAAAGACAATCAGCGAATTTCATGAGGCGGGTTTACTTGATGGCCCCCCGGATGTTTTCAAATTACCCGCGCTGGAAAGCATTGTCGCGAAACGTGAGGGCTGGGGTGCGGTTTCGGCGGCCAAGCTGTCTGCGGCCATCGAAGCGCGCCGAGACATGGATTTGGCTCGCTTCATCTTCGCGCTCGGCATACGCCGCATCGGCGAGAATAACGCCAAGCTTCTGGCAAAGCATTATGGCTCTTACAAGATATGGAAAGAGTCCATGCTTGCGGCACAGGTAATCGGCTCGGACGCAAGGTTGGAATTAGGCTCAATCTCCGGAATTGGCCCCGCAATTGTTCATGAATTATTGGCATTTTTCAGCGAGAGTCATAACCTGGATACGCTCGCTGCGCTGGAGCAAAATGTCCGCGTCCTTGATGCCGAGATTGTAGGCGGTGAGGATTCGATTTTCGCCGGCAAAACAGTTGTTTTTACCGGGACGCTTTCAATCGCGCGCCCTGAAGCCAAAGCACGTGCGGAAATGCTAGGAGCCAAGGTTACGGATTCGGTTTCGAAAAAAACAGACTATGTCGTTGTCGGTGAGGACGCAGGATCGAAAGCGAAGAAGGCGATCGAATTAGGTATCAGGATCTTGTCGGAACAGGAATTTAAGGAACTATCTGGCCTCTGAGGAAAGGGAGCGGGTATGCATCAGGCGGTATCGGCGTTTCTTCTGGCATTTCCGGCGCTCTTTTCCATCATAAATCCGCTTGGTGGCGCGATTATTTTTTATGAGGTTGCGGGAAACGTAGATGTCTCGCAAAGGCACCGGTTGGCCAAGCGTGTCGCGCTTTATTCCTTTTTTGTTATGGTTTCGGCCCTCTTGGCCGGCACCTACATACTTAATTTCTTTGGCATTTCGATGAACGCCCTACGTATCGCCGGAGGATTGGTGGTGTCGGTTCGGGCGTATGAAATGCTGAATGCCCCAGAGAGCGGGACCAAGCGGAAACAAAAAGACGCTGAAGCAGTGGCCGCGGCCGCGGACCAGGATTTGGCGAGCTATGCTTTTTTCCCTCTCACGCTACCCTTCACCACCGGACCCGGGACGATCGCCGTTACAATTTCCCTGGCAACGGGTCGACCAGATGGCTGGGCGCAAGCATGGATATTTTATGCAGCAGACGCGTTGGCAGTGCTCGCAAATGCGCTGGTAATTTGGATTTGCTACAGCGCGTCGGACCGCATGGTCCGCATTCTGGGCCAGTCAGGGCAATTCATCGTCTCGCGAATGGTCGCCTTTTTGCTGTTGGGGATCGGCGTTCAAATCGCCATTACCGGGCTCAATCCCATTTTGCACGACGCGTTTGTTCGATAGTCGTATGAAAATACTTACTCTATTCATCCGAAGCTGAAATTCGTTTCGTTATCTCGTGTTAGAATCGTTTGACCGAAGCCAAGATCTAGTCTTCGGCTTTTACCCACCGATACGGTTTTGGATTTTCGTTGTGTGTGTCGATGAACATGTCAATACGGCCGCCGGGCCAGTCAAGTCTTGATCGTAGGGGGCGTGGCGTAGTTGTTCATCATCTGATGGACATCCAGAGCGGCGGGAATCGCGGCATTGATACGCATCAGAAATTCAAGAAACCCGTTGGTGCGCTGGCATTTGTGTAAGCATCCGGCATCGCCGCCGCAGCCTGATCAACGTGCCGCCCAACCTGCTGCCGCTGACGCCGGATGCTTACGCGGAGCGGACATCACGGCAGGCGTTTCACGCCGGAATGATAGACATGTCCTGGCCAAACGTCGCGCGCATCTGCTGTTTGTCGCGCCCTGCCGCAATGAGGGCCGCCAGTAAAATCCGAGCTTGGCCGGGCCGCAAGATACTGGCCTGAATGGCTCCCGCCGCCGCCAGATCATGCCCGCCGCCGCCGCCGCCATAGGAGCTGGTCAATAGCCCATTCGGCACCCTGCTGGAAACCACCACCGGCACAGCGCGTGCCGTGCACTGCCGGACCGCCTCCACCAACTGCGGATTGGCATTGCCCGAGCCCAACGCGGCCAGAACGATGCCATCGGCCCCAGCCGCCAGGCTTGCTTGCAGATGTGTCTGGTCGCACCCTGGATAAACCGCGACGATATCGACACGGACCGTCCCAACGTCCCCATCAAGGGCCAGGCTTTCCGGCGATGCCATCGGCCGGGCCTGGCGGAAGGCATCGGCCATTTCGGTGGAGTATTTATAAACACCCCAGACCGGCAGCAGCTTTTCATCGAAATAAAGCAAAATACCTTGCGCCGCATGCGCGGGGCGAAGTGCCGCCGCGATCGCGCCCGCAAGATTGGCCGGGCCGTCCGGCTTGGCATGGTCCGAGGTAAATTGCGCCCCGGTGAAGATCACCGGCTTGGTCAGTTGCCGCTGCACATGCACCAGCAGCGCGGTTTCCTCCATCGCGTCCGTGCCGTGCAAAACCCCCCCCCCCGCCACATCGGAGTCGTGCAGCTGTGCCTGCACCGCGTCGCTGATCCGTTGTAGATCATCGAGCGTGAGGCTCGCGGAATCCTTGGCCATCAAATCCAGGATGCGGAGCCGGCACCCGTCATGGGGCACCAGCGCCAGCAGGCTCTCTCCCGTCAGCGTGGGCGCGCTCGCGCCGCTGGCCCCACGCTGGCTGGCAATTGTGCCACCAGTGGCGATAACCGCCACCAGTGGTTTGGCATCGTCAAGGCTCACGCCGGCTCCTGCTCAGTTTTAAACTTCGCCACCGCCGCCTGCGCGCGGCGGTGGCGCATCAAATGCCAGCCCACAGCCAGCAGCGGCACGATGACAATAAGAGACGCCATCGTCCAGGTGCCGGTCGGGTAATCGAACGCCATGAGCACGAGCACCCCGGCTAGAAACACCAGCGTGAGAATGCCCGTGTAAGGCGCGCCCATCATGCGGAAGGCCGGCCGGGTCATCTCGCCGCGCCGGGCTTTATGCCAAAGCTTGAGCTGGCACAGGATAATGACGCCCCATGCGGAAATAATGCCCAACGCCGCGACATTGAGCGCGATCTCGAACGCGGAGGAGGGCACGATGGCATTGAGCCCGACGCCGATCATGGTCACCACGGCGGTAACGGCCACCCCGATATAAGGCACACCGGCCTTGTTCATCTTCATCAACACGGCCGGCGCCGAGCCCGAGGCGGCCAGCGCGTGCAAAATCCGGCCGGTGGAATAAAGACCCGCGTTGAGAGAGGACAGCACCGCCGTCAACACCACCAAATTCATGATGATTGCCACGTCGTTATACCCAAGCTTGCCAAAGAAGGTCACAAACGGGCTCTCGCCGGCGCTATAGGCCGTATAAGGCAGCAGCACCGCCAGCAGCAGCACCGAGCCCACGTAAAACACGACCAAGCGCAGAACCACCGACCGAATGGCGCCGGGAATCACCGCCTGAACATTTTCGCTCTCCCCAGCCGTCGTGCCGATGACCTCGATCGCGGCATAGGCGAACACCACGCCCTGCACGATGATCAACGCCGGCAGGACGCCGTGCGGAAAAAAGCCGCCATTGCCGGTAATCAGGCTCAGCCCCGGGGTATGGCCATCAATGGGCGTACCGCTGACGACGAAATAAATACCGACGGCCAGAAACACCACCAGCGACGACACTTTGAGCAGGCTGAACCAGAATTCCAGCTCGCCAAACACCTTCACCGACAGCAAATTCATGCCCAGCACCAGCAGCAGCGCCGAGAGGGCGAACACCCATTGCGGAATGCCCTGCAGCCAGGGCACATAATGCTGGAAGAAATTCATATAGAGCGCCGCGGCGGTGACATCTGCCACCGATGTCATGGCCCAGTTCAGCCAATACATCCACCCCACCGTGAAAGCCATTTTCTCGCCATAGAACTCTCGTGCATAAGAGACGAATGAACCCGAGCTGGGGCGGTGCATGATCAATTCACCCAAAGCGCGCATCACCAGAAAGGCGAAAAAGCCGCAGAGCGCGTAAACAAACACCAGCGCCGGCCCGGCCAGCGCAAACCGCCCGCCGGCTCCCAGAAACAGCCCCGTGCCAATCGCCCCGCCAACCGCGATCATCTGAATCTGTCGGCGTTTCAGCGCCTTTCGGTAGCCCGCATCCTCGGCAATTTCTATTTTTTGCACAGCTTTTTCGTAAGCCTTTGTTTCCTCTGACATTATCCCTCTCCATGGGGTTGTACTTCGTGGGCGTCATCAACCGGCGCCGGCGCTTCCCGGCACAGCACGGCCCATATGAAGCCGGCGCAACGCAGGGGCTCCATATCTGTATTACAGCTTAACAGCAAGGCTTATTTTTGAAGTCCTGCCATCCTTGCAAAAACCCATCCCATCAATTGACGCCCCGAAACGACGAGGGTACCTGAAAATTGGTCTTACAGCTTTACAGATCAAAAATGCATAAACAAAAGGAAACGACCATGGTTGCACCGCGTATCGAACATGATCTCCTGGGGCCCAAGGAGATTCCGGCCAACGTCTATTGGGGCGTTCACACTGCCCGGGCGGTGGAGAATTTCCAGATCACCGGCATCCAGATCGGCCATTACCCCCACCTGATCCGGGGCTTGATGTTCGTGAAAGAGGCGGCCGCCTGCGCCAATCACGAACTCGGTTTGCTCGACGCCGAGCGATTTGCGGCCATCGCCCAGGCCTGCCAGGAAATCCGGGCCGGCGCGCTGCGTGATCAGTTCGTGGTCGATGTCATCCAGGGCGGCGCCGGCACCTCCACCAACATGAATGCCAACGAGGTGGTCGCCAACCGCGCCCTCGAGGTGCTGGGCAGTCAGCGGGGCGATTATGCCCGGCTTCATCCCAACGACCATGTCAATCTCAGCCAATCAACCAACGATGCCTATCCCACGGCGCTCAACATCGCCCTGATCGAGGCGGTGGACGACCTCGCCGCCTCAATGGATGTTCTGCAACAAGCCTTTGAAAGCAAAGCCCAGGCTTTTCAGGGGCTGCTAAAAATCGGCCGGACCCAGTTGCAAGATGCCGTGCCCATGACGCTCGGCCAGGAATTCCGCACCTTCGCGGTGATGCTTGGCGAAGACCGGGCGCGGCTCATCGAATCAGCTTCCTTGCTTCACGAAATCAATCTCGGTGCGACCGCGATCGGCACCGGCCTCAACGCGCCGGCCGGCTATGCGGCGCGGGCCTGTGCTCATCTCGTCCGGCTCACCGGCCGCCCGCTGGTGACCGCCAGCGATCTCATCGAAGCAACCCAGGACCCCGGCGCCTTCGTGCATCTGTCCGGCGTTCTCAAGCGTGTCGCGGTCAAGCTGTCTAAAACCTGCAACGATTTGCGCCTGCTGTCCTCAGGCCCGCGCGCCGGACTGGGCGAAATCTCCCTTCCTCCGATGCAAGCAGGTTCGAGCATCATGCCGGGCAAGGTCAACCCGGTCATTCCCGAAGTGGTGAACCAAGTGGCTTTCACGGTCATCGGCAATGATATGACCATCACCATGGCGGCCGAAGGCGGGCAGCTTCAGCTCAACGCTTTCGAACCCGTCATCGCGCGCTCCCTGCTCGATAGCCTGCTCGCCCTCTCCGCCGCCTGCCGCACCCTGGCCACGCGCTGCGTTGACGGCATCACCGCCCATGAACCGGTGATGGCCCAGCGGGTGCGGGACTCCATCGGGCTCGCGACGGCTCTCAACCCTTTCATCGGTTATCAGGCTGCCACCAAGATCGCCAAGCAGGCCCTGGAGACCAACCGTACGATCGTGGATGTCACGCTCGAGGGCGGCTATCTCTCCGCCGCCGAGCTCAACGAGCTCTTAACGCCCGAGCGGCTGCTCAACCAGCTAGCCCCCGTCACTCAACCGCCTGGGTCCGGTCGATAATGTCGTTCAGGACATTCTTGACCTGGGTGAGATGGGCGCTCATGGCGTCCTGAGCCTCACGCTCAAGCCCCGCCGCGATCGCCTCGGCGATCCGGCGGTGTTCGACATTCGAGGATTCCCGCCGATGCGCCATCAGATTGAGCAATGCCGATTGCCGCAGCAGCGCATTTTGAATATCGCCCAGAATTTTGCCGAACACGGCATTTCCCGAGGCCTCGATGATCTGGCTGTGAAACGCGCCGTCCAAACCGCCCCACGCGCCAAGATCCTCCTCGCACTCCATCTGATCGCACAAATCCAGAAGCCTGGCGGCCTGCGCCGTATTGCGGCGCCGCGCGGCCAAGGCCGCGGCTGGCGCTTCTATGTGCGGGCGCGCCTCGATCAGGTCACGGGCTGAATATGTCCCATAGCTGAGCTTAGGGTCGGGCGCCGCCGTGACCACAAACGTGCCGCTGCCGGTGCGGGTCTGGGTCAGGCCCAAAGTCTGCAATGACCGCAATGCTTCGCGGATCACGGGGCGGCTTACCTGGTAGCCACGTGCCAGCTGCACCTCGGAAGGCAGACGCGCCCCCACCGGCAAACGCCCCGCGGTGATGGCGGAACGTATGTCATCAAAAACCGTCTCAGCGGCGTTTTTCTTGTCAACCGGATGTGCGTTGGACAGCCAAGCCGTCACGTCGTTCATTATGAGGCTCTTTACTAAAACATGCCGCGTCGCGCCCGGCATGAACTATGCCGGTCTGGTCGAGCGTTCCCAAGATTTTCCAGATTAAGCGGACGGCCAGGCAATGGCAACGCCGCCACGTCCCGGCGAAATGCGCACATCGCCAAAGGCGCCGTCCGTGCGGCACGAAAACCTTCGAGGATGCGGTTCCTCGCGAAACCAAAACTGCGCCATACCCTGAGGCGGAAAAGCAACCATGCGCCCGGCGCTTCGTTGGTCATGCAGCCGAGTGCTGCGCGCATATCGAGCCAATTCAGAGTCGGATCACCCCCTTGGTGATGATGACGTTCGCATAAAGCCGCCTGTCGCCGGTCTGCACGATGCAGTAGCTGGCGCGGGCCTGGTCGTAAAACGCCTCACGGCTGATCGTGCCCAGCCGATCAGCGCTGACGCCGTTGTCCTGCGCGATCTGGCGGATCTGCGCCACGGCCTCCGGCACCTCCTGCGGCGCGCCGACAACCTGCATGGTCAGCAGCGGCAGCGGGATGAAATCATCCACCGGCAGCACGCTGAGCACCGCCTCGAACACGCGGTCAATGTCCAACGCCGGCAGGGTGATCAGCCGGCGCGCGCAGCTGGTGGCGGGGAAATTCGCGTCGACAAGGCTGATGCTGTCGCCATGGCCCATGGCGCGCAAAGCGTGCAGCAGGTCGGCGGTGAGCAAGGGGTCAATACCGTGCAGCATGGCGGAACTCCGTCAGGGGGATAAAGCGAGGCGGGCGAGAATCGCGTCGCGCCGGGGTAAAGAGGGCTGGGCGCCGCGGGTGAGCGCCGCCAGGGCGCCGGCGGCGTTGCCAAAGCGCACCGCTTGCGCCAGCGCCGCGCCCTCCTCCAGCGCCGCGGCGAAGGCGCCGGCGAAGGCATCGCCGCAGGCGGTGGTGTCGAGCGGGGTGATGTCATGGGCCGGCATTTCGCCATGCCCCTCGCTCCCGGCCCAGACCACGCCCCTGGCCCCCTGGGTGATCACCGCCGCCCGCCGGCCCTGGGCCAGGCGCCGCGCCGCCAGGGCCGGGTCGGTCAGGGTGGGCATGCCGAGCAGCGCCGCCGCCTCGCTCTCATTCGCCAGCACCACATCGGCGGCTTCCAGCAGCCGGGCGCGCGCCGTCTCCGCCAGCCCCGCGACAGGGGAGGGGTTGAGCACCACGCAGCCGCCGGCGGCGCGGATTTTCGCCGCCCCGGCCAGGACGGTCTCTATCGGCACTTCCAGCTGGGCAAGCAGCAGCGTCCCGGGCGGGATGGTCGCGGGCAGCATCTCCGGGGTGAGGCGATGATTGGCGCCGGGCACGACGATGATGCGGTTCTCCCCGCTCGCCTCCACCGTGATCAGCGCCACACCGCTTGGGGTTTCACAATGGCGCAGGCCGGACAGCTCCACCCCGTCCGCCGCCAGCGCGGCTTGCAGCGCCGTGCCATGCGCATCCTCGCCGAGACAGGCGCAAAATTTCACCTGCGCGCCGGCGCGGCGGGCGGCGATGGCCTGGTTGGCGCCCTTGCCGCCGGGATAGAGGGCGTAATCCAGCCCCAGCACCGTCTCCCCCGCCGCCGGGGCGCGGTCCGCCCGCACCACGACATCCATGTTGGCGCTACCGATGACGAGCACGTGCTGTCCCTCCCGACATGATGGTCGATGCCCGTTCGATCAGGCTGATCGGTAGAATATGGTGCACGGCCGGGCTGTCCGGGGCGGCGATGCGCGCCTCTAACGTTGCCACCGCGCACTCGCCGAGTGCCGCCACCGGCTGGCGGATGGTGGTGAGCTGCGGCTCCACCAGCGCCGCCCAGGGTATGTCGTCATAGCCGATCAGCATCACATCCTCCGGAATCCGACGCCCGAGTTCGTGCAGCGTGCGCAGCGCGCCGATCGCCATCACATCGCTCGCGGCAAACACCGCATCCAGCGCCGGGTCGGCCAGGGCTTTCACCGCCTGGCGCGGCAGATCCAGCGTGAACGGCGCCTCGCGGATCCATAAGGGCGTCTGCGGCGCCCAGCTTTCCAGAAACCCCTCTTGCCGGCTGGTGGCGCTGGGGGAGTGCGCCGGCCCGGCCAGCAGACCCACCCGCCGCCGCCCGAGCCGGCGCAGCAGCGCCGCCGCCGCCGCGCCCCCGGCCCGGTGATCGGCGCTGATGCTGTCATAGGCGGCGAGGCTGGCATCTGGCCGGTCAAGCACCACCATCGGCAGGTTGGGCCGGGTGGCGATGCGGGTGGAGCCTGGAATCCATATGATGCCATCCGCCCGCTCCGCCAGCGCCGCCAGCGCCTCGCTCTCCGCCTCATGGTCGATGCCGGCACTGGCCAAAATCAGGGCATGGCCGCGCTGCCAGGCGGCCTGCGTCACCGCCTGCGCCAGCGCCGGGAAGAACGGGTTGATCAGATCCGGCAGCAGCAGCCCCACCGCATGGTGCCGCCCGGTGCGCAGTGCCCGCGCCGAGAGGCTGCGCCGGTAATTCAGCGCGCTGATCGCCTCCTCCACGCGCTGGCGGGTCTCCGCCGCCACCGGCTTGCTGTCATTCAGCACGAAGGACACGGTCGCGGTGGAAACCCCCGCGCGGCGGGCGACATCGTGCAGGGACGGGCCGGGGCGGCGGGCCATCGTGCTTAAGCGGCGCCGCCGGCGATGGCGGCGACCACCTGCGTGCGGTCGACCTCCTTGGTGCGCCACTGCGCGATGGTGCGGCCGCCGCGCATCACCCAGATGCTGTCGGAAATCCGCATCACCTGCTCCAGATCATGGCTGATGATCAGCTGCGCGATGCCCTCATGGCGCAGATTGCCGATCAGCGTTTCCACCGCCCCGCGCTCACGCAGGCCCAGCGCCGCCGTCGGCTCATCCATGATCACCAGCGCCGAGCCCCAGGAGGCGGCGCGGCCGATGGCGATGGATTGGCGCTGCCCGCCGGAGAGCCGGCGCACCTTGGCGCGCACCGGCGGCATGTTCACCAGCAGCCGCCCCAGCCGCGCCTGGGTTTCCTCGATCATCCGGCGCCGCTGCAGCCAGCGCAGCGGGCCGAAGCCGCCGGTCAGTTCCCGGTTCAGGAACATATTCTGCCAGACGGCGAGATCCTCGATCAAAGCGAGATCCTGATAGACCGTCTCGATGCCCCTGGCCCGGGCCTCGGTGGGGGCGCTAAAGCGCACCGGCTCGCCACGAAAGCTGATGCTGCCGCCATCGGGCGGATGCACGCCGGTGATGCAGCGGATCAGCGTGGATTTGCCCGCGCCATTATCGCCGACCAGCGCCGTCACTTCCCCGGCCGGGCAGCACAGCGCGGCGCCGCGCAGTGCCTCCACCGCGCCGAATTGCTTGCGCAGATCCTTCACCTCCAGAACCGGGCTCATCGTTGCAACCTGCTGAGAATGGCGGCGGCGATGACGACGATGCCGACCGCGATGGGTTGATAGAATTCCGAAATCTGCAACAGCGTGAAGCCGTTGAGCAAGGTGGTGAGCACCAGCGCCCCGGCCACGGTGCCCAAAATCGCCGCCCGCCCGCCAAACAGCGAGCTGCCACCCAGCACCACCGCGGCAATCGAGGTGAGCAGCTGCGAGGTTTGCAGCGAGGGGTCCGAGCCGCCGGTGCGCGCCACCAGCAGGATGGCGGCCAGCCCGACCAGCGCGCCGTCGATCACATACACGGCGATGCGCATGCGGTTGACCGGAATGCCCATATTGCGCGCCGCCTCCCGGTTGCCGCCGGTGGCCAGCACATGCGTGCCGAAGGCGGTATGGGTGAAGAGCAGATGCGCGCCGGCGGCGATGAGCAGGGCGATCAGATAGAAATACCGCACCGGCCCGATCGAGCCCAGCGCCAGCGCCTGCAGGAACGGGCTGGTGACGCTGAAGGACTGGCCGGAACTGACGATCAGCGCCAGCCCGTTCATCACCCCCAGCATGCCCAGCGTGGCGATGAAATCATTCACTTTCAGCTTGGCGATGACCAGGCCATTCACCAGCCCGACCAGCGTGCCCGCGACAATCGCGGCCAGCGCCGAGAGCGCGATGCCGAACCCGCCATTATAGGCCAGCCCGAAGATCACCGCCGCCCAGGGCAGATTGCCGGCGATGGAGAGGTCAATGCCGCCGGTGACGATGGCGAATTGCTGCGCCGTGGCCAGCACCAGCAGGATCGAGGCGGAGACCAGCAGATCGCTGATATTCGCCCAGGTGAGGAAATAAGGGGTGAGCACCGAAAAGGCCGCGCCGATCACGATCAGCCCGATCAGCGCGGCATTATCGCCCCAAAAACCGGGATCGCGCAGCTTCAGCGCGATCCCGCCCGGCCTGGCCACGGCTTCGCTCACGGCGCGCCGAAGGGGTCGGTGAAGCTGAAGAACGGCCGCGGGAAGGATTTCAGCGCGGCGTCGGCATTCTTCGGCGTGATCAGTTTAATCGGCGCGGTGATCTGGGCGGGCACGGCTTTGCCCTGGGAGAGCGCATCGCAAGCCTGCACCGCCATCTCGCCCTCGGCATAAGGATATTGCGAGACGGAGCCTGAAAGTTTCCCGGACTGCACGGCCTGCAGCGCCTCCTTCACCCCATCGATGGAGACGACCTTGATCTGCCCGGACTTGCCGGCATTGGCGATGGCCTGGGCGGCGCCCAGCCCCATCTCGTCATTGGCGGCGAAAATGCCGGCCAGCGTGGGGTGCACGCGCAGCATCGCCTCGGTCTCGGTCATTGCCCGGTCGCGCTCATAATCCGCCGCTTCGGCCTGAACGATGTTCAGCTTGCCGGCGGTGGTTTTGCGAAACGCGCCCTCGCGCAGAATGCCGTTATGCTCGCCAGGGATGCCTTCCAGAATCGCGACATCGCCATGATCGCCGAGCAGCCCCAGCATATAATTGGCGGCGAGCTCGCCAGCATTGGTGTTGTCCGAGCCGATGAAGCTGGTGATCTTGAGCCCCGCCGCCTTCACCGCGTCAGGATCCAGCCCGGTATCGAGATTGATGATCGGGATGTTCTTCTGTGAAATCGGGATCAGCGGTGTGATGACATTGGTGCCATTCACTGGCACCACCCCGAAACAGCTGAAATTCTCATTCGCCATGGTCGAGATCTTGGCGTTCTCGCCGACCGCGTCGGTCTCGCTGGCGCCGGCCTGCACGCTCACCGGCACGCCCAGCTTCTTGCCCTCGGCTACGGCGCCATCGCGCAGCGCCCGCCAATAGGGATTGTTGAAATCGCGCACCACGATGGCGATCCGCGGCTTCGCGGTCTGGGCGTGGCTGAGTGCTGTGGTGGCGAAGGTGAGCGCGCAAATGGACGCGGCCCCCGCCAGAATATGGCGTATCGAACGGTTCATCATTTCCCCCTGCGGCATTTCGCGCCGCTTGTTTTGACGTATTGCTTCAACGTGGCTTGGCCGCCTGATCTTCGCAGGTTAAACGTTTAATATTGACAAGCCTGGCAGGTGTAAAGAGATTTTTTCAGCCTGTTTTTGCTGCGTCGCGGAATTTTATCGGTGACCCGGTCATGTATAATGGCATCGAAGCTGAAGATGAGGGCGATGATGAGCAAACCGACACTCTATGGCATCAAAGCCTGCGACACGATGAAAAAGGCCAGGTCCTGGCTGGATTCGCATGGCATCGATTATGTGTTTCACGATTACAAGCAGGCGGGCATTGAGCCGACCCAACTGGCCATCTGGGCGGATAAAATTGGCTGGGAGCTGCTGCTCAACCGCACCGGCACCACCTTTCGCAAACTCCCTGATGAAGCGCGCGCGGCTCTGACTCAAGCCAAGGCGCTGGCGCTGATGCAGGCGCAACCTTCGATGATCAAGCGTCCCGTGCTTGTGTGCGAGAGCGAGATTATCGTCGGATTCAAGCCGGAGCGTTATGCGGCGTTGTTTTCTGCATGAGATTTTGCGGGGGTGCGTAAGAGCCTGGACATCGCGCCGCCGATTGGCCAAACCGGGGCATGGTGAATCTCGATCCTCCCGCTCTGCCGCTCGTTGCCGCCCTGCCTTATCGCCTTGGCCGGCACGGGCTGGAGATCCTGCTGATCAACAGCCGGGCGACGCGCGGCTGGAGCATTCCCAAGGGGGCGCCCAGCGATGCGCGCCACCCGCACCGCACCGCTGAAATCGAGGCGTTTCAGCAGGCCGGGGTGCGGGGGGCGATGTCGCGCAAAGCGCTCGGCCCCTATGCCTCGGCCTGGCGCCTGCCGGAGGGAGGCGAGCAGAGTGCGGAGGTGGAGATCTTTCCGCTTTTGGTCTCCAACGAGGCCGCCACCTGGCCGGAAAAACCCCATTGCCGGCGGGTCTGGTTTCCCGCCCAGGAGGCCGCCGGTAAGGTGGAGGAGGACGCGCTGGCGCAGATCATCCGCGACTGGCTGGCCGAGCGCGTCGATAACGGGCGCGGCCTGACCAAACAGGCCCGTGGCCGTGGCGGCAGCCGCCACGGCTGAGCCGGGGCATCCACGCCACCGGGGTTTCTGCCGCCATGTTCATGACCCCCGCATTGCCGCGTTGTAGCGCGTGGCAGACGCTTTCCTCTTGCGGGGCGGCAGCGGGCTGCCCAAGTGGTGGCGCGGAGCTATCTTTGAAAGGGCGGCGACGTTGCAACAAGCCACACCCCCGAGGCGCGAACTGGGCGACCAGATCGCAATCAATGCGGCGCACGCCAGGCATGAATTGGTATCTTGTCTATCCCGTCAAATTGCCACTCTGCCGCCGAAATATTTCTACGACACCCAGGGCTCGAAACTCTTCGAGGCGATTTGCGAACTCGATGAATATTACCTCACCCGCACCGAAGCGCGGATTTTAAGCCAGAACCTCGCCGCCATTGCCCAGCGCGCCGGGGCGGATGTGGCGCTGATCGATCTTGGCGCCGGCAATTGCGCAAAGGCGTTCAAGTTGCTGGCTCGGCTGCGGGCGCGGCATTACGTGCCGGTGGATATTTCCACGGCCTTCCTGCGCGAGGCGGTGAAGCCACTGGCGCAGGCCTATCCGGATCTGGCGATCCATCCGGTCGAGCTGGATTTTTCGGAGCGTTTTGTTCTGCCTGCCGCGGTGCAGGCGCTGCCCAACAAGCTGTTCTTCTATCCAGGCTCCTCGCTTGGCAATTTCTCGCCGGTGCAGGCGCGGCTGTTTCTGGAAACGCTGCGCGCCGCCGGCGGTGATCTGCTGATCGGGCTCGATCTGGTGAAGCCCGCCGCAATGCTGGAAGCGGCTTATGACGATGCGCTGGGGGTCACCGCCGCCTTCAATCGCAACGCGCTGCGCCAGACCAACCATCTGCTCGGCAGCGATTTCGATCTGGCTTCATGGCGCCACAAGGCTCTCTTCAATGCTGACCATAGCCGCGTGGAAATGCATTTGCAGGCCGCCACCGCCTGCCATGTCAGCTGGCCCGGCGGTGGCCGGGATTTCGCCGCCGGCGAGACCATCCATACCGAAAATTGCTACAAATTCACTTGCACCGGGATCGAGGAGATGCTGCACAGCGCCGGCTTCAGCGACATCGCCTGCTGGAGCGATCCCGATGATGCCTATCTGGTCTGCCATGCGCGCGTGGGCTGAAGCGCCAAGCGCCAGCGCCCTGGCGGCGCGCTTCGCGGCGGTGCGCGCGCATAGCCGCGCTCTGGCCGCGCCCTTGTCGGAAGAGGATTGCGCGGCGCAATCCATGCCCGATGCCAGCCCGGTGAAATGGCATCTCGCCCATACCAGCTGGTTCTTCGAAACCTTCATCCTGGAGGCGTATGAGCCGGGCTTCACCGCGTTCGATCCGGCCTTCAGGGTGCTGTTCAATTCTTACTATAACGGCGTCGGCGAGAAATTCGCGCGGCCGCAGCGCGGCCTGCTCACCCGGCCGGGCCTGGCACGGGTTCTGGCCTATCGGGCGAATGTGGATGAGCGCATGGCCCGGCTGTTCGCGGCCGGGTTGGGGGCGGAAGCTGCCTCTCTGGTGGAGCTTGGCCTGCAGCATGAGCAGCAGCATCAGGAGCTGATCCTGACCGATTGCCTGCATCTGCTGGCGCAGAACCCGCTCTACCCGGTCTATGACGACGAGGCGCCGCAGCCCGCGATGGCGCCCGGCGCGATGGAATGGGTAGCGTTCCCGGAAAGTCTGGTGCGGATCGGCCATCAGGCCGATGGCTTCTGCTTCGATAACGAGCTGCCGCGCCATCGCGTCTTTCTGGAACCCTTCGCCTTGGCCGACCGGCTGGTGACCAATGGCGAGTATCTGCGCTTCATCGAGGATGGCGGCTACACCCAGCCATCACTCTGGCTCTCCGCCGGTTGGGATTTCGTGCGAGCCAACGGGCTGAGCCATCCTTTCTACTGGCGCCCCGGCGCGGAAGGCTGGCGCGTTTTTGGCCTGCGCGGGCTGGAGGCTTTGCAACCTGATGCACCCGTGCTGCATCTTTCCTATTTCGAGGCGGCTGCCTATGCGCAATGGGCCGGCGCCCGCTTGCCCACCGA
Source organism: Acidocella facilis ATCC 35904 (assembly GCF_000687875.1). Taxonomy (GTDB): domain Bacteria; phylum Pseudomonadota; class Alphaproteobacteria; order Acetobacterales; family Acetobacteraceae; genus Acidocella; species Acidocella facilis. The sequence continues at coordinate 17,324 of NZ_JHYG01000005.1, read as the reverse complement.
AGCCGAATGGGAGGCGGCGGCGCTTCATCGGCCAGACCTGCCGCAGCTTTTCGGCGCCGCCTGGCAATGGACCAGCAGCGCCTATGCGCCCTATCCGGGCTTCCAGGCGGCGGCCGGGGCGGTGGGCGAGTATAATGGCAAGTTCATGGTCAACCAATATGTGCTGCGCGGCAGCTCGCTCGCCACGCCGCCGGGCCATGCCCGTGTCAGCTACCGGAATTTCTTCCCCACCGAGGCGCGCTGGCAATTCACCGGGCTGCGTCTGGCCAGATCGCTATAGGGCGGGCGATGCGCGCTCAAACCAGCTGCCGCCGGGCGCCGAGCGCATAGATCGCGGCGCTGGCAAGCGCGATGAGCGCTGCCAGCAGAAAGGCCGGGGTAAATGAGCCGGTGGCCTGCACCACCAATCCGGTCACCAGCGGTGCCAGCGCCCCACCCATTGAGGCGCCGACATTCTGCACCGCCTCCAACGTCGCCACCGCCTTGTTCGGCGCGATGATCGCCGCCAGGGCCCAGCCGCAGCTGGAGGCCAGATTGGCGCCGAACAGCCCCGCCGCGATCAGCGCGATCGCCGCCCCCAGCCCGGAGACCAACGCGGCGGCCAGCGTGCAGGCCCCGGCCAGCGCCATGCCGGCGATCACCGGCGCCAGGCAGGCCCAGGCCGGACTGCAGCCAAGCCGGCCCAGCCCGCGCGCCAGAAACCCCGCCAGCACCGCCCCGGCAAACCCCGCCAGCAGCGGCAGGCTGGAGAGAAATCCGGCCTTGCCGAGAGAGAGATGCCGCGCCGTCTCCAGACAACCCGGCAGCCAGGTGGCATAGAGCCAGGAGACATAGATGATTCCGAAAAACCCGAAAAACAGCGCCCAGGTGGTGGGCTGGCGCAGCACCCAGCCAAGCCCCGCCGCCTCGGCCCCATCCTCCGGTGCGATCTCCGCGAGATCCTCCGGCGGTAGCCCCGCCTGCGCCGGATCGCGATAATACAGCAGCCAGCCCAGAGCCACCCCCAGCCCCGCGAGCCCGGCCACCACGAACATGCCCCGCCAGCCGCAGGCCAGCATCAGCAGCGTGAGCAGCGGCGGTGCCAGCGCCGGGGCAAAGGCGGAAGAGGCGTTGAACAGCGAAATTGGCAAGGCACGCTCGCTCACCTTGTACCAATCCGCGCAGACCCGGGTGCCGCCAATATACATCGGCGATTCCCCCAGCCCCAGCGCGACGCGCGCGGCCAGAAACGACCCCAGCCCGGTAACGAACCCCGCGCTGATTTGTGCCGCCGACCATAGGACGAGCCCGGCGCTGAGCACTTTGCGCGCCCCGAACCGGCCGATCGCCGCCCCGGCCGGCAGTTGCGCCAGCCCGTAGGCCCAGGCGAACACCGCCAGCAACAGCCCCATCTGGGCGTAGGAGAGATGCAGCTCCTGGCGGATCTGCGGATTGCCGATGGAAAGGGCTGAACGGTCCAAATAATTCACGGACCCGGCGAGGATCAGGATGGCGAGGGACAGCCCCCGCCTGTGTCGCGTGCGCGCCTGCATCCACTCCCCCTCATGCTGCAGGTTTGAATGTGGCGCGGCGGGCGGCGAATGAAAGGGCGCTAGGTTTTGTTTGAGCGAGCAATCTCATGTGTTTATCTTGACGCTGGCGCGTCAAGATAAACACATATTGCTCTAGTCGCCCGGCGCGATCTCCAGCTCGTCATAGCGTTTGAACTTGTAGATCGCGACCGATGCCAGCCATGCCACCAAAAACACCGCCACGATGCCGTAGCCGAGCAGCCCGAAGACAGCATCACCATTCAGCCAGGACACCTGGTCCCAGAACCGCCCGGTGAGCACGAAGGCGCCCTGGACCATCCCCAGCAGCTCGATCCCGCCGATCCCCACCGCCACCAGCACCGAGACCGCCGTGATGGTCATGTTGTAGAACAGCTTGCGCATCGGCTTCATGAAGGCCCAGCCATAGGCGCCCAGCATCAGGATGGAATCCGCCGTGTCGATCAGCGCCATGCCGGCGGTGAACAGCGCCGGGAAGATCATGATCGTCCAGATCGGCAGCCCCTTGCTTGCCGCCGCGGCGGAGATGCCAAGCAGCCCCACCTCGGTCGCGGTATCGAAGCCCAGCCCGAACAGAACGCCGATCGGATACATCTGCCAGCTCTGCGTGACCATGCCGAACAGGCCCCGGAACAGCCGGGAGAAAACCCCGCGCCGGGCCAGCAGCAGTTCCAGCTCCTCCTCCCGGTAGGCGCCGCCCTTGCGCACCCGCCGGAAGCTTTTGAACAGCCCGCGGAGAATGCTGAGATTGAGTGCCGCCATGCCGAGCAGGAACAGGCCGGAGACCAGCGTGCCGAACAGACCGCCCCAGCCGGATAGCGCGTGAAACCGCCCCTGGAGCGCCGCCGCGCTCAGCGCCACGGCGGCGGAAAGCGCGACGACGACGGTGGAATGGCCGAGCGAAAAGGCCAGCCCCACCCCAACCGGGCGCTGCCCCTGCTGCATCAACTTGCGGGTGACATTGTCGATGGCGGCGATATGGTCGGCATCCACCGCATGGCGCAGCCCGAAGCCGTAGGCCAGCAGCGCAGTGCCCAGCAGCAACGGATAATGCCGCAACAGGCTGAGCGCCCCGCCCCAGAGCAGCGCATTGGCAAGCCCAAGGCCCAGCAACATCAGCACCCCGCGCCTGCCGGCGCCGCCCGCCATTGCTTGCCTCAACGCGCCCAGCATAAGCTCCGCCTCCATCGCCTGTCTCCTCAAGCGTATGAGGAAAATAAAATTCTGTCATACGCTTTTTGACGCAGATTGCCCCGCTCCCGCATTCGCCGCACACTCCGCACATGGAACGGGTCACCATCACCATCGATGACGAGCTTCTCGCCCAGCTGGACGCGCTGGCGACGCTGCGCGGCTATGCCAGCCGCTCGGAGGCGGTGCGGGAGATGCTGCGCGAGGCGGCGCGCCAGGACCATCTGCGCGATGGCGCCACACCCTGCATCGCCACCCTGACCTATGTTTACGACCACACCCAGCGCGACCTGCCGCTGCGCCTGGTGGAGGCGCAGCACCATCAGCATGATCTCAGCGTCGCCACCACCCATGTGCATTTCGGCCATGATGAGTGCCTGGAGGTGGCGATTTTGCGTGGCCCGGCGCGGGCGCTGCAGCGCCATGCCGATGCGCTGACCGCCCAGCGCGGGGTGCGCCACGCGCATCTACACCTCATCCCCGCCCGGCGCATGAGCATGGCGCGCACAGCCACAGCCATACGCCGGGGCGCACTTCAAACTCTTAATCTTCCCGTCATTGGCCGCCGCCTCCCGCCGCCTACATGCAAGCTAGACCAAGGAGGTTTATGTGATGGACGAAAACGAAATCAAAGGTGCGGCGCGCGAGTTTGGTGGCCGGGTGCAGGATGCGCTGGGCGGCCTGACCGGCGATGCCAAGACCCAGGCCGAGGGCAAGTGGAACCAGGCCGCCGGGCAAGCCCAGCGCAGCTTCGGCGCCACGGTCGATGATGTGATCGAGAATGTGAAGGACAAGCCTCTGGCCGCGCTGGCGGCTGTCGCCGGCGTCTCCTTCCTCGCCGGCTGGTTGATGCGCAAATAACCAAAACGGGGCCGCGAGGCCCCGTTTTTTTGCCACCAAGCGGCGACCTGAGGAAACAGAGCATCAAGCTTGATGCACTGTTTTCTACAAACAATTTCAATTCATGATTTAATGCTGTCGCGTCCACCGCAACAGATCATGCTTTAGCGCCGTCGATCCGCAGAAGCGAGATCGAGTGGGCCGCGCGATGTCAAACCCGCCGCAGCAGCGCCACCGGCAACTTGGCCAGCAGTTCGCGCAACAGCAGCGTACCGGGGCTTTCATACGCGGTGCCGGTCAGCTCATCGCGCCAGCGCCCGGACGGCACCGCGAGGCTGGTGGTGCCCCAGACATAAGGCGGCAGCAGCGGAATCTGCACCATGAAGCCCCCCGCCAGCCGGGTGGCGAGGGTGAGCATCTCATGCTGCAAATCCGCCCGGCGGAAGGCGATGAGATGCCCCGCCATATCGCCGTCCGCCTCCAGCGCCTCGTAGCTGCCATGGGCGAACAGACCCTGCATCTCGCGGCGGGCGGCGAGGGCGCGGGCGATCAGGCCCTGCTTCACCCGCCCATCCCGCCAGGCGGTGAGATCCTCTGGCCCTTGCCGCAGTCCGGACATGCGCGCGGTGAAATCAACCGGCCGGCGATTATCCGGATCGACAAAACTCTGGTCCCAGAATTCCGTGCCCTGATAGAGATCCGGCACACCCGGCACGGTCAGGCGCAGCAGCGTCTGCGTCAGCCCGTTGATCGCCCCGGCAGCGGCGATGCGGCTGGCGAAGGCGATCAGCTCGTAGAGCATCGGCCGCCTGGCATCCAGGCAGGCCATCAGGAAGCGCTCGCAAGCCGCTTCATACTCCTCATTCGGCGCCGCCCATTCCGAATGCAGCTTGGCCTCACGCAGGGATTTCTGCTGCCAGGCGGCGACGCGCGTGCCATAGGCCTCGATCCCGGCCTGGTGCTGCGCCTCCAGCCCCAGCGGCCAGCCCGCCACCAGCATCTGGTAGAGCATCAGCTCATCTGCCGCATCCGGCCCCACCGGCTCGCGGATCGCCGCGTTCAGCCGCATCCAGCGCGTCGCCGCCAGCTCCCATTCGCCAGGGATTTCGGAGAGCACGGCCAGGCGCGCGCGGGTATCCTCGCCGCGCTTATGGTCATGGGTGGCGGTGGCCAGCATGGCGCCGGGGGTGAAGGCGCCGCGCCAGGCCGCCTGGGCGTGGAAGCTGGCCGGGGTAAGGCTGAACTGGCCCGGGTTGGAGCCGACCTCATTGCGCGAGAGCAGCCGCCCAAACCGGTAAAACGCCGTATCCTCCACCGCCTTCGCTGCAGTGGGGGAGGAAAGCTGCTGAAAGGCGATGCGCGTGCGCAGCAGCAATGCGCGCGCCGGGCCGGCGGGCAGGGCGCAGGGCCGGGCCTCCAGCAGCCAGTGGCGCAGCAGGTCCAGCACCGGCCGGTCGGCACGGCGGATGCGCTGCGCGGCCAGCCCCATCGCCGTATCGAAGGCGCGGCCATCCTCCGCATCCGCGCCAGCAGGTCCCGCATAGATGCGATAGACCGGGAAGGCGGCCAGCAGCTCCTGCAGCCCTTGCTTGATCACGTAATAGGAAAAATCCGTGGTGGCGCGGTCCTGCCTTGCCAGCCGGGTGAGCAGCCCCGCCAGCCGCGTCAGCTCTCCGGCCAGGCTGTCGCGCAGAACCTGCCGGCGCGTCTGGTCCTCGATTTGCAGAAAATCCGTGCCGCGCCCGGTCAGGCTCCAGAGCGCGCTCAGCTCCGCCTCGCCCGCCGGGTCGTGCAGCACGGCACTGACCTGATCCATGAAATCATAGCCGGTGGTGCCATCCGCCTGCCAGCGCGCGGGCATCGTCTCGCCCGCCGCCAGGATTTTTTCCACCACGATATAGGGCGCGCCCTGCGCGGCGCTTGCAGGGCGCTGCGCCCCCGCAGCCGCCATCACCCGGCGCAGCTTGCGCAGATAGGTGCCCGGTGCTGCCAGCCCGTCCACATGGTCCACCCGCACCCCGTCGATCAGCCCGCGCACATAAAGCTGCAGAATCAGCCCATGGGTGGCGTCAAACACCTCCGGGCGTTCCACCCGCAGCCCGGCCAGGCTGTTAATGTCGAAGAAACGGCGCCAGTTGATCTCGGCGGCGGCGGTGCGCCACCAGGCCAGCCGGTAATGCTGCCGGCGCAAGAGCTGGTGCAGCCGGCCGGGGCTGGAAAACCCCGCCAGATGCGGCGCCAGCGCTTCCTTCTGTGCCGTGGCGAAGTTCCGCAGCGCCTGTTTGGCCGCCGCACCGGCCTGGGCCGGATTTGCGGCCTGCGCCGCCTCGGCGAAATGCTGCGCCAGCGGGGCGGAAAGCCCGCGCAGCAATGGCGCGATGCTGGCCAGAGAGAGCGGCAATTCATGCTCATGATAGCGCAGCACCAGCCCGCCCGATTGGGCCAGAGCCAGCTTGATCTCTCCGGATTGCAGCGCCTCGCCATATTGCAAGCCAAGATACGGCGCCAGCACCCGCCTGTTCAGCAGCGGGTCCGGATTATCCCAGTCGATATCGAAGAAATTCGCGTAGGCGCTGCGTTGCCCATGCTCCAGCACATCCTGCCACCAGGGATTATCCGCCCCGCCCACTGCCATATGGTTGGGCACGATATCCAGCAGCAGCCCCATCTCATGTGCCCGCAGCGCCGCCACCAGCCGCTCCAACGCCTCCATGCCGCCCAACTCCGGGTTGATCCGGGTCGGGTCGATCACGTCATAGCCATGCATCGAGCCGGCGCGGGCGGTCAGCAGCGGCGAGGCGTAGAGATGCGAGACGCCAAGGGCCGCATAGTACGGCACCAGCGCCACCGCGTCATCGAGGGTGAAATCCTTGTGGAATTGCAGCCGGGCGGTGGCGCGCGGCGTGGTGCGCAGGGTCATTTTGCCTCCTTGCGGGCCTGATCGAGGGCGGAAAGCCGGGCCTTCACATCCTCCCGGGCGAATAAGCTTGGCGCATCCGCGGGCAGGCGGCGGCGCCAGTTGGGGTGCTCATCGGTGGTGCCTGGCAAATTGGGTGCATCCGGGCTGCTCAGCGCATCCTCGATCGGCAGCAGCGCCAGCGCGCAGGCGGATTTGCCGAGATGCCGTGCCGCCGCCAACGTCACCGGCCCGGCCTCCTGCGGGCTAGGCTGCGCCGCGCGGGTGGCGCCGGAGCGACGAAACGCCGCCCACAAGGCGGCGCGATCTTCCCCCCGCGCCGCCTCATCCTCGCTGGCCCGCCCCAGGCGCTGCCGCCAGGCGATATCCTCGCTCTGCCACCAGCCGGTCACCGTTGGCAAATCATGGGTGGTGGTCATCGCCACCGCGTCCGGCGACCAGCGGGACGGGGAAATGAAGCTCGTGCCACGCCGTTCGAACCAGAGCACCCGCATCCCGGCAATCCCGGCGCGCGCCAGATCCGCCCGCAGCCCCTGCGGCAGCGTGCCGAGATCCTCGCCCAGCACGATGGCGCGATGGCGGGTCGATTCCAGCACGGTCAGGCGCAGCAGATCCTGAAAGGGCATCGACAGATACGCGCCCTCGCGCGGCGAGCGCCCCAGCGGCACCACCCAGAGCCGCTTCAGCCCCATCACATGGTCGATGCGCACGCCGCCGGCATGGCGCAACGCGTGGCGCAGCATGGCGAGATAGCCGGAAAACCCGCTGCGCCGCAGCCCCAGCGGCGAGAAACCGGTAATGCCCCAGCCCTGGCCCTCCTGGTTGAACAGGTCCGGCGGCGCGCCGATTTCCAACCCGTTCAGCATCTCGCTCTGCCGTCCCCAGGCCTGGGCGCCATCCGCACTGGTGCCCACCGCCAGATCGCTGATCAGCCCGATCCGCGCCCCGGCACCACGGCAGGCCTGCTGGGCCGCCTCCAGCCCCGCCTCCGCCTGCCATTGCAGCCAGGCATGGAAGGCGATCTCCTTGGCATGGGTGGTAGAGAAATCCGCCAGCGCCGGATTGTCCGGATGCCGATACGCCACCGGCCAACGCCGCCAGTCACAGCTGCCCAGATGCAGGCTGAGCGCCTCATACCGCGCATGCTGCTCCAGATCCGCCCCGGCCTGTGCCCGATAGGCGGCCAGTCCGGCCTCGTCGACGCCATGGTCGAAATCCTGCCGCAGCAAGGCGAGCTTGCGCGCGGCGGCGCGCGGCCAGTCGATCAGCTCATCCGGCGGGGCGATGGCATGGCGGGCGATATGCAGCACATTCAGCGCGATGCGGCTGGACGGGGCATAGGGCGCATAACGCGTGACATCGCCCGCGAACAACGCATGCACCGGGCTGAGCGCGATGGCATCCGCCCCTTGCGCCGCCGCCTCGCGCCCATGTGCCGCCAGGGCCGCGAAATCGCCGATGCCGCCATCATCCGTCCGGCGCAGCGCATATAGCTGCAAGGCCAGCCCCCAGAGCCGCCCCTGCGTTGGGGCCAAGCCGTACGCGCGGCCCGGTGCGATCGCGATGTCATGCGTCCGCGCGCCGATCTCGATGCGATGATAGCCCGCCCGCTCCAGCCCCGGCAGCACGATACCGCCTGGCGCCTTCAGCGCTGTCAGCGCCTGGGTGCTGCCGTCCTCGTAAATCACCCGCGCTGCGCCTGGCCGCCCTGGCAGGCGGAGCGCCTGGCCAACCCAGGCGGTGTGAAGCGCCTGCGGCTGATCGGCCCGGCTTTCCCCCAGCGCCTCCAGCACCAGGCGCAGCGTCTCGTCGCTGACAATTTGCGTCTCACCCCCAGCATCCTGCCAGCGCCGGGCAATGCCGGCCTGGGCGGCGGCGCGGTGCAGGTCTGTCACGCGCCCCGCCACAGGCAGGTGGTGCAGGCGGGCAGGCTGTTGGTGACTGGCGGGCCGTAAAGCTGGCGGCCGGGTGCAGCCTGCAAGGCCACCGCCTCATGCCCGAAATTCGCCGCCAGGGTGAGCAGGCTGCCATCGCCCATCCGCCAGCTTGCACGCACCGCATGCCGGCCCAGCGCCTGCGCCCCCAGGCTGCGGCAGCCTTGCAGACCCGGGGCGATTTCCCGCGCCCGCAGCGCCAGGCAGTTTTGATAGATGGCGGTCCAGCTGGTCTCGGGAAAATGCGGGCGGCTGGCTTCGAAGCTGGCGGGATCGTTCGGGTCAGGGATGGTCTCGCGCACCTCGGGATCGGAAAAGGCAGGGAATTTCGCGAATTCCTTACGCCTGCCTTCGGTGACCGCCTGGCGCAGTTCATCGTGATGGTCGGTGAAGAACAGAAAGGGCGTGGTCTCGCCGCTCTCCTCGCCAAAGAACAGCATCGGGATCTGCGGGGTGAAGAGCAGCAACGCCACCGCGGCGCGCAGCGCATCCGGATGCGCCAGCGCGCGCAGCCGCTCGCCAAACGCCCGGTTGCCGACCTGGTCATGATTCTGCAGGCAGATCACGAAGGCGCTGGTAGGCAGGCCTGTGCTGTCACTGCCGCGCGGCGCCCCGCCAGCATGCGGCGAGGGCTCGCCCTGGTAGGCGAAGCCCTCCGCCAGGCAGCGCGCCAGCAGCCGCGCGGCACCCTGGAAATCCTCGTAATAGGCATCCTTCTCGCCGATCAGCAGCACATGCAGGCAATGGTGAAAATCATCATCCCATTGCGCATCGAAGTTCTTCGGCCCGCCGCCGATCAGGCTGGCATCATTCTCCTCATTTTCCAGGATCAGATGCACATGCCGCCCTGGCGTGGCGCTGCGGATGGCGCCCGCCAGCTCATGCAGAAAGTCTTTATCGGCGATGGCATGCACCGCATCGAAGCGCAGCCCGTCGAAACGGTAATCGCACACCCATTGCAGCGCATTGCCGATGAAGAAATCCCGCACCGCGCGGCGGCGGAAATCGATCGCATCGCCCCAGGGGGTGGCGCGGTCGGCGCGAAAGAAATCGCTGGCGTAGCCGTGCAGATAATTTCCGTCCGGGCCGAAATGATTATAGACGACATCGAGAAACATCTGCAGCCCGTGCCCATGCGCCGCATCCACCAGCGCTTGCAGCTCAGCCGGGGTGCCGTAGGCCGCATCCGGCGCGTAGGGCAGCACGCCGTCATAGCCCCAGTTCCAGCGCCCGGGAAAATCCGCCACCGGCATCAGTTGAATGGCGGTGACACCCAGAGCGGCCAGACGCGGCAGATGTGCCATGACACCGGCAAAGCCGCCCATCGCGCCGACATGCAGCTCATAGATCACCGTCTCGCTGAGTGGCCGCCCGCGCCAGTCCGGGTGCCGCCAGGCGTAGGTCAGATCCACCACCAGGCTCGGCCCATGCACATCCTGCTGCTGGGCGCGGGAGGCCGGGTCGGGCACCAGAGTCTCGCCATCGATCCGATATTGGTAGGCACTGCCGGCGGGGGCGTCGGCGTCGATGGTCCATAATCCGGTCTCCCCACGCTGCATGGTCTGCGCTGCGCCATCGCGCATCAGCTCGACCATGCGCGCCTGCGGTGCCCAGAGGGTGAAGCGGGTTTGCGCTGTGCTGAGCGGGCGCGCGCCGAATTGGATCAGGCTCATGACGCCGCGTCAGCAACCAGCAGCAGCACCGCGCGCGGCGCCACATGCACCTTGTCGCCCTCCACGCGCACCGGCTCCAGATCCGGCCGGGCGCTATCCAGGACCAATGTCCAGCCCATAGCCGGGCCGGGCAGGGTGTAGTCGCGTGCCTCGGCGGCGGCATTGAACATCGCCAGCGTGATATCGAGCTGCTCATCGCTTCTCACCGCGCGGCGCAGCGAGAACATCTGCGCCGACGCGTCCGCCCAGGCCGCCTCATCCAGCATGTTGCCGGATTCATCGAACCAGCTCGCATCCTGAATACCGGGCAAAATCTCCTTGCGCCCATGCATGAAATGTCCTGGCCGTAGGCTCGGATGCGCCGTCCGCAGGGCGATCACCTTGCTCGCAAACGCGATCAGGCCCTCATCCTTTTTTGACCAGTCGAGCCAGGAGATTTCATTATCCTGGCAATAGGCGTTGTTATTGCCCTGCTGGGTGCGGCCCATCTCATCGCCGGCCTGCAGCATCGGCGTGCCGTGGGAGAGAAACAGCGAGCCCAGCAAGGCGCGCTTGAGCGCAGCGCGGGTACCATTGACCGCCTGGTCCTCGGTCTCGCCCTCATGGCCGTAATTGGCGGAATAATTTTCGCCGTGCCCGTCCTTGTTATCCTCGCCATTCGCCTCGTTATGGCGCTCCGCGTAGGTGACGAGGTCATGCACGGTAAACCCGTCATGCGAGGCGATATAATTGATACTGGCCCAGCTTTTGCGGCGATGATGCTCGAAAATCTCACTCGATCCCATCAGCTTGCCGGCAAGCGCCCCGCGCTGCCCGGCATCGCCGCGCCAATAGCGGCGATGCGTATCGCGATACTGGTCGTTCCACTCCGCAAAGCCCGGCGGATGGTTGCCAAGCTGATACCCGCCAGGGCCGATATCCCAGGGTTCGGAAATCAGCTTCACCCTGGAGAGCACAGGGTCCTGCCGGATGGCGTCAAAGAAGCCGCCATGCGGATCAAAGCCATAGCTCTCGCGCCCCAGCGTCGAGCCGAGATCAAAGCGGAACCCGTCGACATGGTATTCCTCCACCCAATGGCGCAGCGAATCCAGCACCATTTGCAGCACCCGCGGATGCGCCACATTCAGCGTGTTGCCGCAGCCCGTGTCATTCACCAGATAGCGCGGCTTATCCTTCACCGGCTGATAGTAGGAAAGATTATCCAGCCCCCGCCAGGACAGCGTCGGCCCCATCTCGCTGCCTTCGCAGGTATGGTTATAGACGACATCGAGAATGATCTCGATCCCGGCCTCATGCAGCTTGCGCACGGTCTCGCGAATTTCCCGGCTGCCGGACTCTGGGTTGGCCACGTAGGCGGGCTCCGGCGCGAAGAAGGCGAGGGTGGAATAGCCCCAATAATTGCGCAGGCCCTTCTGCTGCAGGAAGTGATCCTGCAGATAGGCATGCACCGGCAGCAGCTCGATGGCGGTGATGCCAAGCTTGACCAGATGTTCGATGACGCGCGGATTGCCCAACCCGGCGAAACTGCCACGCTCGCTTTCGGCCACGTCAGGATGGGTTTTGGTGAATCCGCGCAGATGCGCTTCATAGATCACGCTCTCTTCCCAAGCCCGGTGAGGCGGCGCGTCACGACCCCAGGGAAAGGTCTCGTTGACCACCACGGCCTTGGGCATGAAATTCGCGGAATCGCGCCGGTCGAAGGAGAGGTCGCCGCGCGTCGAGCCGACATTATAGCCAAACAGCGATTCTGAAAAAGTTAAAGTGCCAGAAAGGCGTTTTGCGTAGGGATCGAGCAGAAGCTTGTTCGGGTTGAAGCGATGCCCCGCCTCCGGTTGGTAGGGGCCATGGGCGCGATAGCCATAAAGCAAACCTGGCCCCGCCTGCGGCAGGTAGCCATGAAAAATCTCATCCGTGCAGTCCGGCAGCTCGATCCGCCGAACCTCCCTGCGCCCGGCCGGGTTGAACAAGCATAATTCGATCCGCTGCGCATGCGCGGAAAATACCGCGAAATTTACCCCAAGCCCGTCCCAATGCGCGCCCAGAGGGTATGGTTTTCCAGGCAGCATTTTTTGCGTCGTCCAAGGCATGGTCTAGAGCTCCCGCAGATAGAGAACGCCAAGTGGCGGCAGAGACAGGGACAAGGAGGCCGGTTGGCCATGAGAAGGATGCGGCTCGCTCTCGCGCACACCGCAATGGCCGACACCGGAGCCGCCAAATTCCATCGCATCGGAATTCAAAATCTCTTCCCACCGTCCTTCCGGTATACCGACGCGATAATTATGGCGCGGCAAGGGGGTGAAGTTGCTGAGCACCAGAACCCGTTTCCCGTCCGGCGCGCCCTGGCGCAGAAATGCATAGACGCTCTGCCCGGCATCATCCTCGATCACCCAGCGAAACCCGTCCGACGTGAAATCACGCTGATACAACGCCGGATTTTCCGCCAGCGTTGTATTGAGCCGCCGAACCAGCCCCTGCACTCCGGCATGCGGTGCATATTGCAGCAAGTGCCAGGGCAATTCGGCATTATGGTTCCATTCGGTAGGTTGGCCAAACTCGCAACCCATGAACAAAAGCGTCTTGCCTGGATGCGCCCACATGAAGGCAAGGTAGGCGCGCAGATTGGCGAAGCGCTGCCATTCATCGCCCGGCATTTTGCCAAGCAGCGAACCTTTGCCATGCACTACCTCATCATGCGAAATTGGCAGAACAAACCGCTCTGAGAACGCATACACCAAGCCGAAGGTCAGCTGCCCATGATGGTAGGCCCGATGGATCGGATTTTCCTGCACGTAATGCAGGCTGTCATGCATCCACCCCATATTCCATTTATGCGTAAAGCCCAGCCCACCTTCGGCCACCGGACGGCTGACTCCAGGCCAAGCGGTGGACTCCTCTGCAATCAGCAACGCACCGGGCACCCGCGCCGCGATCGTCTCTGATAGCTCCTTTAAAAATGACACAGCTTCGAGGTTTTCCCGGCCGCCATGGATGTTAGGCACCCATTGCCCTTCAGCGCGCGAATAATCACGATACAGCATGGAGGCGACAGCATCCACCCGCAGCCCGTCCACCCCATATTGTTCCAACCAAAATAACGCGCTGGCAATCAAGAATTGCTTCACCTCGGTGCGGCCAAGATTGTAAATCAGCGTGTTCCAATCCTGATGGAAACCCTCCCGTGGGTCCTGATGCTCATAGAGGTGGGTGCCATCAAACATCGCCAGCCCGTGCTCGTCGGATGGAAAATGCGCCGGAACCCAGTCCAAGATCACACCCAAACCTGCCTCGTGACAGGCGCCGACAAAGCGTGCGAATGCGTCCGGTGTACCCATGTTAGGCATCGGCGCGAATTGACTGAGAGGCTGATACCCCCAGGACCCACCAAACGGGTGGGCTATAACGGGCAAAAGTTCGATATGCGTAAAACCAAGATCTTTCGCGTAGGGTACAAGCCGCTCCGCCAACTCGTCCCAATCGTAACTCGCACCATTGTGATGACGCATCCAAGAGGGCGCGTGTACCTCATAGATGGAGAGTGGCGCATCATCGGGAAGAGGCGCGCGCCGCAGCACGGCCGGCAGTTGTGCCGCCACAACCGACGCCGTCGCCGGTGGCAATTCCGCTTGTCGAGCCACCGGATCGGCTTTTAAGGGCAGCAAGCCATGCGGCCCGAGAATTTCATATTTATACAAACTACCCGCCGGTAGGCACGGTATGAAAATTTCCCACACACCACCATCGCGCCGGCGCATGGCGTGGCGTCGCCCGTCCCAGCCATTGAAGCCGCCAACCACGGAAACGCGTCGCGCATTCGGCGCCCAAACCGAGAATCGCACGCCCGGGACTCCGTCAATTTCCAGTATCCGCGCGCCGAGGCAATCTGCCAGCAGATGCTTCCTCCCTTCGCTAAGCAAGAAAAGATCGAAGTCGGACAACAAAGTTCCAAAGCTGTAGGGATCCTCGAACTCCTCGCTAACCCCCCCCCAATCGACCCGTAGACGGTAGGCGGTTGGCGCATCAACCCGTGCCTCCCACACGCCCTGCTCAAGATGCTGTGCTTCGGCGAACGACACGCCGGTAGGTCCTATCAATTCCACGCGCCTGGCATACGGCAACAACATACGAACAATCGTTCCGTGAGGCCCAAGCAACGCAAACGGATCGCCATGCCGCCCTTCTGCCAAAGCTTGAAGCGCCGGATCAAGCATCATGTTCTTCCCGCACTAAAATCCGTGATGCAATAGCGGCGAGACCACGTATCGGAATTCCGGTCCAACTTGGTCGATTAGCAGCCTCGTAGCAGATCTCATAAGCTGCCTTCTCGACCAAGAAAAGTTGAAGAAGTTCGTCCTGCCTTTGTTGCCTTATTTCTGTGTATGCCCCGCTGAACTCAGCGCGCATCGTCTCACAGAAGCGATGTAGCGGAGCTTCGGCCTGTGCCTTTTCCGGGGTCATCTGTCCTTGTTGAGCGACAGCAATGGCGTAATCGAAACTGCGTAGCAACCCGGCCACATCGCGAGCCGGTGCGCTCTTCGCGCGCCGCTCTGCTAGAGGTTTTGACGGTTCGCCTTCAAAATCAATGATCCAGGCGTCACCCCTATCGACGAGCACTTGCCCTAAATGAAAATCGCCATGGATGCGCGTTGCCAACGTCCCTTCGCCCGTCAATGCAAGGCGTGGCAGCAATTTTTGTAGATCGCCCGAGCAATCCCGTAGAAACCTTGCTGACCTCGCCGTCTGCTCATCAGGATATTCTTTCAGCTTCTCGATCGCTGCCAAAGCAGCCTCAAACTGTTTGAACGCAGCCTCGCCCCATTTCTTAGCCTCGTCACGCGACACGGTCACTGGCTTGAAGGATTTGTCTGCGCACGGTCGGGCTAAGACCTCGTGTAGCTCTGCTAATCTAGTACCGAGGGCGCGGGCGAAGCTCGCGTAGGCATTCATGAGATCTGCTTCATCCTCGGAATTACGGCCGTCAATGCCTATCTGATCGATAAACCGATCAAGATAATTCAATGTATATTGCCACGCGTCACCTTGATTTTCTTGAAAAGACTGTGCCACGACAATTGAATGAACCTCACCATCAGGTGCGGTCATCATAATTTCCCCTAACAGCGAAGGCGTATTGGCAAAGCCTTGCTTGGTCAAATGTCGCATCATTTCAACTTCAGGATTGATGCCAGAGTTCACTAGTTGTATCAATTTAACAACGATTTTCTGCGCGAGGGTCAATGAGCTGTTGGACTGTTCTGCGGAAAGGCGGCGGATTTCCGGCTCTGCGGGTAGCTCGATTGCGGCAAGCGGCGCCTCTAGGCGGCAAACGATAGTAGCTCCATCAGCGACTTGGACAGTCTGTCCAGCGCGGAGTGCGCGCACCATTAAGGCCGGAAAAGAATCTAACGCGAACGCATCCGTAAGATAGCCGAGTCGGCGCCCCTGGCGCACGCGCGCCAATGCCAATTGTGAAGGCAATGGTGCATTTGTTTCCCCGTCCCAAGAAATTCCTAACGGCAGATTGAACCGTTGCATATGGCCCTGCACTTCCACTTGGACTTCAGTGAGCAAAACGTCTTGCAAATGCTCGGAAATGAGCTCCATTCGTGTTAAGAGTACTTCGGAAATGTCCTGGTCCTTGGCCGGGAACCAACGCCTACGGACTAAGTAGGAGGGAAGAATGTCGGTTTCCAAAATTCGCCTTGCAGGCGCTGTGGCGATTTCATTCACGTTTTTGCGGATGACAAGTGTCGTCAATTCTGGCAGCGGCGTGGATGGCTTAATATGCCACGGCGGTAAGGCCTCTTCCGTGGCGAGCGCAAACCAGTAAAATCCAAACGGTGGTAGCGTCAGAAGATAAGTTAGTTGGCCAATAGCTGGAAACCCAGAACCTCCAATCAGGTCCACGGGCACAAGTCCCTCGAATGCAGACAGATCCAGCTCGACCGCTTGCGCCGTGCGTGATAAGTTATAAACGCAGAGGATTTTTTCCTCATCTCCAGACTCGTTGTTGAAACAGCGTAGAAATGCCAGAATTCTACGGTTGGCGGGATAGAGAAATTGCTGTGTCCCGCGACCGAAAGATTTGTGTCTCTTGCGTACGGCCAGCATCCTCCGCATCCAATTCAACAGCGAATATTGATCTGCCGATTGGCGTTCGACATTAACAGCATCGAAGCCGCTGATTGCATCCATGACTGCCGGAAGCACGAGATCTGCAGGATTTGCACGCGAAAAGCCTCCATTTCTATCGGGTGACCATTGCATAGGAGTGCGTACCCCATCTCTGTCGCCAAGATGAATATTGTCGCCCATGCCGATTTCATCACCGTAATAGATGACGGGCGTGCCGGGCATCGAGAGCAAGAGCCCGTTCATCAATTCAATGCGTCGACGATCATGATCCATTAATGGCGCCAGGCGCCGACGTATGCCGAGATTGATGCGGGCGCGCTTGTCGGCAGCGTAAGTGTTCCAGAGATAATCACGCTCCGAGTCCGTTACCATTTCTAGCGTCAGTTCGTCGTGATTGCGAAGGAAAATCGCCCACTGGCAAGATGCCGGAATTTCTGGTGTTTGCCTCATAATATCCGTTATTGGAAAACGATCTTCTTGTGCGATCGCCATGTACATTCGAGGCATCAAGGGAAAATGGAAAGACATGTGGCATTCGTCGCCATCTCCAAAATATTGCTGGGCATCTTCCGGCCATTGATTGGCTTCTGCGAGCAACATGCGGCCCGGTGCGTGAGCGTCCAACGCTGCGCGGATCTGACGTAAAACTGCATGGGTTTCGGGCAAATTTTCATTGTTCGTGCCGTCGCGTTCAATCAGATAAGGTACTGCATCCAGGCGCAAGCCATCTACTCCAAGGTCAAGCCAGAAGCGCATGACCTTTAGGTCGTGTCTGCATTCATCGTAGCCAAATCATGGCGCAAGCGAGATGTACGAAGCCCATGAAGGCTTTGATGGTTTTTTCGCATCTGAGGGCGATTCTGCGGAAGCGTTTGAGTTTATTGAAGAAGCACTCGACCTGATGGCGCTCCTTGTAGAGCCTCCAGTCGATTGGGGGGCTTATGGCGCGGCTGGGATTAGCCTTGATCTGAGCGGTTGCACCGAGATCATTGGCAATGAAAGCGCGTAGGGGATCTGCGTCGTAGGCAGCGTCAGCGATGACATGACCAACACCCTGCAACCCATCCAGCAGGGCTTCCGCCTGTGG
>NZ_JHYG01000004.1 GCF_000687875.1 Acidocella facilis ATCC 35904 | reverse complement strand
GATATAGGCGGAGAGCCCCTTGCCCATGATGGTGTCCACATCCTCATGCAGCAGCCCGGCCTCGATCAGCTCGCGGATCAAAAATCCGGTGCCGCCGGCGGCGTGGAAATGATTCACATCGGCCTGGCCATTGGGATAGATGCGGCACAGCAAAGGCGTCACCGCCGCCAGATCCGAAAGATCCTGCCAGGTGATGGTGATCCCCGCCGCCGCCGCCATCGGCAGCAGATGGATGGTGTGGTTGGTCGACCCACCCGTGGCGTGCAGCGCGACGATCGCATTCACGAAGCTGCGCTCATCGATCATCCGGCCCACCGGCTGGAAATTTTCGCCCAGCGCCGTCTGGCTCATCACACGCTCAACCGCGAAGTCCGTCAGCGCGTCGCGCAACGGCGTGCCGGGATTCACGAAGGCCGAGCCCGGCACATGCAGCCCCATGATCTCGACCAGCATCTGGTTGGTGTTGGCGGTGCCGTAGAAGGTGCAGGTGCCCGGCGCGTGGTAGGCTTCGCCTTCCGCCTTCAGCAGCGCCGCGCGGTCGATCTTGCCTTCCGCATAAAGCTGGCGGATCTTGGCTTTTTCGGAATTGGGCAGGCCGGAGGGCATCGGTCCGGCGGGGATCAGCACCGAGGGCAGATGCCCGAAGCTCAGCATGCCGATCACCAGGCCGGGCACGATCTTGTCGCAAATCCCCAGGAAACAAGCGGCATCGAAGGTGTTGTGGGAGAGCGCGACGCCGGTTGCCAGCGCGATCACGTCCCGCGAGAACAGCGACAGCTCCATGCCGGCCTCGCCCTGCGTCACCCCATCGCACATGGCCGGCACGCCGCCCGCCACCATCGCTACGCCACCAACCTTGCGCGCCGCCTCGCGGATCTGCTCCGGGTAGGTTTCGTAGGGGCGATGCGCGGAGAGCATGTCGTTATAGGCGGTAACGATGGCGAGGCTGCCGCCATCGCCGTCGCGCAGCACGGCCTTGTCGCCCGCGCCGCAGCCGGCGAAGCCATGCGCCTGGTTGGCGCAACCCAAGGCCTGGCGCTTGGGCTTGTGGCTGGCGGCCTGCGCCACGCGCTGTAGGTAGCGCGAGCGCGGCCCGCGGCTGCGCTCGATGATCCGGGCCGTGACCTCGGCAATGACAGGGTGAAGCATGTTACGCACTCCAATAAATCTGCGGATCATGACGCAACGCGGCGCGGATGGGCATCTCCTCATCCGGCCCGCCGGCCAAGGCCTGTTCCAGAACCTCGCGCTTGCGCGCGCCTTCAATATGCAGGGCCAGCAGATCCGCCTGGGCCAGAACCGGCAGCGTCAAGGTGATGCGCGGCTCGCCGGCGCCCGGCGCCTGCATCGTCTCCACCTTCTGCCCGTTGGAAGGGGCCAGGGCGGCGGCCAGATTGTCGCCGCCGGGGAAGAAGGAGGCCGTATGCCCATCCTCTCCCATACCTAAGATCGCCGCCGCCAGGGACAAGGGCAAAGCAGCCAGCTCCGCCTCCAGCGCCTTCAGCCCGGCCGCCGGCGTCGGCGCGCCGTTATAAAGCGGCAGGAACCGGGCCTGGGCGGCGCGGTTCTGCAGCAGCGCCCGGCGCACCATGGCGGCGTTGGAGCGGGGGCTGTCCTCGGGCACCCAGCGCTCATCCACCAAAGTGACCACCACCCGCGACCAATCCAGCTCCGCCTGGCTCAGCGCCGCGAAAAAGGCGCCGGGCGTGCTGCCGCCAGAGACGGCCAGCACCGCCTCCACCTGCAATTGCAAGCGGTTGCGCAAAGCCTGCGCGGTATCCTCAGCCAGCTTTTCCGCCAAAGCATCGCGGGAGGGGAAAATCAGCATCAGGGCGCACCATCCGCCCAGTGCGCCGTCACGGCGCACCATCCGCCCAGGTACGCCCATCGCGCTCGATCAGCGCGATCGCCGCGCTCGGCCCCCAGGTCCCGGCGGTGTAGGGCTTGGGCGCATCCGGGGCGATGCTCCAGGCCTCCAGGATCGGGTCGACCCAGGCCCAGGCGGCCTCCACCTCGTCGCGGCGCATGAACAAGGTCTGGTTGCCGCGCACCACATCCAGCACCAGCCGCTCATAGGCATCCGGATTGCGGACATTGAACGTCGAAGCAAAGCTCATATCCAGCGAGACCGGGCGCAGACGCATACCCCCCGGGCCGGGATCCTTGATCATCAGCCAGAGCTTCACGCCCTCATCCGGCTGCAGCCGGATGACCAGCCGATTCGCCATCACCGGCCCCGCCCCCTTGCCGAACACTGAATGCGGCACCGGGCGGAAGGTGATGACGATTTCCGAGACACGCTCGGCCAGACGCTTGCCGGTGCGCAGATAAAACGGCACCCCCGCCCAGCGCCAATTCTCGATCTCGGCTTTCAGCGCCACGAAGGTCTCGGTCTGGCTGGAAGGCTGGCCCAGCTCCTCCAGATAGCCGGGCACCGGCCCACCGGCGGAGGCGCCAGCGCGATACTGGCCGCGCACCCAATCCTGCGACTCCATCGGCTTGAGCGCCCGCAGCACTTTCAGCTTCTCGTCGCGCACCGCATCGGCGGCGAGATGGGCGGGCGGCTCCATCGCCACCAGGCAGAGCAGCTGCAGAATATGGTTCTGCACCATGTCGCGCAGCGCCCCGGCGGTGTCGTAATAGCCGGCCCGGCCCTCAACGCCGAGCGACTCCGCCACGGTGATCTGCACATGGTCGATATGGGCGGCATTCCACAGCGGCTCGAACAGCCCGTTGGCGAAACGCAGCGCCATCAGGTTCTGCACGGTCTCCTTGCCGAGATAATGATCGATACGATAGACGCGGTCTTCCGGGAATACCTGGGCGATCGCCTGGTTCACCGCATGCGCGCTCTCGCCATCCTTGCCCACCGGCTTTTCCACCACCACCCGGGCATTCTCACCGGCCAGATTGAAGCGCCCCAGCCGCTCGCAGATCGGCCCGAACAAAGCCGGACCGGTGGCGAGGTAGAACACGATCACCCGGTCCTGATAAGGCTTCAGCGCGGTGGCGAGCTCCGCCCAGCCTTCATCGCCGGTAGCATCCGCCGCGACGTAATGAATGCGCTTCAAGAACCGCTCGACAATCTCCGCCGGGCGCTCGCTGGCGGGCACATGCTCCTCCACCGCCGCCTTCGCCTGGGCGACGAATTCGTCATCGCTGAGCTGCCCGCGCGAGACGCCGAAAATCTCCGCCGCATCCGGCAGCTGGCCATCCGCATCGCGCTGGAACATGGCGGGGATCAACTTGCGGCGGGAGAGATCACCCGTGGCGCCAAACACGACGAGAACAAACGGCTCAACTGGGATCACACGGCTGGTCATACTCTCTCCTTCCGAAGATGCGCCCGGCATCTTCCCCTAGTTTGTCTTAAATGGCGGCCGCGGCAAAGGGCCACGCGGCGCGTCATGCCTGACTGCCCGGGCGCAGCATGGCAACGTGCGGCTCTTCCAGAAAATGTTGCAACGCGATGGCAATGCCACCCATCGGCACCGCGAATTCGCCGAGCGTGGAGACGCTGATCGCGATCTCGCCGCCGATTTCGCGCAGCGCATTCGCCTCGAACACCGGTTGCGCGGCGGGCAGCAGATACTCCGCCAGCACCGCCATCGCCCCACCCAGCACGATCCGCCCGGGCGCGAAAATATTAGCGAGATTGGCAAGCCCCAGCCCCAGATGCTGGCCACATTCAGCCAGCACCGCGCGCACCCCGGCCTCGCCGCGCAAGGCGGCCTCGCGCACCCCGGCGATGTCAGGGAAGTTCAATTTGGCATCGCGCAGGCGCTCGAAAATCGCGCGCTCAGATATATAGGCCTCAAAGCAACCGAAACCGCCGCAGGCGCAAGGGCGGCCATTGGGCACCAGCTTCATATGCCCGACCTCACCCGCCATGCCGCGCGGACCGCGATAGATCGCCCCACCCAGATACAACCCGCCACCCACGCCGGAGCGGCCGGAGAGATAGATGAAATCCGCATCCGGCGCGCCTTGCCCGAACAGATGCTCCGCCGCGGCGGCCGCCTTGATGTCGTTCTCCAACTGCACCGGCACAGCGAGAGACGCAGCCAGTGCCGCGCCGAAATCGACATCATGCCAATCCAGATTCGGCGCCAGCGCCAATTTGCCATCCAGCCCGACCAGACCCGGCACACCCACCCCGACCCCAGCCAGCGCCTTGCGCGGGTAGCCCGTTTGTTTCAGCAGCGTGGCGATACCGGATTTGATCGAACCGATAACCATTTCCTGATCCTTGCTGCCAGGAACATGCAGATTGGCCAGAATCGTGCCGGCGAAACTGCACAGCACCAGCTCGCTTTCATCAACATCCACCGCGACTCCCGCCAACACGCCGGTTTTCTCATTGATGTTGAGCTGGCTGTTCGGCCGCCCGGAGCGCCCGGTGCGTTCGCCCTGGGTGCGCTCGACCAGCCCGTCCTGTTCCAGAGAGGCCAGGATGATGGAGATGGTGGCAAGGTCAATGCCCGTGTCTTTTGATAGACCTTGCGGTGAAATAGAGGGGTTTTTGCGAATCCCATGAAACACGCGCGCCGCGTTGATCTTGCGGATGATGTTGGAATTGATCCGACGTGTGTTCATGGCGCCACAGCCTTAGCGTAACCGCAACGGCCCGGCAATTTTTATTTGACAGCGCCCCGGAGCCTTCATATTCCTATTTTATTCGGGGCTAAAATAATTCTCCCGAAAACAAAGCAGAACGCCTGTGGGAAGAGGAACGACATAGATCAAAAAACAGACTTCTTGAACATGCGTGTTCAGGCTACAACACACGCGCATCTCGTTGCGGCGCCATGTTGCGGTGCAGCCTGAACGCAGAAGAGCCGAAAATCATCAGAACAACAGGAGGAGGACGGAATGTCCAAACTGATCAAGAGCCTCGCAGGCATGAAAAATTCTTGCAGCAAAGCCGCGTTTTTCGCCGCCGGCATACTGCCACTGGCCGGGCTGGCGATGCCGGCGCACGCGCAGAGCCTGCAGGATGCGCTGCGGCAGACCACGATTTCCGGCCAGGCCGGCGTGTATGACTTCACCTACGCTAACAAGGGGGAAGTCGGAAAGAACACGCAGAACGCCTTCGCCGTCGGCGGCAATCTCAATCTGCATACCGGCGCCTTCGAGGGATTCAGCGTCGGGCTGGGCGGCTATACCGGCCAGTCTCTCGGTCTCTATTCGCGCAACCCGAATCATGATGACAGCTCCGAGCTGACCAGCCATACCCATAGCGAACAATCGCTGCGCGAGGCCTTCCTGCAGTACGAGAATCGCTATCTGGAAGTGCGCGGTGGCCGGCAATTCATCAACACGCCCTTCGCCAACCAGGATCTGTACACCTTCAATCCGCGCGCCTTCATGGGCTTCGCCGGTGTCGCCAACGTCATTGGCGGCAATAACGGCGCCGCCGATGCCGGGCCGCTGAGCCTGAACACCGACACCGCGACCCTGTCGGTCATGGCGACGCGCATGTTCAACTATAATTCTCGTTATAGCAGCGACTTTGTCAGCGGTGACCGCTATCTCACCCATACCAACGGCTTCATCGCCTTCGGTGCGAAGTTCCAGAACCGTTACGACAATGTCGATTACACGGCGCAGGGCTGGTACTATAATTTCTACGGCCAGGCGCAGATGTTCTACGGCCAGGCTGATTTCGTGACGCCGATGAACGCGAATTCCAACCTGTTCGGCTCCGCGCAGATGGTCAGCGAAGGCAATTCCGGCTCCGGCTTCAACCCGGCCGGCGTGACCTATAATGTCGACGCGCATGTCTATGGCGGCAAGCTCGGCATGACCTTCGGTGACGACAAGATCGCGGTGATCGGCGATTACAGCCCGTCCTCCTACGGCTCCTTCCACCATGGCGGCATGGTCCATCCTTACAACGATCTGTCCGGCACGATCTTCACCGATACGATGCAGAACGGTATAGAGGATATGGGGCCGGGTTATGCCTACGGTATCACCGGCACGATCAAGGCGATGGGCGGCAAGCTCGAAATCGACCCGACCTATGTCGAGTATAACGCCGATTATGGCTTCGGCGGCAGCACCTACAGCTATGGCGGTGCCTATGGCTTCCCGGCTGGCGTCGCGCCGATCCACAACGAAGCGATCCATGTCATCGATGCCGGCTTCAGCTACAATCTTTCGGATGTGCTGAAGGGTCTCTCGGTGGCGTGGGATACGGATGCGGCCTTCGCGCAGAACGATAGCTCGCAGACCAACGCGCATTACGACAATCCGTATTTCAGCAGCCGCTTTTATCTGAAATACGCCTTCTGATCGCGATGCCGCTCCACGCCACCGGCGCTGGGGCGGCATTGTTCGGCAGGCTGCGGAGAGGTCCCGGCCCGTCCGGACCAATTGGAAACACCACAGAGGCCATGCCCGGTTTTGCCCAGGCTGGCCTCTTTTTATTTGGGGAATGACATGACGGCAGACATACATCCCGAGCGAATCCTGGCTCTGGATATTGGCGGTACCGGGCTGAAGGCAGCGTTGTTGAACCATGCCGGAGAGATGCTGGCACCAGCCGCGCGCTGCCCGACACCGCCCGGCGCCAGCCCCACGCAATTGCTGGAAACCGTGGCGACGCTGATCGCGCCGCTTGGCGAATTCGATGTTATTTCCATCGGTTTTCCGGGCGCCATCAAGCACAATATCGTTCTCACGGCGCCTAATCTCGGCACCAAAAACTGGCATGGCACGGATCTCGCCGCCCTCGCCACCGCACGCTTCAAGCGCCCGGCAAGGCTGGCGAATGACGCGACGATGCATGGGCTTGGCATCATCGCCGGTGAGGGAATTGAGGTGGTGCTGACTTTGGGCACCGGCATGGGCTTTGCCTTGTTCCGCGATTTCGTGCCGGCACCGCAGATCGAGCTTGGCCGGCACGTTGCTGGTGAGGAGCCCAGCTATGACGATTTCGTCGGCGATGCGGCGCTGAAGCGTGTCGGCGAGATGCGCTGGAAAGCGCGCGTGCAGGAAACGATCGGGCGGATCCATAGCCTGGTGAATTTTGATGTGCTCTATCTCGGCGGCGGCAATGCCAGGCTGTTCAGCCTGCAGGAACTGCCCGAAGGCGTCATCCTCGCGCGCAACGAGGCAGGGCTGACCGGCGGAGCGAAGCTCTGGAATGCGGAAGTCGGGCGGGCGTTGCAGTGACGCCAAGAAACAGCCCGACAGATGCATGATTTTTTAGAGCATCAAGCTTTCAGCTTGATGCTCTTTTTTTATCGCACGCTTTGATCTGCTCATCCTGATGCAGGCGCGTCAGCGTACATTCATATGGCTCTTGTGCCGCTCAAGGGGCTGCGCCTCCAAAAGCTCTCACCCATGCCACGGTGAATTACACCCAGGCCGTCGCCAAAAAATCTCCATGAAAAAAGGGGCCGCAAGGCCCCTTTCTTTTGGTCGGGAATGTCGCGCTCAGGCGCGGCCGGAGCGCATCCGGCGCTGGCGCAGGATCGTATCGATGGTGATGGCGGCGAGAAGGATCACCCCCTCCACCCCGAAGCGCACGGAAGAGGGCGCACCGATCAGATCCATGCCGTTGGTGACGGAGGCGATCACCAGCGCGCCGAAGAAGGCGCCATAGACCGAGCCACGCCCGCCAAACAGGCTGGTGCCGCCGATCACCGCCGCGGCAACGGCGTTCAGCATGATGTCGGAATCACCCACCGTGGCGGAGGCCACGCCAAGCCGCGCCGCATCCAGCAAGCCGCCCAGCCCGACCAGCGCGCCGGCCAAGGTGAAGGCCGCGAGCTGCACGAAGCGAACATTGATGCCAGAACGCCGCGCCGCCTCAACATTGCC
This sequence comes from Acidocella facilis ATCC 35904, assembly GCF_000687875.1. Lineage (GTDB taxonomy): Bacteria > Pseudomonadota > Alphaproteobacteria > Acetobacterales > Acetobacteraceae > Acidocella > Acidocella facilis. The sequence continues at coordinate 293,418 of NZ_JHYG01000004.1, read as the reverse complement.
GCCCACCGCGTAAAGATGCCGGCCGAAGCGCATGGATTTGGTGAGGAAGGCGCAGGCGAACAGAGCCGCGAGGAAGATCACCAGCAGCACCGGCACCCCCTGATAGGCGCAGAGCAGCCCGATGCCGATGACCAGCACCACCAGCATGAAGGCCAGCTTGGCGAAGAACAGGCTGTGCGCCTCCCCTGCCCCACGCCGGCGCCGGTCCGTATGGCGGCGCAGCGAGACAATGGCAAACAGCGCAAACAAGGCCAGCGAAATAATCCAGCTCCACAGCGCGGGTACGTCCAGCGTGCCGACGGCGGTGGAGAGATCATCAGAAAGCGGCACGGAACCGCCATGCTGGGTCAGCATCGCCAGCACCAAGCCTTCTGCGATCATCGCCCCGCCGAGCGAGACCACGAAGCTCGGCACGCCGACGCGCGAAACCAGAATGCCTTGCAGGAAGCCGATCACCACCGAAGCGCCGATGGCGAGAAACACGCAAGGCCAGACCGGAAGGTTGAAGAATACCGTGCCGACGGAGAACACCGAGGCGGCGACCACGCTGCTCCAGCCGATCGAAAGATCGATCATCCCGAGCAGGATCACCAGCGTTTCCGCCAGCGCCAACGTGCCCGTCACCACAATCTGCGCCGAGAGATTGCTGAGATTGCGGGGGGTGAGGAAATGCGGGTTGAGAATTTCGAAGACGATCCAGATCGCGATCAGCGCCGCGATCACCGGCATCATGCCAAGATCGGTGGAGCTTACGAGTCTCTGCGTCCAGCCGGGTGCCTTGGTGTTGTTCTGTGCTGTTGTCATTTGGTTCACCGCGCTCATGTTCAGGCCATGCCCCCGATGGTGGTGCGCGAGCCGGTAATGCAGCCCACCACTTCCTCCGGAGTCAGGTCGGATTTGCGTTCTTCCATCACGGTCTGGCCCAGGCGCAGCACCACCACGCTATCGGCCACTTCGAAGACGTTTTGCATATTATGCGTGATCAGGATCACGCCGAAGCCTTGCTCGGCCAGGTCGCGCACCAGGCGGAGAACTTCCGCCGTCTGCGCCACACCCAACGCGGCGGTCGGCTCGTCCATGATGACGATTTTCTTGCCCCAGAGCACGGCGCGTGCAATGGCGACCGCCTGGCGCTGGCCGCCGGAGAGTGCTGCCACCGGCGTATCCAAAGCCGGCAGATTGACCCGCAAGGTTTTCAGAACCTTCCTGGCCTCTTCTTCCATGTCCACATCGCGCAGCATGCCGAACGGCCCGCTCACCCGCTCACGGCCCAGGAACAAATTGGCGCAGATGCCGAGATTATCGCACAGCGCCAGATCCTGATACACGGTCTGGATGCCAAGCCCGGTCGCATCGGCGGGGCGGCGGATCTGCACCTCCTGGCCTTCGAGCATGATGCTGCCACTATCGGCCGGCGCCACGCCGGCGATCGCCTTGATGGTGGTGGATTTGCCCGCGCCGTTATCGCCCAGCAACGCAGTAACCTCGCCGCGCCGCACGGTGAAACTCACATCGCGCAACGCCGTGACGGCCCCGTATTTCTTGTGCAGGCCTTTCACGCTCAACAAATCATGCGAGCTGGCTGAATTCATGGAAGTCTCCGAAAAAATATGGAGATGAAACGCAACGCGTTTCATCTCCTTGAGTTATAGTCTGGTTATTTCTGGCAGAGTGGCGCCTTGGCGGCGTCGCCGACGCAGATCGAAGGCAGCGTCGCGTAGCCGGACTTGATCACCGTATCCTTCATATTGTCGGCGGTGACGACAAGCGGGGTGAGCAGAACCGACGGCACGTTGATCTTGCCGTTATTGACCTTCCCGTTCACCAGCCCAGCCGGCGCCTTGCCATCGGCGGCGATGCCAACCGCAAACTGCGCCGCGGCCGCGGCTTCCTGCGGCACATATTTGAACACGGTCATCGACTGCAGACCTTCAAGGATGTAGGTCAGGCCGCCATTCGTCGCATCCTGACCGGTCACCGGAATCTTGCCGGCGAGGCCCACCGCCTGCAGCGCGCGGATGGCGCCCGAAGCCGTGCCGTCATTCGCGGCAAGCACGCCATCGACATTGTTGCCAAGCCGGGTCAGCGCCTGCTGGGTCTCCTGGAAGGCATTCTCCGGGCTCCAGCTCGGCGTCATCACCGAGTAGGCGATCTTCAACTTGCCAGCCTTAACCAGCGGGTTCAGAACATTCAGCGCACCGCGCTTGAATTCCAGACCGTTCGAATCGGTCGGCGCGCCATTGATCATGATGATCGAGCCGCCCGGCTTCACATGGTCGGCGATATACTGGCCCTGCAGCTCGCCAACCCGCAGATTGTCGAACGAGACATAGCCGGCCGGCTTGGAATCCTGGATCAGACGATCATAGGAGATCACCGGCACATGGTTGCGCGCCGCGTAGGCCACGATGGCCGCACCCGCCTTGCCGTCCACCGGGTCCACCACCAGCACGTTTGCGCCGTTGGTGATCGCGGACTGCGCCTGGTTGAGCTGCGAATCCGGGTTGGAGTTGGCGTTGGTGACGATCAGCGTGGTGTTGGGGTCAGCCTGCTTCACCAGCTTGGTGAATTCCGGGCGATCCATCTGCTCATAACGCGGCGAGGAATTTTCCGGCAGCAGGAAGCCGATGGTGATTTTCTTGGTGCTCATCTGGCTCACCTGCGGCGGCGTAATGGTCTGCGCCATAGCCGGCAGCGCGCCGGCGAGCATCATGGTCAGCGCCGTGGCACCATAAAGCTTGGTGGATTTCATTCGATTTTCTCCCTTTGTGAACTGTTTCTCGATTTCGGCTGGAGCGCATGGCATCCTTGCGCGGCCACATCGACATTCCACCCGAATTATTTTTACCCTCGTATAAACATACGTAAAGACGCCCTTTGCCCCTGTCAAGCTGAATGATCGCAGCGTGCGCGCGGAATTTTCCGCAGCGCAGCATCTGTCGGAACAGCGCCGTCCCCTTGACCCGCCTGCACCGCGTTTTTATCAAATCCACATGAAAGAAGCGGATGTTTACGCGCCCCGCGGCGCCGCGCACAGCGCATGAGGCTGCTCAACGTCGCTGATGCGCGGGCCGAGGCGCAGCGCCGCCTGCCGAAAATCTTCTTCGATTATATCGATGGCGGCGCGGCATCCGAGGCGACGATGCGCGCCAACGAGGCGGATTTCGCCTGCTATGAGCTGGAGCAGCGCGCCCTTAGCGGCATCACCGCGCCCAGGCTGGGCACGACATTCCTCGGCCAGAAGCAGGCTTTGCCCTTCATGCTCGGGCCGGTCGGGTTCCTCGGGCTCTATGCACGCGATGGCGAGATCCAGGCTGCCCGCGCCGCCGCCAAGGCGGGAATCGGCTTTTGCCTGTCCAGCTTCTCCCTCGCCTCCATCACCCGGCTGGCCAGGCAGGTGCAGGCGCAGCCGATGTTCCAGCTCTATATGCTGAAGGACCGCAGCCTGGCGCTGGACATGATGGGGGCGGCGCGGGGAGCGGGGGTGGAGACTTTGTTTCTCACCGTGGATTGCGCCATCACCGGCATCCGCGAGCGCGATGCCCGCAACGGCTTCCGCGCCCTCACCCGCCTCACCCCATCCTTGGCGCTGAAACTGCTGGAGCGGCCGGGCTGGTGCTGGGACATGCTGCGCCAGGGCCGCCCGCAAGTGGAGGCGCTGGCCGGGCGCAAGGCGTTCGGACGCAACGTGCTGGCCCAGGCCGCCGCCCTCTCCGCGCGGATCGACCCGACTTTGTCCTGGAAGGATCTGGACTGGGTGCGCACCCAATGGCCGGGGCGGATCGTGCTGAAGGGCATCATGCACCCCGAGGACGCGCATTGGGCCCGCGAGACCGGGATGGACGGCATCACTGTCTCCAACCATGGCGGCCGGCAGCTCGATGGCGCCAGCTCCACCATCTCCCGCCTGGCCGAGATCGTCGCCGCCGCCGGCGGGATCGAGGTGACGATCGATGGCGGCTTCCGGCGCGGCGCGGATATTCTAAAGGCGATCGCGCTGGGGGCCTCCGGGGTGATGCTGGGCCGCGCTACCGCCTTCGCGCTGGCCGCCGATGGCGAGCGCGGGGTTTCCACCATCATCGCCGCACTGGCGCGCGAGATCGAGGTGGCGATGGCGCTGATGGGCTGCCCGGATATCGACACGCTGCGCGCCGAGGGGCCGCGCTTCCTGAAGGTGAAATAATGCAGCTTTTCCCCGCGACACAACGCATGGCCACGCAATGGAAGAATGGCGGCGGCATCACCTGGCCGGTGGCCGAGGCGCCGGGCAAGGACAGGGAGTTTGGCTGGCGCCTCAGCCTCGCCGATGTCGCGCAGGCAGGGCCGTTCTCGGTGTTTCCCGGCATCTCCCGGCTGATGGGGATATTGGAAGGGCGGCTCCTGCTGGAGGTGCAGGGCTATCCCGTGGCCCTACTGCGCCCGGATGGCCCGGCCCACGCCTTTCCTGGCGATGTACCGGCCTTCGGCACGCCGCAAGGCAAGATGGTACGGGATGTGAACCTGATGTTCGACCCGGACTGCTTCACCGCGACCTTGGCGTTTCAGCCTACCCCCCTCACCCTGCCCGCATCCCCCGCCCTGCATCTGGTTCTGGCCCTGGCCCCGCTGAGGCTGAACGGCGCCAGCCTGGCGCCGCTGGACGCCGCCCTGTTGCCCCCGGGCGCTACGCTCGCGGCCGAGGGCGGCGCGTTTTGGCTGGCAAGGCTGATAAAACACGGCTGAGCCGTGCGGATCAGGGCCGGCCCAACCGCGCCGCAGGCCGCCTCAGCGGCCAGAAACAAGCCGCGCCCCAGAGCAGCAAGCCGAAGCCGGCGACAAGGCAGGCCAGTCCGATATGCGGGGGCTTATAATAGAAACGGATGACGTGCTGCCCAGCCGCCAACCCCACCGTCTGGAAGACAGCCAATTGCCCGATTGCGGCGGGCTTGCCATCGACAAGCACATGCCAGCCGCTTGCATACATTTCCCGCCTGATCAGCGTGTCCGGCCGCGCGCAATCGGCGCGCATGGCCCTCCTGGTCTCGATTTCGATCTTGCATTGCCCAGCAAGTGTTCCGGCATATCGCGCGGGCGCGGCGAGTTCCAGAACATCCGCGGTTATTCCCTGATAGGCCAGCCCCTTGAGGGGCGGCTGCCAGGGCGCGGCGAGGCGGAGGGCGGGCACATCCTGTCCGCCCTGTCGCCCCGTCCATACCACAAACGCGTTGTCACCGGCGCGGCGCAGAATATCATAGGTCAGCGCCCGGCCATGCGTGATAAGCGGCGGGTCAAACACGAATAATGTCGGCGTATTGTCCTTGGCATTGGCGAGCAACACGTCGCTTTGCCGGCAATTGTCAGCCCCGGCGCAAATCCGCAGCGCCAGCACGCCGCGCGCCGTATTGCTGTAGGTTCCCAACTTCAACGAGGCTTCGCCAATCTCCCCAAAGCCCAGATCGTCATCGATCTGACCACTCATGGCCTGGCCTTGGCGCAAGGGGTTGGCCGTCGTCGCCGCTACCTCCGGCACCATCGCGAAGCTATGGGGCGCGAACGCCAGCGCATCGCTGACGACGAGATATTTCACGCCAAGTGATGGGAAAGCCGCCAGATGCGGGAGAATATCACGCGGCGGGCCGGACATATCGAAACTGTTCAGGTCCGCCCGTGGGTCGAGAACCTCATGCGCGAAAGACGTCCAAAGCTTCGGGGCGGGCAAGGCGTTGTAATTGACGCTGGCAATGCCATAGCGGTCTGGAAAATTCAGCCCGAACGGCCCCGTGCTGGCCATTCGCTGCAGACCGGTAGTCTGCTTCAGGAAGCCGATCAGCCCCGTATCCAGATGGCCTTTGCTCAGCCCTGAGAGCTGCGGCAGGACAAAATTGCAAACCGGCAGACAGAGCGCGCCGGCGATGATGGCCGAGCGCCGCGCCGGCCGGTTCAGCCCGGCCAGAACCGCAAGCGTGAGAATGACAGCCAAAAGGAAAAACACCAGCGCTTGCACAGCCGCCGCGGGGCGGGCGTGATACCAATGCGTAAGCAACGGCAAACCGGGCAGAATGGCGCCGGCACAAAGCAGCCCCATCACCACCCCGACCAGCCCCAGGCGCCAGCGGGAAAGACGCTTCTGGCGCAGCGTATCATCCAGGGCAAAAGCGGCCAGCAGGATCAGCGCGAGATCGACGGCCGGGCCGCTATAACGTGTGGCATCCATGACCGAAACGCCGGGTACATGGTTGAACAGCCAGCGCACCGGGAGGACACCGAGATACCGGGCCTCCCACACCACCACCCATCCCGCGAGGATCAGCCGAAACCCATAGAACCTTGCCGCACGGCCGCGAACCAGCCCGGCCAGCGCCAACGCCAGAACCGGCAGCGTCACCCATTCCGGCAGACGCGTCAGGTTATATGAGCCCAGTTGCGACGGCGTCAGCGCCGTGGGCACCGGAACCCCCATAAACCCGAGTGCCTGCGGAAAGAGCTGCAACGGCAACATCTGCAACGGCATATGCACCAGCGCGAACACGCCGTCATGCAGCCCGACATAGGCCTTCGCCGTATACATCGCGGCGGGGATCAGCAACGGCGCGCTCAGGCAAATCGCGACGAGAAGCCCGGCACAGAGCTTGAGCGTGAAGCGCAGCCGCTGCGGCCAGGCCAAGCCCAACCAGCGCCAGATGGCCCACAGCCCGGCGAGCATGCCATCAAAATAGGCGACCTCAGGATTGCCGGAATAAAATGAGTAAGCGCAGGCGATGACGATAAGCGACCACCCGCCGCGCCGCTCGTCGGCACTCGCCACGGCCGCCCGCTCGATCCCCAGCAGCAGCAGCGGCAGGAAGGGCAGCGGCGCGATTGGCGCGCTGGGGCAGAGAAAAAACTCCGGCGTAAATTCAAACAGAGCCGCGCCCAGAAACGCCGCCCGTCGCGCCAGCCCAATCTCGGCCAGAAACCCGTACAGAAAAACGCCACACATGGCTTGCAAAACGATGCGCAGCCACAACCATCCGGCCTTGAAATGCAGCAGGAAAACAAAGGGCAGGAAAAAGGCTTCGGTTTGCGTTTCCGCCGCGAGCGGCATGCCGACACCAGCATAGGAATTCCACCAGGGAATGATGCCGTGCAGCCAGTCCGATGCCGCGAGAAACCCAAGCGGCTGGGTGATATAAGCCGCGGATGGGTCGATCCACCCTGGCGGCCCAGCATACACACCGCCCCGCAACCCCACGCCGATCAACGATAATTGCAATGTGGGATCGGCGTTGAACCATATCGACGCCGCATTGCCGAACAAGGGCAACAGAACCAGCAGCAGAATCAGGGTGCGGTGGCGAAAGGCTTGCGTCGGCAGCGTCTTCATCCCAGCGTAATTATGGCATATCTCCATACCAAAATCCCGCCCGGAATCAAAAAAGCCCCTTCGGCGAAGGGGCTTTTTTCGTCAGGTCAGCTCTCAGAACGCCAGATTGGTCGCCTGCATCACCAGCGGCAGCGCACGCACCGCCTGCAGCACCGCTTCCGGCGTCTCGCCATCGGTGGAGACCAGGCAGATCGCGTCCTCGCCCTCGGCCGCGCGGCCGAGATGGAAGGTGGCGATGTTCACCCCCGCCTCCGCCAGCGTGGTGCCGAAGCGGCCGATGAAGCCCGGCTTGTCCTTGTTGGTCACGTACAGCATGTGCGGGGCGAAATCCGCCTCCACCTTGATGCCCTTGATCTCGACCAAACGCGGCTTGCCATTGCCGATCAGCGTGCCGGCGACGGAGCGCGTGCCCTTCTCGGTGGTCACGGTGATGCGCAGCAGCGTCTGGTAATCGCCGGTGCGGTCATGCGAGGCCTCGGAAACCTCGATGCCATGGTCGCGCGCCAGCACCGGGGCATTGACCATGTTCACCCCGTCCATCACCGGCGTCAGCAGCCCGGCCAAGGCCGTGGCGTTCAGCGGGCGGTGGTTGAGCAGCGAAGCCGCCCCCTCATACTCGATCAGGATGCGCTGAATGGTGCCGTCCTGCGCCTGGGTCATCTGCCCGGCGAAGCCGCCCAGCAGGCGGGCCAGCTCCATATAGGGGCGCAGCCGCGGCGCCTCCTCGGCTGTCACACTCGGCATGTTCAGCGCGTTGGTGACGGAGCCGGTCAGTAGGAAGTCCGAGATCTGCTCGGCCACCTGCAGCGCCACATTCTCCTGCGCCTCGGAGGTGGAAGCGCCCAGATGCGGGGTGCAGACCACGTTCTCCAGCTCGAAGAGCGGGTTCTCCTTGGCCGGCTCAACCTCGAACACATCCAGCCCGGCGGCGGCGACATGGCCGGATTTCAGCGCCTCATACAGCGCCTTCTCATCCACCAGCCCCCCACGCGCGCAATTGATGATGCGCACGCCCTTCTTCATCTGCGCGATCGCCTCGGCGGAGATCAGATTGCGCGTCGCCTCGATCAGCGGCGTATGCAGCGTGATGAAATCGGCCTTGGCGAAGATCGTCTCCAGATCCGCCTTCTCCACCCCCAGCTCCACCGCGCGCGCTTCCGTCAGGAACGGATCATAGGCCAGCACCTTCATCTTCAAGCCAACCGCGCGGTCCGCCACGATCGAGCCGATATTGCCGCAGCCGATCAGCCCCAGGATCTTGCCAGTGACTTCCACGCCCATGAAGCGGTTCTTCTCCCACTTCCCGGCCTTGGTCGAAATCGTCGCCTCGGGGAGCTGCCGGGCGGTCGCGAAGATCATCGCAATCGCATGCTCGGCCGTGGTGATGGCATTGCCGTTCGGGGTGTTCATCACCACCACGCCGCGCGAGGTGGCGGATTTCACGTCCACATTATCGACGCCGATGCCGGCCCGGCCCACGACCTTCAGATTGGTCGCCACATCCAGCACTTCCTTCGTCACCTTGGTGGCGGAGCGGATGGCGAGGCCGTCATACTGGCCGATAATCTCACGCAGCTCCGCCGGGGTGAGGCCGGTCTTCACGTCAACCTCGACGCCGCGGTTTTTGAAAATCTCGATGGCGGCGGGGGACAGTTTGTCCGAGATCAGAACCTTGACCATGTGATGGGATTCCTAAGAGGGTTTTTCGCCGCTTTTTGAAAAAGCGGCACCAAAAACTTTTGCTCGCTGGGGCCTGGGGCGTGGCGCTGCTAACGCCCCAGGACAAAATTAAGCCTGGGCGACCGTGTCGATGGCGTAGTCGATCCAGGGCAGCAAGGCCTGGATGTCTGACGTCTCAACCGTAGCACCACCCCAGATGCGCAGGCCCGGCGGCGCGTCGCGATACGCACCAGCATCCAGCGCCACGTTTTCCTTCTCCAGCAAGCTCGCCACCGCCTTCGCGGCCTTGGCCTGGCCTTCCGCATCCAGCGCCTTGAACCAGGGCGCGTCGATGACCAGGCAGATCGAGGTGCAGGAGCGCACGGCCGCATCTTCCGCCAGGAAGCGCACCCGCTCATTGCCCTCAACCCAATCGGCGATCGCTTTTAAATTCGCCTCGGAGCGCGCAATCAGCCCCTTCAACCCGCCAACGCCCTGCGCCCAGCGCAGACCATCCAGCGCATCCTCGACGCACAGCATCGACGGGGTATTGATCGTCTCGCCGACGAAAATCCCCTCGGCCAGCTTGCCCTTGGAGGTCAGGCGGAAAATCTTCGGCAGCGGCCAGGACGGGGTGTAGCTGGTCAGCCGTTCCACCGCGCGCGGCGAGAGTGCGAGCATGCCATGCCCGGCCTCACCGCCCAGCACCTTCTGCCAGGACCAGGTGACGACATCGAGCTTGTTCCAAGGCAGATCCATCGCGAACGCAGCCGAAGTGCTGTCCGCGATCACCAGCCCTTCCCGGTCATCCGGGATGAAATCGCCATTCGGGAAGCGCACGCCCGAGGTGGTGCCGTTCCAGGCCAGAACCACATCATGGCTGAAATCGATCTGCGCCACATCCGGCAGCTGGCCGTAATCGGCCTTGATCACCCGGGCATCGGCCAGCTTCAGCTGCTTGAGCACGTCCGTCGCCCAGGCTTCGGAGAAGCTTTCATGCGCCAGCACATCCACCGGACGCGCCCCCAGCAGGGACCACAGCGCCATCTCGACCGCCCCGGTATCGGAGGCCGGCACGATGCCCAGCCGCCAGCCTTCCGGCATGCCCAGGATGGATTTGGAAAGGGTGATCACCTCCGCGAGCCGGGCTTTCGGCTCCTTCGCGCGGTGCGAACGGCCGAGCAGCGCGCCTTCCAGGGCGGCCAGCGAAAAGCCGGGGCGCTTGGCGCAAGGGCCGGAGGAGAAATTCGGGTTATTCGGACGCAGCGCGGGCTTGGCGGCCGGAGAAAAATCTGCCATTAAAACTCTCCCTTACAGAAGAAAAGCGCCCCGGTGGGGGGGCGTGACCCGAGGAGGCCTGTACTGCGTTTCTTTCGCCGCCGCAAGAGCCGCCTGCCGCATCCCCCGCCGGCATTGATGCAACTTTATTGACGAAAGCCGACCCTAGACCATGATCGAGCTGGATCAGATCGACCGTTCCATCCTGCGGCTGCTGGCCTCGGATGCCTCCCTCTCGCTCAACGAGATCGCCGACAAGGTGGGGCTCACCGCCACACCTTGCTGGAAGCGCATCAAGCGCATGGAGGAAAACGGCATCATCAAATCCCGCGTCGCGGTGCTGGACGCCGACAAACTCGGCCTGCCGGTCTCGGTCTTCGTCTCGGTGGAAACCAACGACCACTCCGCCGCCTGGCTGGATAAATTTCATCAGGCTGTCAAAAATATCCCGGAGATCGTCGGGGCCTGGCGGATGAGCGGCGATGTGGATTATCTGCTGCACGTCGTGGTGCCGGACATCGCCGCGTATGATTCCTTCTACCGCAAGCTGATCGAAATGGTGCCGCTACGGAATGTTTCCAGCCGCTTTGCGATGGAACGGATGAAGGAAGGGGCGTTGCCGATTTAGAGTTTATCTGGATTTTTTAGGCAAATGATCTTTAAAATCATCCTTGCAGCATTCTAGAGTACGGCTAGCTTTGAACAACAGTGCCACAAATACGATTGCGGTCATGACAATCAAAACCGTCCGCCAATCGACAAAAACAAAAGCTTGAGAAAGCCAATCGGCATTACCGAACACACCCAGAAAATCCAGAATTCCTGCGAGGGTTCCGAAACCCACACCAAAATTTGAAACAGACAAAATTTGTCTGCGGATTTTCTTCTTCAGATCCTCTGTTTTGATACCAACACCAACCAACTCATCGAAATATTTCAAATTTAATTCGTAAATTGCTGCACCGACGCCCAAAAAAAATCCCGCAACAATCAAACACGCCGCAGAATAAGCCATCGCAACTGGTAAATTTGAGCCATGCACACAGCTAAGAACCTGCAAAAGAGCAGCAAAACACAGGCCAGCAGCCCCTAAATAGACCGCCCTGTTCAGCTCAATTTCTTGCTTTGTCTGCGGCAGCGAAACATCAGAACACATAAAAATCCACCTAGTTGAATGATCCTCGAACTGCCATTTCGTTTACGGAAAATCGAGAAAAAAACAACCTATAGTTGGACACCTAATGCGCCTTCCCCCAATTCTTGCCCACACCCGTCTCCACCACCAGCGGCACGGACAGCGTCGCCGCCCCCTGCATCACCTCTTTCACCAGCGAAGCCGCCTTCTCCGCCTCACCATCCGGCGTCTCGAACAGCAATTCGTCATGCACCTGCAGCAGAAGTTTCGTTGAAAGCCCTGCATCCGCCAGCGCCTTCGGCAACCTCACCATGGCGCGCTTGATGATGTCCGAGGCCCCGCCTTGCAGCGGCGCGTTGATCGCCTGGCGTTCCGCATAGGCCCGCAGCGCCGGGATTTTATCCTTGATCCTGGGCACCCAGCAGCGCCGGCCGAACGGGGTCAGCACATAGCCATCCGTGCGCGCCTGCTCCTTCGTCGCATCCATATAAGCGCGGATTTCCGGATAGCGTTTGAAATAGGCATCGATATAGCTCTTGGCCTCGCCTGCGGAAATGCCCAGCTGCCGCGCCAGCCCAAACGCCGAAATCCCGTAGATGATGCCGAAATTGATCGCCTTGGCGCGCCGCCGGGTCGCCCCGTCCATCTGCGCCATCGGCACGCCGAACACTTCCGAGGCGGTGCGGGCGTGAATATCCTCGCCCGTGGCAAAGCTCTCCTTCAGCGCCGGAATATCCGCCACATGCGCCAACAGCCGCAGCTCGATCTGCGAATAATCCGCCGAGATCAAACTATGCCCCGGTGCGGCGATAAACGCCTTGCGGATGCGCGCCCCTTCCTCGGTGCGGATCGGGATATTCTGCAAATTCGGATCGGTGGAGGAAAGCCGCCCGGTGGTGGTCGCCGCCATCTGGAAATTCGTATGCACACGCGCGGTTTTTTCGTCGATCTGCCCGACCAGCGCATCCGCGTAGGTGGATTTCAGCTTGGAGAGCTGGCGCCACTCCATCACGCGCTGCGCGATTTCATGCCCCTGCTCGGCCAGCCCTTCGAGCACGGAAGAATCCGTGCCCCAGGCGCCGTTCTTGCCCTTCTTGCCGCCGGAGAGCCCCATCTCCTCGAACAGCACCTCGCCCAGCTGCTTCGGGCTGCCGACATTGAATTCATGCCCGGCCAGCTGATGGATCTGCGCCTCGAACACCCCCATGCGCTCACCAAACTCGATGGACATGGCGGAGAGATCCGCCTTGTCCACCAGCACGCCCTCGGCTTCCATCGCCGCCAGCACCGGCACCAGCTTCTTCTCCAGCAGCTCGTACAGAGCGAGCGATTTATGCACCCGCAGCGCCGGCTTCAGCTGGCTCCAGAGCCGCAGCGTCACATCCGCCGCCTCCGCTCCCAGAGCGGTCGCCTTCTCCACCGGCGCCTCGGCGAAATTCAGCCGCCCGCGCCCGGTGCCGGTGACATCATCGGCGGTTTTCACGCTATGGGAGAGATGCACCCGCGCCAGCGTCGCCAAATCATGCGCGAAATTCCCCGCATCCTGGGCGTAGGAAATCAGCATCGCGTCGTCGAACGGGGCAGGCGCGGTCAACCCGGCCCGCGCCAGCGCCTCCAGCGCGAATTTCGCATCATGGAAAATTTTCAGCACGGCCGGATCGGCAAACAGCGCATTCAGCGCACCCGCCGCCTCATCCCAGCCCAGCTGCGGCTCGGCATCCAGCGTGGTGTGATGGCGCAGCGGCAGATACACGCCCTGCCCCGCCGCCACCGCCAGCCCCAGCCCGACCAGCTTGCCATGCAGCCCGGAGGGATCATCCGTCTGCACCGAAAGCCCGATCACCCCGCCTTTATGCGCGGCGGCAATAATCTCTCGCAGCGCTTCGATCTTGTAAACCGGCTGATACGGCCCGAAGGGGGCAACACTCTGCTCAACCTCCACCACCTCCTCCGCATGCCCCTCTTCAAGGCCGAGCCTTGTGCGGATGGAGCGGAAATTATTCTCAACCAGGAAGGCGCGCAGCACCGCGGCGTCCCAGGCTTTCACCCCCAGCTCGTCCACCGGCAACGGCAGCGGCGCATCGTCGCGCAAAATCACCAGCTCGCGCGAAATCCTTGCCGCCTGCGCATGCTCAATCAGCGCATCCCGCCGCTTCGAGGGCTTCATCGAGGGGGCGGCCTCCAGCACGGCTTCGAGCGTGCCATACTCGCCAATCAGCGCCGCCGCCCCTTTCGGGCCAATCCCCGGCACGCCGGGCACGTTATCCACCGAGTCGCCGATCAGCGCCTGCACCTCGATCACCTTGTCCGGCGTCACCCCGAATTTCTTCTCAACCTCTTCGAGGCCGATCGGCGTGTTCTTCATCGGGTCCAGCATCTCCACGCCGGGGCGCAGCAGCTGCATCAGGTCTTTATCGGACGAGACGATCACCGCCTCCCCGCCCGCTTCCAAGGCCGCCTTGGCATAGGCGGCGATCAGATCATCCGCCTCCCAATCCTCCAGCTCGATCGAGGGCACGCCGAACGCCTTGGTCGCCTCGCGGATCAGCGCGAATTGCGGCACCAGCTCCGGCGGCGGCTCGGGCCGGTGGGCCTTGTACTGGTCGTAGAGCCGGTTGCGGAAGGTATGCCGCCCGGCATCGAAAATCACCGCCAGATGCGTCCCGGCATGGTTTTTCAGCAGCCGCTCCAGCATGTTGCAGAAGCCGAACACCGCGTTCACATGCACGCCATCGGCGCGCTGCATGTCAGGGATGGCGTGAAAGGCCCGGAAGATGAAACCCGAGCCGTCGACGAGGACGAGTTTCAATGGCTCTCGCCCGCGCCGTCACCATCGAGGATGAAGATGCGCGAGCAATAAGGGCAGGCGACTTGCTTGCCCGGGATCTGCAGGTAGACTTTGGGGTGGCCCAGCGGGCCAACGCCGCCATCGCAGGAGACGGACCGGGTTTTCACATGAAGAATTTCAGAATGATTGATCGAATCCGTCTGTACGCTCATGGCTCCGCTCTCCGGTGCAAAGGAATAACCGCCCCCCTCTTAGCTTCATTCCGCGCCATACCCAAGCTGGGGCTTTGGCGGCGGCCAGATAAGACGAAGGGGCTTTTTGTAAAAAGCCCCTTCAACCCCAAAAACTTTTTTTAGCCGCGCTTGGGCAGCGGCCGGGGGCGACCCGTCGAGTCGATCGCCACGAACCGGAACACCGCCTTGGTCACGCGCTCGTCATTCTCCTCGGCGCGCTCCCGCCGCCAGGCCTCGACCGAGATATTCATCGAGGTCCGGCCGGTGGACAGCAGCTCACAATAAACACTTACCTCATCGCCGATCTTCACCGGGCGGATGAAGCTCATCGCCTCCACCGCCACGGTCACGCAGCGGCCATGGGCGGTACGCTGGGCCAGATTACCGGCCGCGAGATCCATCTGGCTCATCAGCCAGCCGCCGAAAATATCGCCATTGGCGTTGGCATCCGCCGGCATGGCGATGGTGCGGATCATCGGCATGATCGCCGGCGGCTGCTCGCGGTCGGACATTAGAGGCTTTTCTCGATCCAGGCCTTGAGCACGGATTTCGGCGCCGCCCCCACCTGCTGGGCCGCCACCTGGCCGTCCTTGAAGATCAGCAAAGTTGGGATGCCGCGCACGCCATACTGGGTGGGTGTCATCGGATTCTCATCGATGTTCACCTTCACCACTTCCAGCTTGCCGCCATATTCCTCGGCCAGCGCCTCCAGCGAGGGGGCGATGGACCGGCACGGGCCGCACCATTCGGCCCAGAAATCCACCAGAACCGGGGTGCTGGCTTTCAGCACATCGGTCGAAAACGTTGCGTCGGTTACAGCCTTGGTCATGATACACCTGTCAAAAACAGAATTTTTCGTAACATGGCGGTGATTGCCATGCCGATCAACCCAACCCCGCCTGATCCAAGGCCGCCTCCGGCACCGCCATGGTTGCGGCCCGCGCGGTCCAGACCAGCAGGCAGCGCACGGGGCGGCCAGGGTGGATCTGGCGCAGCACAGCGCGATAGGCGGCGAGCTGGGCGAGATATTTTTCCGGGATTCCGGATGGGTCCGAGGGGGGATTTCTGTCGGTCTTATAGTCGGCGATGAGGATCTCCTCCGGGCCGATGAAAACCCGGTCCGCGATGCCCGCCACTTCCCGCCCGCCAACGACGCCCGCCAGCTCCATTTCCGCCACCGAACCAGGGCCGAATAGCGGCGCCAGCGCCGGCTCATGCAGAATTTTCAGGACGGAGGCGCAAATTTCCGCCGCCTCCGGGGCCAATTCCGGCTGCGCCGTGAGATAGGCCAAAGCCGCCGCCTCCCATGCCGGCACCGCCACGCCGGGCAGATGCTGCAGCAACGCATGCACCGCCACCCCGCGCGCCATGGCGGCGGCGCGGCGTGAGGCCGGGCTTTGCGGCCCGGCCAGCGGGCTGATGGCGAGGGCAGCGCGCGAGGTTTCATCCGCCACCCGGCTGGGGACGATTCGCTGCGGGCCTGGCGCTTCCTTCGGCGCGGGGGCGGCCTGCCAGTCCGGCGCGCGCCCTGCCCAGGCGGGCAGCGACGCCTGCAACTTGCTGCGGGCCTGCGAGGTGCCATCCGGCGCGGCGCTCTGCGGGCAGTCATGCAGCAGCACGCCGTCCTCATCGCGCGCCCCCAGCCGTTCAAAGCCCTGCTTCACCGCCTCGTACCAGCACTCCGCCGGCAATGCCCGCCGCCCGGCAGCCCCGCAGATCAGCAATTCATCCTCGGCCCGGGTCAGCGCCACATAGAGCAGGCGGTTATATTCATCGAGCTGGGCACGGCGCAGCGCCGCCTGCTCATTCGCCAGCACCGCCGGGCGCAGCGCTGCGCGCGGGCAGAGCACCGGCAGCCGGTAGGCTGCCTGCGGCACATCCAGCCAGAACAAACTGCCCTCGGCCTGCGGCAGGCCGGTGGTGTCGGGCATGATCACGATCGGCGCCTGCAAGCCCTTGGCGCCATGCACGGTCATGATCCGCACCTCGTCGCTCCCGGCCTCGGATTCGCGCTTGATCGCGGTTTCGCTCGCCCGCAGCGCCTGCACGAACAACTGCAGACTGCCCGGCTCGGCGATGGAGAATTGCAGCGCCTCGGCCAGGAACTCATCCAGCGGCTCCGCCGCCTCCGCGCCGAAGCGCGCCAGCAGCCGTGCCCGCCCGCCCAGCGCCCCCAGCGCCTCAGAGAGCAGTGCGAAGGGCGTGTCAAAATCCGCGCGGGCGCGCAGCGCCTCGAAATAGGCTTTCGGCGCCTGCCACTCCGCGCGCTCATCGGCCCGGGCATAAAGCGCGCCCAAGAGCGAGCCGGGGCGGCCCAGCGCCAGCTCCATCAGGCTGTCATCGGACAGGCCGCCCAAAGGCGAGACCAGGAATTGCGCGAAGGCGAGATCATCCTCGGGCAGCAGCAGCGCGTCGCACAAAGCCAGCATGTCGGCCACCGCCGGCTGCTGCGGCAGCACCATCCGGTCCAGCCCCGCCACCTCGATGCCGCGCGCCTTCAGCTCCGAGGTCACGGCGCCGACAATCGCCCCGCGCGAGCGCACCAGAATCAGAAAATCCCCAGGCCGCGCCAGCCGGTCTTTCGCCGGCAGAGGCTGCGTCAGCCGCATCTCGATATAGGAGGCCAATTGCCGCGCCAACGCCGCGACAGCGGATTCAGCGCTCTGATACTCATCCAGCACCTGCCAGTCCGGCGCCGCCTGCGCCTCTTCGGCGACACTCAGCGGCCAGAGCGCCACCTCGCCGGCCTGGCCCAGCCTGGCCACGCCATGGCGCAGCCGCTCACCCGGCGCCACCACGCCCTGGCGGGCAAAGCCCTCGGCAAACACGGCATCGGTCAGCTCCAACACCGGCGCGGTGGAGCGGAAAGAGACCGAGAGCGCCCCATCCAGCCAGCCCTGCCCTGCCTGCTGCGCCGCCTGCCGGAAGGCCCCCCTGTTGGCATCGAAGCTTTTCAGATCCGCGCCCTGGAAGGAGAAGATCGACTGCTTCGGGTCCCCCACCGCGAAAATGCTGCGCCGCGCCTCCCGCGCGCCTTCACCGGCGAAAAACTCGGCGGCGATGGCGTTGGCGATGTCCCATTGCGCCGGGGCGGTGTCCTGCACCTCATCCAGCAGCAGATGCTCGATGCCGCCATCCAGCTTGTACAGCACCCAGGCCGCACCGGGATCAATCAGCAGCTCCGAGGTCTGCGCGATGAGATCGCCATAGGACAGCTCAGAGGCCAGACGCTTTCCCGCCCGCTCCGCCAGCCCCACCGGGGCGAGAATATCGAGCAGCGCTTCATTGATGCGCAAAAGCCGGATCAGCTTCAGCCGGTCCTGAAAACCCAGCACACGCTCGGCCTCTCTCTGGAATTCGGCCTTGATCCGCTCTTCCTCGGCGGCGAGCTTCTTGCCGCAAAACCCTTTCAGCGTGCGTGGCTCACCGGCGGTGGTAAGGCAGATGCCAGCCCAGACCTCACGCTGTGCGATCCGCTCAGGCCGCGGCAAAGCCAGCCAATCCAGCCCCGGCCAGGCCCATTTCTGGCCGCTGGCATTGCCGCGTGAGGCCACATCGTTGAGGGCGTCGCGCAGCACGCTTTCACGCGGCGGCGAAACCAGGGCCGTCAGCAGCGCATCTTCATCCTCATCCTGCGCGCCCAGCGCCGCCTGCAGCAGCGCCGACCGTGCCGGGGCCGACGCGTCCAGAAACGCCTTTTCCGCCCCTTGCACGAATTTGCCGCTGAGATCGGCAAAGCGCAGCTCGTCGATCTCCGCCGCCAGCACCTCCACTGCCGCCCGCGCCGCGGGGCTGGCCAGCACCTGCTCGCGCGCCTCGCGCAGCCGCAAGCCCGCCGCCTCGTCATCCGCGACGGTGAAATGCGGCGAGAGCCGCGCCTCCAGCGGGAAGCGCCGCAATAGCGATTGGCAAAAGGCGTGGATCGTCTCGATCCGCATTCCCCCTGGCAGATCCAACACTTCCGCGAACAGCCGCCGCGCGCGGGCGAGTGTGGCGGCATCCGCCGCCACATCCAGCGCCTGCAGCGCGGCGCGCAGTTTCTCCTGCGGCAGCGCCACCCATTCGCCCAAGCGGCGATTGAGCCGGATGCGCATCTCCGCCGCCGCCGCCTTGGTGTAGGTGAGGCAGAGAATGCGCTCCGGCGGCGTGCCCGCCAGCATCAGCCGCAACAGCCGGTCGGTCAGCAGCTTGGTCTTGCCGCTGCCGGCGGAGGCGGCGACGAAAGCGGAAATCGCCGGGTTGGAGGCGCGCAGCTGCTCCTGGTTGGCCTGCTCAATCGCCCCCATTCTCATCCTCCCCGCCCCATTCGGCGCGGCGCGACAGCCCGGCATAATCATCGAACCGGTTTTCCCGCTCCGGATGCGGGGCGGCGAGGAAGGCCGTGTCCGGGTGTGCGAATTTCGCCAGCAGTGCGGGCAGCTCACCGGCCCGCTCGACCACCTCGCGCAGCGCCTCAGGCGTTTTCAGCACAGCACTCTGCGCTCCGGCCGCCGCGCGGCCGGAGAGTGCGACATAAAGCAGCTCCACCGCCTCACCCTCAAATTCCGGACCAAAGCCGCCGCGCCGCGCCATCGCCGCTTCCAGCGGCAACTGCGGGGCGATGCCGGCTTTCACCTGCTTTTCGGACGGCACATTGCCGGTCTTATAGTCGATAATCCTGATCCCGCCTTGCGAATCGCGCTCGATTCGGTCGGCGCGGCCCTTCAGCGTGAAGCCGCCCGGCATCCGCCATTCACCCGGCTGCTCCAGCGCCTGCGCGGCGGGCGGGCCATATTCGGCCAGGCGGGCGCGCTCCTCCGCCACCAGCCATTCGGCGATCCGCCCCAGCCGCGCCCCCCACCATTGCGCCAGCGCGGCGCGCGGGCGTTGCTGGCGCATCGCCACCTCCAGCGCGTGGCGCAGCCGCAGCGGCGCATCCGGCGCGGTGATGTCGCTGGTTTTGAAAAACGCCGCCAGACCTGCATGCACCACATCGCCGAACTGGCTGGCATCGCTCTCCTCATCCAGCGCCTCCAGCGGGGCGAGCTTCAGGATCTTGCGGGCATAGATCGCGTAAGGATCGACCATCAGCGTCGCGATATCCGAGATGGAATAGGTCTTTGGCCGGGCATGGGCGGGCGGGCGCGGCTGCGGCTTCGCCCGGCGGATGCGCTCCATCGGCAGATCGAGCTGCCCGGCCCACAGCCCGGCCTCATGCGCGGGCAGGCTCTGCCCCTGCCCGGCCAGCATCGCGGCCAGACGGGTCAGCCAGCGCGCCGGCACCGCCGGGGCGCGTTCGCGCCGGTTCGGCGTCGCCAGCACCACCTGCTTGCAGGCGCAGGCGAGAGAGAAAAACCCATGCGCCGCCTGGCCGATCTTACGTTCCGGGCTGGGCAGCCCGGCGGCGCGGCGCATCGGCCGGGAGAGCCAGGGGCCGGGCTCTTCCGGCGATGGCCATACACCCTCCACCAGCCCGCCCAGCACCGCCACATCCACGCTTTGCAAAGCCGCCTCCTGGATGCCCCAGATGGCGATGCGCGGATGCCCATCCTTCGCCCGGGGCTTGCGCACGCTCTGCCCGGCGATCAGCGCGTCAAGCAGCTCCGGCAGATCGGCCGGGTCCATCTCCGGCATCTCCGCCAGCGCCACCAGACTCTCGGAGAGCAGGGAGGAGAGCGCATTGCCGGCCTCGCCCAGCCAGAGCCGGGCCGGGCCGGGCTCCTCCGGCGTCGCCGCCAGCGCCTCCCCGGCCTCGATCAAGGCGGTGAGCGCTGCCACCGGCGAAACCGCCACCGGCAGCGCCAGAGGGGCCAGCAACGCTTCCAGCCGGGTGAGGAAATCCCGCTCCGCCTGATGCTCGTCCTTCAGCCGGAAGCGCAACCCCTCCAGCCCCGGCGGCGGGCGCGGGCCGCGCAGGGCCTGGCGCTCCAGCTTGCGGGCCATGCTGCGGAACGCCAGCGGGGCGATGCCGCCGGTGGCGAGCGGATGTTTCAGCAGCGCCAGGAGCGGCAGCGGCGCGTAGCCCTCGCGCGCGGCGCGGGCGAGCAGGCGCAGATACACCGCCGGCGGGGTGGCGGAGAGCGGCTCCCCGGCGCTGTCATCGGCGATGATGCCAAAGCGCTTCAGCGCCGCCCCCACCCGCGCCGCCAGCGCCCGGTCCGGGGTGATCAACGCCGCGCTCTGGCCCTGGATCTGCAAGGCCTCGCGCAGGATCATCGCAATCGCCACCGCATTCTGCGCCTCATCCCCGGTCTCCAGCCGGGAGAGCCCGGCCAGATCCAGCGTTGCCGGCTCCTGCCAGGCGGAGAGCGCGGCGGCGGGCAGCAAGGCGCGCGAGAGCAGCGCCCCGCGCCCGCCTGGCATTGCCCCCGGCAGTGCCTCAACCTCCTCCACCCGCGCCCCGATATCGGCCAGCAGCCGGGCGATGCCGCCCTGGGCGTGCGAATCTTCCACCCCCTCCCAGGCAGCGGGTGCCAGATGCGGATCGAACCCCGGCAGGATCAACCGCCCCTGCGGCAGCTTCGCCACCATCTCGGCCATGCGGGCGATGGCGGGCGTGCCTTCCGCCGCGACCATCCAGACCGGCCCGGCGGGCGGGTTTTCCCCCCAGGCCTTCGCCTGCGCCTCGATCAGCAACGCCAGACGCTTCGCCGGGTTCATCACCCCCTCGGCCTCCAGAATGGCCGGCCAGGCATGGGTGACGATGGTGAGGAATTCCAGCGTCTTCTGCCAATGTTCCGCGAATTCCGCCGGGGCCAGCCCGGGCAGGGCGGCGGCGAGATCCACCCCGGCATGGTCAGCCTCGTCCAGCAATGTCGCGAACTCCGCCGCCAGCGCCCAGGCGGCGGGGAGTTTCTGCGGCGCCCCGCTCTCCTGCGGCTTCTGCAGGATCAGCCGCGCCAGCAGCGCCTGCCGCCGCGCGGGGGCGATGGCGGGGGCCAGCGAAAACCCGGCCGAGAGCAGTAGCCCGGCCTCATCGATATTGCCCAGCGCGACGATACGCGGCAGCAGCAGCGCCTTGCCGTCATTCGCCTCCAGAAACGCCGCCCCCAGCGCCTGCGCCGCGCGCCGGCTGGGCAGGATGATCAGCCCCTCATGCGCGCCGCCTTCCGCCAGCCAGAGCCGCGCCAGAGACGGCAGAAACGCGGCCTCCGGCGCAAAGGCGCCGATCCGCAAGCTCACGTGGAATTACCCACTTCCCGCGCCGCCAGCAGCTCCTCGGCGCGGAGTATATCTTCCGGCGTGGTCATATGCAGCCAGACCCCGTCATGCACGATGGCATTCAGCCGCCCGGCCGCCAGCGCCTCATCCCAGAGCCGGTTCATCGAAAACCGCTCCACCTTGTCGCTGTGCAGGAGGGCCGTGGTGGCGATCTGGATGCCGGAGTAGAGATAAGGTGCAACCTCCCGCTCCTCGCGCCGGCGCAGCCCGGCCTCACGGTCCCAGACGAAATCGCCAAAGCGGGTCTCGGCGATGGTCCCGGCCGAGCGGGCCAGCAACAGCATCGCATCCTCCCGCCTGGGATCGAACGCGGCGGCCAGACGCGGCAGCGCCGCCGAAGGGCCGTCCACCCAATAGGAATCGCCATTGAGAATATAGAAGGGCGCATCCGGCAGCAGCGCTTCGGCCGCCATCGCCGCCAGCGCCCCGCCGGTCTCCAGCAGGCTCTCCTCGCGCCGCACGATCACCCCCTCATAGCGATCGAAAAACGCCTCGATCTGCTCGGCCAGATGAAACGCGTTCACGATCACCTTGCGCACCCCGGCATCGCGCAGCCGGGCCATGGTGTGGGCAAGGATCGGCTGCCCGGCGAGGTTCAGCAGCGGCTTCGGGGTGGAATCGCTGAGCGGGCGCATCCGCTCGCCCAGCCCCGCACATAAAATCACGGCCGTATCAGGTCGCATCGAAACCTCTCACATCCCCTGCAATCTCAACCATCCGCCCGTCGCCATCCAGCGAAAACCGCAGGTGCCAGGCGCCGGGCGGGGTCAGCTCACCCAGCCGCTCCGGCCATTCCACCAGAGCGATGCCCTCCAGCGCCTCGTCCCAGCCCAGCTCCTCAAGCCCCCCCGGACCATCCAGCCGCCAGAGATCATAATGCCAGATCTGGGTGCCGTCCGGGGCGTCGTATGTTTGCACCAGCGTGAAGGTTGGGCTGGGCACGGTCAGCCGCGCATCCCCCAGCCGGGCGCGGATGAAAGCGCGCGCGAAGCTGGACTTGCCCGCCCCCAGCGGGCCTTCCAGCAGCAGCACGTCCCCGGCGCGCGCGACCGCGGCCAGTTTTTCCCCCAGGCTTTGCGTCTCCGACTCGTCCTTCAGCTTCAGGCGCATAAGAGACCGTTTCAAAAGTCACTCTGGTGAGTCGTCAAGTGGTGGGTTTCGAGCACCGGCGCGCAGCGTACATTAAGTACGTGAGCACCGGCGCACAGAAACACGCCGCTTGCCGGCCGCCAGAGTGGCTTTGGAAATGGTCTCTGCATTGTTTTGCCGGGACCGGCTTGATTGGAAAAGGGGGCCGGGGCAAAGCAGAGCGCATGGAACGGATTTCTGCCGATGTGGCGATCATAGGCGCTGGCCCGGCCGGCATGTTCGCGGTGTTCGAATGCGGGATGCTGAAAATGTCCTGCGTGCTGATCGACGCGCTGGACGAGCTGGGCGGGCAATGCGTCGCCCTCTACCCGGAAAAGCCGATCTACGACATTCCCGCCCATCCCGGCATCGAGGGCGGCGCGCTGATCGCCAAGCTGGAAGAGCAGATCGCGCCGTTCAACTGCGCGAAGCTGCTGGGAAGGCAGGTGACCGGCCTCTCCGGGGCGGCGGGGGATTTCACCCTGACCACCAGCGCCGGGGATGAGGTGAAAGCCAAAGCCGTGATCCTCGCCGCCGGCGCCGGCGCCTTCGGCCCCAACCGCCCGCCGCTGGACGGGCTGGAGGCGTATGAGGCCAGCGGGGCCGTGCGTTATTATGTGAAGAAGCGCGAGGATTTGCGCGGCAAGCGCGTGGTCATTGCCGGCGGCGGCGACTCGGCGGTGGATTGGGCGCTGGCCCTGCAAGGCATCGCCGCCAGCATCGCCGTGGTGCATCGCCGCCCGAAATTCCGCGCCGCCCCGGAGAGCACCGCCCAGCTCGACGCGCTGGCCGCTGAAAGCAAGGTCGAGATGGTAATCCCTTACCAGCTGCACGCCCTGCACGGCGCGGGCGGCGCGCTGGAGGCGGTGGAAGTGGCCGACCTGGACGGCGCCACCAAGCATCTGCCCGCCGACGTGCTGCTGCCCTTCTTCGGGCTGGCGATGGAGCTGGGGCCGATCAATGACTGGGGCCTGGGTCTGGAAAAAAGCCATGTCGCGGTGACGCCCTACAACATGCAAACCTCCCTGCCCGGCGTGTTCGCGGTGGGCGATATCTGCACCTATCCCGGCAAGCTGAAGCTGATCCTGCAAGGCTTCGCCGAGGGCGCGATGGCGGCGCACGCGATCTACCCGATCGTGAACCCGGACACGGCGCTGCATTTCGAATACTCCACCACCAAAGGCGTGCCGGGTTGATCGCAGCCGGGCGCAGCCTGCTCACGGCACGCCCGTTCCTGGTCTGTTGCCTGTTGGCCCTGGCCCTGCGGCTGCCCTTAGCGATCTGGGGGCAGAATTTCATCGCGCCGGACGAGGTCGCGCAATATTTCGGCCAGGCGCACCGGCTGGTTTACGGCCAGGGGCCGGTGGCGTGGGAATATCAGGTGGGTCTGCGCTCCTGGCTGCTGCCGGGGATGGTCGCCGGGCCGATGGAAATGGCCAAGCTGGCCGGGCTTTCGCCTTATGCGGGCGTGGTGCTGGTGCGCGTGCTGCTCTGCTTCGCCTCGCTCAGCCTGGTCTGGAGCGGCTTCGTCTGGGGGCGGATGGCGCAGGGCTTACGCGGCGGATTGATCGCCGGGGGGCTGACCGCATTATGGCCGGATCTCTGGCTGATGGCCCCGCACCCGCTGGAAGAGGCAGTGGCTGCCTATTGCCTGGTTCCCGCCGCCTGCCTCGCCAGCCTTCCCCGGCAAACAGGCCGCCTGCTCGTTGCAGGGTGGCTGCTCGGGATGAGTTTCATCTTTCGTGAAGCGCTGGCCCCGGGCATCGCCATCATCGGCATTATTCTTTGCGGGCGAAAACTGCAGCATTGGGCAATTGCAGTGAGTGCCGCAACCCTGCCGGTACTGTTCGCGGGTGGCCTTGATTGGGTGACATGGGGCCAGCCATTCCGCTCATTCTGGCTTAATATTTATCTCAATCCAATCATCGGCCATGGCGATAGCGGATTGTTTTTGCCCACGCCCTTGCTTCGATATATTCTTGACATGGCCATGGATTGGCTCTGGGCAATACCCTTTTTAGCCTTGTTCGCATGGCGTGGCGCCAAGCTCTCACCGTCCGCGGCACTGGCGGCCCTCGCTCTGCTGCTCGAACATAGCCTGATCTCCCACAAAGAATTCCGTTATATTTTCCCGGCCATAGCGTTGCTGGTGCCTCTGGCAGGCGCTGGTTTCGCCCTCTCGTTTGGCGCCGCGCCGCCCTGGCGGCCCCTGCTTGCAGGTCTCGCACTTCTATCCGGCCCGCTGCTGAGCCCTCGGCTGCCCGAATCTGTGACCGCCCAGCGACGTCAGTTCGCGCTCTATGACGCGCTGGCGCACCGCCACCCATGCCTTGTCGCGGACAGTCTGCCCATCAGCTTCATCCCGATGGCCATGTTGTTTACCACCACCCGCTTTACCGGTTCCGAAGGGATGTCGCAGGCCGACGCCATTATCGGTGCCAATGGGTTTACGCATGTGCCGGCAGGCTTTCGCCAAAGCATCTGCATTACCCGCGACCCCGGCGCCAGCAGCACAACAAACCCTCGCCTTTGCAGCTGGACGAGAGAGCAAGGCTGGTGTGACCAGACGTCTCCTGCTCCGCCACTGCACCTTATTTTCCCTCCGGAAGCGCGCGCCTTTCAAATCATATCGCCCGGAACTCGGCCTCCTCAAGCTGGCCCGCCATGACATTACGGCCCGCATATCTTATTTTCCTCCTGGCGCTGGCGCTGCGCTTGCCTCTGGCGATCTGGGGCCAGGATATCGTCGCCCCGGACGAGATCATCCAATATTTCGGCCAGGCGCATCGGCTGGTTTACGGGCACGGGCCGGTGCCGTGGGAATTCCAGGTCGGCATGCGCTCCTGGCTGCTTCCCGGCCTGCTGGCTGGGCCGATCTGGCTGGTGAAAGCCCTCGGCGGCGCCCCCATCACCGGGCTCATCCTCGACAAGATCCTGCTCTGCCTCGCCTCGCTCAGCCTGGTCGGCTGCGCCTATGGCTGGGGCCGGATGTTCCATGGCGCGCGTGGCGGCTGGATCGCCGGCGGCCTCGCCGCCCTCTGGCCGGATCTCTGGCTGATGGCGCCGCACCCGTTGGAGGAATCGCTGAGCGCCTACGCGCTGGTGCCGGCCTGTTATTTCGCCACCCGCGCCCGCCAGAGCGAGGCGCGCGCGCACAGTCTCGCCGCCGGCGCGCTGCTGGGCTTGAGCTTCGTGCTGCGCGAACAGCTCGCCCCGGCGATCGCGCTGATCGGGCTGATGCTGTGCGGGCGCAGCCCCCGGCGCTGGGCGTTGGCGCTCGCCGCCGCTGGCCTGCCGGTGCTTCTCGCCGGGGGGCTGGATTGGCTCACCTGGGGCCAGCCTTTCCGCTCCTTCTGGCTCAATATCTATCTCAACGCCGTGCTCGGCGTCGCTTCGGGGAGTTTCGGCGGCGAGCCGGTCAGCTTCTATGCGCTGCATCTGCTGGAGGATTGGCTCTGGGCCATCATCCCCATCGTCTGGCTGGCTTGGCGCGGGGCGCGCCGGCTGCCGATGCTGGCGCTGGCGCTGGCGGCGCTGGTGATCCTGGTCGAGCATAATCTGCTCGGCCATAAGGAATTGCGCTTCATCTTCCCGGCCATCGCACTGATTGTGCCACTGGTGGGCGTCGGACTGGCGGAGCGGCCGCTGTCCCGGAAGCTGGTGCTGGCGCTGCTCTCCGGCCTGCTGCTCTCGCCGGTGACCGCCTACGCGCTGCTGGAAGACAGCAGCGCCACCAGCCTCTACAGCGCCCTCGCGGCGCGGCATCCCTGCCTGGTCGCGGTCGGCATCGTCAACAGCCATTTCGTGCCGATGACGCCGCTCTTCACCAGCACCGATTTCACAAGCATGCAGGATGCGGCACGCGCCGATGCGATCATAGCCCCTGAGGACACCCCCATCCCGCCCGGCTTCACCCGCGATCGCTGCGTTGTGCGCGACCGTTTCTTTCCCGGCAAACACCCGATCATGATCTGCGCCTGGACCCGCGGCCAAGGCTGGTGCGGCCAGGCCGGCCCGGCCCCGCCGCCGCCAGGCTTCGTCTATCCGCCCGCCGCGCGTGGGTTTATCATCACGGGGCGTTAACCAGGATCGCCCATAGCCCATATCCGAAATGCCATCGGCACGTATATGCCGCGCCGCAACACAAGGCTATAAGGCCGCCATCCAGAAAACAGGAGCCAAGACATGACCGCAACCGGTTCGACCACCCCGAAGACCAAAGTCACAGCTTTGCCGGGGGACGGCATCGGCCCCGAGGTCATGGACGCCACCATTCGCATCCTGGAGGCCGCCAACGCCCCGATCGAATGGGATTTCGCCGAGGCCGGCGCCAAGGCGTTCGAGCGCGGCGTGGTCACCGGCGTGCCGCGTGAAACGCTGGACTCCATCGGCGCCAACAAGCTGGCGCTGAAATCCCCGCTGGAAACCCCCATCGGCTATGGCGGCAAATCCGCCAACGTGACGATGCGCAAATATTTCGAACTCTACGCCAATATCCGCCCGGTGCGCGAGCTGCCCGGCATCCAGACCCCCTTCTCCGGCCGCGGCATCGACATGGTGATCGTGCGTGAAAACGTCGAGGACGTTTACGCCGGCATCGAGCATATGCAGACCAGCACCGTCGCCCAGTGCCTGAAGCTGATGACCGCCGCCGGCTGCGAGCGCATCATCCGCGCCGCCTACGGCGTGGCGCTGTCCGAAGAGCGCAAGGAAGTCACCGTCGCCCATAAGGCCAACATCATGAAGCTCACCGAGGGCATGATGAAGCGCATGGGCGAGAAGGTGGCGCGCGAATATCCCGGCATCAAGGCCAGCCAGGTGATCATCGATAACTGCGCCCACCAGTTGGTCATCCGCCCGGAGACTTACGACGTCATCGTCACCTCCAACATGAATGGCGACATCATCTCGGACCTCGCGGCCGGTCTGGTCGGCGGTCTGGGCATCGCCCCCTCCTCCAATCTCGGCGACCAGGTGGCGATGTTCGAGGCCGTGCACGGCTCCGCCCCGGACATCGCCGGCAAGGACATGGCGAACCCAACCGCCCTGCTCTCCGCCGCGATCATGCTGCTGCGCCATATCGGCGCCTTCGATGTCGCCGAGAAAGTCGAGCAGGCCTTGTTCGTCACCCTGGCGGAAGGCCGCAACCTCACCGGGGACCTCGCCCCGCGCGGCCATGGTGTCGGCACCAAAGCCTATACGGATCAGGTCATCGCCAATCTCGGCCGCACCTCCGCGATGAAGTCCCGCACCTACAAGAAGCTGGAACTCACCGCCTGGCCGAAGCTGACCGCGCATATGGAGCCCTCCACCCGCGAGCTGGTCGGCATCGACGTGTTCCTGGAAACCGACCAGGACGCCGAGACGCTGGGCAAGACGCTGGAGCAGATTTCCGAGTACAGCCCCTTCACCCTCACCGGCATTTCCAACCGTGGCGTCACCGTCTATCCGCCGACGGGCGGCCAGACCTTCCTGGTCGACCATTTCGCCGCCCGCTTCATGCTGAAGCACCCGATCTCGCTGGCCGGCAATACCGGCGAGGGGCAGCCGGAGATCTCCTATCTGGTGCAGCGCATCGGCGCGAAATTCTCCTGGATGCATATCGAGAAGCTGCAGCGTTTTGACGGCAAGGACGCGTTTGAGCGCCCGCAGGGCGAGGGCTAAAAGTTTTTTGGGTGCCGCCTTTTTTCAAAAAAGGCGGCAAAAACGTCTGGGGCGGTGGCAACGCCAGTGCCCTCCCCCGAACGTTGTGGGGACTTTTTAAAAAAAGTCCCCACACCCCCAAAAACTTTTGAAAATTTAAAAAAGAGATCCAAAAAAGGACCACCAAGACAAAAGGCCGGACGCCCCTCAGGGCGATCCGGCCTTTTGTCACTCAATCCGATTTTTTCAGATCAGCTGCGTCGTCAGCAGATCTTCCATATCGCTGGTATGGGCTTCCTCATCCGCCATGATCTCATTGAGGAGCGCCTGGGTCTTCGGATCATGCCCGGCGAAATGCCCGGACAGCTCCCGGTACAGCTCGATCACGCATTGCTCGGCGGCCAGATTCTCCGCGAACAGACGCGGCAGGCAGCCCTTGGCGGCTTCCGGCGCCATGTGGCGCGTCGCCAGCCCGGCGGCGTAGTAATCCGGCTTGCCGCCCAGCTCGGTGATCCTCGCCGCCAGCCGCGTCATATGGTCGCGCTCATCCGCCGCCTGGGCCGCGCATTCGGTGGCCACCCACTCATTCTCCAGCCCGTCGGCGGAAATCGCGATCAGGCTGTAGCGCAGCACGCAGGCGATCTCGGCCGACATCGCCGCCTGCAACAGCCCCACCGGCTCCGCCCCGCTGGCCATCATCGCCTGCGCGGTGGCGCGCAAACGCTGAACGTCGGCAAGAAAATGGTTATCTCCGGTCGCCTGCTCGTACATGCGCTACCCTTTTCGCACGATAATTGAGAATAATTCTCAATTCATACTTTATACGTAAACCCTGCCCTCCGCCCGATCAAGCAGGATCGATGCCCTGGCGCGCCGAATTCATGTCCGGCCTGTCATCACGACATGATTTTTTACCCCGCGCCGCCGGCTCGGCCCTGTTTAACTGCCGCCCGGCTGCGCTAGAAGAGACGCATGAACGACCACACCCCCAACAGCCTGCGCGCCTGGCCCGACGCTCGCGGCCGCTTCGGCGAATTTGGCGGCCGCTATGTCGCTGAAACCCTGATGCCGCTGATCCTGGAACTGGAGAGCGCCTACCGCGCCTCAAAATCCGACCCGGAATTCCAGAAAGAGCTGGATTACTACCTGACGCATTATGTGGGGCGGCCGAGCCCGCTCTGGCATGCGCAGCGTTTGAGCGCGCATCTGGGCGGTGCGAAAATCTATTTCAAGCGCGAAGAG
The DNA here is from genome assembly GCF_000687875.1 of Acidocella facilis ATCC 35904. GTDB lineage: Bacteria > Pseudomonadota > Alphaproteobacteria > Acetobacterales > Acetobacteraceae > Acidocella > Acidocella facilis. Next base: position 263,770 of record NZ_JHYG01000004.1, on the reverse strand, counting down.
CTGAACCATACCGGCGCGCACAAGATCAATAATTGCGTCGGCCAGATTCTGCTGGCCAGGCGCATGGGCAAGACCCGCATCATCGCCGAAACCGGGGCCGGCCAGCACGGTGTCGCCACCGCCACGGTCTGCGCCCTGTTCGGCCTGCCCTGCACGGTTTACATGGGCGCCACCGACGTCGAGCGCCAGCAGCCCAACGTGTTCCGCATGAAGCTTCTGGGCGCCGAGGTGGTGCCGGTGAAATCCGGCGCCGGCACGCTGAAGGACGCGATGAACGATGCGCTGCGCGACTGGGTCGCGAATGTGCACGACACTTTCTACATCATCGGCACCGCCGCCGGCCCGCACCCCTACCCGGAGCTGGTGCGCGACTTCCAGACCATCATCGGCACCGAGGCCCGCGAGCAGCTGATGCAGGCCGAAGGCCGCCTGCCGGATATCGCCATCGCCTCGGTCGGCGGCGGCTCGAACGCCATTGGCCTGTTCCATACCTTCCTGGACGAGCCCAATGTGCGCCTCATCGGCGTCGAGGCCGCCGGCAAGGGCATGCATAGCCACGAGCACGCCGCCAGCCTGAATATGGGCCGCCCCGGCGTGCTGCACGGCAACCGCACCTATCTGCTGCAGGATGATGACGGGCAGATCCAGGAGGCCCACTCCATCTCCGCCGGGTTGGATTATCCGGGCATCGGCCCGGAACATAGCTGGCTGCACGACATCAAGCGCGTCGAATATGTCGGCATCACCGATAGCGAGGCGCTGGAGGCCTTCCAGCTCTGCGCCCGCACCGAGGGCATCATCCCCGCCCTCGAATGCGCCCACGCTTTGGCCCATATCTCCAAGATCGCCCCGGAGATGGGCAAGGAGCAGATCATCCTGCTCAACCTTTCCGGCCGTGGGGATAAGGATATCTTCACCGTCGCCAAACATCTGGGAACAAGCCTATGAGCCGCATCGCCGGTGTATTCGCGGGTCTGCGCAAAGAAGGCCGCGGCGCCCTGATCCCCTTCGTCGAGGCGTTCGACCCTGACCGCGCGACCAGCCTGGCGCTGCTCCAGGGCATGGCCGCCAATGGCGCGGACATCATCGAGATCGGCATGCCCTTCACCGACCCGATGGCCGATGGCCCGACCATCCAGGCCGCCGGGCTGCGCGGGCTGAAGGCCGGGGCGACGCTGAGAGGCGTGCTGGGCCTGGTGCGCGAGTTCCGCGCCACCGATAGCCACACCCCGCTGGTGCTGATGGGCTATCTCAACCCCATCCTCTCCTACGGCGTGCCGCAATTCTGCGTCGATGCCGCGCAGGCCGGGGTGGACGGGCTGATCATCGTCGATCTGCCGCCCGAGGAAGCCGACCTGATCCTGGACGATGCCAAGGCCAACGCGCTGGATATCATCCGCCTGATCGCCCCCACCACCTCCGATGCGCGGCTGAAGCAGGTGCTCGAGGGCTCGTCGGGCTTTGTCTATTACGTCTCGATCACCGGCATCACCGGCACCCGCACCGCCTCGGCCGCGGATCTGGCGCGCGATATCCCCCGCCTGCGCGCCGCCACCGACCTGCCGATCGCGGTGGGCTTTGGCGTGCGCACGCCCGAGCAGGCCGCCACCGTGGTGGCGCATGCGGATGCCGCGATCGTCGCCTCGGCGCTGATCGACACGCTGTGCAAGGAGAGCAAGGAGGCCGTGCTGCGCGATGTGCGGGCCCTGGCCGACGGTGTTCGGGGCGTGCGCAAACAGGCGGCGTAGAGCGAGATGGGTTTACACCCGCTCGCTCTCTTTATGTTCTGACGCGCGATATGGGCTTGTCCTGACACGCCAGCGTCAAGATAAACACATGAAATTGCTTGTTAAAACAAAACTTAGAGCCTCACGCAAAAAGCGTGAGGCTCTAAACATATATCGCTCTGTGTCAGGCTTTTGTCACCCGGAAAAGGGCTGAAGCCTTCCTCGCGCGCTTATTGCGCCGGCCCGGGATAAGGCGGCGGGGGCGGGTTGGGCGGCGGCTGGTTCAGGTCATAGGGCTGGCCGTTCGGGCCACCGCCCCCGCCATACATCACGCAGCCAGACAGCCCGGCCAGCACCAATAGTGGCAACAGCATTTTGCGCATGGTTCCTCTCCCAGAGCAGCACCCCGTTAGAGCAATATGTGTTTAGGTTGACGCGCCAGCGTCAAGATAAACACATGAAATTGCTCGCTCAAACAAAACCTAGAGTATCAAGCTAAAAGCTTGATACTCTAGTGATTGGTCAAGCCAAAGAAAGAATTCCCGTGGGCGCCGCCGCCTTGCGGCCCGCCGCCATGATCCCCGCCCGGGCCGCCCCCACCGGGTCCACCGCCATGCCCGGGGCCGCCGCCGTGATCACCGCCATGATCGCCACCCGGACCGCCCGGTGGGCCTCCGGGCCGACCGCCAGGGCCGCCATGCCCATCGCCATCCTGGCCGCCACCATGCCAGCCGCCCGGCGGGGGACGCCCATCCGGTCCGCCATGCCAGCCACCATCATGGTCGTGATCGCCGCCATGCCAGCCGCCATCATGATCGCCGCCGCCGATGAAGACGCCGCCGCCGGACACATAGCCGGGCTGGCCGTAATAATAGCCACCCGGTTGGTAATAGCCGCCGGACGAATAATAACCGCCATCCGGACGGCCATACCCATAACCGCCAGGGCTCTCGACGCAGCCTGTAAGGGATGCCAGCGACCCGGCCACCAGAAAGGGAACAAGAATGCGTTTCATGACGCTTATATAGTGCGCCGGATCATGACTTCATGATGGCGAGATTAAGAGCGTTTACCCCAGGCGAAAAAATCCGGGTTTTCCCAGCCCGGCTTGCCATAGCGCAGCGCCGTCCCGTCGCGCGTCATCACCGCCCCGCCGGCCGCCTCCAGCACCGCCTGCGGCGCCGCCGTGTCCCATTCCATCGTCCGCCCCAGCCGCGGGTAGAAATCCGCCACCCCTTCGGCCAGACGCAGGAATTTCAACGCCGAGCCGATATTCACCAATTCCGCCACCCGGTAATCCGCCAGGCAGGCTTTCAGCTCCGGCGCGTCCTGGTAATGGCGCGAGGCGAACACGCTCAGCCCCTCCTCTGGCGGGCGCCGTGCCTGGATGCGCGCCTCCGCCCCGCCTTGCCGCCGCCACGCCCCCAGCCCGACCAGCCCGAAATGCAGCTCGTTCAAGGCCGGCGAGGCCACCGCCCCCAGCACCGGCGCGCCGCCCACGATCAGCCCGATACAGACCGCGAACTCATCCCGCCCGGCGGCGAATTCGCGGGTGCCATCCAGCGGGTCCACCAGCCAGTACATCATCTCTGTCGCGATGATCCGCCCGGCCGCCACCTCCTCTTCCGCCACCACCGGGATCGCCGGCACCGCGGCCCGCAAGCCCTGGGTGATCAGCGCCTCCGCCTGGCGGTCGGCGATCGTCACCGGGGTCTCGTCGCCCTTGGTCTCCACCTCGAACCCGGCGGCGCGGATGGCGCGGATGGTGGCAGCGGCCTCGTCGGCCAGGCGCACGGCAAGCGAAAGAAGATCCTGCATGCGCTGAAGCTTAGCCCCCTCCCCCCGGCTGGCCAAGATACGCGGCGGTGATATGGTTGCGGCAGTTTGAAGACGGAAGGTAGTCGCATGGTCGAGATCTTGTTCGCGAAATCCGCATTGCCGAAAGACGGGGTGCTGGTGTTCCCCCTGGCGGAGGACGCGCCGCTGCGCGAGGACGCCGCCGCCCTGAATGAGCGCCATGACGGCGCGTTGGCGAAAGCGATCGAGGCCGCCAGCTTCAAGGGCAAGGCCGGGCAGAGCCTCAATCTCTACCATATCGGCGGCTATAAGCGCGTGCTGCTGCTGGGCACCGGCAAGGCCGATGCGCCGCGCCGGGCCGAGCTGCTGGGCGCGGCGCTCGCCACCAGCCTGAGCCAGGAGAGCGAGGCCGGCCTCGTCACCACCGGCTTCAGCGCCGACGAGGCCGCGCAGATCGCGCTGGGGGCCAGCCTGCGCGCCTACCGGTTCGACAAATACCGCACCACCGAAAAGGAAGAGGCCAAGCCGAAGCTGAAAAAGCTGAAACTGCTCTGCGCCGCGCCGAAGGAGGCCGAAGCCGCCTGGAGCAGCGCCAAGGCGCTGGCGAACGGCGTGGATTTCGCCCGCGACCTGGTCTCCGAGCCGGCCAACATCCTTTACCCGGCGGAATTCGCCGAGCGGCTGGAAGGGCTGAAGAAGCTCGGCCTCAAGATCGAGGTTTACGGCCAGAAGGAGCTGGAGAAGCTGGGCTTCGGAACCATGCTCGCGGTCTCCCAGGGCTCGGTGCGCGAGCCGCGCATGGTGGTGATGCAATGGCTCGGCGCCTCCGGCGGCGATGAGAAAAAGGCGAAGAAGCCGAAAGAGCCTCTGGTCTTCGTCGGCAAGGGCGTGACCTTCGATACCGGCGGCATCTCGCTGAAACCCGCCGCCGGCATGGAGGACATGAAATGGGACATGGCCGGCGCCGGCGCCGTCTCCGGGCTGATGGCGGCCTTGGCCGGGCGCAAGGCCAAGGTGGATGCGATCGGGCTGGTCGGGCTGGTCGAGAACATGCCCTCCGGTTCGGCCACCCGCCCGGGTGACGTGGTGAAGAGCTATGCCGGCAAAACCGTCGAGATTCTCAACACCGATGCCGAAGGCCGGCTGGTGCTGGCGGATGTGCTCTATTACGCGCAGGAGCGTTTCGCGCCGAAATTCATGGTCAACCTCGCCACCCTCACCGGCGCCATCATCGTCGGGCTCGGCCATGAATATGCCGGGCTGTTCTCCAACAGCGACGAGCTGGTGGAAAAACTCGTCGCCTCCGGCGAAATCGTCGGCGAGAAGCTCTGGCGCATGCCGCTGGCCAAGGAAGGCGAGGCCTATGACAAGGAGCTCGATTCCGCCATTGCCGATGTGAAGAATATCGGCGGCGGCCGCGCTGGCGGCTCCATCACCGCCGCGCAATTCCTGCAGCGCTTCGTCAACAACACACCCTGGGCGCATCTGGACATTGCCGGCATGGCCTGGGCGACCAAGGATGCCGGCGTCAACCCGAAAGGCGCCACGGCCTTCGGCGTGCGCCTGCTCGACCATTTCGCCCGCGGCTTCGAGGCATGAGCGAACTGCTGATCGAGACCATCCTGGGCGACAAGAACGACCCTGCCCTGGACAGGAAACTTCACGATCTCGGCCATCATGGCGGGCATGTGGAAACTTTGGTGGTCACGCAAGAGGACCTGCCCCGCCGGCGTTTCCACGCGCACACGGATCACGGCACGCCCTGCTTCATCGCGCTGCCCCGTGATGTCAGCCTCACTGACGGCGCGGTATTGCATCTGAGCGACCACAAGGCCGTGGTGCTGAAGGTCGGCGCGCAGGACTGGCTGCGGCTGCAACCGCAAAATGGCGGCGGGCTGGAGCTGGGCTACATGGCCGGCAATCTACACTGGCGGGTGCGTTTCGATGAAGGCTGCCTGCTGGTCGCCATCGACCATCCCCGCGAAACCTACCTGGCCCGGCTGCAGGAGCTGGAACATGCCGGCAAGGTGAAGGTGCTGGAGTGAGCGACGCGCTGTCCCTCCTGCGCGGGCTGCAATTCGCTGACGGGCAATTCCCCTCCGGCGGCTTCGCTTTCTCCTGGGGGGTGGAAAGCCTGGCGGCGGACGGTCTGCTCACCCGGGCGGACTGGCCATCCTTCCTGGAGGGCCAGATGCAGCATCGCTGGGCCACGCAGGACCGCCCGCTGACCGCCCATGCCTACCTGAACGCGAACAACCAAGACGCGCTCAGGAACCTTGACGAGCTCACCGAAGCCCTCAGCCTCGCCTCCGCCGCGCGCGAGGGCTCGCGCCGCGCCGGCGCGGCGTTGCTGTCCACCCATGTCCGCCTCGGCACGCCGGGTGCTGCCGCCTACCGGGACCGGGTGAATGCAAGCGAGGTGCCGGGGCATCTGCCGGTGGTGATGGGCATCGTGCTGGCAGGTGCCGGGCTGGATCTGCCCACCACGCTGGCCGTCTCCGCCCATTCCAGCGCCCAGGCGCTGGGCTCGGCGGCGGTGCGGCTCGGGCTGATCGGCGCGCTGGATGCGCAGATGGCGTTGCAAAAGCTGCAGCCGCGTCTGGCGGAATGGGTGGCGCTGCCTTTGCCGAAGCTGGATGAGATTGGGGGATTCACGCCCTTGGCGGATATTGCGATGATGCGGCACCCGACCCAGCCGCAGCAGTTGTTTTCGAATTAGGCTTCGCCGATTTTTTGAAAAAAAGCGGCACCAAAAAACTTTGATCCTGGAGTTCGGGCATGAATCTGTCGCCGACTGAGCTGGAACGGCTTACCATTTTCACCGCCGCCGAACATGCGCGGCGGCTGAAAGCCCGTGGCGTCAAGCTCTCGCACCCGGAGGCCGTCGCCCTCATCGCCGATGAGATGCTGCTCGCCGCGCGCTGCGGCCAGGATTATGCGCGGATCGTCGATATGGCCGCCAATCTGCTCACGCCGGAGGATGTCGAACCCGGCGTGCCGAGCCTCACCGAATTCATCGCCGTCGAGGCCAATTTTCCCGAAGGCACCAAGCTCGTCATCGTCTTCCGCCCGATCGCCGATGGCCAGGAAAACCAGGGCGTCGAGATCCCCGGCGAGATCATCCCCGAAGAGGGCGAGATCGAACTCAATGCCGGGCGCGAACGCATCGAGATCGAGGTGCTGAACACCGGCGATCGCGACATCCAGGTCCGCTCCCACGCGCATTTTTTCGAAACCAATCCGGCTTTGCAATTCGACCGCAAATCAGCCTTCGGCTTCCGGCTGGATGTCCCTTCCGGTGCCGGCATCCGCTTCGAGCCTGGCATTTCCAAAAGAATCAGCCTCGTCGCCATGGCCGGCGCGCGCCTCGTCCACGGTCAGGCCGGGCTGACCAATGGTCGGCTGGACGATCCGGAGATTGCGCGCGCCGCACACGAAGCCGCCCGCGCGCGCGGCTATAAGGGAGCCTGAGCCATGGTGAAAATGACCCGCGCCGACTACGCCGCCACCTTCGGCCCCACCAAGGGCGACATGGTGCGCCTCGGCGATACCGGCCTGCTCGCGCAGATCGAGCATGATTACACCAGCTACGGCGACGAGCTGACCACCGGCGCCGGCAAGGCGATGCGCGACGGCGAAGGCTTCCAGACCACCGGCACCCGCGCCACCGGCGCGCTGGATGCGGTGGTACAGAACGCCACCATCCTCGACCCGGTGCTGGGCATCATCAAGGCCGATATCGGCATCCGCGATGGCCGGATCGTCGGCATCGGCAAGGCCGGCAATCCGGATATCATGGATGGCGTGCATCCGGATCTGCGCACCGGCCCCAACACCGCCGTGCACCACGCCGAAGCCTACATCATCACCCCCGGCGCCATCGAGAGCCATGCGCATTTCCTCTGCCCGCAGCAATCGGACCATGCGCTGGCTGGTGGCACCACCACCATCATCGGCATGTCGCCCGGCCCGTATTTCGATGTCTCCTGCTCCGGCCCGGAAATTCTCGGCCAGATCATCCAGGCGGCGGAATTCTCGCCGCTGAATTTCGGCTTCCTCGGGCGCGGCTGTTCGGACCCTGTGGCGGTCGAGGAATCCGTCTCCGGCGGCGCGCTGGGGGTGAAAATCCACGAGGATTTCGGCGCCTCCGGTGCGGTCATCGATGGCTGCCTGATCGCCGCCAACCGGCATGATTTTTCCGTCTGCCTGCATACCGACACGATCAATGAATATGGCTTCTGCGAGGATACGATCCGCGCGATCAATGGCCGCTCCATCCATATGTTCCACACCGAGGGGGCGGGCGGCGGCCACGCGCCGGACCTGCTGCGCGTGAACGGCCTCGCCAACGTGCTGCCCGGCTCCACCAACCCCACCAACCCCTTCACCGCCTACGCGCTGAATGAAGGGCTGCCGATGACCATCCTCGCCCATGCGATGAACTGGCGCCTGCCCGAGGACCTCGCCTTCGCCGAATCGCGCGTGCGCCCGCAAACCATGGCGGCGGAGGATCTGCTGCATGATATGGGCGCGATCTCGATCTTCTCGACCGATAGCCAGGGCATGGGCCGGCTGGCCGAAAACCAGGCCAAATGCTGGCAACTCGCCAGCGTGATGAAACGCCGCCAGGGCCGTCTGCCGGAAGAAAAAACCGCCCGCGCCGATAATGAGCGCATCAAGCGCTACCTCGCCAAGCTCACCATCAACCCCGCCATCGCCGCGGGGATCGATGGTTATGTAGGCTCCATTCAGCCGGGCCGGATGGCGGATCTCGTCTTCTGGCCGCGTGCCAGCTTCGGCATCAAGCCGCGCGTGGTGATGAAGAGCGGCTTCATCGTCTGGGCCACATGCGGCGATGCGAATGGCAGCATGATGGATAGCGAGCCCAACATCCAACGCCCGATGTGGGGCAGCCTGGGGCTCTCACCGCAAAAACTCGGCGCCACCTTCGTCTCCAAACTCGCCATCGAAGCCGGGCGCGCGGAAAAGCTCGGCGTGCAGAAACCCTTCCTGCCCATCGCCAACACCAACGGGCTCGGCAAAAAGGATATGCTGCATAACGACGCCTTGCCGAACATCGAGGTGGACAGCGAAACCTTCGAAGTCCGCGCGGATGGCCGCCTGCTCGCCGGCCCGCCCGCCGCGCAGGTGCCGCTCAACCGCGCCTACATGCTGCGGTGAGGTGAGCCCCCAACTCCGCCTGCGCTTCGCCCCCGGCGCGGATGGCCGCACCCGCCTGACCCAGCGCCTCGCCACCTACCCGTACGCGATCACCGCGCCCCATGCCCGCACCGGGGCGCTGGCGCGGCTCACGCTGCAATCCATCTCCGGTGGCATCCATGGCGGCGAAACGCTGGCGCAGCACATCACCCTCGCCCCCGGTGCGCGCGCGCATCTGCTGCAGCCCGCCGCCACCGCCGTGCGCCGCCAGGGCGATGCCGCCCCCGCCCGCCAAAGCATCCGGCTGGAGATCGGCGCCGATGCCAGCCTGATCTATGAAACCCGGCCGCTGATCATGCTCCCCGGCGCGGCGCTGATTCAGGCATGGGACATCACCCTCGCCCAAGGTGCCAAGCTGCTGCTGGCGGACGGCTTCCTCACCCACAACCCGCAAGGCGGCGCGGCGGACTGGCAGCTCACCACCAGCCTGCGCGCCCGCAGCGCCGAGGGCCGCCTGCTCGCCGCCGAGCATATGGCCCCGCGCGCCAGCCCGCTGGCCTGCGCCAAGCTCTGGGGCTTCGGGATCGATCTCTCTGGCCTGAAGCTGCCGCCAGGTGCCGGCCGCAGCACACTGGCGCATGGGGCCGGCCACGTCATCGCGCTGGCCGGCGCGCCGGCCGGGCCGCTTTGCGCCGCGCTGGAGGTGCTGGTCGGGCAAGTGACGGCGGAGTTGAGGGCTTTTTGAAAAAAGCCCCACCTCCCAAAAACTTTCATCAATTTTACAGCTTGGAGCCAGCACGGCGCGGCTACATACGGACTATGCGCTTTGCCTTGGTTCTTGTTTGTATCGCCGCCCCCGCCTCTGCTTTGCCGGTCTGCAAGCCGAACCAGCTCTCGCTCGGTTTCGACGCCGAAAACGGCAATTTCGACGGCATGTCCCATTCCGGCACCTTGCTGGTGCTCCGCAATCTCGGCCCCGCCCCCTGCCAGCTGCCAGCCTTCCCGACCCTTGCCCTGGAAACCGCCAAGGGCGAGGCGCTGCCGCTCCAGCCCACCCGCCAGGGCAGCGCCGCGCCAGTCCGCTTGGCCGCCGGGGCGGAGGCGACAGCCGGGCTGCGCTGGGTCTCCTCGCCGGTCTATTCGCATAATCGCTGTCTGAAGCCGGCACAGCTGCGCCTCTCCTGGTCGGGCGGAAGCTTGCGCCAGGCCTTCACCGGCACGCTCTGCGGCCCCGGCAACGCGCCCGCCCGCCTCACCCAGCCGCCGCTGGCGCTGGACCCGCCGCCACCCGCCTAAATCATGGGCCGCAAGGCGATCCGCTTGCCCGCCCCGGCGATACTGGCAATCCGCCCGCCTTCCGCCCCGGAGAGCATCACCATGTCGCCCTCCGCCATCAGATCCGCCGCATCGGCAAAAAACCCGGGCTTGCCAGCCTCCGCCAGATTGTCGTTCCCGGCCTTGTAGTGCCAGAGCGTGAAGCCGTTCGCATAAGCCAGCACCGAGAGGTTGCGCAGCGTGAATGACATTGGATTTTCCTTTCGCCTTACCTGAGGTTGAGTTACGAAAGGTTTATATTCCTACACACAGAACATAACAAGAACAAAATAGGTTTTCGTCACATTTTTTTCGTGAAAATTCCGACAAAATTCCTATTTTCTCTTTCCGCTCGTTACGAACGCGCGTAAATCTCTGATCTTAAAAGATTGACCAGGCTCCCATGCGGCATGATGACATCTGGCGGGCGATCGACACTTTGGCGGCGGAGCGCGGGCTCTCCCCCTCCGCCCTGGCGCGCCAGGCCGGGCTCGACGCAACCAGCTTCAACCCCTCCAAGCGCCGCACCGCGGACGGCAAGCTGCGCTGGCCCTCCACCGAGAGTATCGCCAAGATCCTGGACGCCACCGGCGCCAAGCTGGAGCATTTCTCCGCTCTGGTGAACGGCGCGCGCGCCATCCCGGAGGCACGCGCCAAAGGCCGCTCGCGCCTGCCGCTGATCGGCATGGCGCAAGCGGGCGCGGAAGGGTTTTTCGATGATGGCGGCTATCCCGCCGGGGCCGGCTGGGATGAGGTGGAACTCCCCACCGTCGCCGATGTGCACGCCTACGCGCTCAGCATCAGCGGCGAGTCGATGCTGCCGGTCTACCGGCCGGGCGATACCATCATCGTCTCCCCGGCCGCTCCCGTGCGCCAGGGCGACCGCGTGGTGGTCCGCACCCAGGATGAGGCGGTGATGGCGAAGCTGCTTCTGCGCCGCACCGCGGGGCAGATCGAGCTGGGCTCGCTCAATCCGGATTACCCGGACCTGCGTTTTTCCGCGCGCGCGGTTTTATGGATGCACCGGATCGTCTGGGCCAGCCAGTAGGCTCAGGCCGGGTCGATTTCAAAAGCCCTCAGCGCCAGTCATCGTCGTCCCCGCCCCACCAGCCGCCGACGACAACCGGCGCCGGCGCCACGGCCACCGGCGGCGCGGCGTAATACCCGGAACTGTAATACCCGTCGGACGGATAATAGACGCAGCCGGCAAGCGCCGCCCCCGCCAGCATCACCAGCGCCGTACGCCGCACCACGGCCGCGAACGACCGACCATTGAACTCTGCCATTGTTAAATCCTCGCCATATATTCAGACGTGTTTTCAACTTGGACGAAGGCTGTGACGAATTTGCGTCGCGATTGCGGCGGCCTTCACATAGTTGTGTAAGACAATGCAACGCGGCGCTGAATTTCGTGACATGTCCCTCTTGTTTTTATTCTGCACTGGATTATGCACGCGGCTGTAACCATAACCCCTCAGGGATTTACAAACATGGCTTCTCTGTCTTCCAAGTTCTCTCGCACCCTGGCGTTCGCCTCCGCCCTGACCCTGGCCGTGTCCGGCACCGCCTTCGCGCAGACCGCGCCGGCGACCTCCGCCCCGGCTGCGTCCGCCCCGGCCGCGACCATGTCCGCCCCGGCCGCTTCCGCCCACAAGGCGAAGAAGTCCACCCACAAGAAAGTGGTCTCCAAGAAGAAGATGAAGGCCAAGAAGGCCTCCACCACCACCAAGTCCTAATCGACTTGCCCGTCTAGGCGGGGCCTGCAAGGATGCGGCATGGATGATCCATTGCCGCATCTTTCAAAAGCCGACCCCCGCCTGGGCGATCTTATAAAGCGGCTCGGCAAGCTGCCACGGGTCAAGCCCGAACATAAAGAGCTCTATCACGCGCTCTTCTCCGCCATCGCGCATCAGCAGCTCCACGCCAAGGCGGCACAATCCATTCTCGGTCGGCTCCGTTCCGCCTGCGGCGAAACCCTCCCCGATTCCGCAACGCTGCTCGCCCTTCCTGACTCCACGCTGCGCGCCTGCGGATTCTCTGGCTCCAAGGTCGCCGCCCTGCGCGATGTCGCCGCCAAGGCCGCCGACGGCACCATCCCCTCCCGCCGCGCCGCGAAAACCCTCACCGATGAAGAGCTGATCGCGCGCCTCATCACCATTCGCGGCGTCGGCCGCTGGACGGTGGAGATGATTCTCATTTTCACCCTGGAGCGGCCTGACATTTTTCCCGTCGATGATTTCGGCGTGCGCGAAGGCTACCGCATCCTGCACGGGCTGGAGGCACAGCCGAAACCGAAAGCCTTCATCGAAATCGGCAAGGCCTACGCACCGCACCGCACGCTGGCGGCGCGCTATCTCTGGCGCGCGGCGGATGAGCTGAAGAAGCCGGGGACGATTCTGTCCAAGGCCTGAAAAACAGAGCGGGGTTTTGGCAAGCACGTGCCAAAACCCCGAACATTTTGCAGCCTTTTTGAAAAAAGGCTGCACCCAAAAACTTTTATCACTTATCCCAATTGCGTCGCGACATCGCCGCGCCGCCATCGGGATGGGTTTACTTTGGCAGGTGCTTGGCGATGTAGGGCGGCAGCCAGAAGCTCGCCACATGCACTTGCGGGCTCCAATATTCGCTCTTGCCGGCAATATCCCCGGCCGCCTCGGCGCGCTTGGCAATCTCGTCCACGCTCACCTCGGTCTGCGCCGGATTCTTGCCCGCCCAGCCCAGCGTCATATAGCCGCCAACATAGGTCGGCACCGCCGCCACATAAGCCGAGACAAACGGGAAGAATTTCTTGCGCCGCACCGAGGTCTCATACAGCTCATCCGCCTGCATGAAAGGCACGCCGCACTGATTCACAATCAGCCCGTCATCGCGCAAAATCCGCGCCGCGTTCTCATAGAATTCGTCAGTGAACAGAACTTCACCCACGCCGATCGGATCGGTCGAGTCCACAATGATCACATCGAAAGAGCCCGTCGGCGCCTTCTTCACATAATCAATGCCGTCGCCGACAATCACCTGCCCGCGCGGGTTGGTCCACGCATCGCCGCCAATGCCCGGCAGGAACTCCTTGGAAAGGCGAATCACCTCCCCATCAATCTCCGCCATCACCGCGCGCTCAACGCCCTTGTGCATCAGCACATGCTTCAGCACACCGCCATCACCCGCGCCGATAATCAGCACGTCCTTGGCATTCCCATGCGCCAGCAACGGCACATGCGTCAGCATCTCCTGATACACGAACTCATCGCGCTCAGTGATCTGAATCACGCCATCCAGCGTCAAAACCCGGCCATGACTCGTGGTCTCGAAAACCCCGATATCCTGAAACTCACTCTTCACCCGTGCCAACTCACGCACAGTCTTAAAGCGCTGCCCCCAATCCGGATACAACGTCTCATTCAACCAGGTCTCGGCCATCAAAGCGCTCCTTGTTCGTGTCAGTACCCAAGGGGGGCGCCGCCCCCCTTGACCCTCTGCTGGGGCCTGAGGCCCCAGACCCCCGCTACTGAGCGTACCGGGAGGGAGGGGTCACTCGCCCGCAAAGGACCAGGATTTCAAGCATAGCACTGGGAGGGCGAGTGCCCCCTCCCTCCCGGTACGCTTAACTAATGGGGGTTTGGGGCCTCAGGCCCCAACGGGGGTCCAGGGGGCAAAGCCCCCTGGGATCCTTACGCGATCAAGCCGCGCTTTTGCTCGTTGATCTGGATGTGCGACGGCGTGAAGGCTTCCTTGAGGAAGGGGATCAGCTTGTAGGGGTCGCAGCAGCCGCACATGAACACGTCCAGAGCGGCGAAGTTACGTTCCGGCCAGCTATGGATGGAGATGTGGCTTTCGGCCAGCACGACGACGCCGGAGACGCCGCCATTCGGCTCGAAATGGTGGAAATGGTGGTGCAGGATGGTGGCGCCGGCGGCGCGCGCGCCGTCGCACAGCGTCTGGTCGATCAGCTGCGGGCTATCCAGGTTGGAAGCGCCCCACAGATCGATGATCAGGTGCATGCCGGCGTACTTCACGCCGTCTTTTTCGACGTAATAGTCCTTCTGTGCCTCGTCGGAGACCGTGGAAATCATCTGGTTTTCGCTCGGAGACTCCGAGACCATCCCCAGTTGGGCAAGTGCGTTCATTGCGAACCCCCTAACTAGTAGACAGCCTGTAGAACATGACACCGCGTCATGCCCCCCTGGGCCAGTGGGGGCGGCTTATGAGGCCATCCCCCCCTGGATGCAAGTGATATTTTGCCCCCAGCCCCCAAAAAATTCACCCCCTGCCCCGCGTTGGCGGAGCAGGGGGTTTTCGTGAAAGACGCAAGCAGGAAACAAAGAAGTTTCCGTTACTCCGCCGCCTCCTGATAGGCCTCCAGCGGCGCGCAGGAGCAGACCAGGTTGCGGTCGCCATAGACGTTATCCACCCGCTTCACCGGCGGCCAGTATTTCTGCGCCGCCACGTAGGGCAGCGGGAAGGCGGCCACCTGCCGGGAATAGCCATGCGCCCAGTCTTCCGCCATCACTTCAGAGGCGGTATGCGGGGCGTTCTTCAGCGGGTTGTCATCCTTCGGCCAGGTGCCGGAGGCGATCAGCGCGATCTCCCCGGCGATGCTCAGCATCGCGTCGCAGAACCGGTCCAGCTCCGCCTTGTCCTCGCTTTCGGTCGGCTCGATCATCAACGTCCCGGCGACGGGCCAGGACATGGTCGGCGCGTGGAAGCCGTAATCGGCCAGGCGCTTGGCGATATCCTCCACCTGCACGCCGGAGGTGGCGGCAAAGCCACGGCAATCGACGATGCATTCATGCGCGACGCGCCCCTGCTCGCCCCGATACAGAATCGGGTAAGCCTGGGAGAGGCGCGTGGCGATGTAATTGGCGTTCAGGATCGCCGCGCGCGTCGCCTGGGTGATGCCCTCGGGCCCCATCAGCCGGATATAAGCGTAGGGGATGGGCAGGATCAGCGCCGAGCCGAACGGTGCCGCGCAAACCGGCCCGAAGCCCGTTTCCGGCCCCGCATCCGCGCGCAGCGGATGGGTGGGCAGATGCGGCGCCAGATGTGCCGCCACCCCAATCGGCCCCACGCCGGGCCCGCCGCCGCCATGCGGGATGCAGAAGGTCTTGTGCAAATTGAGATGGCACACATCAGCGCCGATATTGGCCGGGCTGGTCAGCCCCACCTGCGCGTTCATGTTGGCGCCATCCATATAGACCTGCCCGCCCACCTCATGCACCGCCTGCACGATGTCGCGGATCGCGGTTTCGAACACGCCATGGGTGCTGGGATAGGTGATCATCAGCGCCGCGATGCGCGGGCCGTAGGCGGCAATCTTCGCCTGCATATCGGCCAGTTCGACATTGCCCTGCTTGTCGCAGGCGGTCACCACGACCTTATAGCCCGCCATCGTCGCGGAGGCCGGGTTGGTGCCGTGCGCCGAGGCCGGGATCAGGCAGATATCCCGCGCCCCCTCACCACGCGCCTCATGATAGGCGCGAATCGCGAGCAGCCCGGCATATTCGCCCTGCGCCCCGGAATTGGGCTGCAGCGACACCGCCGCGAAGCCCGTCACCTCGCACAGCAACGCCGCCAGCTCATCGATGAGCTGCTTGAAGCCCAGCGTCTGCGCGGCCGGCGCGAAAGGATGCAGGCTGGCGAATTCCGGCCAGGTGATCGCCGCCATCTCCACCGCGGCGTTCAGTTTCATCGTGCAGGAGCCAAGCGGGATCATCGAGCGGTTGAGGGCGACATCCTTATCCTCCAGCCGCTTCAGATAACGCAGCATGGCGTGCTCGGAATGATGCGCGCTGAACACCTCCTCAGTGCAGAACCGGCTCTTGCGCTCCAGCTCTGCCGGAATCGAGACCGCCGCCTCCCCCAGCGTGCCGCCGAACAGCCCGGCCAGCGCCTCCAGCGCAGAGCGGGTAACGGTTTCATCCAGCGCGATGCCGATGCCGGTTGCATCGATGCGGCGCAGATTGAACCCGGCCGCCTCGGCCTTCTCCATCAGCGCCTGCGCCTGCGCGCCGGCCTCGATCGCCAGCGTGTCGAAATACGCCGTGTGGCGCAGCGAGAAGCCAGCCTTGGCCACCACATCCGCCAGCAGCCGCGCCTGCAGGTTGACCCGCCGCGCAATCGCCTTCAACCCCTCCGGCCCATGCCAGGCGGCATAGAACCCGGCCATCACCGCCAGCAGCACCTGGGCGGTGCAGATATTGCTGGTCGCTTTCTCGCGGCGGATATGCTGCTCGCGTGTCTGCAAGGCCAGGCGCATCGCCGGCCGGCCGGCGGCATCCACCGAAACCCCCACCAGCCGCCCCGGCATGGCGCGCTTGAACGCGTCGCGGGTGGCGAAATAGCCGGCATGCGGACCGCCAAAGCCCATCGGCACGCCAAAGCGCTGGGCGGAGCCGACGGTGATATCCGCCCCCATCTCGCCCGGCGGGGTCAGCAGCGTCAGCGCCAGCAGATCAGCGCAGACGATGCTCATCGCCCCGGCAGCCTTCGCGGCGGCAATCTCGGCGGAATGGTCGCGCACCTCACCCGTGGAGCCCGGATAGTTCAGCACCAGCGCAAACGGCTTGGCCGCGCTGATCGCCGCCACATCCCCCGGTGCCACATCCGCAATCTCCCAGCCCAGCGGCCAGGCGCGGGTGGCGATCACGGCGCGGGTCTGCGGATGCACATCCTTCGCCACCGCGATCACGTTGCTGCCGGCCTTGTGCAAGAAGAAGGCCATCGCCACGCCCTCGGCGGCGGCGGTGGCCTCGTCCAGCAGCGAGGCATTGGCGATATCCAGCCCGGTCAGCGAGGCGATCATGGTCTGGAAGTTCAAAATCGCTTCCAGCCGCCCCTGGCTGATCTCCGCCTGATAGGGCGTATAGGCCGTGTACCAGCCCGGATTCTCCAGCACATTGCGCTGGATCACCGGCGGGGTGACGGTGCCGTGATAGCCCATGCCGATCAGCGAATGCTTCACCACATTGCGGCTGGCGATCTGGCGCAGCCGCTCCAGCAGCGCCGCCTCATCCTCGGCGGCGGGCAGCGCCAGCGCGGCATTGGTGCGGATGCTCTCCGGAATCGTCTGGGCGATCAGCCCTTCCAGGCTCGGCGCGCCGACGGCCTTCAGCATCGCGGCAATCTGCGCCTCGTTGGGGCCGATATGCCGGCCCACGAAACTATCCGGCCGCTCCAGCGCGGCCAGTTCGGTCAATGCGTTCACGAAAGCGTCCCCAGAAATTCGTCATAGCCGGCGCGGTCCATCAGCTCGGTCAGCGCCGCCGGATCCTGCAGGCGCAGCTTGAAGAACCAGCCCTCGCCCTCGGCGGCGCTGTTCACCTTCGCCGGCTCATCGACGATGCTCTGATTAACCTCCGCCACCGTGCCGGAGAGCGGCGCATACACGTCGGAGGCCGCCTTCACGCTCTCCACCACCGCGCAGGCCTCGCCCTTGCCGACCGAGCGCCCCGGCTCCGGCAGCTCGACGAACACGATATCGCCCAGCGCCGCCTGGGCGTGGTCGGTGATGCCGATCGTGGCCAGCCCATCCGCCCCGACGGCGACCCACTCATGATCCTTGGAATAGAAAATCTGCGACATGAGCCTTACCTTTCAGCGGACATAGTTATGAGGAACGAAGGGCAGGTCCGTGACCTGCCCGGGAAGCGGCTTGTCACGCACGATCAGATCGAGCGCGGTGCCGGTTTCAGCCGCATCGGCGCGGACATAGCCGAGCGCGATCGGGGCATTCAGTGTGGGGGAAAACACCCCGGAGGTGACATGGCCGAGGCTCTGCCCGTCCTTGCCCCGGATCTCGGCCCCGGCACGGGCGGGCGCGCGGCCCTCCAGCCTTATGCCGACCAGACGCCGCGCCGGCCCCTTGGCCTGCACCGCCGCCAGCGCGGCGGCACCCAGGAAATCCGCATGCTCCAGCCGCTTCTTCGAGAGCGCGAAGCCGAGCCCGGCGGAAACCGGGTCGGTCGTCTCATCGATATCATTGCCATAGAGCGGCAGCCCGGCTTCCAGCCGCAGCGAATCCCGCGCCCCGAGCCCCGCCAGCACCGCGCCGCGCGCCAGCAGCTTTTCCGCCAGCGCCTCGCCGTTCTCGCCGGCACAGCCAATCTCGAATCCGTCCTCGCCGGTATAGCCGGAGCGGGTGACGATGCAGTCGATCCCCTCGACCACCAGCGCCGCCACATCCATGAATTTCAGCCCGGCCGCCTCGGGCAGCACATCCTTGGCTTTCGGGCCCTGCAGGGCGAGCAGCGCGCGGTCGAACCTGGTATGGACATCGAGTCCATTGCCACGCAGATGCGCCACATCCGCCGCCTTGCGCCCGGCATTCAGCACCAGCTGGATATGCGCGCCGAGATTGGCCATCATCAGATCATCGAGAATGCCACCCGCCTCATTCAGCAGCAGCGTGTAACGCTGCCGCCCCGGCTTCAGCCCGGCGACATCACCTGGCACGAAGCGGGCCAGCCCGGCCACGTCGGCAATCTCCGCCTGCCCCATATGCGAAACATCGAACAAGGCCGCGCCGGTGCGGCAGGCCATATGTTCGGCGATGATACCCTGATATTGCAACGGCATATCATAGCCGGCGAATTCCACCATGCGCGCGCCGCGCCGGCGATGCAAAGCGTCCAAAGGAGTCTGGGCCAAAAGAAAAATCCCCCAAAAGTCAGTTCACCCGGCGCGCGGCGCGCCCCGGAAAATCTGACCCCCCTCTGTCCTGTGACCTGAGAGATTCGGGTGGTGAAACCCTTGACCCCGTCGGTGCGGCGGGGGCTCCCGCCGGCTTTCCAGAGTGTCCTTCCCCGCAAAACGGCGACCGGTCCGCAGCCCTTTTGCCTGAGCGGTTCCGGGGGCCGGTTGCGCCTTCGGCGGCGGGGCAAGCCCCGCTCTCTCCTGCGTCCGCGTAAGGACGCTTCCCTTTTGCCCGAGGGTACGTATTTTGCAAAGCTGAATCTGCCCCTTACGCGCAAAAACCAGATCGAGGCCCCGCATGCTAGACGCCAACCAGACCGCCCCCGCCCTCGCGGTGGAGAACATCCATAAATCCTTCGGATCGGTGGAGGTGCTCAAGGGCGTGTCCCTGTCGGCGCGCGACCAGGATGTGATCGCCATTCTCGGCTCTTCCGGCTCGGGCAAGAGCACCTTCCTGCGCTGCATCAACATGTTGGAAATGCCCGACCAGGGCAGTGTCGCGATCAAGGGCGAGACCATCGCGATGACCCAGGGCAAGGGCGGCCGCGCCTGTGCCGACCCGAAACAGCTGGAGCGGCTGCGCGCCCGGCTCTCCATGGTGTTCCAGCAATTCAATCTCTGGGGCCATATGAACGTGCTGCAGAACGTCATGGAAGCGCCGGTGCATGTGCTCAAGCAGGACAAGAAGACCGCCCGCGCCAAGGCCGAGGCGATGCTGGAGAAGGTCGGGCTCTCCGCCAAGCTGGACGCCTTCCCCGCCCAGCTCTCCGGCGGCCAGCAGCAGCGCGTCGCCATCGCCCGGGCGCTGGCGATGGAGCCGGACGTGCTGCTGTTCGATGAGCCGACCTCGGCTTTGGACCCGGAGCTGGTCGGCGAGGTGCTGAAAGTGATGCGCGATTTGGCCAAGGAAGGCCGCACCATGCTCGTCGTCACCCATGAGATGGGCTTCGCGCGCGAGGTCGCGAGCCGGGTGATGTTCCTGCATAAGGGCCAGACCGAGGAGGAAGGCGCGCCACACGAGATGTTCGCCGCGCCCAAGACCGAGCGCTTCCGGCAATTTCTGTCGAGCACATTGAAACATTGATAGAATTGATGGGATTGCGCGA
Source organism: Acidocella facilis ATCC 35904 (assembly GCF_000687875.1). Classification (GTDB taxonomy): domain Bacteria; phylum Pseudomonadota; class Alphaproteobacteria; order Acetobacterales; family Acetobacteraceae; genus Acidocella; species Acidocella facilis. Next base: position 243,978 of record NZ_JHYG01000004.1, on the reverse strand, counting down.
AGCCCCTGCCTCTCCCACATGAGAATTCCATAACGGCCGGATCTCGCTTGCTCCCTATGCTCTCCATCAAATCTCCGCCCTCTTCCCAAGCGCAGGCCGCCGTTTTGCTTGTGGAAGACGAGCCGGTGATCCGGCTGCTGCTGGCGGAAGCGCTGCGCAATGAGGGCCTGCGCGTGATCGAGGCGAGCAACGCCGACGATGCCTGGACCTATCTGCAAGCCGGCGGCGATGCGGATCTGGTGTTTTCGGATATCACCATGCCGGGCTCGATCAACGGGCTGGAGCTGATGCGCCGCATCGCCACCGCCTATCCGGAACTCAAACGCATCATCACCTCCGCCAATCCGGGCCGGGAGAATGTTTCGGCGCTGGGCCTGTTCCTGGCCAAGCCCTACCGGCTGGAGACGGCGGCGAAGGCGACATTGGACCTGCTGGGACGGGAGGCGAAATGAGCGAGACGGAAGAGCTGTTACGGGTTCTGCTGGTGGAACCCGATGTGCTGGTGCGCCATACGGTGGCGGAATATCTGCGCGAATGCGGCTATCACGTCGCCGAGGCGGCCGGGCTGGAGGAGGCGCGGCATCTGCTGGAGTCCGGCAAGGTGCACGTGGATGTGCTGTTCTCCCGTGGCGAGGTCGGCTTTGCCGCGGCGCGCCTGGCCCGCGAGGCCTTCCCGGATCTCGACGTGGTGCTGAGCGCCGGCCTGGCCAGCACCGCCGCCAAAGCGCATGATCTGTGCGAGATGGGGCCGGAAGAAAACCCGCCTTACGATCATCAATATCTGCTGGAGCAGATCAAGCGGCTCACCGCCCGGCGGCACGGCCAGTAAGCGCGTTCGCGCTGAAAAGCTGATGCGCCCGGCAGCCGGCTTTACCGTGCCGGGGCGTTGTTAAATCAAGCTTTGCCTCCCTATCTTAGGGGTAGAGCAACACGACCCTGACTGGAATCATTCAGGGACGTAAAGTTGCTCGTCGAAACAAAGAGCTAGAGCGCGCCGACCGTTTACGGTCAGCCTGAAAGCGCTCTAGGTTGCATTACCTTCGATTCAGGGACGAGCATGGCAGACGACCCGTATAAAATTCTCGGTGTGAAGAAAGAGGCCAGCGCGGACGAAATCCGTTCCGCCTATCGCAAGCTGGCGAAGAAGCACCATCCGGATCTCAACCCCGGCAACAAGGCGGCGGAGGAGACCTTCAAATCCATCTCCGGCGCCTATGACCTGCTCAGCGACGCCGAGAAGCGCGGCAAATATGATCGCGGCGAGATCGACGCCTCGGGGGCCGAGCGTCCCCAGGCGCAGAGCTGGCGCCAATATGCCGAGGCCGGGCCGGGCGAGCGCTACGCCTATTCCGGTGCCGGCGGTGGCGCGGATTTCGAGGATCTGTTCGGCAACATCTTCAACCAGCGCCCGCGCGGCCCGGCCAAGGGGCGGGATCGGCAATATAGCCTGGAGGTTGGCTTCCTGGAGGCGGTAAGCGGCGCCACAAGGCGCATCACCTTGCCCGATGGCGGCACGCTGGATGTGAAAATTCCCCCCGGCACCGAGGAAGGGGATATTCTGCGCCTGCGTGGCAAGGGCGATCCCGGCGCCAAAGGCGGGCCGGATGGCGATGCGCTGATCGAAATCCATGTCGCGCCGCATAAATTCTACCGCCGCATGGGCCGCAACATTCATATGGAAGTGCCGGTCTCGATGAAGGAGGCGGTGCTGGGGGCGAAGATCACCCTGCCCACCCCGGCCGGCGATGTGGCGATGACGATCCGCCCCGGCACCGAGAGCGGCACCGAGATGCGGCTGCGCGGGCGCGGCGTGCCGGCGCATGGCAAGCACGAGGCGGGGGATCTGCATGTGAAGCTGAACGTGGTCATCGGCCCGGCCGATGCGGCGTTGAAGACATTCCTGGAAAGCTGGGAGCAGCCCGGCTTCAACCCAAGGGAGGGGCTGAAATGATGGATTTCGAGTCTCTGCATATTTCCGGGCTGGACGAGGCGGAGCTGGGCGGCTGGATCGACGCCGCCTGGGTCCGCGCGCGCGGCGCGCAGGGGGCATGGCAGTTCGAGGCGGTGGATGTGGCACGGATCAGGCTGATCCAGACGCTGCGCCATGATCTGGAGATTGGCGAGGCGGCGATGCCGGTGGTGCTGTCGCTGCTGGACCAGCTCTACGAGTTGCGGCGCAACGCGGCGAAGCTGAACGCGGCGCTGGCGAGCCTGCCACCGGAGGCGCGCGAGGCGATTCTGGATAAACTAAATAAATAAAAGTTTTTGGTGTCGCTTTTTTCAAAAAGCGACAAAAACGTTCGGGCGTTGACTACGTCGTCGTCAAAACCCCAAACGTTTCTCTTTGGATTTTGGCGGCCCGATTCAGACTACGCGGCTGCGCCGCTCCGTCATCGGGACGCCAAAAACTTTTTACACCGAAAAATACTTCGCGTGGCTGTTCAACACCACAATCGCGCTGGTGCTCTGTTCCGGATGCAGCTGATGCTCATCCGACAGCGAAATCCCAATCCGCTCCGCCCCCAGCAGCCGCAACAGCTGCTCCTGGTCCTCCAGCTTCGGGCAGGCCGGGTAGCCGAAGCTGTAGCGCGAGCCGCGATAGCCCTGCCCCAGCATCTTCTCCATCTCCCGGTCATCCTCCGCCGCGAAGCCCAGCTCGGCGCGGATGCGCTTATGGGTGTATTCCGCCAGCGCCTCCGCCATCTCCACCGAAACGCCGTGCAAATAGAGGTAATCCTGGTAGCGATTGCCCTCGAACCATTCCCGCGCCACCTCGGACGCCTTCTGCCCCATGGTCACCGCCTGCAGCCCGATCACGCCGCGCCCATCCTCCACGTCCGGGAAGAAATCCGCGATGCATTCGCCATCCTGCCTGGGCTGGCGCGGCAGCGCGAAGCGGGCAACTTCGGCGGTGCCGTCCTCATCGAACAGGATCAGATCATTCCCCTGCCCCGCCGCCTTCCAATAGCCATACACGGCCTGCGGGTGCAGGATGCGCTCCGCCTCGCAGAGATCGAGCATGCGCTTCATCACCGGCCGCAGCTCCTGGCGCGCCCAGCCCATGAAATCCTCCAGGCTCTTGCCCTGCTTGCGAAAGCCCCATTGGAACTGGAAGAGTGAGCGCTCATTCAGGAACGGCACCACCGCCTTCGGCGCGGCCTCCAAAACCTTCGCCCCCCAGAAGGGCGGCACCACATCCGGCTGGTCCGCGTTCAAACGCCGGCGGCGGGCCTGCACCTCCTTCACATCCACCGGCGCGAAGGCGCTCGCCTCCGCCTGGCCCAGCGTGCGCTTGGTGTTGCGGGCCTTGCCGGCGCGCTTGGCCTGGATCGCGGCGAGGTAATCGTCGAAATCATTCCCCGTCACCTTGTCCATCAGATGCAGCCCGTCGAACGCATCCCGCGCATAGGCGACACGGCCGGAGGCGTAGGAAGCGGCGCAATCCTCCTCGACATAATTGCGGGTCAGCGCCGCCCCGCCCAGCATCACCGGAATATCCAGCCCCTGGCGGGACATCTCTTCCAGATTCTCGCGCATCACCACGGTGGATTTCACCAGCAGGCCGGACATGCCGATGGCGTGGGCTTTGTGTTCCTTCGCCGCCGCCACCATCTCCGCCAGCGGCACCTTGATGCCGAGATTGACGACCTTGTAGCCGTTATTGGTGAGGATGATGTCGACCAGGTTCTTGCCGATGTCATGCACATCGCCCTTCACCGTGGCGAGCACGATGATGCCGCGCTCCTCACCCTCGACGCGCTCCATCATCGGCTCCAGATAAGCCACCGCCGCCTTCATCGTCTCGGCCGATTGCAGCACGAAGGGCAGCTGCATCTTGCCCGCCCCGAACAGCTCGCCCACCACCTTCATCCCATCCAGCAGGATGTTGTTGATGATCTCCAGCGGCTTGTGGGTTTTCAGCGCCTCGTCCAGATCCTCGGTCAGCCCCTTGCGGTCGCCATCGACGATGCGGTCCTTCAGCCGCCCTTCCGGGGTTTCGGCGCGCTTCTTCTTGGTGGCGTCCGCCGCCTTGCGGTCCGCGAACATCTCCAGCAGCTTCTGCAACGGGTCATAGCCTTCTTCGCGGCGGTCGAAGATCAGATCCTCGCACACCTTCACCTCCGCCGGGTCGATCAGATGCAGCGGCCGGATCTTGGAGACATGCACGATCGCCCCGGTCATGCCGGCCTTCACCGCATGGTCCAGGAACACCGAATTCAGCACCGCCCGCGCGGCGGGGTTGAGGCCGAAGGAGATGTTGGAGAGGCCGAGAATGATCTGGATGTCGGGGAATTTATCCCGGATCAGCTTGATGCCTTCCAGCGTCCATTGCCCCAGCTTGCGGTCATCCTCATTGCCGGTGGCGATGGTGAAGGTCAGCGGGTCGATCATCAGATCGGATTGCGGCAGCCCGTACTGGTCGCAGGCAAAGGCCACCAGCCGCTCGGCGATGCGCAGCTTGTCGGCCGGCTCCTTGGCCATGCCGACCTCATCGATGGTCAGCGCGATCATCGCCGCGCCAAACTTCTTCGCGAGCTTCAGGCGCTCATGCGCATGGCCCTCGCCATCCTCGAAATTGATCGAGTTGATGATCGGCTTGCCGCCATGCAGCTTCAGCGCCGCCTCGATCACCGGCGTCTCGGTGGAATCGATCACCAAAGGCGCGTTCACCGAGGAGGTGAAGCGGGTGATCACCTGGTTCATCTCGGCGATCTCGTCACGCCCGACGAAGGCGGTGCAGATATCCAGCGCGTTGGAGGCTTCCGCCACCTGCTCGCGGCCCATGGCGACACAGCCATCCCAGTCGCCGCTTTCCTGCAGCTCGCGCCATTTCTTCGAGCCATTGGCGTTGCAGCGCTCGCCGATGGAGAAATAAGCGTTCTCCTGGCGCAGCGGCACCGCGCCATAAAGGCTGGCGACGGACGGCACCCAGTGGAATTTGCGCGCGATTGGCGCCGGGCGCGGATTGCCCAGCTTCCTCAGCATCCCGTCCAGCGCCTGGATATGCGGGATCGAGGTGCCGCAGCACCCGCCGATCAGGTTCACCCCGTCCTCGACCACGAAACGTTCCACCCAGCTCGCCATCTCGGCACCGCCCAGCGGGTAATGGGTCTGGCCATCCACCAGCTCGGGCAGGCCGGCATTCGGCTGCACGGAAATCTTGCCGGGCCAGTTCTGGGAGAGATAGCGCACATGCTCGGCCATCTCCTGCGGGCCGGTGGCGCAGTTCAGCCCCATCAACGGCACATCCAGCGCGTGGATCACGGTGGCCGCGGCGGCGATGTCCGGCCCCACCAGCAGCGTGCCGGTGGTCTCCACCGTCACCTGCACGAAAATCGGCGTATCCTTGCCGGCCTCACGAATGGCGCGCTTGGCCCCATTCACCGCCGCCTTGATCTGCAGCGTGTCCTGGCAGGTCTCGATCAGCAGCGCATCCACCCCGCCGGCCAGCAGCCCGACGCATTGGGCGTAGAGCGCCTCCTCCAGCGGGTCATAGGCGATATTGCCCAGGCTCGGCAGCTTGGTCCCCGGCCCGATCGAGCCGACCACCCAGCGCTGCCGGCCATCGGCGAAGCTCTCCGCCGCCTCGCGCGCCAGCTCGCCGGCAATTTTGTTGATCTCGAAGGCGCGGTCCTGCAGCTCGAACTCCGCCAGCGTGATCGGCGAGCCACCGAAGGAATTGGTCTGCACCATGTCCGAGCCGGCCTCGAAATAGCCGCGATGGATCTCGCGCACGAGATCCGGCCGGGACAGGTTCAGCACTTCCGTACAGTTTTCCTTGTCCCAGAAATCTTTCTCGATATCGAGGGTCAGCGCCTGCACGCGCGAGCCCATGCCGCCATCGCAGAGCAGAACGTTACGGGAGAGGGCTTCGAGCAGATGTGGACGCTTTGACATGCTTGCCAAATAGCCCCCCGCACCCCCATTTCCAAGTCATGGAAAAGGATGGCCGCATTCCGGTTTATATAGGGGGCACGCCCGGCCCGCTTGACGCGGTGCTGGTGGAGGATGGCCACGCCATGCCGCCGGCCGGCCATGCCATGCGTTTCACCGCCCCGCGCTTTGGCCACCAGCCCGGCTGCTTCTGCTGCACGGCGCGCGGCCCGGCGGCGAATGCCTTCTCCGCCCTGTACCGGGACCGGGCGATGGGGGCGGCACCTTATTTCGAGCGTGTGGTGATTCTGGCCTCGTTGCAGGGGGAGGCGGATATCAAGGCGGCGCTGGAGCAGGATGCGGTGACGAAAGCGCGGTTTCGGCTGGGATGAGACAAAAGCCCGGACGCCCCGCGAGGGGGCGGTCCGGGCTTTTGTCTGAAGGGGGATTTTTGCAAAAATCCCCCTTCAACCCCTAAAAACTTTTACGCCGTGTGGAAGCCGCCCGCCAGCCAGATGATCAGCAGCACGATGATGATCAGCCCCAGCACCCCGCCCGACCCGCGGCCGCCATAAGAGCGATGCGCATAATACCCGCCACCGCCGCCAAACAGCAGCACCAGCAGAATGATGATCAGAATCAAACCCATGATAAACCTCCGATAATGAAGCCAAGCTGAACAGGACATGGTGCGCGCCGCGCCGGGGCCGCATGAGACGTTCATGAAATCCCCGAAACCCCACCCAAGCCCCGGAAAAAGCTGGGCTGCCCTTCGGCTGGCGAATTGTCCGGCGCGCCGGTTGGGTCTAAGAGCCGGGGCGCAAAGTATTTATCAGCGCTTGGAGAGGGAAAAATGGCCGAAGCTTTCGACGTTATCGTGATCGGGTCCGGGCCGGGCGGCTATGTCTGCGCCATTCGCGCGGCGCAGCTCGGCTTCAAGGTGGCCTGCGTCGAGAAGCGCGCCACGCTGGGCGGCACCTGCCTGAATATCGGCTGCATCCCCTCCAAGGCGCTGCTGCAATCCTCCGAAAATTTCCACGAGGCGGCGCATGGCTTCGCCGATCACGGCATCCAGATCGAAGGCATCAAGCTCGATCTCGCCCGCATGCAGGCCCGCAAGGGCGAGGTGGTGAGCGCCAACACCAAGGGCATCGAGTTCCTGTTCAAGAAGAACAAGGTCACCTGGATCAAGGGTGCTGCCAAGTTCACCGCCAAGAACGAGATCGAGGTCGAGGGGAAGGGCTATACCGCCAAGCATATCGTCATCGCCACCGGCTCCGATTCCACCCCGCTGAAGGGCGTCGAGGTCGATGAGAAGCGCATCGTCACCTCCACCGGCGCGCTGGAGCTGGACAAGGTGCCGGGCCATCTGGTCGTCATCGGCGGCGGCGTGATCGGGCTGGAGATGGGCTCGGTCTGGCGCCGTCTGGGTGCGGAAGTCACCGTCATCGAGTTCCTGGAAAAGATCACGCCCACCATGGATGGCGAGATCTCCAAGAGCTTCCAGCAGATCCTGACCAAGCAGGGCTTCAAGTTCGAGCTGGGCCAGAAGGTCACCTCCGCCAAGGTCGAGGGCGAAAAAGTCACCCTCAGCGTCGAGCCGGCCAAGGGCGGCGAGGCCAAGACCATCACCGCCGACGTGGTGCTGCTGGCCATCGGCCGCTACGCCTACACCGCCGGGCTGAACCTGGAAGCCGCCGGGGTTGAGACCGACGAGCGCGGCCGCGTGAAGATCGGCAAGCATTTCGAAACCAACGTCCCGGGCGTGTACGCGATCGGCGACGTCGTCGCCGGCGCGATGCTGGCCCACAAGGCCGAGGAAGAGGGTGTGGCTTTGGCCGAGATCCTGGCCGGCCAGCATGGCCATGTGAATTACGGCGCCATCCCGAGCGTCGTCTATACGTGGCCGGAAGTCGCCTCCGTTGGGCAAACCGAGGAAGAGCTGAAAGCCGCCGGCGTGGCCTATAAGGTCGGCAAATTCCCGTTCATGGCCAATGGCCGCGCCCGCGCCATGGGCGCCACCGAGGGCTTCGTGAAGCTGCTGGCCGACAAGACCACCGACCAGCTGCTCGGCGCCCATATCATCGGGCCGGATGCGGGCGGGCTGATCGCCGAATGCACCATGGGCATCGAATTCGGCGCCTCCGCCGAGGACGTGGCCCGCACCTGCCACGCCCACCCGACCCTGGCCGAAGTGGTGAAGGAAGCCGCCCTGGCCGTGGACGGCCGGCCGATCCATATCTGATCGCGCCATGATCCGTCTCGGCGTCAATATCGATCATGTCGCCACGTTGCGGAACGCGCGTGGCGGCAACCATCCCGATCCGCTGACGGTGGCCAAGGCGCTGGTCGGCTCGGGCATGGATGGCATCACCATCCATCTGCGCGAGGACCGGCGCCATATCCGCGATGCCGATGCCGAGGCGATCTGCGCCTGGGCCGGCAAGCCGGTGAATTTCGAGATGGCGGCGACGAACGAGATGGTCGCCATCGCCACCCGGCTGAAGCCGCATGGCTGCTGCATCGTGCCCGAGCGCCGGGCCGAGATCACCACCGAGGGCGGGCTGGACGTGTTCAATCAGCGCGAGGCGCTGCGCCCCGCCATCGCCCGGCTGAAGGATGCGGGCATCCGCGTCTCTTTGTTCGTGGACCCGGACGAGGCGCAGATCCACGCCGCCGCCGAGGTTGGCGCACAGGTGGTGGAGCTGCATACCGGCGCCTATGCCAATGGCAAATTGGGCGAGCTGGACCGGCTGCGCGAGGCGGCGACGCTGACCACCAAGGCCGGGCTGGAATGCCATGCAGGCCATGGGCTGACCTTCGCCAATGTCTCGCCCGTCGCCGCCCTGCCGGAAGTGACCGAGCTCAATATCGGCCATTTCCTGATGGGTGAGGCATTGCTGATCGGCCTGCCGGCGGCGATCGCCGAAATGAAGCGGCTGATGATCGAAGCCCGCATTAAATAAAAGTTTTTTGGGGCGGCTTTTTTACAAAAAAGCCGCGAAAACGTTGGGGGCGGTGGCGGTTGCGCCGTCAACACCCCAAACATTTCTTGGCCCTTTTTGAAAAAAGGGCCAAACCCCCAAAAACTTTTGCAACCTTGGCGTCGGGGCGTTGCAATCTCCGCAGGTTTGCATTCGGACGCGGGGGCAACACATTAACTTCATGACCGCGAATAAAGAAATCGTCGCCGGGGATATCGGCGGCACCAATGCGCGCTTCTGTCTGGCGCGGATCGAACAAGGCCGGGTGGTGGCGTTGGGTGAAACCGTGCAGATCCAGACCCGCGATGTCGGCGGCTTCGCCGAAGCCTGGTCGATCTTCGCCCGCGAAACCGGCAGGCCCCTGCCGCGCGAGGCCGCCATCGCCATCGCCTGCCCGGTGCAGGGCGAGGTGCTGAAACTCACCAACACCCATTGGAGCATCCGCCCGGCGGCGCTGAAAGCCAAGCTCGGGCTGGAGCGGCTGGACTTCATCAATGATTTCGGCGCCGTCGGCCATAGCCTGTCGCAGCTGCAGGAGCCTGATTACGTGCATCTCGCCGGCCCGCCCGGCCCGTTGCCGGCCCAGGGGATAATCACCATCGTCGGCCCTGGCACCGGGCTGGGCGTCGCCCAGGTGCTGCGCACCGCCACCCATACCCATGTGCTGGAATGCGAAGGCGGCCATATCAGCTTCGCACCCTTGGACGAGTTCGAGGACGAGCTGCTGGCCAGGCTGCGCGCCCGGCACGGGCGGGTCTCCGCCGAACGCGTCGTCTCCGGCCCGGGCCTGCGCGCCATAGATGAAACCCTGGCCGCCGCCCGCAACCTGCCCGCCCATCCGGGTCCGGACGCCGCCCTTTGGCAAAGCGGCATCGATGGGGTAGATGAAATCGCCATGGAGGCGATTTCACGCTTCGGCGCGGCGCTGGGCGCGGTCGCCGGAGACTATGCGCTGGCCCATGGCGCCAGCGCGGTTGTAATCGCTGGTGGAATTATTCCGAGGCTGCTACATATTCTGCCCAGAACAGGCTTTGTGCATCGTTTCTTGGATAAGGGGCGCTTTCAACCTCTAATGGCACGGATTCCGGTCAAGCTGATCGTGCACGCCTGCCCCGGTTTGCTGGGAGCCGCCTCCACCGCCGCCTAAATGCCGCACCACAGAGTTGTTCAATGATTTGTGATGCAACGTAAGAGTTGTTTTTTTTAAGTGAATGATGCTAACTGACCTAACCTGATAAGATAATTGTATCAATTTTTCTACAAACAGGATACGCAGTCATGGATATCGGCATTGGCGGCAAAAGCCCATTCACTTGCGAGACGATGCATAATCCAGGCTTCATGATCCGACGTCTGCACCAGATCTACGTTGCCTTGTTCGCCGACGAGACGATGGGGCTGGAGATCACCCCGGTGCAGCTCAGCGTGCTGCGCGCGATTTCCAAGCAGGCCGGGCGGGACCAGTCCGCCATCGCCGAGGAAATCGGGGTCGATCGCGCCACCTTGGCCAGCGTTGCCGCGCGGCTGGAAAGCGGCGGGTTGATCCGCCGGGCGATCAGCCGGCGCGACCAGCGCCAGAAGCTGCTGCACCTCACCGCCAAGGGCAAGGCCGCCCTCACCCGCATGCAGGCCCCGATGGCGCGCGCCAATGAACGCATTCTGGCCCCTTTGGACGAGGCGGAGCAGGAATTATTCCTCTCGCTGCTGGCCAATCTGGTCGATGGCGGCAATGAACATGCCCGCGCCAAGCTGAAGCTGCAATTCGGCAGGGATTTGAGTTCCGGGCCAAGCTAAAAAAACCTTCACCCGCGCCCCGATGTATCCGGCTCTGTCCGCGCTTAAGTGAGGCGGCTAACACGCATCGCCGGAGGGGCTGTGGCTGAAGACAATCAATTGCAGCATCTCGACGATGGCGAGCTGCGTCTGGCCGAACGCCATTCCGTGCCGGATGCGTTTCTCATCCATGAAATCATCCGCCACGAGGGCGAGGAAGAACTGGCCCGCAAACCCGGCGCGTTGGCCCTCTCGGGCCTGGCGGCCGGGCTCTCGATGGGGTTTTCCTTCCTCACCCAGGCGCTGCTCACCGCCGGCCTGCCGGACACACCCTGGCGGCATACCCTGGCCAGCTTCGGCTATGCGGTGGGCTTCATCATCGTGGTCCTCGCCCGCCAGCAGCTTTTCACCGAAAGCACCCTCACCGCCATCCTGCCGCTGATCACCAGGCGCGACCGCGCGACGCTGCTGGGCGTGCTCAAGCTCTGGGGGGTGGTGCTCACCGCCAATATCGCCGGCACCTGGATTTTCGCCGTGCTGGTGCACGCGCCGGGGCTGTTTCCACCCGCCGTCACCCCGGCCTTGCAGGAGATGGCGCGGGCGGCGATCCATCCGGGCTTCGCTGGCACCTTCGTGCGCGCCTTCTTCGCCGGCTGGCTGATCGCGTTGATGGTCTGGATTCTGCCCAGCGCCTCCACCTCGCGCCCGCTGATCGTGCTGCTGATCACCTATGTGGTGGCGCTCGCTCAGCTCTCCCACATCATCGCCGGCTCAGCCGAGGCCGCTTATGGCGTGCTCGCCGGCAGCGCCACGCTCTATGACTACGCGGCGCATTTCTTTGCCCCCACCATTCTGGGCAACATCACCGGCGGGATCGTGATGGTCTCGGTGCTCAATCACGGCGCCATCAAGCCGGAGATCGAGGAGCGTCTGGGCGAGGGCGAGCGCCAGGAGCGGCGCAACGCCAATCTCAGGGCGACTTCGCGGGCGGGCAAGCCGAAGGCGGGACGCTGAGGCTGGTCAGCTTGCCGCTCATCACGAAATCCCCGAAATCCAGCACCAGCCCGGTTGCCACACCGTTTTCGTAATAGCGCATCGAGGTCCGGAAATCCGGCGTCTCATCCTGGTTCTTGCGCTCGAAAAAGCCGATATCGACATCGGTGCTGGCGAATTTATCCAGATCCGGCCAGGGCGCCTTCTCCGCCCCATGGTGGCCGAGCACGGTAATAAAGGTGGCCTGGGCGCCATCGGGCGAGGTGCCATCGAACAGCAAGGGCGAGATGAATTGCTTGCCCGCCCGCCCGGCCGCCAGCAGCGCCTCGGTATGCTGCATCGGGAACAAGGTGCCCGGCGGCAATTTCACCTCTTTCTTGGTCGGCGCGGTATAATCGATCACGCCGCTGTCATCCGGCCCGGTATGGGTAGCGGTGCCGGCGCTGTCGATCTTCTCCTTGCCGTCATTATCGCTCTCGCGCAGGGTGAAGCTCAGGGTTTTGCCGTCCTTGCTCTCCCAGGTAATGTAGTCGCTCACCGATTTGGTCAGCGAGCCATCAACATTGCGGATGATCAGCGTCATATGCTGCGTCGTCGCCCAGCCGGTGCAGCCATCCACCACGTTGAAATTCATCTGCCCGGTGGCGCCGGTGATGTCATGGGTGCGCAGCTTGGAGAGGCTCAGCTTATAAACGGCGTGCTGGCCGGTAAGCTGGCTGGCGAGATCAGGGGCGGCGGCCAGAGATGGCAGCGGGGCCAGGGCGGCCAGCAGGGCGAGGGCGGAGAGCTTCATGGCGTGCAGGATACAAGTGCGGCGCGCGCCGTCAAACCTTGCGCGCCCGCCCCCTGCCCTTGCGCATCGCCGGATCATAGCCGCCACCGCCCGGCCCCAGCGGCACCGGGCCCTTCGGCTTGGCCGGCGCCCGGCTGGAGAGCGGCGGCGGTTCCAGCCCCAGCATCAGCGCCTCCAGCCGCTTCACCTCATCGCGCAGCCGCGCCGCCTCCTCGAATTCCAGATCCGCGGCCGCGGCGCGCATCCGGGTTTCCAAGGCAGCGATGGAGCTGGCCAGATCCTTGCCGACAAACTCGTCCGCCTTCACATCCTTCACCGGCGCCACGGTGACGTAATCCTGCTCGAACACCGAATGGATCACCTCGCCGATATTCTTGCGCACCGATTGCGGGGTGATGCCATGCGCCTCATTCCAGGCCATCTGCTTGGCCCGCCGCCGCTCGGTCTCGTCGATCGCCTGTTTCAGCGAGCGGGTCATGGTGTCGGCATAGAGAATGACCCGGCCATCGACATTGCGCGCCGCCCGGCCGATGGTCTGCACCAGCGAGGTGACGGAGCGCAGGAAGCCTTCCTTGTCCGCATCCAGAATCGCCACCAGCATACATTCCGGAATATCCAGCCCCTCGCGCAGCAGATTGATGCCGATCAGAACATCATAGGCGCCAAGCCGAAGATCGCGGATGATCTCGATGCGCTCCAGCGTATCCACATCCGAATGCAGATAGCGCACCCGCACACCCTGCTCGGTGAGATATTCGGTGAGATCCTCGGCCATGCGCTTGGTCAGCGTCGTCACCAGCACCCGCCCGCCCTGCTTGGTGACAAGCCTGATTTCGCCCAGCAGATCGTCCACCTGATGCTCGACCGGGCGGATTTCGGTGACCGGATCGACCAGCCCGGTCGGGCGGATCACCTGTTCGGCGAACACGCCCTGGGTGCGCTCCATCTCCCACGGGCCGGGGGTGGCGGAGATGAACAAGGATTGCGGGCGGAAACGCTCCCACTCCTCGAATTTCAGCGGCCGGTTATCGATGCAGCTCGGCAGCCGGAAGCCATATTCGGAGAGGGTGAATTTGCGCGCATAATCGCCTTTATACATGCCGCCGATCTGCGGCACCGTCACATGGCTCTCATCGACAAACAGCAAGGCGTTCTCAGGCAGATATTCAAACAAGGTCGGCGGCGGCTCGCCGGCATTGCGCCCCGAGAGATAGCGGGAATAATTCTCGATGCCCTTGCAGGCGCCGGTGGTTTCCATCATCTCGATATCGAAGGTGGTGCGCTGCTGCAGCCGCTCCGCTTCCAGCAGCTTGCCCTCGGCGGTGAATTTCGCCAGCTGCTCCTTCAGCTCGATCTTGATCTTGGCAATCGCCTGGTTCAGCGTCGGGCGCGGCGTCACGTAATGCGAATTCGCATAGACCGAGATATTTTCCAGCGCCGCGCTCTGCTCGCCGGTCAGCGGATCGAATTCCGAAATCTTCTCGATCTCATCGCCAAACAACGTCACCCGCCAGGCGCGGTCCTCATATTGGGAGGGGAAAATATCCACCGTCTCGCCGCGCACCCTAAAGGAACCACGGGCAAAGGCCATGTCATTGCGGCGATATTGCAGATCCACCAGCGCCTTCACCAGCGTATCACGGTCGATCCGCCCGCCGGTCTCCAGCCGCACCACCATCTTCGAGTAGGTTTCGACCGAGCCGATACCATAGATGCAGGAAACGGAGGCGACGATGATGACATCCCCGCGCTCCAGCAACGCCTGGGTGGCGGCGTGGCGCATGCGGTCGATCGTCTCGTTGATCGCGCTGTCTTTCTCGATGTAGGTGTCCGAGCGCGGCACATAGGCTTCGGGCTGGTAGTAATCGTAATAGGAGACGAAATATTCCACCGCGTTATCGGGGAAGAAGCTCTTCATCTCAGCATAAAGCTGGGCCGCCAGCGTCTTGTTCGGGGCCAGCACCAGAGCCGGGCGCTGCGCCGCCTCGATCACCTTGGCCATGGTGAAGGTCTTGCCGGAGCCGGTCACCCCCAGCAGCACCTGGTCACGCTCCTGCGCGCCCAGCCCCTCGACGAGCTGGGCGATGGCGGTGGGCTGATCGCCGGCGGGCTGGTAGTCTGAGACCACGCGCAACGGCTTCTGCAGCGGCCGGGGCGCCTGTTTTTGCGGAATGAAGGTCAGGGACATGTGGGCAATATGGCCCCTGGCTCAGCCTTGGAAAAGCCCGGACCTGAAGTCGCAAAAGTTTTTGGGGTGTGGCCCTTTTTTAAAAAAGGGCCACAAAACGTTTGGGGTGGTGACGATGGCGCTGCACACGCCCCGGCCTCTTCGCCGCTTTTTTGAAAAAAAGCGGCACCAAAAAACTTTTGGTTAATTTGAGCGGCCCGATTCAGACTACGCGGCTGCGCCGCTCCGTCATCGGGAAAAATCTTTGAAGGAGCGGCCCGATTCAGACTACGCGGCTGCGCCGCTCCGTCATCGGGCCGCTATTTCTTCTCCAACAGCGCCTTCATCTCCGTCATCGCCTCGGAAAACCGCGTATTCAGCTTGCTCATCGCCTCGGCGTTGGATTTCTGGATCAAATCCCCCAGCTCCTTGGTATTCGCCACGGCGTTCTCATACGCCTTCTTCAACAGCTCGGCCTGCTTGGCGGCACGCACCGCCGGGGGCTGGTTGCCGGCGAGTTCCTTCAAGGTCGAGGTCAGGCCGGACATCGTCTCCTGCATGATCTCCATATGCCGGCGCGCCACCAGCTGCGCGCCTTCCAGCGCCACCCGGTTGGCCTCGGTCAGCGCGTCCAGATTGCGCTTATGCGCGGCCAGCACCGCCTCCACATCCGGCATCGCGGGGATCTTCATATCCCCCATCAGCTTCTTGATATCGAACTCGGGCATGAAAGGCGCGGTGCCAGCTTTTGTCGTCTTCTCAACCATTGTTCGTCTCCTTGGTTATGGTTTTATCCCCCGCCTTGGCTCCTCAGAGCGGCGCGGGCAGCTCAGGCTCCGGCGCCGCCTTGGGCGCCGGTTCGGTGGAAAAGCGCGTGGCGAAGCGCTCGGCGCGGGCCAAAGCGCTGTCCACCGCGGCCATGGTGGCGGTCAGATCCAGGCTCTCATCCGCAGCCCAGGCGCGCAGCCCATAAAGCCACACCGCCAGCAGGCCGCGTTTTTTCACCGCCCCGGTGAGGCCGGTGGCATCCACCCCCGCCCCTTCCAGCAGCCAGCCCATCGAGGCGATGTTCATCTCCGCCAGCGCCACCGCCAGCGGCGGGCAGGACGGCAGCGCCTTCATCAGCGCCAGCACGCCAGGCCGCCGCGCCTGCAGAAAATCGAACCGGCGCAGCAGACTATCGAACAGCCGGTCGCGCACGCTGCCCTCCTGCAGCGCATGGCTCAACGCCGCCGCATCCGCGAGGCGACCAAATTTTTTCAGGATTGTCCCGGTGCAGGGAAACAGCGCCCGGGCGCGCACCAGATCCAGCCCGGCATGGCGCGCCGCGGCGGCGGGAGAGACATGCCGCCAGCCCGCCTGCGCCCCCAGGGCGAAAGCGGCGTCGATAAGGGCGGCTTCGAAATCCTGTTCGCTCATGCCCGAAACTTAGTCGCGCCCCGTAAGATTTTCCAGGAAAATTAAGTGATTGGCCGCAAGCTTTTCATATATCGCGCGGTGAGGCCGAGATAATGCGGCACCGTCTCATCCCAGCGCGCTCGCTCGGCATCGCTCATCACCCGCACCAGCCGCGCCGGGGTGCCGGTCCACAGCTCCTGCCGCCCGATGCGCTTGCCCGGCCCCAGCAAGGCCCGCGCGCCGAGCAGCCCGCCTTCCTCCACCACCGCGCCATCCAGCACCGTCGCCCCCATGCCGATGAAGGCGCGGTTTTCCAGCGTGCAGGCATGAATGATGGCGCCATGGCCGATGGTCACATCATCGCCGATGATCGCGGGATGGTCGTCATGGTCCACATGCACGATGGTCCCATCCTGCACATTGGAGCGCGCGCCGACGATCACCGGGTTGGTATCGCCGCGCAGCACGGCGTTGAACCAGATATTCGCCCCCGGCCCGATCCGCACATCGCCGATCAGCACCGCCGTCGGCGCCACCCAGGCGGTCGGGTCGATCCGCGGCGCCAGATTGCCCAGCGCGTAAAGCAAGCCCCCCGGGCTCTGCGCCTCGCTCACGCCGCCAGCCCCAGCATCAGCTTCAAATTCTGCACCGCCGCCCCGGAGGCGCCCTTGCCGAGATTATCCAGCCGGGCAATCGCCACCGCCTGCCCCGCCGCCTCATTGCCGGCGACGAAGATTTCGAGGCGATTGCTGCCGTTCAGCGCTTCCGGGTCGAGATTGCCGGTGGCAAGCCCGCGCTGCACGACGATATTTTCCGCCCCGGCATAGAAATCCGCATAGGCCTCGGCCAGCTGCGCGGCACTGCCGGGCCGGGCCAGCTGGTCCAGATGCAAAGGCAGGCTCACCAGCATGCCCTGGTGGTAATGGCCCACGGCGGGGGTGAAAATCGGCGCCCGGGTCAGCCCGGTATAGGTCATGATCTCGGGAATATGCTTGTGCTTGAGCCCCAGCGCGTACAGCTCATAGGCCGGGCCGCCCTTGGCCTCATGGTCCGCGATCATCCCCTTGCCGCCGCCCGAATAGCCGGAAACGGCGTTGATCGAAACCGGTGCATCCGCCGCCAGCAGCCCCAGCCCCAGCAGCGGCCGCAGCAGCGCGATCGCCCCGGTGGCGTAGCAGCCGGGATTGGCGACGCGCTGCGCCTTGGCGATCTTCTCCGCCTGGTCCGGCCAGGCCTCGGCAAAGCCATAAACCCAACCCGGCGCAATCCGGTGGGCGGTGCTGGCATCCAGAATCCGCGCCCCCTGCGGGGCGATAGCCACCGCCTCGCGCGCCGCATCATCCGGCAGGCAGAGCACGGTCAGATCCGCATTGCCCATCGCCTCGGCGCGGGCCTCCGGGTCCTTTCGGCGCGCATCCGCCAGGGTGACGAGAGAAAAGCCCCCATCCGCCTCAAGGCGCTGGGCGATACCAAGCCCGGTGGTCCCGGCCTGGCCGTCAATGAAGATGCGTGCGGTCATGCCCTACTCTTATCATGCCCTGCCCAGCGTGCTAGGGCAGCGCAGCCTTTCAACAGGGAAACCAGATATGTCCGAACAAGCCGGCCTGCCGCCGCAACCGCTGATCCTCAACATCCAGTACACCAAGGATCTCTCCTTCGAGGTGCCCGGCGCGCCCGCCATCTTCACCCAGCTGCGCGCCCAGCCGCATGTGAACCTGAATCTGGACGTGCAGGTGCGCCGCATCGAGGAAGAGCAGACCATTTTCGAGGTCGCGCTGGCGATCCGCGCCGAGGGCACCACCGAGGCGCCGAAATCCGCCGGTGGCACCCAGGAGAAGCCGCCCGTCGTGTTCATCGCCGAGCTGTCCTATGCCGGCGTGTTCACCCTCAACGGCATTCCGGAAGAGCAGCAGGAGCCGATTCTGCTGGTCGAGTGCCCGCGTTTGCTTTTCCCCTTCGCCCGCAACATCCTGGCCGACGTGACCCGCGATGGCGGCTTCCCGCCGGTACTGCTCGGGCCGATCGACTTTGTCGGCCTCTGGCACCAGCGCCGCACCGCCGCCGCCGCCGCCAACGGCGCGCCGAACTGAGACGCTAAAATCGTGGGGTGTTTTTAAAGAACACCCCACGCCCGCGCCGGCCTTCCAGCGCCGCGCACAAGCCTGAACGATTTGGTTGCAGAGCTTTATTCCCGCCAAACCATCTCGAATTAAGTCCAAGATTAGTTGTATCCTGACTCCAGGACATAAAGAACGGCGACAAAATCAATGAGCCCGATAAGCCAAGATGACGGAATGCGCCCCTATCTCCCACCCCGGCGGGCGATAAATTTCTGCAGCGCCGGGCTGGGGGGCGGTTTATTCGTCGCCCCGCTGGTGATGATATTTGATATTCTATATCTGTGGTTCGGCGATGCTTGGCAAAGCGTTTTCATGCCAGATGGCTTGCCCATCGGGCCGGTTATTTTCGCGGTCATCCTGTCGGCGTTCGCCGTAACCTTTGTCCGAAAAATCTATGTCTATAAAACCATAAAATGGGTCCGCCGCTTCCGCCGGCTGGCTTTTATATCCTCGCTTTTCACGCTTTTACTGCTGGTATGGAATGTCATCGAGCTTGTGCTCGCCCCTAACCAGGATGTTTTTTCGTGGTATTTGATGTTTGTAATTGCCCTGTGCATTGCGCTGGGATTGTGCGGGCTGCTGTTATGGACCATCCACAAATACCGCTGGTATCATCCTGACTCAAAACCTGAGGAATGGGAATTGCCCGAGGCAGTATTATGCCAGGAATGAGTAAGGCAAGCCGGTTTTAAGGAAAAGCCATGACGGACGGTACAGAGCGGTTCACGTTTGGCCCCTATCTCAGCGCAGCCATGGCGCGCCACCATCTGCGCATGTTTCAGTCCTTGGCGTTTCCTGGCCAAGGCAGCGAGGCTTGGGGCATCGTATGGAGCGAGAACGGGCAGGCCTGCGTGTTGCAGCCGCCGACCTACGACAAAGATGGCGACGCCCTGGCCCTGGCCTATGAATGGACCGGCGCTGTTCCCCTTCACCCCAAACCCCAATATGACAAGACGCCAGCACGTTCTGTAAAAACCATTCTGGAGGAATTCTATACAAATTCAGTGCAGAATCTTAAAACATTTGCAGTCACCCATGTCGTCAATCCCGTCATATCCAGCGTTAACGCTGTGCATAATGTCATTGTTGATCACCCTATAGCGTTTGACACGATGAATACTGCCCTCGATGCCTATGGGACGATAAGCGGTTTTTTGGACGGCCTCGTACTTTTCGGCGTTGGTGGTGCGACATCGGCGACCGGCGTCGGCGTACCACTCGGCGCTGCGGAGATTGCCGCAGGTGCCACAGGTTTCGCGGCAAGCGGTGCATCTTTCAACCTGCTCGTGGCGGATGGGCGCCACCTCTGGTTCGAAGTTTTCTCCGACGACAAAGCCGTCAAACGCTGGGAGGGCACGGAATATTATAAAAACACCGAACGCATCGCTCCGCTGGTGGCGATCATTGATCCTCTGCGCGAAGGCACCAAGGCTCTAGGGGCGATGCGCGAACTACGCCCTTTGAGTACGGAGACCGCAGCCGCGACCAAACTGGCTGCCAACACGACAGCCGCCGCCACCGAAGCCACGGATGCTGCGGCCCGGATTGATAACCTCGCCGGCAATGCGCAAAAAATTCTCGACCCCAACTCGAACGCCCTGGCACAGATCAAGCAGCAACAGGTCCTCCGCCAGGCGAATGCGGCCGCCGCGGCGGCACGTGCCAAGGAAGCGGCGGCAGACTTGGCACGGCTACAGAAGAAGGCCGATGAGCTGCAGAAAGAAGTGAGCGACTATTTCACTCTGAAAGTCCATTTTAAAGAAGCCACGTTGACACGCGATGCCGCGCTCAATGGCTGGTCAATGGGCAATTATGCATTCAACAACCCGTTTTCTGAACATTTCGGCGAACATATCGGGAATCAGACTAAAGCAGGCCCTTTACAGGCGCTGGTCCCCGCTGGCTTGTCCGGGGCAGAAATGCTCGGTTTCATGCACCACATCTATGCCGCCGTGATTGCCGTGGGTGGAGGAAAGGCCAAGCCTCACTGACGGGTCCGCTACACAGATATGCAGCCGCGAAGAGAGCTGGTATCGATTCCACCATTATGCTGTCTCCTGACTCCAGGACATAAAGAACGGCGACAAAAGCAATGAGCGCGACAAGCCAAGACGATGGAATGCGGCCTTATCTCCCGCCCCCACGGGCGATAAATTTCTGCAGTGCCGGGCTGGGGGGCGGTTTGTTTATCGCCCCAACCATACTGATTACTGATATATTACATCATTGGTTTGGCGACGATTGGCTGAACGTTTTCATGCCAAATGGTTTGCCCATCGGTCCGGTTATTATCGCGGTCATCCTGGCGGCGTTCGGCGTAACATTTGTCCGAAAAATCTATGTCTATAAAACCATAAAATGGGTCCGCCGCTTCCGCCGGCTGGCTTTTATATCCTCGCTTTTCACGCTTTTACTGCTGCTATGGAATGTCTTCGAGCTTGTATGCGCCCCCAACCAGGATATTTTTTCATGGTATTTGACGGCCGTCATTCCATTATGCGTTGCGCTGGGATTGTGCGGGCTACTGTTATGGACCATCCACAAATATCGCTGGTACCATCCCGACTCAAAGCCTGAGGAATGGGAACTGCCTGAGGCGCTCTTGAACCAGGACATATAAGGCGGCGCGCCCTTTCGCAGGGCACACCGCAAGCGGCCAGAACCGTGGCATTTCAGGCCTGAGTGACCCCCTGTCTTTCGTCCGGCTTTCCAGAACGCGCCAGATCCTGCAGGAAGTCGAGCACATCCTTGGTGTTCCAGTCCGCGCCGCCATCCAGCCTTGCCACTGCCTTGCCCGCCGGATTGATCACCAAAGTCACGGGAATCCCGTCCGTATTCATCAAATCCAGATCATCCCCATCGGGATTGACCAGCATCGGCAAATTGCGGATGCCGTGCAGGGCAAAATAAGCCTGCACCGCCGGCAGGCCATCCACATCGATCGAGATCGGCAGAATCAAGCCGCCAAATTTCGCCAGCTTCGGCGCCAGCGCCGCGAAGGTCGGCAGTTCCGCCTTGCAGGGGCCGCACCAGGTCGCCCAGAGATTGACCAGCAGCACATGCCCCTTGAAATCCGCCAGGCTCAGGCTCTTGCCCTTGTCGTCCTGGAATTTCAGCGCCGGCGGGGCCACCGGCGCGAAGCGCGTCCAGCCCAGCGCCGCATCCGGCATATCCGCGCCGGCGGTTTGCGCCATTGCGCGATTGCCCCAGGCCGCGCCCAGGGCTAAGGCAGGGCCAGCGGCGATGAGTGATCGGCGCAACAGTAAAGGGCGTTTGGGTTTGACCGACAAAGACAGCACTCCGAACAAAGGTCAGCTTCAGTGGGGCGGGCGTTTCGCCGCCGGTCCCGCCGAGGTGATGCAGGCCATTAATGCCTCGATCAGCTTCGATGCCAAGCTCTGGCGCCAGGATATTGCCGGCAGCCAGGCCCATGCCGCGATGCTGGCCAAGCAGGGCATTATCACGGCGCAGGACCAGAGCGCCATCGCCGCCGGGCTGGAGGCGATCGGCGCCGAGATCGAAGCCGGGACGTTCGAATTCTCCGAAAAGCTGGAAGATATCCATACCAATATCGAAGTCCGGCTAACCGCGCGCATCGGCGAGGCCGCACGCCGCCTGCACACCGCCCGCAGCCGCAATGACCAGGTGGCGACCGATTTCCGCCTCTGGGTGCGCGATGCGATGGATGGCGTGCTGGGCCAGATCCATGGGCTGATGCAGGCTTTGGCCACCCGCGCCGCCGAGTATGCGGATACCGTGATGCCCGGCTTCACCCATCTGCAGACCGCCCAGCCGGTTACCTTTGGTCACCATTTGCTCGCTTATGTCGAGATGCTGGCGCGCGACGCGGCGCGGCTGCGCGATGCCCGCGCCCGGCTGAATGAATGTCCGCTGGGCGCCGCCGCCCTGGCCGGCACCTCCTTCTCGATCGACCGCCACGCCACCGCCGCTGCTCTGGGCTTCGACCGGCCGACGGCGAATTCGCTGGATTCCGTCTCGGACCGCGATTTCGCGCTGGAATTCCTCTCCGCTTTGTCGATCTGCGCGATGCATCTCTCCCGCTTCTCGGAAGAGATCATCATCTGGTGCTCCTCGCCCTATAGACTGATCGAACTCTCGGATGCCTTCACCACCGGCTCCTCGATCATGCCGCAGAAGCGCAACCCGGACGCCGCCGAGCTGGCCAAGGCCAAGACCGGCCGCATCTTCGGCGCCCTGACCGGGCTGCTGACGGTGATGAAGGGCCTGCCGATGGCCTATGCCAAGGATATGCAGGAGGACAAGGAGCCGGTGTTCGACGCGGTGGCGGCGATCTCGCTTTGCCTGGCGGCGATGGATGGCATGGTGCGCGATATGCAAGCCAACAAGCCCCGCATGGAAGCCCTCGCCGGCTCCGGCTTCTCCACCGCGACCGACCTGGCCGACTGGCTGGTGCGGGTGCTGAAAATGCCCTTCCGGGATGCGCATCACGTCACCGGGCAGCTGGTCCGGCTGGCGGAATCGAAGCGCTGCGATTTGCCTGAGTTGAGTCTGGCGGACATGCAATCCATCGAGCCCCGCATCACCGCGGAGATTTTCGAGGTGCTGACGGTGCAGGCCTCCGTCGCCTCGCGCACCTCCTATGGCGGCACCGCGCCCGCCAATGTCGCCAAACAGGCCGCGCTCTGGCTGGAGAAACTGGCATGAAATATGTGTTCATCCTGCTCGCCATGTCGGCCCTGGCCGGCTGCGGCCGTCGCGGCGCGCCCGTGCCTCCCGGCCCGGCGCAGGACATCACCTACCCCCACAGCTACCCGCCGCCGCAATAAAGAGGTCCGCCATGGCCGACATGAATTTCACCGGGCCGGAACCGCGGCTTGAGGATCTGCTCGCCGCCCGCAAGCAGCTGACCATGCACGCCCAGGACGGGCTGTGCCTGGAAGGCGTGCCGCTGAACGCCATCGCCGACGCTTTCGGCACCCCCAGCTGGGTCTATGGCGCCGCCACCATGCGGGCGCGTTTCGCAGCGCTACGAGACGCGTTCGCGGCCGAGGGCGTGCCGATGCACATCCATTACGCGGTGAAGGCGAATGACCATCTCGCCGTGCTCAGCCTGTTCCGGGAGCAAGGGGCGGGGGCGGATGTGGTCTCCATCGGCGAGTTCATGCGCGCCACCAAGGCCGGGATCGCGGCCCGGAATGTGGTCTATTCCGGGGTCGGCAAGTCGGCGGCGGAGCTGGAGACGGCGCTGGGCGCCGGCGTGGGTCAAATCAATGTCGAAAGCGGCGAGGAGATCGAGATGATCTCCGCCATCGCCAGCCGGCTCGGGGTTGTGGCCAGCATCGCGCTGCGGATGAACCCGGATGTGGATGCCGGCACCCATGCCAAGATCACCACCGGCCTCGCGGAAAACAAATTCGGCATCGCGGCGGCGGATATTCCGGCCCTCTATGCCCGCGCGGCGGCGTTGCCGGGGGTGCGGCCGGTTGGCATCGCCATGCATATCGGCAGCCAGATCCTCTCCACCGAGCCCTACCGGCTGGCTTACGAGAAAGGCGCGGCGATGATCCGCGCCTTGCGCGAGGCCGGGCAAAGTGTGGATGTGTTCGATATCGGCGGTGGCCTGGGCATTGGCTATCAGGACGAGCCGGGGCTCTCCCCCCACGCCTTCGCCGCCACGGTGAAGCAGGTGACACAGGGGCTAGGGGTGCGGCTGATGATGGAGCCGGGGCGCTATCTGGTCGGCCCGGCCGGGGTGCTGCTGGGTAGCGTGATCCTGGAAAAACAGGCCGGCAAGCGCTTCCTGGTGCTGGACGCGGCGATGAACGACCTTGCCCGCCCCGCCATGTATGATGCCTGGCACGGCATCCTGCCGCTGGACGCGGCCGCTTATCGTAGCGCTACGATGCCGGCCGACGTGGTCGGGCCGATCTGCGAGAGTGCGGATCAATTCGCCACTGACCGCCTGCTGCCGGAGATCAAGCCAGGCGGGCGCGTGGCGTTGCTGGATGCCGGGGCTTATGGCGCGGTGATGAGCAGCGCCTATAATTCCCGCCCCCGCGCCGCCGCCGTGCTGGTGGATGGCGGGCGTTTCCATCTGATCACCCCGCGCCAGGAGATCGAAGCGCTCTGGGCCGAGGAAATCATCCCCGGCTGAGGCGCATCCTCACGATTTCGACCGGCGCGCTACCGCCCGGATGGGTGTAAAGGGCGTGCTCCAGTGCCTCAAACCCGTGTTTTTCATAGAACGGAGCAGCGTTGAGGGTGGCGTTGAGGCGGATTTCGCCGTGGCCGGCCAAAGCCAGCCCCGCTTGCAGCAGGCGCGCGCCCAGCCCCTGCCCTGCGGCTTCGGGGCGCACGAACAGGCGCAAGATTTCGCCGGGTGCGGCTTCGACGAAGCCTTGGGCGTGGTCTTCGATGATCACGAAGCCGCGTGCGATCACCGCCTCGTATTGCGCGGCGTCCCGCCCGGCCATCCAGCCTGCAATCTGGGCTTCGCTATAATGCCCGGCCGCCAACCCGCTGATCGCGGCGGCGGTGATGTCATAGAGCGCCTGGCCTTCACCGAGGCGGGCGGGGCGGAGTTCAGCCAAGGCCGAGTTCGGCACGCTGGGCGCGGGTCAGGCTGGCGGCGACGAGGCGGTGGGACTGGGCAATGTGATTGAACAGCTCGGCATCGCTCATCACCCCGCCTTCGACCCGCAGCCAGGTGCCACGGCGCAGATAGGGCGCGCGGGTGGCCAGGCCCTGTTCGCGCAAAAGCTGGAAGGCCAAGGGCGTGGCCTTGAACACATAGCCATCCTCACCCGGAAAGCCGCCGCCGATGGCGAACACCTTCGGCCCCAGCTTGTGCACATGGCTCTCGCCCCACTGCACCACCATGCGGCTGCCGGGAAGCTTGGCGCAAAACCGGTCGAAGCCAGCGAGGCGGCTCACAATTCGACGATCTTGATCCGCTTGCCCTGGGTGGAGAGGGCGATCTGGCCGCGGATCAGGCGCAGCGCCGTCTCCCCGAACATCTCGCGGCGCCAGCCTTCCAGCACCGGGTTGGGGGCGGTTTCATCCAGGGCCAGCGCCTCGATATCGTCACTGCCGGCGACCAGCCGGGCGGCGACATTATTCTTCTCCGCCGCCGCCGCCAGCAGCACTTTCAGCAGCGCCACCAGCGCCGGGGAGGCTTTCGCGCTCTCGCGCTGGCGCTCGGCCTTCGGCAGCTCGGACTCCGGCCAGCCTTTGGCCTCCTTGATCGCGGCCAGCAGCGAGGCACCGGATTTGCCATTGGCGAAGCCCGCCGAAATGCCGCGCGCCTTGGAGAGCGCCTCGGCATCGTCCGGCGCCAGCGAGGCGATTTCGGGCACCTGCTCATCCTTCAACAGCCGGCCGCGCGGGATGTTGATGCGCTGCGCCTCGCGCTCGCGCCACGCCGCAATGGCCTTGGCCAGGCCGAGCTGGCGGCGGTTATTGGAGCGGATTTTCAGCCGCTCCCAAGCACGCTCTGGATCCACCCGATAGGTCTCGGGCTGCGTCAGCACCGCCATCTCCTCGGCCACCCACTCCAGCCGCCCCTCGGCCGCCAGCTTGGCGCTGAGCTTTTCATAGACATCGCGCAGATGGGTGACATCGGCGGCGGCATAATTGATCTGGGATTTCGAGAGCGGGCGGGCCGACCAGTCCGAGAAGCGGTGGGCCTTGTCGATATGCGCGCCGGTCAGGGCATTGACCAGGCTGTCATAGCCGACCTGATCGCCGAAGCCGGCGACCATCGCGGCCACCTGGGTATCGAAGAGCGGCACTGGCACGGCGCCGAAGAGCTGCAGGAAAATCTCCACATCCTGGCGGCAGGCATGGAAGACCTTGACCACACTCTCTTTCGCCAGCAGCCGGCCCAGGGGGCTGAGGTCCATCCCCGGGGCCTGCGCGTCCACCACCGCGGTATCCCCGGCGCCGCCCAGCTGCACCAGGCAAAGCTCCGGGTAGTAGGTCTTCTCGCGCATGAATTCGGTGTCGACCGTCACGAAGGCTTCGGTCTCAAGACGGGCGCACAAAGCCTCCAAAGCCTCTGACGTGGCGATGAATTCGATCTTGTTTTCGTTCATGCCCCTCCCATAGCGCCGCGCCCGCTTGACAGGAAGCAGGGCAAGGGCTCTTTCGCGCCCCATGGAACAGATTCACGCCTATCGCACCCACAATTGCGCCGCCCTGCGGGCCGCGAATATCGGCCAAACCGCCCGGCTTTCCGGCTGGGTCCACGCCAAGCGCGACCATGGCGGGCTGCTGTTCATCGATCTGCGCGACCATTACGGGCTGACGCAATGCGTGTTCCCCGCCGGCTCGGCCGGGTTCGCGGCGGCGGAGGCGGCGCGCGTCGAGTCGGTGATCACCGTCACCGGCGAGGTTGTGGCGCGTGCCGAGGGCACCACCAATGCGAAGCTGCCGACCGGCGATATCGAGCTGCGGGTGGCGCGCCTGGAGGTTCAGGGCCCGGCCGATGTGCTGCCGATGCAGGTGGCGGGCGGTGAGAATTACCCGGACGAGCTGCGGCTGAAATATCGCTTCCTGGATCTGCGCCGCGAGCAGGTGCACAAGAACATCGTGCTGCGCGCGGGGGTGATTTCGAGCTTCCGCCGGCGCATGATCGAGGCCGGCTTCACCGAGTTCCAGACCCCGATCCTCACCGCCTCCTCGCCGGAGGGTGCGCGCGACTTCCTGGTGCCGGCGCGCAACCATCCCGGCAAGTTCTACGCGCTGCCGCAGGCCCCGCAGCAATTCAAGCAGCTGCTGATGGTGGCCGGGTTCGACCGCTATTTCCAGATCGCGCCGTGCTTCCGTGACGAGGCGAGCCGGGCGGACCGTTCGCCGGGCGAGTTCTACCAGCTCGATTTCGAGATGAGCTTCGTCACCCAGGAAGACGTGTTCAACACCATCGAGCCCATTCTGCATGGGGTGTTCGACGAGTTCGCGGCCGGGCGCGATGTCGGCAAGCCGCCCTTCGAGCGCATCCCCTATGATGTGTCGATGCTGAAATATGGCTCGGACAAGCCGGATCTGCGCAACCCGATCATCATTTCCGATGTGACCGAGGCGTTCCGTGGCTCCTCCTTCGGGCTGTTCGCGAAGATCGTCGAAGGCGGGGGCATCGTGCGCGCGATTCCGGCGCCGGGTGCGGGCGGCAATCCGCGCTCCTTCTTCGATAAGCTGAATGAATGGGCGCGCGCCGAGGGCGCTGGGGGCTTGGGTTACATCACCTGGAACGAGGCCGGGGCGCAGGGGCCGATTGCCAAGAACCTGGCACCGGAGCGGGCCGAGGCGATCCGCGAGGCGTGCGGGCTGAAGGCGGGCGATGCGGTGTTCTTTGCCGCTGGCAAGGCAGAGGCCGCGGCGAAGTTTGCCGGTTCCGTGCGCACCAAGCTCGGCAATGATCTCGGGCTGATCAAGGCGGGTGAGTTCAAGTTCTGCTGGATCGTCGATTTCCCGATGTTCGAGTATGATGAAGAGCTGAAGCAGGTGGTATTCTCGCACAACCCGTTCTCGATGCCGCAGGGCGGCATGGAGGCGCTGGAGACCCAGGACCCGCTGACGATCAAGGCGTTCCAGTATGATATCGTGTGCAATGGCATCGAGCTGTCCTCGGGCGCGATCCGGAATCATCGTCCGGATATCATGCTGAAGGCGTTTGAGATTGCCGGGTACGGGCCGGAAGAGGTGGAGGCGCGGTTTGGCGGCATGCTGAATGCGTTCCGCTATGGCGCGCCGCCGCATGGCGGTTCGGCGCCGGGGATTGACCGGATTGTGATGCTGCTGGCGGATGAGCCGAATATCCGCGAGGTGATCGCCTTCCCGCTGAATCAGCAGGGCGAGGATCTGATGATGGGCGCCCCCGCGCCGATCCCAGCGAACCGGCTCAAGGAGCTGTCCATCGCGCTGGCGCTGCCGCCGAAGGTCGTGAAAAACTAAAAGTTTTTGGGGGTGTGGGGACTTTTTCCAAAAAGTCCCCACCTCTTAAAGCCGCCTTCCCTGCCGGGGAGGCGGCTTTTTTCATTGCATCTCCACGTCACTTTTCCGTCGCCAGCCTAACCATTGCGTGATATAAGACGCGCAAAGGTAAGACAAAACGGGAGACACGACCATGAGGAAAACAAGGCTTCTGGCCGGTGTGGCAGCGCTTAGCGTGATGGCGGCGCCGGCGGCGAAGGCGGGCAATCTCTATGTGTTTGGCGACAGCCTTTCGGATGACGGCAATCTTTACAAACTCACCGGGCTGCCGCCGGCCCCTTATTATCAGGGCCGGTTTTCCAACGGGCCGGTCTGGGTGGAGTATCTGCCGGGGCTGACTGGGCTGGGGTTTTCCGCGGCCAATGACTATGCCTATGGCGGGGCGTTTACCGGGGCGCTGACCATCGGCACCACCAATGCCGGGACCAATCTGGAAGCGGCGGCGCTGCCGGGGATCAGCACCGAGATCGCTTCGTTCACGGCGGCGGGGGGCAGTTTCGGGGCGAATGATGTGGTCACACTCTGGGGCGGGGCGAATAATTACTTCGCCTATGCGGCGGCGGTGCAGGCCAACCCGGCGGCCGCCACCGCGCTGGTGACGCAGGGTGTGACCACGACGATCACGCAGCTGACCCAGGACACCACAGCGCTGATCAATCTCGGCGCCAGGATGCTGATTGTGCCCAACCTGCCGGATCTGGGGCTGACGCCGAATTTCAACACCACCGCGCAAGGCGTGGCGCTGGGGGATGCGTTCTCGCAGGCGCATGATGCGGCGCTGCCGACCGAGATGCAGCTGCTGCATCAGGGCACGGGGGCGAATATCATCGTGCTGAATACCGAGGCGCTGCTGAATAGGGTGGTGGCGCAGCCATCGCTGTATGGCTTCAGCAATGTCACCAATGCCTGCCTTTACACGGTAAGCTGTGTCACCGGCAGCATTGCGACGCAGAATAGCTATCTGTTCTGGGATAATGTGCACCCGACCACCCATGCGCAGCAGATCATCGCCGAATATGCGGCCGCCTCGCTGCAAGGCTTTGAGAGCCTGACGGTGCCGGCACGGGTGAATGCGAATGCCGCGGAGAGTTTCGCGGGGCTGCTGAATGCGCGGCTGGATGCGTTGCAGAACGGCGCCAGCGGCGCCTCCTATGACATTAACGGGGTGAATGGCGGCACCGCCGATCCGGCGCATAAGGTGGCGATGTTCCTCTCCGTCACCGGCCAGTTCGGCACCCGCAAAACCGAAGGGTTTGATAGCGGCTATAATTATCGCAGCGCGGTGACGGCGCTGGGGGTGGATATGCGGGTGAATGAGCATCTCACCGCCGGCGTCTCGCTCGCCTATAACAACACCCATGCGAATGTGAGCGGCGGCGGCACGGTGCAGGATAACGGCGTGGATGTCGGGCTGTATGCGCTGGCGACCTCCGGCGACGCCTATGCCAAGCTCTATGCCGCCTGGGACCATGACAATGACAAAACCCAGCGCAACGGGGTGATTGGCGGCATCACCGGCAAACCTTCGGGCACCAGCTGGAGTGCGGGCGGCGCGGTGGGGCTGAAATTCCATCCGACGACGACGATCGCGGTGGGGCCGGAATTCGGTCTGGGCTACACCCAGAGCGGGTTGGGCAATTATACCGAGACCGGCGATGCGCTGCTGACCCAGAGCGTGAATTCGCAAAGCTATAAGCAGCTGGTCGCCAGTGCCGGCGGCACGATTGCGACCAGCGTCAGCCTGGGCGGCGTGGCGCTTGCCCCGCATGCCGGGGCGGCGGCTGAGTTTCTGCTGGCCGGGCCGAACCAGCGCTTCAGCTCCGCCTTCACCGATGTGCCCGGCGTGACGCTGACCAACAGCTACCCGCACCAGACGGGCAGCTGGGGCTTGTTCAACCTGGGTGTGAGTGCGACATTCACCCAGCGTTTCAGCGCCAGCCTGGAGGCGGCCACCACCGCCTTCAAGAGCGACGGCAATGACACGCAGGTCACCGGCAACGTCCTCTGGCGGTTCTGAACAGCGCGCCGGGCAAAGCCGCAAGGGCTTGGCCCGGCGAAAAATTTAAGACTCGTTTTGCGGAGGCGGCTGTCATAGAAGCTTCACGTGACTGTCATCGTACTGTCACGTATCGCGCCTATGGAATGGCCTTATGGAAATAGCGAGTCACAACATGTCCTCCGATGCCCAGCTCCCCCATACCCTGCAGCAGGTCCCGGGGGCTGAGCCGCGTGTCTCCATCCGCAATTTGAATTTCTATTACGGCGCGACGCACGCGTTGAAGAATGTCTCGATCGATTTCCCGGATCGCCAGGCGACGGCGATGATCGGCCCCTCGGGCTGCGGCAAATCGACGCTGCTGCGCGTTCTCAACCGCATGTACGACCTTTATCCCGGCCAGCGCGCCGAGGGTGAGGTGCTGATGGGCGGGGATAATCTGATCGCCCCGGGCGTGGATATGAACAAGCTGCGCCGGCGCGTCGGCATGGTGTTCCAGAAACCGACCCCGTTTCCGAAATCCATTTACGAGAACGTGCTGTTTGGCGTGCGGCTGCATGAGCGCCTGTCCAAGGCCGAGGCGGATGAGCGGGTGGAATGGGCGCTGACCCGCGCGGCCCTCTGGGGCGAGGTGAAGGATCGGCTGCAAAGCTCCGCCATCGGCCTCTCCGGCGGCCAGCAGCAGCGTTTGTGCATTGCCCGCTCCATCGCGGTGCGCCCGGAGGTGCTGCTGCTCGATGAGCCGACCTCCGCGCTCGATCCGATCAGCACGCTGAAGATCGAGGAGCTGGTGGATGAGCTGAAGCGCGATTTCTGCATCGTCATCGTCACCCATAATATGCAGCAGGCCGGGCGCTGCGCGGATCAGGTGGCGTTCTTCTATCTGGGTGAGCTGGTGGAAGTTGGCTCCTCCAGCCAGATCTTCACCGCGCCGCGCGAGCGCAAGACCCAGGAATATATCACCGGCCGGTTCGGCTAAGGAGACAGACGATGGCCGACCAACCGAAACACATGATTTCCAGCTTCGAGGCGGATTTGAAAAAGCTGCGCGATGCCATCGCCACCATGGGCGGGCTGGTGGAGCGCGCGGTGGCGGATGCTTCCAGCGCGCTGATCGGCCATGATGCCGAGCTGGCGGCGCGGGTGATCGAGGGCGATGCCAAGATCGACGCCGAGCAGCACCGGATCGAGCAGTTCGCCGTGCAGCTGCTGGCGCTGCGCCAGCCGGTGGCGGATGATCTGCGCCAGGTGATCCAGGCGCTGAAGGTCGTGAATGATCTTGAGCGGGTCGGCGATTATGCCGCCAACATCGCCAAGCGCTCGATCGTCATCAACCAGGTTGCCAGCGGTTTCTCGCTCGCGGGGCTGGGGCAGATGTCCAGCCTGGTGCAGCAGAATCTGAAAGCCAGCATCGACACGGTGGGCGAGAGCGACCCGCAGAAGGCGATTGCGGTGTGGCGGGCGGACCAGTCCGTGGATGATCTCTACAACACCATCTTCCGCGAGCTGATCACCTACATGATGGAGGATGCGCGCAATATTTCCGCCTGCACGCATCTGATGTTCATCGCGAAAAACCTGGAGCGCATCGGCGACCATACCACCAACATGGCCGAACTGACCTATTACGCCATCACCGGCACCAACCTGCCGGATTTCCGCCCGAAGGGCGATGTCACCTCCACCTACATGCCGGCCGCCAACTGACCACATGTCCGAGAGCAATAAGCCGTATGTGCTGATCGTCGAGGATGAGGCGCCGCTGGTCACGCTGCTGCGCTATAATCTGGAAAAACAGGGCTTCCGGGTTGAGGATGCCGGCGATGGCGGTGAGGCGCTGACGCGCATCACCGAGGCGCCGCCTGATCTTTTGCTGCTGGACTGGATGCTGCCGACGATGTCGGGCATCGAGCTGTGCCGCCAGCTGCGCCGCCGCCCGGCAACGCGCACGCTGCCGATCATCATGCTCACCGCCCGGGCGGAGGAGCAGGATGCGGTGCGCGGGCTGGATACCGGCGCGGATGATTACATCACCAAGCCGTTCTCGACCGAGGCGCTGATTGCCCGCATTCGCGCGCTGCTGCGCCGGGCGGGCGCGGTGCCGCAGAAGAACAAGCTGGCCTTCCACGATATTTCGCTGGACCCGGCCTCGCATCGCGTGCTGCGCAATGGCCGCACGTTGCATCTGGGGCCGACGGAGTTCCGGCTGCTGGAGTTTTTCCTGCGCCACCCGAAGCGTGTGTTTTCGCGCGAGGATGTGCTGAATGCGGTGTGGGGGCGTGACATTCATGTCGAGCCGCGCACGGTGGATGTGCATATTCGCCGGCTGCGCAAGGCGATCAACGGGCCGGGCGAGATCGATATCGTGCGCACGGTACGCGCGGCGGGGTATGCGCTGGATTTAGAGGACGTGGCGTAAAAGTTTTTTGGGCGCAGGCGGCGAAGGTTCCGCCGCTGCGCAGCAGCGGTGGAATGCCGCCGGACGAAGGGGACTTTTTGAAAAAAGTCCACTTCAACCCCCAAAAACTTTTGAAACATAAGGGACGCTAGGCGGTGCGGGTGATCCCGCCACGCCGCGCCAGCCCCTCGACCCGCGCCAGCAGCTCCGAAAACGCGAAGGGCTTCGCCAGATAATCATCCCCGCCGGCGCGCAAGCCCGCCACCTTGTTGGTCGGCTCGCCCAGTCCTGAGAGAATCAGCACCGGGGTTTCGATCTTCTGCGCCCGCAAATGCGACAGCAGCACCAGACCGTCCTCTTTCTCCGGCAACATACGGTCCAGAATGATCACGTCGAAGCTCTCCCGCGCCGCACGCTCGCGGCCGGCCTGGGCGGATTCGGCGTGAATGACATTATGCCCAGCCTCACGCATGCCTTTGAGCACGAAGGAGACGACGTTCTTGTCGTCCTCGATCAGTAAAATCCGCAACTCATGCCCCTTTACGCCAGTGCCCCAAAGAATTGATCTTTGCCACCGAATATCGGGAGCATGACGCACAATTCAAGTTTTTCCGGCTTCAGGCTAAGCCACCCGTCCCGGCACGGCAATGCCAAAGGCCGTTTGAAAAGCCCTCGCGGCTTTGAAACCCGGGTTCAGCGAAAGCGCATCGGGTCGATCTCCGGGATCACCACCCCGGCCGCGCCAGGATCCTCATGCCGGACCATGGCGGCGATCAGCGCCGAGGCGGCCGGCGCGGTCTGGATGCCATAGCCGCCCTGCCCCACCGCCCAGAAAAACCCCTCCACTGCCTTGTCATAGCCAAAGGCCAGCGAGCGGTCAGGGGTGAAGGTGCGCAACCCCGCCCAGCTATGCTCGATGCGCTTCACCGGAATATCCAGCGCCTGCTGCATGCGGTCGATGCCGATGGCGATGTCCAGCTCGTCCGGCTGCACGTCATGCGGCACATCCGGAGTTTCATCGCAAGGTGTGACCATCAGCTTGGATCGCGCCTCCGGCCTGGCATACCAATCATGGGCGGCGGACTGCACCAGCGGCCAGTGCGCGACCTGGTGCGGGCCTGGGTCGATGATGGCGGCGGTGCGCCGGCAGGGGACGAGGCCGAGCGGGGCGAGGCCGGCGATCTTGCCCACCTCATCGCCCCAGGCGCCGGCGGCATTCACCACGATGGGGGCGGTGATGGTCAGCCCGCCGGAGGTCTCCACCGCCCAGAGGCCGCTCTTGCGCGCGATCCGCCCGGCGCGGTTGCGAAGCAGCAGCTGCCCCCCACCCTGGCGCATCCGGCGCAGATAATATTGGTGCAGCCCGGCCACATCCATGTCGAACCCGTCCGACTCCAGCCCGGCGCGGCTGGCATAGCCCTCGATCAGGGCCGGGCAGAGTTCCTTGGCCTTTGACAGCGGGATTTCCTCGATGCCGAGATCCTGGGCGATCAGATCATCCAGCTGCTGGCCCTGTGCGGGCGGGGCGAGATAGAGGATGGCGCGGTCCACCGCCAGATGGTCGGTGCCGATATCCGCCGGCGGGGCTTTGTAGAAATCCCGCGACAGGCCGGTGAGCACGCGCACCGCGGGGGGGCCGTAATTGCGGATCCAGATGGCGGCAGAACGGCCGGTGGTATGGAAGCCCGCCTGTTCCTCCGCCTCCACCAGCGCCACCTTATGGGTGCCGATGAGATTGGCGGCGATGGAGGCGCCGACCATGCCGGCACCGATGACGATGACACCGAAATCCTGGCTCATGCCGCGAAGAATTCCTGCAGCGCGGCGATCACCTGCTCGGGCTTGTCCGCATGCAGCCAGTGCGCGGCGCCGGGGACGCGGGTAATCTCGGCGCGGGGGAAACGCTGGCGGATGGCCGGGTCGTATTCCGGGCGGACATAGTCCGACTCCGCCCCGCACAGGAACAGAGCCGGGCCGTCATAGGGGGCGGCACCCGGCGGATCGTCCCAGCGGAACAGGTTGCTCATATTGGCGCCGATCTCCTCCAGCCCAACGCGCCAGCGCGGGGCGCTGCCGAGGACGAGGTTATTGAGCAGGAAGGCGCGCATCGGCGGGGCTTTGACGCTGGCGGCCAGCGCCTGGTCGGCCTCGCCGCGAGAGAGGCCAGGGGTGAGCGGAATCGCCTGCATCGCCTCGACGAAGCCTGAATAATCATGCTCGTAGCTGACCGGGGCGATATCCATCACCGCCAGGCGCTCGACCAGATCGGGCGATTGCAGGGCGAGCATCATCGCCGTCTTGCCGCCCATGGAATGGCCGCAGAGGCGCACCCGGGAGAGGCCGAGGCTGGAGAGCGTCTCCGCCACGTCCCGCGCCATGACGGCGTAATTCATCTCAGGCCCGCGCGGGCTGTCGCCATGGTTGCGCAGATCCAGCGCAAAGACGCGGTAATGCGCGGAAAAGGCCCGGGTGAGCACGCCGAGATTGCGGGCGGCGCCGAACAGGCCATGCAGCAGCACCAGCGGCGGGCCGTCACCGGCCTCGGACACGTTTAATTTCATGGGCATCATCTTTGGCGCATCAGGAAGAAATCACAAGCGCGGCTGACGGAGGCCGTTTGAAAAGCCACTCTGGCGGCCGCCAAGCGGTGATTTGCTGCGCTCCGGTGCTCACGTACCTTAAGTACGCTCCGCTCCGGTGCTCACAAATCACCGCCTGGCGACTCGCCATAGAGACTTTTGAAACGACCTCAGAAATGGGTTATGACGAGCCATGCTGCAATTCCTGGTTGTGGTTTATACGTTGCCGCTCGTGCTGCTGGCCCTGATGCGGCCGCGGGTGGGGCTGGTGCTGTGGGTGCTGGCGCTGGCCACCGCGCCGGATGGCTGGCTGAGTGGCGCCACCGGCAGCCTGGAAGCGACGGCGGGGCTGCTCAAGCTCTACGGGCTGCTGGTGCTGGCCGGGGCACTCTGGCGCTACGGGCCGCGGCGGGATGTGGGCAATCCGTCCCTGGCGTTTCTGGTGATGTTCTGCGTCGGGCTGATCCACGGGCTGCATCCGGGACTGAGCCTGGAAGCCTCGGCGCGGTCGCTGGTCGGCTCCGCCGCGCCGTTTCTGTTCGGCTTTGTCCGCCAGGATGAGGGCTTCAGCCGCGCCGCCTGCCGGGCGGTGATGATCGCCCCGCTCTGCGCCGTGGGGGTGGCGGCGATGCTGGCGCTGGCGGGGCTGGACCGGTTCTACACGCTCGAGCTGGGGGCGCTGCGGCTGGGTGGGGATGGGCAACCGCCCTTTCTGGCCGGGGCGGCGCTGGTGGGGCTGTATGCCGGGGTGCTGGAGCTGGCGGCGCGGCCGCGCCGGGCCGTGGCGCTGCTGGCCGGGATCAATTTCACCATCATCCTGCTCACCGGGGCGCGCTCGCCGCTGGCTTTGGGGGGCCTCACGCTGGCGGCGCTGCTGGCCCAGCGCGGCTGCCTGCGGGCCCTTGCCTTGGCGGGGGCGCTGCTGGCGCTGCTGGCGCTCTGTTTCAGCCAGCTGGAGTTTCTGCGGGTGGTGGACATGACCCGGCTTGGGCTGGCGGACAACCTGTCCAACCGCACGTTGGTCTGGCCGTATTTCTGGAATGCGATCACGCAATCCCCCTGGGTGGGCTGGGGGGTGGGGGCGGGCAAGATCATCATTCCGCTCAGCGCGCCGCTGGCCCGGCTGATCGGCACCAATGCCGCGCATGATGAATATCTGCGCATCGGCACCGAGGGCGGGGTGCTGGGGTTGGGGCTGCTGCTGGGGCTGATGCTGCTCTGGGTCGCGCGCGGCACGGCGCTTCTGCCGGCCCGGCAGGCCTGGCTGATGCGGTTGATTTTCATTGCATTCGCCGTGCAATCCCTGACCGACAATACCCTGATCGCCGGCACCGCCTCGGCGTTCTTCTTGTGTGTAAGCGCCATCTTCGCAAACGCACAAAACGGGTCTACAGGGGCAGCATGCTCACTCGCCGCACCGCCATCGCCCTGCCCGCCGCCCTGCCCCTCGCCCTCGCCGGGGCTGCTCCGGCCCTGGCGGCAACGCCCCCCCTCGCCTTCGTCCTGAACTCCGCCGCCGGCTCGATCAGCCTGATCGACATGGCGAGCCGGCAGGTGGTGGGGACCGAGCCGGCTTATCGCGAGCCCAGCCATTGGTGCCTGACCCCCGACCGCCGCCAGCTTTTCATCTGCGATGCCTCGGGCAATGCGATTTTCATCTTCGACCCGATCACCGGCGCGCCGCTGGGCCGCAAGCGCATCGCCGACCCGTATCAGCTCGGCTACACGCCGGATAACAAATATCTGATGGTCAACGCGCTGCGGCTGGATTTCGTGGATGTTTATGACGGCGCCACGCTGCGGCTGGTGAAGCGCTTCAAGCCCGGGCGCTGGCCCAGCCATCTGGATTTCTCGCCGGACAGCCGCTGGTCCTTCAACTCGATGCAGAATTCCAACACGCTGGTCTCCTTCGACCTCGCCAGCATGACCCAGCGCTGGGCGGTGACGGTGGGCGAGACC
This sequence comes from Acidocella facilis ATCC 35904, assembly GCF_000687875.1. GTDB lineage: Bacteria > Pseudomonadota > Alphaproteobacteria > Acetobacterales > Acetobacteraceae > Acidocella > Acidocella facilis. Next base: position 206,972 of record NZ_JHYG01000004.1, on the reverse strand, counting down.
CCGGCGGGCGTGCTCTGGCATCGCGGCAAAGTGCTGTGCTGCATCATGGGCGGGCGCGGCTTTGTCGAGGTCGATCCGGTGAGCGGACAGATCACCCGGCGCGTCGTCACCGGCGATGGCGCGCATAACATCTTCCTGGATACCAAAAAGCAGATCCTCTACGTCTCCAATCGCGGCCCGGGGAAGACCGGCCTGACCGCGCTGGACCCGGTCAGCTTCCAGATCCTGCGCCAGTATGAAATCCCCGGCGGGCCGGACGATATCGGTATCGACCCGGAGGGGAATATCTGGATCTGCCTGCGTTACGCGGAATCGGTGGCGATCCTCGACCCGGTGAGCGGCCATTATAGCTCCATCCCGGTCGGACGCTCGCCGCATGGCATCTTCCTCAACACCATGCTGCGCCAGCCAGGGCGGATCACCGCCGAGCGGATCTGAGGGCCGTCATTTAAGCCTTTGTAACAACGGCTTTTGCCCTCTCGCTTTTTGCGGCGGGCGGGCGCTATAAAGGCGGGTTGCCGCCAGTCCTGCATGGGGTTTGGGTATGGGTCTCGATCGTCTCTTCTCCAACATCGCCGGGTATATGGACCAGTATCTGGTGCTGCCGGTGCTGTTCCGGCTGCACTGGATGGCCTGGGACGATCTCGCCTTCGATTGGTGCCTGATCTGCGTCTATGGGATATTCGCGGTGCTGGTGACCTACGCGGTCTGCCTGCCGCTGGAGGCCTGGCGGCCGGTGGAACGCTGGCCGGACAACAAGGCGGTGCTGGTGGATGTGTTTTACACCTTCCTCAACCGCGTCGGCGTCACCCCCATCGTCACCTTCGTGCTGTTCTACCAGGTGCAGACCTGGTCCACCGGGCTGCTGGTCGAGCATGGCTTCATCCCGCCGACCCTGGACAGCCTGGTGCCGGGCCTGTTCGGGCATCCGCTGGTGACGTTCCTGGTTTATGCGCTGATCCTGGATTGCGCCGATTACTGGCGCCACCGGCTCTCGCATTCCTTCCGCTGGTGGTACGCGCTGCACGCGCTGCACCATGCGCAGACGCAGATGAGCTTCTGGTCCGATGACCGCAACCATCTGCTGGATGATGTGATCAGCTTTTTCTGGTTCTTCACCATCGGGCTGCTCATCGGCATCCCGCCGCTGCAATTCCCGCTGCTGCTGATGGCGATGAAATTCATCGAAAGCCTCAGCCACGCCAATATCCGCGCCTCCTTTGGGCCGCTGGAATGGCTGTTCGTCTCGCCGCGCTTTCACCGCTTCCATCACGGGCTGCGCGCCGCCGGGCGGCATAGCTGCAATTACGCCTCGGTATTCCCGGTCTGGGACATCATCTTCCGCACCGCCGATTTCCGCGATGAATATCTGCCCACCGGCGATGCCCGCGCGCCGGCGGCCTTGGTGAGCGGCTCCTACCTCGCCCAGCAGGCGACCGGGCTGAAATTATTCTGGCAGGCCCTGGGAAAGAGCTGGGCAAGCCTTGGCATTGGCCGCGCCGCGTCATAAGCAGCCAGCATGGAACAGAAAGTCAAAAAGGTCGTCCTGGCTTATTCCGGCGGGCTGGACACCTCGGTCATTCTTCGCTGGCTGCAGAACACCTATCAGTGCGAGGTGGTGACCTTCACCGCCGATCTCGGCCAGGGCGAGGAGCTGGAGCCGGCCCGCAAGAAGGCGGAGATGTTCGGCATCAAGGAGATCTTCATCGAGGATCTGCGCGAGACCTTTGTGAAGGATTTCGTGTTCCCGATGTTCCGCGCCAATGCGCTGTATGAGGGCCAGTATCTGCTGGGCACCTCCATCGCCCGGCCGCTGATCGCGCAGCGCCAGATCGAGATCGCCGAGATGGTTGGCGCCGATGCCGTCGCCCATGGCGCCACCGGCAAGGGCAATGACCAGGTCCGCTTCGAGCTGGGCTATTACGCGCTGAACCCGAATATCCGCGTCATCGCCCCCTGGCGCGAATGGGAACTGACCAGCCGCACCAAGCTGCTGGAATATGCCGAGACCAACCAGATCCCCATTGCCAAGGATAAGCGCGGCGAGGCGCCGTTCTCGGTGGATGCCAACCTGCTGCACTCCTCTTCCGAAGGCAAGGTGCTGGAAGACCCGGCGGTGGGGCCGGATGAGATCGTGTATCAGCGCACCATCTCCCCGGAGGCCGCACCGGATCAGGCCACCGAAATCACCATCGAATTCAAGCACGGCGACGCGGTGGGGATCAATGGCGAGGCGCTCTCGCCGGCCACCATCCTCACCCGCCTGAACGAATACGGCAAAGCCAACGGCATTGGCCGGCTGGATCTGGTGGAAAACCGCTTCGTCGGCATGAAGTCCCGCGGCGTGTACGAGACTCCGGGCGGCACCATCCTGCTCGCGGCGCATCGCGGCATCGAGAGCATCACGCTGGACCGCGAGGCCGGGCACCTGAAGGACAGCATCATGCCGCGCTATGCGGAGCTGATCTATAACGGCTTCTGGTTCTCGCCGGAGCGGCGGATGCTGCAGGCGCTGATCGACACCAGCCAGGCTTCCGTGACCGGCACGGTGCGGCTGAAGCTCTATAAGGGCAATGTGATCGTCACCGGGCGTGAGAGCCCGAACTCGCTCTACAATACCCGCATGGTGACGTTCGAGGACGATGCCGGGGCGTATAACCAGCAGGATGCGGCGGGCTTCATCAAGCTCAATGCGCTGCGGCTGCGGCTGGGGGCGTCGATCGGGCGCCGCGGCGGCGGATTGTAAGAAAGAGCTGGGGGGATTTTTGTAAAAATCCCCCCAGACCCCTTAAAAACTTTTGCTCTTTTATTCCGGTGCCATTTCGCCGCTGCCGCCCAGCTCGGCGGGGAAGTCTTTCAGCTTGGGCAGGCCGTCTTTCATCGGCAGCACCGTCTCGGCGTAGTTCACATGCACGCCGGGCTTGAAATCCAACGTCGGCAACGTCGCCGCGAACACATCCACCAGCCCGAAGCCCGGATGCGCCGTCATCAGATGGCCACCGCATTTGCGGCAATATTGCCGATGGCTGGCCTCGGTTTTGGCGTAGGTGGCCACCTCGCTCCCGCCCTTGGTCACTTTCACCGCCTCGGGCTTCCAGAGCGTGAACGCATTCACCGGCCCGCCCGACCAGGAGCGGCAGGAGCGGCAATGGCAATAGCCCATCGCCTCCGGATCACCGCTCACGGTCAGCTCCACCGCCCCGCAAAAACACGCACCTTGATAGATCTGGCTCATTTTTCCTCGCCTTGTTGCTTTTGGATGGCTCAGCATGGCGCGCCGCGCTGGGCCGTCAAACCCTGTCCCGGAATGGATCAAAGCGCGGCCTGAAGCGAAGTTCAGCAAATGTTCTATACACATTACCGAATCACAATATTTCCTCCATAAATCACGAACAAACGGCGAACAATTTATTAACGATCATGTTGCTAATTTGTTCTCGCCGTGTCAGGATGCGATTTAACGATTCCCTCTGGCAAGGTCAGGAAAACACGCTATGGTTGCATCCACCGCAAGCAAAAAAGCTCGTTTGACAGAAATCGAGTCGATGTTGGACGCTCCGGAGGCACCTTTCATGGCGACAGTGACGACGATGGCAAAACCCGATCTCGAAAAGAACAAGGCGCTCGACGCCGCGATGGCGCAGATTGAGCGCGCCTTCGGCAAAGGCTCGATCATGCGCATGGGCGCCAAGGGCGGCAATGAGGCGATCGAGGTGATCTCCTCGGGCTCGCTCGGGCTGGACCTGGCGCTGGGCATCGGCGGCTTGCCGCGCGGCCGCGTGATCGAGATCTATGGCCCGGAAAGCTCCGGCAAGACCACCCTGGCGCTGCATGCGGTGGCCGAGGCGCAGAAGCGCGGCGGTGTCTGCGCCTTCGTGGATGCCGAGCACGCGCTGGACCCGATCTATGCCCGCAAGCTCGGCGTGGATGTGGATAATCTGCTGATCTCGCAGCCCGATACCGGCGAGCAGGGGCTGGAAATCGCCGATACGCTGGTGCGCTCCGGCTCGATCGATGTGCTGGTGATCGACTCCGTCGCCGCGCTGGTGCCGCGCGCGGAGCTGGAAGGCGAGATGGGCGACAGCCATGTCGGCCTGCATGCCCGCCTGATGAGCCAGGCGCTGCGCAAGATCACCGGCTCGGTGGCGCGCTCCAACACCACCTTGATCTTCCTGAACCAGATCCGCCTGAAAATCGGCGTGATGTTCGGCAATCCGGAGACGACCACGGGTGGCAATGCGCTGAAATTCTACTCCTCCATCCGCATGGAAATTCGCCGCACCGGCTCGATCAAGGAGCGCGACGAGGTGACGGGCAACCATGTCCGGGTGAAGGTGGTGAAGAACAAGCTGGCCCCGCCCTTCCGGCAGGTGGAGTTCGACATCATGTTCGGCGAGGGGATTTCCAAATCCGGTGAGCTGGTGGATCTCGGCGTGAAGGCCGGGGTGGTGGAGAAATCCGGCGCCTGGTTCTCGTATGACAGCCAGCGCATCGGCCAGGGGCGGGAGAATGCCAAGCAGTTCCTGCGCGATAACCCGAAAGTGGCGGAGAGCATCGAGAAGAAGATCCGCGATCAGTCTTCGACGCTGGGCGAGGCTTTGATGGCCGCCGATGGCGGGGAAGAAGCCGGGGAAGACTGACAAAAGTTTTTGGGGGTTTAAGGGGACTTTTTTCAAAAAGTCCCCTTTCTGACGAAGGCCGGACGCCCCCTTAAGGGGCGATCCGGCCTTCGTCTTTTCGCCGCTTTTTTGAAAAAAAGCGGCACCAAAAAACTTTTGCTCCTTTTGGCCCGCGCGCCGAAGGCGGGCGGGCTTGGCGAAAACCCGTCCGCCTTGTAATCCAGCCCACATGGTCACCAGCAACGATATCCGCGCCACCTTCCTGAATTATTTCGGCCGCAATGGCCACCAGATCGTGCCCTCGGCCCCTCTGGTGCCGCGCAACGATCCCACCCTGCTCTTCACCAATGCGGGCATGGTGCCGTTCAAGAACGTCTTCACCGGCCAGGAAAAGCGCCCTTATAACCGCGCCACCTCCTCGCAGAAATGCGTGCGCGCCGGCGGCAAGCATAATGATCTGGACAATGTGGGCTACACTGCCCGCCACCACACCTTCTTTGAAATGCTGGGGAATTTCTCCTTCGGCGATTATTTCAAGGAACAGGCGATCTTCCATGCCTGGACGCTGCTGACCAAGGATTTCGGGCTTAACAAGGACAAGCTGCTGGTCACCGTCTATCACGACGATGACGAGGCCGCCGGCCTGTGGGCGAAGATCGCCGGGCTGCCGGATCAGCGCATCATCCGCATCCCCACCGATGATAATTTCTGGCGCATGGGCGATACCGGCCCCTGCGGCCCCTGCTCCGAGATCTTCTATGATCACGGCCCCTCGATCCAAGGCGGCCCGCCCGGCTCCCCGGATGAGGATGGCGACCGGTTCATCGAGATCTGGAACCTCGTCTTCATGCAATATGAGGAAGGCCCGCCGGGTACGCGCACGCCCCTGCCCCGCCCCTCCATCGATACCGGCATGGGCCTTGAGCGCTTCGCCGCCATCCTGCAGGGCAAGCACGATAATTACGACACGGACACGCTGCGCGCGCTGATCCTCGCCTCCGCCGAGGAAACCGGCCAGGACCCGGACGGCGCCTTCCGCATCAGCCATCGCGTGGTGGCGGATCATCTGCGCTCCTCCTCCTTCCTGATCGCCGATGGCGTGCTGCCCTCCAATGAAGGGCGCGGCTATGTGCTGCGCCGGATCATGCGTCGCGCCATGCGCCATGCGCACATGATGGGCGCCAAGGAGCCGTTGATGTACCGGCTGGTGCCGGCGCTGACCCGCCAGATGGGCCAGGCCTTCCCCGAGCTGAACCAGGCCGAGGCGCTGATCACCGAGACGCTGCAGCTGGAGGAAAACCGTTTCCGCGCGCTGCTGGACCGCGGCATCTCGCTGCTGAAGAGCGAGAGCGAGGGGCTGGCCCAAGGCGCCGCCCTGCCCGGCGCCGTCGCCTTCAAGCTCTATGACACTTACGGCTTCCCGCTGGATCTGACCCAGGACGCTTTGCGCGAAGAGGGCAAGAGCGTGGATGTGGACGGCTTCAACGAGGCCATGGCCGAGCAGAAGGCCCGCGCCCGCGCCGCCTGGGCCGGCTCCGGCGATGCCGCCACCGAGACAATCTGGTTCGAGCTGAACGAGACGCTCGGCGGCACAGAATTCCTCGGCTATTCCACCGAGACCGCCGAGGGCAGCATCACCGCTCTGGTGGTGGACGGCCAGCCGACCGACGAAGCCCTGCCCGAGCAGACCGCCTATATCCTGCTCAACCAGACCCCGTTCTACGCCGAGAGCGGCGGCCAGGTGGGCGATACCGGCTATATCACCGGCCCGGATAATCTGCGCATCCGCATCACCGACACCCAGAAGAAGCTGGGCGCGCTTTATGTGCATATCGGTGTGGTGGAGGCGGGCACCGCCCGTGTCGGCCAGGCGGTGGTGGCCAGCGTGGACCATGAGCGCCGCGGCGCCATCCGCGCGCATCATTCCGCCACCCATCTGCTGCATGAGGCGCTGCGCCGGGCGCTTGGGCCGCACGTGACCCAGAAAGGCTCGCTGAACGCGCCGGACCGGCTGCGCTTCGACATCTCCCAGCCCCGCCCGGTCACGGCCGAGGAGCTGGCGCAGGTGGAGCGCGAGGTGAATGCGCATATCCGCGAGAATGCCGAAGTCACCACCCGGCTGATGACGCCCGATGAGGCGGTAAAGCTGGGGGCGATGGCTTTGTTCGGCGAGAAATATGGCGACGAGGTTCGCGTCGTGTCCATGGGCGGGCCGGCTGAGGGCAAATCCGCCTGGTCGATCGAGCTGTGCGGCGGCACCCATGTCAGCCGCACCGGCGATATCGGGCTGTTTCGCATCGTCTCCGAGGGCGCGGTCTCGGCGGGCATTCGCCGCATCGAGGCGCTGGCCGGGGAAGCGGCGATTGCCGCGATCGAGGCGGAGTCCAAGCTGCTGGCCGAGGCTGCGGCCTCGATCAAGGCGCCGCCCGCCGAGCTGCCGGGGCGCATCGCCCAGCTCCAGGACGACAAGAAGCGGCTGGAGCGCCAGGTGGCGGAGCTGCAGAAGAAGCTGGTGCTGGCCACCGCCTCGGAAGCTGAAGAGATTAACGGGGTGAAGGCGATCCTGCGCAATGTCGGCGATGTCGCGGCCAAGGAGCTGCGGCCGATTGCCACCGAGCTGCTGAAGGGGCTGGGCTCGGGCGTGGTGGCGCTGGTCTCCACCGCCGAGCAGAAGACCGCCATCGTGGTCGCGGTGTCCGACGATCTGCCGCAGAGTGCGGTGGAGCTGGTGCGCGCGGCGGCGACGGCGGCGGGCGGCCAGGGCGGCGGCGGCAACAAGGCCGTGGCCCAGGCGGGCGCGCCCAGTGCCGGCCAGGCTGGCGCGGCGCTGGCGGCGATCAAGTCGGCGCTGGCGGGCTGATCCCCCCGATAAAGGCGGCCTTCGGGCCGCCTTTAATTTTCCCGGATATGCAGCCGCAGCGTGGACAGCAGGAAGCTGGAGAGCAGCACCTCCATGCCCAGCGACAGGGCCAGCGACGAGCCCATGATAATGCGCGCGATCCGCCCGACATCGAGATTGCCGAACCCGGCCTGCGACCAGATCGCGATCGCCCAGCCCAGCAGCCCCAGCCCGAGCAGCAGCAGCCCCAGCCCGAGCAGCAGCCCGTTTTCAAGCGTCACCAGCGGCTCCAGACGGCGCATGCGCAGCGAGGCCGGCAGCAACCCTTCCTGGATGGTGTAAGCGCGCGCCAGCCAGGCAAAGATCACCGCCTGCGCCCCCAGCTCCACCATCGTCACGCAATAAAGCAGCGCCCCGAGATCCAGCCTCACCCCGGCGATCCGCAGCGGCCCGGTCATCAGCGCCCCGCCCAGACCCAGCCCCAGCAATGCCAGCCCGAGCCCGGGATAAAGAAACAGCCAGGCCGGCGAGAATAGCAGCATGAAGCGCAGATGCCGCCAGCCATCCCGCCAGGGGCGCAGATGCGGCGGGCGGGCGCGGCCATCCTTGTCCAGCGTGGTCGGCACCTCCTCGATGCGCATGCCCAGCAGCGCCGCCTTGATCACCATTTCGGAGGCGAACTCCATGCCGGTGGTGCGCAGATCCATGCGCAAGAAGGCGTCGCGGCTGAACCCGCGCAGGCCGCAATGGAAATCCTTGATCGGGGTGCGAAACAGGAAGCGCCCCAGCCCGGAGAGGACGGGGTTGCCGAGATAGCGGTTTTTCCAGGGCATCGCCCCCGGGCTGATGCCGCCGGCGAAGCGGTTGCCCATGACCAGATCTACACCGCGCCGCAGCGCCTGCAGGAACGGCGCCAGCTTAGAAAAATCATAGCTGTCGTCGGAATCGCCCATGATGCAATAGCGCCCGCGCGCCGCACTCACCGCGCCATGCAGCGCCGCGCCATAGCCGCGCCGCGGCACATCCACCACCCTGGCGCCCAAAGCCCGCGCCAGCTCCTGCGAGCCGTCGCTGGAGCCGTTATCACCGATGACGATTTCGCCCTCGATGCCATGCGAGGCCAGGAACGCTCTGGCTTTGGCGATGCAGAGCGGCAGGGTCTGCGCCTCATTGAGGCAGGGCATGACAATGCTGAGCTCGGGCATCGGGATCACCGATGCCCGAGCGCGACGATCCAGCCGGTGGTGCCGGGCCAGATTTTGAACATGTTCCAGTGCCGGACCTGCCAGGCCTTGGCCTGCGGGCCCCAGGCCGGGCCGTTGGCGAAATTGGCGGTGCCGGTGCGGTCATTGCTCACGCCGACCACCAGCACCAGCAGCAAGGCGAAAAACGCCACGGCGCGGCGGGCCCAGCTGGTGGCGCAGACCGCGCCGGTCAGGATCAGCCCGGTGAGCACCAGCGGGATGAAGGCGTAGCGCCCGCCCCAGCCCGCTCCCATGCTGTCGGTAAAGTCCGGCGAGAGCGCTTTATCGAACGAGACGAACAGGATGACGATCTGCGCCGCCAGCAGCAGCGCCAGCGTGGCGCGGCCAAAGCGCGCCCCCGCCACCAGCCAGCCCAGCAGCGCGTAGAACAGGACGAGGATCAGCACCGGTGGCCATAGCAGCGCCTGGGCCTGGTGCAGGGCAAGGAAGCAGCGGCCGATGACAGCGGCGCCATGCATGCCGGTGAAGGCCATGACCGGCCCGTGCAGCGCGATCACCGCCAGCAGCGTCGCCAGCGAAGCCTGCCCGCTGCGCGCCGGCACCGGATGGGTGAGATAAATGCCGAGCTGCAGGCCGAACCCGGCCAGCAGGATCAGGCTGAACAGCAGCATCACCCGGCTGCGGGTGAGCACGCCGCGCAGCAGGAACAAAGGCAGCAGGAAGCTGGTGGCGGGGCCGGAGAGCACGCCGACGGCAAGCAGCAGCGCATCGAGCACGAACAGGCGTTTGGTTTTCGGCGGGGCGGCGAGGATCAGCGCCGCCGCCAGGCCGAGATGGAACTGGCTGGTGATGGTATTCAGCCAGACCTCGGCGGTGCCGGGCGGCACCGCGCACAGCAGCACCGCCGAAGCGCAAGCCAGCCGGCTGCGCCGCCAGGGAAAGTCGTGCGTGAGGATGATGAACGGGGCCAGCGCCTGCACCAGCAGCGCCAGCAGCACCGTCACCAGCGGCGCATGGTCGAGCCCGCCCAGCTGCAGCCCCAGCCAAGTGCCGAAACCCGCGATGAAATTGATATAGCCGGTATGGATGGCGAACCAGGCCTGATACCAGGGCCAGTTCCAGCTATTGGCGAAATAGACCACGCCTTCTTCCGCCCAGAAGCGCCCGCCCTGCGCCAGGATCTGCGGCATCCGCACCAGCACGACGAGGGCGAAGCCCAGCAGCATCAGGGTGATGAAGCCGGCGCGGGGGCGCCATGGGGGTTGCGTGCTGGTCTGCTCCATCCGGCCATCTTGCATGGCCTGTCTCTGCCGTGTCGGGAGTCGGCTTGTCAAACCGCGTCGCCCCAAAAAAAACGGCGCCCAAAGGCGCCGTTTTCTGGTCTGGGCGAGAGGCTTACGCGCTCTCGGTCAAAAACTCCGCGCTTACGCGCTCTCTGTAAAGACTTCCGCGCTTACGCGCTCTTGGCCATGATCTCGTCGGCGACGTTGCGCGGCACCGGATCATAGTGATGGAACTGCATGGTGAAGGAGGCGCGGCCCTTGGTCATCGAACGCAGGTTCGAGATGTAGCCGAACATTTCCTTCAGCGGCACATGCGCGCGCACGATCACGGTGGAACCGGAGGCTTCCTGGTTCTGGATCATGCCGCGACGACGGTTGAGATCGCCCACCACGTCGCCGACATGGTCGTTCGGGGTGGTGACTTCGACGTCCATGATCGGCTCCAGGATCACCGGGCCGGCCTTCTTCATGCCTTCGCGGAAACAGGCCTTGGCGGCGATTTCGAACGCCAGGGCGCTCGAGTCGACGTCATGGTACTTGCCGTCCACCAGCGAGAAGGAGAAATCCACGGTCGGGAAGCCGGCCAGAACGCCGGTATCGGCCTGGTTCTTGATGCCCTTTTCCACGGCCGGGATGTATTCCTTCGGAATCGCACCGCCGACGACCTTGTTCTCGAACTCGATGCCTTCGTTACGCTCACGCGGGGCGAACACGATCTTGACCTCGGCGTACTGGCCCGACCCACCGGACTGCTTCTTGTGGGTGTAGGTCTCGGTGTGCTCCTTCGTGATCGTCTCGCGGAAGGCCACCTGCGGCGCGCCGATATTCGCGTCCACGCCATATTCGCGCTTCAGACGGTCGACGATGATCTCCAGATGCAGCTCACCCATGCCGGAGAGGATGGTCTGGCCGGTTTCCTGGTCGGTCTTCAGGCGCAGCGAGGGATCCTCGGAGGCCAGCTTCTGCAGGCCGATGGTCATCTTCTCGATGCCTTCCTTGGTCTTCGGCTCGACGGAGATGTCGATCACCGGGACCGGGAACGCCATACGCTCCAGCACCACCGGGTCCTCGGACGCGGCCAGCGTGTCGCCGGTGCCGGTGTCCTTCAGCCCCACGAAGGCGGCGATGTCGCCGGCGGAAACCTCGGTGATTTCCTGGCGCTTATCGGCGTGCATCTTGTACATGCGCCCGATACGCTCTTTGTGGCCTTTGGTGGTGTTCTGCACCGAATCGCCGCTCTTCAGCGTGCCGGCATAGACGCGCACGAAGGTGAGCGAGCCGTATTTGTCGTTGATGATCTTGAAGGCGAGGCCGGCGAACGGGGCGTTCGGGTCGGCCTTGATGCGGCGGGCGTTCGGATCCTCTTCCTGGCCCTCTTCCGGGGCGACCTTGATGCCCGGAACGTCCACGGGAGACGGCAGGTAATCCAGCACGCCGTCCAGCAGCGGCTGCACGCCCTTGTTCTTGAAGGCGGTGCCGCACATGACCGGGCGGAAGGCGCCGGTGATGGTGCCGGTCTTGATCGCGCGCTTCAGGGTCTCGACGGAAACGTCGCCCTTCTCGAAATATTCTTCCATGCCGGCATCGTCCACCGCCAGCGCGGTGTCGAGCAGGACCTGGCGGGCCTCCTTGGCCTTCTCCAGCATGTCGGCCGGAATTTCCTCATCATGGAACTTCGCGCCGAGCTCGCCGCCTTCCCAGATGATCGCCTTCATCTCGACCAGATCGACCACGCCGAGGAAGTTTTCCTCGATGCCGATGGGCAGCTGCAGCGGCAGCGCCACGATGTCCAGCTTCTCCTTCAACGTGTCGAAGGCGCGATAGAAATCGGCGCCGGTCCGGTCCAGCTTATTGATGAAGATCAGGCGCGGCACGTTGTAACGGTCGGCCAGGCGCCAGTTGGTCTCGGATTGCGGCTGCACGCCGGCCACGCCCTCGATGATGAAGATGGCGCCGTCGAGCACGCGCAGGGAGCGGTTCACCTCGATGTTGAAATCGATGTGGCCGGGCGTGTCGATGATGTTGATGGCGTGCTCTTTCCACTCGCAGGTCACCGCGGCGGAGGTGATGGTGATGCCGCGCTCACGCTCCTGGGCCATATAGTCGGTGGTGGTGTTGCCGTCATGGACTTCACCGATCTTGTGCGACACGCCGGTGTAGTAAAGGATGCGCTCCGTGGTGGTGGTCTTGCCCGCGTCGATATGCGCGGTGATCCCGATATTCCGGATCTTACTCAGGTCTGTCTCAGCCATCGATGCCTCCACGGGCGAATAAAATGTCAAACAAGTACGGCGCCGCCTGGATCAGGCCGCGCTGTTCGCCCGGCTTTTGAGCCAGAGCGGGGCATTTGGCAACCCCGATTGCAGGGGGATTATGACGCTTTTCGCCGCATCCACGCCTTTTCAATCGCTTGGAGCGTGTTACAGCTTGCGGACCGATAATCCGAGAGGTTCCCATGGCCTTCGCCTGCACCCTTCCCGCCACCTCAACCGTGCAGCAGGACGATGCGCAGCTGCGCATCACACGCTGGGATTTCGAGCCGGGGGCGGTGACGGGCTGGCACAGCCATGGCTGGCCCTATTACGTGGTCATGCTGACCGACGCGCTGATGGAGGTGCATGACGGCGCCACGGTTCACAGCATCCCGCGCAAGGCGGGCGACGCGTATGTCCGGGATGCCGGGGTGCAGCACGATGTGCGCAATGGCGGGCCGGGCCCGATGGCCTTCGTGGAGATCGAGATAAAGAAACTCTCCCCGGCCTTGGCCGCCCTGGAAAACTAGGGCCGGCGCGCCCTTATGCTGTTCATGAAATCCTTCCGCCTCTACCAGATCCTGCGCGCCCGGCCCTATTTCACCGCCTGCTACGCCATCGGCCTGCTGAGCTGGGTGCTGATGTTCGCGGTGACCAACCCGGCGATCCGTGCGGTGGCGGCCTGGGATATCGGCAGCCTGCTCTATCTCGTCACCACCCTGCTGGTCTTCACCCTCACGCAAGAGCGCGACATCAGCGAGGACGCGAAAGCCCATCAGGAAGGCGAATGGACCGTGTTCAGCCTCACCGTGCTGGGCGCGGTGATGAGCTTCGTCTCCCTCTTCCTGTTCTCCCACGCCGCCAACCAGAAGGCACATTTCACCGGCGCGTATCTCGGCTTCGTCGTGGTCACGCTGACACTTTCATGGGCGGTCACGCAGCTCACCTTCGCCTATCGCTACGCGCATGAATATTATTCCTACGATCTGGGCGGCGAGACCGTGGATGGCGGCATCGAATTCCCCAAGGACGAGACGCCGGATTATCTGGATTTCGTGTATTTCTCCTTCGTGCTGGGGATGACGTTTCAGGTCTCGGACTGCAACATCACCTCGAAGAAGCTGCGCCGGCTGGCGACCTTGCAGGGGCTGATCGGGTTTCTGTTCAATACGGTGATTCTGGCGCTGTCGGTGAATATCGCGGCGTCGCTGCTTTGAAGGGTGGTTTTATTTAGGGGCTGCCCCAGATCGTCATTCATCTGGCCATTATGTCGATCCTTCAAGGCGTTGAAGGCATAAGCCTGAAAGATATCTGGGACAGCCCCTTTATTTATCGAAGCAGCGCGTTCGCCAGCTCATCCCAACTTGCCTCGTCCGGGGTCAGCAGCAGGCCGCCATCGGTTTGCGACGGGCGGTAGGGTGAACCGTCGAAATGCCGCGCATGGCCGCCGGCCTCACGGTGCAGCAGCACCCCGGCCGCATGGTCCCAGGGCATCAGCTTGCGGAACATCTGCACATGGCAATGCCCGCCCGAGAGCATGCGATATTGATGCGCGGCGCAGCGATAATCCGTCACCGCCGCCAGCCGGTCCAGCCGGTGCAGCACGTGGCTGCGCAAAGGCTCGGACATGAAGCGCCAGGACATCGAGCCGACCATCTGCTCCACCGGCACCGGGGCGGCCACCTGCAATTTGCGGCGCGTGCCGTCGGCCGCGATCAGGTACGAACCCTGGCCCTTCACCGCCACAGCGCAGTCATCGCCGAACGGGTCGAAAATGAAGCCGGCGAGGATCTCATCCGCCTCCACCAACGCCGCCATCACCCCGAATAAAGGCAGTTCGGCGGCGAAATTCGCGGTGCCGTCGATCGGGTCGAGAATCCAGACCCGCCCCGGCTGGGCCAGCCGCTCCAGCGAGGCGGCACCGGAGGAGACCGCCTCCTCGCCGATCACGTCATCGCCAGGGAATAGTTTATTCAGCCCGGCCTTCAGCGCCCGCTCCGCCGCTTCGTCGGCGACCGTCACCGGGTCCAGCGGACCAGTCTTGGTGCGCACATCCTCAGAGGAGAGCTTCTTGAAGCGGGGGAGGATTTCCGTTCGCGCCACATGCCGGAGCAGATCGATGACGGATTGAACCTCGGCTGGCTTCATAATGCTTCGAACCTCGCTTTATCGACGGCGGAGAGCCGCACCTGCAATGTCACATGGTGCTCGTCATCCTCGCGCGCCACCACCTCGCCATGGCGATAGAGCCAGGCCAGACGCGCGCCGTCGGCGACCGGCACCTGCAGCTCGACCAGCTGTTCGGCGGCGGCGAGCCTGGCATCGATGGTCTGCAGCAGCCGGTCCAGCCCCTCGCCGGTCAAGGCCGAGACGGCGATGCCCTCGCCCTGCACGACATTGGCAATGCCGCCCAGCGCGTCGGCCTTGTTCAGCACCTCCAGCGTATGGGAAGGCCAGCCCTCGTCCAGCGTGCCTTCCTTGGCCATGCGGGTGAGCACGGCGCGCACGTCGCGGGCCTGGGCCTCGGTGTCGGGGTGGGAAATGTCGCGCACATGCAGCAGCAGATCCGCCTCCGCCACCTCTTCCAGCGTGGCGCGGAAGGCGGCGACCAGCTCGGTCGGCAGCTCGGAGATGAAGCCCACAGTGTCGGAGAGGATGATGTTGCGCCCGGAAGGCAGCACCAGCCCGCGCATGGTCGGGTCCAGCGTCGCGAAGAGCTGGTCCTCGGCCATCACCGTGGCGCCGGTCAGCGCATTGAACAAGGTGGATTTGCCGGCATTGGTGTAGCCCACCAGCGCCACCACCGGATACGGCACCTTCTTGCGCGCGCCGCGATGCAGGCCGCGGGTGCGGCGCACCTCCTCCAGCTCCGCCTTCAGCTTGACGATGCGATCGCCGATCAGGCGTCGATCCGCCTCGATCTGGGTTTCACCAGGACCGCCGAGAAAGCCGAAGCCGCCGCGCTGGCGCTCCAGATGGGTCCAGGAGCGCACCAGGCGGGAGCGCTGATACTCCAGATGCGCCAGCTCCACCTGCAGCGACCCTTCACGGGTGCGCGCACGGGCACCGAAAATATCCAGGATCAGCCCGGTCCGGTCGATGACCTTGGTGCCGAAGGCCTTTTCCAGATTGCGCTGCTGCACGGGGGTAAGGGCGGCATCCACCACCGCCACATCCACCTGCGCCCCGCGCAGGGCGGTGGCGGCCTGCTCCACCTGGCCCTTGCCGAGCAAGGTGGCCGGGGTGAGGGAGCGGAGCTGGAAGATCTGCTCATGCACGATCACCAGCCCGATGGAGGCGGCAAGCCCCACCGCTTCCGCGAGGCGGGCCTCGGCGGAGCGGATCTGACCGGCGGCGAAGGCCGCCTGCCGGTCCCAGGGCAGCAAAATCGCCGCCCGGCTTGGCGGGGGCGCGGTCTCTTGCATCACGATATCCGGAGGATCAGCCTTCGGACTCGGGGTCGTATTGCGGCTCGGGGGTGCGGCTCAGGCGCAACGTGCTGGCGCTGGCGGAGCCAGCCTCGCCAGGGGCCGGGGCGCCACCTTCGGCGCGGCCGGCATCAAACAGCATGATCGGCGCGCCCGGCATCACCGTGCTGATCGCGTGCTTATAGACCAGCTGGGTATGGCCATCACGGCGCAGCAGCACCGAGAAATTATCGAACCAGGTGATCACGCCCTGCAGCTTCACGCCATTGACCAGGAACACCGTGACCGGCGTCTTGCTCTTGCGGACATGGTTCAGGAACACGTCCTGCACATTCTGAGATTTTTCGTTCGCCACGATGGCATCCCTTTATTTTTGTCGCCCACTTTATCGGACGAGTGATTGAATCCACAACAAAAAGTTTAAACCTGCGAAGGCGTGGCGCGTCCGCATGGTGTCTGAATATAGCGGATTTGTGCAACGCGGCAACCGCCCCGAGCCCCAACTTGCCAGCATGGGGGTTTTCCCGCAAAGCATGCGTCAGACTGGAGCACCGCCATAAAATGGAAGCTGACGGCAAAACCCCGAACCTTCCCGCCGAGCCGACCCAGGCCAGACGCTTCGGCAAAACCAGGGCCGCGCAGTTGAGCGCGACGCTGGAGGATTATGCCGAGCTGATCGATGATCTGCAGAGCGGCGGCGCCCCGGCGCGGCCGACGGACATCGCCAGGCGGCTGGGCATTTCGCATGCGAGCGTGATCAAGACCATCGGCCGGCTGAAGCGCGAGGGGCTGGCGACCTCCCTGCCCTATCGCGGCGTGTTGTTGACGCCGGAGGGCCAAAATCTGGCGGCGCGCAGCCGGGAGCGGCATCAGCTGGTGGTGGCGCTGCTGCTGGCGCTGGGGGTGCCGCGCGAGGCGGCGGAGGAGGATGCCGAGGGGATCGAGCACCATATCTCCCCGGCAACGCTGGCGGCGTTCCGAAAATTTCTAAGTAAATAAAAGTTTTTGGTGCCGCTTTTTTCAAAAAGCGGCGAAAACGCCCGGGTTTTGGCAACGGCGTCGTCAACGCCCCCAACGTTTTGCGGCCCTTTTTGAAAAAAGGGCCGCCCCCAAAAACGTTTAGAACCTGGTCGAAATCGCGATCGACCCGTACTGGAAGGCCGGCGCCGAGCCGTGGAATTCCGGCGTCTCGAAGGTCTCAACCGCCGAAAGCCGCACGCCGCGATAGATCACCGCCAGCCCCACTTCGAGATCACCCTGCAGATGGGTCAGCCCCACCCCGCGGCTGGAGCGGAAATCATTGCCCTGGACCAGCATGTCATGCGCCACGAAGCGCCCCAGCGCGCCGCCGAACACGTACCAGACGAAGGGGCGCGTGGGGGTATAGGCATCGGTGCCGGAAAGCTGCGGGCCGATCAGCGCCGGGCCGAAATCCGAATCCAGCCCCTGGCCGAAACGCACGATGCCGCCGGTCTGGGCATAGATCTCGGTATTGCCGACCTGCGCGGTAAGCTGGGGCAGCACCTGCACGCCGATGCCACCATAATTCGCCAGATCCATCCGCCAGATCCGCCCGGCGGAAAAATCCAGCGTTGGCTCGTCATGCAGCTGGTAATGCCAGCCTTTGTTGGTGGTATCGCCGATGATGCTGTGGAAGCCGTTCTGCACGGTCTGCGCCAGCGAGGCCGGGCCGACGATGCCGATCGCCGCCCCCAGCATCGAGCGGGTGGTCGTGGTGTCCTGGATCAGCGTCAGCTTCGCCGAAAGCTGCCCGGCATAAGGGCGGTCATGCGGGTTGGGGTTGTAGAGCTGGGTGTCGGTCGGGGTGAAGATGACCTGCTGCAGATTGATCTCCAGCCGCTGGCTGCCCTGGCCGAACACGCCCTGGCCAAGATTGGAGAGAAAGCGCGGCACCGCGCCGGTGGGGCCGACATAGCCCAGCCGCTCGCCGGAGGTGTAAAGCTCATCCGTGCCGGGGATGGAGGCGGCGTCGTTTTCGAGCTGGATGGTGACGATGCTGTGCGGATCAGCCGGCGGAACATCCGCGCGCGCCTGGGGCGCGTAACTCAACCACGCCGCCGCGCCCAACGCGATGGCAGAAGACGCAATCACAGATCTTTTCACGTTTCGTCGACCCTTTTTCTGAGGCGGCAGGTACAGCCTGTTACAAGCTGTAGCGCAGCCGTGAAAAAAGGAAACCCTTTCAACGCTCCCGGGCGGTGCAGAGGGCGAGGTCGATCAGCCGTTCCAGCACCTCGCTCTCCTGCGCCCCGGCGATGGCGTGTTCGCCATCCAGCATGAAGCAGGGTACGCCGTTGATGCCGAGCCGGTGCGCGTGCAGATTTTCCGCATGCACATATTCCGTGCCCTCGCCGGACTCCAGGAATAGCCGCACCTGGCGCGCGCCCATGCCGGACTGCACCGCCAGCGCGCTCAGCACCTCATGCTGGCCGATATCCAGCCCCTCGACGAAATGCGCCGCGAAAATACCGGCCACCAGCGCATCCGCGGCCCCAACCCGCGCCGCCTCGCGCACCAGCCGATGCGCATCCACGCTGTTGGGGGTGCGGCGAATAGCGGGGAAATTGAACGCAATCCCCTCCGCCCCGCCCAGCTCGGCGATCGAGGCATAGAGCCGGCGCGCCCGGTCCTCCGCGCCGAATTTGCGGATCATGTAATCGGCGCGGGACATGCCGCCGCGCGGCATGTCGGGGTTGAGCAGGAAGGGCCGCCAGTTGAGGGTGACATCGAGCTCCGGCCGGCGGGCCAGCAGATAGGTCAGACGCTTCACGCCAAGATAACACCAGGGACAGACGAAATCGAAGACGATTTCGATCACCAGCCGTGCGGGCAATGGCGTCAGACTATTCATTTCTCGTCTCATACGCCGATTTCGCGGCCAAGACGAGAGGGAATGGCCGCCCCGCCCGAGAGGATGCCCGCGGATCAGGACCGGCGCGGACGGTTGTAAAAATGACATTGCGGATTGGCGCTGAGCGCTTCACCCCCATATCGGCGGACATGGCTTTATCACATAAAGCGCCGCGGGACCGGCGCGCCGCACTCAGCGCCTTGACCGCGCCGGCGCATGCCAGGCTGGACGAGGCGATGCGCGGGGCCGGCTTTTTCGCCACGCCTGTTCTGTATGCGCGTTATCTGCAGATCACTCATCAGGCCCGCCGCGCGTTGGAAGCAGCGCTGGCGCCGCTGCGCCTGCTTCCGGCCGATGCGTATGAGTTGACAGCGTCGCTGGAGGCGGACCTCGCGGATCTCGGCACCGCGCCGCTTGGCGCCGCGCCGCCCGTGAGCTTTGCGCGCGGCGGCGGCTGGGGCTGTCTTTATGTACTGCAGGGCTCCAATCTCGGCGCTTTGCAGCTGCGCGGCTGGGCCCAGCCGCTGGGGTTCGATGGCGCGCACGGTGCCCGGCATCTGGCCTTGCAGGCGCAGCGCGCCCGGCATTGGCGCGGCTTTGTCGCGCGGCTGAACGCCCAGAGTTTCAGCCCGGCCGAGGAGCAGGAGTGCGCGGCCGGGGCCTTAGCGGCGTTTGCGCATTTCACCGCCGCGATGCCAGGGCTTGCGCGGCCCCAGCATCGAACCCTCGATCCGGCATGAGCGCCGCGTTGCGCCCTCCTTGTTTGGCGGCCGAGAATCCCCTAATTCCGGGCCATGAGCGAAGAAGACAAGATCATGCATGAGGATGCCGCCCCGCAGGACGAGGCGCTGCTGGAAGCCCCTGATCAGCGCATCGCGCAGCTGGAGCAGGAGCTTTCCGAGATGCGCGACAAATGGCTGCGCGCCGAGGCGGAAATGGCCAATCTGCGCGCCCGCACCAAGCGCGAGGTCGAGGATGCGCGGCTCTATGCCGTGCAGAAATTCGCCCGCGACGTGGTCGAGGCGGCGGAGAATCTGAAGCGCGGCATCGACAGCCTGCCGAAGAAGACCGAGGACGAGCCGGAGCTGATCACCAAGATGCGTGATGGCTTCGAGGGCATCGAGCGCGCTTTCGCCGGCATTCTGGAGCGCAACGGCATCACCCGCACCGACCCGACCGGCGCGGTGTTCGACGCCAATCTGCACCAGGCGATGGCCGAGCAGGAAAGTGCGGACCATCCGGCTGGCACCGTGCTGCAGGCCTGGAGCCAGACCTGGCTGCTGAATGGCCGCCTGCTGCGCCCGGCGATGGTCGTGGTCTCCAAGGCCCCGGCGCAGGGCTGAATCTACGGCGCCGCCGGCTTCGTGGCCGGCGGCGCACCACCCCCCAGCCCGAACACACCCCGCAGGAATCCAGGCGTGAGCGCGGAGAGCGGATTCACATGGATCTGCGGGTTGCTCATCTTCCCCTGCACATGGGCGCGAATGGCGAACAAGCCGCCGCCCTTCTCCGCCGAGAACAGATGCCCCAGAACCGGGATTTTCCCCGGCAGCGCGTTGAGCGCGTAGGCGGGCACGATCGTGGTCTGCAGATCGCAAATGCCGGTATTGCCGTCCAAGCTGCCGCTGGCGGTGAAGCCCAGCGATTCCGAATAGGCATCCGCCCCGTTCAGCCGCAGCACGCCGTCCTCCAGGGTGAAGGGGATGGTCGCGTGGTCGATCAGCAGCCCCGGGCCAGACATCGCCTCCGCCACCCCATATAAGGTCGCCGCCTGCATCAGCTTGATGAAGCCGGGCGCATTCACCAGCCGGGCCTTCGCCAGCTTCAGCGTGCCCTGCGCCGGGCCGCCGCCGAATTGCGCCTGCAGATCCAGCGCGCCGCCCTGCATGCCGTCATACACCCCCAGCACCCGCAGCAGCGCGCCGGCATCCTGGCCCTGTAAGGCCAGCGCGCGGCGCGGGCCGGCGAGCGGGGTGATCCGCGCGCTCACCCCGTCGGCACTGGCGCTGGCCTGCGAGAGATCCTGCCCCTGGCCGCTGGCGGTGAGGCTGACATTCCGCAGACCCGGTGCCGGCGGCTTGGTGATATAAAGATGCTGGAAGGCGAGCCTGGCCTGCCAGAGCGGGCCGGAGGGCGCGGGTTGCGGCGGTGGCGGGGCGGGCTGGTCGGGCTGCGTCTGCGCGTCGGCGCCGTGGCGCAGATCCAGCGTCTCGCCGCTGGCCTCGATTTGCCAGGGCTGGCCGGGGCGGGCGGGCGCAATCACGCTGCCTTGCGCCTGCGACCGGCCGATATCCGCCTGGGTCAGGGTGAACACCCGCCCCTGGCTGTGGCCGCGCACGAACAGCCCCGGCGCTTCCATCATAAAATCCTGAATCGCGCCGAGATCACCATTCTCCAGGCTGAAACGCGCCGCCAGCCGCCCCGCGCCGCCGGGCTGCTTGGCCCAGCCCAGCAAGGGCAAAGCCAGGCCGATGCGGGTAAGGTCGGCCTCCAGCGCCGCCTCCTGGGTGCCATCCGCCGGGCCGGTGAGGCTGAAGCGGAAGGGCGCGCGCCCCTGCGTGGCGGAGGTGAAGCCGCTCGGCGTATCCAGCCCGAAGGCGTGCCAGAGGGCGGGGCCGGCCTCGCCCTGCAGATCCAGCGTCTCCGCCCCGTCCGGCTTGGAGACATCCTGGGTCAATGTCAGGCTGGCTGGGGCGCCGGCGAGCTGCGCGGTGGCGTCCGCCCGCAGCGTCTCGCCATCGGTGGCGATCCTCACCGCGCCGTCGGTAAAGAAAATGCCGGGAATGGGGGTGGCCATTTTCACGTCGCTGAGCTGGGTGGCGACGTTGATCTGCACATCCCGCGCGGTGACATTCTTGGCCAGCGGGATCATCGCCGCCAGCGTGCCGGCGAGCGTGCCGGTGGCGCCCTTGATGTCAGGCGGGGTGTGGGCGAGCAGGTTGAGCGGCGGCGCCCCCAGAATGCCAAGCACATTCTGCACCGGCCCGGCCAGATTCAGATTGAGGAAGCCGAACTGATCCTTGGCCGTGAGATCGGTGATCACCATGCTGCCGCTCTGCAGCCCGACCCCGCCCGCCGCGCCGCCGCCGGCATCGATGACGATGGTATCCATCCCCGGCATGGTGAACACACCGTCCAGATGCTCCAGCGGCACCGCGCCGGGCAGGAAATGCAGGGTCAGATCGCTGGCCTGAAACCCGCCCTGCACGTTCTCGATTTTGAAATGCGAGAGATCGCCATGGGCGGCCATGTCGATGCTGAATTGCGCGTCATGGGCGCTGCCGGCGGTGATGTTGCGCATCACCCAGACCCGCGCATCCGGGGCGGCGATCGGCGGCCAGTAGGCCGCCAGATCCTGGGCCTGCACGCTGTCCAGCGCCAGGTTGAGCCGGCCGAGCCAGAGCCCGTCGCGATGCGCGCGGAAGCTGAAGCGCAGGCGCGGCGCGCTCTGGCCTTGCGGGGCGAGCTGGGCCACGCCGTCGCTCACCTGCACCGCGCCATCGGGCAAGACCGCGAGGGTAAAGCTGGCATCGCTGAGCGCCACCCTGTTCACCCCGGTGCCGATCCGCCCGGCGCCGATGCGCACATGCACCGCCCCGTGGGAGAGGGTGAAGCCGCGCCCCGGCCAGAGATCCGCATGCCAGGAGACCGGGACATTGCCGCCGGGGAAGGTGGCACCGGCGCCGTTCAGCGCGATCGGGTCGCGCCCGCCGAACAGATCCGCCACCGGCAGGGTCAGATCGGCCGCGGGAATATCCGCCAGCGCCCCGCCTGAATCGCTGCCCACCTTGATATCGGCCAGACGCAGCACCAGCGGCACCGCCCCGCCTTTGTGATAGCCCGCCCAGGCCAGCTCGGCGGTGCCGATGCGCACCTCAACCCCTTCGCCGGAGAGCCGCGTGGCGATGCGCGAGGCGATTTGCGGGATCTCCAGCGGCCCCTGCGCCAGCCGGAACCCCAGCAGCCCGAACAAGGCCAGCGCCAGCAGCACAAACAGCGCGACGATGCGGCCGAGCTGGTGGATCGCCTCTATGATAATCCAGGCCGCTTGACCTCTGCGGAACTTCATCCTGTTCTGCTTGCCAGATGCCCGGCGATCTTCACAAGCCATCCTTCCCCAAACCGGCCGATCAAGCGGCGGCGGCGCGGCTGCGCGCGGATTTCGCGGCCCTTGGCCCGCGCGAGGCCAAGCTGGCGCGGAGCGACTCGGGGACGGCGCTGCTGGCGGCGCTGGGCGGCAACGCGCCCTTCCTGGCCGAGCTCGCCTGCCGTGAATCCGCGACGCTCTGCGCCTGCCTGGAAGCAGGCCCCACCCCGCAGGCGAAAGCGGTGCTGGCCGGGCTGGCTTCATTGCCGCCGGATCTGCCCCGCCCCCAGCTCAGCGACGCGCTGCGCCGGGCCAAGCGGCAGATGGCGCTGAGCATCGCCATCGCGGATCTGGGCGGGCTCTGGACGCTGGAGCAGGTCACCGCGGCGCTCTCGGACCTCGCCGAGACCGCCTTGCGCGCCGCCATCCGGCATCTTTTGTACGAGCTGCACGCGGCGGAAGAGATCGCCCTGCCCGACCCGGCGGCGCCGGACCAGGGAAGCGGCTTCGTCGCGCTGGCGCTGGGCAAGCTCGGCGCGCGGGAGCTGAATTACTCCTCCGACATCGATCTGGTGCTGCTCTACGATCCGGAAAGCCCGGTCTATGGCGAGGACTCGCAGCCGATGATGGCGCGGCTGGCGCGCGACCTCACCGCTTTGCTCGCGGCGCGCGATGCCGAGGGCTATGTCTTCCGGGTCGATCTGCGGCTGCGGCCCGACCCAGGGGCGACGCCGCCGGTCGTCGCCCTGGCCACCGCCCTCTCTTATTACGAGAGCCATGGCCGCACCTGGGAGCGCGCCGCCTTCTCCAAAGCGCGGCCCGTCGCCGGGGATCTGGCGCTGGGGCAGCAATTCCTGGCCGCCATCCGCCCCTTCATCTGGCGCAAATATCTGGATTTCGCGGCGATCTCGGATATTCACGAGATGAAGCGCCAGATCGACGCGCAGCACCCGGCCGAGGGCTTGCGCGGCTTCGATGTGAAACTGGGCCAGGGCGGCATCCGCGAGATCGAGTTCATCGTGCAGACGCTGGGGCTGGTCTGGGGCGGGCAGGACCCGGCGCTGCGCATCCCGGCGACCTTGGAGGCGCTGCCCGCCATGGCCCGGGCCGGGCATCTGCCGGAGCGCGCGGCCAGGCAGCTGGCGGCGGATTACCGGGAGCTGCGGCGGGTCGAACACCGGCTGCAGATGGTGGCGGACCGCCAGACCCATGCGCTGCCCGCCAGCGAGGCCGGGCTGGAGGCGTTCTGCATCTTCCTCGCGTCCCCGCGCTTCCGGCAGAGTTTCCCCAAGCTGCTCGCCCGCGTGCATGCGCATTTCCTGGATTTCTTCGATGCCGGCACCCAGGCCCTGCAGGACGGGCTGAATCCCGGCCCCGAGGGGGCGCCGGCGCCCGCCTTCACCGCCCGGCTGGAGGCGCTGGGTTTCAAGGATATCAAGCATATCGCCGCCCGGCTGCGCGACTGGGGCTCGGGCGATATGCCGGCCCTGCGCTCGCCACGGGCGCGCGAGCTGCTGGACGGGCTGGTCGCCCCGCTGCTGGCAGCCCTGGGCGCGCAGCCGGAGCCGGACAAGGCCTTCGCCCAGTTCGACACGCTGCTCAGCCGCCAGCGCGCCGGGGTGCAGCTGCTCTCTTTGTTCACCCGCAATCCTGGCCTGCTCAAGCGCCTGGCCGCCGTGCTCGGCGCCGCCCCGGCGCTCTCGGACTATCTCACCGAGGACCCGCAGGCGCTGGACGGGCTGCTCGCCCCGGAAGCCCGCTTTGCCGCGCCGCGCCCGGTGCTGCGCCGGCTGCTGGCCGAGGCGGAGGATCTGGAACAGGCCGCCGCCGCCACGCGGCGCTTCGTCCGGCAGGAGGAATTCCACCTCTCGGTGGCGACATTGGAAGGCCGGCTGGACGCGAATGAGGCCGGGCGCACCCGCAGCGCTTTGGCGGAGGCCGCGCTCTCGCAGCTGCTGCCCTTGGTCATCGCCGCGCAGAAGCAGCGCCAGCCCGCCCCGCGCGGCGCCAAGGTGGCGGTGCTGGCGCTGGGCAAGGCCGGTGCCGGGGAGATGCTGGCGGGCTCCGATCTCGATCTGATGCTGATCTATGATCACGCCCCGATGGCGATCCCGCCGACGCAATGGTTCTCGCGCCTCTCCCAGGCTTTTGTGGCGGCGTTGACCGCGCAGGGGCCGGGCGGGCCGGTCTATCATGTGGATATGCGGCTGCGCCCCTCGGGCAATGCCGGGCCGGTCGCGGTCTCGCTGGCGTCCTTCCGCAGCTATCACGCCAAGGAGAGCTGGACCTGGGAGCGCCTGGCCCTCACCCGGGCGCGGGTGATGGCGGCCACGCCGGGCTTCGCCGCCACGGTGCGCGAGGCGGTGCTGGGGGCACTCTGCCGGCCGGAGCCGCGGGCGCGCATTCTGGCCGATACCGCCGCGATGCAGGCGCGGCTGGCCGCCGAGATGAAGCCGCGCGGGCCCTTTGATGTGCGCGCCATTCCCGGCGGGATGATGGAGGTCGGCTTCATCGCCCAGGCGCTGCAGCTGATTCATGGCGGCAGCGAGCCGGCTTTGTTCCAGCCCAATACCGAAGCGGCGCTGAAAGGGCTGGCCGCCGCCGGGCTGCTGCGGCAGAGCGACGCCGAGGCGCTGATCGCGGCGGACCGGCTGTGGCGAACGATCCAGGGTATCAACCGCATCACCGGCCTGCCGCTGAGCGCCGCCGCCCCGCCCGGCGCCATGCTGGAGCCGCTGCTGCGCGCCACATTCTTTGCGGATCTCGCGGCGTTGCAGGCGGGCATGCGCGAAGCCGCCACCCAGGCACACCAGATTTTCACCCAGACATTCACCGAAGGAGCCTGATGATGAGCCTGATGACAAGCTTGGCCGAAGGCCAAGACGCGCCGGATTTCACCCTGCCCGCCACCAATGGCCGAACTGTTTCGCGCGATGGGCTGAAGGGCCAGCCCTTCCTGCTCTATTTCTACCCCCGCGCCGACACGCCCGGCTGCACCAAGGAGGCCTGCGCCTTCCAGAGCGGGCTGCCGGATTTCTCCAGGCTCGGCGTGACCATCATCGGAATCTCCAAGGACAGCATGAAGGCGCTGGAGAAATTCGCCGCCAAATATAAGCTGGAATTCCCCCTCGCCTCGGACCCGGAGGGCAGCGTGATCGAGGCCTATGGCGCCTGGCAGGAGAAATCCATGTACGGAAAAAAATATATGGGCATCGAACGCTCCACCGTGCTGGTCGATTCGGCGGGCAAAATCGCCAGAATCTGGCCGAAAGTGAAGGTCGATGGGCATGCAGAGGATGTTTTGGCGGCGGTGCAGGCGCTGAAATAACCAAAAATGGTAAATTTCCGCGTATCGAACGCGGAAATTTACCATTCATTCACCACCGCCGTCCATCCTGAGACCGCAACAAACAAGGTTGTGGAATGATGGTAGCGACAACGCAGATCCGCCAGCCGCAAGAGCGGCGGGACGGCGCCCCGGTGCCGACAAATCATGACGGCACCCCAATGCCGATTGATCCCCGCGCCACGCTTCTGGCGCAATATGGCTTGAGCGACGACACGCCCGACCCGGCGTTTGACGAGCTGGCCTGCCTGGCCGGCCATATCGGTGAGTGCGCCGCGGCGTTGATCTGTTTCTTCACCGCCGAGGATCAATGGATCAAAGGGCGCTGGGCCCGGCGCAGCGCCGGCTGCCGGCTGCATCCCGCCCCCGCCCGGCTCTATGATATTTCCCTGCACCGGCCCGGCGAGCCGCTGACCGCCCTCGCGACGGAACAGGCCGAGCGGCTCTTCGCGCCGATGAAGCTGAAATTGCAGGCGGCGCTGCCGCTTTGCGCCCCGGATGGCGAGGTGCTGGGCGCCATCCTGCTGGCGGACCGGCAGCCGCTGAAACTGCATCCCCGGCAAAGCCGGGCGCTGAAGCTGCTGGCCGCGCAAATCGTCGAGCAGCTGGAGCTGCGCCGCACCTTGCTGGGGCTGTCGCAGGCCAATGGCTGGCTGGCGCAGCAGGCGGTCACGGATTTTCTCACCGCCACCCCCAACCGCCGCGCGCTGGATAAGCGCCTGGACATGGAAATCGCCCGCGCCGGGCGCACCGGGGATCCGCTTTGCCTGCTGCTGTTGGATATCGACCATTTCAAGGCGGTGAATGATGAGTTTGGCCACCAGGCCGGGGATACCACCTTGCAGGAGGTGGCGCGCATCTTGCAGGCCGGGCTGCGGCCTTATGATTTCCTGGCCCGCTATGGCGGGGAGGAATTCGCGGTGCTGCTGCCCGCCACCAATCTGGCGGATGCGCTGGTGGTGGCCGAGCGGCTGCGCGCCACCATCGCCGGTACCGGCTTCACCTATGGCCGGCTGACCATCTCCCTCGGCGTCTCCCGGCTGGACCCCGCCTCCGGCGCCCAGGCCTTGATGATGGCCGCGGATAACGGGCTCTACCGCGCCAAGGCGGCGGGGCGAAACCGGGTGCTGGTCGGCAAGCTCAACCCGGACGACCCGTCAGGCTCGGCCCGGTTGTAGAGCAACATCCGATCAAACGGACTCGTTTGATCGGATAAAGTTGATCGCTCGCACAAAAAGCTAGAGCGTATTCCCTGCACCAACGGGAATGGAATACGCTCTAGCCGCCTCAGCGCTGGGTTTTGGCGCAGTAGAAGGTAGAGCGGCCGGATTGGGTGATCTGGCTGATGCCGCCGCAGGCCGGCAGGCCGGGGCAGTGTTCGCAGGGCTCGCCGGCACGGCCATAGACCTTCCAGCCATGCTGGAAATAGCCAAGCTCGCCGCTCGGCTGCACATAATCGCGCAAAGATGAGCCGCCAGCGGCAATCGCCTCAATCAGCGTCGCCCGCACCTGCTCGGCCAGCTTGTCCATACGCGGCCGGGAAATCTTGCCCGCCGCGCGGGTGGGGGAGATACCGGCACGGAACAGAGCCTCGCTGGCGTAGATATTGCCGATGCCCGCCACCACTTTCTGGTCCAGCAGAAACGCCTTGATCGGCGCGCTGCGGCCCTTGGCCAGCCCGGCCATGTAGGCCCCGGAGAATTCATTGCCCAGCGGCTCCGGGCCCATTCCGGCCAGCAGCCTGTGGCTGTCCTCATCCATTGTGCGCACAAGATCCAGCGCCCCGAAGCGCCGCGGATCGACAAAGCCGACGCGCCCGCCCGCTTCCGTCTCGATGGTCAGATGCTCATGCAGCGCCTCCTGCCTGTCCAGCAGCATCCGGCCGGACATGCCGAGATGGATCAGCACCGACCAGCCATTATCGAGGCGCATCAGCATGAACTTGCCCCGCCGCCGGAAGCCCAGCACCAGTGCCCCGGTGAGCAGGCGCGGCAGCTCTGGCGGCACCGGCCAGCGTATATCGGCGCGGCGCAGAATGGCGTGGGAAATGCGCCGTCCGGTCAGATGACCGTCCAGACCGCGCATCACGGTTTCGACCTCGGGGAGTTCCGGCATGGCAAAACGAGGCTATATAGGCGCTCATGACCCAGAACAATGCCGACGACATCGCCGATTTCGGTTTCCGCTCCGTCCCGCGTGAGGAGAAGAGCACGCTGGTGCGTGAAGTGTTCGATTCCGTGGCGGGCAAATACGACATCATGAACGATCTGATGTCGCTTGGCATCCACCGGCTCTGGAAGCGCGAATTCCTCACCGCCCTGGACCCGCGCCCCTATCACAAGCTGCTGGACCTGGCGGCGGGCACCGGGGACATCACCTTTGGCTGGCTCAAGCGCGGCGGCGGCCCGGTGGTGATGTCGGACATCAACGAATCGATGCTCAATGTCGGGCGTGACCGCGCCACCGCCAACGGCCATCTGGCCGATATCGAATTCCTGGTGACCGATGCCGAGGCGATCAAGCTGCCGGATTCGAGCTTTGACCGCATCTCCATGGCCTTTGGCCTGCGCAACTGCACCAACAAGGACAAGGTGATCGCCGAGGCGCAGCGCCTGCTGCGGCCGGGCGGGCGCTTCATGGTGCTGGAATTCTCCCAGCTGCAGATCGCCGGGCTGGAGAAGCTCTATGATGCCTGGTCCTTCCAGGCGCTGCCGAAAATCGGCGGCATCATCGCCAAGGATAGTGCCAGCTACCAATATCTGGCCGAGAGCATCCGCATGTTCCCCAAGCAGGAGGAGCTGAAGCGCATGTTCGAGGCGGCCGGGTTTGAGCGCGTCACCTACCGCAATCTCTCCGGCGGCATCGCGGCGATCCATGCCGGCTGGAAGCTGTGAAACGCATCCTGCTCATCGTCTCGGGCGGGATCGCCGCCTATAAGGCGCTGGAGCTGGTGCGGCTGGCCAGCAAGGCCGGGCTGGGGGTGACGGCGGTGCTGACCAAGGCGGGGGCTGAGTTCGTCACCCCGCTTTCCTTGCAGGCGCTAACCGGCGAGAAGATTTATCAGGATCTGTTTTCGCTGACCGATGACAGCGAGATGGGTCATATCGAGCTCTCCCGCGCCGCCGATCTGGTGGTGGTGGCCCCGGCCAGCGCGGATATCCTCGCCAAAATGACCGCCGGGCTGGCGGATGATCTGGCCAGCACCTTGCTGCTCGCCACGGATAAGCGCGTGCTCGTCGCCCCGGCGATGAATGTGCGCATGTGGCAGCACCCGGCCACCGAAACCAACATCGCGACGCTGAAAGCGCGCGGCGTGCTGGTGGTGGAACCCGATGAAGGCCCGATGGCCTGCGGCGAATACGGTCCCGGCCGGCTGGCGGAACCGCCGGTGATCCTCGCCGCCATCCTGGCCGCGCTGCAGGACGGCCCTTTGAAGGGCAAGCACGCCATCGTCACCTCCGGCCCGACCCATGAACCGATCGACCCGGTGCGCTATATCGCCAACCGCTCCTCCGGCAAGCAGGGCCATGCCATCGCGCAGGCGCTGGCGGCGTTGGGGGCGCGGGTGACGCTGATCTCCGGCCCGGTGGCGCTGCCGGACCCGTTCGGGGTGGAGCTGGTGAAGGTGGAAACCGCCCGGCAGATGCAGGCGGCGGTGCAGGCTGCTTTGCCGGCGGATATCGCCGTGTGCGCGGCCGCCGTCGGCGATTGGCGGCCGCAGACCGAGGCGGAGCAAAAACTGAAAAAGGACGGCTCGGGTGCCACCGCGCTGAGCCTGACCGAAAACCCGGATATTCTCGCCGGGCTGTCCGCCCCCTCGCCCACCCGCCCGAAGCTCGTCATCGGCTTCGCGGCGGAGACCGAGAGGCTGGCCGAACATGCCGCCGCCAAGCGCGCCCGCAAAGGCTGTGACTGGCTGGTGGCGAATAATGTCGGCGGCACCGGCATCATGGGCGGGGATGAGAACGAGGTGCTGCTGCTGACCGCGGATGGCGCAGAGCCCTGGGTCAGGATGAACAAGCAAGCGGTCGCCGAAAAACTCGCCGCGAAGATTGGAGCCCATTTCGAATGAATGAAGTGACCGTGAGCATCAAGCGCCTCGCCCATGGCGAGGGGCTGGAACTGCCCGCCTATGCCACCAAGGGGGCGGCGGGCATGGATCTGCTGGCGGCGGTGAGCGCGCCGTTGAGCATTCCGCCGGGCGGGCGCGCTTTGATCCCCACCGGCTTCAGCATCGCTTTGCCGCCCGGCTATGAGCTGCAGATCCGCCCGCGCTCCGGCCTGGCTTTGAAGAACGGCATCACCTTGCCGAACAGCCCCGGCACCATCGATGAGGATTATCGCGGTGAGGTCGGTGTCATCGTGCTGAACATGGGCGATGCGGCCTTTGAGGTGACACGCGGCATGCGCATCGCCCAGACGGTGCTGGCGCCGGTGGTGCGCGTGGCGTGG
This sequence comes from Acidocella facilis ATCC 35904, assembly GCF_000687875.1. Classification (GTDB taxonomy): domain Bacteria; phylum Pseudomonadota; class Alphaproteobacteria; order Acetobacterales; family Acetobacteraceae; genus Acidocella; species Acidocella facilis. Next base: position 176,589 of record NZ_JHYG01000004.1, on the reverse strand, counting down.
GCCGAAGTGGCGGAGCTGGACGAAACCGCCCGCGGCGCTGGCGGCTTCGGCTCCACAGGAACCAAATAACCCCAAGATAAAGTTGCAAAAATTTTTTGGGGCTCGACCCTTTTTTGCAAAAAAGGGTCGAAAACACGTGGGAATGTTTTTGAAAAAACACCCCCACACCCCCCAAAAACTTTTGCTCTTGTGGGGCCTGCGGCTTGTCACCAAAGCGCAATGCTTTCCATAGGTGACAAAGTGCTGTCACATGGCTAAGGGGGCTTAACTCCTCAACCCGAAGCCAGGCGGCCTGATGAAGAATTACACCCCTCCTGCCCTGGCTGGGCATCGCATGCCGAACCGCTTCGACGGCGCGGCCATGCTGATGGTCATGGGGCTGCTGATCGCGCTGGTCGAGGTCGGGCGCAGCACCATCGCCACCCCGATCGCGCAGATCCAGAACACGCCGATCCATCTGGACCCGGCCTGGCTGCCCTATTACGCGCTGCGCTCCACCGCGCGCATGTTCGCGGCCTTGTTCTTCTCGCTGGTCTTCACCTTCACCTACGCCACGCTGGCGGCGAAATCCCGCCGCGCCGGCCAGGTGCTGATCCCGATCCTGGATATTCTGCAGTCCGTGCCGATCCTGGGCTTCCTCACCTTCACCACCGTGTTCTTCCTGCATCTCTTCCCCGGCCAGGTGATGGGGGCGGAGCTGGCCTCGGTGTTCGTGATCTTCACCAGCCAGGCCTGGAACATGGCCTTCAGCTTCTACCAGTCCCTGACCACCCTGCCGGCGGATCTGCAGGAAGCCTCGCGCTCCTTCCGCCTCTCCCCCTGGCAGCGTTTCTGGAAGCTGGACGTGCCGTTCGCCATGCCCGGGCTGGTCTGGAACACCATGCTCTCAATGTCCGGCGGCTGGTTCTTCGTCGTCGCCTCCGAGGCGGTGACGGTCGGCAATACCCAGTTCACCCTGCCCGGCATCGGCTCCTATGTGGCGGTGGCGCTGGCGAAGGAGGATCTGCACGCGATCATCTACGCCATCATCGCCATGCTGGTGGTGATTTTGCTGTATGACCAGCTGATCTTCCGCCCGCTGGTGGCCTGGTCCGGCAAGTTCCGCTTCGAGACCACGGCCGCCGTCTCCGGCCCTGAACCCTGGATGCTGAAGCTGCTGCGCCGCACCGCTTTGTTCCGGGCCATCGGCGAGGTCATCGGCGGGGCCTTCGGGCGGGTGTTCCGGCTGCGCCTCTCTCTGCGCCAGCCCGGCCAGGTGGATGAAACCAGCGAGCCCTCGCGCATCGTCGACGGCATCTGGTATCTGCTGATCGCCGCCATCGCGGTCTATGCCGCCTGGCAGATCGTCGCCTATGTCTCCGGCACGCTGCATTGGCGCGATCTCGGCACGGCGCTGCTGATGGGCATCTATACCGCCATCCGCGTCGCGGTGCTGATGGCGATCGCCTCGCTGGTCTGGGTGCCGATCGGCGTGTGGCTCGGGTTGCGGCCGAAGGCGACGCGCATCGCCCAGCCGGTGGCGCAGTTCCTCGCCGCCTTCCCGGCCAATCTGCTGTTCCCGCCTTTCGTGCTGTTCATCGTGATGTTCCATCTGAACGCTGATATCTGGCTCACACCTTTGATGCTGATCGGCACGCAATGGTATCTGCTGTTCAACGTCATCGCCGGTGCCGCCGCCTTTCCGGGAGACATGAAGGAGGCGGTGGCCAATTTCAACATTCACGGCCTGCTCTGGTGGCGCAAGGTGATGATCCCTGGCATCCTGCCTTATTACATCACCGGGGCGATCACCGCTTCCGGCGGCGCCTGGAATGCCTCCATCGTCGCCGAGGTGGCGAGCTGGGGCACCCACACCCTCACCGCCCACGGGCTGGGCGCCTATATCGCCCAGGCCACCAATAATGGCGACACGCCGCGCGTCGTGCTCGGCGTGGTGGTGATGTCCTGCTTCGTCATTCTCTTCAACCGCATCCTCTGGCGGCCGCTTTATGCCTACGCCGTCCGCCGCACCACGCTGGGGTAAACGCCATGGACCAGACCAACATCCCGCTCGTCTCCGTGCGCAATTGCCGGCAGGCCTACCATAAGGAGGCCAGCGCCGATCTGGTGGTGCTGGATGATGTCGATCTCACCCTGCATGAAGGCGAGATCGTGGCGCTGCTGGGCCGTTCCGGCTCGGGCAAATCGACGCTGCTGCGCATTGTCGCCGGGCTTTTGAAGCCGACCTCCGGCGAGGTGAACTGGCGCGGCAAGCCGCTCACCGGCCCCGCCCCCGGTGTCGCCATGGTGTTCCAGAGCTTCGCGCTGTTTCCCTGGCTGACCGTGCAGGAGAATGTCGAGCTTGGGCTGGAAGCGCTGCGGGTGAAGAAGGATGACCGCGAGGAGCGCTCCGAAGAGGCGATCGATCTGATCGGGCTGGGCGGCTATGACGGCGCCTACCCGAAAGAGCTCTCCGGCGGCATGCGCCAGCGCGTCGGCCTGGCCCGCGCCTTGGTCGTGCATCCCGATCTGCTGCTGATGGATGAGCCCTTCTCGGCGCTGGACGTGCTGACCGCCGAGACGCTGCGCACCGACCTCATCGATCTCTGGATGGACGGCAAGCTGCCGGTGAAATCCATTTTGATCGTGACGCATAATATCGAGGAGGCGGTGCTGATGGCGGATCGCATCCTGGTGTTCTCCTCCAATCCGGGCCGCGTCGCGCATGAGCTGAAAGTGCCCTTCGCGCATCCGCGCAACCGCTTCGACCCCGCCTTCCGCGAGATGGTGGACGACATCTACGGCATCATGACCCGCCGCAAGGCGCCGGAAGTGCACACCGCCGCCGCCGCCGCACCCAACCCGTTCGCGCATGTGCTGCATCCGGTCGGCACCAACCTTATCGCCGGTCTGCTGGAGACGTTGAAGAGCGAGCCTTATAATGGCCGCGCCGATCTTCCCGCTTTGGCCGCCGCCTTGCAATTCGAGGTTGATGAGCTGCTGCCGCTGGGCGAGACGCTGAGCATGCTGGGCTTCGCGGTGCTGGAGGAAGGCGACATCATCATCACCGAAACCGGCCGGCGCTTCGCCGATGCGGAGACGGAGGACCGCAAGGAGATCTTCGCCGAGGCGCTGCGCACGCATGTGCCGCTGATCGGCGCCATTCGCGGGGTGATCGACCAGCGCTCCAACCACCGCGCCGCCGCGGTGCGTTTCCGCGACCAGCTGGAGGATCACATGTCTCCGGAATATGCGGAAGAGACGCTGCGCACGGTGATTTCCTGGGGCCGCTACGCGGAAATCTTCGAATATGACGAAGAGGCGCAGCAATTCGGCCTTGAGGAAGAGGACGAAGAAGAAACCGAGGATTAAGAGCAAAAGTTTTTGGTGCCGCTTTTTTCAAAAAGCGGCGAAAAACGTTTGGGGTTTTGGCAGCCTCGTTACCAACACCCCAGACGTTTCGTGGCCCTTTTTGAAAAAACGGCCACACCCCAAAAACTTTTTATTTTTGAATAAATTTCAGCAAATCTTCGTTGAAAGCCTCCGCCTGGATCTGCGCCAAGCCGTGGCTGCCGCCGGCATAGATCTTCAGCTCCGCGCCTTTGACAAAATTCACGCTGCGCAGCGCGGAATTGCCGATCGGCACGATCTGGTCGTCATCGCCATGCGCGATCAGCGTCGGCACGTCGATCGCCTTCAGATCCTCGGTGAAATCCGTCTCGGAGAATTGCTTGATGCAATCGAGCAGCGCCTTGATCCCGCCCTGCATCCCCGCCAGCCAGAACGCCTCGCGCACGCCTTGCGAAACCTGCGCGCCCTCGCGGTTGGCGTTGTAGAACGGGATGGTCAGATCCTTGAAGAATTGTGAGCGGTCGCGGCGCACGCCGGCGCGGATGCCGTCAAACACCTCCATCGGCACACCCTCGGGATTGGCCGCGCCCTTCAGCATCACCGGCGGCACCGCGCCGAGCAGCACGGCCTTGGCCACGCGCTTGGTGCCATGCCGGCCGATATAGCGCGCCACCTCACCGCCGCCAGTGGAATGGCCGACATGGATGGCCTCCTTCAGATCCAGCGCCGCGGTCAGCGCCGCCAGGTCGTCGGCATAGGTGTCCATGTCATTGCCGGTCCAGGTCTGTTCGGAACGGCCATGGCCACGCCGGTCATGCGCGATCACGCGGTAGCCGCGCTCGCCGAGGAAATTCATCTGCGCATCCCAGGCATCGGCACTCAGCGGCCAGCCATGGCTGAACACCACCGGCTGCCCCTTGCCCCAATCCTTGTAGAAAATCTGCGTGCCATCTTTAGCGGTGATCATGCTCATTTAAGTATCTCCATCTTATACGTCACGATTAAGTCGTGCACGACTGTTTATCAGGCGCTATTTCACAAGTCAATCGTGCACGATATAATCAGCGAAGTTTTTTTGGAGATCCCGCCATGGACGGTGGACAACAAGGCCAACCGGGCTTCAGCGCCCGTCTCGATGATTTTCTCTGCTTCTCGATCTACGCGGCCGAGCATGCCTTCAGCCGCGCCTATAAGCCGCTTCTGGCCGAGATCGGCCTGACCTATCCGCAATATCTGGCGATGACGCTGTTATGGGGGGAGGACGACCAGACCGTCGGCCAGCTCAGCCAGCGCCTGTCGCTGGAATCCAGCACCCTCACCCCGCTCTTGAAGCGGCTGGAGGCGGATGGGCTGCTCTCACGCCATCGCGATACCAAGGATGAGCGCGTGGTGCGGGTGAAGCTGACCCCGGCCGGCGATAAGCTGCGGCAAAAAGCGCAAACCATCCCCGCCTGCATTTTGCAGGCGACGGGGATGAGTCTGGAGGAGCTGGGGGCCTTGCGCGAGCAGATCCTGGCGCTGACCAAGCGGCTGCAAACAGCCGCCGGCGGCGATTAGCGTTTGATCAAGGACCAGTAGACCGGCTTGCGCCCAGCGGCGATGGCCTTTTCCTTGTAGCGCGTATGCGGCCAGCCATCGGGGTGGATATCCACCCGGTTGACCGTGAACAGCTCCTGCCCGGCCAGCACCTCGTCCGTCCAGCCCTGATAGGTCGGATCGTCGGAGGCGATGCGCCATTCCCCGCCCTGGCGCAGCGCCCGGGCAATTGCGGGCACCATGTCCGGATGCACGAAGCGGCGCTTGGCGTGGCGGGCCTTCGGCCAGGGGTCAGGGAACATCAGGAACAGCTTGGAAAGCGCGCCATCCTCGAAGCCGCGCAGCAGCGGGCGGGCATCCTCGGTATAGAGCCGCAGATTGGGCAGCGGGGTGGGATCGCCCGCCCCATCCGGGGCGATGCGCGAGAGCAGCGAGCAGATGCCGTTATCAAACACTTCGGCGGCGATATAGCCGACCTCCGGATTGGCACAGGCCAGCTCATAAGCATGCTCACCGCCGCCAAACCCGACTTCCAGCCAGATCTCGCGCGGGGTGATGGAAAAGGGCGCGGCGGGCCAGGCGGTCTGCGGCAGGAAATGCTCCAGCAGCCATTCCTGGCGGGGGCGCAGCTTCTTGCCGTGGGCGCGGCCATAGAGCCGGTCGGGTTGGGGTTTCAGGGCGGTCATGGTCAGGCTCTTTGCCTGCGCACGAGCGCCACGCCAAGCCCCGCCACCGCCATGCCCACCCAGGCCAAGGCCGGCATCGCCTCGCCCAGCAGCCCCCAGGCCATCAGCCCGGAGACCGGCGGCACCAGATAGAACAGGGCCGAAACCTGCGAGGCGGCGCCAAAGCGCAGCATGGCGATATAAAGCGAGATCGCGATCAGCGAATTGCCGATGACCAGATAGGCCATGCTGGCGATGAAGGGCGTGGTGAGATGCAGGCTGAAATGCAGCAGCGCGAAAGGCAGCGTGGTGACCAGGCCGACCACATATTGCACGATATTCGCCGCCACCGGATGCATGCCGGTGGAAAAGCGCTTCTCATAGAGGGTGGCCGCCACCATGCCGAGCAGCGCGCCGATGGAGAAGATCACCCCCAGCGGCGAAATATGCCCGGTTTCGCCATAGCCGAGAATGGTGATGGCGGCCCCGCAGAAGCCCAGCCCCAGCCCGGCCCAGCCCTTGGCACCGATGCGCTCGCGCACCAGCAAGGGGGCGAGCACGCCGACCAGCAGCGGCTGCAGCGAGACCACCAGCGCCACCACCCCGGCCGAGGTGCCGCGCGCGAAGGCGGCGTAGCACATGCCGAAATAGATGGTCTGGATGCAGAACCCAACCACCGCCACATGCAGCAGGGCGATGCGCCGTTTGGGCAGCGCCGGGCGCAGCCAGAGCGCGACCGGCACCAGCACCGCCAGCGCCAGCGCGTAACGCACCGCCAGGAAGGTGAAGGGGGCGGCGTACTGGATGCCGGTCTTGGAGACCGGAAACCCGGCCGACCACAGCATCAGGAACAGGAACGGTGCGGCGCGCAGCCAGCCCGGCGGGGCGTCTTCGGGGGTCATGGGGCCTCAAAAAGCAAACGGCCCGGGGACAAGCCCCAGGCCAAAAGTCGCAAAAGTTTTTGGGGGTATGGGGGCTTTTTTCAAAAAGCCCCCATTCTTCCCTTAAACCCTTCCTTACCGCCCGAAGGCGCTCTTCAGCGCCGGCACCAGGTCGGTCTTCTCCCAGGTGAAGGTGCCCAGCTCGTCATCCGGGGTGCGGCCGAAATGGCCGAAGGCGGAGGTCGGCACATAGATCGGGCGGTTGAGCTGCAGATGCTCGCGGATGCCGCGCGGGGTGAGGTTGACCAGCTCGCGCAGGGTCTTCGCCACCTTGTCCTCGTCGACATCCTTGCCGGTGCCGTGCAGATCGACATAGAGCGAGAGCGGCTGGCTCACACCGATGGCGTAGGAAAGCTGCAAAGTGCAGCGCTCGGCGAGGCCGGCGGCAACGACGTTCTTCGCCAGATAGCGCGAGACGTAAGCGGCGGAGCGGTCAACCTTCGTCGGGTCCTTGCCGGAGAAGGCGCCGCCGCCATGCGGGGCCGCGCCGCCATAGGTGTCGACGATGATCTTGCGCCCGGTCAGGCCGCAATCGCCATCCGGGCCACCGATCTCGAAGATGCCGGTCGGGTTGACGTAGAATTCCTTCTCCTCCGGCATCCAGCCCTCAGGCAGCGCCGCCTTGACGATCGGGCGGAGCATCTCCTTGACCATCTCCGGGCTGTAGCCCGGCTCATGCTGGATGGAGACAACCACGGAGGTGGCGCCCACCGGCTTGCCGTCGACATATTTCAGCGTCACCTGGCTCTTGGCATCCGGCAGCAGGCCCTTCACCTGGCTGTCGGCGGCGCGGCGCAGCTCGGAGATGCGGCGCAGGATCAGGTGGGAGTAATAGATCGGGGCCGGCATCAGCGCCTTGGTCTCGGAGCTGGCATAGCCGAACATGATGCCCTGGTCGCCCGCCCCCTCATCCTTGTTGCCGGCGGCATCCACGCCAACCGCGATATGCGCGGACTGGGCGTGCAGATGCACGGAGATCTCGGCATTCTTCCAGGAGAACCCCTCCTGGTCATAGCCGATATCATGCACCGCCAGGCGGGCGAGATGCGCCAGATATTCCTTGGTGATATTGTCCGGCCCGCGCACTTCGCCGGCCAGGATGATGCGGTTGGTGGTCACCAGCGTTTCGCAGGCCACGCGCGCGTAAGGGTCGGCCGCCAGATAGGCGTCGACGACGGTATCGGAAATCCGGTCGGCAACCTTGTCCGGATGACCCTCAGAGACGGACTCAGAGGTGAACAGAAACTCTCCGCGATCGCGCATGTAAAACCCCCGTATGACTTGGTGTTGCAGACCGGTCAGTCGGCAACGGCGGGGTCCGGATGGCGCATCGGGCGGCTGGGGTCAATATGCCATGCCGGCGCTGCCCTCGGCGCTTTTGCCGCATCGCGCCATCCGCCCGCACCGCATGTGCGCGGCGCTTTCGCAAAACCCGGAAAAGCGGGCGGGATTTTTGGAAAATCCCAGCCGCCGGAGAAAATTCCGGCCTTTGGCTAAACTGTCTAAAGTTTCAAGAAATCCTTCATGCCATACAGCCCTGCCGGCTGCGCATGCACCCAGAGCGCCGCACGCACCGCGCCGGAGGCGAAGACCTTGCGGTCGAAGGCATGGTGGGTGAGGCTGATCTGCTCATCCCCGGCGGTGAAGCTCAGCGTGTGCGAGCCGATGATCTGGCCGCCGCGCAAGGTCGCGAAGCCGATCTCACCATCCTGGCGCGGGCCGGTATGGCCATCGCGGCCGGAGGCGATGACATCCGCCAGCGCCACGCCGCGCCCGGCCGCCACCGCATGGCCGATGGCCAGGGCCGTGCCGGAGGGCGCATCCACCTTCTGGCGGTGATGCATCTCGAGGATCTCGGCGTCATACTGGCTGGCGGGCAGCGCATGGCCGAGCTTTTCCGCCAGCAGCAGCAGCAGATTGACGCCGGTGCAGAAATTCGCGGAGGCGATCACCGGGATCGTCTTCGCCGCCGCCGCGATCGCCGCCTCGTCCGCCTGATTGTAGCCGGTGGTGCCCAGCACCCAGGGGGTCTCGGTCTGCGCCAGGGCCTTGGCGTGGTCCTGCACCGTGCTGGCATGGGTGAAATCGATCACCACGTCCGACTCCCGCGCCAGCGCGGTGATGTCGGCGAAATGCGAGGCGCCCGGCGGGGCCATGCCGGAGCGGCTGGTGCCACCGGAGAGGGTGGCGGCGGCAGCGGCCTCCTGCGCCAGATAGATCCCCATGCGGCCGGAAATACCGGCGATGCCAATGCGTATGCTCATGGCGTTTGCATAGCCGGTTCCCGCCCAAATAAAAATCGCGGGAAACACGCAGATTTGTTGCGCCCTAAGATTGTCGAATGCTGGCGGTTTCGGATAGAACAAACATTGTCGCTTAAATTCAGGCTTTTACGAATGACGCCGGGAGAGTTTCCAAGAATGGGTTCGAAGACGAGACCAATCCCGGCTAGCGCAGCATTCCTGGCCTTTTTTGGCCTCTCCGCCTGTGCCGTGCCGCCTGCCCAGCCGCCCGCCCCCCCCCCGGTGGCCGCCGCGCCGCAGCCTGTGCCCGACGCCACCGCCATCGTGCCGCCGGCCCCGAACCCGAACGCCTCGCCATCCAACGCCGCCGGCTCCGCCGACGCGCTGGCCGCGATGGGCGATGCCTATTACACCGGCCATGGCGTGCCGCAGGATTACGCCACCGCCGCCAGCTGGTATGGCCGCGCCGCACCTCTGGGCAATGAGGATGCGCAATATCGCCTGGCGGTGATGTACCAGACTGGCACCGGCGTGGCTGCCGATGCCCAGGCCGCCGATTACTGGTTCGCCAAGGCCGCCGATCAGGGCAATCCCGATGCCGCGCTGGCACTCGGCAACGCCTATACCAACGGCACCGGCGTGCCCAAGGACGATGCCAAGGCCAGCGAATGGTTCACCAAGGCCGCCGATGCCGGCAATGCCGAGGCGCAGAACAGCCTGGGCTATAATTACAATGCCGGGCTGGGCGTGAAGCAGGATTACACCAAGGCGGCGCAATATTTCACCGAAGCCGCGCAGCAGGGCAATGTAAAGGCGCAGTTCAATCTCGGCAATTACTACGCCCATGGCTATGGCGTGCCGCAGAGCGATGTTCTGGCCGCACAATGGTGGCAGAAAGCCGCCGAACGCAACAATGCCGACGCCCAGGACGCGCTCGGCAACGCCTATGCCTATGGCGCCGGCGTGCCGGCCAACCCGGGCAAGGCCGCCTATTGGTGGCAGCGCGCCGCCGCGCAAGGCAACAAGCAAGCCCAGTTCAGCCTGAGCCAGGCTCTCTCGACAGGGAGCGGAGTGAAACGCGATGCACAGAAATCTGCCTACTGGTTGCTGCTCGCCACGGCGCCCTAATTTGCTGCGCCTGGGCCTGGCCGCCGCTTCCTGCCTGATGCTTGGCGCCTGTGCGACGCCGCGGCAGACCAGCCAGTTCGCCCCAGGCAATGACACGCTCAACATCGCCGATGCCGCCATCGCCGGCGGCAACCCGCAGATGGCGCTGAAAATCGCGCAATCCACCCTGGCGCAGAACCCGCACGATGTGCAGGCACTCTATCACGAGGGCGCGGCCTATTACGCGATGGATCGCTGCGAGGATTCCATCGCCGCTTACAGGCTGGCGCTGGGGCAGAACCCGCATTCCTCCGAAGCCCAGACCGGGATCGGACGCTGCCTGATCCGCCGCAACGCGCCGGAGGCGGAGCGCGCCTTCGCCGCCGCGGTGGCGGATGACCCGCAAAATGCCAACGCGCAGAGCGATCTCGGTGTGGCCCGGGCGCTGAGCGGCAATGCCGCCGGGGCGGTGGCGCCGTTGCAGCAGGCGCTGCTGCTCGCCCCTGGGAACATCGCCACCGAGGTCAATCTCGGCATGGCGCTGGCGCTGTCCGGCAACAGCGCCGATGCGCTGCAATATCTGGGGCCGCTGGCGATCTCCGATAACGCCACCCCGAAAATCCGCGCCGATTATGCGCTGGCTTTGGTCGGCAGCGGCCGGGCGGAGGAGGCGCGGCAGGTGCTGGCCAATGATCTCTCGCCGGATCAAGCGCGAAGCGCGGTTGCCGCCTATCAGCAATTGCTGAACGCCCCGACCGGCCAGGCCAGCCTGGCACCGGCCGACCAGACCGCCGCCCTGGCCCCCGCCGCGCCGCCGCAGATATCCCCGCAGACGGCGCCGGTGCCGCAGACCGTGGCGCTGCCGGTTCCCGCGCCAGCGCCGCGCCCGCTCCGCCCCGCCGCCCCGAACCCGCCGGCGACGATCATCGCCCAGGCGCCCAGCGCCTCAATCACCCACGCGCCCAGCGCCACCATCAACCAGGCGCCCGTTGCCGTGCCGGAAACACCGGTCATCACCCCGGCCGTCGCCCGCTTCCCGGCCGGCAGCCTGCCCTGGGCCCGGCCGGCCGCGACCGAGGTGGCGGAGCCGGTGACGCCCCCCGCCGCCCCGGCCAAACCGAAAACCGTGCATAAGCCGGAGCATCATCATCAGCAGGTGGCGCATCGGGTGACGCACCGTGCCGCGCCGCGTGCCAGACCACATGCCAGGCCAGAAAAGCACGCCCCTGCCCCGGTGATGTCGTCCAGCGGCGCGATGCCGGAGCTGGCACCTGGCACCGAGATTTTGCGGTAAAGCAATCATCGCCTGATCTGCACTGGAAGGTTCAAATCAGGCATTCGAAATTGCCCGCAAAGAGAAAACTGCAGGTATAAGTGGGGGGCGATGGCGCCTTCGCCGTCGCCCCCATGTCTCGCCGCGATCCTGATCCAGGCGAGGCGGCGCCATACGCCTTGGCTTACATGCCCCCCGGATAGTTCGGCCCGCCCCCGCCTTCCGGCACCACCCAGTTGATATTCTGGGTCGGGTCCTTGATGTCGCAGGTTTTGCAATGCACGCAGTTCTGCGCGTTGATCTGCAGCTGCGGCGCATTCGCCTCCACGCCGACGATCTCATACACCCCCGCCGGGCAATAACGCGTCTCCGGGCTGGCATATTCATTGTAATTGACGCTGATCGCCTCCGCCGGATCCAGCAGGGTCAGATGCGCCGGCTGGTTTTCCTCATGATTGGTGTTGGAGAGAAACACCGAGGAAAGACGATCGAAGGTCAGCTTGCCATCGGGCTTGGGGTAGTCGATCGGCGTGCAATCCTTGGCCTTTTTCAGCTGGCTGTAATCGGCATGGTTCTTCAGCGTCCAGGGCGCCTTGCCCTTGAACACATAGGTTTCCAGCGCCGCATTGATCAGCCCGCCATACAGCCCGAACTTGGCGAAACCCGGGCGGATATTGCGCACCTGGTGCAGCTCCGGCCACACCCAGCTCGCTTCCAGCTTCTGCGGGTAGGCGCTCAGCGTATCCGGCTTGTCCGCCGCGAAGGCTTCCACGATCGCTTCCGCCGCGACCATGCCGGATTTCATCGCCGTATGCGTTCCCTTGATCTTCGGCACATTCAGCGTCCCCGCCGCACAGCCGATCATCACCCCGCCGGGGAACGCCAGCTTCGGCAGCGACTGGAAGCCGCCTTCATTGATCGCGCGCGCGCCATAGGAAATCCGCTTGGCGCCTTCAAAGGTCGGCGCGATCGCCGGATGGGTCTTGAAGCGCTGGAATTCCTGGAAGGGCGAGAGATAGGGATTCTTGTAGTCCAGCCCAATGACAAACCCGACCGCGACCAGATTCTCACCAAAATGATAGAGGAAGGAGCCGCCATAGGTGGCATTGTCCAGCGGCCAGCCGATGGAATGCCGGGTCAGGCCCTTGCGGAATTTTTCCGGCTTCACCTCCCACAATTCCTTGATCCCCAGCCCGTAGGTCTGCGGGTCCACGCCCTCGCGAAGATTGAAGCTCTTCTCAAGCTGTTTGCTCAGCGAGCCGCGGCAGCCCTCGGCGAAAACCGTGTAGGTGGCGCGCAGCTCCATGCCGCGGGCATAATTGTCAGTCGGCTCACCATCCTTGCCGATGCCCATATCCCCGGTGGCGACACCGACGACGCGGCCATTCTCGATCAGCGTCTCGGCGGCGGCGAAACCGGGATAGATCTCCACCCCCAGCTCCTCGGCCTGCTGGCCCAGCCAGCGCACCACATTGCCGAGCGAGACGATGTAATTGCCCTCATTATGCATCTGCGGCGGGGTCGGCAGCTTGCGCGCCCCGTCCGGGGTCAGCATCAGGAATTCATCCGCGCTCACCGGCGTTGCCAGCGGGATCAACCCGGGATCGACATCCGGGATCAGCTCCTTCAGCGCACGCGGCTCCAGCACCGCGCCGGAGAGGATATGCGCGCCGATCTCGGAGCCCTTCTCGACGACGCAGACGGACATCTCGGGGTTGAGCTGTTTCAGCCGGATCGCGCAGGACAGACCGCCAGGGCCAGCCCCCACGACCACCACATCGAATTCCATAGCCTCACGCGGCAGCGCCTCGTCCGACATGATCGCGTCCTTTTTTGTAAATCAGTTCCGCCCGTCTACTGAAAAATCTACCGGCGAGTAAAGGGGCAGACAAGGGTGGCGGGCCAGGCGTCCCCAAGATAATGAATTGGACATGGAGTTGCTTGAGGCGCTGAGGCTGCAATGGGAGTGGGGGGCGGATGAGGCGTTGCTGGACGCCCCGCAGATCCGCGCCCACGCCGCCGCGCCCGCCCCCCTGCCCCAGCGCCGCCCGCCGCGCCCCGCCACCGCCGCCCCGCTGCTGGCCGGTCCGGAGGATGCCGCGCGCCTCGCCGCCGGCTGCGACAGCCTGGAGGCGCTGGAAGAGGCGATGCGCGGCTTCGCCGGCTGCGCCCTGCGCGAGACCGCCACCCAGCTGGTCTTCGCCGATGGCGCGCCCGATGCCCGGCTGATCCTGATCGGCGAAGCTCCGGGGGCGGAGGAGGACCGTATCGGCCGCCCCTTCGTCGGCGCCGCCGGGCAGCTGTTGGACAAGATGCTGGGCTCGATCGGGCTGGACCGCACCCAGGTGCGGATCATCAACGCCGTGCCCTGGCGGCCGCCGGGCAACCGCACCCCGACCGAATCGGAAATCGCGCTCTGCCTGCCCTTCCTGCACCGGCAGATCGCGTTGATCGCCCCGTCCCTGCTGTTCACCCTGGGCGCGGTGGCGGCAAAAGCCATGCTCGGCCCGCAGGCGCAGGCCGGAATCACCCGGCTTCGCGGCAAATGGCAGCAAGTGAGCATCGAGGGCCTGCCCGCGCCGCTGCGACTCCTGCCCAGCTATCACCCGGCCTATCTGCTGCGCACCCCCATCGCCAAACGCGCCGCCTGGCACGACCTTCTGAGCCTGCGAGACCAGCTTCAGACGCATAACTGATCCCCGTTTATTAACAAGCTGCTCTGGCAACGATCTCTGGAAAACCAATGGCGAGTATGGCAAAAATGTGGTGAAACGGTGGGGCTGCCTTAATTGAGCGGTCCGTCCTCGCGTTTAAGGCTTGCGTCACCCTTTCTTCATGTGTACCTCCCTCGCTCATGCGAGGAGCCATCAAAACGCTCTCCCGCCTGAACGTGACGCGCGCGGCGCTTGCTGGCGTGTCCGTTTTTGCTTTCACCTGTGCGTTGCATGCGCAGGCGTTCGCGAAGTCCTCTGATTTGGGACAAGGCCAGGGATCGACGACGCCCCCCACACAGCCGGCAGCCGGCACCGACGGGGAATCTGTAGCTTATGCCGTGCCGCGAAACACGCCTCCGGGCGGGGTCGAGGTGGCATTGCCGCAACCGCTTTCCCCCAGCGATGTGGCTTTTTATCAACGCGCCCTCTCTTTGCAGAAGGCGGGGGATTTCGCCGCGTCCGACAAGATGCTGGCGCGTGTGGCCGATGACGGGCTGGTCGGCACGGTGCTGGCCATCCGCTATCTCAGCAGCAACTACATCACCAAGCCGGCCGAACTGACCGCCTGGTGGGCGAAATACAGCCACGGCCCGGACGCTCCGGCGATCTACGGGCTGATGCAGCATAAGCTGGCGCGCGCGGCGCTGCCGGCCGAACCGCATCTGGCCCTGCTGCCCGAGCAAACCCTCACCGCCGGCGCCGCCGCAAGGCCGGCTCTGGCCCCGGATGCGGCCAGCTGGCGCCGTGGCTTCGAGGCCGGGCTCTCCGCCTGGAAGGCCAACCATATCCAGGCCGCCGCCGATAATTTCCGCAAGACCGCCGGCTTGTCCGGTATTTCGGACGATGACCGCGCCGCCAGCGCCTTCTGGGCCGCCCGCGCGGCGCTGCGCCTGCAGCAGCCGGACCAGTATCTGGACTGGCTGCACCAGGCGAGCTGGAGCGCCGACACGTTCTACGGCATGCTGGCCGGACGGCTGCTCGGCCAGGGCTTCGGCCCCACCGGCATCTCCGCGACGCTGACCGAAGCCGACGCCACCGCCGTCGATTCGCTGCCGGACGGGCATCTCGCCTTCGAGCTGCTGCAGCTCGGCCTCAACGACCAGGCCGAGACCGCCCTACGCGCCCTCTGGCCGCAGATGCAGGCCACGCCCGGCCTCAGCCGCTCCGTGATGGCCGTGGCGGCGCGGGCGGGCATGGTGGATGTTACCATCGCCATCGCCAGCACCATGCCGAGCCCGGTGGACGAGATCGCCGGCGCCCGGCTGCCGCTGCCCGCCATGCACCCGCAAGGCGGCTTCAGCGTCGATCCGGCGCTGATCTACGCCCTCGCCCGCACCGAATCCGGCTTTGACGCGCACGCCACCTCGCCGGTGGGGGCGCGCGGGCTGATGCAGCTGATGCCGCAGACCGCCGCCACCATGCGCGCCGCCGAAGGCGTGACCGGCTCGATCAACGATCCCTCCGCCAATCTCGCGCTGGGCCAGGCCTATCTGAAATATCTCGGCAGCCAGCCGGGGATCCAGGATAATCTGCTGGCCATCCTCGCCAGCTATAATGCCGGGCCGGGCGCGGCATCGGCCTGGTACAGCGCGATCAAGGATGATTCGGACCCGCTTTTGTTCATCGAGACCATCCCGAACGACCAGACCCGCCGCTTCGTGCGCCAGGTGCTGGCCGATAGCTGGCTCTATTCGGAAGAGATCGGGCTGAAGCCGCGCAGCCTCAACGTGCTGGCGGAGGGTGATTTCCCGACGCTGCAGGATTTCAGCCCGGCCCCGCAAGCGGTGCAGACCGCCGACGCGCAATGAGCCGCATCGACGAAAGCCGGGCCTTCCTGCCGGTGCGCATCGCCATCGCCACGATTTCGGACACCCGCACCGCCGAAAACGACACTTCCGGCGACGCTCTGGCGGCACGGGTGACGGCGGCCGGCCACGAGCTGGCGGCCCGCGCCATCATCAAGGATGATGCCGGGCTGATCGAGACGGCGCTGCGCGGCTGGATCGCGGATCCGGCGGTGGATGTCGTCATCACCACCGGCGGCACCGGTGTCACCGGCCGGGATGTCACCCCGGAAGCCTTCGAGCGCGTGCTGGAGAAAAAGATCGAGGGCTTCGGCGAGCTGTTTCGCATGCTCTCCTACGCCAAGATCGGCACCTCCACGATGCAGTCCCGCGCCCTGGGCGGGGTGGCCAACGGCACCTACCTCTTCGCCCTGCCCGGCTCCACCGGGGCGGTGAAGGATGGCTGGGACGATATTCTGCGCTTCCAGCTGGATTCACGGCACCGGCCCTGCAATCTGGTCGAGCTGATGCCCCGGCTGAAAGAACATTTCAAAGCCTGACCCTGAAAGCCGCCTCGTGCGGCTTTGCTTTTCGCGATCGGTGCCCGGGCTTCAAGCCGCCTGCAATTGCAGCGCCAACATGTCCCGGTAGGGGCCAGGGCGGCTGGCCAGATCGTCCGGCGCGCCCTGATCCAGGATCACCCCCTCCTGCATCACCACAATCCGGTCGAAATCCCGCAAGGTGGAGAGCCTGTGCGCCACGGCGATGACGGTGCGCCCCTGCGCCAGCCGGGCCAGGGCCATCTGCACCGTCGCCTCGGATTCCGAATCCAGCGCCGAGGTTGCCTCATCCAGCAGCAGAATCGGGCTGTCGCGCAGAAAGGCGCGGGCGATGGCCAGGCGCTGGCGCTGGCCGCCGGAAAGCCGCAGGCCGCGCTCACCCACCATCGTCTCATAGCCATCGGGCAGCGCGTCGATGAAATCCTCCGCATAGGCGGCGCGGGCGGCGGCGCGCACTTCCGCCACACTCGCCTCCGGCTTGCCGTAGCGGATATTCTCCAGCACCGAGCGATGGAACATCTGCACATCCTGCGAGACCACCGAAATCGCCCCGGCCAGGCTCAGCTTTTTCAAGGCGGCGACATTGCGGCCATCCACCAAAATTTCGCCGCTGGACGGGTCATATTGGCGCTGCAGCAGCGCCAGCAGACTGGATTTGCCGGAGCCCGATTTGCCCACCAGCCCGACATGCTCGCCGGCCTTGATCTCCAGATCGATGCCGCGCAGCACCGGCGCCGCCTCGCCATAGCCGAAGCTGACATTGCGGAAACTCACCGCCCCGCGCGGTGCCTCCAGCTCGGCCGCACTGGCCGGCTCGGGCATGTCATGCGGGATCAGCAGCGCCCGCAGCGCCTCAGCCAGCCGCGCCCAATCCTGGACCATATCCACCAGCGCCACCGCGAGGTCGCGGGTGCCGTGCAGAACGGTAAAGCCCAGGCTGACCACCAGCACCACGTCACCGGCACTGGCCAACCCCGCCTGCCAGCGGGCGATGACCCAATAGAGCAGCCCGGCGGTGAGCACCGCCGTGCTCACCGCATGGGCAAGACGGATTTTTTCCAAATAGCGCAGGCTACGCTGGCGGGCCTGCATCTCGCCGCCCACCTCGCGCTCGAACTGCCGCGCCTCGCGCAGCGTGGCGCCAAAAGCCCGCACCACGCCAGCATTATTGATCACATCCACAATCTGGCCATCCACCGCGGCGGCGGCCTCGGCGTAATCGCTGTTGAGATGCCGGCCTTTCCAGGCCATGCGCCCCAGCACCGCGCCGAGGGACAGGGAAACTGCAATCAAGGCCAGCCCCATGGCGGGGACGACAAAGCCGATCATGATCACCGAGCCCAGCACCGCGATCAAAGGCGGCAGCACATTCCAGGTGATCACGCTCTCGATGCGAAACACCGCATTGCCGGTGGCGGAAATCCGCCCGGCCAACATGCCCGCGCGCCGGCTGACGAAGAATCCGGTGGAATGGCCGAGCACGTGGTTGAACAGGAATTTTCTTAAATCTCCCGTGACATCCACGAAAGTTTTCGCGGAGACCCAGCCGCCCAGGCGCCAGGAAAGATTATCCACCGCGATCAGCCCGGCCAGAGCCGCAAACGCACCCCATACCGCCTGGGTCTGATGCCGCGCCATCACATCGACCAGATTTTTCACCGCATATTGCGAGGCCACGGAACAGCCGACACCGGCAAGGACCGAGGCCAGCACAACAAGATGCGCAAACGAGTGGCGCGAGACCGCGCGCAGCAAAAAGCGCCCTGGCTGCCGCTCCTTGGGCGTTAAAAAATCTTTATGATTTTCCTTCATCTGATTCATGGCTTCCGACATATGCCAGCAGATTGTGCCTTATTGATGACACATCAAGCTGGATTATGCGCTGCAGCATTTCTCCATTGCCGAAGAAAGGGCCGAAAGAATGCGTATTGCGCAGATTGCGCCTCTGCATGAGGCGGTGCCGCCGAAACTCTATGGTGGCACCGAGCGCGTTGTCTCCTTCCTCACGGAAGAGCTGGTTGCCATGGGCCATGACGTGACCCTGTTCGCCAGCGGCGATTCCTTCACCGATGCGAAGCTGGAAGCGGTATGGCCGCAGGCGCTGCGCTTGGACAAATCCTTGCGTGACCGGATGGCCCCGCAATTCCTGCTCCTGGAAAAAGTCTATGAGCGCGCTGCTGATTTCGATGTGCTTCATTTTCATATCGACTATATGCCGGCCTCCTTGTTCGCGCGGCAGACCACGCCGTTTGTAACGACTTTGCATGGAAGGCTGGATTTGCCGGAACTGAACCCGGTCTATGCCGGCCTGCCGGCACAGAATCTGGTTTCAATCTCGGACTCCCAGGCAACACCGCTCAGGCAAGCGAATTTCATCGCCACCGTGCATCACGGCCTGCCGCTGAATTTGCTGAATCCGCTGGACCGGCCACGCGATTATGCCGCCTTCCTTGGCCGCATCTGCCCGGAGAAGCGCGCCGACCGCGCGATTCGCATCGCCCAGGCCGCCGGGATTCCGCTGAAGCTCGCCGCCAAGGTGGATGCCGTGGATGCCGATTACCACGCCGAGGTGATCGCCCCCATGCTGGGCAAAGATGCCGATCTGACCGGCGAGATTGGTGACCGCGATAAATCCGCCTTCCTCTCCGGCGCCAAGGCCTTGCTGATGCCGATCGACTGGCCGGAGCCGTTCGGGCTGGTGATGATCGAGGCGATGGCCTGCGGCACCCCGGTGATCGCCTACGGCCATGGCTCGGTGCCGGAGATCATCGAACATGGCGTCACCGGCTTCATCGTCAATAACGAGGACGAGGCGGCGCAGGCGCTGAAGGCGGCCGATCAACTCGACCGCGCGCGCATCCGCCGCCGCTTCGAAGCCCGCTTCTCCGCCCGCCGCATGGCCCAGGATTATGTGAATGTCTATGAAAATCTGATCCTGGCGCGCCGGCCGAAACTGCGTCTGGTGCAGTAACCGCAAAGAAGTGGGGGCTTTTTGAAAAAAGCCCCCACCCCTGCGGCGCCATTCCATCGCCGCTGCGCAGCGATGGAACCTTGGGCGCCTGCGCCCCCAAAAACTTTTGCGAACTTGGGGCTATGCCGTTTCGCCCTTATAGCCCAGCATCTCGATCGCCGGGCGCAAAATATCTAGCGCTGGCTTTAGATGTTTCAGATAGGGCCGGTAGCGATAGCGCGAGCGGTCATACAGCTTCTCCGTCACCTGCGCGTAGGAGGCGGTGCGGGCGTAACGCGTATTGCGCTCAAACGCCAAACAGCGCGGATCGAACTCAACGCCGATGAAGTCCAGGATTTTGCGCACCTCCGCCTCCTGGTCCACCACCATCTCCTCATAGCGCACCGGCAGATAGCGCATCTGCAAATTCGCTTTATAATGCTCGATCAGATTGAAGATCAGCATATAATGCCGGGCCGCGCTCTCCAGCTCGGCGGCGCAGCAATAGCCGTGGGTGAGATAGTTGGAATAGACCGACAAAACCACATCCAGCGGATGCCGGATCACATGCACCAGCGGCGATTGCGGGAAGAGCAGCGAGATCAGCCCCATATGGGTCTCGTTCAGCGGCATCTTATCCGTGAAAAACCCTGCCTTGTCCTTGAATATCCCCGCCTTGGCGGCGCGGCGCAGATAATAATCGCGCAACTCCTCCAGCCCGTCGCGCTGGTCGCCCATCCACAACTCCGCCAAAGCCTCCGGATAATTCATCGGACTTGCCAACAGGCGCGGCATGATCTGGGTGATGTCGTTGATGAAGGGCAGCTCATCGCCGGCGGCGATCTGCGGATGCACGGAAAGCGTCTGCTCGATCAAGGTCGTGCCCGAGCGGGGGAAGCCGAGAATGAACACCGGCTGAGGCATATCCAAACGCGCCTGCGCCACCGGCAGCGTCGTCAGCCGCCGGGCGGAGAAGAACCCCTGCAGCCGCGCCACCAGATCGCCCGCCTGCGCCGCCATATAAGGCCGCGCGCCAAAGGCCAAAGCGCGTTTCTTGCCTTCATCGAAACAGGCGAAGGCCTCGTCATGCAGCCCCATGCGCTCCAGCAGCCGGCCTTTTTCAGAAAGCTCGGACGGCCCCAGCAGGCCGCCGCCCTGCTCCAGCGCGTTCAGCAGCGCCAGCGCCGCCTCATGCTGGCCCAGCCGCGCCAGCACGGTGGCGCGGGTCAGCCGCATCGAGGGGGTGCCGGGAAACAGCCGCTCGGCCTCGTCCAATATTTCCAGCGCCCGCTCGAATTTGCGGTCCGCCTCCTCCATCTTGGCATAGCCGAGATAGGTCTGCTGCACCGGCGGCGGAGAGGCGATGGCGCGCTGATACAGCGCCCGCGCCTCATCGATACGGCCTTGCGCTTTCAGATTCCAGGCGAGATTGGCCCATGTCACCGGCTCATCGCGCGCGGTCAGCGCCAGCACCTGGCGGTAATGATATTCCCCCACTTGTGGCCGGTTGGCCTCGGTCAGCACCAGCCCCATCAGATTATGCGCCTGGGGGTTTTGCGGGGCGATGCGGATGGTGTTGCGGGCATGGCCCTCGGCCTCGGCCAGGGCGCCTTGCGCCAGCAGCAGCAAGGTGAGGTCGTTGGTGGCCCAGAAATGATTCGGGTTCAACGCCACCGCCCGGCGCAGCAGCGCCTCGGCCGCCTTGCTGCGCCCGAGCTGGCGGCAAAGCCGGGCGTGGAGCAGCAGCGCATCCTCGCGCCCCGGAGCGAGTTCCAGAACCTGCAACGCCGCCTGCTCCGCCGCGGCGACGTCGCCGGCGGCAAAATGCGCCTCCGCCTGCGCCATCAAAGGCGAGAGCACGGCATGAGCCGAAGCGGGGGCCAGATCGGCAAAATCCAGGGCGCAGCAGCGCACCCGCCGCAGCCCGGAGCCGCAGTCACAAGGCGTTAGATCCGTCATGCCAACGAGAGTATCGGAGCCTCTCGCCGGCGGCTAGATCATGCCCCCGTCCAAGGGGGCGGGTCGCTGGCCGGGAACGTCTCCGCCCCGGCCTCGTCGATCACCTCGTCCAAATCCTTGCCCGCGCGCGGCCAGCGGAAATGCAGCAGGCAGCGCTCACCCTGGGCGTCGGTGATTTCCAGATTTTCCACCCGCCCGTCCTGCGCCTGGGCGTAGGCGCTGGCGGGCGCGTGGATGATATGCTCCAGCCCCTGCATCGAAATCACGATGATATCGTTGTGATGGTCGAAGGTGATGCCGTTCACCTTCATCCCCTCCGCCTCCAGCTGGCTGCCCAGCTGCAGCGAGGAAATCCGCAGCTCCACATCGGCCCGCGGCAAGCTCTTGGAAAGCTGATCGAAATAAGCGCCCCATCCGGCGCGGCTTAGCTGTTCTGTCACCATGGTCGTCCCCTTTGCAGTTTGCGTGAGTGACGTTGGGTCAGAGTCTTCACATGGTATCGCCGATGAACGCTGTCCAGGTCAAAAAAACGCCCGGCCGAAGCCGGGCGTTTGCATTCGCCGAAGCCTCTTGGGCTCAGTTGCTCTTGCCGGCGCGGGCCTTGCTCACCTCGTCCGCGCTCACGGCGGGCGCGGCATTGCCCCAGCTGTTGCGGACATAGGTGGCCACATCCGCGATCTGCTGATCGCTCAGCAGCCAGCCGAAAGACGGCATCGCCGGGGCAGTCGGCGCGGTGGGGATGCCGACACCATGCCCGCCATGCAGCACAATGCCGATCAGTGTCGCCGGCTTGTCGGCCTGCACCACCGGGCTCTTCACCAGAGCCGGGAAGATGCCCGCCTTGCCCATGCCGCTCCCGGTATGGCAGGCGGCGCATTCATCATTATAGATCTTCGCACCGGCCAGCATCGCCGGATCATTGGCCGCCACCGGGGCCGGGGCGGTGCCGCCCGCCCCCGCCTGGGATTTGATATAGACGGCCATCGCCTTCACATCCGCATCCGTCAGCTGCGAGGTGGAGTTCTTCACCGCCTCCGCCATCGGGCCGGAGGCGACGGCGTATTGATTATGGCCGGTCTTCAGATAATCGGCGATATCCTGCACGCTCCAGCTGCCGATGCCGTTCCAGGAGGCGGTGATGTTCGGCGCATTCATGCCGTCCACGATCGAACCCTGGAATTCATGGCCGGTCTCATCGCCGCCCAGCGCGTTTTTCGGCGTATGGCAGGCGGCGCAATGTTCCAGCCCCTGCACCAAATAGGCGCCCCGGTTCCATGCGGCGGACTGGCTGGCATCCGGCTTGAAATCCCCCTTATCGGGGAAGAACAGCAGATTCCAGCCGATCATCGCGGCGCGGATATTATAGGGGAAAGGCAGCTGATCGGAGACGACCTTATGGTCCACCGGCTTCAGCGTGTTCAGATAGGCGCGGATCGCCAAAATCTGATCATCCGGCACCTTGTTGTAATAGACATAGGGCATCGCCGGGTAGAGATGGCCGCTATGCCCAATCCCCTGCTTCAGCGCCTTGATGAACTCCGCATCGGACATGTTGCCAATGCCGGTGGCCTTATCCGGGGTGATGTTCGGCGCGATGATCTTGCCGAACGGTGTTTGAATAGCGAGGCCGCCGGCCATCGGCTGGCCGCCAGGGGCGGTGTGGCAGGCCGCGCAATCGCCAGCGGTGGCGAGATATTTGCCCTGGGCGATGGTCTGCGCATCGCCCGGCGCGGTTTGGGCCATGGCCAGGCCCGCCAGGGCGGTGAAACCCAGACCCGCCGCCGCCTGGGTGAGGAAACGCATCTTGCTCATTCTCTCTCTCCTCAGATGTGCAGCAGAGCGCCGGGGCTCTTGATGTACTGGTTCACGATCCCGTCGGCGCCGAGATAGGCCTGCGCGCCGACCGTGCCGGTCGGGTTGTAACCATGATTCTGCGGGAACAAGGCGGCACCGAAGACGAACACGTTCGGCACGTCCCAGCTCTGGCCGTATTTATTGACCACGCTGGTGGAGGGGTCATCACCCATCACCGCGCCGCCGGTATTATGCGTGGACTGGTACACGGTCACCGTATAATTGCCCTTGCGCGGCGCGGCATGGGTGGAAACCGCCCCCATCGCCTTGGCGATCTGCTCCAGCTTCGCGGTGATATAGGCGGACATCTTCAACTCGTTCTGCTTCCAGTCGAAGGTCATGCGCAGCAGCGGGCTGCCATACGGGTCCTTGTAGGTCGGGTCGAGATCCAGATAGCAATCCTTGTAGGAATAAGAGCTGCCCTGGGCGCCCAGCCCGTACACGGTCTGGTAGCTCTCCTTCGCCGCCTTCTTCCAGCCCGCACCCCAGCTCGGCTGGCCGGGCATCATCGAAAGCTGCTGGATCGGCCGGCCGCCGGTGACGGTCGCGCCCATATTGCCGCCGCCGATGAAGCCGAGGCCGGTATGGTCGAAATTATCGCCGTTAAAGTCGTCGATCACCATGCCGATGGCACCACCGGCGATGAATTTGTTCAGATGCGTGCCCTCGGGCAGCTGCAGCGCCACGCCGGAATCGCACTGATAGGCGTAGTTGCGCCCGACGGTGCCCTTGCCGGTGGTCGGGTCGTACATGGTGCCGATGCCCGAGACCATCAGCAGATGCACGGCGTTGAAGGAGAAGTTGCAGACCAGCACCATATCCGCCGGCTGGTACACCTCCTCGCCCTTGGCATCGACATACGTAACGCCGGTGGCCTTCTTGCCGGTATTGTCGAGATTGATGCGGGTGACGTTGCACTTGGTCCGCGCCTCGAAAGTCTTGCGCAGCATCAAGGCCGGCAGCACGCAGGTCTGCGGGCTGGATTTGGAGTAGTTGCCGCAGCCGAAGCGCTCGCAGAAGCCGCAATAGGAGCACTGGCCCATCGTCACGCCCAGCGGGTTGGTATAGCTCTCGGAGAGATTGCCCGAGGGCACATGGAACGGGTGATAGCCCAGGCTCTCGGCCGCCTTGGCGAACAGGCTGGGGCCATAGGTGGGGGTGGTCGGCCTGGTCGGGTATTCGCTGGAGCGCGCGCCCTCGAACGGGTTGCCGCCGGGCTGGATCTGGCCGTTCAGATTCCCGGCCTTGCCGGAAATGCCCGCCAGCTTCTCGAACTTGTCGTAATAGGGCTCCATCTCCTCATAAGTGACGCCCCAATCCTGGATGGTCATGTCATCCGGGATCGCCTTGGCGCCGTAGCGCTGGGTCACGTGCGAGCGCAGCTTAAAATCGGTCGGCAGGAAGCGGTAGGTCATCCCGTTCCAGTGCACACCGGCGCCGCCGACGCCATTACCGGGCAGGAAGGAGACGAACTGGCGCACCGGCAGCGCGGTCTGGCTCATGTTGTTGCGCAGCGTCACCGTGCCCTGGGCTGGGCGCTGGAACAGATCCAGCCGCACGCCATAGCGCAGCTCATCCGGCGCCCAGGCGGGGGGGAAATCGGTCGCGGTGTCGCGCCATTCGCCGCGCTCGATGGCGACGACGTCGAGACCGGCACCGGTCAGTTCATAAGCGAGGATCGAGCCGGTCCAACCGAGCCCGACGATCGCCACATCCTTGCGGGGGAGCGTTTTTACCATGTTTCAGTTCCTCGCGGGGTCAGGACCAGTCGGGGTGGGTTTTGATGCCGATCGGCGGCAGCGGATAAGGCTGGTTATATTTGGTCACCCAGTCGCGATAATCATAACGCGCGCCAGGGAAGCCGATCATGCGCCAGCCGGCCATGTCCTTGTTGCCGCCATAAACCGGGTCGGCGAAGAAGCCTTCCTTGGTGTTCTGCCAGAGCATCTGGAAGAACGCCTTGGAGCTGAGCTTGCCCAGCTGCAGCGTGCCCGTCTCCATCTGGCCGATCAGCCTGTCCTGCTCGTCCGGTGGGATCTGCGCGAAGCCCTTGCCGGCATAGGCGCCGTGGCAATAGGTTTCGAGGGCGGCGATGCTCTTGCGATAACGCTGCGCCGGGGTCACCGGGCTCTGGACGCCCTGGCCCGGATAGCCCTCCTGGAAGGGCGGGCTCATATAGAACCAGCTATCATTGCCGAACGGGCCGGAGAGCTGCCGGTCAATATACACGGTAATGCCTACATCCTTGCCACCCGGGGAGAGGTCGTCGGCGGGGATCAGACGATCCACCAGCGCGTCGATGACGGCGACTTCTTCCGGGGTGAAATAGGTCCAACCGGCGGGATCGACCGGCTTGGGCGACCCGTTTGCGTTGGCACTCCAGGGCAGAGCGCCGGAATAGGCCTGCGCGCAGCCGATGGTCGGCACGGCGGCCATCAGCGAAACCGACGCCAGCAGGAAACGCCGCCTGGCAATGACGGACTGGTTCAAAGCGAGCACTCCATGTTTTTATAGCAGCAAGATCGCGCGCCCCTTACATTAGGTAAGGATAACAAACCTACATAAGCCGGGATTCCGACGGCATGAAAGCCCGGCAGCGAAATGTAACGCAGTGTATTTTTGCAAACAGGCTCAGTCTTTTTTGTGGCTTGACATTAACGTCCGCCGCGTCGCTTCGGTTTGTCCAAAGTCATAACTTTATTTTAAAGGCTGTCCCAGAACTTCATTCGTCTGGCCATTAAGTCGATCCCGAGCCTCTTCGCCTTTTGCCCGTAGCGTTGAAGGTACAAGCCTGAAATTTTTCCGGGACAGCCCCTTATTTTATAGCAGCGCCCTGCGGCGCGCGGGCCAGAGGGCGGGGCCGAACTGCGCCAGGGCCAGCGCGCCGAACAATAAAGCACAGCCGGCCCAGCCGGTTTCGCTCAGCCGCTCATGCAGCAGCAGGGCCGCGAACAAAGCCGCGAACAGCGATTCCGACATCAGCATCACCGCCGCATCGGTGGCGCCGGTATGGCGCTGGCAGAGCGCCTGCAACAGAAAGGCGACGCCGCCGGAGATGATGCCGCCATAGAGCAGCTGCGGCAGGCAAGCATATATGGCCGCCAGATGCAGCGGCGACATCACCGCCCCTGCCCCGCTCCCCAGCAGCACGCAGGCGGCGGATTGCGCCAGGGCAGCGGCGACCGGCCGGCCGGTATGGCGGGCCACATGCTGCAGCAGCACGATCTGGGCGGCGAAGCCGAAGGCCGAGACGATGATCAGCGCATCGCCGAACCCCAGCCCGCTGATCCGGCCGCCCAGGCACCAGGTTCCGGCCAGCGCCAGCAGCGCCGCGCCCCAGACGGTGGGATGCGCGGCGCGGCGCAGCACAACCATCTCCAGCACCGGCACGAAAATCACATAAAGCCCGGTGAGGAAGCCGGCATGGGTGACGCTGGTGAAGGAGAGCGCCCATTGCTGCAGGAAGGAGGAGATGGCGAAGATCGCCGCCAGCGCCACCAGCCCCATCACCCCGCGCAGTTTCTGGCGGGCGCGCCGCGCCTCCCACAGGCCCAGCGGCAACACGGTCAGGAAGGCCAGCGCGAAGCGCAGCCCGGTGAACCAGCCCGGATTGAGCCAGGCCCCCGCCTCGGATTGCGCGACGAAGGCCCCGCCCCAGAGGCAGGCGGCGGTGAGCAGGAGCAGATTGGCAAGCAGGCGTGACATGCCGCCCTTCTTCCAGCCAAATCGTTTCAGGACAAGACAGGCTTTACGCGCCCCCGCCCCGCGCCTAAAGCCAGCGCATGACCAAAATAACCTGCCCGCAATGCAGCCTGGAGGAGACGCATCTCTCCGGCGAGACCCATATTTGTGACGTGTGCGGGTTCGAATGGCCCGCCGAGATCACCGAGGCGGCGGAGGTGATCCGCGATGCCAACGGCACCGTGCTGGCGGCTGGCGATAGCGTGGTGCTGATCAAGGATCTGAAGGTGAAGGGTTCCTCCACCGGGCTGAAGGTGGGCACGAAGCTGAAAAATATCCGGCTGCATAGCGGCGATCATGCGATCGAAGCCGGGGATTATTTCATCAAGCAGGAATTCGTGCGGAAGGCCTGAAGGCCTCCTCAAAAAATTGCAAAAGTTTTTTGGTGCCGCTTTTTTTCAAAAAAGCGGCAAAAACGTTTGGGGTGGTGGCACCTTCGTTGCCACCACCCCAAACGTTCATGGGGGCTTTTTGAAAAAAGCCCCCATCCCTCCGGCGCCTTTCCAACGCTGCTGCGCAGCGTCGGAACCTTTGGCGCCTACGACCCCAAAAACTTTTGCTCACAAAAACGGCGCCTCGCGGCGCCGTTTTTCGTCTCAATGTACCTCTTCCGGGGCCTTCTCGTCGTCTCCATCGCCCTCGGCTTCGGGCTTCGGCAGCGCCAGGGCCGGGGCCTCGGAGATGTCGAAGGCGAGCTTGCCGTCCTTCACGCTCACCTTCACCGCCCCGCCCTTCACCAGCTTGCCGAACAGCAGCTCCTCGGCCAGCGGCTTCTTGATCTGCTCCTGGATCACCCGGCCCAGCGGCCGCGCGCCATAAAGCGGCTCGTAGCCCTGCTCGGCCAGCAGCTCCTTGGCGGCCGAAGACAGCTCGATGGTCACGTTGCGATCCGCCAGCTGGGCTTCCAGCTGCATCACGAACTTCTCCACCACGCGGCCGACAATCTCCGGCGTCAGCGCCGCGAAGGGGATGATCGCATCCAGCCGGTTGCGGAATTCCGGGGTGAAGAGCTTCTTCACCGCTTCCTCATCCTCGCCGATCCGGGTCTGCTTGCCAAAGCCGATGCCCGGCTTCTGCATGTCCGCCGCGCCCGCATTGGTGGTCATGATCAGGATGACATTGCGGAAATCCACCTGCTTGCCGTTATGGTCGGTCAGCTTCCCGTGATCCATGATCTGCAACAGGATGTTGAACAGATCCGGATGCGCCTTCTCGATCTCATCGAGCAGCAGCACGCAATGCGGGTGCTGGTCGATCGCATCGGTCAGCATGCCGCCCTGATCGAACCCGACATAGCCCGGCGGCGCGCCGATCAGGCGCGACACGGAATGCCGCTCCATGTACTCGGACATATCGAAACGGGTCAGCTCGATGCCCAGCGTGCTCGCCAGCTGCCGCGCCACCTCGGTCTTGCCCACCCCGGTCGGGCCGGAGAAGAGGTAATTGCCAATCGGCTTCTCCGGGTCGCGCAGCCCGGCCCGGGAGAGCTTCATCGCGGCCGAAAGCGCCTCGATGGCGGCATCCTGGCCGAACACCATGCCCTTCAAATCGCGCTCCAGATGCCGCAGCACCTCCTTGTCGTCATTGGAGACCGACTTGGCCGGAATCCGGGCGATCTTGGAGACCATCTCCTCGACATCCTTCAGCGTCACCGTCTTGCGGCGCTTATTCTCCGGCAGCAGCATCCGCGCCGCCCCCGCCTCGTCGATCACGTCGATCGCCTTATCCGGCAGCTTGCGGTCGTTGATGTACTTCGCGGAAAGCTCCACCGCGGCGCGGATCGCGTCATCGGTGTAGCGGACCTTGTGGTGCTTCTCATACGCGACCTTCAGCCCGCGCAGGATCTTCACCGCATCCTCAACCGAGGGCTCGTTCACGTCGATCTTCTGGAAGCGCCGCACCAGCGCGCGGTCCTTCTCGAAATAGTTGCGGAACTCCTTATAGGTGGTGGAGCCGATGCAGCGCAGCGTGCCCTGGGCCAGAGCCGGTTTGAGCAGGTTGGAGGCATCCATCGCCCCGCCGGAGGTCGCCCCGGCGCCGATCACGGTATGGATCTCGTCAATGAACAGGATGGCGCCGGGATTGGCCTCCATCTCAGTCACCACCGCCTTCAGCCTCTCCTCAAAATCACCCCGGTAGCGGGTGCCAGCCAGCAACGCGCCCATATCCAGCGCGAAGATGGTGGCGTTCAGCAGCACTTCCGGCACATCTTCATCGATGATGCGCTTGGCCAGCCCTTCCGCGATCGCGGTCTTGCCGACGCCCGGATCGCCCACATAAAGCGGGTTGTTCTTGGTGCGCCGGCAGAGGATCTGGATCGTCCGCTCGATCTCGTGCTCACGCCCGATCAGCGGATCGATCTTGCCTTCCTTGGCCTTCTTGTTGAGGTTGACGCAGTAGGTGGAAAGCGCGTCCTGGCCGCGCTTGGCGCTGCCCTTCTCCTCGCGCTCACCCGACTCGTTGGGCTCGGAGGAGCCGGTGGGCGGGCGCGGGGCGGATTTGCCCGGGCTCTTGGCGATGCCGTGGGAGATGAAATTCACCGCGTCCAGCCGGGTCATGTCCTGCAGCTGCAGGAAATACACCGCATGGCTCTCGCGCTCGGAGAAGAGCGCGACCAGCACGTTTGCCCCGGTCACCTCATCGCGGCCGGAGGATTGCACATGGATGGCGGCGCGCTGCACCACGCGCTGGAAACCGGCGGTCGGCTTCGGATCGCCGCCGCGATCGGTCGCCAGGCCGGCGAGATCCTTATCCAGGAACTCGGTGAGGTCCTTCTTGATCTTGTCCAGATCCACCCCGCAGGCGCGCAATACCGTCACCGCATCCGCGTCGTCCACGAGGCCGAGGAGCAGATGCTCCAGCGTGGCATATTCGTGTTTCCGGTCGGCGGCCAAGGACAGGGCCCGGTGGAGAGTCTGTTCTAGGTTGCGAGACAGCATGGCTAAACCGTTCTTTCACCCCGATCCACGGGGGTCTTAGGTCCGGACATTCACTCTGCCTGTCCGGCTGGCATTGGGTGACTGCAATTCCCGTTTACGCTGTTTTGCAGGGTACAGATTAACATGGGAATGTCATCGTAAATTAAAACGTCACTCTTTCTCAATCGTGCACTGCAGCGGATGCTGGTTCTGGCGCGCCAGATCCATCACCTGGGTCACCTTGGTCTCGGCGACCTCATAGGTATAGACCCCGCACACCCCCACCCCGCGGCGATGCACGTGCAGCATAATCTGCGTCGCCTGGTCGCGCGACTTCTGAAAGAATCGCTCCAGCACATGCACGACGAACTCCATCGGCGTGTAATCGTCGTTCAGCATCAGAACCTTGTACATGGTCGGCTTGCGGGTTTTCGGCCGTGGCTTCGCCACGACGCTGGCCCCCGGCCCCTCGGTTCCTTTGCGTTTGTCGTTCTCACTCATCAATCACTTACCTTCAGCAAATGCCCGCCGGTGCCACCCAGCCAGACCGCGGGACGCCCTACGCGCGGCATTCGGACCCATCCTGGTTCCAAGCATATCGAAACCACACGCCGCTATGAAAGAGCGTTTTTCCTCAATGTGAAAAACATGGGGTGCTTAACGGCCGCTTTCAGCCCAGGGCGAGATCATGTGACGATACGTTTTTAAACAAAAAAACCGGCCCTAAGGCCGGTTTTTCCCCAAACAGCGCCGCCCAGAGACGGCGGCGACGGGCTTAGTGGAACTTGCCGAAGGTCTCAACCGCGATGGTCAGACGGGCGGTGAGCGGGGCCATCGCCTGCTCGGCCAGCTTCACGGTGACATCGGCCAGCTTGTTGCTCTCGGACACCGCCTTCTCGACGCTCGCCTTGGCGAAGCCGGTCTGCAGGTCGACAGCTTCCTTGACGGACTTCACGCCCATCAGGGACTTGGAGAACGCGACATTCTCTTCCAGCGTGGCCTTGGAGGCGGCGGCCAGGTGCTTGGAGATGTCCTGGAACCCGGCGGCGTAGATCTGCGAGGCCTTGACGAAGGCTTCCAGGTTGCCCTGGCCGAAAGCCAGCATTTCTTCGGAGGTCTTCACGGCTTTCTCCACGTTTTCCTTGATCTTGGCCTGAGAGGTCTCAAAGCCCTTGGTGGCCTTCTCCATGTTCTCGCGCAGCGCGGACATGGATTTCTCGAACGACTTCACGGAGGCGTCAGCAGCGCCCTCCATGGAGGCGACGGTTGCATCGGCGGCGGCGGCAGTCTTGGTCTTGGTGGCGCTCATCTGGGTTCGGCTCCCGTTAGAATGACGATGTCTGCACAGCTCCAACCGGCGAGCATATTGGCGTTCTTTGCCGCAGTGCAGCAACGGCGTTTTAGCGAAACGAAAACACAACCGTCAAGTGTTTTTTGTGCGGCGCACAATTGTTTGAGGGTGAAATTATTGTCAGAATTTTAATGTTCTGGCCCGCAGGCCCTGCGCCCGCGCCCGGCGCTCCCGGCCGGCGCTGAGACTCACATGGTAAGCCATTCAATTTTTTGTTCTTTCATCGAGAAGATCAGCGTTTATCGCTGGACAGCTCCCTGGCGCCGCGATTAAAACCTTTTCAGAGTCAATCACGGGATGGCGAGGCATGCAGGGTATGAGCAGGAAGCGCGTGGCCATGTGGGCGGTGGCGGGCCTTGGATTGGCCGGCACCTTCTTGCCGGCAGCGGCTTCGGCGCATGAACTGCACAAGCTCAAGCACCATGTGCTGAACCATCATTACGTGCATCATTATGCGCGCCCCGCCGTGCCGGCGCGCAATGTCGCCGACAGCAGCGGCTTCGGCCCGACCTCGCCGGGCATCAGCTCCATTCTCATCGATGCGCGCACCGGCCAGGTGATCTCCGCCAGCGACGCCGATACGCCGCGCTACCCCGCCTCGCTCACCAAGCTGATGACGCTGGATCTCGCCTTCCAGGCGCTGAATGCCGGGCGGATGTCGCTCGACACGCAGATCCCGGTCTCCGAACACGCCGCCTCGGTTGAGCCGGTGAAGCTCGGCCTGCGCCCCGGCAGCACGATTTCCGTGCGCGATGCGATTCTGGCGATGACCACCATGTCCGCCAACGATGCCGCCACCGCTCTGGGTGAATATCTCGGCGGCGGCTCCGAGGCGCGCTGCGCCCAGATGATGACGCTGCGCGCCCACGCGCTGGGCATGGCGCAGACGCAGTTCGCCAACGCCTCCGGCCTGCCCAACCCGAACCAGGTGACCACGGCCCGCGACCTCGCCATGCTGGCGCGCGACATCGTCGAGAATTATCCGCAGTTCCAGACCT
Source organism: Acidocella facilis ATCC 35904 (assembly GCF_000687875.1). Taxonomy (GTDB): domain Bacteria; phylum Pseudomonadota; class Alphaproteobacteria; order Acetobacterales; family Acetobacteraceae; genus Acidocella; species Acidocella facilis. The sequence goes on along the minus strand of NZ_JHYG01000004.1, from coordinate 144,665 downwards.
TCTTCGAGGTCACCTCGTTCGATTTCCACGGCCGCAAGGTGTTCAGCAATAACGGCATGCTGAAAAGCTATGCCGGCGCCACCGGCATGAAGACCGGCTATACCGATCTCGCCCGGCATAACCTGGTCACCAGCGCCGCGCGCGGCGGCAAGCAGCTGATCGGCGTGGTGCTGCACGAGCCAAGCTGGCCGACCTCTTATCATCAGATGACCGCGATGCTGGATTCGGGCTTTGGCGGTCATGTCGACATGACCCGCGCGATGGTCGCCGCCGCCAGCAACCCGGCGCCTGCGCATATGCAGGCGGCGAAGGTCGAGCGCGTCGCCAGCCGCACCCCCACCCGCGCGGCCCCGCTGCCGGACTCCACCCGGCAGCCCACCGCCACCAAACACTGGGTGGCGCAGCTGGGCCTCTATAAATATGAGAGCAATGCCCGCGTGGCGGCGATGAAGGCGCGCCAGCTGCACGGCCACGGCATCGCGCAGATCCAGCATGTCCGGCGGGACGGCAAGGCGCTCTGGCTGGCCCAGCTCACCGGCCTGACCTATGACGGCGCCCACGATACCTGCCGCGCGATGAAGGCCCATGGCGGGCTGTGTAATGTACTGCCGCCGCAGGCCGACCATCTGGCGATGCTGAGCGGGCCGGACGGCACCTGACCTACCATCCAGGCCGGTTGCGTCCGGCGAAGAAACAGGGCTAAGGGGCGGGACGATGCCCCTGCCAAGCTTCACCGTCCTGCTGGCCGCCGCCGCGGGCCTCAAATCCCTCCAGGCCGCGACGATCATTTCCGGCACCTTCATCCTGGAAGATGCGGCGACCTTGCTGGCCGCCATGCAGGTGGCCTCCGGCGGCCTCTCTCTGCCGCTGGCGCTGGGCTCGCTCTATGCTGGCATCGTGCTGGGGGATCTCGGGCTCTACGGGCTGGGGCGGCTCTCCGCCACGCATCGCTGGGCGCAGCGCCTGGTGCCGCAGCAAAGGCGGGATCTCGGGCATGATTGGGTGAAAACCAAAGTGGTGCCGCTGGTGCTGGTCAGCCGCTTCGTGCCGGGCCTGCGCCTGCCCACCTACACCACTTTGGGCTTCCTGCGCGCCCCGTTCCTGCCCTTCGCGCTCGCCGCCATCGTCGCCACGCTGGTCTGGACCAGCCTGCTGTTTTACATCTCGCTGCGCCTGGGCACGCTGATGGCGCATTATCTCGGGATTTGGCGCTGGGCCGGGCTTGGGGTATTCCTGGTCATCATCATCCTCGTCGGCCGCCTGGCGACGAGGCTCTACAACAAAAGGACACCGCAATGAGCGGAGCATCGCTGGCCGGGTCTCTCGGCAAGCTGAAGCAAGGCGGGCGGAAAAGCCCGGTTTCCTTCTTCGAGTTCTGGCCGGACTGGCTGTTCTATGCGCCGGTGGTGGCGTTCTGGGCACTCAATGCCATCCGCTATCGCAGCATCACCCTGCCCTCGCTCGCCAACCCGCTGATCAATGCCGGCGGCATCTGCGGCGAGTCGAAAAACCAGATCCTCGGCCTCGCCGGTCCCAAGGCCCGGGCCTGGGTGGCGGATTACGCCCCCTTCACCGTCAGCGGCCATGAGGATGCGGATGACCTGCCCCGCGCCAGGCTGGCGATGGCGGAGGCCGGGCTCAGCTACCCGGTGGTGGCGAAGCCGGACATGAGCTGCAACGGCGTGGGCGTGCGGGTGGTGCGCGATGACGCGCAGCTGGCCGATTATCTGCGCCCCTTCCCGCGTGGCGCCGCGCTGCAGCTGCAAAGCCTCGTCAACTATGAAGGCGAGGCCGGGATTTTCTATATCCGCCGCCCCGGCGAGACGAATGGCCGCATCACCTCGGTGACGCTGAAATATCCGCCGGTGGTGATCGGCGACGGGCGGCGCAGCGTGAAAGAGCTGATCGCGGCGGATGAGCGGCTGAACGCGATCTCCGCCCTGCTGCTGCGCAAGCTCGGCGCGCGCGCCGCCAGCGTGCCGGCGCCGAATGAGCGGGTCGGGCTGGTCTTCGTCGGCAATCATTGCCGCGGTTCCACCTTCAAGGACGGCCTCTCCATCGTCACCCCGGCGCTGAGCGCGCGGATCGACGAGATCATGCGCGACATGCCGGAGGTTTATTTCTCCCGCATCGATCTGCGCTTCGACAGCCTTGAGGCGCTGTGCGAGGGGCGGGAGTTCCGCATCATCGAATTCAACGGCGCCGGCTCCGAGGCGACCCATATCTGGGACCCGGAGATGACGCTGAAACAGGCCTATCGGGACCAGTTCTTCCATTATGGCGAGTCTTTTCGCATCGGCGCGCAGGTGCGCGCGCAGGGCCGCCGGCCGATCGGCCCGTGGAAGCTGCTGGCGCTGTGGCAGCAACAGAAACGGCTGATGCGCGCCTATCCGAGCAACGATTAAGAGCAAAAGTTTTTGGGAGGCGGCCCTTTTTTCAAAAAGGGCCGCGAAACGTTTGGGGTGTTGACGGCGTCGGTGCCACCACCCCAGACGTTTTCGCCGCTTTTTTGAAAAAAAGCGGCACCAAAAAACTTTTGCTACCTGTGCGGCTCCGCCGCCATTTCGCCCGCCGCGACAAAAGCACCGCCCGGCCCGGCACGTTCCGGCATCCCCGCCATTTCCAACCTTCGGCGCGGCAGGCTGCCCGGATATTCCCTCACCAGCCAGGTCACCATCGCCTCGCGCACATCGCAGCGCAGATCCCACAGCACCCCGGCATTGCGCGCGCTCACCAGCAGCCGCAGCTCTACCATCGCATTGGGCAGATCCGTCATCTGCACCATCGCCACCTTGCGGTCCCAGCGCGGATTGGCCTCCACCACCTCGCGCAATTTCTGCCGCACCTGCTCCAGCGGCACGCTGTAATCCACATACAGCATCACCGTGCCCATCAGATCTGCCGAGGAATGCGTCCAGTTCTGAAATGGCTGCTCGATGAAATAAGATAGCGGCACGATCAGCCGCCGCAAATCCCAGATGCGAATGACGACATAGGTGGCGCCAATCCGCTCGATCCAGCCCCACTCCCCCTGCACCACCACCGAATCCTCCAGCCGGATCGGCTGCGTCAGCCCGATCTGAATGCCGGCCAGCAGATTGGAGAGCAACGGCCGCGCCGCCAGCCCCACCACCAACCCCGCCGCCCCGGCCGAGGCAAACAATGACACGCCATATTGCCGCACCGCGCTGCTGGTCATCAGCGCCAGCGACACGGTCAGCAGCACCAGCAGCGTGCGCACCGCCGTGCGCAGAATACCGACCTGGGTGATCTGCTTGCGCGCCACTAGGTTGTTGCTGTCATCCTCGAAATGGATGCGTTTGATATAGAGATCGGCGAACAGCTCCACCGTATTCATCAGCGTCCAGCCGAGCACCAGCACGAAGGCGGCAACCAGCAGATGGCCCAGAATGGAGGAGGGATTATCCGGCAAGGGTGCCAAAGGCAGCACCGCGCTCACCGCCAGCAGCACCAGCAGCGCGCAGGTCGGCCCCTTGGAGCGCGCCATCAGCATCTGCGGGACATTGCCGAACCGCCCGGCAATGCGCGAGAGCCGGGCAAACACCCAGCGGCAGAGCGACATCGCCACCAAAGCGGCCAGCACCAGCATCGCCGTCCCCACAACCGGGTCCGGGATGGCGTTATAGAGCCAGAGCACGAGTGTCCGCGCGTGATCGATCATGGAGGGCTTCAATCCTGGTTGATCATGGTCGGATGAACCCGATCTAGCCCGAAAAACCTTAGGTTAAACCCCCAAGGCACATAACCATTTCTTTATTTACATGAACGAAACAGGGTCCACATCCACATCCAGCTTCACCTGGCGGGGCAAGGGCACCTGCGCCAGCCAGGCCCGCAGCAAAGGCTGCACCGCGATATCGCGCCTGGTGCGCAGCAAAAGCCGCCGCCGGTGCCGCCCGCGCAGCAGCGCGATCGGCGCCGGGGCCGGGCCCAGCATCTGCACCCCCTCGCCTTGCGGCGCCACCCGTGCCAGCGCCCGCGCCGCCTGGTCGGCGATGCGCTCATCCTCGGCGCTCACAATCAACGCCGCCAGCCGCCCGAAAGGCGGCCAATGGCCAGGCCGGCGCAGCGCCGCCTCCTGCTCCAGAAAAGCCGGCAGATCCCCGGATAATAAAGCTTCGATCACCGGATGCGAGGGATCATAGCTCTGCAACAGCACGCGCCCCGGCGCCTCGGCCCGCCCGGCGCGCCCGGCGACCTGATGCAGCATCTGCACCGTATGCTCCCCGGCCCTTAAATCCCCACCCGCCAGCCCCAGATCCGCATCCACCACGCCCACCAAGGTCAGATGCGGAAAATGCCAGCCCTTGGCGACCATCTGGGTGCCGATGATGATGCCGACCTCGCGCTTGGAAATCTTTTCCGCCGCCTCTGCCGCCTGGGCCGGGCCGGCGATCACGTCCGAGGCCATGGTCAGCGCCGCGACATCCGGAAACAGCTCCGCCACCTCCTCGGCGATCCGCTCCACGCCGGGGCCGATCGGCACGAAGCTGTGCTCAGCCTCGCAAGTGGGGCATTTGGCCGGGCGCTGCAGGCTGTAGCCGCAATGATGGCAGGAAAGCCGGGGCGAGGCCTTATGCTCGACCAGCCAGGCCGAACAATGCGGGCAGGAGAGCCGGTGGCCGCAGGTGCGGCAGAGGGTGAGCGGCGCATAGCCGCGCCGGTTGAGGAACAGCATCGCCTGCTCCTCGCGCGCCAGCGTCTCGCGCATCGCCGCCACCAGCAAGGGCGAGAGGAATTTGCCACGCTCGGGCGGCGCCTCGCGCATGTCCAGGGCTTCCATGCGCGGCATCGTCGCCCCGCCATGGCGGGCGGGCAGATCCAGCTTGCGATAGCGCCCCTGGGCGGCGTTCTCGGCCGTCTCCAGGCTCGGCGTGGCGCTCACCAGCAGCACCGGGGCGGCGCAGAATTTGCCCCTTACCACCGCCATGTCCCGGGCGTGATACATCACCCCGTCCTCCTGCTTGAAGGAGGTCTCGTGCTCCTCATCCACCACGATCAGCCCGAGATCGGCAAAGGGCAGAAACAAGGCCGAGCGCGCGCCGACCACCACATCCGCCCGCCCCTGCGCCACCGCGCGGTAGGTCTCGCGCCGCTGCGCCGGGGTCAGCTCCGAATGCCAGACCGCCGGGCGGGCGCCAAACCGCGCCTCGAAACGCGCCAGCATCTGCACCGAGAGCGCGATTTCCGGCAGCAGCACCAACACCTGCTTGCCCAGCCGCAACGCCGCCGCGACGGCTTCGAGATAAACCTCGGTCTTGCCGGACCCGGTGACGCCATCCAGCAGTGTCACCGAAAACGCTGCCTCCGCGACCGTGGATCGCAGTGCCACGGCGGCCGCCTCCTGGATCACCGAAAGCGCCGGGCCGGGCCGGGCGGCATCCGCGCCGCCAAAGGCGAAGCTCTTGGCGCGTTTCGGCGGCGCCTCCAGCAGCTTCTCCTTCAGCGTCAGCGCCAGCACATCGCCTCGGGGCGCCAGCGTATAGCCCCCCACCCAATCGATGAATGTGCGCAGATCCTCCGGCAGTTTTGGGAAGTCCAGCACCTCCGCCACCGGCCGGGTTTTCACCGCCTCGTCCGGCGGCTCATCCCACACCGCCCCCACCACCATGCGCCGCCCCAAAGGCACGCGCACCAGCGTGCCCGGCGCCAATGGACCTTGCGCCTCATAGGTAAAGGCCATGTCGAATTTATAGGGGAGCAGGACGCTGACGCGGCTTGTGGGTGAAGGTTGCTCCATGCTGTATGCTCTTAACCAGAGTCTAAGTTCACCGGAAAGCCACACATGAAATTCTTTGTCGACACCGCCGAAATCGCTGAAATCCGCGAGCTGGCCACCACCGGCCTGCTCGATGGCGTCACCACCAACCCGTCGCTGATCGCCAAATCCGGCCGCAAGATCCTCGATGTCATCGCCGAAATCTGCGAGGTCGTCCCCGGCCCGGTGAGCGCCGAGGTGGCCGCCACCGAATACAAGCAGATGCTGGCCGAGGCCGAGGTGCTGAAGAAGATCGCCCCGAATGTCTGCATCAAAGTGCCGCTGACCCAGGATGGGCTGAAGGCGTGCTACGCCCTCTCCCAGGAAGGTGTGATGGTCAATGTCACGCTCTGCTTCTCCGCCGCCCAGGCGCTGCTCGCCGCCAAGGCCGGCGCCAGCTTCATCTCCCCCTTCATCGGGCGGCTGGATGATATCGGCCAGAACGGCATGGAGCTGATCGCCGACATCGTGACCATCTATGACAACTACCCGAACCTGAAGACCGAGGTGCTGGCCGCCTCCATCCGCAACCCGATCCATCTGATCGAGGCGGCCAAGATGGGGGCCGATGTCGCCACCATCCCGCCCTCCGTCATCAAGCAGCTCTACGCCCACCCGCTGACCGACAAGGGCCTGGCCGGCTTCCTGAAGGATTGGGCGGCCACCGGGCAGAGCATTGTCTGACGATTTACTGACCGCATTCTGTTCCTGGCTCGGCGCTGAGCGCCGGGCCGGGGCGAAGACGGTCGAAACCTATGCCCGCGATGTGCGGGCATTTTTGTCTTTCATCGCCGAGCATCGTGGCGAACCGCCCACCCCCGCCCGCCTTGGCGCCCTGCGCGCGGCGGATTTCCGCGCCTTCCTCGCCCGCGCCGCGCAGGAAGGGGACATCAACGCCACCCGTGCCCGCAAACTCTCCGCTTTGCGCACCTTCTATCGCTATCTGCACAGGCAGCACGGGGTGGAGACGGTGCAGCTCTCGCTGCTCGCCCGCCCGAAGCCGAAACCGCCTCTGCCCAAGGCGCTTTCCACCGCCCAGGCGCTCAGCGTCACCCATGATATCGGCGAAGCCACCGACACCGCCTTCGAGCAGGCGCGCGACGCCGCGCTGATGGCGCTGCTCTACGGGGCGGGCCTGCGCATCGCCGAGGCGCTGGCGCTGAATATCGGCGATCTGCCGGCCGCCGATGATGCGTTGCGCGTCACCGGCAAGGGCCAGAAACAGCGCATCGTGCCGCTGCTGCCGGCGGTGCGCGCCGCCATCGCCGGCTGGCTGAAGCTGCACCCCAATCCAGGGCGGGCTGAGCCGCTCTTCATCGGCGTGCGCGGCGGCCGGCTGAACGCCTCCATCGCGCAGAAAAATCTGCGCAATTTCCGCCGCCTGAACGGGCTGCCCGAGCACGCCACCCCGCACGCGCTGCGCCACAGCTTCGCCACCCATCTGCTCGCCGGCGGGGCGGATCTGCGGGCGATCCAGGAGCTGCTCGGCCATGCCAGCCTGTCCACTACGCAACGCTATACGGATGTCGAGACCAGCCAGCTGATGGATATCTGGCGTAAAGCGCACCCGAGGGCCTGAACATGAAACCCTGTTGGCTTGCTCTGTCGCTGCTGCTCTTCGCCGCCCCCGCCGCGGCGCAGCCATGTTGCGGCGCCATCACCCCGCAAGGCGCACAGCTGAGCGGGTTTCTCGATGCCTCGCATGTCGATCAGCTCTGGCTGCCGCATCAGCATGTGCTGTGGCGCAGCGGCAAGCCAAACCCGCTCTTTCCCGGCTATTCCAGGGGCACGCATTGCAGCGCCTACGCCGCCGCGATGGCGATGCGGCTGCACGTGCCGCTGCTGCACCCGCCCAAACATGGCCAGCGCGACCTCGCCAACGCCCAGTATGAATGGCTGCAAACCCAGGGCCCGGCGCAAGGCTGGCAGAGCGTGGATTTCATCAAGGCGCAGAGCCTCGCCAACCAGGGCTGGCTGGTGCTGGCGGTGTTCGAAAACCCAGACACCGCCAGGCCCGGCCATATCGCGGTGATCCGCCCCAGCGGCAAAAGCCAGGCGGCACTGGCGCAGGAGGGGCCGCAGGAAGCCCAGGCCGGCGAGCAGAACGATACCGACACGGATATCGCCCATGGCTTTGCCCATCATCGCGGCGCCTGGGTGCCGGGCGGTGGCGGCGGCGTGCGTTTCTTCGCTCACCCGATAGGCTGGGCGCGGATCACTTCCGCCGCGCCGCCCTGAGGCGAAACAGCGCCATCTTGCGGGCCGAAAAGCTTTATGACATTTTAATCCTACATCACCGATAGGAATTTAAATGTTTCAGACCGCCTATGTCGTCTCTGGCGCCTTTGTCGGGTTCCTGGTGGGGCTCACCGGGGTCGGCGGCGGCTCGTTGATGACGCCGCTGCTGGTGCTGTTCTTCGGCCTGCATCCGAGCACGGCGGTGGGCACGGATCTGCTGTTCGCCGCCGCCACCAAATGCGCCGGCACCGCCGTGCATAGCGGCGGCAAGAGCGTGGATTGGCGCATTGTCGGGCGGCTGGCCACCGGCTCGATTCCGGCCACCGTGCTCAGCCTGGGGGTGATCGCCTGGCTCGGTGCCGCCAGCAAGGATGTCTCCGCCGCGATTTCCTATATTCTGGGCATCGCCTTGCTGCTCAGCGCCGTCTCGCTGCTGTTCAAGGAGAAGATCGTCAAGGCCATCGCCAGGCGGCACCCGGAATTCGGCGACGGCGAATCGCGCCGGCTGACCATCATTGTCGGCTTCGTGCTGGGGATTCTGGTGGCCTTCTCCTCGGTCGGCGCCGGGGCGCTGGGGACGATCGCGCTGATCATCCTCTATCCGCGCTTGCCGATGGTGCGCATCGTCGGTTCGGACATCGCCCATGCGGTGCCGCTGACGCTGCTGGCCGGGCTTGGCCATCTGGCGCTGGGGACAATCAATGTCCATCTGCTGGGCGCGCTGCTGATGGGCTCCATCCCGGGCATCATCCTCGGCAGCCTGCTGGCGAAATTCGCGCCGGACAAGCTGCTGAAACTCTGCCTGGGCCTTATCCTCGCCCTGGTCGGGGCGAAGATGCTGTTCAAATAAACGCGAAATTTTCGGGCGGCGCCTGCCCGCAAACCCCTCAGCCTTGTTTCGCCGCCTCGATGAAGGCCCGGATCAACCCCGGGTCCTTCTCGCCCGGCGCCCGCTCCACGCCCGAGGACACATCCGCCCCCGGCGCCCCGGTGATCGCCAGCGCCCGCGCCACGTTCGCGGGGTTCAGCCCCCCGGCCAGCAGCCAGGGCTTCGCCGGCCGGAATTTCGCCAGGAGATCCCAATCCGCCTGCACGGCATTGCCGCCCGGGCGCATCGCCCCCGGTGGCGGCTTCGCCTCGACGATATAGCCATCGGCGGTGTCGTCCTGCGCCGGAAACTCTTGCTCGCTCTCCACCCCCAGCGCGTGCCAGACCGGCCGGCCAAAGCGCAGACGCAGCGCCTGCACCTGCTCTTTCGTGCCGTGCACCTGCAGAATATCCAGCGAGATATCCTTCAGCACGTCATCCACCTCATCCAGGCTCGGATTGACGAACAGCCCGACGCGTTGCGGCCCGCCTGCATGGCGCAGCGACAATTCCTGCGCCTCGACGCTGGTCACGTAACGCGGCGAAGGCGCGAAAAACACGAACCCGACGAAATCCGCCCCGGCGGCAATGGCGGCGTCAAACCCCGCCGCATCCTTCAGCCCGCAGATTTTGACCAGCCGGCTCATGCGATACTGGCGGCAATCTCCGCCGCCGCCGCGCCAGGATCCGCCGCCCCGGTGATCGGCCGGCCGACGACGATATAATCCGCCCCCGCCGCCACCGCCTCCTGCGGCGTCATCACCCGCGCCTGGTCGCCCAGCGCCGCACCTTCCGGGCGAATGCCGGGCACCACCAGAATCGGCGCTGACCCGAGCGCATCGCGCAAAATCGAAATCTCATGCGGTGAGCAGACCAGCCCGTCCGCCCCGGAGCTCAACGCCAGCCGCGCCAGCCGCAGCACCTGCTTCGCTGTCCCGCCGGAAATACCGGTCTCGGCCAAGCCTTCGGAATCGAAGCTCGTTAGCACCGTCACCGCGATCACCTTCGGCCTGGTCGGCCCGATCTCCCCCGCCGCCTTCGCCGCCGCCTCGATCATCCTGGTGCCGCCACCGGCATGAATGGTGATCAGCTTCGGTCCCAACGGCAACAACGCGCGCACACCGCCCGCCACCGTATTGGGAATATCGTGCAGCTTCAGATCCAGGAACACATCCGCGCCCTGCGCCGCCGCCTGATAGCCGTCCACGCCATGGCGCAGGAAAAATTCCAGCCCCAGCTTCACCATGCCGCAATGCGGCGCCACATCGCGCACCAGCGCCTGGGCGCGCACCAAATCCGGCGTATCGATCGCCGCGATCAAACGACCCGTCATGTTCATCTCACCTGATTATCGTCGGCTGCGTCACCGGCACCGCCGGCGCCGGCGGGGTCAGCTCCACCACACGCTTCTCGGCCTGGCGCGCCCGGCGCCGCCAATGCAACTGGCGCGGCAGCGCCACCAGCAGCCCGATAAAAAACCCGATGGCCAGCGCCACCACCGCCACCGGCCCCAGCCAGGCGGAGGCGGAGCCAAACGGCCAGAACCCGATCTGCACCGGCACCCGGTTGGAGAGCACGAAAATCACCAGCGCCAGGATGACCAGGAAGCCGATGATGAATTTGATGGATTTCAGCTCTTTACTCCACTCGTCTTCTTCGCCGCGGCGGGTGCGGCGGGTTTGTTGATCCGCTCGCGCAACTCCTTGCCGGCCTTGAAGAACGGCACGGATTTCTGCGCCACATCCACCGTCTCCCCGGTGCGCGGATTGCGCCCGGCGCGGGCCTGGCGGCGCTTCACGGTAAAGGCGCCAAAGCCGCGCAGCTCTACCCGCTCCCCGCGCGAAAGTGCGGCCGTCATCTCGTTGAACAAGGCCGAGACGATCTTCTCCACATCCGCGACGGTCAAATGCGGGTTGTCTTCCGCCAATCCAGCGATCAATTCCGAACGTGTCATGAGGTCCCCCAACGCTCAACGATGCCAGGATGTAACAGGCAGGTCAACAATTTCATAGGGTTCGGACGACAAACCGGCTTGTTATCGCCAATTTCATCTTCGCTATAGAGTCTTCGCGACAAAGCAGGGGAAGGTGGAGCCACCCTGGCCGTTGGCGTTTGCATCCTCCCAAGGCCTGCAAGTGCAGGTGGGTGCCAGATATCCGGACCAGGGCCCGGACAGAGCCAGCTCCCGAGGGAAGTGCTTAACGGCCCAGGGGATGTCTTGCCTGACGCACCGGGCAGCTCCGCGAACAGATTTAGGCAAGACCCGCGCGCCCCGCAATCACCTTGAGGGCGCTATTTTCGAAAAATCAGAGATCCAGCAGGTCGGAGGCGATTTCCTCGGCCCGCGCCGCCACCCGGCGCAGCCGCGCCCGGCGCTCGCCATAGGCCCGCGGCGTCGCCGCCACCGGCGCGCTGGCCGGCGGGTTGGTTTTCACATCATGCAGCTCGTCGGCCAGCAGCAGCGCGGCCAGCATCAGCAGCCGCGCCTCCCCGGCCTGGCCGCCGATCGCCTTGATATGGGTGATACGCTGCTCGATCTCGGCGGCCATCTTGCCGAGATGCTCCTCCTGCCCGTCCTCACAGCCGACCTGATAGGCATAGCCATTGATGCGGATGGTGACCTGCGCCATGGGCTTATTCCTCCGTGGGGGTCTGAGGCGGGGTGAGGCCGCCGCGCAGCCGCAGGATCACCTGGTCCAGCGCGCTGGCCAGGGCCTCGCGGTCAAGCTCCTCCTCCTGCGGGGCAGGATCCTGGGGCGCAGGATCCTGGGGCACAGGCAGGGCGGCTTTACCGTTGCGGGTCACGGATGCGATCTTGCGCAGCGCGTCCTCGATACGGTTCAGGATTTCGTCTTCAGATTCCGACTCAGACATGCCAGCCATTCAACCCGAGCGCGCCGTGCGCGGTCAAGGAGAACCCCGCAGATGAATGATGAACTCTCACCCTTGCCCCCGGCGGTGATGGTGCACGGGCTCTCAGCCGCGCGGAAGGCCCTGGCCCCCGGCCTGGCGGTGACCCTGCTTTCCGCCCCCAGCGCCGCCCTCATTATGGGGGCGGCCTGGTGGTGCGCCCTGCTCCGCGACTCGGGCCATGCCGGCCCTTCCCTGCTGGATTGCGCGGATGCGCCCGGCCGCGCCGCCGAGGCGCTGGCGCTGGGCTGCCAGGGGCTCATTCTCGCCCCCTGCCCCGCCTGGCCCGAGATCGCCACCCAGGCCCGGCGCAACGGCGCGATTCTCCTCGCCACCGCCCCCGCCTATCTGGAGCTGAGGTTAAAGCCCTGCGAAAAACGGCTGATCTCCTGGCTTGGCGGATGACAGCGCGTTGTTCTTGGGTTACATCGCCGCCAGTTTCCCCAAGGAGGACTGGTTCAGATGGCGATGACCGAAACCGTTAAAAAAATTCTCTCTCACTATGAGAGCGACAATCCCGGCACCAAGACAAACCTCGCCCGCATCCTGATGCAGGGCAAGCTGGGCGGCACCGGCAAGCTGGTCATCCTGCCGGTCGATCAGGGCTTCGAGCACGGCCCGGCCCGTTCCTTCGCGCCGAATCCGGCCGCCTATGACCCGTATTACCACTACCAGCTGGCCATCGATGCCGGGCTCTCCGCCTATGCCGCCCCGCTCGGCATGCTGGAAGTCGGCGCGTCCGAGTTCGCCGGGCAGATCCCGACCATCCTGAAGGTCAATTCCTCCAACTCGCTCGCCACCGACAAGAACCAGGGCCTCACCGGCTCGGTCTCCGACGCGCTGCGCCTGGGCTGCTCGGCCATCGGCTTCACCATCTATCCGGGCTCCGAATTCGCCTTCGACCTGATCGAGGAAATCCGCGAGATGGCGGAAGAGGCGAAATCCGCCGGCCTCGCCGTCGTCGTCTGGTCCTATCCGCGCGGCCCGATGCTCGATAAGGCCGGCGAAACCGCGCTGGATATCTGCGCCTATGCCGCCCACATGGCCGCCCTCATCGGCGCCCACATCATCAAGGTGAAGCCGCCGACGGATGTGATCTCGCTAGAAGCCGCGAAGAAATCCTATGCCGGATTCGATGCCTCCACCATGGCCAAGCGCGTCAAGCACGTGGTCGATAGCTGCTTCGCCGGCAAGCGCATCGTCGTGTTCTCGGGCGGCGAGGCCAAGAGCCTGGACGCGCTGTACGAGGAAATCCGTGGCCTGCGCGATGGCGGCGCCAACGGCTCCATCATCGGCCGCAACACCTTCCAGCGCCCGCGCGAGGAAGCCCTGGCGCTGCTGCAGAAGATTATCGATATTTATTTGAACAAGGCGTAAGGCAAAGGGGCTTTACCCCTTTGAACCCCAGCAGGGGCCTCGCGCCGGAGGCGCGCCTCATACAAAGCGGCGCCCCTTTGGGGCGACGCCCCTGCACCCCGCTGGGGCCGAGAGGCCCCAGACCCCACGACTTTGGGCAACCCATGCGGCCACGCCCGGGACCCAGGTCGCAAAAGTTTTTGGGTGCAGCCTTTTTCCAAAAAGGCTGCTCTTTCTTTTTCAAGAGTTCTTCATGCCCGATTGCCGCCTCTACCTCATCACCCCGCCCATCCTGCCCGAGAATTTCGAGCGCCTCCTCGCCGAAGCCCTGGATGCCGGCGACGTCGCGGCCCTGCAATTGCGCCTGAAGGACGTGCCGGAAGCCGAGCTGCTGCGCGTCATCGACCGCCTGCGCCCCATCGCGCAAAGCCGGAACGTCGCCTTCCTGCTCAATGACAATCCGGCCCTGGCGGTAAAATCCGGCTGCGACGGCGCCCATGTCGGCCAGACCGACATGCCCGCCAAACAGGCCCGCAAAATCCTCGGCGATCTGACCCTGGGCGTCACCTGCCACAATTCCCGCCATCTGGCCATGGAAGCCGGCGAGGCCGGGGCCGACTATGTCGCCTTCGGCGCCTTCTTCCCCACCACCACCAAGGCACCGCCGGAAATGGCGGAGATCGAAACGCTGAAGCTCTGGGCGGAGACCATGGAAATCCCCTGCGTGGCCATCGGCGGCATCACCGCCGAAAACTGCGCCCCCCTGGTGGAAGTCCGCGCCGAATTCCTCGCCGTCTCCGGAGCTGTGTGGAACCACAAGGAGGGTGCGGCCGCCGGCGTCAAAGCCATGCTGCACGCCATCGAGGCCGCGACGCCGCCGGAGGCCTAAAAAAGAGGCTTAAAAAAGGTGTGGGGTGTTTTTGAAAAAACACCCCACACCCCCAAAAACGTTTATCAGTTTTTAGAGCAATATGTGTTTAGGTTGACGCGCCAGCGTCAAGATAACCACATGAAATTGCTCGCCAAAACAAAAGCTAGAGCATCAAGCTAAAAGCTTGAAGCTCTAGCGGCAATCATTCCCACGCAGCGTATAATTCTCCACCTTGCCGCCCTGCAGCGCGAAGGTCGCCTCACAGCTGTAAATCTGCACATCCGCAGGCAGGCCGCCATACGCCCCCCAGCCCGGTCCCCAGCCCCATCCGCCCCAGACAGGCCCCATCGGGATGCTCTGCGCGTCATACCGCAGCGTGTAGGCCAGATAGGTGATATCCCCCACCTTGATCTGCCGCTGCGGCACGCCGAACTGCGCCACCAGCGTCGCTTCCGGCGCGCCGATATAGCTCGCCAACCGCGTATCCAGGCTCGGCCCCGTCGCACAACCGGCCAGCCCCAAACCCAAAGCCAGAGCATAAATCGGACGCATCGAAAAACTCTCCTTCAGAGCCTCTTATAGAAAAACTCTCCTTCAGAGCCTCTTATATAGGTGCCGCGGGCAGCCATAAAACATCGGCAATGCGCCTGGCATTGGTCGCCAGCATCGCCAGCCGGTCGAACCCCAGCGCGATCCCGGCACAGGCCGGCAACTGCCCCACCGCCTGCAGAAATTCCTCATCCAGCGCCCAGTCCGGCCCATACAGGGCATGCCGCCGCGCCCGGTCCTCGATAAACCTTGCCCGCTGCTCCGCCGCATCCGTCAGCTCGACAAACGCATTCGCCAGCTCGATGCCGCAGACATACAGCTCAAACCGCTCCGCCACCCGTTCATCCTGCGGGCATCTACGCGCCAAAGCCGCCTGCGCGGCCGGCCAATGGGTGAGAAACGTCGCCCGCCCCCGCCCCAGATGCGGCTCGATCTTCTCCAGCAACAGCCGGAAAAACAGATCCTCCCACTCCTCACCATCCCGCAGCGCCACCCCCGCCTGCGCCGCCAGCGCCCTTGCATCCCCCGCCGTGCCCAGCACATCCGCGCCGGCATAGCGCGCAAACGCCTCCGCCACGCTCAGATACTCGGGCTCATCCAGCACGGTGGTGATCCCCCGGCAGCTCACCGCCGGCGGCAGCGTCGCCTGCAACAGTGCAAACGTCTCCGCCATCAGCGCGCCCATATCCGCATGCAGCGCGTACCATTCCAGCATGGTGAATTCCGGCGCATGGGTGTCGGACCATGGCTCATCGCGCCACACCCGCGCCATCTGAAAAATCGGCCCCGAGCCTCCGGCCAACAGCTTCTTCATCGCGAATTCCGGCGAGGTGTTCAGCCATTCCTCCCCGGCCTGGCGGGCGCGAAGATGCACCTCCTCCCCTGGTGCCGCCACGGCATAAGGTGTTTCCACCTCACTATAGCCGCGCGCGGTGAAGAAGGCGCGCACGCCCGAAGCCAGAAGATTGCGCCGGCGCAGAAGCGCCATGCGGTCGGGCAGGGTCTGCCAGGGTTGAGAGCTCATGCCCGCCGGTTTACACGCTCCCGATGCCGGACGGAATTTCCTCTCCCAAACAACGCACGCTGCGCACCCCGCAAGAGCTGGTGCAGGCCGGGCTGCTGCCGCCCGAAAAGCTGGCGGACGCGCAGGCCGTCGCCACCCGCTACGCCATCGCCGTGCCCCCCGCTTTGGCCGCGCGCATCGAAACGCCGTCCGACCCGCTGGGCCTGCAATTCATCCCCGATGCGGCGGAGCTGATCACCGCTCCGCATGAGGATGCCGACCCGATCGCCGACGAAGCCCTCTCCCCTATCCCCGGCATCGTCCACCGCTACCCGGACCGGGCTTTGCTGAAGCCGCTGCTGGCCTGCCCGGTCTATTGCCGCTTCTGCTTCCGCCGCGAACAGGTCGGCCCGGATGGCGGCCTGCTCTCCGCCGATGAACTGGACGCCGCCTATGCCTACATCGCCGAGCGCCCCGCCATCCGCGAAATCATCCTCACCGGCGGCGACCCGCTGATCCTCTCCCCGCGCCGCCTCGGCGACATTCTGCGCCGCCTGCAGGCGATCCCCCATGTCGAGCTGCTGCGCATCCATAGCCGGGTGCCGGTGGCCGACCCGTCTCTGCTCAGTGACGCGCTGCTGGCCGCCCTGGACATCGAAACCCCGCTCTACATCGCCGTGCATGCCAATCACGCCCGGGAATTCTCGCCCGAGGCCAATGCCGGCCTGCGGCGCCTCTCCCGGCTGGGCCTGCCGCTGCTGGGCCAGACCGTGCTGCTGAAGGGCGTGAATGACAGTGAGGACGCGCTGGCGGCGCTGTTCCGCGCCATGCTCCGCGCCCGGGTGAAGCCTTACTACCTGCACCAGCTCGACCCCGCCCCCGGCACCGCGCGCTTTCATGTGGAACCGGCGCGTGGGCGGGAGATTTTGGCGGCGCTGCGGGGCCGGATCAGCGGGACGGCGTTTCCGACCTATATTCTCGATCGGCCTGGGGGGCTGGGGAAAATCCCTTTATAAGCAAAAGTTTTTTGCGTCGCTTTTTTTCAAAAAAGCGACAGAAATGTTGGGGGTTTTGGCACTGCCAGTGCCATTCCCCGGGCGTTTGTGGGAACTTTTTGAAAAAAGTTCCCACACCCTCAAAAACTTTTGCCCTTTAAATCGGAAATTACCGATCTAAATATCGACAGATGACGATGCAGAGCCCGCCCGCACTGGATGAAATCCTGAAAGCCCTCGCCAACCCGGCGCGGCTCTCCATCCTGCGCGGGCTGCGCGACCCGGCAAAGCATTTTCCCGGCCAGGACCACCCGTATGAATGGGGCGTCTGCGCCCAGAAAATCGAATCCGCCTGCACCCTGTCGCAATCCACCGTCTCCGGCCATCTCGCCATCCTGCACCAGGCCGGCCTCATCACCGCGAAAAAATGCGGCCAATTCGTGTTCTACCAACGCGATGAAGCCGCCATCGCGGAATTCCTCACCCTGCTGAAGGCGCAGCTATGAGCGCGCTTTTCCTCTCAACCTGAAACAAGGACGAACCATGCCCAATTTGTTTGACCCGCTGAAGCTCGGCGAACTCACCCTGCGCAACCGCATCATCATGGCCCCCCTCACACGCTGCCGCGCCTCCGAAGGCCGCGTGCCCAACGCGCTGATGGCCGAATATTACGCCCAGCGCGCTGATGCCGGGCTGATCATCACCGAAGCCACCTCCGTCACCCCGATGGGTGTCGGCTACCCGGACACGCCCGGCCTGTGGAGCCAGGAGCAGGTGGAAGGCTGGAAGCTGGTCACCAAGGCGGTGCATAACAAAGGCGGGCTGATCTTCGCCCAGCTCTGGCATGTCGGCCGCATCTCCGCCCCGCTCTATCTGAATGGCGAGCTGCCGGTGGCCCCCTCGGCCATCGCCGCCCAGGGCCATGTCAGCCTGGTGCGCCCGCTGCAGGATTACGTCACCCCGCGCGCGCTGGAGCTCAGCGAAATCCCCGGCATCATCGAATGCTACCGCAAGGCGGCGATGAACGCGCAGATGGCCGGGTTTGACGGTGTCGAGATCCACGGCGCCAACGGCTATCTGCTCGACCAGTTCCTGCAGGATTCCACCAATCAGCGCACCGACGAATATGGCGGCTCCATCCAGAACCGCGCCCGGCTGCTGCTGGAAGTGGTGGACGCCGCCGCCTCCGTGTTCGGCCCGGAGCTGGTGGGCGTGCATCTCGCCCCGCGCATGGACAGCCATTCGATGGGCGATTCCGACCGTCTCGGCACCTTCACCTATGTCGCCCGCGAGCTGCGCGAAAAGAACATCGCCTTCATCTGCGCGCGCGAGCACCAGGCGGAAGACTGGATCGGCCCGCAGCTGAAGAAAGCCTTCGGCGGCGTCTATATCGCCAATGAGGGCTTCACCAAGGAGAGCGCCGAGGCCGCGCTGGCCGATGGCGTGTGCGATGCCGTCGCCTGGGGCAAGGCCTTCATCGCCAACCCGGACCTGGTCACCCGGCTCAAGCAGAACGCGCCGCTGAACGAGCTGGATACCAGCACGATGTATGGCCAGGGCCCGAAAGGCTACACCGACTACCCGGCCCTCGAGACCGTCGCCTGACCTCCCCCAGCCCCGCTTCGGCGGGGCTGGTTTTTTGGCCATCAATAAGCCTCAGCGGCGGCCGTCAGCCTGAGGCAGAGCCCGATCAGGCCGATGCTGACCAGCATCGCCAGCGCGCCGATGCCAAAGAGCAGCTCATAGCTGCCGGTGAGATGGAACAGGTTGGAGAACAGCGCCGCCACACCGGCCTGCATCACCGCATAGGCCATCGTCGCCAACCCCCAATCGGCGGAGAGCCGGGCCGGCGGCACCATGCCGGCAATCGCCCCCGCCACCAGCATCACCGAACCCAGTGCGATGGCGCCCACCACCAGGGCGGAGACCGCCAGCGCCAGCTGCGCGTGCATCAGCAGCGGCAGCGCCACGCCGCACCCCATCAGCACATACCCAGCCCCCAATGTCGGCAGAAAGCCGAACCGGTCGGCCACCCGCCCCAGGATCAGCGGCCCCAACATCGCCGCCACCCCCAGGCAGGCGGCCAGCTCCGCCCCCGCCGCCACGCCGCGCCCAAGCCCCAAAGCCGCGAAGCTGGAGAGGAACAGCATATGCGGCACGAAGCCCAAGGCCGAGAGCGCATAGGCGGTGATCATCAGCAGCACCACCCGCGGCGGCAGCCCGTTCGCGGCATGGCGCGGCGGCGGGGTGATCCGCGCTGGCGGCATCATCAGCGCCACCGCCAAGGTCGCCGCGACACTGACAACGCCCAGCACGATCCAGGTGCAGACCAGCCCGCGCGCCAGCAGCAGCGGCAGCAGAATGGCGCTGAAGGCCGTGCCCGCCCCCATCCCGGCGAAGGTGATGCCCGAGACCTTGCCGCGAGCCCGGGCCGGCGCCCGGCCGACCACGGCGGCGGCCATCAGCACCATCAAAATCCCGCCGGTGATGCCAGAGAGCAGCCGCCAGGCCCCGAACCAGAGCCAGCCCCAGTTCAGCGCCGAAGCCAGGATGGACAAGGCGGTCAGCCCCATGAAGCCCAGCACCGCCGGCTTCGCCGCGAAGGGGCGCCGCCAGACCCGCATCACCGCCGCGCCGATGAAATAGCCGGCCAGATTCGCCGCCCCCAGCCAGAAGGCGGCGGCCGCGCTGTACCAATGTGCCTTCGCCAGCGCCGGGACGATCGGCGCGAAGCCGAACCGGGCCACGCCGATGCTGACGAACATGGCCAGAAGACCGCAGAAGGCGGCCCGGTTGATCGGGAAGGTTTCGGGCGTTTCCATGGTTAAAGTCAGATAGCCTGACCCGCCCTTTCGCGCAGCCCGGCCAGGGTCTTGGCGCCCATGCTTGGCCCCCCATGGTATTCCGGGGGCACCCTTGGTATAGACCGGCTCCGTTAATTTCGAAGGTTGTTCCGCCATGGCCCGCCGCCGCCAGCTCTATGAGGGCAAAGCAAAGATCCTGTTCGAGGGCCCCGAGCCCGGCACCCTCGTGCAATATTTCAAGGACGACGCCACCGCGTTCAATGCCCAGAAGAAGGGCACGATCACCGGCAAGGGCGTGCTGAACAACCGGATCAGCGAATTCCTGATGACGAAGCTGGCGGAGATCAACGTCCCCACCCACTTCATCCGCCGCCTGAACATGCGCGAGCAGCTGATCAAGGAAGTCGAGATCATCCCGATCGAGGTGGTGGTGCGCAACATCGCCGCCGGCTCCATCGCCCAGCGCCTGGGCATCCCGGAAGGTACGCGCCTGCCGCGCTCGATCGTTGAGTATTATTATAAGAACGATTCGCTGAACGACCCGATGGTGGCCGAGGAGCATATCACCGCCTTCGGCTGGGCGACCCCGCCGGACATGGACGACATCGTCCATCTCACCCTGCGCATCAATGATTTCCTCACCGGGCTGTTCCTCGGCGTCGGCATCACGCTGGTGGATTTCAAACTGGAATTCGGCCGTCTCTACGAGAATGACGAGATGCGCGTGGTCCTGGCGGACGAGATCAGCCCGGATAATTGCCGCCTCTGGGATGCCAAGACCAACGAGAAGATGGACAAGGACCGCTTCCGCCGCGACCTCGGCAAGATCGAGGAAGCCTATCAGGAAGTCGCCCGCCGCCTGGGCATCCTCCCCGAAGCCGGCTCCCGGGACATGAAGGGCCCGGAGACGATGCAATAATAATTGCATCCGAACGATCCGCAGCAATTGATAAAAAGGTTTTGTGATAGATGAAGGCCATTGTCACCATCATGCTGAAAAACGGCGTGCTTGACCCGCAGGGCAAGGCCATTGGCCATGCGCTGAATAATCTGGGCTTTGACCAGGTGGGCGAGGTGCGCATGGGCAAGATCATCGAGCTGGAGCTGACCGAGACGGATGCCGCCAAGGCTAAGACCCAGGCCGAAGATATGGCCCGCAAGCTGCTGGCCAATACCGTGATCGAGAGCTTCAAGGTCGAAATCGCGGCCTGATTCGGGCAGGGCGCTTTACTTCCGCGCCCTGGCTCTGCACTTAAAGGGGCATGTCTGCCCCTTTTTTCATATCCGCGCGGTGCGGCTGATGCCGCGGCTGCGGGCTGGCCTGGCAGCGTTGCGGCGGTTGCTGCTGCGGCTCTACCGCAAGATGCGGCTGGATCTCTGGTTCCCGCAGATCCCGCTGGGGCTGGCGGTGGGGGCGGCGGGGATGATCGCGCTGCAGCCGGCGATCCGGCGCTACCTGTCCGAATATCTGCATCTGCAGCTCTCCGGCCTGTTCGATGCGTTGCATCCGCTGGATGCCAAGGTGCCGGCGCTGATCCTGCAGGGCGTGCCCAGCACCATCATCGGGGTGTTGCAGATTTTCGTGGCGGTCGGGTTGCTGCTGCGCTCGCGCCTGGCCTGGATCGCGGCGCTGCTGATGGCGCTGGCGCAGGGGGCGCTGGCCATCGGCTACAGCCATGATGCCTGGTATTCGCCGCCGGTGCTGTATATCGGCACGGTTTTCATCATCCTCTCCGCCGCCGGGCGCAGTTTTCAGCGCTCCTCGCTGGCCGCCGGCACGCTGTTCGCCGTCGCCGCGACGCTGCTGCTGATCACCTATGGCGTGCTGGGTTCGCTGATCTTGGGCCAGGGCTTCGCGCCGCCGATCCTGGATATTCAGCAGGCCGCCTATTTCACCATCGTCACCATGTCCACCGTCGGCTATGGCGATATTCTGCCCAAGAGCGACGAGGCCAGGCTGTTTGTGATGTCGCTGATCGTGGTGGGCATCACCGTCTTCGTCACCTCGCTCAGCGCCGTGGTCGGGCCGCTGGTGCAGGGGCGGCTGAGCCGCATCATCGACCCACATCAGAGGAAGCGCATGAAACGGGTGAATCATTACATCATCGCCGGCTCGGGCGCGCTGGCGCATAACACCGCGCGGGAATTGCTGGCGCGGGATAAAGCCGTGGTTGTCATCACCGATGAGGATGAGGATTTCGGCGCGGCCGAGATGGTGCATGGCGACGCCACGGAGCTGGACGTGCTGCGCCGCGCCGGGGCGGAGACGGCGCATGCGGTGCTCGCCCTGTCGCCGGACGATGCGGAGAATGCGTTCGTGATTCTGGCGCTGCGCGAGATGGGGTGCGAGGCGAAGAAGGTTGCGGCGGTGAGCAGCCGGAAGAATCTGGAGCGGGTGCGCCGGGTGCAGCCGGATATGATTTTGGCGCCGAACGTGTTTGGCGGCGAGGTGCTGGCGATGGCGCTGACGGAGGAGAAGATTGACGGCAACACGCTGGTGGAGCGTCTGCTGGATGTGGGCGCGCGGCCTGCCTAAAACAAACCTTTGAAAAATTTATAAAAGTTTTTTGGGGCCGCCCCTTTTTTTCAAAAAAGGGGCGGAAACGTTCGGGGTGGTGGCAACGTCGTTGCCGCCACCCCAGACGTTCGTGGGGACTTTTTTCAAAAAGTCCCCACACCCCCAAAAACTTTTGGCATTTTATTTAAGGGGTCTTTGCACGGGCGCCCTGAGCCAAACCGCCTTGCTTGGCCGCGCCAGTTCCGGCATTAGCCCCCCATGCAAGCCGCCATCCTTCTGTTCCCCGGCATCAACCGGGAACGCGACATGATCCTGGCCGTGCGCCAGAGCTTTGGCCGTGAACCGGCGATCGTCTGGCACAAGGACACGGAGCTGCCCGCCGGCACCGACCTCGTGATCCTGCCCGGCGGCTTCTCCTTCGGGGATTATCTGCGCTGCGGCGCGATGGCGGCGCAAAGCCCGATCATGCGCGCGGTGAAGGCCCATGCCGAGCGCGGCGGCTATGTTCTGGGCGTCTGCAACGGCTTCCAGATCATCACCGAGGCCGGGCTGCTGCCCGGCGCGCTGCTGCGCAATGCCGGGCTTCGCTTCCTCTCCATGGACACCATGCTGAAGGTCGAGCGCGCCGATACCGTGTTCACCTCGAAATGGGACAAAGGGGCGGTGTTCCGCGCGCCGATGGCGCATGGCGATGGCAATTACACCGCGGATGAGGCGACGCTCGACCGGCTGGAAGGCGAAAACCTCGTCGCCTTCCGCTATGCGGACCAAAACCGCAACGGCTCGGCACGCCGCATCGCGGGGATTTTCTCCCCGAACCTGCGGGTGCTGGGGCTGATGCCCCACCCGGAAAACCTCGTCGACCCGCTGATGGGCGGCATCGACGGCAAACCCCTCTTTGACTCCCTGGCGGCCGCATGACTGAAATTAATGAAACGCTCGCCAAATCCTTCGGGCTCAATGCCGAGGAATGGGGCAAGGTGCTGGAGATCATGGGCCGCACCCCCACCCTCACCGAGCTTGGCATCTTCTCGGTGATGTGGTCCGAGCATTGCTCCTATAAATCTTCCCGGGTCTGGCTGAAGGAGCTGCCGACCAAGGCGCCCTGGGTCATTCACGGCCCCGGCGAGAATGCCGGCGTGATCGATATCGGCGAAGGGCTGGCGGCGATCTTCAAGATGGAGTCGCATAACCATCCCAGCTTCATCGAGCCCTATCAGGGTGCGGCGACCGGTGTGGGCGGCATTCTGCGCGACGTGTTCACCATGGGGGCGCGGCCGATTGCCAACCTCAACGCGCTGCGCTTTGGCGACCCGGCGCTGCCGGTGACCAAGCGCGTGGTGGATGGCGTGGTGCGCGGCATTGGCGGCTACGGCAATTGCGTCGGCGTGCCGACCGTGGGCGGCGAGGTGAATTTCCACCCGGCCTATAACGGCAACCCGCTGGTGAATGCGATGACCGTCGGCATCGCGCATCAGGACAAGATCTTCCTCTCCGCCGCCGCAGGTGTCGGCAATCCGGTGGTCTATGTCGGCTCCAAGACCGGGCGTGACGGCATCCATGGCGCCACCATGGCGAGCACCGAGTTTGACGCGGCCTCCGAGGATAAGCGCCCGACCGTGCAGGTCGGCGATCCGTTCACCGAGAAGCTGCTCATCGAGGCCTGCCTGGAGCTGATGCAGACGGACGCGATCGTCGCGATCCAGGATATGGGTGCGGCCGGCCTCACCTCCTCCTCCGTCGAGATGGCGGGCAAGGGCGGGGTCGGCATCGAGCTGAATCTGGACGATGTGCCGCAGCGCGAGACCGGCATGAGCGCCTATGAGATGATGCTCTCCGAGAGCCAGGAGCGCATGCTGCTGGTGCTCAAGCCCGAGCGCTCGGACATGGCCCGCGCCATCATCGAGAAATGGGATCTGGATTACGCCGTCATCGGCCATATCACCGATACCGGACGCATCGTGGTCAAGCATCAGGGCGTGGTCGAGGCGGATATTCTGCTCGCCCCGCTGGCCGATGAGGCCCCGCTTTATCGCCGGCCGATCGCGGAAACCCCCAAGCCCGCGAAGCTGCCGCCGATCGAGGCGCATGCGCCTTTGGATCAGGCGCTGCTGAAGCTGATCGGCTCGCCGGATCTGTGCTCGCGCCGCTGGATTTTCGACCAGTATGACAGCTCGGTCGGCGGGCAGACAGTGAAGCGCCCGGCCCAGGCCGATGCCGCCATCGTCCGGCTGGAGGGCTCCAAGCGCGCTTTGGCCATCACCACGGACGTGACCCCGCGCTATTGCGTGGCGGATGCGGAAATGGGCGGCGCCCAGGCGGTGGCCGAGGCCTGGCGCAACATCACCGCGACCGGCGCGAAGCCGCTGGCGGTGACCGACAACATGAATTTCGGCAATCCGGAAAAGCCCGAGATCATGGGCCAGTTCGCCAGCGCCATCAAAGGCATGGCGGCGGCCTGCACGGCGCTGGATTTCCCGGTCGTCTCCGGCAATGTCTCGCTTTACAACGAGACCGAGGGCCGCCCGATCCTGCCCACGCCGGCCATCGGCGCGGTCGGCGTGATCGAGGATGCGGCTTTGGCGGTGGGCTATGGGCTCAGCCCCGACCTCACCTTGCTGGTCATCGGCGAGACCAAGGGCGAGCTGGGGCGCTCGCTCTATCTGCGCGAAATTCTCGGCCGCGAGGAGGGCGCGCCGCCGCCGGTGGATCTGGCGGTGGAGCGGCGCAATGGCGATTTCGTGCGCGGGCAAATCCTCGCCGGCGCCGTGGCCGCCTGCCATGACGTCTCCGATGGCGGCTTGCTCGTCACCGTGGCGGAAATGGCGCTGGCCGGGGATTGCGGCGCGGCGCTGACCGGCGCCGGGGCGGCTGAATATTGGTATGGCGAGGACCAGGGCCGCTATGTGCTGGCCGTGCGCGATGCGAGCGCGGTGCTGGCCGCCGCCGCCGCCGCCGGTATTCCGGCACAGCATATCGGCGCGTCGTCGGAAGAGAAAAAATTGACTCTGCCGGATGGCCTTGCCATATCTCTGCCTCAATTGCGCGATGCCCATGAGGGGTTCTTCCCTCGCTGGTTCGCCTGAAAAAGGGTTTTAATAGATGGCCATGCCCGCGGGTGAGATCGAAGCTTTGATCAAGGCCGCCTTCCCTGACGCCACGATCCGGATCGAGGATCTGGCGGGAGATAACGACCATTATGCCGCCTATGTGGTGTCCGAGGCGTTCCGGGGCGTGCCCCGGGTGCGCCAGCACCAGATGGTTTACGCCGCCCTGCAAGGGCGCATGGGCGGTGAACTTCATGCCCTGGCGCTGCAGACAGCGGCCCCGGAATAAGGACCAAATACCCCATGGATAACCCCGTTTTTTCCACCATCCAGGCGCAGATCGACAGCGCCCCGGTCATGCTATTCATGAAGGGCACCCCGCTCTTCCCGCAATGCGGCTTCTCCGCCCGCGTCGTGCAGATCCTGAAGCATGCCGGCGTCGCCTTCTCTTCGGTGAATGTGCTGGAAGACCCCGAGATCCGCGACGGGATCAAGCAATTCTCCAACTGGCCGACCATCCCGCAGCTTTACGTGAAGGGTGAGTTCATCGGCGGCTGCGACATCGTCACCGAGATGTATCAGAGCGGCGAGCTGCAGACACTGCTCACCGAAAAGGGTGTCACCCAGAACGCGGCCTGACCGCGTGACGCAAAGGCAGGTGATCGCCATCCGTGACCGCGCCCGCCCTTGATCGTTTTCGTCACTGACGAACTGCCCAGACCAGGCGCCGCCGGGCATCTGGCGCTCAATTATGAAATTCTGGACTGGCTGCGGGCCGAGGGGCGGGATGTGACCATCCTGCTCACCGGCGCGCGGCTGGCTTCGCCGTTGGCCTGGCTGGACGGGATGCGGGTGGACGGCCCAGGGCTGCGCCGCTATGGCCGGCTGGCATGGCCCGCCACCCTGCCCGGGCTGGCCCAGGCCACCGCCCGGCTGGGGCTGCGCGCCCTGCCGAGGCGACTGGCCCAGACTTTGCGGGCCCGGCGCAACCGGGCGGATGCGGTTCTGGGCAGCTTCGCCAGTGCGGCGGATCTGCGCTGGTGTGCGGCCGCCATCGCCCGGCTGCAGCCCGAGGCGGTGCTGATCGACACCATCTTCCGGGCCGCTTTGCTGGCAGCCCCCGAGCTGCGGCAGGTGAACAACCTGCTGATCACCCATGACCTGTTCCATCGCCGTGCCGAGGCGCTGAGGCTGGCCGGCTACAAGGTGCGCCCGGAGGGGCTGACCCGGCAGCGCGAAACCGAGCTGTTGGCCCGCGCCCGGCATATCACCGCGATCCAGCCCGAGGAGGCGGCGATTTTGCGCCAGATGTGCCCCGGCGCCGATATCCTCACCGCGCCGATGCCGGCCCTGCCCTGCCCGCCCCCGGCCGGACAAATGCGGCTGCCGGGCCGGCTGGTGTTCATCGGCAGCGACACTTTGCCCAATCTGGACGGGCTGCGCTGGTTTCTGAGCGAGATCTGGCCGGGGCTACGGGGCCAGGGGATCACGCTGGATCTGATCGGCGATTGCGGGCCGGCGCTGCGGGCGCTGCCCGAGGGGGTGAAGGCGCTGGGACGGGTGGCGAAGCTCGCCCCGCTGCTGCACCGGGCGGCGCTCGCCATCGCGCCGTTGCGGGCCGGGTCGGGGCTGAAGATCAAGATGCTGGATTATGCCCGGCACGGGCTGGTCACCATCGCCACCCCGGCGGCGCTGGAGGGGTTCGCGCGGGACGATGCCGCGCCCTTCATCCCGGCCACCGGCGCGGCAGATTTCGCCGTGGCGATCCTGCGCCATATCGCCCCGCCGCCCCCGCCCGAGCCGGCCCTGGCCTATGTGGCGGCGCATTACGGCCGGGCGCACACCTTCGCGTGTTTGCGAGAGGCGTTAATTTCGGCCTGAATCCTGGGTTTTGTTAGGGGGATGTTAAGAGAGGCCGGGCAAATTGGCGCCATGCGCCTCCTGCACCGCCCAGCCCGCCCCTCTCGCCCCCGCGTGGCGCCATGACCGCGACACGCCAAGAATCGGATCATGCCGCCGAGGCTGAGCTGCGGGCGGAACGGGAGCTGAAGCAGCATAATGCCCGCCACCGCATCACCGAGCGGCGGCGCGTCATCCAGAAGCTGCGCCAGGCCTTGGCCACCAACCGGCTGGCGCTGCATTTCCAGCCGATCATCGCGCTGGCATCCGGGCGGGCCTGCGCGGCGGAGGTACAACTGCGGCTGGACCATTCACGGCGCGGGCTGATCCCGGCGGGGCATTTGCTGCCGCTGGCCGAGCAATCGGACATGATCATCGATCTCGGCGCCTGGATGCTGCGCCAGGTCTGCGTGCAGGCGGCCCAGATGCCGCGGGATTTCACCCTCTCTTTGGCCTTGTGTCTGCGGCATCTGCGCTCCGGCCAGCTGGTGAAGCATGTGCTGGAAGCGTTGCAGCACGCCCAGGCCGAACCCTGCCAGCTGGAATTGCTGATCACCGAGGAAATGCTGCTGGATGCCAATGAAGATACGGTCTTCGCGCTGCGGGCCCTGCAG
The DNA here is from genome assembly GCF_000687875.1 of Acidocella facilis ATCC 35904. Classification (GTDB taxonomy): domain Bacteria; phylum Pseudomonadota; class Alphaproteobacteria; order Acetobacterales; family Acetobacteraceae; genus Acidocella; species Acidocella facilis. Next base: position 117,215 of record NZ_JHYG01000004.1, on the reverse strand, counting down.
GGTCTGGGGCTGCGGCTGGCGCTGGACCATTTCGGCACCGGCTATGCCTCGCTCGCCCCGCTGCGCAAGCTGAATTTCTCCACCTTGCGGCTGGACCGCTCGCTGGTGCGCGATATCGAGGCGGATGGCGCGGCCGGCATCGTGCAGGCGGCGGTGGAGGCGGGGCACGCGCTGGGCTGCCAGGTGCTGGCGGACGGGGTGGAAAGCCAGACCCAATATGATCTGTTGCGCCGGCTGCGGGCGGATCTGGCGCAGGGCAGTTTTTTCAGCGCCGCCCTGGATGGCGCGGCGCTCGGCAGCCTGCTGGCACGGCGCTGAAGCCTGGCCGCTCGGCTGGCGGCACTCACCCGGCGCAACGCAACTTTGCAAATCGCAATATGCTGCACCTTGATGCCTCCGCCGCTTGCGGCATAACTCTGTTCCCATGACCGCCGATCCCGCCGAACAGGCCATTCTCGACACGCTCGCCCAGCGCGGGTTGGACAAATCCATCTGCCCCACCGAGGCGGCGCGCGCGCTGGCGGGCCATCCGCAGGATGAAAGCTGGCGCCGCTCGCTGGCGCCGGTGAAGCTGGCGGCGCAGCGCCTGGCGCGGGCCGGGCGGATCGAGATTCTCCGCAAGGGCAAGCCAGTCGATCCCGAGACGCTGCATGGCGTGATCCGCCTGCGCCTGACCCGTCCGGAGGGCTGACTTTGCGCCATGCGATGACGAATTTCCTCACCGGCTTCGCCGAGGGCGTCAGCCTGGCCAAGCCCTATTTCAAATCCGAGCAGAAATGGGTGGCCTGGGGGCTGCTGGGCGCTGTGGTGGGGCTGAATCTGCTGCTGGTCGGGCTCAATGTGATCCTGACCTACTGGAATAATGATTTCTTCAACGCCATCCAGGCCTATGATTCGAAGATCGTCGTCGCCCTTCTCTACATGCCGGTGATACGGGTGCCGGGCAAAGGCGCCATGCCGGGCTTTCTCGAGCTGGTGGTGATCTATGTGCTGATCGCGGTCTACGCCACCTATCTCAGCCAGATGCTGCAGATCAAATGGCGGCAATGGCTGACCACCCATTATGTCGAAAACTGGCTGCAGGACCGGGCCTATTACAATATCTCGCTCTCCCACGCGCCCAGCTCGATCATCGACAACCCGGATCAGCGCATTTCCGAGGATTTGAATAATTTCACCACCAGCACGCTCTCGCTCGGCATCGATTTCATCACCAATGTGGTGACTCTGTTCAGCTTCGTGTTCGTGCTCTACAGCATCTCCGGCTCGATCACGCTGCTGGGCGTCACCATTCCCGGCTATATGCTGTGGGTGGCCATTCTGTACGCGCTGGTCGGCACCGGGCTGACCCATCTGATCGGCCGCAAGCTGGTGCCTTTGGCCTTCAACCAGCAGAGGCTGGAAGCGGATTTCCGTTACCGGCTGGTGCGCATCCGCGAGCATCCCGAGGCGATCGCGCTCTCCCATGGCGAGGCGCAGGAAGAGGGCGAACTGGTCGGCAGCTTTCAGTTCGTGCGGGATAATTTCTGGGCGATCATGCGCCGGACCAAGGCGCTGAATTTCTTCACCATCTCCTTCAATCAGGTGGCAAGTATCTTCCCGCTGGTGGTGATCCTGCCGCGCTATTTCGCCAAGAAGATCGGGCTGGGCGGGTTGAGCCAGATCCCGATGGTGTTCGGCCAGGTGCAGGGGGCACTCTCCTGGTTCGTCACCTCCTATTCCGGGCTTGTCGCCTGGCGCGCCACCGTCTCGCGTCTCTATGGCTTCCGCGAGGCGATGGAGACGGCGCGCGCCATGGCCGCCGGCGGGCCGCGCTTGCAGGCGGGTGGCGAGGGTCTGGCGCTGCGCGATTTGACGCTGACCCTGCCCGATGGCCGCAAGCTGCTGGACCGTGCCAGCCTGACCTTGCCGCCGGGCGAGCTGGTGACGATTTCAGGCGCCTCCGGGACCGGTAAATCCACCTTGTTCCGGGCGCTGGCCGGGATCTGGCCCTATGGCCAGGGCGAGGTGACGCTGCCGCAGGGCAAGCTGCTGTTCCTGCCGCAAAAACCCTATTTCCCGCTGGGCACGTTGCGGCGCAATCTCGCTTATCCGGGGCCGGAAGCGGGGCTGGATGATGACGCGGCGCGTGAGGCGCTGGCGGCGATGGGGCTGGGGCATCTGGCCGAGCGGCTGGATGAGGCGGCGAATTGGGGGCTCGCCCTTTCGGGGGGCGAACAGCAACGTTTGGCGCTGGCGCGGGCGATTCTGGCGAAGCCGGACTGGCTGTTTCTGGACGAGGCGACCTCGGCCCTGGATGTGGGGCTGGCGGGGGAGATCCGCGGCGCGCTGCGGGCGCATCTGCCGGGGACGACGATTGTGGCGATTACCCACCACGAACAAGGGCCGCGCCAGGTACGCTTCGCGCAAGCCCAGCTATCGCCTAATTTTTAAAAGTTTTGGGGTGCAGCCCTTTTTTCAAAAAGGGCTGCAAAATGTCTGGGGCAGTGGCAACGCCGGTGCCACCGCCCCAAACGTTTGTGGGGACTTTTTGAAAAAAGTCCCCACACCCCCAAAAACTTTTGCTCTTTAAGCCAGTTTCAGGCCCGGCTGGCGGGCAGCGATGCGGGCACGGATCTGCGCCAGCCCCTCTCCCTCCAGGCAAAGCGGCGCGAAACTTTCCGTCTCGCGGCGCTGCTGCATCACCGCCGGCAGCACCGCCATGGTCTTGTCCGCATTGTCGAACATGCTCCGATGGCCGGTGTCCAGGAAGGATTCCACCGCGCAGCCCTCGGCAAACAAGGCGCCATGCGCTGTCAGCTCGATATGATAATAAACCACCCGCGAAACACTCTGATCCTGGCGGATGGAATTCCAGTTGATCAGCATTTTCGCCGGCACCAGCACCCCTTCCAGATACAAGGCATGATCCGGCGAGAGGCAGAGGCGCCGGGATGGCACCCCCTCCTCCAGCGCGCCGGGCTCGATGATGACCGGGCGCAGCGCCTCTGGCCTTGCCGCCCCCTCCAGCGTCACCGCCCGCCGGCCGATCCAGATAATCTCCGCCTCGCCGCCCTCGGGCGTGATGACGCAATCCCCCACCCGCAGCGCCTCCACCCGTACCTCGCCGCGCGTGGTCAGGATCAGCGTGCCTTCGGCAAAGCAGGGATTCACCACCTGCTCGGCCGTGATCACCGCATCGATGAACGGGTTGTTGAGATTGCTGGCCGGATTCGCGCGCGGGGCGAAGGCGATATCCAGGCTCGCCTGGTTGGCGACGCTGCCGAACAGGCCCAGCGCGATCTCGTCGAGGACCAGCTTCTCATTGGCATCCAGCGTGAACGCGTTTTCGGCGACCATCCCCACCGTGCCATTGTCGATCGTGGCATGGTAGCCGCTGAGTGCGGCCAAGGTGGCCTGATAGGCGAAGCTGGCATTGTCGGTGCCGGCGACATCCAGAGTGCTGAACAAGCTGTCGATCGACTGGATGACGATCTGGTCCCCGGCGATGCCGGCATAAGCGCCGGGACGCATATTGGCGACGGTGCCGCCGCCGAAACTCGCCACGGTCATGATGGTGCCGTTGATATCCGCCGTGCCGGCCACCAGCCCGGCGCGGGTGAAGAGCAGCACGCCATCGACCGTGCCGGTATTCTCAAAGGTCAGGTTGGTCGCGACGACATAAGGCGAGGTGACCGTGAGGGTCTCACCCGTGGTGATCAGCGAATTATAGCTCGAGTTCGACATGCTGCATCCCGTGTTGGCGCGCCAGAAGGCCGGTTTTTGACGGCCTATACCCAAGATTGTAGCGGAACCGGTTAATTACGCAATAAAATCGAAACCGCGCGCGACGATGAGGCATTCATGAAAACCCCGCAAGCCAGCGGTGATGCGGGCGTCACCTCCTTATATCCGGATCACGATTTATTTCCGTCGAGGAGTTATTCATGCGCGCCTTGCTCATCATTCTGCTCATCCTGCTGCTGCTGGGCGGCGGCTTTGGCCTGCATGGCGGGCTGTTCGTCGGCACCGGCGGGATTTATTATGGCGGCGGCTTCGGGCTGCTGCTGATCGTGATCCTGGTGCTGCTGATTTTGTAACGCGACGCCGATTTCGCAGCGCTACGATGATTTTCGAAGCGCTGCGATTCAGGCCGCGATGAAGCCGCCGCCCAGGATGCGCGAACCTTCATAGAACACCGCCGCCTGGCCGGGGGCGGCAATCGCCGGCTCGTCCAGCTCCAGCACGGCCCCGCTGCCGTCCGGGCAGATGCTGGCCGGGTGCAAACTGTCGCGGGCGCGCAGCTTCACCGAGGCGCGCAATGCGCCCGGCGCGGTCAGCCAGTTCACGTCCCGCAATTTGACGATCCGGCTCTGGCTGCCGCGCGGGCCGACGATGATGCGCCTGGTGCCGGGCTCAATGGCTTTCACCACCATATGGGCGGCCTTGTCCGGCAGGCGCTTGGCCTGGCCGATCGTGTAGCGGGCGATGCCCTGATGGGTACCCAGCACGCGGCCATCCTCGGCCACCACCTCGCCCTCGGACAGCGCGTCCGGGCGGAATTTTTCCACGATCTTGTCGTAGCTGCCGGTGGGGACGAAGCAGATATCCTGGCTGTCGGCCTTCTCGGCGACGGCGAGGCCCATTTCGGCGGCGATTTCGCGCACCTGCGCCTTGGAGGCGTAGCCGCCGAGCGGGAAGCGGCAGAATTCCAGCTGCGCCTGGGTGGTGGCGAAGAGGAACCAGCTCTGGTCGCGGGTTTCGTCCACCGCCTTGTGCATTTCCGCCCCGTTAGGGCCGTCCAAACGGCGGACATAATGGCCGGTGGCCAACGCGTCGGCGCCAAGATCCTTCGCCATGTCCAGCAGATCGCCGAATTTCAGATGCTGGTTGCAGGCGATGCAGGGCACCGGGGTCTGGCCGTCCGCGTAGGAATCGGCGAAGGCGGCCATGACGCTCTGTTTGAAGCGGGTTTCGCTGTCGATGACGTAATGGGCGATGCCGAGTCTATCGGCGACGCGCTTGGCATCGCTGATATCCTGCCCGGCGCAGCACGCGCCCTTGCGCCCCACCGCCGCCCCATGGTCGTAGAGCTGCAGCGTGACGCCGATCACCTCGTGCCCCTCGCGCGCCATCAGCCCGGCCACGACCGAGCTGTCGACGCCGCCGGACATGGCGACCACCACCTTCATCTTAGCTCTTTTTGGAGCGCGGCCGCCCCACCATCCCCGCGCTCATTTGCCCGCGTTCCGGGTGGCGGAAGGGAGCTTGACCACCAAGCCGTCCAGAGCCTCGGACATCACGACCTGGCAGCCCAGGCGCGAGGTCTTTTCCAGGCCGAAGGCGAGGTCCAGCATGTCTTCCTCGTCCTCGGACGGGCCTTTCAGCTTCCCGAACCAGTCCGGGTCCACGATCACATGGCAGGTCGAGCAGGCGAGCGAGCCTTCGCAGGCGCCTTCGATGTCGACGCCATGCTTATGCGCCACTTCCAGCACCGACAGCCCGACCGGGGCCTCGACCTCGCGGCTGGTGCCGTCGCGCTCGATGAAAGTCATTTTCGGCATGAAATATCCTTGAATTCGCTTCGGCGGTGCTTACGCCGATTGGACGGTTTTCCGCAAGGCGCGGCGTGCCATGGGCTCATAGGCCGCCTGGAAGGCGCGCACCATTTCAACATCGGCATTCCAGGGCAGAGAGACGCGGATGGCTTGGCCGGCGAGATCCCCCTGCCCCATCGCCAGCAGCACATGGCTGGCGGTGACCTTGCCCGAGGAGCAGGCGGAGCCGGCGGAGACGCAGATGCCCGCCATGTCCAGCCCAATCAGCTGGGTTTCGGCGCGCACGCCGGGCAGAGCGAGGCAGATGGTGTTGGGCAGGCGCGGCGCCCCGGCGCCGATGGCAACCGCCCCCGCCGCCAGGGCGGCCTGTTCGATCTCATCGCGCCAGCCGGCGATCTGCGCGGCGTCGTACGGGGCGCCCAGGGCCGCCGCGAGGCCGGCGATGGCAGGCAGCGCCGGGGTGCCGCCGCGCCTTCCCAGCTCCTGGCCGCCGCCTTTGATCAGCGCCCGGATTTCCAGATTTTCCCGCACCACCAGCGCCCCCGCCCCAGGCGGGCCGCCGAATTTATGGCCGGAGAGGGCAAGGCTGGCGGCCCCCAGCGCCAGCCAATCCTGGTTGCAGCGGCCGATCGCCTGCACCGCATCCACATGCAGCAGCGCCCCGGCCTCGGCACAGAGGGTGGCGGCGGCGGCGATGTCGTGCAGCACGCCGGTCTCGTTATTCGCCGCCATCAGGCAGACCAGGGCGCCGGGATGGGCGACGAGCAGGGATTTCAGCGCGGCGAGATCCACCTGGCCGTCCGGCTGCACCGGGATGATTTCGGCATGGGGTGCGGCGGCGCGGATGGCGTCATGCTCGGTGGCGCCGATCAGGATCGGGCGGTCGTGGCCCAGCGCGTGGAGGGCCAGGGCGTTGGCCTCCGTCGCCCCGGCGCAGAAGATCACATCCGCCGGGCGGGCGGCACAGAATGAAGCCACCCGCTCGCGGGCTTCTTCCAGGATTTTGCGCGCGGCGCGGCCGGCCTGGTGCACGGAGGCGGGGTTGCCGCCTGTCTCCATCGCCGCCAGCGCCGCGGCGCGGGCCTGCGGGCGCAGCGGCTCGGTGGCATTCGCGTCAAGATAGATCATCTTACCGGTTTACAGCCGCTCATCCTGCCGCTCGTGCACCTGCAGCCGGGCTTCCAGCGCCGTCAGCTCAGTGCGCAGCAGCTCGATTTCATGAAACAGCGGGTCGATGCAGGGATCGCAGGGCGTGCCATAGGCGTCGAAACGCGGCTTGCGGGCCTCGCGCTCCACCGGCCGGGCGGGGATGCCCACAACCGTGGTGCCCGCCGGCACCGGGGCCACCACCACCGCATTGGCGCCGATGCGCGCCCCCTCCCCCACCTTGATCGCGCCCAGCACCTTGGCACCGGCGCCGATGATGACATTGCTGCCGATGGTCGGGTGGCGCTTGCCTTGCGCGCTGCTGGTGCCGCCTAGTGTAACCTGATGATAAATATAGACATCATCGCCGATTTCGGCGGTCTCGCCGATCACCACCCCCATGCCGTGATCGATCACCAGGCGCTGGCCGATGGTCGCCCCCGGATGGATTTCGATGCCGGTGAGGAAGCGTCCGAGATGCGAGAGCCAGCGCCCGGCGGTGATGAAACCCGCCTTCCAGACCGCGTGGGCGAGCCGGTGCATCACCACCGCATGCAATCCAGGATAGCAGAGCCAAACCTCCAGCATGGAGCGTGCGGCGGGGTCGCGCTCGCGGTAGGCTCGGGCAGTCTCGCGCAAAAACATGAAAGGCATGCGAATTTCCGTGGATAAACAGCCTGGAAGCAGTCTATATTGAAAAGCCTGAGACGATTTTAGATGTTGAGAGACATCAGTAACCTTAGTCACGATCTTGAAGGAGCATTTAGGTATCAAAGCCTTCCTGGTCAATTAATACGGTTAGCAGGGAGAGTTATTTTCCGCGCAGCGGACAAGCTGTAGAAAATCCTGTCCACACTCTGTGCCAGCCCTGGTGCGTCACGCTTTTCTTTACGGTTTCCAGCCGGGGGAAGGCTTCGAGGATCGGGGCTGCCAAACGATGAAAGACGAGTTCGAGTATGCCTGAAGTGATGTTTGCTGGCCCGGAGGGCCGTCTAGAGGGTCGTTATCACCATGCGAAAGAGCGTGGCGCCCCGCTGGCCCTGGTTCTGCACCCCCACCCGCTGCATGGCGGCACCATGAATAACCGCATCACTTATACGATGTACCAGGTCTTCCAACGCCTGGGCTTCTCCGTGATGCGCTTCAATTTCCGCGGCGTTGGCCGCAGCCAGAGCAAGTTCGATGGCGGCATGGGCGAGATCAACGATGCCGCGGCGGCGTTGGACTGGATGCAGGCGCTGAACCCGGGCCATGGCGGGCTGTGGATCTCCGGCTATTCCTTCGGCGCCTTCGTCGGCATGCAGCTGCTGATGCGCCGCCCGGAAGTCTCCGGCTGGGTGTCCGTGGCGCTGCCCGCCGCCGGCTATGATTTCGGCTTCCTCGCCCCCTGCCCGACTGGCGGGCTGATCATCCATGGCGATGCGGATGAGCTGGTGCCGGAAAATTCCGTGCGCAAGCTGGTCGATAAGCTGAACCAGCAGAAGGGGGTGGCCATCGATTACCGCGTGTTCGAGGGCGCCGACCATGTCTTCGCCAATCATGCGGAGAAGGTGAGCGAGGCGGTGGAAGGCTATGTCAGCCAGTCCTTGGCGCGCAAGCAGATGGCGCTGGCGGCGGACTGAACCGCTCCTTTTGCCCAACAAAAACCGCCGAACAAAAACCGCCCTTCCGGGCGGTTTTTTTATTCGCGTGGCGGCGGTTCAGGCGGCGGCCCTTTCGGCCATTTGCTGCACGCTCTCCTCCGGGATCAAACTGCCAATGGCGAGGATGGAGATGATGCGGTTATCCATCATCACCAGCCCCTGGATGAATTCGCGGGGCATCTCGCTGCCGGTATCGGGGGTGCGCTGGCGCATTTCATCGGTGACGGTGATGATATCGCACACCGCATCCACCAGCAGCCCGGCGGCGCGGCCCTGATGCTCCACCACCACCACCACGGAGGCGGCCCCCGGTTCCGCGGCGGAGAGGCCGAGCCGCTCCGCCAGATCCACCACCACCAGCACGCTGCCGCGCAGATTGATCATGCCTTTGATGAAATGCGGCGCGTAAGGCAGGTGGGTGGAGGCGATCCAGCCGCGAATTTCCCGGATGGAACGGATATCGAACGCGAATTCCTGCGCGCCTAAGCGGACGGAGAGGAACTCCGCGCGATGCTCATTGGCTTTATATTCGGCCTGATGGGACATGATCTCTCGCTTGCGTTGGCTCGGGTTTGGAGGTTTTCGGGTTTTTGACCGGCCGGCCGCCGGCGATTTCAGCCTAGGGCGGACGGGTTAAAATTTGGTGGACGGGATTTAGAACATCTCCAGCTCGCCCGAGATATGCCCCTGATCCAGCGGCACGGGCGCACCTTTCAGCCGATATTGCAGCTCGGCCAGCCGGATCGAGGAGAGCGCGTTGCGGGAATCCACCGCCAGATCATCCGGCAACATCGCGCTGATATCGAGAATATAGCCCGAAAGTGCCGCCAGCCGCTGGGAGAGCAGGTCCAGGGACTGCACATCACGGTGACATTCAGGGTCCAGCGCCAGGCGGCGCACGGCCGGGCTGAGGCTGAGCTGAAAACTATCGGTAAAATGCCCAAGCTCCCGAAATTCCTCACCGATGGCGGTAAGGATGGAGCGCAGGGGGGTATGGTGGTCAGCGGCTTGGGAATTAAAATTTGTCATCATACCACTCCTATGCTTCAGCTTTGCGTCTCCCCCGGCGCTGTGCAGGCCTGCCGGGGTGACCGATCCGTTCAGAACAATTCCACCTGTCCAGCGCCGGAGCGCAGAACCGGTTGGCGCGTGGTTTCTTCGCGCATGATCGATTCTGTCTCCTTCTGCAGCAGCGCCTGGCGGGCCCGCCCGCCAACCGGCCAGAACTGGATGCGCCGCCCATGCACGCCGCGCAGGCTGCCGCCGACCAGCTCGATGCCCTCCTCGCGCAGAAACGCCTCGGCAAAGCTGGCATTGAGAGCGCCGATATCGGTCAACCCCTTGATCATCGCCGCGCCGCCAAACAGCTTCGCCTTCATGCGGGGCTTATGGGCGCCCATGCGCAAAAGATCGTTGATCAGCAGCTCCATCAGATTGACGCCGTAGCGCTGCGCGTCGCTACGCGGTGCCGGGGTGCGGGCATTGGCATCGCCGGGCAGAAGGAAATGGTTCATGCCCCCGACCTTTGCCGCTGGATCCCAGATGCAGGCCGCGATGCAGGAGCCGAGAATGGTGGTCAGCACCGCGTTGGGGTCGTTATCCACATGATGAAAGCCCTGAACGATATTGATCCGCTTCTCCCGCCCGGCGGGCGAGGAGAGATTGGAGAGACTCATGCGACGGAGCTCCTTTGCCGGGTATTGGTCAGGGCAAGGATCTGCCCGCCGATTTTGTCGAGCGGGCATTGCTTGGCCACCGCCCCCAGCTCATAGGCCACACGCGGCATGCCATAGACGACGCAGCTCGCCGCATCCTGCCCCAGCGTCTCGGCGCCGGCCCGGCGCATCGCCAGCAGCCCCTCCGCCCCGTCATTGCCGAGGCCGGTGAGGATCACCCCGACCGCCTGCGCCCCGGCTTGCTTCGCGACGGAATTGAACATCACATCCACCGAGGGGCGATGGCCATTGACCTTGTCCGCCTGGCTGAGCTGCAAGGTGAACTGGCTGCGCCCGGAGATTTCCATATGGTGATCGCCAGGGCAGAGATAGATATGGCCTGTCTCCAGCCGCATGCCCGGTTCCGCCTCGCGGGCCTGCGGGCGGCATAATTTATCCAGCCTGGCGGCGAAGCTGCGGGTGAAGCTGGGCGGCATGTGCTGGCTGACCAAAGTGGGCGGGCAATTGGCTGGGAATTTCGAAAAAATCTCGATCAACGCCTCGACCCCGCCGGTGGAGGAGCCGATCGCGACGATCTTGCCGTCCGGATCGTAATTCTGCACCGGGCTGAACGCGGCTTCGCGCAAGGGCCGGCGCCGCCGCCCCGACTGCGCCGCCGCCTTCACCTTTTCCGCCAGCAGCCGGAAACTATCCGGCGCGTAGGAGGAGGGCTTGGCCACGCAATCAAAGGCACCGATTTCCAGGGCACGCAGATTCACATCCGCCCCGGCCTGGGTGAGGGTGGAGACCATCACCACCGGTGTCGGCCGCAACCGCATGATTTTATCCAGGAAGGAAATACCGTCCATGTTCGGCATTTCGATATCCAGCGTGATCACATCCGGGGCGAGCTGCTTGATCATTTGCCGCGCCTCCAGCGGATCACCCGCCTGGCCGACAACTTCGATCTGCGGGTCCGATCGCAGCGTTGCGGTGATGAGGCCGCGCATGGTGGCGGAATCATCCACGACGATGACACGAATACTCATGTCCTGGCGCCTCCAGCGCGTTTGCGGTAGATGGTCACGCCATCACTGACCAGAAGCTGCTCCGCCGCGCCCGAAACACGTTCGGAATGACCGATATAGAGCGCGCCTGCATCTTCCAGTAATGGCGTGAAGCGCGACCAGATCCGTTCCTGGGTCGGGTTATCGAAATAGATCACGACATTGCGGCAGAAAATAATCTGGAACTTGCCTTTCATCGGCCATTGGCCAATGAGATTCAGCGGCTTGAAGCTGATGAGTTGGCGCAGCTCGGGGGCGGCCTGATGATGCTCCCTGCCATTGCTCACCGGTTTGAACCAGGCTTGCCGCAAAGAAGGCGGCACCGGTTCCAACTGGGAGTCCTCGTAAATGCCCGCCATGGCGGTGGCGAGAACATTCTGGTCGATATCAGAGGCCAGGATGCGGATATCAAAACGCGGCGCGTCCGGCATCTCCTGAAGCAGGGTCAGCGCCATCGAGTAGGGCTCCGGCCCGGAAGAGCAGGCGGCGGACCAGAGCCGGATTTTCTCCCCCGCCCGGGCGCGCCGGATCAACCCGGGCAGCATCTTCGTGCGCATATGCTCGAAATGATGCGGTTCGCGGAAAAACCGTGTCACATTGGTGGTCAAGGCGGCGACCAGCTCACGCCGCTCCTGCTTACCCTCCGGCGCCTCCACCAGTGCGCAATATTCCGCGAAGCCGGGCAAGCCGAGCTTGCGCACGCGCTTGGCGAGGCGGGAATAGACCAGATTGGCCTTCGCGGTGGAGAGGGTGATGCCGGTTTCCTGCATCATCAGCCGGGAGATCACCTCAAGATCGGCCGCGGTAAAGCGGAATTCGCTGTTCTCCACCAAAACTTTGGCTGTGGCGGTGAGCTGGGCCATCAGGCCGCCTCCAGCTCGTCCGCCGGCAGCACGTCGTCCAGCGTGATCAGGCTCACCATGCGCCCATCCATCGGCAATAAGCCCTTGACGAAGCCTTTCACCAGATCCGATGTCACATCCGGCACCGTCTGGATGAGATTATCGTTAGCGGTGAGAATATCCGAGACCGCATCGACGAGAATTCCGATCTGGCGCTGCGCCAGCTGGACCACGATGATGACATTGCGCGCCGTCGGCTCCGTGCCCGGCATGCCGAGCCGGGTGGCGAGATCGACAATTGGCAGCACCGCGCCGCGCAGATTGATGACGCCCTTCACATAACGCGGCGCGCGCGGCAGGGTGGTGGCCGCGGTCCAGCCGCGAATTTCGCGCACCATCATCACATTGATGCAGAATTCCTGCCGGCCAACACGAAAGGCAATCAATTCGCGCCCTTCGCCCAGACGCTCCAAAACATCGCTCATGCCGCCCTCCCGCTCAATTCAAGCGCCTTCATCTCGGCGGAATTGCGATTCATGTCGGCGCCGGCATTCACCACCACCGCATCCACATCGACAATCAACGCCACCCGCCCATCTCCCATCACCGTCGCCGCGGCGACGCCGGGCACGGCGCGATAATTGGCCTCCAGACTCTTGATGACGACCTGGCGCTGGCCGTGGATCGCATCCACCATCAGCACCGCGCGCGCGCCGCCCTCGCCTTCCACCAGCAACGCCACGCTCTGCTCCGGGTCGGCATGTTTCGTGCTGTAGCCTAGGCAAAACGCGACATCGACCACCGGCACATAGCCGCCGCGTAGGGCCAGCATGTTGAGATCCCCATCCAGCGGGAACACATCCTTGGCACGGGGCTTCAGCGTTTCCATGATGGCGCCGAGCGGGATGATCAGCGTGTTGCCTTGGGCGGAAACGACCATGCCATCCAGCACCGCCAGAGTCAGCGGCAGCGAGAGGGTAAAGGTCGAGCCCTGGCCGGGCCGGGAGGAAATCGAAATCCTGCCGCCCAGCGCCTGGATGGATTGGCGCACCACATCCATGCCGACGCCGCGGCCGGAAATATCTGAAACTTTCGCCGCCGTGGAAAACCCTGGCAGGAAGATGAGATTATCGATCTCTTCATCGCTGAGCTGGGCATCCGCGGTGATCACGCCATTTTCGATCGCCTTCTGCCGCACGCGGGCGCGGTTGATGCCGCCGCCATCATCGGCGACTTCCAGCACGATGCGTCCGGAACGATGCACGGCGGTCAGCCGCACCGTGCCCTCGGCCGGCTTGCCGGCGGCAAGCCGCGCCTCTGTGGGTTCCAGCCCATGATCGATGTCATATGGGTCAAAGGATCGGCGATGCGTTCGATGACGGTTTTATCAACCTCCGTCGCCTCGCCTTCGGTGACCAGCTTGACCTGCTTGTTGGTCATCGCCGCCACTTCGCGCACCAGGCGCGGCATGCGCTGGAACACCGAGCGCACCGGCTGGGCGCGGATGGCCATCACGCTATCCTGGATTTCACGGGTCAGATGCTCAAGCTCTTCCAACGCCATGGCCACGCCGGAGGAACGCGCGATGCCGGCTTCCAGCACACGCTGGCTCAGCATCGCCTCATTGATCACCAGCTCGCCCACCAAATCGATCATGCGATCCACCCGGTCGAGATCGACACGGATGGTGGCGCCGACGGCATTCGCGGCCTCGGCCTTGGCGGCCATGGCCTGCACCGCCGGGTTGGCGGGGCCAGGTTCGGGCGGCGCGGCGGGTTTGGGGGGCGGGGGAGCCGCGCGGGGGGGCGCGGCTTCTGGCACGGCCGGGGGCGTGGGCTCCTCCGGCGCCTCATCCTGCGGCTCGGAAGGCGGGAAGAATTCGAAGCAGAAGCCGTTATCGCCGGTGATCACCGTGCCGGGTGCGAAGCCGGATTCATCCGTGGCCGGGGCGGTGGCGCCTTCTAGCCCGGCATCGTGCCGGGTGATGCTGAGCCGGCAATCATCCTCGACAAATTCAAAGAGATCGGCAATTTCTTCCTTGCTGCAATCGCTGTTCAGAAGAATGCGCCAGGAGAGATAGGCACCTTCCGGGTCCAGCTCTTGCAGTTCCGGCAGTTCGCTGTCATCCAGCGTCACCTGCGTTTCGCCCAACCGTTTCAGCTCGCGCAACAGCAAGGCGGCTTCATTGGCCTTGGCATAAAGCGCCGGGTGCGGGGTGAACAATATCTCCCAATGCCCGGCGGCTTCCGGCGCTGGGCTGCTGGGGGGCGTGGATGCGGACTCCGGCGCGGCGCCGGCCTGGTCGATCTGGTTGAACTCCCCCGTCACGGCGGCGATGCGGGCTTCGTCCACGCTGCCGCCATCACGCGCGGCGCGGACGAGATCCGCCAGAATATCCGCCGCGCGCAGGAACACCGCGACCACCGGCGGCGAGGCCACCAGCAGGCCGGAGCGGACCTTGTCCAGCGCGGTCTCGAACACATGCGCGAAGCGCACCAGCGCGTCGAGCGCGAAAATGCCCGCCCCGCCCTTCATCGAATGCACGGCGCGGAATACGGCATTCACCGTTTCGGCTTCGGCGGTGCCATTCTCCATCGCGATCAGCCCGGTTTCCAGTTCTGCGAGCTGCTCCTCGCATTCCTGGAAAAACGTATCTCGGATTGCGGCTAACGGGTCTTCCATGCGGCCCTCCTTGAGGCTCAGGCGGCGACGCGGCGGATCGCATCCACCAGCTTCTCGGGGTCGAAGGGCTTCACGATCCAGCCGGTGGCGCCGGCCTCACGCGCGCGGTTCTTCTTTTCGATATCGACCTCGGTGGTGAGCACCAGCACCGGGGTCGCGCGGCGGGCTTCGTCCTGGCGCACGGCCTGGATGAAGCCGAACCCGTCCATGCGCGGCATATTGATATCGGTCACGATGACATCCGGGGATTCAGAGGCCAGAATCTCCAGCCCGTGCAGCCCGTCCTCCGCCTGGATGACGCGGAATCCCGCCGCCACCAGGGAATGTCGCAACATGTCCCGCATCGCGCGGGAATCATCGACGGTCAAAATGGTCATGCTCATGGTTTCGGTTCCCCGCAAATATCGTTGGACTGGTGCGTCAGATCGTCAGGTTTCAGCCCCATCAGCTCCAGCGAGGCGATGAGATCCTCGGAAGGGCTGTGCAGAAGCAGGCTGTTATCCTCCGCCGCCCAGGCGACACGGGCGGCCAGCAGCACCTGCAGGCACTGCCCGCCCAGCCGCTGCACCTGTGCGCCGTTGAGGCAGACATCCTGGCCGCGCCGTTGCAGGAACATCTCCTGCAAGGCGGGGGCGGCCACCAGATCCATCACCGCCGGCAATTCGATCTCGTCTGTCATGGTCTCGACCTTCGCTGCCAATCATTCATGTTTGGTTACGGGGACTGGATCAGAATTCGTCCCAATCATCCGCGCCGGCGGGTTGCGGCTGCATCGGCGCGGCTGCGGGCGCGCTGGCCCGGGGCGCCGGGGCGGTGTGCTTGGGCGCCGGGCGGGCCGCCTTCGGCTTGGCCGGCGCCGGGCGGGCATGCGCGGCGGGCGCGCTGGCCGGCACATCGCCGATCTTGAACTGGTTCACCAGCCGGGCCAGCTCGTCCGCCTCGGCGGCGAGGGAGTGGCTGGCGGCGGTGCTTTCCTCGACCATGGCGGCATTTTGCTGCGTCACCTGGTCCATCTGGTTGACCGCGCTATTCACCTCGGCCAGGCCTGTCGCCTGTTCCTGGGCGGAGCCGGCGATATCGGTCACCAGCACATTCAGCCGCGCCACCTGTTCGACGATGCGGGTAAGCGCCTGGCCGGTTTCGTTCACCAGCCGCACCCCGACCTGAACCTGCGCGCCGGAGGCGTTGATGAGGGTCTTGATCTCCTTCGCCGCATCGGCCGAGCGCTGGGCCAGGGCCCGCACCTCCGTGGCGACCACGGCGAAGCCCCGCCCGGCATCGCCGGCACGCGCCGCCTCGACCCCGGCATTCAGCGCCAGTAGGTTGGTCTGGAAGGCGATTTCATCGATGACGCCGATGATGTTGGAAATCTTCTTGGAGGATTCCTCGATCCCGCCCATCGCGGTGACGGTCTCGCCGACCACCAGCCCGGAGCGCTCGGCATCCTGTTTCGCCTCGTTCACCACGCCGCGAGCCTCGTTGGCGCCTTCGGAGGATTTACGTACGGTGGCGGTGATCTCTTCCAGCGCCGCGGCGGTTTCCTCCAGGCTGGCGGCCTGCTGCTCGGTGCGGCGGGCGAGATCGTCCGAGCTTTGGGTGATCTCGCCGGCGCTGGCGCGCACGCCCTGGGCGTTGGCGGCAATCTGCTGCATGGTCTGCTGCAGCGTCGCCACCGCCTTGTTGAAATCGGCCCGCAGTTTTTCATATTCGTCGGAGAATTGCTGATCGATCCGGAACATCAGGTCACCCACGGAGAGGCGCTCCAGCCCGTCGGCCAGGCTTTCCACCACCTTCGCCAGCATCGCGGCGGCCTGTTCGCGGGCGGCGGCGGCCTGGGCGCGTTCGGCCTCGGCGGCGGCGGCATTGCGGCGCGCCTCCTCCTCGACACGCTGCTTCTCCAGCCCGGCTTGCTTGAAGACCATGACGGCGCCGGCCATCTGCCCGACCTCGTCCTTGCGGCCCATCTCCGGCACCTCGGCCGCGAGATCCCCGCCGGAGAGGCGCGCCATCGCGTCACGCAGGCGGGTCAGCGGGTTGGAGACCCAGGCGGCGATGGCGAAATAGGCGCCGATGGCCACGGCGGCGAGCGCCAGCACGATGCCGATGAGCGACGTCCACATCGTATAAGCGGCGCCGCGCTGCACAGCATCCAGCTGCGTGGTTGCCAGCTGGGTCAGTTGATCGCGTTCCGCCCGCAAATCCCGGGCCAAAGGCGGGAAGACGTTGGCGCAATTCTGGTTGAATTCTGTCTGCGCCGCCTCGTTACCTGCCAGCGTGGTGGAGGCATTGCCCATCTGCGCCGCTTTGGCGCAGCTGGCATCAAAGGCGGCATCGCCACGTTGGCGCAGCTGGTTCAGAGCATCGGCCTGTGCCGGAACCAGGTTGGCGGCCTGGGTCATGGAATTGTCGAAGACCGCGCGTGCGTCGGTGATTTCCTTGCTGGCCTGCGCGTCGAGGTCAGCCCCCAACGTGATCAGCAGCCATTCCAGCGCGGCGCGCTGGCGCTGCAAGGCGCCGTTGGCATTGGCGACATCCACCGCCGCCTGCATGCTCGTGGCGTTGATCTGCGCGCCCCGGTCGGCGACCGTGCGGATCTGCGTGGCGACGAAGCCGGTGGCGATAAGGGCGACCAGCCCCAACACGCCGAGCACGGCAAGGAATTTAACGATGATCGGCTGGTTCTTCATATCGGCCCCTCGGGAATGGAACGGCCGGGACCTCCGCCCCGGTGGCACCCGCGAAGGGCGCTTGGGGCGGTGATAATGAATGAAACTTAAGGTTCGGTTGCCTGCTTTTCGCGCCCGGGGCGAAGTGTCAGCCCAGTGCCTCGCCGACCAGCACTAGAACCGGGCCGCTGGGCGCGGCGCGCGCCACCGCGCCGGCGAGGCTGGCCAGGGTGGCGCGCAGCACGCGCTGCGCAGGCAGGCTGGCGGATTCCACCGCGATCGCCGGCAGGCCAGGGGCCATGCCGGCTTCCAGCAATTTCTCCACCAGGCCGGGCAGATGCTTGCTGCCCATATAGATGGCGAAGCTGCCGCCGGCGCGTGCCAAAGCGCTCCAATCATGCGCCGGCAGCCCGGCATCCGCGCCATGGCCGGTGATGATGTGCAGGGAGCGGGCGATGCGGCGCTGGGTGAGGGAGAGCTCCAGCCCGGCGGCGGCGGCGGCGGCGGCGGTGATGCCGGGCACCACCTCGAAGCTGAACCCGGCGGCGCGCAGCGCCTCCATCTCCTCGGTCAGGCGGCCGAAAATCACCGGGTCGCCGCCTTTCAGCCGCACCACCATCCGGCCGGTCCGGGCATATTCCACCAGCAGCCGGCAGATTTCCGCCTGCGGGGCGGAGGCGCGGCCGCAGCGTTTGCCGACATCGACCAGCTCGGCGTCAGGGTTGATCAAGGCCAAGATGCCGGGGCCGACCAGGCTGTCATGCAGCACCACCTCCGCCTCGCGCAGCAGCCGGGCGGTTTTCATCGTCAGCAACTCGGGATCGCCCGGGCCGGCGCCGGCCAGGAAGATGCGTGTCATGTCGGGCCTCTCATCAGAGGCCGCTCTTCGGACATCGTGCGCGGGCTGGCAAGGGGGTTGCCGTTCTTTGCCAAAAAACCAAGGTTTTTGCAGCTTTTTGAAAAAAGCTGCACCAAAAACTTTTACTTTTTTAGGGGATTTTTTAGGCGACCAGTTCGGCTTGCGGCTCGGGTTTGCGCGGCGGCGGCAGCTTGATCGCGCCGATGACCGAGCGCACCTCGTTGCGTGCCGCGATGTGGGAGAGGCCCAAAGCGATGCCGATATTGGCCTCCTTCACATCCATCAGCGTCAGCCCTTGCAGGTACAGCTCACGGAAGATCACGCGCTCGCCAAAGCCTTTCAGCGTGCGAAAGCCGATGCGCTTGGCCAGGGTTTCCAGCGTCTCGCCGACATCGCGCTTGTTGCGCGCCTCCACCGCCGCCAGGCGGTTGCGCATCACGATCCAGTCGATCTTGCCCTTGTCGCGGTTGAAGCGGGTTTTGCGAGCTTCCCAGACCATCTCGGAATAGATGCTGGGCTTGATGATGTCGTGATTATCCGCATCCACCTTCGCCAGCATGGAGAAATCCACGAAGCTGTCATTGATCGGGGTGATCAGCGTGTCCGCGAATGAATGGCCGTAGCGGGAGAGGTAGTTGTCGGTGCCCGGGCAGTCGACGACGATGATCTCGGCGCCGGCCTCGACCAGAGAGGCCACGCCTTCGTCGAAATTATTGCGTTCTTCTTCCTCGATCTCGGCGCGGGTATCGGCTTCCGAGCGCGGCACCGGGCGGAATTCGGGTAGCGGCAGCTCGATGCCCTTGGCCTCGACGAAGGCCTGACGCGCGGCCAGCGTGCCGGCCAGCGTGCCCTGGCGGGCGTCGAGATCCATGGCGCCGACCTTATAGCCGTCGCGCAGCAGCGAGACGATGACATGCACCGAGGTGGTGGACTTGCCGCACCCGCCTTTCTCGTTGCCGAGCACGATGAAATACGGTTTTCTCGCCGCCTGCTCCGTCATGCCTCTGCTCCTTCACGCCGCTGAACCGGCCCGCAGGATAGCCGAGTCCCGCGAGTCGCCCCAATGATTCATGCGGCGTGTTTAGCGCCCGTATGCGGCAGGAACGCGGCGGCGAGGCCGATCAAAGGCAGAAAGGCGCAGATTTCATAAACCTTCACGATGCCGATGGCGTCCGCCAGCGTGCCCAGCACCGCCGCCCCGATGCCGCCCAAGCCGAAGGCCAGACCGAAGAACAGGCCGGAGACGGCGCCGATCCGCCCGGGCATCAGCTCCTGCGCATAGACGACGATGGAGGAGAAGGCGGAGGAGAGCACCAGCCCGATGATGACGCTGAGCAGCAGGGTGAGATTGAGCCCGACATAAGGGAGTGCCAGCGCGAAGGGGGCGACGCCCAGGATCGAGCCCCAGATGACGAGCTTGCGGCCGATTTTGTCACCCACCGGGCCGCCGATGACAGTGCCGATGGCGGCGGCGGCCATGAAGATGAACAGATCCACCTGCGCTTCCTGCACCCCCAGATGAAAGCGCTGCATCAGATAGAAGATATAATAAGAGGTGAAGCTGGCGATGTAGAAGAATTTCGAGAACATCAGCGCCAGCAGCACGACCAGGGCGGTGATCACCTGCTGGCGGGGCAGCGCCGGGGCGCTGGCGGCGCGGCGTGGCGCGCGTTTGGCATGGCCCTGGGTGCGGTACCATTGGCCAAGCCCGGTGAGCAGCACGATCGCCCCGAGCGCCACCAGGGCGAACCAGGCCAGGCTGGCGCGGCCATGCGGCAGGATGATGAAGGCGGCCAGCAGCGGGCCGATCGACTGGCCGAAATTGCCGCCGACCTGGAACACTGATTGCGCCAGCCCATGCCGCCCGCCCGAGGCCAGGCGCGCGATGCGTGAGGCTTCCGGGTGGAAGATGGAGGAGCCGACGCCCATCAGGCTCGCCCCCAGCAGCAGAATGCCATAGCCCGGCGCGTAGGCCAGGGTGAGCAGGCCGGACATTGAGAAGGCCATGCCGACCGGCAGCGAGAAGGGCAGCGGCTTTTTATCGGTGAACAGCCCGACAAGCGGCTGCAGCAGCGAGGCGGTGATCTGGTAGGTCAGCGTCAACGCGCCGATCTGGCCGAAATTCAGGTTGAAGCCGCCTTTCAGGATCGGGTAGATCGCCGGCAGCAGCGATTGCACCAGATCATTCAGAAAATGGCAGACACTGACCGCGCCCAGCACCGTGCTGGCGGTGCCGGCTGGGCGCTGCGGCGCGCTGATGACGTCACTCATAGCTTTGCATCCCCGTGCCGCTCGCGTTTCGCGGCGACATATTATTGCGTGTGAGAGGGATAAGACTTAAGGGACGGAGAGCAGGCCCACAACCGCAGGCGGGCCGAAAATTTACGCGAGTGGGCCATGGTCTGGAATAGCCGGGTTGAACTTCTTGACGATGTCGCGCGGCCCTTGCTGGCGCTGGGCACGGATTATGTGGACGGGTTCGCCGTTCCCATGCACCGGCACCGGCGCCACCAGCTTTTGTTCGGCGCGGCGGGGACGGTGATTGTCACCACCAAGGGCGGGAGTTGGATGATCCCGCCGCAACAGGGCATCTGGCTGCCGGCGGGCACCGACCATGCGGTGCGGATGCTGGGCCAGGTGCAGATTCGCAGCCTGTATCTGGAGCCGGAGGCGATCACCTCCATGCCGGCCGATTGCCAGGTGATGGCGATCCCGCCTTTCGTGCAAGGGCTGATGCGCGAGGCGCTGGAACTGCCGGCGGAGTATGACCAGGATAGCCGGGCCGGGGCGCTGATGACACTGCTGCTGCATGAGCTGCAGCACCTGCCCGCCCTGCCCTTGGGTTTGCCGATGCCGGTGCGCCACCCGGCTTTGCTGGCGCGCTGCCAGGGATTTCTGAGCGCGCCGACGCCGCATGCGACGATCGAGGACTGGGCGGCGGCGTTGGGGGTGAGCCGGCGCAGCTTCACCCGGCTGTTTCGCCACGAGACGGGTTTGAGTTTCGCCGCCTGGCGCCAGCGGGCCTGCCTGCATGCCGCCCTGCCCCGGCTGGCCGCCGGGCAGAGTGTCACCAGCGTGGCGCTGGAGCTGGGCTATGACAATCCGGCCGCCTTCACCGCCATGTTCAAGCGCTGCCTGGGGGTGCCGCCACGCCATTATCTGGCGCGGGGGGGCGGGGTGATCAGGCCTGGTTCACCTTCGCCGCGAAGGTGATGAATGCCTCCAGCATTTTCGCCAGGAAGGCGCGGGTAGGTTCGTCAGTGAGTTTGCCGTCCTGGAATTTCGCCCCGGCGCCGCCGATGAAAACCTCCGGCTGGCCGAGCAGATGCAGGTTGAGCACGCCCAAAGTCTGGCGCAGCGGGTACTGGCCGCGGGCGGTGCCCAGCACGCCCGGGGAAACGCCGATGATGGCGGCGGGTTTGTCGGCCCAGACATTGCCGCCGCGCGAGCCCCAGTCGATGGCGTTTTTCAGCGGCGCGGGGATGGAGGCGTTATATTCCGGGGTGGCGAAGAGGATGGCATCGGCGCCGCGTATCTCCTGGCGCAGGCGCTCGACTTCCGGGGGAAAAGTGCCGTCTTTTTCGAGGTCCTGGTTCATCAGCGGCAGATCGCCAATTTCGGCGATGCCGAGGTGATGCTCCGGCAGCAATTCGGCTGCGGCGTGCAGGGCGCTGGTGTTCCAGGAACCGGTGCGCAGGCTGCCGGAAATGCCGAGAATTTTCATGAGGACCTCATCCTTTATGACGCTGCGATTGGAAAATATTTCAAAAATTTTTGGGGTGCAGCCCTTTTTGAAAAAAGGGCTGCAAAACGTCTGGGGTGATGGCAACGGCGTTGCACACGCCCCAACCTCTTCGCCGCTTTTTTGAAAAAAAGCGGCACCAAAAAACATTTGCAAATAAAAAAGCCGCCCTGTTGGGCGGCTTTTCCAAGTCATTTGCCGGTGAGGAGACGTTCCACCAGCTGCTTCACCGAGGGGATGAAGCCGTTGGAATAGAACGGGTCCGAGCCGAAGCGATGGGCGTTATGGCCGGCGAACATCAGATTATTATCCATCGCCGCCTCGTCACCCTCCGCCGCGTGGGCGATGTTCTGCAGCGTCTTCTGGATGCAGAAGCTGCGCGGGTCGGCCTTCTTGCCGTTATCGAAGGTCGGCTCATGCTGGGACCAGTTGGAGAAGCGGCACTGGCTGAGGCAGCCCATGCAGGCCACCTGGTCCTCATGGATTTCCGCCGCCTTCTCAGGGGCGACGAAGATCAGCGTCGAATCCGGGGTGCGCAGCGCCTCGGTGAAGCCCTCATCCTCCCAGGCCTTGGCGCGGGCATAATCAGGTGCGGTGAGATAGACCGGGCGCTTGCGCGCGCCGACGCCATATTCCACCAGATGCTCACCCACCGCCTCGGGGCTGTAGGCCACCTGACGGTCGCTGCGGGCGCGCAGCTCGCGCATGAAATCATTATTCACGGCGGAGGAATAAAAGCCGGTCGGCGAGAAGCGGTTGAGGAAGACGTCACCGGGCTTCAGCTTGAACAGGCGCTCCTTCCAGCTTTGCGGGATCGGGCTTTCCTTGGTCAGCAGCGGGCGGGTGCCGAACTGGAAGGCGATCGGCCCGATTTCGGGATTATTGATGTAATCCTTCCACTCATCCAGGGCCCAGACGCCACCGGCCATGATGATCGGGGTTTCGTGCAGGCCGAAATCGCGCATCACCTTGCGCAGCGCGACCAGGCGGGGATAGGGGCTCTCGGGCTTCGCCGGATCCTCGGAGTTGGAGAGGCCGTTATGGCCGCCGGCCAGCCAGGGATCCTCATAGACCACCCCGCCCAGCAGATCCGCCGCCTTGGAGTAGGCGCGCTTCCACAGCGCCGCGAAGGCGCGGCCGGAGGAGACGATGGGGTAGTAATGCACGTTGAATTTGGCGGCGATGTCCGACAGCCGGTAGGGCATGCCCGCGCCGCAGGTGATGCCGCTGACGATGCCCTTGGTGCGCTCCAGAATGCCGTTGATGACGCGCTCCGCCCCGCCCATCTCCCACAGGATATTGGCGTGGATGCGGCCCTTGCCGCCGGAAATCTCCCAGGCGCGCCGGGCCTGCTCCACCCCGCCATCGATGGCGAACTGGATCAGCTCCTCATGCCGGTCCCGGCGGGTGCGGCCCTTATAGATCTGCGGGATAATGCGGCCCTGATCGTCGAAACTATCGGCATTCACGGCGGAGAAGGTGCCAACGCCGCCGGCCAGCGCCCAATGCCCGGCGCTGATGCCGTTGGAGGCGGAAACGCCCTTACCGCCCTCGACCAGGGGAAGAATATCCATGCCACCCATACGGATGGCGTTAATCGCCGTCATTTCTAAGAAAACCTCATCACCTGGACGTGCTCTCGCCGGAACACAATATGCATCCGCCGTTATTACCAGATTGATAGCGGGCTTGAAAGGCTCTCACGTTTGGTCCCGCGCGCGGAAGCATAATATAAGCCCGCTCATGGATTTGAATTTCTCGGAAGCGGAAATCCAGCGCTATTCGCGGCATATCTTGCTGCGCGAGCTGGGCGGCACCGGCCAGGCCAGGTTGAAGGCCGCGAAGGTGCTCATCGTCGGCGCTGGCGGGCTGGGCTCGCCCTTGGGGCTGTATCTGGCGGCGGCGGGGATCGGCACGATCGGGCTGGTCGACCCGGATGTGGTCGAGCTCTCCAACCTGCAGCGCCAGGTGGCGCATGGCGTGGCGGATCTCGGCCGGGCCAAGGTGGAGAGTGCCGCCGAGTCGCTGGCGCGGATCAATCCGCTGGTGCGGGTCGTGCAGCATCGGGAAAAGCTCGATGCACGGAATGTCGGCCGGCTGCTCGGGGATTACGACCTGATCTGCGATGGCACGGATAATTTCACCAGCCGGTTTCTGGTGGCCGATGCCTGCGTGGCGGCGAAGAAGACCCTGGTCTCCGCTGCGGTGCTGCGGTTTGAGGGGCAGATTTCAACCTTCAAGCCGCATGTCAGCGGGCCCTGTTACCGTTGCCTCTACCCCGAACCGCCGCCCGAGGGGCTGGTGCCGCCCTGCTCCGAGGCCGGGGTGCTGGGCGCGGTGACCGGGGTGATGGGCACGCTGCAGGCAACCGAGGTGATCAAGGAGATCGCTGGTATCGGCCAATCGCTTTCCGGCTTCTTGCTGGTATGGGACGCGCTGGCGGCGGAATTCCGCAAGGTGAAACTGAGAAAGGACCCGGAATGCCCCGTTTGCGGCTGATAGTGCTGCTGTTGGCCCCGCTGCTCTGCGCCGCCGCCCCTGATCCTGGCACCGGCCCTGGCCCTGGCAAAGGCAGCAATACCGGCCTGCCGGTGCCGCGCTTTGTCTCGCTGCGCTCGGATGAGGTGAATGTGCGCGCCGGGCCGGGGTTTCAATATCCGGTGAACTGGGTCTATCAGCGCGCCGGGCTGCCGGTGGAGATCATCGGCGAATTCAATGTCTGGCGGCAGATCCTGGCGCCGGATGGCGGCACCGGCTGGGTGCATGAGGCGACCATCCGCGCCAAGCGCGGCTTCTATATCACCGCCGACAAGGCCGCCTTGCGCAGCGGGCCCAGCGCCGGGGCGGGTGTGGTCGCCTATCTCGCCCAGGGCGTGTCCGGGGCGTTGCTGCGCTGCACGCCCACCAGCGATTACTGCAAGGCTGCCACCAAATATGAGACCGGCTACCTGGCCCGCAGCGATTTCTGGGGCGCCTTTCCGGGCGAGGATGTGAAGCCCTGAGCTGGCGAGTTTGAGTTTTCCACAGAAAAGGACTCGTGAAAACGTCACAAGAGATTGCTACGCCCTCTCGCAGCCTCTACTGTATCTAGTAGTTACAGCATGGAGGCCCACAAAATGGAGTGGACAGACGACAGCATTGCGCGGCTGCGGAGTTTGTGGGCCGAGGGCTTGTCGACCGCGGAGATCGGCCGGCGGCTGAATATTTCCAAGAATGCCGTGGTCGGCAAGGCGCACCGGCTCAATCTGCCGGCTCGCCCCTCGCCGATCCGCCGCTCCACCGGCGAGACCGCGCCGCGCCCGGTGGCGCCCAAGCGCACCCAGGGCCCGACCTTGCCGCCGCTTTCCGCCTCGGTGAGCCAGCCTGTGCCGGTGCTGCGCGCGATCATGCCAGCGCCGAAACCGCAGCAGCCCCGCGCCACCCCGTGCTGCTGGCCAATCGGCGAGCCCGGCAAACCGAGTTTTCACTTTTGTAATGCCGCGGCGGTTTCCGGGAAGCCCTATTGCGAGGACCACGCCGCCATCGCCTATGTCCGCGTGCGCGACAAACGCGAAGACGTGGCCTGACTCCTTGCGAACGTTACGCCGCCGGCACCTTGCCGGCGGCGTTGTTGTTTCAAAAATCCGCTGCAATGCAGCAAAAACTTTGGAATTGATCGTTCCTGGCAAATGCGCTTAAATTCCGTTTCGTCCGGAGCGATCCGGCGAAATGACCCAAGCCCAAAAGAACGGGCAAATAAAACTGGGCAAAGAAAGGCGCCACATGGAAACGATGCAAGACACCCAATCCTCGTCGCAGGCTGAGTCTCAGACCGGCGTGGTGAGATGGTTCAACCCCGGCAAAGGCTATGGCTTCATCGCCCCGGACGAGGGCGGGAACGATATTTTTGTTCATATCAGCGCCGTGCAGCATGCCGGCCTGCGCAAGCTGAATGAGGGCGAGCGGGTGCGCTTCGTTCTGCAGCAGCGCGAGGGCCGCGTTGCCGCCATCGGGATCGAACGGCTGCACTGAATAAGGGGCGGGGTAACCCGCCCATCCTTGCGCTGATCTCTCGCGACCCGGGTGCGCTGGCAGGAGCGCGCCCGGTTTGATCTCTGGGCAGCGCCTTTAGAGCATCAAGTTTTTAGCTTGATGCTCTAAGTTTTGTTTTAGCGAGCAATTTCATGTGTTTATCTTGACGTTGGCGCGTCAACCTAAACACATATTGCTCTAGGTGCCGCGCCGCGCCTTTGCCGCGATGACAGGCCCCCCGCCCCGGCGCTAGCATGCCGGCATGACATATTCCCCTTTACAATTCCTCGACCAACCCTCTGGCCTGGCGCATGTGCCTGGCCCGTCTCTGCCCTTGTACGCGGTACGCCCGGAGGGGCTGGGTGCATGCCTGGCCGCCCTTCCGGAGGCCGCCGCGCAGGCCAGGCTGCTTGGCTTCACCGGCGAGGCCGGCCGCGTGCTGCTTTACGCGGATGCGCAAGGCGCGCTGGCCGGGGCCTTGCTCGGGCTGGGCAACGCGCCGGAGAGCATCGGCTTCGGCGCCGCCGCCGCCGCCCTGCCCGCCGGCAGCCTGTGGCATATCGAGCCCGGCGGGTTCGATCCTGAGCGGGCGGAGCGGGCTTTTCTGCTGGGGGCCTATCGCTACCAGACGCAGCGCGCCCGCCAGGCCGATTTCGCCCAGCTGGCCCCCCAGCGCGCCCAGGCGCAGCCACGCGCGCGCATCCTGGCCGGCAGCATGATGCTGGCCCGCGAGCTGATCAACACACCGCCCAACCTGCTCGGGCCCCCCGAGCTGGCGCAGGCGGCGCTGGATGTGGCGCAGCATTTCGGCGCCGAGGCGGAGGCGATCACCGGTGCGGCGCTGGAGGCCAACTACCCGACCGTGGCGGCGGTGGGTGCCGGTTCGGCGCGCGCGCCAGCGGTGGTGGTGCTGCGCTGGCAGGGCAGCCAGGCGGGGACGGAGGCGAAGCTGGTCTCGCTCTGCGGCAAGGGGGTTTGTTTCGATACTGGCGGCTACAACCTCAAGCCCGGCGGCTCGATGCGGCTGATGCGCAAGGATATGGGCGGGGCGGCGATCATGCTCGGGCTGGCCAGCGCGATCATGGCGCTGGATCTGCCGATCCGGCTGGAGTTGCGGCTGGGCTGCGTGGAGAACAGCGTCTCCGGCCATGCCATGCGCCCCTCCGATATTCTGCGCACCCGTGCGGGGATCAGCGTCGAAGTCGGCGATACGGATGCGGAAGGACGGCTGGTATTGTGCGACCTGCTGCATGAAGCCTGCGGGGCGCAACCGCACTGGCTGATCGACGCCGCCACCCTCACCGGGGCGGCGCGCGTGGCGCTGGGGCCGGATCTGCCGGCGCTGTTCAGCAATGACGACGCACTGGCCCAGACGATTCTTGAATCTGGACTCATCGAGAACGATCCGCTCTGGCGCCTGCCGCTGCACGCGCCTTATGCCGCCTGGCTGGAGACCCCTTATGCGGATTTGTGCAACATCTCTTCAAAGCCGATGGCCGGCGCGGTAACCGCCGCATTGTTCCTGCAACATTTCATTTCAAAAAACACGCATTGGGCGCACATCGACACTTATGCGTGGAACGATGCAACCAGACCGGGCAAGCCCGAAGGCGGAGAGGCGCAAACTCTGCAGGCCTTGCTTGCGGCAATCGAGGGGCTGAGCCGTCCCCACGCCATGTGACGTCCGAAAAATGCAGCGGCCGGGTCTTATTTTTGATCCCGGTCGCGAATCGATAAAATAGGATGCGCACAAACCAGTTTACATATTGTCTTATCAAAACGTAAGATTTCAGCAATAAAGAGCGAATATTTAGTTTTCGCAAAATCAACAAACTTCGTTACAAAACAAATCGTTCGACCGCAGAGGGATCATTTCGCCTTTTCAGTATGTTAGTGATACGGACAAAGAATTTTTCTTAATCATATTGAAGAGATTTTGTATTTACCTATACTATTATGTACTAACGGTTCAGTCTAGAAACGGCTTCGGCGAAATCTTCCGTCTGAAACGGTTTTTATGAGCCTGTTTCCATGGAGTTATAAAATGGCATCCGCTCAACTGTCTTCCGATCAGCTCGTGGGCATTCTACGAGACACGGTCGTGTCCTTGGTTCGCCGTGACGGCGTGGATCTTTCCGCGCGTCAGCTCGGCGTGTTTCTCACCTGCTACCTGAATGAAGGCGGCCATACCGTGCGCGGCCTGGCGCAGGAGCTGAACGTCTCCAAGCCGGCGATCACCCGCGCGCTCGACCGGCTGACCGAGCTCGATTTCGTTCGCCGCAAGGTCGACCCGTCCGACCGCCGCTCGGTGCTGGTGCAGCGCACCGTCAAGGGGGCTGCTTTTCTGCGTGAGACGCGCCATATTATGACCGATGCTTTCTCTGCGAACAAAACCGAGGCCGCCAGCCGCCGCGCGGCGAGCTGATTGTCCCTCCCGCCGCCAAGCCCTTGGGCTGGCGGCTGCCTGTTCAGGGTTGCTGCTCGGGTGGCCATTGGCCGCCCAGGCAGCGCCCTTGGCGCTCACCGCGGCGGATAAGACCCTTATCGCCCAGATCGAGGCCTATCTGAACGCCCAGAAGGGGCTGACCGCCAACTTCCTGCAAGTTGCGGCGGACGGCGCGACGCGCACTGGCAAGGCCTGGTTGCAGCGCCCCGGCAAGATGCGCTTTGCCTATGACCCACCGGACCCGCAACTGCTCGTCGCCGGCTTTGGCCTGCTGGTCTATCACGACCCCGCCCTCGGGCAGACCACCAATATCCCGCTCAGCGCCACCCCGCTTGGCATTCTGCTGGCCCCGCATGTCAATCTTGAATCCGCGGGGGTGTATGTCACCGCCATCAACCGCCAGCCGGGCCAGGTGAATATTTCCCTGGTCCGCAAGGGCAAGGAAGCCGCCGGCACGCTGACCTTGAGTTTCGCGACCGACCCGCTTGAGCTGCAATCCTGGATCGTCACCGATGCGCAGGGCAAACAGACCAGCGTGCATCTCTATGATATAGCGCCGGGCGGACCGTTTCCGGATTCGCTGTTCCAGTATAATCCGTCCTCCGGGCCCAGCACGGTCGGGGGATAGGCAGGCGGTGAAAAGCCTGTAGAGATCCCCCATGACCCTCACCATCGCCACCTGGAACATCAATTCCCTGCGGCTGCGCCAGGCGCATCTGCACCAGCTCGTCGGCCAATTGCAACCTGACGTGATCTGCCTGCAGGAAACCAAGGTTCCTGACGAGCTGTTTCCAGAGGCGATCGCGGCGGAGATTGGATTTCCGCATGTGCTGAAGCGCGGCATGAAAGGTTACAATGGTGTCGCCATATTTTCGCGCCTGCCGTTGATGCTCGCGGAAAACACGCCGGATTGGTGCAATAAAAGTGATTGCCGGCATCTCTCCGCCAGTATCGCCACGCCGCGCGGGCCGCTAACAATCCATAATTTCTACGTTCCCGCCGGCGGCGATGTGCCGGACCGCGCGGCGAACGAGAAATTCGCCCACAAACTTGATTTTCTGGCAGAAACCACCGGGCATTTTTCGGCCTATCCGCCGCAACGCGCGATTTTGGTCGGCGATCTCAACATCGCGCCGCTCGAACATGATGTTTGGAGCCATAAGCAGCTACTGGACGTTGTTAGTCACACCCCGGTTGAGGTGGCGGCCCTGAATGGCTGGCGGGCGCAGGGTTTCTACGATGCGATCCGGCATTTCGTGCCGGAGGACCAGAAATTATATACCTGGTGGTCCTATCGCAACCGCGATTGGGACGCCTCCAACCGCGGCCGCCGGCTGGATCATGTATGGGTGACGCCGGATCTGAAACCGGCCTTGAGCCGCCACCAGATTCTGCGCGAGGCCCGCAACTGGGCGCAGCCCTCTGACCATGTGCCGGTGGCGCTGACCTTGGATCTGGACCGGATCTGAGGCCCGCCCGGCGGGTTGATTCACGCCACGCGCGGCCCAACATACAAAGGCAAGCCTTGCGATAAAGCTTGCATGGCTCCCTGGATGAATCCGCGCATGCGGTTTCATTAAAAATCCGTCATAGGCGGCAGGCCGTTTGTACAGCGCTTGGCGCCACCGGTTTCGCGGGACGGTAAAGGAGTGTTTGACATGAAAGGCTTCATGCCGCCGCCGGCCATCATGATGGTGGCGCTGCTACTCGGGATCGGCATTGCCGCGCTGACCGGCTAGAGCGTATTCCGTTCACGTTGGTGCACGGAATACGCCCTAGCTTTTTGTTCGAGCGAGCAACTTTATCCGATCAAACGAGTCCGTTTGATCGGATGTTGCTCTAGATCCCCAGATCGGGGCTGGTGGCCTGCCAGCCTTCGCCGGTATGGTCACAAAAGATCGGGAGGGCGTGCGCGGTGCGCCCTTCCTTGGGCAGCCCCATGAGTTCGCGCATGGCCCGGAACACGCCGCCATGCGCCACCAGCAGCACCGGCCCCTGCTGCGTTTTCAGGATTCGCCTTAATACCGTCTCGACGCGCCGGGTGAGCGCAGCGAAGCTCTCCGCCCCGTCCGGCGTGGCGCGGCCTTCCAGCCAGTCCGGAAACCAGGGCAGCAAGGGCTCGCCTTCCATGCTGCCGAAGGCGACCTCGCGCAGATCCGGCTCGATGCTGAGCGGCAGGCGCAGGAATTCATTGATGATCTCCGCCGTCTGGCGGGCGCGAAGCAGGGGCGAGGCGATGATGGCGGTGATCTCCTGCCCCGCCAGCAAGGGGCCGGCGCGCTCCGCCTGGGCGCGGCCAGTGGCATTCAAGCCAGCATCGATGCCCGCCCCCTGGGCGAGCCGGGCGGCATTCAGGTCGGTTTCGCCATGGCGAAGGAACCAGAAGGGCCGCGCCGGCAAGGCCATGTTCAGCTCAACCCCTCGCTGGCCAAAGCGCGCTGCACGGCCGGGCGGGCGCGCATGCGCTCCAGATGCGATGCCAGGGCCGGCGGCAGCGTCATCTTGGCGCGCTGCACCCCCCAATGGGTCAAATAGAACAAGGCCGCATCGGCGATCGAGAGATCGCCCAGCAGATAGGCCTTCGCGCCAAGGCTCTGCGCCAGCTGCTTGAAGCCGGCCTCCACAATCTCGCGCCCGGTGCGCTGCACGGCGGGTTCATCCGCCGTGGTCGGGGTGAAATTCGCCGGGCGGAAGATGCGGGTGAAGCCGCGCATATGCACGGTGGCAACCATGTAATCCAGCAATTCCAGCGCCTTCACCTCGCCTTCCAGGGTGGTGGGCAGCAGATGCGCTTCCGGATTGGTCTTCGCCAGATACCAGGCCACGGCCGGCCATTCGGTGATCACGCTGCCATCCTCCAGCGCCAGAGCCGGCACCTTGGATTTCGGGTTCAGTGAAATGAAGGGCTCCTTATATTGCGCCCCGGAGGCGAGATCGACCTTCACCAGCTCGAACGGCTTGCCGATTTCCTCAAGCAGGACATGAATCCCAAGCGAGCAGGCATTCGGGGAATAAAAGAGTTTCATGATGGCTCCCAGCAAATCGCGGCCCTGTGGCCGCCGCCGGGGGAGTTTAGGGCAATAAAAAACCGCGTCCAGCCTGGGGCCGGACGCGGTTTTTTAGGTCGAGACGTGGGGGCTCAGTCGAACAGCGAGGAGACCGAGCTTTCGGTGGAGATGCGGCGCATCGCCTCGGCCAGCAGCTGGGCGACGGAAAGCTGGCGGATATTATGCGCCAGACGTACCGCCTCGGTCGCCATGATCGAGTCGGTGATGGTCAGCATCTCGATCGGCGAGGCGGCGATGCGCGCCACGGCGCCGCCGGAGAGCACGCCATGCGTCACGTACACTTCGACCGACTTGGCGCCATTGGCCAGCAGCGCCTCGGCGGCGTTGCAGAGCGTGCCACCGGAATCGACGATATCATCGACCAGGATGCAATCGCGCCCCTCAACCTCGCCGATGATGTTCATCACCTCGGAGACGCCGGCGCGCTCGCGGCGCTTATCGATGATGGCGAGATCGGTATTCAGCCGGCGGGCGATGATGCGCGCGCGCAGCACGCCGCCAACATCCGGGGAGACGATCATCGGGGTGCGGCCGGCGAAACGCTCCTCGATATCGCGGGAAAAGAGCGGGGCGGCGGGGAGGTTATCGACCGGGATGTCGAAGAAGCCCTGGATCTGGCCGGCATGCAGATCCATGGTCAGCACGCGGCTGGCGCCGGCCTCGGTGATCAGATTGGCGACCAGCTTGGCGGAGATCGGCGTGCGCGGGCCGGATTTACGGTCCTGGCGGGCATAGCCGAAATACGGGATCACCGGGGTGATGCGCCGGGCGGAGCCGCGGCGCAGCGCATCGCAGGTGATCAGCAATTCCATCAGATTGTCATTGGTCGGGTAGGAGGTGGATTGGATGACGAAGACGTCCTCACCACGGACATTCTCGTGAATTTCGACGAACACTTCCATGTCCGCGAAACGCCGGACGGAGGCTTTCGCCAGCGGCAGGTTCAAACCGGCGGCGACAGCCTCGGCCAGAGGGCGGTTGCTGTTGCAGGCTACGATCTTCATGCGCGGTGATCCCCGAATTCAACTCGCGCGCGGTGTAGCAACCAGGGGCCTTAAAGTAAATTAAGCCGAGAGGGCGCGGGAGCGATCCGTGGCGGCCTGGATGGCTTCCCTGAATATTTTTGGCAGAGCGTCATCCGCGCGCAACAGTTTCAGCGCCTCGGCGGTGGTGCCGCCGGGGGAGGTTACAGCCACACGTAGGGCTTCCGGGGTTTCGGCGGAGGCGGCGAGCAGGCTGGCGGAGCCGATCACGGTCTGGCGGGCCATGATGCGGGCGAGATCGGGCGAAAGCCCCTGATCCAGCCCGGCCTGCTCCAGCAATTCGGTCAACAGGAAGACATAGGCCGGGCCGCCGCCGGAAATCGCGGTGACGGCATCCAGCGCGCCCTCATCCTCAACCCAGGCGACCTGGCCGACGGCCTCCAGCAGCCGGGTGGTGAGATCGCGCTGCGCAAGCGAGACGCCCCCACCAGGGAAGGCCACGGTGATGCCCTGGCGCACCGCCGCCGGGGTGTTGGGCATGGCCCGGACCACAGCCTTGGCGCCGCCGAGCAATGAAGCCACGCCCTGGGCGGTTTTGCCGGCCATGATGGAGATGAAGAGCGCGGTTTCGGCGAATTTCGCATAAGCGGGCAGCGCGGCGGCCGCCATTTGCGGCTTCACCGCGAGAATAACCGCTTCCGGCGCGAAATCCGCCGGGAGCTGGGCGGCATCGGCCAGCACGGTCACGTCCGGCCCGGCCAGGGTTTTGGCGCCCTCGGAAGGGTCGATGACGAAAGCGCGGGAGAGGCCCTGCTCACGCCAACCGGCGAGCATGGCGCTGCCCATGCGGCCACCGCCGATGAGCAGAAGAGAGGGAAGAGCGGTCATATAACCGCTCTAACCCATTGAAGGGCGGTTTGGAATGTAGGGGTTACGCCTCGCCGACACATTCCAGCATGGCCGCCTCGAGCGCCTCATCCGCGCTCTTGCCGCCCCAGATCACGAACTGGAAGGCGGGGAAGAAGCGCTCGCACTCGCTGATGGCGATGTCGATCAGGTCCTCGATCGATTCCGAGGCGGCGCTGGGGGCGCCGCGCAGCAGCATGGCGTGGCGATAGACCGGCATGCCGGTCTCTTCATCCATGCCGAAATGGCCGATCCAGAGCCGCTCATTGGCCTTGGCCAGCAATTCATAGAGGCCGGTGCGCTGCTTCGGCGGGGCCTTCATGTCAAAGGCGGCGGAGACATGCATGACGGAAATCTCATCCGACCAGCAGAAATACAGCCCGTAATCGCACCATTTGCCCTGGGCCTCGGCGGCGAGGTCGGACTCGGAGCGGCGGTCGAAGATCCATTCATTTGCTGAGATGACCTGTTCCACGAGGTCGAGCGGATTGGCAACGTTGGTTACGTCGTCATCATTGGCGTAGGCCAGAGCGGTCATGCAAGGAACCTCCTTGTCACCATGAAAACCGGGTGAGACGATACTGGCAAAAGAGCCTGGACTGGCAAAAGAGCTTGGCGTCCCGCGCAGAGTTTCTCCCCACGACTCGGATTTTATGGGGTTTTGTGCGCCGCGTACATTAATATTCCGTCCTTAAAGATTGTTTCGTCTGGCTGTCACCCATCCGCCGCAATGGATTATTATGCTAGAGACCCCCATATGACAGGCCGGATGCCTCAAGGACTCCTGATATGAGCAAATTCTCTCTTCCCCTATTGGCGTTGGCCAGCGGGTTGATGCTGGCCCCTGCCCTGCCCGCGTTCGCGCAGGATGCGAGCCCGCGCCAGATCCAGACGATGATCGATAACGGCCAGAGCGGCCAGGCGATCAGCCAGCTGAAATCCGTGCTGAACACGCACCCGGATAGCGGCACCGCCTGGTATCTGCTGGCCGAGGCGCAGGATGCGCGCGGCAATGAAAACGCCGCCGCCCAGGCGCTGGCCAAGGCCGACCAGTACGCGCCGGGCCTGCCTTTCGCCAATGCGGCGAAGGTTTCGGCGCTGCGGGCGCATATCAATAACGGCTTATCCTCAGCCCAAGCGGGGGAGAGGCATCATGGAGGTGTCAGCATGGTGATGTTGGTGATTGGCGGGTTGATCCTGCTGTTCGTGGTGCTGCGCCTGGTCTCCGGTTTCCGCCGGCAGCAGGTGTACCGCCCGTTCCCGGGCAATCCGAACATGCCGTATAATAATTATCCGCAAGGTGGCCCCGGCCCTTATGGCCCCGGCGGCGGCTATGGTCCGGCGGGCGGCATGGGCGGCGGGCTTGGCAGCTCCATCGTTTCCGGGCTTGCGGCCGGTGCGGGGTTTGCGGCCGGTGAGCGGATTGTGGATGGCATGATGGGCGGGCATGAGGCCCAAGCCGCGCCGCCGCAACAGGATTTCGGCCAGAGCCAGGATGACGGGCTGATGGGCAATCCCGGCTGGGATGATGGCGGCAGCAGCGACGATGATTTGAATAATAACAGCTGGTAGAAAGAAAAAAGCGGCCTTTTTGAAAAAAGGCCGCTTCTTTCATAGCTATGAAACCAACGCTGCATGAGACGCCAAGGCAACCCATGCAGCCATATCGACGACCTAGGGTCGCAGACGTTTTTTGGTCCCGCTTTTTTTCAAAAAAGCGGGTTTTTCTTACCCAATCTTGCGCATCATCGGCCCGTAATACCGGCCGGTGCCGCCCAGCTCCGCCTCGATGCGGATCAGCTGGTTATACTTCGCCATACGGTCCGAACGGGCCAGCGAACCGGTCTTGATCTGGCCGCAATTGGTAGCAACCGCGAGATCCGCGATCGTGGCATCCTCGGTCTCGCCGGAGCGGTGCGACATGACGGCGGTGTAGCCGGCGCGGTGGGCGATTTCGACCGCTTCCAGCGTCTCGGTCAGGGTGCCGATCTGGTTGACCTTGACCAGGATGGAGTTGCCGACGCCAGCGGCGATGCCGCGGGTCAGACGCTCCGGGTTGGTCACGAACAGATCGTCACCGACCAGCTGCAGCTTGCCGCCGAGACGCTCGGTGAGCAGCTTCCAGCCCTCCCAATCATCCTCGGAGCAGCCATCCTCGATCGAGGCGATCGGGTAGCGGGTGCAGAGATCGGCCAGGTAATCGACGAACTGGCCGGCATCGAGTTTCTTGCCCTCGCCTTCGAGGTCGTAAATGCCATTCTTGAAGAATTCGGTGGAGGCGCAATCCATCGCGAAGGTGATGTCCTCGCCCAGCTTGTAGCCGGCCTTCTCGACGGATTTGGCGATGAAGCCCAGCGCCTCGTCGGCGGATTTCAGGTTCGGCGCGAAGCCGCCTTCATCGCCGACATTGGTGTTGTGGCCGGCATCGTGCAGCTGCTTCTTCAGCGTGTGGAAAATCTCGGCGCCGATGCGCACCGCTTCCGCGATGGAAGAGGCGCCGACCGGCTGGATCATGAATTCCTGAATGTCGATCGGGTTGTCGGCATGCTGGCCGCCATTGACGATGTTCATCATCGGCACCGGCAAAGTGCGGGCGGAGACACCACCGATATAGCGATAAAGCGGCAGGCCGTTATCGACCGCGGCGGCCTTGGCCAGCGCCAGCGAGACGCCGAGGATGGCGTTGGCGCCGAGCCGGGCCTTGTTCGGAGTGCCGTCCAGATCGATCAGTATATTATCGATGCCGACCTGGTCTTCGGCGTCCAGCCCGCCGATGGCGTCCAGGATCTCGCCCTCGACGGCGGCGACGGCCTTGAGCACGCCCTTGCCGTTATAGCGGGACTTGTCGCCATCGCGCAGCTCGACGGCCTCATGCGCGCCGGTGGAGGCGCCGGAGGGCACGGCGGCGCGGCCAAAGGCGCCGGATTCCAGCAGCACATCGACCTCGACGGTCGGGTTGCCACGGCTATCGAGAATTTCGCGGGCGACAATGTCGGCAATGGCGGTCATGGACGGCTCCTCTGGTTTGCCCTGGCGAGGTAAACCAGCCCTTGCCACGATGCAAGAAGGCGAAGCGGACCGGAAAACGCGCTGGTTTAAGCCGCGGTGAGCTGCAGCGGCGCTTCCAGCGCGCCGGTGGCGAGACGGTAATTCGCCTGATCCGCATAAACCGCCCGCAGCAGCTGGTTGTTCAGCGCGTGGCCGGTACGGCTGCCGATGAACCGCCCGGAGATGGGCGCGCCGGCGAGATAGAGATCGCCGATCACATCCAGCAGCTTGTGGCGGACGAACTCATCCGCGTAGCGCAGCCCTTCGGGATTCATGATCTTATCGTCATCCACCACCACCGCATTGGCGAGCGAGCCGCCACGGGCGAGCCCGGCCTGGCGCAGCGCCTCGATCTCACCGCGCTGGGTGAAGGTGCGGGCCCGGGCGATCTCATCGGCGAAGCCGGCGGTGGAGAGGTTGAAATGATAGGCCTGGGCGCCGATGGCGCGGGCGGCGAATTCGATGGAGAGGGAGATATCGAACCCGGTGCCGCCATCAGCGTGCGGGCGTAGCTCGGCGAAGGCGCCGTTCTGCTCGACGCGCACCGGGCGCAGAATTTCCAGCACCGGGCGGGCGCCGCCATGCTCGATGACGCCGGCGCTCTCGATCAGAAACAGGAAGGGGGCGGCGGAGCCGTCGAACACCGGCAATTCTGGGGCGTCCACCTCGACGATGAGGTCATCCACCCCGGCTGCGGCCAATGCCGCCATCAGATGCTCGATGGTTCCGATTTTGGCATCGCCGCGCGAAATCAGGGTGCACAGGCGGGTGTCGGTGACATTGTCGAACTTCGCGGCGACATCGACACCGAGATCGGTCCGGCGGAAGACGATGCCGGTATTCAGCGCCGCCGGGCGCAGCGTGAGGCGCACATCCGCGCCGCTATGCAGCCCGCGCCCCACCGCCGAAATCGGCGCCTTCAGGGTGCAGCGGGCGGCAGCGTCGCGCTGGATCATGCTATATCTGTCACGCAAAGACGACATTGAAATCCTGTCCATTAACCAGGCTCTAAATTACGCGTCTCGCTGCATTGCAGCCAATAAATCATTATTTCTGATTATTTCGCCATAACCATCTGATTTTAAATGAAGTTACAGAGCGCAACAAAGGATTGTGGCACGCCGCCTCAGATTGTTTTCGGCTTGTTCACGGGCCGCGCTCAGGCTCTGGTTGCGTAACGAACGCGCGCCGCACCGGTCATAAAAAAACCCCCGGGCTTCTTGCCCGAGGGTTTTTCGGCGGGGAGAGAGGGCCGCCTGGCCGGCTTGCGCCTTACTGGTTGCGGCGCAGGAAGGCGGGAATTTCCAGGCCGACCTCATCCATCTGCGCCGGGCGCACGGCGGCGCGGGGCTGTTCCTGCTCGTCAGCGCGCATCGCCGGCTCCTGGCGGTGCTGCGGCTGCGGCGCCGGGGCGGGCGCCTTGCTGGCGCCGAACCCGAACACGGATTTGAATATGGAGGTGGGCTTCGGCGGCTCCGGGGCACGCACCGGCGCCGGGGCGGGGGCCATGGCGGGGCGCATGGGGGCTGCCGGGCGCGGTGCCGGGGCCGGCTCCATATGCGCTTCGACATGCGCCGGGGCGACTTCATGCGGGCGCTGCTCGACGAAGGCCTTGGAGACCAGCGGCGCGGCCGGCGGCTCCGGCACGTAGCCGGCCGGGCGGCCGGAGCCCTGCTGGGCGGCGTGCTGCGAGGCGACCGCCTGCACGAAATTATTATTTTCGGCGCTGCCGTTGACGACTTTCAAATTCGGCATGGCAACCGGGGCGGAATCGATGCCTGTGGCGACCACGGAGACGCGCACCTTGCCGGCCATGGTCTCATCCAGAGACATGCCGAACATGATGTTGGCGTCGGTATCGACCTCCTCGCTGACGCGATTGGCCGCCTGGTCGATTTCGAACAAAGTGACATCGGAGCCGCCGGTGATGTTGATCAGCAGGCCGCGCGCGCCGCGCATGTTGGTGTCTTCGAGCAGCGGGTTGCTGATCGCGGCTTCGGCGGCGCGGATCGCGCGGTCCTCGCCCTCGGCCTCACCAGTGCCCATCATCGCCTTGCCCATCTCGCGCATCACGGAGCGGACATCGGCGAAGTCCAGATTGACGATGCCGGGCATCACCATCAGATCGGTGACGCCACGCACGCCCATGTACAGGACGTTATCGGCCATCTCGAAGGCTTCTTTCCAGCCGGTGCGCTCATTCGCGACCTTGAAGAGATTCTGGTTCGGAATCACGATCAGCGTGTCCACATAGGCCTGCATCTCGATGATGCCTTCCTCGGCGGAGCGCATGCGGCGCTTGCCTTCGAAGGCGAAGGGCTTGGTGACGACGCCGACGGTGAGGATGTCCCGCTCGCGCGCCATGCGTGCGATCACGGGTGCCGCGCCGGTGCCGGTGCCACCACCCATGCCGGCGGTGATGAACACCATATGGGTGTTCTCAAGATGGCGGGCCAGCTCATCAGCGGCTTCGTCAGCGGAGAGCTTGCCGATATCCGGGCGGCCGCCAGCGCCATTGCCCTGCGTGAGGTGCGGGCCGAGCTGGATGCGCTTTTCCGCCAGCGAGCGCTGCAGCTGCTGCGCATCGGTGTTGGCGACAACGAATTCCACGCCGGGGAGATTCATCTGAATCATGTTGTTGACGGCATTACAGCCGCCGCCGCCGACGCCGAACACGGTGATCCGGGGTGTGAAATCCGTATGTGTGGGCTTATCGACTGACAAATGTAGGACCATGACTCTCTCTCCTCGAACAATACCGCTAAAGACCGCGTCGATTCTCTGTCAAACGCGATTTTTCAAAAAATCGACGAAGCTGCCGAACCAACCGGCACTGCGCTGGGCTTCAAAATTAATGTCCTGCAGGGGCTGGCCATCGCCGGTGGCGAAGGCGAGCAGGCCGACAAGGGTGGCGAAATTCGGCGCGCCAGCCGCATCGGCCAGGCCGATGACGCTGGCCGGATGCCCCTGGCGCACCGGGCGTTCCAGAATTTGCGAGGCCAGATCACGCACCCCGCCAAGCTGCGAGGCGCCGCCGGTGAGCACGACGCGGCCATTGCCGGCGCGGCCGAGACCAGCGGTCTCGAGTCGGTCCTTCACCAGCTCGAAAATCTCCTCGAGTCGCGGCTTGATGCAGGAGATCAGATGCGAGCGCGGCACCTGCGCGATCTGATGTTCCGCCTCGCCAACGGAGGGCACCGGCAGCAATTCCCGCGCATCGTCCGGCGAAGGATGGCAATTGCCGTGCAGCGCCTTGAGACGTTCGGCATGGGCGAGCGGGGTGGAAAGCCCCATCGCGATATCGGCGGTGACGTGATTGCCGCCGACCGGGATCTGCGCGGTATGCACCACCTGGCCTTCGAAGAACACCGCCATGGTGGTGGTGCCGCCGCCCATATCGATGATGGTGGCGCCAAGCTCGCGCTCATCGCGCACCAAAGCCGCCAGCCCCGCCGCGTAGGGGGCGGAGACCAGGGCGGCAATATCCAGCTCGCAGCGCGAGAGGCAGGCTTGCAGCGTGCGCAGCGCGGTGGAGCTGGCATCAACCACATGCAGCTGCGCGGTGAGCGTGTCGCAGAACAGGCCGCGCGGGTCGGTGACACCGGGGGTTTCGTCGGCGGAGAAATTCAGCGGCAGCGCATGGATGGTGACACGGCCTTCGGTGGAGGCGCGGGTGCGGGCCTCGCGCACCACGCGGCGAATATCATCGCTGTTCACCGCGCGGCCATCGACCGGCCATTGCACGTTGAACAAACGCGATTCCGGCTGGCCGCAGGAGAGATTGACATAGACGGATTTCAGCCGCTGATCCGCCATATCCTCGGCGGCGCCGACGGCGGCGCGGATGGTGCGCTCGGCCTGGTCGAGATCGACAATGCCGCCAGCCTTGATGCCCCGGCTCTGCTGCCAGCCAAAGCCCAGAGCGCGCAGCCGGCCATCCGCCTCGGCCCGGCCGATCAGGCAGGCGACCTTGGTGGAGCCGATATCCAGCACCCCGAACGGGCCGGATTTCACCGCCCGGCCGCGCGGCAAATCCTCAGGCAGGGCGGGCTTGTTTTCCAACTGGGCGGCGCGGCGCGTCATGTTGTTCATTGTCCCTCCTGGCGGGTGTCAGGCTTGTTCTTTTTCTTCGACCCGTCGGATGTCGGGGTGGCGTAGGGGCGCACGACCAGCCTGCCATCCTGGCGCAGATCGATCGCCTCCACCGGACGATCCAGCAGCTGCATGGAACTTTGCAGACCGGCGAGCTGGGAGAGCGCATCCGCCTCATGCTCGGCCGGCAGCTTCACCACCGTCTGGTTCTTCAGGATCAGGTTCCAGCGCAGCCCATCCACCCATTCCGCCGCGGCGACATGCGACAACACGCTGGGCACGGCTTGCAATTCCGGGATCAGCTTGGCGGCCTGCTGCGGCGCGCCGGGGCCGGAGATCAGCAGCAGGCCGGGCTGGCGATGCTTCGCCGCCGCCGCATCCTGGTCCTGGATCACGTTGCCCTTCTTGTCGATGAGCTGGAACACCACCTTGCCATTCTGCACGCTCTGCCAGATGGCGTAGACATCGCGCTCGGTGACATTCACCACCAGCGTGCCGGGCAGGATGCGCTCGACCGTGGCACTCTGCACCGGACCCAGCGCCTGCACCCGTTGCTGGATGGTGGCGAGGGAAAAACCAAAGGTGGGATCACCATCCGTCACCCCGATCGCCTGCATCAGCGCGGCATGATCGGTGGTGACAGCGCCGTTCACCTGCACCGCGCCGATGCGAAACCCGATGCCGGCCAGCGCATCCGCGAGCAGGCCGGGCTGCACCACGCGCGCGGGTGCTACAGGCGGCGCCTGGGTGATTTCGGTCGGCGCCTCGGCGACAGCGTGGTGCGGCGCGCTGGGGAGGCTGCGCACCAGTTCTGTTCCCACCACCAGCAGCGCGATGCCGCCCATGATCCACAGGCCCGGCTTCAGGCTGCGTTTCACCCGGCGGAAGAACAGCACGCGTGGGCTGAGCCTATCCTGCGGCGGCGCCTTCTTGCCGCGCGGGCTGTTGCGCCGTGGGCGCGGCGTGGGGGCCAGGGGGCGTTCCAGCGTTTCTACACGCGGCATGCGGCCCTCTCCACCAGCCAGCTGCACAGGGCCGGGAAATCCATGCCCTGATGCGCTGCCTGTTCAGGCAGCAGTGAGGTCGCGGTCATGCCCGGCTGGGTGTTCACCTCGAGCAGGATCAGCCTACCTGTGTCTTCGTCGTAGCGCAGATCCGCGCGCGAGGCGCCGCGGCAGCCCAGCGCCTTATGCGCCGCCACCGCAATCTCCTTGGCGGATTGCGCGATATTTTCGGGCACCTGCGCCGGCAGCACGTGGCGGGAGCCGCCGGCGGCGTATTTGGCGTGATAATCGTAAAATTTCTCAGTCGGCAGAATTTCGGTGACGACCAGCGCGCGGTCTTCCAGCACGCCGACGGTGAGTTCGCGACCGGGGACATATTCCTCCACCATCGCCGCACCGAAATTCCAGGCGGAGACGATTTCCGCGCGGCGATTATCACCGGCCTTGACGATGGAGACGCCGACGGAGGAGCCTTCATTCACCGGCTTCACCACGTAGGGGCGCGGCAGCGGGTCGTGTGCCAGCAGCTCCTCGATCTCGATGATCTTATGCGCGGCGATCGGCAGGCCGGCGGCGGCGAAGATCGCCTTGGCCGCGCCTTTATCCATCGCCAAAGCCGAGGCGCGTACACCGGAATGGGTGTAGGGCAGGCCGATATAATCCAGAATGCCCTGGATGGTGCCATCCTCGCCAAAGCGCCCGTGCAGCGCG
This sequence comes from Acidocella facilis ATCC 35904, assembly GCF_000687875.1. Classification (GTDB taxonomy): domain Bacteria; phylum Pseudomonadota; class Alphaproteobacteria; order Acetobacterales; family Acetobacteraceae; genus Acidocella; species Acidocella facilis. The sequence goes on along the minus strand of NZ_JHYG01000004.1, from coordinate 75,107 downwards.
TTGAAGACGACATCCGGGCGGGGCTTCAGCGCTTTCAGCAGCGCCTCAAGATCGTCCGAGACGATAATCTCCGTCACCTCGAACCCGGCCTGGCGCAGCGCGCCGGAGACCTGCGCGCCGGTGTTGAGCGACACTTCGCGCTCGGAGGACATGCCGCCCATCAAAACCGCAACACGCATCACGCCGGCACTCCAATTCGTTTGATTTCCCACCGCAGCGAAATGCCGGATTTCTCCAGCACGCGCTTGCGGACTTCCTCGCCCAGCCCTTCCAGCTCAGCCGCCGTGGCGCCGCCGAGATTGAGCAGAAAATTGCAATGCAAGTCCGAGACCTGGGCTTGGCCGATGGTCAGGCCACGGCACCCTGCCCCATCCACCAGCTCCCAGGCTTTCTGGCCGTCCGGGTTGGCGAAGGTGGAGCCGCCGGTGCGGGCGCGGACCGGCTGGGTGGCTTCGCGCTTGGTCTTGATCTCGGCCATGCGCGCGGCAATCAATGCCGCCTCGCCGGGTTGGGCGCGCAGCCGGGCACGCACCACCACCGCATCGGCGGGCAAGTTGGAATGACGGTAGGTTAGCCCCAGTTCCTGCACGGCCAGGCGTTTCAGCTCGCCGGCGCGGGTGACGATCTCGACCCAGTCCAGCACCCCGGCCATGTCGCCGCCATAGGCGCCGGCATTCATCGCCACCGCACCGCCAATGGTGCCGGGAATGCCGGAGAGGAATTCCAGGCCGCTCAAGCCAGCTGATGCCGCGTGCTCGGAGACGGTGATATCCAAGGCCGCCGCGCCGGCGATGATGCCATCCGCCTCGATCTCAACCTCGCCGAAGCCGCGCGCCAGCTTGATGACGACGCCGTTGATGCCGCCATCCCGCACGATCAGGTTGGAAGCGGCGCCGATTACGGTGATCGGCATTTCCAGCGGCAATTGCGCCATGAAATCGCACAGATCCTGGACATCCGCCGGGCGCAGCAGGAACTCCGCCGGGCCGCCGACGCGAAACCACGTCATCGGCGCCAGCGTTTCGTTTTCCTTCAGGCGCCCGCGTGTCGCCGGGATCGTGCTTGCCATCATCGCCTGGCCCCCGCCGCCTTGGCCTGGGCCTGCAGATCGTTGAGCTGATGCGGCAAAGCGGCCGCCCATTGGGTGATGCTGCCGGCACCGAGGCAGACCACGTAGTCGCCATGGCGGGCGATGGCGTGCACCATCTCGGGCAGATGCGCGGGGTCGGCCATCGCCACCACCGAGCGGTGGCCGCGCGCGCGCAGCCCTTCGACCAGAGCTTCCTTATCGACACCTTCGATCGGCTGTTCGCCGGCGGCGTAGACATCCGCGACGATGACGGTGCCGGCATCGTTCATGCAGGCGCAGAATTCCTCGAACAGGCTTTGCAGGCGCGAGAAACGATGCGGCTGCACCACGGCGACCACATCGCGCGCGCCGGCCTGGCGCGCGGCCTTCAGCACCGCGGCGATTTCCACCGGGTGATGGCCGTAATCATCGATCACGGTGATGCCGCCGGCCTCGCCGGTTTTGGTGAAGCGCCGCTTCACACCGGCGAAATTCGCCAAGGCGGCTCTGATGTTCTGCTCGTCCACCTCCATCTCCAGCGCCACGGTGATGGCGGCGAGGGCGTTCTGGACGTTGTGGTTGCCGAGCATCGGCAGCTTGAAGGGGCCGGCGCGGCGGGCACGGCCGGTGATGCGGTCCGAGATGCGGACCTCGAAGGTGGCGCCATCCTTGGACGAGATGATGCGCTCGGCGCGCACATCCGCCTGCGGCGAAAAACCGTAGGTGATGACACGATGATCCGACAGAGCCGGGATCATCTGCTGGACGGCGGGATGGTCGATGCAGAGCACCGCGAACCCATAGAAGGGAATATTGGCGACGAATTGGCGATAGCCGGCTTCCATCGCCTCTTTGCTGCCCCAATGGTCGAGATGTTCCGGGTCCATGTTGGTGACGATGGTGATGACGGCGGGCAGGCGCAGGAAGGAGCCGTCCGACTCATCGGCCTCCACCACCATCCAGTCGCCGGAGCCAAGGCGGGTGTTGGAGCCGTAGGCATTGATGATGCCGCCATTGATCACGGTCGGATCAAACCCCGCCCCTTCCAGCACGCAGGCAACCAGCGAGGTGGTGGTGGTTTTGCCATGGGTGCCACCGATGGCGACGGCCCATTTCAGCCGCATCAGCTCCGCCAGCATTTCCGCGCGGCGCACCACAGGGATCAGCTTGGCGCGGGCGGCGAGGACTTCCGGGTTGTCCTTCGGCACGGCGGTGGAAATAACAACGACCTGGGCCTGGCCAAGGTTTTTCGCATCATGGCCCACGGCGACCTGGATGCCGCCGGCGCGCAGGCGCTGCACATTGGCGTTTTCGGACAGGTCCGAGCCTTGCACCTGGTAGCCCAGCTCATGCAGCACCTCGGCGATGCCGGACATGCCGATGCCGCCAATGCCGACGAAATGGATCGGCCCGATGGAAAGCGGAAGCGCTCTCATGCCGCCATCCTTTCCTGCACCAGATCCGCCAGCCTGGCGGCCGCTTGCGGCTGCCCCAACTGCGCGGCGGCGTCCGCGGCCTTCACCAAACTCTCAGGATTCATCAGTAACGTCTCGATCTTTTCAGCCAGGATGGCGGGGGTGAGACCATTTTGGTCCAAACGCAAAGCGGCACCGAAGGCGGCCAGGGCGTCGGCATTGGCGCGCTGATGGTCGTCAATGGCGCCGGGCAGCGGGATGAAGATGGCGGGACGCCCGGCAACGGCGATTTCCGCGACGCTGGAGGCGCCGGCACGGGAGATGACGAGATGAGCACCCGCCAGCAAGGCGGCGACATCCGCGAAGAAGGGGGAGAGCTCGGCCTCGATGCCGGCGGCAACATAGGCGGCGCGCACGCTGTCCAGATCATCCTTGCGGACTTGCTGGGTGACGTGCAGGCGGGCGCGCAGCGCCTCGGGGAGCATCGCCAGAGCTTCGGGGACCAGGGTGGAAAAGATTTTCGCGCCCAGAGAGCCGCCGAGCACCAGCAGGGCGATCACCTCGCCGGGTGGCGCATAGCCCTGCCCGGCCAAAGCGGCCACCGCCGGGCGGACCGGGTTGCCGACCGCGATGGTTTCGATCTTGCCCGGCAGGCGCGTGGTGTTGGCGAAATTCAAAGCCAAGATGTTGGCGAAGCGCGACAGGAAGCGGTTGGCACGGCCGAGCACGCCATTCTGTTCATGCAGCACCACCAAAGGCTTTTTGCCGCCCAGCAAGGCGGCGGCGAGTACGGGCGGCACTGAAGGATAGCCCCCGAAGGCCACCACCGCGCCGGGGCGCAGGCCGCTCATGATGGCGCGCGCCTGCACCACACCTTGCGCCAGCGCCAACGAGGCTTTCGCCGCGCGCTGCACGCCGCGCCCAGCCAGCCCGGCGCCGGAGAGCACGTGGTTTTCGGTCTGCGCGAAGACCGGGGAGTTGAGCCCGCCGGAGCGCGCATCGGTCATCAGCACCACGCGCTCGCCGCGCGCGATCAGCTCTGCCGCCAGCGCTTCGGCCGGGAAAAAATGCCCGCCGGTGCCGCCGGCGGCGATGACGATGGGAGCGCTCATTGCGGGATTCGCCGCATCAATCGTCATTGCGTGTCCCCCGCATGGCGTTTTCGGGTCAGCGCCAGCAGGAAGCCCATCTGGATGGAAATCGCCAAGGCCGAGGAGCCGCCATAGGAAATGAAAGGCAGCGTCATGCCCTTGGTCGGGATCAGCGAGAGCGAGGAGGCCATGTTGACGAAGGCCTGGAAGCCGAACCCGGCGATCAGCCCGCCGGCGGCCAGCACCACGAACAAATTCGGCTCGCCCAGCAGCCGCACCAAAGCGCGCAGCACGATGGCGGCGAACACGGCGATGATGAAGGCGCAGAAGAACAGCCCGAATTCCTCCCCGGCGACGGCGAAGACGAAATCCGCGCGCGCATCTGGCAGGAAGTGCTTCACCTGGCCCTCGCCCGGCCCGAGCCCGAACATGCCGCCATTGCCGAAGGCCATCAAAGCCGTCTGCGCCTGGCTGCCTTTCGGCGGGTCGATGAACATCATCACGCGGGTATGCACGTGGGTGATGAAGAAGAAGGCGTAAACCCCCGCTAGCGCCACCAGAACTCCCGCGCCGGCCACCCATTTCATCTCCATCCCGTCCAGATAGAACTGGGTGAAGACGATCATGGTGAAGAGGAAGGTGGTGCCGATATCCGGCTGCATCTTCAAAAGTGCCGCGGTGGCGATGAACACCGCGAGGGCGGCGCGCCGGCCGGGAAAGCCCGGGGTGCGGCGGGATTCGGCGATGCACCAGCCAATCACGATGATGAAGGCCGGGCGCAGGAATTCCGAAGGCTGGATGGTGAAGCCCGGCAGCGAGAGCCAGCGCTTGGCGCCATCCACTTCCGTGCCATGCAGCAAAGTGAAGGCGGTGAGCAGATAAAAGATGATGCCCATGCCGAGCGCCGCCAGCTTCACCTGGCGCAGCGAGAGCATCGAGAGGCCGACCATGGTGAGGCCGCCAATGACCAGGAAGCCGATCTGCTTGATCATGTCCTGGGTATGCGGGTCCGAGAGATGCAGCGTGATGCTGGGCATTGCCGCTAGCGCCAGCACGTAGCCGATGCCCAGCAGCACGGCGAGCGCCATCATGGTGACGCGGTCCACACTCCACCACCAGCGGCCGACGATTGACGTATCAGCGCGGGAGAGCGAGGGCATCAGGCTTCTCCTTTCGCCAGAGCGGTGAAACGCGCGCCACGCAGTTCGAAATTCGGGAACTGGTCGAAGCTGGCCGTGGCCGGGGAGAACAGCACGATGCCGCTGCCGGCCTTCGCCGTCGCGTAGGCGGCGGGCACGGCGCGGTCCAGCGTTTCGACAAATTCGTTGGGAATGCCGGCCGCGTTGAGCCGCGCCGCGAATTCCGGGCCGTCACGGCCGATCAGATAGGCTTTCTCGATGCGCGGGAAGAGCGGGGCGAGATCCTCGATGCCGCCTTCCTTGCCGATGCCGCCGGCGATCCAGACGAAGCGCTCATACACCCCCATGGCCCGGGCGGCGGCATCCGCATTGGTGGCCTTGCTGTCATTGATGAAGCGCACGCCGTCGCGTTCCGCGACCAGCTGGGCGCGGTGCGGCAGGCCGGGGAAGCTGATGATGCCTTCGGCGATCGCCGCCTGGGTCACGCCAAGACCCATCGCCAGGGCAGCGGCGGCCAAAGCGTTCTGGGCGTTATGTTCGCCGCGCAAGGCCGGCGCGCCGGTGTCCTGGCCCTTGCCGGAGATTTCCAGCAGCTTGGCCGGGCGGGTGCGCAGCCAGGCCGCCATCTCGCGGGAGGGGGCGTCGTCCATGCCGATCACCGCCAGGCAGGTTTCGTCCTGGCGCGCGAAAATCTCCCGCTTCGCGGCCGCGTAGCCTGCCATGTCGCCATGGCGGTCCAGATGGTCGGGCGAAAGATTGAGCATCACCGCAACATCGAAGCGCAGACTGGCGAGTCTCTCCAACATATAGCTGGACATTTCGAGCACATAGACGCCGTCATCCGGCAGGATCGGCAGCGAGAGCGCCGCCGGGCCGAGATTGGCGCCGGCCTCGGTGGGAATGCCGGCGACGTGCAGGATATGGGCGAGCAAGGCCGTGGTGGTGGATTTGCCGTTGGTGCCGGTGATGCCGGCGAAACGCGCCTTGGAGCCAGAGGCGCGCACCGCCTGATAGAGCAGCTCGGCATCCGTCAAAACCGGGATGCCCTGGGCCAGCGCCCAGGCGGCTTGCGGGTGGGGTTTAGGCAGGCGGTGAGGAATACCCGGCGAGAGCACCAGCGCATCGAAGCGCCGGCCCGATTCGGAAGGTTGGCCAACCGCCAGCCCTTCGGCGGCAGCGGCCTGGCGCGAGGCCTCGCCATCGTCCCAGACCAGCACATCGGCGCCGAGATCGCGCAGACGCCGGGCCGCCGGCAGCCCTGCCCGCCCCAGCCCGACCACCGCGTAGGATTTGCCGGAGAAGAGGCTCATCGGATCTTCAAGGTGGCCAGACCCACCAGCCCGAGAATCATCGAGATGATCCAGAAACGGATCACGATGGTCGGCTCCGCCCAGCCTTTCTTCTCGAAATGATGGTGCAGCGGCGCCATCAGGAACACGCGCTTGCCGGTACGCTTATACCAGAACACCTGCACGATGACGGAGATGGTCTCGACCACGAACAGCCCGCCGACGATCGCCAGCACGATCTCATTCTTGGTCGCCACCGCCACCGCGCCCAGCGCGCCGCCCAGAGAGAGCGAGCCGGTATCGCCCATGAACACCGCCGCCGGCGGGGCGTTGAACCAGAGGAAGCCCATGCCGGCACCGATCAACGCCGAAAGAAAGACGGTGAGTTCACCCACGCCGGGGATGAAATGGATTTCCAGATAGCCGGCGAAGATGCGGTTGCCGACCAGATAGGCGATCAGCCCGAACACGGCGGCGGCGATCATCGTCGGCACGGTGGCCAGCCCGTCCAGCCCGTCGGTGAAATTCACCGCATTGGCGGAGCCCATCATCACCAGAAGCCCGAAGAGGGGGAACATGAAGCCGAGCGGGATCAGGAAATTCTTCAGGAAGGGCACGGCCACACCATCGGCGATGGCATGCGGCATCAGATGCGTCATCCAGAGCGCGGCGATCAGCCCGATCGCGGCCTCGCCCAGCAGGCGGGTGCGGCCCGAAACACCCTTGGTGTTGCGCTTGGTCAGCTTCAGGAAATCATCCGCGAAGCCGATGGCGCCGTAGCCGAAGGTGACCATCAAGGTCGCCCAGACATAGCCGTTGGAGAGATCCGCCCAGAGCAAAGTGGAGGCGCCCAGCGCCAGCAAAATCAGGGTGCCGCCCATGGTCGGCGTGCCCTTTTTCTCGATCAGATGGCGCTCCGGCCCGTCGGTGCGGATCGGCTGGCCGTGGCGTTGCATGGCGCGCAGCTGGCGGATCAAACGCGGGCCGAGCCAGAAGCTGATCACCAGAGCGGTCAGGCAGGCGCCGCCAGCCCGGAAGGAGATATAGCGGATCAGGTTGAAGGCATGGATATGCCCGGCGAGGGGAAGCAGAATCCAATAAAGCATCAGCCGGGACTTTCCAGGGCAGAGATCACGTCACGCATGCGGCTGCCATGGCTGCCTTTCACCAACACCGTGTCACCGTCGCGCAAGGCGGCTTTGACCAGGGGGGCGAGGCTTGCCGCGTCAGGCGCACGCGCGCCCTGAATGGCCCGGGGCAGCGAGTCGAACAAAGCCCCGCAATGCGGGCCGGCGGTAAACACAATGTCAGCGGCCTCGCGTAGGGGGGCGGCCAGGGCCAGATGCTCGGCCTCGGCGAAATCGCCCAGCTCCAGAATATCCCCCAGCACCGCCACATGCCGGCCCGGCTGCAGCTTCAGCACCGAGAAGGCAGCGCGCAGCGAGGCGCCGGAGGCGTTATAGCTCTCATCGATCAGCGCGATGCGCCGCCCATCCTCCAGCCTGATATCCCGCCTTGCGCCGCGCCCGGCGAAGGGGGCGAAGCCATTGAGGGCGGCGGCGGCCATCTCCACATCCAGATCCAAAGCGGCGGCGGCGGTGAGCACGGCGAGCGCGTTGCTGGCCATGTGCCGGCCCGGGGCGCGCAGATGGAAATAGACCTTGGTATCGAGGATTTCGGCGGCGATTTCGGAAGCTTCCGGGCCGTTCAGCACGTCCAGCAGCCGGGCCTCGGCACCGTTGAAGAGCAACGCGCAATGGCCGGCCGGCACCGCCTCGCGCAGCACCTGCAGATAGGCGCTCTCACCGGGGATCACCGCCTTGCCGGCGGCGCTGAGCGCGCCGTAGATGCTGGCCTTTTCCTTGGCGATGGCGAGCTCCGAGCCCATCATGCCCAGATGCGCGCGGTCGACACAGGTGACGATGGCAACATCCGGGCGCACCAGGGCGGCCAGCGGCGCGATCTCGCCAGGATGGTTCATGCCGATTTCGAAAACGCCGAAATCCGCGTCATGCGGCATCCGCGCCAGGGTCAGCGGCACGCCGATATGGTTGTTGAAGCTGGCCTCGGCGGCATGCACCACGCCGAAAGCGGCCAAGGTGCGGCGGAGCATCTCCTTCACCGTGGTCTTGCCGACCGAGCCGGTGACGGCGACGAGCTTGGCCTCCGAGCGTTCACGCGCGGCGATGCCGAGCTGTTCCAGCGCCTTCAGCACGTCCGGCACCAGAATATGCGGGCCCTCCACCGGGCGGGAGACCAGGGCGGCGGCGGCGCCTTTCGCGAAGGCGGCGGCGACGAAATCATGCCCGTCGCGCTCGCCCTGCAGCGCCACGAACAGATCGCCGGGGCGCAGGGTGCGGGTGTCGATGGAGAGGCCGGTAATGTCGTAGCCGGCGCCGAACAGAACCTGCAGCTCCTCGGCGGTCCATAGCGCGCTCATGCCACCCCTCCCAGCGCGCGGATCACCGCGGCGTCGTCAAACGGGATCACCTCACCCTTCACGATCTGCCCCTGCTCATGGCCCTTGCCGGCCACCACCAGCACATCGCCCTCGGCCAAACCTTCCAGTGCGGCCCCGATGGCGGCGTGGCGGTCGCCGATCTCCTTTGCGTCAGGGCAGGCGGCCAGGATGGCGCGGCGGATGGCGGCGGGGTCCTCGCTGCGGGGGTTGTCGTCGGTGACGATGACGACATCCGCCCCCCGCGCGGCTTCCGCGCCCATCAAGGGCCGCTTGCCGGGGTCACGGTCGCCGCCGGCGCCGAAGACGATATGCAGCCTGCCGGTGGCGTGCGGGCGCAAAGCCGAGAGCACGCGGGCGATGGCATCCGGGGTGTGGGCGTAGTCAACATAAGCCGCCGCGCCGTTGGGCAGCACCAGCGCGCGTTCCAGCCGGCCGCGCACCCCGGTGAGCTGCGGCAAATAGGAGAGCGCGTCGGCCACCCCCACCGCTTCGGCCAGGGCGGCGGCCAGGGCGGCGTTATCCGCCTGGAAGCGGCCGGGCAGAGGCAGCGCCACCGCGCGTCCATTCATCGTGAAAGCCTGCCCGTCCGGGCGCGGCGAAACCGCCTCCACCGCGACGGTCTCGAAATTCTGGCCGTGGCGGCGGGCAGCATCGCGCAGGCTGGCCAGCATATCGGCATCCAGATCCGCCATCGCCCGCCCTGCCCCGCCGCGCTTCAGCAGCGCCTCGAACAGCCGCAGTTTGGCGGCGCCATAGGCCTGCATCGAGCCGTGATAATCCAGATGGTCGCGGGTGAGATTGGTGAAGCCGGCGGCGCAGAAGCGCAGACCGTCCAGCCGGTGCTGGTCCAGCCCGTGGCTGGAGGCTTCCATCGCCACATCATTCACCCCTTCGCGCGCCAGACCGGCCAGGGTGGCGGCGAGCGTCACCGGGTCCGGCGTGGTCAGGCTGCCGGCGGGCTCATGCCCCGGCGCGATCACCCCGAGCGTGCCCATCGAGGCCGCCTTGCGCCCTGCCAAGGTGAGGATCTGGCGCAGGAAATCCACCGTGCTGGTCTTGCCGTTGGTGCCGGTGACGGCGACCAGCCGCTCCGGCAGCTTGCCGAAAAACTCCACCGCCAGCTCGGCCAGCTTGGCGCGCGGGTCCGGGGCGGTGATCAGCCGGCGCGGCGGCACGCCGGGGGGCCAGAGCGTGCCCTCGGGGGCGAGCACCGCGATGGCGCCGCGCGCCACCGCCTCGGCGATGAAGCGCCGTCCATCGGCCTTCACCCCCGGCAACGCCGCGAACAGATAGCCCGGCTGCACCGCCCGGCTATCCGCTGTTATGCCGATCACACCCTGCATCTCAACCTTGCTCATATCCGGTGTCCCGCGCCGTCATATGGCTGCCCATCATCGGGGAGACCGGCGCCATCACCCCGTCATGCGTCTTGCGGCCCTTGGAGGCGGCGGGCTTGGCCTGCGCCCCTTGCGGCTCATCCGCCTTGGCGGCGGCGCTGTTGGCCTGGGGCGGCTTCTTGCCCATCAGCTCATAGGCGAAGGCATTCGCTCCCGGCGGCAGCGGATCGCCCGGCCCCAGCGCGCGCTGGCCCGGCGGCGGGGTCGGGTCCAGCGGCACGGTCAGCTTCGCCTCCAGCTGCGCCAGCTGGTCGCCGGTGGACGGCATGATGCCCAGCATCGGCCCCATCCGCGCGATGATCCGCGAGACGGTGGGGGCGGCGATGAAGCCGCCGGTGGTGAAGCCGAAGGTGGTCTTGTCCGGCTTGGGCTGCAGCACCAGCACATAGATCAGATATTGCGGATCCTGCATCGGGAACGCCGCCATGAAGGAGGCATTGTTGGTGTGCAGCAGATAGCGCCCATTCGGCCCCACCACCTGCGCCGTGCCGGTCTTGCCGCCGATGATATAGCCCGGCACCCCGGCATATTTGCCGGTGCCGAACAGCACCACATTGGTCATGATCTTGCGCATCAAGTCCGAGGTGCTCTGCTGCATAATGCGAACGCCCTGGGGCTGCGGCCCGTTCGGGTCCACCTTCAGCAGGGTCGGATCATAGCGGATGCCGCCATTGACGATGGGGATGGTGGCGGTGACCAGCTGCAGCGGCGAAATCGCGATGCCGGCGCCGAAGGACACGGTCATCGTCGCCGCCAGGCCCCAATTATCCTTCGACGGGAAAAGCGGCATCGGCGGGCCGGGGAGCTGGATGTCCAGCGGCTTGAAGAAGCCCTGCTTGGCGTACCAGGCCTGCTCGATCTTCGGCCCCAGAATGGTGGCGATGCGCGAGGCGCCGATATTGGAGGAGACGTTGATGATCTCCGGCAGCGCCATCCATTTATTCGTCGGCTCGAAATCGGTGATGTGGAAACGGCCGATCTTCAGCGGGTGGGTGGTGTCGAAATAATCCCACCAATGGATCAGCCCGCTATCCAGCGCCATCGAGGCGGTCTGCAGCTTGAACACCGAGCCCGGCTCGTAATTGCCGTTGACGCAGCGGTTGAACTGGTTGTTGGGCTTGGCCGAGCCGTAATCATTGACGTCGTAATCCGGCAGGCTGACCATCGCCACCACCTCGCCGGTCTTCACGTTCATCACGATGGCGCAGGCGCCCGGGGACTGGAACTCCTTCACCGCCGAGGCCAGCTCGTCATGCACGATGCTCTCGATGCGGGCATCGATGGAGAGCTGCAGCGGCTGCGGGTCGGTGGTCAGGCGCTTATTGAAATATTCCTCGACGCCGGCCACACCGGAGCTGTCGATGCGCACCCCGCCCAGAATATGCGCGGCGAGATTGCCATCCGGATAATGCCGCTCCTCGCGGTTTTCGAAATACACGCCGGGAATGCCGAGCGAGTTCACCGCCAGCTCTTCCTGCGGGGTCAGCCGGCGGTCGAGATAGACGAATTCCTTGCGCTTCTCGGCGGGCACGCCATCACCCAGCTGATGCGCGAGCCAGGCCTGGTTGGCGCCGGGCAGCGCGTTGGCAAGCACGGTGGCGGCGGCCTGCGGGTCGGGCACCTGCTGCGGGTCGGCGTAAAGCGAGGCGCCGGGCAGCGAGACGGCGAGGATGACGCCGTTGCGATCGACGATGTCGGCGCGCGAGGGCGGCGGCGGGGTCTCGGAGAGCTGCGGGGTCATCGCCGCGATCTGCGCGGCGCTGGGATGGATCGGCGCCACCACCGTCGCCCAGATCAGCTTCAGCCCGAGCAGGCTGAACAGGCCGATGAAGACGAAAGCGCCGATGACCAGCCGGCCCCGGGCGCGCTCCAGCGCGCCGCGCTGGTCGAGATCCGAGCCGGTGACACGCACCTGCTCGGCACGCGGCGAGTCGCCACGGCCCGAAGCCCCCTTCCGGCGGGAAGGAGGCTCATCACCCGGCCGGAGGTTGAGGGTCAATTTTGGCTCCCGGTCTGCGCCATGCCGAGGAGGGAGCCACCGCCCAGCGGGGCGGTGGGCGCGGGTTCAGCCGGCTGTGCGGTGGCGCGCACCCGCACCACCTGCGCGCCCATCGGCAGGCTGGGGCGCGGGGCGGCAACCGGCTGACGCTCACGCGGCGCCGGGGCGGCCGACGCGATCGCGCTGCCGCCGGGCTGATACAGCGACGAGGCGAGCGGCCGCGCCGCGGCTTCGCGCACCGGTGCGGCGAGGTGATGCGGCGGGGCCTCTTCCCGGGCGACGCGCGCCACCGGATGATGCACCGGCGGATGCGCCCGCATATCGGCATGCGCCGGCGCCGTTTCGTGAGGCACGGCGATCTCGGCCACCCGCTCGGCCGGTTTCGCCGGCGCGGCGGGGGCGACGCTGTGCCCGGCCTGCGTTGCCGTGGCGACATGGCCCTGCACCTCGATCGCCGGGCCGTTCGGCGCCGGGATGGCATCGCTCCCCGGCAAGGCCGGTACTTCGTCTTCCGGATTGCTGAAGGGCGCGGCGCTGCCCGGCGGCGGCAGCGTGCTGGCCAGGTCGGCCAGCGTGACCAGCTGCCCCGGCTTCATCGGCTGCAACCCGGTGAATTGCGCGGCCAGCGCGGCGATACGCGAAGGGTCCGCCTCCAGCGCCCACTGCGCCTGCAGCACGCGGATGCTCTGCTCGTCATGCCGGCTGGTTTCGGCCACCTGTTCGAGCTGGTTTTCCAGGGCCCGGCTCTGATGCTTGACCATGAACAGATAGGCGCCGGAGATCGCGAAGAGCAGGCCGGTCAGGAAGGTCAGGGGCCGAACGATCATGCGGCGAGCCTTTCCATGACGCGCAGCTTGGCGCTGCGCGCGCGCGGGTTGGCGCGAATTTCAGCCTGCCCGGGCAGGATGGGGGATTTCGTCACCAGGCGAAATTCCGGGGCGCTGACCTGGGCCAGCCCGGCGGGGTCGTGGCGCGAGGCGCCCGGCGTGCGGCCGGCACTCTGCGCGAAGAAATGCTTGACGATCCGGTCTTCCAGCGAATGAAAGCTGACCACCACCAGCCGCCCGCCCGGCGCCAGCAAGGCGGCCGATTGCGCCAGCGCCGCCTCGATATCGGAAAGCTCCTCATTCACGGCGATGCGCAACGCCTGGAAGCTTCTGGTTGCCGGGTCGATCCCCGATTTATCCGGTCTCACAACGCTCCGTATCACGCCAGCCAAATCCGCCGTCGTCGTAAATTTCTGCGCCTTGCGCCGGTCCACGATCTGTTTCGCGATCCGCCGCGCGGCTTTCTCATCACCATATTTGTACAAAATATCGGCAAGATCGGATTCGGCGCAAAGATTCACGAGGTCCGCGGCGGACTGCCCGTCGCGGCTCATCCGCATGTCCAGCGGCCCGTCCTGGCGAAATGAAAAGCCGCGCGCCGGATCATCGATCTGGAACGAGGACAGGCCGAGATCGAACACCGCGCCATCCAGCCGGGCCACCCCGCGCGCCGCCATCATCTCCGAAATTTCGCTGATGCGGCCAGGGATCAATTCAAACCGCCCGGCATGGGCGGCGGTCAGTTCGGCGGCGCGCGGCAGCGCGTCCGGATCGCGATCGACCCCGAACAGGCGGCACTTGGCACGCTCCAGGATCATCCGCGAATAGCCGCCGCCGCCGAAGGTGCCATCCAGATAGACGCCGTTTTCACGCGGCTGCAGCGCCTCGATCGCCTCGTCGCGCAGGACGGAAATATGTGAAAAATTGCTCATGACGGCGCCCCGAAGCTCAAGCGCGGGGCGAGCGCGCGGGAGGCGTCGCGGAAGGCCTTGCCGGCCTGCGGTTCCCAGATCAGGAAATGATCGCCGCGGCCCATGAAGAACACCGCATCGGAGAGGTTCGCCTGCTCGGCGAGATAGCCGGTGATCAGCACCCGCCCCTGCGCATCCAGCTCGACCTCTTCCGCATCGGAGAAAATCTGCGTCTGCAGCCCGACCTGCTCGGGGCTCATCTCCGGCATCGCCGCGAGCTTCTCCTGGAAGCGCGCGTAATTCGGCAAAGGCCAGGCCTCGACACAGCCTTCGATGAAAGAGGGGCGCAGGATCAGGGTCATCTCCGGATGGTCCTTCCAGGCGGCACGGAACGACGCCGGGACGGATACCCGCCCCTTCGCGTCGCGCTTATTCTCGTGGCTGCCAAAGAACTGCTTCATCGCCCCCGCGCCGCAACACCTTTCACCTCAAACCGAACCTTCAGGGCTCACCCCGAACCCTTTCGGCCTACCCGAAACTCACCACACTCCACCACTTCATGGGAAAACATGGGTTTCTTCACCACTAACATGCACGCGACTCCCCGTCAAAATAAAACCCCAGCGTGACAGCGAGGAAATGCGCCGCGAGACTCGGGGCGCGCTCCTGAAATCTTCTTCATTTGTTCGCTTTTCGTTCGCGCTACATTGCGAAATGGAAATAAAGATCCAGACGGCCTGTAAGCCGGGTTCTGTCCACGCGCCAAAGCGCGCTGGACGGCCATTCCTCTGGGACGGGTGTTGCCACCCGCCTCAAGCAACCAACCCGGGCGGCAAGCCGGAAATGCTTCGCGCCCCTGCCAAGGCAGGACGCCGGCCGCCCCTATTCGGTTTTGCTCCCGGTGGGGTTTTCCCTGCCCTTTGCGTTACCGCAAAGGCGGTGCGCTCTTACCGCACCCTTTCACCCTTACCCCGGCAAGCCGTGGCGGTTTGCTTTCTGTGGCACTGTCCCTGGGGTCACCCCCGCCGGCCGTTAGCCGGCACCGTCTTTCCGTGGAGCCCGGACTTTCCTCTGGCGGTTGCCCGCCAGCGGCCGTCCGGCCGTCTGGATCGGCGCGGTGCCTAGGGAGTTTCGGGGGCCGCGTCAACCAGCCGGCGTAAGGCAGCAGCCCGGCCGGTGGTGGGAGCATCCGGCGCGCCGGTGAGGTGCGCGGGCAGGAAATGGCGCTGAAAGGCGCGGATCACCGCGTCTTGCGGCAGGGTGATATCATAGCCGATGGCGGCGAGATCGGCCATCAGATCGCCGGGCGGGGCGTAATCGTCGGTCCAGATCCCCACCCCATGCGCGGCCAGCCAGGGCCAGTCGAACAGCTCGCCGGGGTCTTGTTTGCGGTTCGGGGCGATGTCGGAATGGGCAACGACATTGCGCGCCGGGATGGCGTGTCGGCGCAAAATGCCCTGGCAGAGCGCCAGCACCGCCTGCATCTGCGCCGGCGGGAAGGCGCGATAGCCCCATTCATGGCCGGGATTGACGATCTCGATGCCGATGGAGGCGCCGTTGAGCGCGCTTTTGCCGCGCCAGGAGGAAATGCCGGCATGCCAGGCGCGCATCGCCTCGGGCACCAGGTTGAAAACGGTGCCATCCTCGTCGATCACGTAATGGGCGGAGACTTTCGCGCGCGGCGCCTTCAGCAGATCGATGGCGGCGCGCCCGGTCGGCATCCCGGTATAATGCAGCACCAGATGCGAGACGGGTTCCTCCCGCGCATCGAAATTCGGCGAGGGCTCGAAGATCATCAGCCGGCCGGGCGGCGGGTGAGCAGCAGGCCGAGACCGAGGCAGATCATCGCCCCGCCCGCCGCCTGGCGCACCCGGATGACGGCATTGCCGCGCCCGGTGAAGAGCCGCTTCAACCTGGCGGCGGCCAGCGCCATGATCGCGTCCGAGGCGGTGTAGAGCAGGATCGCCATCAGCCCGAGGGCGAGGAATTGCAGCGCCACATGGCCGGCCGACGGGGCGATGAATTGCGGCAGGAAGGCCAGGAAGAAGGCGGCGGTTTTGGGGTTGAGGGCGGAGACGGCCAGCCCGTCCCGCCAGGCCCGCGCCAGCCCGGCGCGGCCGCGGATGGGGGCGGTGTTGGTCGCCGCGCCGGCCTTGCGGATGGTGCTGAGGCCGATCCAGATCAGATAGACCGCCCCGGCCAGTTTCAGGACGGTGAAAAGCTGCGCGCTGGCCAGCACCAAAGCCGAAAGCCCGGCCGCGCCCAGCATCACCTGCACCACCCCGCCCGAGCCGGTGCCGAGGCTGGAGGCCAGCCCTTCCAGCGTGCCGCCGGCCAGCGAGCGGCTGATCACGTAGGTCATGCCCGGCCCCGGCAAAATCGCCAGCATCAGGCAGGCCAGGAAAAACACGCCGAGATGCTGGAACATTTTGTCCTCTATGCCTGGGCGCGCTTGATCGCGTCATAGGCGGCGTTGATCCGCGCCACCTTCTGCGAGGCGGCCTCGATCATCGCCGGGGACGCGCCGCGCGCCGCCAGACTGTCAGGATGGGTCTCGCGCATCAGCTGTTTCCAGCGGGCGCGGATTTCATCGGCGCTGGCCTGCCGGCGCACGCCCAGCACCAGATACGGATCCTCGGACGGCGCCTGCGGCGGTGGGGTGCCCTGCCCGGCGCGCCGCGCCGCCGCCTCGCCCAGCCCGAAGGCGTAGGCGACGCGGGAGAGGAAATCCGCCTCCGCGCTGTTCACCGGGCCGTCGGCGCGGGCGATCTGATACAGCCCGGCCAGCACCTGCTCCAGCGGGGTCTTGTCATCGGCGAAGGCCTGGCCGAGCTGGGTGGCGTAGCTCTCGAAACCGGCGACGCTCTCGCGGGCGCTGTCAAAGAGTTTCGCCACCTCGCCCATGCTGGCGGGGGGAATCGCGAAGCTGGCCTTGAAGGCGTCGATTTCCAGCCGGCTCACCGGCCCGTCGCATTTGCACAGCTTGGCCGCCAGCACGGTGACGCCGATGGCGAAAACCTGGTCGCGCCGGCCCATCATCGCCGCCAGACGCAGCGGGTCGAATGGCATGGCGCGGCCGGCGAAGCCCTGCAGATTGGGGGTGAAGCCGTTCAGCTTGCCTTCATCCGCCGCGTGGCCCAGCGCCGCGCCGAACAAAGCCCCCACCGGGCCGCCCATGGCGAAGCCCGCCATGCCGCCGATAAACTTGCCCCAATAGCTCATATACCCCGCCTAGCACAGCGCCGCCCTTGAACCCAACCACACAATGGGACATTCACCATGGCGGGTTTAGGGGGCCAGAGCTCACTAAATGATAAATGAGAGACAGGTTCACAAGCTGACGTGACGCGCAAACATCTTCTTTGGGCCGGCCCGCTGGCGTTGCTGGTGGCGCTGGGGGCCGCGTTGCTGGCGCTGCCCAGCTTTGTCGCGGCGCCGGCGCACCGGACGGCGGTGGAGGCCTTCGCCTCGCGCCTGACCGGGCGGGATGTGCATATCAGCGGCAAGCTCTCTCTGTCCTACTTCCCGCAGCCCGAGATCACCGCCACCGGCATCACCATTTCCGGGCCGGACAAGGAAGTGATCACCGCGCATGCGCTGTCGCTCGATCTGGCGCTGGCGCCGCTGCTGCAAGGCCAGCTCGCCGCCCGCACGCTGGATCTGGACACGCCCAACATCACCTTCCCCTGGCCGCTGCCCGGGGGCATCAGCGCCATCGCCCCGCCGCCCTGGCTGGCGGCGCTGCACGCCCATATCAAGAATGGCCGGATCAATTTCGGCGCCGCCGATTTCACCGATGTCAATGCCGATCTGTTCACCGGCGCCGGCGGCAGCGTCAGCGTCTCGGGCAATGGCAAGCTGCAGACACATGATGTCTCGCTGAGCCTCGCCGTCGGCGAGACGGAGGCGGACGGCGCGGCGCAGATAACCCTGCACGCCGGGCTGGGCGGGGCCAGCGCGCATTTCGCCGGGGCGCTGAACGCGCAGAGCGAGCTGGCCGGGCAGCTGAACCTGGCCCTGCCCGACCATGCCAGCGTCAGCACCCAGATCAGCGCCGACGCGAACGGCATCAGCGCCGAGGATATCAGCGCCAGCCAGGACAAGCTGGCGTTGCACGGCACCGCGCATCTGGCCTTCGCGCCGCTGGGGCTGCGGGCGGATCTGACCGGCCAGGGGCTGGATCTCGACCAGCTGACCAAGCTGTCGCCGCTCTGGCCCGGCGGGCTGGCGACCGAGCTGCATCTCGATGCCGCGAATGTGAGTCTGGCCGGCAGGAGCTTCCCGGCCTTGCGGGCGACGCTGAAGACCAGCCCCGCCGGCAGTGCCGTCTCCGGCCTCACGCTGGGTCTGCCCGGCGGCGCTAGCCTCAGCGGCGATCTGACAACCTCGCCCAACCAGGATCTCTCCGGCAGGCTGAGCCTCGCCGCGCCGGACCTGACGGCGCTGGCAAGCGGGCTAGGGCTGCCGGCCGTGCCCGGCTGGACGAGCGCCAGCCTGCAGGCACAGCTGGGCGGCACGCGCGACGCGCCGGACCTCACCGACATCACCGGCACGCTGGGCGCGGACCATGTGAATGGCCGGGTGGTCCTCTCCGCCGGGCATGCCGCCTTCCGGCTCGCCTTCGACCAGCTCGACCTCGCATCGCTGGCGGCGTGGCTGGCGCAGCGCCCGCTGGGCGGCGGCGTCAGCGTCGCCGGCGAACTCACCGCCGCCCATGCGGTGGCGGGGCCGCTGAAGCTGAGCAATCTGTTCATCGACGCGGATATGAGCGCGCAGCTCGATATCCGCCGCGCCACCGCCTCGCTCTATGGCGGCATCGCCAATGGCAGCGTGACACTGGACCGCGACTTCAAGGTGACCTCCGCCCATGCGGTGCTGGACCTGCCCTCCGCCGCGCCCCTCGCCGCCTTGCTGCCGCAGGATGTGAAGCTACCGGCGGAGCTGCTGCGCCCGCATCTCAGCCTGGTACTGGCCGCCGCCGGGCCGCCCAACGCGCTTTCGACCAGCGCCGTCGCCACGCTGGGGGATTTCACCCTCACCGCCGCACCGGTGATCGATCTCACCAAGCCCAGCGCCAGCGGCGCGCTCTCGCTGCGCCACCCGGACGCGATCGCGGCGCTGAAGCTGCTCGGGCTGGGGGGCGGCTGCTCGCGCATGGCGCCGCTGCCGGGCTATCCGTTCCAGGGTGGGAGCCTGCCTTGCAGCGCCGGGGTGAATGATCCTGGCCTCGCCTTCCCTGGCCCCGGCGCGCTGGCGCTGCGCGCGCGGTTTTCCGCCGCCCCCGGCAGCGCAGGGCTGAATGATTTCGTGCTCAGCGCCGGGCAGCTGAACGCTTCCGGCCAGATCATGCTGACCCAAGACAAATCCGGCGGCAAGCTCAGCGGCCAGATCGATGCCGGCACGCTGGCCTTGCCGAAGCTGCCCGCCAGCCTGCAGATGCCGGGCAGCCTGCCGGTGAGCGGGCAGATCGCGCTGAAGGCGAACCAGGTGCTTTATGCCGGCACGCCGGTCTTTGGCGCCACCGCCGGCACGCTTTCCTTCGCACCGGATCAGGCGCGCCTGACGCTGGATGATGCCGCCATCGGCACTGGCAAGCTCTCCGGCAGCGCCACGCTGAAGCTCGACCCCAAGGCGCCGCCGGCGCTGAGCGCGAAATTCCTTGCGGATGGCATCGATGCCGGAGCGCTGGCCCTGCCGCAGAGCTTCCCGCTGACCCTGACCAGCGGCCAGCTGAGCGCCACCGCGAGCCTCACCGCCAGCGGCTATAGCGCGAAAACCTGGGCGGCGACGCTGGGCGGCAGCGCCACCATCACCGCCAGCAACGGCACGCTGAGCGGGCTCTCGCTGCCGGACCTGGCCAGCGCGCTGAGCACGACACCCCGCCCGGCGCTGAGCAAGAGCCTGTCGGGCGGGACGACGCCGTTTGCCACCTTGTCTCTGGCGGCGACGATCGCGCAAGGCAATTGCACCCTGACCCAGGCGCAGCTCACCGCCCCCGCCGGCACGCTGGCGGCGAGCGGCACGATCGATCTGTTCGAATCGACGCTGGCGCTGAAGTTGGGCGCCACCCCTGCAGTGAAGCCGCAGCTGACGCTGAGCGTTCGGCTCTCCGGCCCGTGGGGCAAGCCGGGGCGAGAATATGATCTGAAGGACGCCACCGGCTGGAAGCCAGGAAGTTAGGGCAAGGAAAAACCCCTTCCGCATCGCGGAAAGGGGTTCGGGTGTCGCAACGCCCCGGCCTCAGGTCGCAAAAGTTTTTTGGTGCCGCTTTTTTTCAAAAAAGCGGCGAAGAACCTGGGGGCAGTTTTACCCCCCTCAAAAACTTTTGCGCTTAGAGCATCAAGCTTTTAGCTTGATGCTCTAACTTTTATTTATGCGAGCAATTTTACGTGTTTATCTTGACGCTCCCGCGTCAACCTAAACACATATTGCTCTAGCGCTCGTCGTCGCCGGCTTCGGTCTGCACGTCGATATCGGCGTCGATGTCGGAGGTGTCGTCCTCCATGTCGTCCGCATCTTCCAGGATGTCGTCATCGTCCGCGTCGTCGGGCACTTCCACATCCACGTCATCCCCGTCGATCGCCGGCTTGGCGACCTTCTTCTGCTCATCCGGCAGCGGCGCGGCGCGCTTCAGGCGCGGCTGCTCGGCCGGCTGCTCGGTGCCGCATTTCGGGCAAACGGCCGGCGCCTTGCCGAGATCGAAGAAGCGCGCGCCGCAGGACACGCAGGTATGTTTTTCGCCAAGCTCAGGTTTTGCCATGTCAAACCTCGGATGAAGGGGCCGTATCAATCAGGGGCGGGGCGATGCCATGCCATCGCTTCTATGTCAAACACCATCAGCCGTGCTAAGCGCGCGCGCATGGATCAGTCATCACCCCGTCCCCAAATCTCCCGCCGCCCGGCGGGCGCGCTCAATGGCCGCCTGCATGTTCCGGGCGATAAATCCATCAGCCACCGCGCTCTGATGTTCGGCGCGCTGGCCGTCGGCCAGACCCGCATCACCGGGCTTCTGGAAGGCGAAGACGTGCTGCGCACCGCCGCCGCGATGCGGGCCTTGGGCGCGGAGATCACCCGCGAGGGGGCGGACTGGCTGGTCAGCGGGCGCGGCATTGGCGGGCTGGTGGAGCCGAAGGATGTACTGGATATGGGCAATTCCGGCACCGCGGCGCGGCTGCTGGCCGGCATCCTCGCCACCCATCCGCTCTACGCGGTGATGACCGGCGATGCCTCGCTGCGCACCCGGCCGATGAGCCGGGTGACCGTGCCGCTGGCGCAGACCGGGGCGCAGTTTTTCGCGCGTGAGGGCGGGCGGCTGCCGTTGACGATTCTCGGTGCAAAAGAGCCGATGCCCCTCACCTACCGGCTGCCGGTGGCTTCCGCCCAGGTGAAATCCGCCGTGCTGCTGGCCGGCCTGAACGCGCCGGGCTTCACCGAGGTGGAGGAGCCGGAGCCGACCCGCGACCATTCCGAAAACATGCTGCGGCATTTCGGCGCGGACGTGACCGTCACCCAGGCCGGGGCCGGCCGGCATATCCGGCTGAAGGGCCAGCCGGAGCTGCGCGCCGCCGATGTGGCGGTGCCGGGTGATCCCTCCTCCGCCGCCTTCCCCGTCGCCGCCGCCTTGCTGGTGCCGGGCAGTGCGGTGACCATCGCCAATGTCGGCCTCAACCCGCTGCGCACCGGGCTGTTCCTGACGCTGCGCGAGATGGGCGCGAAGCTGGTGGTCGAGAACCAGCGTCTGGAGGGCGGCGAGCCGGTGGGTGACCTCACCGCGCATTTCTCCGCGCTGCGCCCAGTGGATGTGCCGGCGGAGCGCGCACCGAGCATGATCGACGAATATCCGGTGCTGGCGGTGCTGTGCGCCGCCGCCAACGGCACCTCGCGCCTGCGCGGCCTGGCCGAGCTGCGGGTGAAGGAGAGCGACCGCCTCGCCGCCACCGCTGCCCTGCTGCGGGTGAACGGGGTGAATGTCGAGATCGAGGGGGATGATCTGCTGGTGCACGGCACCGGCGAAATCCCTGGCGGCGGGCTGGTGGAGACGCATATGGACCATCGCCTGGCGATGTCCGCCCTGGTGATGGGCCAGGCGGCGCGCGAGGCGGTGCGGATCGACGATGCGAGTTTCATCGACACCTCCTTCCCCGCCTTCCTGAAGCTGATGCGCGGCCTGGGTGCTGAGATGGTGGCCGCGTGATCATCATCGCCATCGACGGCCCGGCGGCGGCGGGCAAGGGCACGCTGGCCAAGCGCCTCGCCGCGGCGCTGAAGCTGCCTTATCTGGATACCGGCCTGCTCTACCGCGCCACCGCCAAGCGGGTGCTGGAGAGCGGGGGCGACCCGACCAACGAGCTGGACGCCATCGCCGCCGCCTGGGAGCTGAGCGAGGCCGACACCGCGCGGGGCGATCTGCGCGATGCCGCCACGTCAAAGGCGGCCAGTCAGGTGGCGGGCATTCCGGCGGTGCGCGAGGCGCTGCTGGCCTATCAGCGCGCCTACGGCAACACCAGGGGCGCGGTGCTGGATGGGCGCGATATCGGCACGGTGATTTTCCCGCAGGCGGATGTGAAGCTCTATATCACCGCCAGCGTCGAGGCGCGAGCGAAGCGCCGGCATGCTGAGTTTCTGGCCAAGGGCGAGAGCGTGGCGCTGGCGCAGGTGATCGCGGATGTGGCGGCGCGGGATGCGGCGGATAGCAGCCGGGCGACGGCACCGCTGCTGCCGGCGGAGGATGCCGTGCATATCGACACGACGGAGCTGAACGCCGACGAGGCGTTCGCGGCGGCCTTGCGCGTCGTGCAGCAGAAAACCGGGATCAAAAAATAAAAGTTTTTGGGGGCGTGGGGGCTTTTTGAAAAAAGCCCCCACTTCTTTCTTGGGGTGTTTTTGAAAAAACACCCCAAACCCCCAAAAACTTTTATAACTTTAGGCTGACGCCTTAGGCGCCGGCCTGGGTCACGAATTTGGTGACCAGATAAGGCTCCAGCCCCTCGGCGCCGCCTTCGGAGCCATAGCCAGAATCCTTCACGCCACCGAACGGGGTTTCCGGCATGGCCAGACCGTTATGGTTGATCGTCACCATGCCGGCTTCGATATCCGCGCCCAAAGCCGCCGCCTGACGGGTATTGCGGGTGAAGGCATAGGAGGCCAGGCCATAGTCCAGACGGTTCGCCTCGGCCACCACCTCGTCATAAGTGGCGAAGGGCATGAACGCCGCCAGCGGGCCGAACGGCTCCTCATTCATCACCTTGGCCTCCAGCGTGACATCGGTCAGCACCGTCGGCTCGAAGAAATAGCCCTTGTTGCCGGCGCGCTTGCCGCCAGTGCGCACCTTCGCGCCCTTGGAGACGGCGTCGGCGATGATGCTCTCCATCGCGCTCACACGGCGGTCATTGGCGAGCGGGCCCATCGTGGTGCCTTCATCCAGGCCGTTGCCGAGCTTGATCGCCTGCACCTTGCCGATGAACTTCTCCAGGAACGGCTCATAGGCACCCTGCTGGATCAGGAAGCGGGTCGGCGCCACGCAGACCTGGCCGGCATTGCGGAACTTGGCGGCGGCCAGCACCGTGGCGGCCTGGTCGAGATCTGCATCGTCGAACACGATCGCCGGGGCATGGCCGCCCAGCTCCATGGTCACGCGCTTCATATGCTTGCCGGCCAGAGCCGCCAGATGCTTGCCAACCGGGGTGGAGCCGGTGAAGGAGATTTTCCTCACGGTCGGGTGCGGGATCAGATGTTCGGAGATCTCCGCCGGCACGCCAAAGACGATCTGCACCACGCCGGTCGGCACGCCGGCATCCACATAGGCGCGCACCAGCTCGGCACAGCTGGCCGGGGTTTCCTCCGGGCCTTTCAAGATGAAGGCGCAGCCCGCCGCCAGCGCCGCGGAAATTTTGCGCACCGCCTGGCTGACCGGGAAATTCCACGGGGTGAAGCCGGCAACCACGCCCACCGGCTCACGCACGGAAAGCTGGTACACGCCCGGGGTGCGGGCGGGAATGACACGGCCATAGGCGCGGCGGCCTTCCTCGGCGAACCAATCGATCACATCCGCCGAAACCGTCAGCTCGGTCTTGGCTTCCGCCAGCGGCTTGCCCTGCTCCTGGGTCATCAGCTTGGCGATTTCAGGCGTGCGCTCGCGCAGAATATCCGCCGTCTTGCGCAGAATTTTGCCGCGCTCGAACGCCGACATCTTGCGCCACACGGCAAAGCCCTTGGCCGCCCAGTCCAGCGCCTCGTCCAGATCCGCCTTGCTGGCATGGGCCAGCTTGCCGATCACCTCTTCGGTCGCCGGGTTCAGAATCTCGAGGGTCTTGTTGCCCTCCGCCGCGCGCCATTTGCCGCCAATATGCAGCAATACGTCCTGATACATTCTTGCTCCTCCGGAGTTGTAAACAAACCCGGACCGCATATGGCGGCCCGGGGCTTGGATGTCATCGCTGGATTTTGAAAACCTGCCTCCCGGCGCGGTTTTCCTGGTTCAAAGATCTGCTGAAAATAATCAAAAGTTTTTTGGGGCCGCACCTTTTTTTCAAAAAAGGGGCGGAAAGACGTGGGGAGTTTTTGAAAAAACTCCCCACACCCCCAAAAACTTTTGCCAGTTTTTCAGGGCATTATCTTCATTCCGCCTCTCAGTTTTCCTTCACCAGCTTGCGCATGATGTCGGTCATCTCATTGATCTGCTCGGCCGTGGCGGCAAAAGGCGGCGCCAGCACCAGGCTGTCACCGGCGGAGCGCAGCACCAGCCCCTGCTCGAAGGCCTTGCAGAGGATCTTGAAGCCGCGCTCGCCCGGCTTGCCCTGCGGCGCCAGCTCGACCGCGCCGAGCAGCCCGTAGCCGCGCGTATCCACCACCCCATCCATGCCCTTGAAGCTGCCGATCTGCTCCAGGAAGGCCGGGGCCAGGGATTTCACCCGGTCGAACGTGCCTTCCTCGCGATAGATCTTCAGCGTCGCCAGGCCGGCGGCGCAGGCGGCGGGATGGGCGGAATAGGTATAGCCGTGGAACAGCTCGATGCTGTTTTCCGGCGACGAATCGAAGATCGCCTGCTGCACCTCATCCTTCACCGCCACCGCCGCCATCGGGATGGAGCCGTTGGTCAGCGCCTTGGCCATGGTGATGATGTCCGGGGTGACGCCGAAGGTCTGCGAGGCAAAAGCCTCGCCGGTGCGCCCGAAACCGGTGATCACCTCATCGAAGATCAGCAGGATGCCATGCTTGGTGCACAGCTCGCGCAGGCGCTTCAGATAGCCCTTCGGCGGCACCAGAATGCCGGTGGAGCCGGCAATCGGCTCGACGATGCAGGCGGCGATGGTATCCGCCCCGTGCAGATTGACGAACCGCTCCAGATCGTCGGCGAGGTCGGCGCCATGCGTGCCCTCGCCCATCTCGAACATGTTTTCCTGGATGCGGGTGTGGCGCAGATGCGAAACGCCCGGCAGGCCAGTGCCGAAGGCCTTGCGGTTGGCGACCATGCCGCCGACCGACATGCCGCCCAGATTCACGCCATGATAGCCGCGCTCGCGGCCGATGAAGCGCACACGCTGCGCCTCGCCCCGCGCACGGTGATAGGCCAGCGCCATTTTCAGCGCGGTATCCGCGGCCTCGGAGCCGGAGCCGGCGAAAAAGACGCGGTTGATGCCATCGGGGAGCAGTTGCGCCACCTCGGTGGCGAGGCGGAAGGCGGTCGGCACGCCATATTGGAAGGGCGGCGCGTAATCCAGCTCCTCCATCTGCTTGGCCACCGCCTCGCGAATCTCGCGCCGCCCATGGCCGAGCGGGATGCAATAGAGGCCCGAGGAGCCATCCAGCAGTTTTTCCCCACGCGTATTATAATAATAAACACCCTCGGCCCGGGCGATGAGGCGCGGCTGCTCCTGGAACTGCCGGTTCGCGGTGAAGGGCATCCAGTGATGGATAAGGGGGACGTTGCTTGGGCGGGTCGCGGCGCTCATTGCCAATCACTCCGGTAGATTTGCGGTCAGTTTACAATTTTAAACAGTCTTGCAAAGCGTTTTCTTCCGCCCCGGGGACCGCCAGGCATGAGAAAAAGACGCGGCGGCCATGCATTTGTAAGTTGTCGGCTTTGTTGCTGTGGTACAGATTAACAACGCACGGTTTTGTTACTTTTTTTACGTTGCACGCAGACTTAGAAAGCCAGAAACGAGGCTATATCTATTTGGAAAATCTTATTTCTGCGACAGACGCGTGGCAATGATCGATAGTTTAGCTGGCAGCCGCGCCGTGGCCACCCCAAAGGACGTGTCGCGGCTGATCGAGGCGGGGCATGTCTTGATCGTCGCCGGGGAGGAGGCAACCCTGTCCCAGCTGCCGGCGGGGCGATGGATCGGCGGGACCACCGCCTGGTTCCTGCTGCCGGACGGGGTGGGGCCCGCGCAGGGGCGGCTGATTTATACCGATCTCACCGGCATCGCCCGGCATGCCGCCTTGTTCGCATTCGACGAGACGGAGCTGCCGCATCTCAGCACCTTCTATCCGCCGCATGGCTTCGCGGTGCTGCTGCTGCCCGGGCGCAGCGCCCTGCTGGAGCGCGTCGCCACCGACATGCTGGATTGGGACGGCTTGTATAACGCGCCGCTGACCGGCTGGGTGAGCGGCGTGGCATTGGAGGCGCTGGGGCAAAGCACGCCGAAGATCTTCTGCGGCAATGGCACCCCGCATGATGACCGCGCGGCGCTGCTCTATGTCACCTTGCCGAACGAGCTTTATCCGGAGCTGAGCGTGATCAACCCGTTCGGCGTCGGCGCCGGCCCGGGCATCGTGTTTCCGGATCGCGGCTATGCCAGCGCCGGGCTGTGCCGGATCGGCGGCGAGACGATGCGGCTGCGCGCGTTTCTCGACCAGGCCGTGGCCGATCCGGGGTTGCCGCTGATCGCCGACCGGGATGGCGCCCTCGTCAATAACACCATTCTCAACCCCGGCGCGGCGCAGGAGGCGGTCGAGTTTCTCTGCCCGCTCGATCCCGGCCTGATGTACCGCTTCGCCGAGCCCCTGCCGGCCTATGAGGCCGCCTTTGCCCGCGCCGCGCGCGATCTCGATCTAGGCGGCGCCGTGCTGTCCGCCTTATGTATCGGCAGCGTGCGGCATCTGACCGCCGAAATGCGCCGCTATCTGCCGGCGATCGCGCCGGTGACGTTCGGGCAGATCGGCTACACGGTTTTGACTCAGACGCTGACCTGCCTGAATATCCATCGCCTCGATGAACCGGCGGCGCAATCCAAATGACAGACGAGACAGCCTATAAGATTTTGACCGCGCCGCAATTCGCGGCCTTGCAGGCGGGCCGCTTCGAGGGCGCGCCGGTGGATGTGGCGGATGGCTATATCCATCTCTCCACGGCGGCGCAGCTGGATGAGACGCTGGCCAAGCATTTTGCCGGGCAGGAGGGGCTGGTGATCGCCGCCGTGCCGCTGGCGCGGCTGGGCGAAGCGCTGCGCTGGGAGGTTTCACGCGGCGGCGCGCTGTTTCCGCATTTCTATGGCCGGCTGGAGATGCGCCATGTCAGCGCTTCCACGGCGCTGAGCCGGGATGCGCAAGGGCGGGCTTTGTTGCCTTGAAGCGTAGGGGCTTTTTGGAAAAAGCCCCCCTCATTCAGGCCGGGCGCTTCATGTCGAAGCGGCTTTCGGGGCGGATTTCCGCGTAGGCGGAAGGGCCGCCGGCGCGCAGGATGATGCCGGCATTGAAAGTGTCGAACACGCCATCTTTCAGCAGGCTCTGGTCGATATGCACGGCGACGACCTCGCCCAGCACCAGATAGGCACCGCTGGGCACGCCGGCGGCACTTTTCAGCGTGACGATCTCGGAGAGTTTGCACTCGAAATTCACCATGGCGGCAGCGACCATTGGCGGCGCCACCAGTCTCGCCGGGGCTTTTTCCAGCTTCGCCAGGGTGAACTCATCGGTGCCGTAGGGCACAGCGGCGCAGCTTTCATTCATCTGCTCGGCCAGGGCGCGGTTGGCGAGGTTCCAGACGAACTCACCGGTTTCCTCGATATTGCGCAGGCTGTCCTTGCGGGTGGTGCTGGAGAAGCCGATGATCGGCGGGGTGTAGCAGAAGGCGTTGAAGAAGCTGTAGGGTGCGAGATTGACGCTGCCATCCGCACCTTTGGTGGAGACCCAGCCGATGGGGCGCGGCCCGATGATGGCATTGAACGGATCATGCGCCAGCCCATGGCCGGCCTTCGGTTCATAAAAATGCTTCACGCGCCTCTCCCTCAAAAAACCAAAAGTTTTTGGTGCAGCTTTTTTCAAAAAGCTGCGAAAATGTTTGGGGCGATGGCAACCACGCCGCCAACACCCCGAACGTAAGTAGGGCGCTTTACCCCTCCGGCACCGCCGAAATAATCACCTGCGCGTAGGCATAAGGATATTCATCCGTCAGCGACACGAAGATGCTGGGCTTCATCCCCGGCGGGGTCAGCGCCCGCAGCCGCGCCAACGCGTCGCCATGCAGTTCCATCGTCGGCTGGCCGGAGGGCAGATTGACCACCCGCAGATCCGACATGAACACGCCGCGCGAAAATCCGGTGCCGAGCGCCTTGGCGCAGGCCTCCTTGGCGGCGAAGCGCTTGGCGTAGCTGGGGGCGCGGAAATGCGCCCGGCGTTCGCTGCGCTTACGCTCCAGCTCAGAGAACACCCGTTGCGTGAAGCGCTCGCCATGCTTTTCCAGCACCTGCTCGATGCGGCGGATATCGCAGATATCCGAGCCCAGACCGATGATCATCAGTTACGCGCCCGCTCCACCTGGGCGATGCCGGCGGCCGCCCGCAGCCCCGCCACCACCTGGTTGAGATGGCGGGTGTCGCGCACCTCGATATCCACCAGCGCCTCGAAGAAATCCTGCTGGCGATGCACGATTTTCAGATTGGAGATGGCCCCCTCCTGCTTCGCCACCGCATTGGTGAGCGAGGCCAGGGCGCCGGTGCTGTTGCTGGCGATCACACTCACCCGGCCGGTGAAATTGCGCGCCCGCGCCTCCATCCGGCTCAGCGCCTCCTCGTTCCAGTCGACATCGATGAAGCGCTCGGGCGTGGCGTTGAATTGTTCGAGCTGGGCGCAATCCTTGGCATGGATGGTGATCGGCTTGCCGGTGGTGACGATTCCGACGATCTTGTCGCCCGGCAGCGGATGGCAGCAGCCGGCATAATGCACATCCATCCCGGCGACGAGGCCGGTGATCGGGCTGCCGGCATCGCCGCGCGTGGTGGTGCGCGGCGAACGGGCGGAAAGCGCGCCGCCCATGAAGGCCGGCATCATGCGCGGAGCGCGCACTTCCTTCAGCTCCGGATAGGCGGCGTGCACCACATCCTTCGGCCCGATCAGCCCCGTCGCCACCGCGACGTAGAGATCGTCCACACTCGCCTGCTTCAGCGTTTTGGCAACCGGCTCCAGCACTTTTTCGGAGCCGTCGACACCGTCCTGGCGGAAGGCCTTCATCAGCAGCGACTTGCCGGAATCCCGATGCTGGTCGCGCATCTGCTGGGCGAGGAAGCGGCGGATGCGCGCGCGCGCCTTGCCGGTGGTGACGAAGCGCTCCCAGGCCGGGCTCGGCGTGCCGCCGCGCGCGGTGAGGATTTCCACCTGATCGCCATTCTGCAGCTCATAGCGCAGCGGCATCAGCTTGCCATTGATGCGCGCGCCGACACAGCTATCGCCGATCTGGCTGTGCACCGCGTAGGCGAAATCGACCGAGGTGGCGCCGCGCGGCAGCTGGATCAGCTGGCCCTTCGGCGTGAAGCAGAACACCTGGTCCTGATAGAGCTCAAGCTTGGTGTTTTCGAGAAACTCATCCGGTGCGGCGGAGTTTTCGAGAATTTCCAGCAGGTCCTTGACCCAGCCGAACTGCTTGACGTCGGCGGCCGAGGCGTCGCTCTGTTTATAGAGCCAGTGCGCGGCGACACCGGCTTCCGCCACCGCCTGCATGTCCGGGGTGCGGATCTGGATTTCGATTTTCTGGTTACGCGGCTGGCGTAGCGTCACCCCGGTATGCAGCGACTGGTAGCCATTGCTCTTGGGCGTGGAGATGTAATCCTTGAAGCGCCCGGCGATCACCGGGTAGGCGGCGTGGATGGCGCCCAGCGCCACATAGCATTCCGCGCGCGAGGGCACGATGATGCGAAACGCCATGATGTCCGAGAGCTGCTCGAAGCTGACATTCTGCCGCTTCATTTTCTGCCAGATGGAGAAAGGCGATTTCTCACGCCCGGAGAGCTCGACCACGCTCACCCCGGCCTCCTTGCAGACGCGGGTCAGCTCCTGGCGCACCTCCTCGATGACATCCGCCCCCTGCCCGCGCAGATAATTCAGGCGGGTCTGGATGGTGTCGTAGGCTTCGGGCTCGATCTCGGCGAAAGAGCGGTTCTGCAGCTCGGTCTTCACCGCCTCCATGCCGATGCGCTCGGCCAGGGGGGCGTAGATATCCATCGTCTCGCGGGCGATGCGCACCCGCCGGTGTGCGGCAGAGACCGCGCCCAGCGTGCGCATATTATGCAGCCGGTCCGCGAGCTTGACGATGAGAACCCGGATATCCTTGCTCATCGCCAGCACCAGCTTGCGGAAATTCTCCGCCTGCTTGGTCCGGTCCGATTGCAGCTCCAGCCTTGTCAGCTTGGTGACGCCGTCCACCAAGGCGGCGATTTCCGCGCCGAAGCGCTTCTGCAGCTCCGCCAGCGTGATGCTGGTATCCTCCACCGTATCATGCAGCAAGGCGGTGATGATGGAGGCGGCGTCCAGCTTGTAGCTGGCGAGAATGCCCGCCACCGCCAGCGGGTGGGTGACATAGGGCTCGCCATTATCGCGCTTCTGGTCGGCATGGGCCAGTTCGGCGACGCCGTAGGCCTCGTCGATCAGCGCCGGGTCGGCCTTGGAATCATAAGCGGCGATCCGCGACAGCAATCCCGCGAGTTCGGGATGAAAGCTGGGCGACGCGCCGCTGAGCCCCTCAGGGGCGCGGACCAGGCTCAAACGCCAGCAGCCTGTCCGCAGCATGGTGTCAGCGGCGCGAGGACTTGCCGCCGAGCTCCGCCTCGATCGCGGCCTGGATATCCTCGGCGGACATGATGTCCTCGCCCTCGGCAGCCATGGCGGCGGCCTCTTCCTCGGCGGAGACATCCTGCAGGCCGAAGATGTTCTGGTCGGTCGGGATCAGATCCATCACCTCTTCATCCACCGGCTCCGGCTCGGGCACGCGCGAGAGGGATTTGATCAGATCCTGCTCCAGATGCGGCAGCTCTACCGTCTCATCGGCGATTTCGCGCAGCGCCACCACCGGATTCTTGTCATTGTCCCGGTCAATGGTCAGCTGCTCGCCGCGGCTGATATTGCGGGCACGCTGCGCCGCGAGCAGAACCAGCTCAAAGCGGTTCGGCACCTTCAAAACGCAGTCTTCGACAGTTACGCGGGCCATACGGGGTACGCTCCAAGGCAGAAAATGAAAGAGTGCCTTACCGCAGGCGCGGCAGGGAGGCAAGGTCAATCGGATTATACGGACGGCTCGGCATGCCAGGGTTCGATCTGCTGCGGGGGAAGCTCGGCCAGCAAGGTGGTGACGCTGCGCTTGAACACTGGATGCCGCCAGGAGGAGTTCACATCCAGCAGCGGGCGCAGCACGAAGGCGCGCAGATGCATCCTCGGATGCGGCAATATCGGGTCCGGCGCGGTCCGGATCTGGCCAGCAATGTCAATGATATCAAGGTCCAAGGTGCGCGCCGCATTGGGCACCGAGCGCACCCGGCCGAATTGCGTCTCGATCTCCTGCAGCTGGCGCAGCAAAACCGCCGGGTCGGTCTCGCCGCTCATGCGGATCATGCCATTGCAATAATCCGGCTGGCTGGAAGCCGGAATCGCAGCGCTCCGATACCATGTCGATAAAGCCACGAACGACAAGCCGGGAAGTGCGCGAACCGCCGCCGCCGCCGCCGCGCAGAGCTGCAAGGGCGAGCGCCCATCTTCGGCCGGAAGATTGGCGCCGATCGCGATCAGGATCATGGACTGACGAGGGTCAACGCGGCTAAACTCCCCAAATGGGCACTCGAATGGCGTGCTTTCCTAACATTTATACTATATTTGTGCACCCCCTATAACCCCGGCGAACGGGAAGGAATTTGATGTGAGATTTTCAGACCAGGAGCGGACGGCTTTATTCATCGATGGCGCCAATCTCTACGCGGCGACACGTAGCCTCGGATTTGAGATCGACTACCGCAAATTGTTAGATTTTTTTGAAGGCAAGTCGAATTTGTTACGAGCCTATTATTACTCCGCCTTGCTGGAAACGGAAGAATATTCGCCCCTCAAACCTTTGACTGACTGGCTGGCCTATAATGGCT
Organism: Acidocella facilis ATCC 35904; assembly: GCF_000687875.1. Lineage (GTDB taxonomy): Bacteria > Pseudomonadota > Alphaproteobacteria > Acetobacterales > Acetobacteraceae > Acidocella > Acidocella facilis. The sequence continues at coordinate 43,165 of NZ_JHYG01000004.1, read as the reverse complement.
ATGCGCTGGTGACCAAGCCGGCGAAGGAATTCACGGATGCGCTGGGCCGGCGGCGGATCAAGGGCAATATGGATATCGAGCTGGCGATCGACATGCTGGAGCTGGCGGCCTCGCTCGACCATGCGGTTTTGTTCTCCGGCGATTCGGATTTCCGCCGGCTGGTGGAGGCGGTGCAGCGCAAGGGGGTGCGGGTGACGGTGGTCTCCTCCATCCGCACCAGCCCGCCAATGATCGCCGATGAGCTGCGCCGGCAGGCCGACCAGTTCATCGAATTGTCGGACATCGTGCAGCATTTCGCCCGCCGCCCGCAGGAGCCGCGCGCGCGGGGCGAGCGCGAGGACGAGCCGTGAGCGCGATGCAGCCGCATCTGCCGGGGCGCGACTGCCCGCTCTGCCCGCGTTTGGTCGCTTATCGGGAAGAATATAGGGGGCTGCATCCGGACTGGTTCAACGCCCCGGTGCCGAGCTTCGGGCCCCTCGAGGCGCGGCTGCTGGTCGTCGGCCAGGCGCCCGGGGTGAATGGCGCCAACCGCACCGGCCGGCCTTTCACCGGCGATGTGGCGGGCCGGCTGCTCTACCCGGTGCTGGGCAAGTTCGGCTTCGCCCAGGGGGTATTCCAGGAACGGCCGGATGACGGCATGACCCTGGTCGATTGCCGGGTAACCAACGCGGTGCGCTGCGCCCCGCCCCAGCATAAGCTGGAAACCTCGGACAAAAACCATTGCCTGCCTTATCTCGCCGCCGAAATCGCGGCGATGCCGAAGCTGCGTGTGCTGCTGGCGATCGGCCAGAAGGCGCATGAATCGATCCTGCAAGGGCTGAAGCTGAAGCCGGGCGCCTATAAATTCCGCCACGGCGCGCAGCATGCGCTGCCCGGCGGGCTGGTACTGGCGGATAGCTTCCACACCTCGCAATATAACGTGAATACCGGGCGCATCACCGAAGCGATGTTCGAGGAGATCGTCGCCGGCATCAGGGCTTTGCTGGCATAGAGCGAGATGGGTTGACACCCACTCGCTCTATTTATGCTTTGGCGAGCCGCCTTTACTTGTTGCGCAGCAGCCGCGCCTTGTCGCGCTGCCAGTCGCGCTCGGCGGCGGCGTGGCGCTTGTCGGCCTTCTGCTTGCCCTCGGCGATGCCCAGCGTGACCTTCGCCAAGCCGCGATCGTTGAAGAACACGTCCAGCGGCACGATGGTCTGGCGCTCGCGGGCGATGGCATGGAAAATCTGCTGGCGCTGATTGCGCTTGACCAGCAGCTTGCGCATCCCGCGCGTCTCGAAGCGCGACAGCACCCCGCCCTGATATTCGGGGATATACATGTTGAACAGATAAAGCTCGCCGTCGCGCTCGCCGGCCCAGGCCTCGGTGAGCGTGGCGCGGCCGAGCCGCAGGGATTTCACCTCCACGCCGCGCAGCACGATCCCCGCCTCCAGCGTGGAGAGGATCTTATAATCGTGCCTCGCCTTGCGGTTCTGCGCGGCGATGCCGTGCGAGATGAAGGGGTTTTTTTTCGCGTCCTTGCTCAATTGCGTCTCAGTTCAGCAGGCCAACATCCCGCATCGCCGCCTGCATGCGCTGCGCCGTCGCCTCGGAGACCGGCGCCAGCGGCAGGCGCACATGGTTGGCGCCATAGCCCAGCAGCGAGGCGGCATATTTCACCGGGCCGGGATTGCTCTCGGCGAACATCGCATCATGCAGCGGCACCAGCCGGTTCTGGATCTCCATCGCCGCCTTGAAATCGCCCTTGGCCCAGGCATCATGCATCTGCGCGCATAAACGCGGCGCCACATTGGCGGTCACCGAGATGCAGCCATGCCCGCCCGAGGCCATGAAGGCCAGGATGGTATGGTCCTCGCCGGAGAACTGCACGAAATCCGGGCCGCAGGCGCGCGCGGTGTGCAGCGGGCGGGTCAGGTTGGCGGTGGCATCCTTCACCCCGACGATGTTCTTGATCTGCGCCAGCCGCGCCATCGTCTCCACCGACATGTCGATCACCGAACGGCCGGGGATGTTATAGATGAACACCGGCAGCGCCATCGACTCGGCGATGGCCTTGAAATGCTGGTACAGCCCTTCCTGGGTCGGCTTGTTGTAATAGGGGGTGACGACCAGGATCGCATCCGCCCCGGCCTGCTCGGCATGGCGGGCCAGGCCGATCGCCTCGGCGGTGGAATTGGAGCCGGCGCCGGCCATCACCGGCACCCGGCCCTTGGCGGTTTTCACCGCCAGCTCGACCACGCGTTTATGCTCATCATGGCTCAGCGTCGGGGATTCGCCGGTGGTGCCGACGGGCACGATGCCGTCAGTGCCCTCGGCGATCTGCCACTCGATGAGGCGCATATAGGCCTCTTCGTCGATGCGCCCATCCTCGTGCATCGGAGTCACGAGGGCGGTGAATGAGCCGTGAAACATTGCTGGTCCTTGGAAGGCGTTTGGAGAAGGCGTTTTATCCGTTCATTCACCTAATCGCCTCCGCGGGCCGGGGCAAGCGCGCTGCGGTAAGGTTTGGCCCGCGCTGCCAGCGCTGCTGGCGCGTCTTGCGTTCACATGGGGCCGCGAACGACGCGCCCGCTTTTTGTGTGAGCGAGCAACTTTATCCGATCAAACGATACCGTTTGATCGGATGTTGCTCTAGAGAGGGCTCATGAAGTTTCTGGCCGTCTTGCCTCTGCTCCTGATGCCGGCCTGTGCGCTGGCGCAAACCGCCGCGAGCCCGCAGATCATGGAGGATGTCCATGCGGGCAATTTCTCCCAGGCGGACCAGCTGGCGGCCGCCACCGGCGACCCGCTGGTGGAAAAGCTGGTCACTTTCTTCCGCATGACCTCCTCGGGCGGCGCCAGCGCGGATGAGATCGCCGCCTTCATCAAGCAGAACCCGGACTGGCCCGAGCAAGGGCTGCTGGCGCTGCGCGAGCAACAGGCCTCGGGCCTTTATCAGCCCACCACGCCGGAGATGACACCGGATTTCATCACCCAGGTGGAGGCCTTGCACGAGGCCGGGCAGGACCAGCAGGCGGCTGCACTCTGGCAGGCGCAGGGCAAGAGTGCCATGGCCGCCGCCGATGCCGGGCAGCAGCTGATGTTCTGGCCGGCGCAAAACAGCCTCGCCCGCGCTTTGCTGCAGGAGAACGACGCCAAGGACGCGTATCAGGTGGTCATCGCGGTCGACCCGCCGATTGCCGGCAGCACGGCGCGCGAGCAGATCGCCGACCGGGATTTCCTGGCCGGCTTCATCCTGCTGCGCTTCCTCAACCAGCCGCAGGAAGCCGCGACCTGGTTCCAGAACCTCGCCTCCTCCTCCACCGCTGTCATCACCCAGGCCCGGGCCTATTACTGGCTCGGTCGCAGCGAGAGCGGCGCGCAGGCGGCGCAGGATTACGCCCGTGCGGCGAATTACCCCACCACCTTCTATGGCCAGCTCGCCGCCCTGGCGCTGGGCGAGAGCCCGCAGCAGCTGGCGGCGCGCATCAAAGCCGTGCCGGAGCCGGGCTTTACCATGCAGGACGCGCTGGATTTCGGCCTGGGCGAGCTGCCCCGCGCCGGCGTGCTGCTGATGCAGATGGGCGATGCGCATGACGCCGCCATCTTCCTCACCCGCGCCGGGCAGACGGCGGTGGATGACCGCAACCGCATGCTGGCGGCGCGGCTGGCGCTGGCGCTGGGCTTTCCGCAATCCTCCGTCGCCATCGCCCGGCTGGCGGGGATTTCCGGGCAGATGCTGGTGCGCGAGGGCTGGCCGATCCCCTATCAGCCGCCCGCCTCAGCCCTGCCGCCTGCTGTCTCGCTCGGCATCATGCGCCAGGAGAGCAGCTTCAACCCCAGCGTGGTCTCCGGCGCCGGGGCAATCGGGCTGATGCAGCTGCTACCCTCCACCGCCCGGCTCACCGGCCGGCGCTACGGCCTGCCCGCCGACAATCTGTTCGACCCCAGCCAGAACATGGCGCTGGGGGCGGCCTATCTGAGCCAGGAGGTGAATAATTTCGGCACCTGCCTGCCGCTGGCCATCGCCGCCTATAATGCCGGGCCTGGCAATGTCGCCCGCTGGCTGGGCGAAAATGGCGACCCGGAGCTGGGCAGCAACCCTGGCGGGGCGAATATGCTGGACTGGCTGGAGCTGATCCCCTTCAACGAGACCCGCAATTACGTGCAGCGCGTCTCCGAGAATATCACCATCTATGGCGCGCTGCTGAATGGCGAGGCGATCTCGCCGGTGGCGAAATGGCTGACGCAGAAATGAACCTCTCCCGCTTCGTGGCCTCGGGCTTCGGGTCCGGCCTGGCGCCGAAGGCGCCGGGCACGTTCGGTTCGCTGGTGGGCCTCGCCATTGGCTGCGCGCTGCTCCAGGCCGGGCATCTGGCTTTGCTGGCCGGGATTGTCGTGGCCTTTGGCATCGGGCTGCTGGCGATCGGGCGGATGCCGGAAGCCGCCAGCGATCCGGGCTGGATCGTCATCGACGAGATCGCCGGGCAGATGATCCCGCTGCTGGCGCTCTATGAGGTGACCATCTGGGGCGCGCTGATCGCGTTCGTGCTGTTCCGGCTGTTCGATATCTGGAAGCCCGGCCCCGTCGCCTGGGCGGATAAGCGCAAGGACGAATACGGCATCATGGGTGACGACATCATCGCCGGGCTGATGGCCTGGCTGGTGATGCTGGCGCTGCATCTGGTCTCGCCGCTATGAGCGCGGCCGCCTTGGTGGAACTCTACCGCGCCAAAAAGCTGCGCCTGGCCACGGCCGAGAGCTGCACTGGCGGGCTGGTGGCGGGGGCGATCACCGCCGTTCCGGGCTCCTCCGCGGTGTTCACCCACGGCTTCGTCACCTACGCCAATGCAGCGAAAACCCAGATGCTGGGGGTGCCGGAGGCGATGCTGGCCGCCAATGGCGCGGTCTCCGCGCCGGTCGCCCGTGCCATGGCGGAAGGCGCGCGGCGGCTGGCGGAGGCCGATTATGCCGTCTCCGTCACCGGCATCGCCGGGCCGGATGGCGGCAGCATCGAAAAGCCCGTTGGCACGGTGTGGTTCGGCATTGCCGGACGCAATGGCAGCATGGCCCACCATCAGCGCTTCCATGGCGAGCGCGACGAAATCCGCGCCCAGGCTGTGGCCTTCGCCATCAGCCTGCTGGCGCAGGCGGGTACGATTCAGCCTGCTGACGCAGGCGGGGACAATTCAGCCTGCTGACGCAGGCGGGGGAGATGAAGAATGAGCAAAACGCTTAGCGCCTGGGACAAGGCGAAGCGCGAACAGCGCAAAATGACCATGGTCACCGCCTATGACGTCACCGCCGCCAGGCTGGCCGAGGCCGCCGGGGTGGATGCGGTGCTGGTGGGCGATTCGCTGGGCATGATGGTCGGCGGCGAGGCGGATACGCTGCGCGTGACCCTGGAGCAGATGCTCTACCACACCGAAATCGTCGCCCGTGCCGCAACCAACACGCTGGTGATGGCGGACCTGCCTTTCGGCAGCTTCGAGGAAAGCCCAGCCCAGGCCTTCGCCGCCTCGGCGCGGCTGCTGAAAGCCGGCGCGCAGATCGTCAAACTCGAAGGCGGCGCGCCGATGGTCGAGACCGTCGCCTTCCTCTCGCGCCGTGCCGTGCCGGTCTGCGCCCATATCGGCCTCACCCCGCAGCATGTGCGCCAGATGGGCGGCTTCAAACGCCAGGGCAAAACCCCCGAAGCCGCCGCACAGCTGCTGGAAGACGCCCTGGCGCTGGAAGATGCCGGCGCGCGCATGGTGCTGATGGAAGCCATCCCGAGCGACCTCGCCGCCGAAATCACCGCCAAGCTGCGCGTCCCCACCATCGGCATCGGCGCAGGACCCGGCACGGACGGCCAGGTGCTCGTCTTCCACGACATACTCGGCCTCACCCCCGGCCGCGCCCCCGCCTTCGCCAAACGCTACCTCGACGGCGCCCAGCTCATCACCGACGCCCTGGCCGAATATGTCCGGGAGGTCCGGGAGTCCCAGTTTCCGGCTTGAGGGGGGCCGGGTGCTCCCAGGGGGCTCTGCCCCCTGACCCCCGCCAAGGGCCGAGAGGCCCTTGGAACCCACCCGGTTCAAAAAAGAGGGGGGGCCTAAAGGCCCCCCCTCTTTTTTGAACCGAATATGATGGGATCAAAGGGCCTCTCGGCCCTTTGCAGGGGGTCAAGGGGGACAGCGTCCCCCTTGAGTCACCCCCGGCCCCCCAGCCCTTACGCCGGCACCGGCCCCAGACCGCCGACATCCGGCTTGGGCGTGGCGGTGGGCACGGAGCCGCGGCGGTTGTCCGGAGCGGGCTCGTCGACAACTTTGCGTTCGATCTTTTCGCCGCGCAGGACCATCTGGATTTCGTCGCCCGAGAGGGTTTCGTATTCCAGCAGCCCCTGGGCGAGACGCTCCAGATCGCCCTGGCGCTCGGTGAGGATGCGCTTGGCCTCGGCGTAGGCGTGGTCGATGATGCGGCGGACCTCATCGTCGATCTCGCGGGCCGTCGCCTCGGAAACGCTCTTACCGCCGCCAAAGCTCTGGCCGAGATAGCTCTCTTGGCCATCGGCATAGGAAACCATGCCGAGGGTCTCGGACATGCCCCATTCGGTGACCATGCGGCGCGTGGTATCCGTCGCCATCTTGATGTCGCCGGAGGCGCCATTGGAGACCTTGTCGGCGCCGAAGGTCAGCTCTTCCGCCGCACGCCCGCCCATCGCCATGATCAGCTGCTGTAGCAGCTTGATCTTGGACATCGAATAGCGGTCGCCTTCGGGCAGGCTCATCACCATGCCCAAAGCGCGGCCGCGCGGGATGATGGTGGCCTTATGCACCGGGTCGCATTCCGGCAGGGTGATCGAGCAGATCGCATGGCCGCCCTCGTGATAGGCGGTCATCCGCTTCTCCTCGTCGGACATGACGAGCGAGCGGCGCTCCGCCCCCATCATCACCTTGTCCTTGGCGTATTCGAACTCGGCCATGGCGACGACGCGCTTGCCGATGCGGGCCGCATGCAGCGCCGCCTCGTTCACCAGATTGGCGAGATCCGCACCGGAGAAGCCCGGCGTGCCACGGGCGATCACCTTGGCGTCCACGTCGGACGCCAGCGGCACCTTGCGCATATGCACTTTCAGGATCTTCTCGCGGCCGGCGACATCCGGGTTGGGCACCACCACCTGGCGGTCGAACCGGCCGGGGCGCAGCAGCGCCTGGTCCAGCACGTCCGGACGGTTGGTGGCGGCGATCAGGATGACGCCTTCATTGGACTCGAACCCGTCCATCTCCACCAGCATCTGGTTCAGTGTCTGCTCGCGCTCATCGTTACCGCCGCCCAAGCCCGCACCGCGATGCCGGCCGACCGCGTCGATCTCATCGATGAAGATGATGCAAGGCGCGTTTTTCTTGCCCTGCTCGAACATGTCACGCACGCGCGAGGCGCCGACGCCGACGAACATCTCGACGAAGTCCGAACCGGAGATGGAGAAGAAGGGCACATTCGCCTCACCCGCGATGGCGCGGGCCAGCAGGGTTTTACCCGTACCGGGCGGGCCGACGAGCAGACAGCCTTTCGGGATCTTGCCGCCGAGGCGCTGGAATTTCTGCGGGTCGCGCAGGAAGTCCACGATCTCCTGCAGCTCGCCCTTGGCTTCGTCAATGCCGGCCACGTCCTCGAAGGTGATACGGCCCTGCTTCTCGGTGAGCAGGCGGGCGCGGGATTTGCCGAAGCCCATGGCCCGGCCGCCGCCAGACTGCATCTGCCGCATGAAGAAGATCCACACGCCGAGGATCAGCAGCATCGGCGCCCAGTTCAGCAGCGCGCGCAGCAAGGGGTTCATCGTGTCCCCTTCCGGCTTGGCCGAAACATCCACACCGGCATCGGTCAGTTTGGAGACCAGCGACTGGTCGGCCGGGGCATAGGTTTCGAAGCTCTTGCCGTCCTTGGTGGTGCCGGTGATGTCGTGCCCGGCGATGGTGACACTCTGCACCTGGTTGTTCTTCACCTCGTCCAGGAAGCTGGAATAGGCGATTTCGGACGCGTTGCTCTGCGTGCTGGAGGGCTGCAGCACATTGAACAGCACCACCAGGAACAGGGCCACCACCACCCATACAGCGATATTTCGACCCAGATTATTCATCTAGACTTTTCCAATTCTTTCAGTCAGTTCGTCCGCCCTGCACGAGGCACGGAGAGGTCTTCATGAGCTCAACGTGGTCATACTGCACCGGATTCCTAGACCAGCACAAATAAATCCTCGCTAAACAGCGCCGCGAAACGGGGCCTGGGTGGCCGGCAAAGGCGGCGAAAACCGCGCCGGCGCCGGAAAGATCAGCCCGCCCGAGGCAGGCCGCAGCGCCGGCAGGCCGCGCAGCACCAGGGTTGGCAGGCCGTTAAACCCATGAAACGCCGCCGCTTGCGCGCCCAGCGCGCCGAACGATGCGGGGCGTTCGGGATCTTGCAACAAAGTGAAACGGCCATCCCATAGCGCATGGCTGCTCGCCGCAATCGGCGCGGCACAGGCGGCGGCCTCGCGCGCCAGCAGCCAACCGGTGCCAAGCCGCCCGGCCGGGGCGATGCGCACGCCCCCCAGCGTCGCCGGGCGCAATCTGCCCGCCAGCCGCGCCAGCGCGTCGCGCCGTGGCGGGTAGAGCTTGCCGCCGAGCGTGCGCAGCAGCGCCCCCAGCGCGGAGGGCGGGGCGCTACCGGCATCCAGCAGCGCGAAGCCTTCCGGATACATCGCGGCATGGCGGGCGAGGAAGGCGGCATCCTCGGCCTCGCGCGCGGCGCGGGCGGCGGCGCCGTTCGGGCTCAGCCCCGCCGCGTCCTGGCGGATGCGCACGCGCTCGAACCGGCGGGAGAGGTTGGAGGGGTCCTCGACCCAGCCCATGCCCTGGTCGGTGAGATAAGCGCGCAAATGCTCTGGTTCGGTCCGCAGCAGCGGGCGCAGCAGCACCACGTCCCGCCGCGCCGTCCAGGCGGCCATGCCCTCCACCCCACCTTCGCCACGGGCGGCGCGCATCGCCACCGTCTCGCGCTGGTCGGCGGCGTGATGGCCAAGCGCCAGATACAAAAACCCCGCCTGCCGCGCTGCTTCGGCCAGGGCCTCGTGGCGGGCCTCCCGGGCGCGGGCCTGCAATCCCGGCCCCGGCGCCAGCGCCAGGGTGATGATCTTCGCGGCGATGCCGCGCTGGGCGAGGCGGCTTGCGGTCAGCTGAGCTTCCGCCGCTGAGCCAGCCCGCAGCCCGTGATCGAGGATCAGCGCCAGCACCGCGCCGCCCCGGGGGCGGCAATATTCATCGGCCAGCAAGGCCAGGGCGGTGCTGTCCGCCCCGCCAGAGACGCCCAGCGCCAAACGCGGGGTGCTGTGCGGCAACAGCCGCGAAAGCGCCGCCGCGAAAGTGTCCCTTAGGAGCAATGGGCGCGTTTGGCGACCGCGGCGACATCCGCCCGCATCCCGGCGGACTGGTTGGTGAACTGGCTGTTCAGCGAGGAGAGCGTGTCGCAGGCGGCGCCGTTCTGGTTGATCGCGGCCAGCGAGGAGGCCAGCCCCAGCAGCGCATGCGGCGCGTAGGTGCCGTTACGGTTCATGTTGTAGGTGCTGTCATAGGCGATGGCGGCGTTCTGCGGATCGCCCTTGGCGGCGTAGCTCTGCGCCACGAGATACTGGGCGCGATAGGCCTGCGGCGCGGATTTATCCTTCGCCACGATGCCCTGCGCCAGCCGCGCCGAGGCCGCGTAATCATGCTTGCCATAGGCATCCAGCGCGGCCTGCAGGGCGGCCTTCGGGTCGCTTGGCGCGGCGGCCTGCGGCGGAGGCGCGCTGGGGGCGCTGGCGGGGGCGCCGGGGGCTTGGCCGGGCTGCCCGCCCTGCCCGGCCGCGCCGCCGTTCTGAAGCTGGAATTTCAGATCCCCGATATCCTTCTGGGTCTGCGCATTCTGGGTATCCATCTCGTGCTTCAGCTCGGAGACCTGGCCATTGAGGGACTGCACCTGGGATTGCAGCGTCTGCACCTGGGTGAGCAGGCTCGCCACCAGCCCGCCATTGGCAGAATTGCCGGCATTGCCCGATGGCGGCGGCGCGTTGCCCCCCCCCAGCGCGGAGCCGCCATTGCCGCCCCCTTGCGCCTGCATCTGCTGGAGCTGTTGCTGCAGCTGCAGAATCTCGTTCTGCAGGGCGATGCCCTCCTGGCTCTGAATCAGCGGCTGGGCGGATGCGGCCAGCGGCAGGAAAAGCGGGGCAGCGAGAAGCAGGAAACGGGGGCGCATTGAGACTCCAGTCAGGCCGTGAATGGCCTCAAATATAGTCAGGGATAGGCGCAAAACAAAACCGGCGGCCAAAGGCCGCCGGTCTGTAACACAAGGCCCGGCCAGATGGCCGGACGCAGGCCGCAATTACTTGCAGTTCTGCGGGTTGAAGCCCTGCACGGAGGTGATGGCGTTACGGTTCTGCGCGTAGGCGGACTCGTCATTGCCAGCGGCAACCGGGCAATCCTTGCCGTAGGAGATGGTCTGGATGCGCGAAGCGGACACGCCCTGAGCCACCAGATAGTCGCGCGCCGAGTTGGCGCGGCGCTGGCCGAGGGCCAGGTTGTAGGTCTCGGTGCCGCGCTCGTCGGCGTTACCCGCCACCAGCACGTTCACGGAGGGGTACTTGGCCAGCCAGGCGGCCTGCTTGCCCAGGGTCGCGTCGGCATCGCTGGACAGACCGGACTTGTTGAAGGCGAAGAACACGCGGTCGCCGACATTGGCAACCAGATCCTGCTCGGAGCCCGGAGCCGGACCGGTGGAGGAGGTCATGCCCGCGCCGGTGTTGGAGGCGGTGCTGGTCGGGTTGGAAGAGCAGGCTGCCAGCAGGGCCAGGCCGGCAAGAGCGCCCAGAGCTTTGATTTTCATGGTAGGAACCGATCCCTGTCCGAATTGAGTGAGCAAAAATAGCCGTTTGGTTGCGTAATCACGATGATTACGTCACCTTGCGGGCTGTACTCTTCCGCCCTGGGAAGGGTCAAGCGCCACGTTAAGCTAATTTGTTCATATCGCGGGGGTTTCCAGCACCCCGATGTTTTTCTTTACATCTGTTGATTATTTGTAACACCAGAGCAAGCCGCCTGGACTTGCGGCGCGGCGGCGACGGACAGCGCGCGGCTTGACATTTGACCCCGACCGGGCTCTGCCCTGGCCGCGAAAGAGTGAGGCATAATCAAGATGCAGAGCGATGATTTGAAGAGCTTGGTGGAAGCGGCGCTGCCCGCCATCGCGGCCGCGGATGCGGGCGCTTTGGAGGAGCTGCGGGTCTCCCTGCTCGGCAAAAACGGCAATGTGACATTGTTGCTAAAATCGCTGGGCGGGATGGATCCGGACGCGCGCAAACAGGCCGGTGCGGAAATCAATCTGGTAAAAACGCAGATCACCGATGCGCTTTTGGCGCGCAAAACCGTGCTGGATGCGGCTTCTTTGGACGCCAAGCTGGCGGCTGAGCGCATCGATGTCACCGCCCCGCCGCGCCCCGACTCCACTGACGCCATCCACCCGATCAGCCGCACGATGGAAGAGCTGGCGGCGATCTTCGCGCCGATGGGCTTTGCCATCGCCGAAGGGCCGGACATCGAGACCGACTGGAATAATTTCTCCGCCCTCAACATCCCCGCCCATCACCCCGCCCGCGCGATGATGGACACGTTCTATCTGCAGGCGCCCGAAGGGCAGCGCCCGCCGGTGCTGCGCACCCACACCTCGCCGGTGCAGATCCGCACCATGCTGGACTGGGCCAAGGCCCACGGCCTGGCGGAAAACGCGCCGCCGATCCGCATCGTCGTCCCCGGCCGCACCTTCCGCGCCGACCATGACGCCACCCATTCGCCGATGTTCCATCAATGCGAGGGGCTGGTGATCGGCGAGGGCATCCATCTCGGCCATCTGAAAGGCGTGCTGAACGACATGCTGCGCGCCTATTTCGGCGTGCCGGAATTGCCGGTGCGGCTGCGCGCCTCCTACTTCCCCTTCACCGAGCCCTCGATGGAGGTCGATATCGGCTGGAGCCGCAAGACCGGCGAGATCGGCGGCGGCACGGATTGGCTGGAGATCGGCGGCTCGGGCATGGTGCATCCCAACGTGCTGGCGAATTGCGGCATCGATCCGCGCCGCTTCCAGGGCTTTGCCTTCGGCATGGGGCTGGAGCGCATCACCATGCTCAAGCATGGCATCAACGATCTGCGCCTGTTCTATGAGAGCGATGTGCGCTGGCTGCGCCATTACGGCGTCTCCCCGCTCTCCCCCGCCAGCCTGCACGAAGGATTGTGATCCGATGAAATTCTCTTTGTCCTGGCTGAAAAGCTGGCTGCAAACCGACGCCTCCTTGGATCAGATCCTGGCGACGCTGAACAAGATCGGCCTTGAGGTCGAGGGCGTGGAAAACAAGGCCGAGGCGCTGAAGCCCTTCGTGATCGCGGAAGTGATCGAGGCGGTGCAGCACCCGAATGCGGATCGTCTGCGCGCCTGCCGGGTGAATGCCGGCGGGGCGGAGCTGTCCGTGGTCTGCGGCGCGCCGAATGCGCGCACCGGCTTGAAAGTGGTGTTCGCCCCGGCCGGGGCGGTGGTACCGGCCAGCGGCATGGTGCTGAAGGTGGGCGAGATCCGCGGCGTGAAATCCGAAGGCATGCTCACCAGCTTTCGCGAGCTGGGGCTGGGCGAGGAGCATGACGGCATCATCGAGCTGCCGGCGGATGCGCCGGTCGGCGAAAATTACGCGCAATGGGCCGGGCTGGATGAGCCGGTGGTGGAAATCTCCATCACCCCCAATCGCGGCGATGCGCTCTCCATTCGCGGCATCGCCCGTGACCTCGCGGCCGCCGGGCTGGGCACGCTGAAGGAGTTCTCGCCGGCGCCGATCAAGGGCGAAGGGGCGTCCGCCATTCAGTGGGCGAACGAATTCCCTGAAGCCGCCCCCTGGGTGCTGGGCCGCACCATCTCCGGCGTGAAGAACGGGCCGAGCCCGGACTGGCTGGTGAAGCGGCTGGAGAGCATCGGGCTGCGGCCGATCAACGCGCTGGTCGATATCACCAATTTCTTCACCTATGATCTCGGCCGCCCGCTGCATGTCTTCGACGTGAAGAAGATTAACGGTAGGGTATTGACCCTGCGCCGCGGCCAGGAGGGCGACACCTTCCCCGGCCTCGCCGGCAAAGAGGTGACGGCCGGCGCTGAGGATTGCGTGATCGCCGATGGCAGCGGCGCGCAGTCGCTCGCCGGCATCACCGGCGGCGAGGGCACCGGCTGCGATGAAGGCACCACGGAGGTCTTCATCGAATGCGCCCTGTTCGACCATGTCAGGATCGCCCGCACCGGCCAGCGCACCGGCATCTTCTCCGATGCCCGGGCGCGCTTTGAGCGCGGGATCGACAGCCAGCTGCTGCCCGCTGGCCTGGATGCGGCCAGCGCCATGGTGATGGCGATCTGCGGCGGCAGCGCCAGCGAAATTTCCGAGGCCGGCGCCCGCCCGGCCTGGACCCGCCAGGCCAGCCTGCGTTTCGAGCGGCTGCGCAGCTTCGGCGGCTCGGGCATCGCAGCCGCCGATGCGGTGGCCTCCCTGCAGCGCCTGGGCTTTGGCGTTGTCGCCCAGGATGCGCAGCGCGTCACCGTCGCGGTGCCGAGCTGGCGCAATGATGTCGCGCAGCCACCATCGCTGGATCAGGCGCCCGGCCTGCCCGGCGGCACCGAGGCCGCCTTGGGTGCGGCTGAGATCGAGCCGGAGGTCGATCTGATCGAGGAGGTGCTGCGCCTGCAAGGGCTGGATGCGATCGCGCCGGTCTCGCTGCGTGCCGATACCCTCCTGCCCGCCCCCATCCTCACGCCCAAGCAATCGCGCACCTATCTGGCGCGCCGGGTGCTGGCGATGCGCGGGCTGCTGGAATGCGTCACCTTCAGCTTCGCCGACGCGGCAATCTGCGCGCTGTTTGGCGACGCGCCGGAGAGCCTGCGCCTGGCCAACCCGATCGCCGCGGACCTCAACCAGATGCGCCCCACCGCTCTGGTGACCTTGGCGCAGGCGGCGGCGCGCAACCTGGCGCGCGGCCAGGCGGATTTCGGCCTGTTCGAAACCGGCCCTTCCTATGCGGCGGATCTCTCCCAGGCGCTGGTCGCGGCCGGGTTGCGGGTCGGCGGCACGCCGCTCTCAGCGCTCACCCCGGCCCGGCCCTTCGATGCGATGGACGCCAAGGCCGATGCAATGGCCGTGCTCGCGGCGCTTGGCGTGCCGATGGAGGCCGTCACCACCCAGCCGGGCGGGCCCTCCTACTACCATCCGGGCCAGAGCGGCGCGCTGATGCAGGGGCCGAAAACCGTGCTGGCGCGCTTTGGCACGCTGCACCCGACCGTGACCAAGGCGCTGGACCTGCCGGCCAACGCGATCGCCTTCGAGATCTTCCTGGATGCGATCCCCGAGCCCAAGCGCCGCAAGAAATCGGCCCCGTCGCTGCCGGCCTTCCAGCCGCTGCGCCGGGATTTCGCCTTCCTGGTGGATGAGAGCGTCGGCGCCGAAGCGGTGCTGCGCGCCGCCAAGGGGGCGGAGCGCAATCTCGTCACCCATGCGGTGCTGTTCGACCGTTACCAGGGCAAGGGCGTGCCGGAGGGCAAAATCTCGCTCGCCATCGCGGTGACGCTGCAGCCGGCGGAGAAGAGCCTCACGGATGCCGAAATCGAGGCTGTCTGCGCCAAGATCGTCGCCGATGTGGCGAAGAAGACCGGCGCCACGCTGCGCGGCTGAACCAAAAACGGGGCGCTTACGAGCGCCCCGTTTTTTATCCCGTCTTGTTCGCTTCCCGCAGCGCGAACACCCGCAGCGCCGAGGCCAGCGGCCGCTCGCCGCCCCGCTCGGCGTCGATCAAGGTCACCAGCGCCGAGACCGCCATCCCCCGGCGCGCCGCAACCTCCCCCAGCACCGCCCAGAATTCCGGCTCCAGCGCCACGCTGGTGCGATGGCCGGAGAGCGAAAAACTACGCTTTTCGAGCATCGGCGAGGGTGTGCAGCAAGGCCGGCAGGAAGATGAAGGTGGAAACCAGCACCGCCGCCAAGCTGAGGAAGAGCAGATCCCCCATGCTGGCGGTGCCGCGATCCGCCGAGGCGGCGAGCGAGCCGAAGGCGGTGGCGGTGGTCAGCGCCGAGAACAGCACTGCCCGCGCCGTCGCCGAGGCCAGGAAATTGCGCATCCCCGAACGGAAATTCATCACGAAATAGACGTTGAAGGACACGCCCACCCCCAACAGCAGCGGCAGCGCGATGATGTTGGCATAGTTGATCGACATGCCCGCCATCCGCGCGAACAAGGCGGTGAGCAGCGCCGAGAGCGCCAGCGCCGCCAGCACCAGCAAACTGTCACGCAGATTGCGGAACACCGCCAGCAGGATCACCGCGATGGCGATGAAGGCCAAAATCGCCGCTTCCTTGAAGGAGCTGAGAATAGTGCCCGCGGTGGCGATGGTGGAGATCGCCGGGCCGCCGGCATTGGGCGCCGCCGCCAGCACCGCCTTGGAGAAGGCATAGAGCCCCTTGGTAGTCTGCGCCGCCGCCGTCGGGAAAGCTTCCACCCGCACCTGGCCGTCAGGCAGGAACCAGTCCGCCTTGATCGAAGCCGGCAGATTATCCTGGGTGATCGGCTTGGCCTGCAAGGCGCGGGTGAGGTTTTGCAGCTCCAGCGGCAGGAAGCGGGTGATGGCTTCATTCATCGCCATGATCCGCGCATCATCCTCGCCCTGCAGCTGCTTGAGCACCGACGCGATCCCCAAAAGCTCGCTGCCCTTCGGCAGTTTCGCCTGCACATTGGTAATGGCGGCGATGGTCTTGGCCATCGCGTCGCGGATCTCCTGCGCGGTGACCGGCTGCTTGGGCGGAGTGGCGGCGGCCAGCAAGGTGGGCGCCAGGATGGTCTGGGCCTGTGCGAGCATCGCCAGCTTCTGCGGCTGGTCCTGCGGCACGAAGGTGGCGCCGGAAATCGCCTGCGAAACTTCCTTCAGCTGGCTGAGTCTATCCGCCAAGGCCCGCGCCGCATCCAGGTTGGGGGCCAGCGCATCCGCATAGAACGGGTTGGTCTGCGGGTCCGCGAGCAGCGAACGGATGGTGCGCATGCTCTCGGTATTGGGGTCCTTGGTATCCAGCGGGTTGGCATCGAAGCGCAGTGTTACCGCCCCCCACAACCCGGCCAGCGCCAGCGCCCCGAACAGGCCCAGCACCGCCCGGCGGTGGCGGCACAGGAAGTGGTCCGCCTTGGCCCCGCCCGGCAGCGCCACCGATTCCGTCTCAGGATGCGGGCGGAACAGCCGCAACAGCGCCGGCAGGAAGCTGATGGTGCAGAAGAAGGCGATGAACATACCCGCCCCGGCGATCTCGCCCAGCTCCGCGACGCCGACGAACGGGGTGGGCGCGAAGGCGAGGAAGCCGCAGGCGGTGGCGGTGGCGGCGAGCGCGATCTGCGCCCCGGCCAGGCGCGAGGTCTCGCGCAAGGCAGGGCCCAGCTCCGGCTCCATCAGCCGCACCGCGCGCAGCCGCACGCAATATTGGATGGCGAAATCCACCGCCAGCCCGATGAACAGGATCGCGAAGGCCACCGAGATCAGATTGATCGTGCGCACCACGATGGCGGCATAGCTCATGGTCAGCGCCAGTCCCATCACCAGCGTCAGCAAAATCGGCAGGATCAGCCGCCAGGAGCGCAGCGCCAGATAGAGCCAGAGCGCGATCAGCACCACGCTGATGATGCCGCCCAGCACCAGCCCATGGGTGAGCGAGGCGAATTGCTCGTCCGAGAGCGGGATCTGCCCGGTATAATTCACCGTAGCCCGCCCGGCCTTCACATCCGGCAGGGTCTTGGCGATCGCCATCAGCGCCTTGGTCGCCTCACCGCCCGGCTGCAGCGTGCCCTGCTGCAGCTTCGGATGCGCCAGCACGAATTCCGCCCCGCCCTGCCCCGGCGCGCCGGCCATGATCAGGCTTTGCCAGGAGAGCGGCACCGGCTTGCCATTCGCCGCCGCCTGCAAATTCGCCCGCACCCCGGCGATGGCCTGGTTGTAGGGCGAGATATTCGCCCCGGCCTGCACCCCCTGGGTGATCAGCGCCAACCCATCCAGCAGCCCGCGCGCGGAGGGGTCCGCCGCCAGCTGGCCGAGGAAAGGCTGGGCCGCGACGATCTGGTTCAGCAACTTGGCAAGCTGATCCGTGGGCAGCAGCAGCAGCCCTTCATCGGTGTAGAAGCGATCACCGGACGGGTAGCTCGAATCCTTGAAATGCGCGGTATCGGCTTGGAGTGCCGCATTCAGCGCGGTGGCGGTCTCCTTCGCCTCCTCCGGCGTATCGGCGCGCACCACCGCCACGATCAGATCGTTGAATTGCGGGAAATTCTTGTCCTCGGCGATCTGCGCCTGGCGCCAGGCCAGCGAGGAGGCGAAGAGATGATCGGTATCGGTATCGATGGCCAGATGCCGCGCCGTATAGCCCAGCCCCAGCCCGCCCAGCACCAGGAACAGCAGCACGCACAGCACGGCATGGCGGCTGGCCGTGGCGACGATGGAATTGATCAGCCTCACACTTATCCCCTGGCGAGCCGGGCGCTTGCGCAACGTCCCGGCCTTAGAATGCCAGACCGCGCATCACGATCTGACCGTAAAGATCAGCCAGCACCATCTGCAGCGCTTCCAGCAGCAAAATGGCGATGACCGGCGAAATATCGATATTCCCCATATAGGGAATGACTCGCCGGATGGGACGCAAAACAGGGTCCGTGATTCGGGTGAGGAAATCCCCCACCGTATAAACGAACTGATTGCGCGGATTCGCGATGCCGAACGCCACCAGCATGCTCAACACCGCCGCCGCGATAATCGCGAGAATGAGCAGGTGAATCAGTTCGGACGCCAGCCAGAAAATCGCGCCAACCATGGTTTTCCTCAAAAATTTCGGGTGCCAGAGACCTAGCGGGAGGAATGTGTCAAAGCAATGTTGACTTCCGCTTCCGAATGCGCGAAACGCCGCCCCCACGCGGTCATCGCATGACGGGACCGGGGCTGTAGCTCAGTTGGTAGAGCGCGTCGTTCGCAATGACGAGGTCAGGGGTTCGATTCCCCTCAGCTCCACCAGCCGCCCTTCCGACAAAAATTTAATCGAGGTGCCAGATGAATGGTGCTGTTTTGGTTACAAGCTTGTCATGTTTCGGTTTTTCGGGCACCGAGCGCGCAGGGGCTGAATAATGGCCGAGCGGGCGCGCCTCCCGCCCCCGGATGAATAATCTTTCCGGTAGCCGTTTCTTCATCCAAACATTTTAAGGGGATGTGCGGTTGCGAGAGCCTCGATGGAACATGTGGCATCTTACTTAGGGCTGGCGGGCGTTTGCGGTGGGATCGCCGTGGCGGCGTGGCGGCTGCACGGGCGGCGGCTGCGCCGCGCCGAGGCCGCGCGGGCTTTGGAAAGCCATATGGTGGAAGGCATTGCGGCGTTACGGCAAAGTCTGCGGGAGGAACTGCCGGACGCGGATGAAGACGGCCCGCTGATCGATGCCGAACCGCTCTCTGGCGCCTTGACGCATCAGGCCGCGCCGCCAGTGCTGCACTGCGCGGCGTTCGGCCTGGGGTTCGGCGCCAAAATCGTGCTGGACGATCTCAGCTTCACGGTGCCGGCCCAGGGCGTCTGCGTGCTGATGGGGCCGGCCGGCACCGGCAAATCCACGCTGCTGCGCGCCCTCGCGGGGCTATATGCGGAGAATGCGCTTTATAAGAGCTGGGGAGAGGTCTTTTATCAGGGGTTGAAGCTGGGCGCGACGAAACCGCCCGTGCTGGTCGCGCCGCGGCCGGATCTGCTCCGGCGCAGCCTGCTGGAGAGCCTGCTCTTTCATCGCGACTCATCGCTGCCCGCCGCCGCCCGGCGCGGCTGGGCCGCGGGCTGGGTGCGCGAGATGGGCATGGAGGCGCTGATCCCGCTCTTCGACCAGCCGCTGCTGGAACTGCCGCCCGGATTGCGCCGCGCCACGATGATCCTGCGCGAAGCGGCGGCCGGGCCGAAATTGCTGATGCTCGACGAACCGACCAGCGCGATGAGCGACGCGGACGCCCAGATGCTGCTCGGGCTGCTGCGCCGTCTGGGCGCACGCGGCGCCTTGCTGGTGGTGCTGCAGAGCCAGAAACAAGCCCGCGAGATCGCCGACAGCCTGGTGCTGCTGGCCGGCGGTGATCGGCAGGCGGCGGGGCGGGTACGCGGACTCTATCACCGCCCTCCCCAGCCCGCCGGCGGCGGGCTGGAAGCAGGGGCGGCCCTGACTCTGTCCGGCACAGCGGCGCAGCCCAGCGCCACCGCGCCGCGCTGTTCCTCCCCGCCTCTGTCCGGCGCGGGCTGAGGCCATCTGCGCTTGCGGGGGGCGGTGGCGGACCTCATATCATCTTCGCCGCCCCTTCCTGGCGCGGCCTTTTGGGGAGATGAGGCAGACCATGGCGCCCTCCATCTGCACGACCATCACCTCGCCCGTGATGGCGGCCGCGTGCCATCCCAGCGCGCCGCCGGTGACCTGGCATATGGTCCCGCTCTCGCCGATCGCGACGCAATGGGTGCTGGTGCTTTTAAGCGCGTTGCTGGCGACCTTGCTGGCGGACCGGCCGAAAAAATAACCGCCGTTCATTGCTGCTTCGGACGCAACGCAGTTGGCGAAAATAAGCGATTGTGCAGTGCGGCGTAAATCTCCCATTTGAAGGGGCGCCGGCATGCTGCTTGCCGGCGGGCTTTGCCGATCTGGGACGCTGCACATGAATCTTACCGCCTGTCCGGACGCCTTCGAGGCGTATTACGCTTCCACCTGTGATGCCACGGCCCTGCAGGCCGCGAGTGGCTTTCCGGCCAATCAGGTGCCGGCCGTCACCTGGCATGTCGTGCCGCTGTCCCCCTCCGCGACCGAGCTGGTGCTGGTGCTGCTGACCATCCTGCTGGCGACGCTGCTGGTGAGCAAGCCGGAGAAATAAGCCGCAGGGCTTTCGCCGCCCCGCGATCCATGACAGCCTCCCGGGCTGAAGATTTCAGCTGGGATATTGCCATGAGCCTCGACACTGTCCGCGCCTTCTTGGCGGACCACGCGCCTGACATCGAGATCCTGGAGCTTCCCGAAAGCACCGCGACGGTGGCGCTCGCCGCCGCCGGCCATGGCGTCGCCCCCGCGCAGATCGCCAAGACCTTGGCGCTGCGGGTGGGCGAGGAGATCGTGCTGCTGGTGGCGCGCGGCGATGCCCGGCTGGATAATAAGAAGGCCAAGACCGCCTTTGGCGGCAAGGTGAAGATGGTGCCGGTGGAGGAGGTGGCGGCGCTGACCGGCCATCCTGTCGGCGGGGTCTGCCCGTTCGGGCTGGCCAGCCCGCTGCGGGTCTATTGCGACATCTCGCTGCAGGCATTTGAGGAGGTGCTGCCCGCCGCCGGCTCCACCAATAGCGCGCTGCGCATCAGCCCGGCGCGGATGGTGGAAATCACCCAGGCGGACTGGGTGGATGCCTGCCAACCGCCGGAGGCGGCTTAAAAATCAAAAGTTTTTTGGTGCCGCTTTTTTACAAAAAAGCGGCGAAAACGTCCGGGGCGCTGGTAACGGCGTTGCCAAAACCCCAAACGTTTGTGGGGACTTTTTGAAAAAAGCCCCCACACCCCCAAAAACTTTTGATAAGTTTAGCGCGCGGTCTCCAGAATTTTCACCAAAGTCGTCATCGCCGCATTCACCGGGGTGGGAATGCCATGCGCCGCCCCACGCCGCACCACATGGCCGTTGAGATCATCGATCTCGGTCTTGCGCCCCCGGATTATGTCTTGCGCGGTCGAGGAGAGCTGCCCCTTCATCGCCTGCGCCGCTTCGATGCAGCGCTCGGCCTGGTCCGGCGCCAGCCGCACCCCGTCCGCCGCCGCCACCGCCACCGCCTCATCCACCAGGGCGCGGATCAGCGCAGGCGCGCCCTCCACCGCGACAATATGCCCATACGGCGCCCGGGTGACGGCGGAAACCGCGTTATAGGCGCAGTTCAGCACCAGCTTGGTCCACAACACCGCCTCGACATCCTCGGCGATCTCGGTCGGGATCGCGGCATCGTTCAGCAAGGCCGCCAATTCCCGCGCCCCATGACCCTGACCCAGCTTCAGCTCGCCCCGGCCATGATGGCGAACATGGCCAGGCCCGGCCATTTCGGTGGCGACATAGACCGCCGCCGGCAACACGCCCCGCCCCAAGGCAGCTGTGAGACGCTGGGCATTGCCGACCCCGTTCTGCAGGCTGATCAGCATCGCCTCCGGCGCCAGATGCGGCGCCATCTCAGCGGCAACCTGCGCGGTATCGGCGGATTTCACGCAGACCAGCACCAGCCCGGCGCCCTGCACGCCCTGCGCCCCGGTGGCGGCCTGCAGCTTCACGTTTTCGGTGCCCGAGGCACGCTCCAGCAGCAGCCCCCGGGCCTGGATGGCCTCCACATGCGCCGCGCGGCCGATCAGCACCACCTCATGCCCCGCCTTGGCCAGCAGCGCGCCGAAATAGCACCCCACCGCACCGGCCCCCATCACCGCGATCTTCATGGCAGCTTTCCTTCCTTTTCGCCCTGAGCGATGGCCAGAGCCCCCGCCATTATGCTAGGCCCCGCCCCTGAACCCAAGGACGCTTATGACAGACCCGACCCGCAATGCTGGCTTCACTCTGCTTCACGCCGTACTGGCGAAGGGCCGGCCGCTCGATGCAGCGCTTGATTCGCTGCCGCGCATCGAGCCACGCGACAAGGCCGCCGCGCACCGGCTGGCGGCCTGCGTGCTGCGCCATGTCGGCACGCTGGATGCGGTGCTGGAGCCCTATCTGCGCCGCGACCCGCCGCCGGAGCTGCGCATCATCCTGCGCATGGGCGCGGCCGCCTTCCTGTTTCTGGACACACCCGCCCATGCCGCCGTCGCCACCTCGGTCGAGCTGGCGCGCTCACGCAAGCTCACCCCCTTCGCTGGGCTGGTGAATGCGGTGCTGCGCAAGGTGGTGGCCACCGGCCCGGCGGCGCTGGAGGAGCTGGACATGCCGAGGCTCGACACCCCCGCCTGGGCCTGGGCCAGCTGGGGCAAGGAGGCGCGGGCGATTGCCGAGGCGCATGCGCATGAGGCGGCTTTGGACGTCTCCGCCCTGCCCGGCTTCGTGCCCGAGGGCGGCTTGGCCTTGCCCAGCGGCTCCTACCGCTTTCCCGCCGGGACGCCGGTGATGGACATCCCGGGCTTCGCCGAGGGCAAAATCTGGGTGCAGGACGCCGCCGCCGCGCTGCCGGCCAAGCTGCTGGCCGCCCAGAAGGGCGAGCGCGTGCTGGATCTCTGCGCCGCCCCCGGCGGCAAAACCGCCCAACTCTGCGCCGCCGGCGCCGCGGTAACGGCGGTGGAGCGCGACAAATCCCGCATGGCGACGCTGCGCGGCAATCTGGAGCGGCTGCATCTTGCCGCCGAAACCGTGCTGGCCGATGCCACCAGCTGGCAGCCGCCTTCCCCCTTCTCCGCCATCCTGCTGGATGCCCCCTGCAGCGCCACCGGCACCGCCCGGCGCCATCCGGAGCTGCTGCATATCCGCAAGGCCCGCGACATCGACACCGTCACCGCCCTGCAGGACAAGCTGCTGGACGCGGCGGCCGCGATGCTCGCCCCTGGCGGACGGCTGATCTACGCCGTCTGCTCCTTGCAGCCGCAGGAAGGTGCCGCGCGGGTGGACGCCGCCTGCGAACGGCTCGGGCTCAAGCGCGACCCGCTCAGCCTGCCCGAACTGCCCGAGGCGGTGACCGCGCAAGGCGATATCCGCACCCATCCCGGCCTCTGGCCGGCGCAAGGCGGCATGGACGGGTTCTTTATTGCCAGGCTGGTTCGTGCCTGACCTTCCAGGCCAGCGCAGCCCCGGCCGCAGCGACCAGCGGAAAGAGGAGGAGGTGCGTCAGCATCACCGCGACGACGTCTGTGTAGCCGGCCATCAGCCACAACAGGCAGGCCGCGAAACGCTGCCAACCTTTACAAACCACAACCAGCGCCCCCATGGCGACCGAGAACGCCACGAGGTCGTACATGAAGCCATGGGGAACAATCCACACATTCAGGCAAACCGTAATAATAACCCTCGGCATTAACTTTAACCGACCTGGCGCCCAGCAATGCCAGATCAGACAGATCGCCAAAATAGCGGCCAAGCCTTGCACCACCAAGGCACTTCGATCAGCCAGCCCAAAGCTTCGCACCATGTCGTAAACCGTGATCGCGGCACCTGGAAAAACTTGCTTAATAGGGCGCGAAGCCCATAGCCATTCGTCATGCTGTGCGATGCCGAAAAACCACACCCAGCCGTGCAGCCCCCACAAGTATGTCGCCGCAACCGCCAGGAAAAACGCCACTGCCACAGCCCAGCCGATCATTCGCCAAGCCCGCAGCCGCAGCGCCGCAACCGCCACACCTACGCCTAAATGAGGCTTGAGGCTCAACAGCCCGGCGCAGAAACCGGCAAGACGATTGCCGTGTCCTGCGAGCAGCAAAGCCGCAAGCAGCCAGGCGCCGGTCAGCGTGCCATTCTGGCCGTTGGTGAAGTCATGCAAAGCGGCCGGGCTGGCCAGACCAAGACTGATGATCTGCCAACTCAGCCCTGCCCTGCGCAACAGCAATGCGGCGACACAAACGCTGAAGAGCCGCCACACCCAAAACGCCTCCCCTAATGGCAACAAGGCAAATGGGGCAACGAGGAAACCCATTGTTGGCGGGTAGGGCCAAGCCTGGTCGATCGGCGACTGCGGGGAGAGGATATCGTTCTGGCAAACCTGCCGAAATGACTGCGAAAAATGAAAATGAAAACTTTGCGCCAGCTGCGAAATCAGGCCATTCCCGGCACACCAAAACAAACCAAAATCTTTCTGAGGCAGCTGATGCTCACCTCGCAAAACTTCCGTCTGGCCGTGCATTTGATATAAAAGCACCAGATGCGCTGCCAGAAATGCCAGATAAAGGCCAACGACCAGTGCTGCCGCTAGGACAAAGGAAAACCTGACCTGGGCCGTCGCCCCTGCCGCTGAAGACGAAGCTTGCATATCTTGCGCCTGCCACAGGGGCATCTTGGATATCAACCCCCCCGCTTGTGAATCCTCCACCCTGCCGGTTACAACAAAGCATCATGACCGCCTCCCCGACTCGACCGCTCATCGCCCCGTCCCTGCTCGCCGCCGATTTTGCCCGGCTGAAGGAGGAGGTGATCGCCGTCGAACAGGCCGGCGCGGACTGGCTGCATCTGGATGTGATGGACGGGCATTTCGTTCCCAACATCACCTTCGGCCCGCTGGTGGTCAAAGCGCTGCGACCGCACACCAAAATGCCGCTCGACGTGCATCTGATGATCGCCCCGGCGGACCCGTATATCACCGCCTTCGCCGAGGCCGGGGCGGATCATATCTCCGTGCATCCGGAATCCGGCCCGCATCTGCACCGCACGCTTCAGCATATCCGCGGCCTGGGCAAGAAATCCGGGGTGGTGCTGAACCCGGCCACGCCGATCGACGCGGTGGCGCATGTGCTTGATCTCACCGACATCATCATGGTGATGACGGTCAATCCCGGCTTTGGCGGGCAGGCCTTCATCGCCTCGCAGCTGCCGAAAATCGCAGCGCTACGACGCATGATCGACGAGAGCGGGCATGATATCGTGCTGCAGATCGATGGCGGCATCACGCCCAAGACCACGCCCGGCGTGCTCGCCGCCGGCGCCACCTGCCTGATCGCCGGCACCGCTGTTTACGGCGCCCCTGATTACGCCCAGGCGATCACCGAGATCCGCACCGCCCTGCCCGCTTTGCCGGCGCAGACCAGCATCAGCCAGGGCGGATGAGCGAAGGCCCCGCCAAGCCGGTTGGCCTCGGCCGCCAGGCCCGCACCTGGTTGACCAGGCTGCAAAATCTGCGCCCCGCCGGCGGGCCGGATGCGCCGGCGCTCTCGCTGCGCGACCCCTGGCCGGGGGATCCCGCGCGCGGCGCCCGGCTGGTCAAGGCGGAGCTGGAATTTGGCGGCGCGGTGCTGCCCCTCCATCACGATATTTTCAGCCATGCCCCCGGCTGCACAAGGCTGCTGCGCGCGCATCTGCACGGCTTCACCTGGCTGCGGGATCTGCGCGCCCTGGGCACCGATGCCGCCCGCTCCCGCGCCCGCGCGCTGGCCATGGATTACATGGACACGCCCAAGCCCGAGCCGATTTCCTATGCGCCGGATGTGGTGGGTGCGCGGCTGGCGGCCTGGCTCGGCCATTATGATTTCTTCGCCGCCTCGGCCGATGACGCCTTCCGCCAGGCGCTGATGCACCGGCTGGTGCAGGATGCCCGCACCCTCTCCGCCGCTCTGCCGGCCGAGTTTCTGGATGGCCGCGCCCTGACCGCGCTGAAAGGGCTGGCCGCCGCCTCCATCGCCATGCCCGAGCATGTGCAATATCTGCCCCGGGTGCAGAAAATCCTGCTGCCGGAGCTGGCGCGGCAATTCTACGCCGATGGCGGCCATATCGAACGCAGCCCGGCGGCGCATCTGCTGGCCTTGCAGGACCTCACCGAGATCCGCGCCTTGATGCAGGCAGGCTCCAAAACCCCGCCGACCGAGCTGGTCACCGCCATCGAGCACGCCGCCGCCGCGCTGCGCGCCCTGCGCCATGGCGATGGCGGGCTGCCTTTGTTCAACGGCTCCCAGGAGGAGCTGGCGACTTTGGTGGATCTGGTGCTGGCCCAGGCCGGGCGGGCGCGCGGCACGCTGGCGCATCTGAAAGCCTGCGGGCTGTTTCGCCTCGCCGCCGGCAAGGCGGTTTTGTTCATGGATGCCGGCGTGCCCACCGCGCCGGGGCTGGACCGTTTCGCCCATGCCGGCACGCTGGGCTTTGAATATTCCTTCGGCAAGGACCGGCTGATCGTCAATTGCGGCGCCGCCCCGGCTTTGGCCAGCGACTGGGCCGGGGTGCTGCGCGGCACCGCCGCCCATTCCACCTTGATTATCGCCGACACCTCCTCCGCCGAGATCAAGGAGACCGGGCTCGGCCGGCGGCCCTTGAATGTGAATGTGCAGCGCCAGGAGGCCGGCGGCATCGGCTGGATCGAGGCCAACCACGATGGCTGGAGCAAGCCCTTCGGCGCCATCCATCATCGCCGCCTCGGCCTCTCCGAAAATGGCGAGGAATTGCAGGGCGAGGATCTGATCGAGGCGGAAACCCCGCAGCCTTTCGCCATACGCTTCCATCTCCACCCCAACGTCACCGCCAGCCTGGTGCAGGATGACGAGACGGTGCTGCTGCGCACCCCCTCGGGGCGCGGCTTCCGGCTGAAGGCCGAGGGGGCGGCGCCGAGGATCGAGGAGAGCGTGTATTTCGGCCAGGCCGAGCCGCGTCGCGCCGAGCAGATCGTGCTGCCGGGCCATCAGGATGGCCCGCAGCATATCAAATGGACCATTACCAAGGCCTGATCCCATGCGCATTCTGTTGACCGGCGGCGCCGGCTATATCGGCTCCCACACCGCCGCCGTGCTGGCCCAGCGCGGCCACGAGATCGTCATTCTGGATAATTTCGCCAATGCCGAGCGCGACGTGCCGGCCCGGCTCGCCCGCCTCACCGGCCAAGAGATGACGGTGATCGAGGCCGATATCCGCGACACCGCGGCGGTGAGCGCAGCGCTGAAGGCGCATCCGGTCGAGGCGGTGATCCATTTCGCCGCGCTGAAGGCGGTGGGCGAGAGCGAGGCCGACCCGCTGCTTTATTACGACATGAACATCATCGGCACGATCCGGCTGATGCAGGCGATGCAGGCGACCGGGGTGGCGCGGCTGGTATTCTCCTCCTCCGCCACGGTCTATGGCCAGCCGGACAGCTCGCCGATTCTGGAGGACGCGCCGACGCGGGTGGAGAACATCTATGGCCGCACCAAGCTGGTGATGGAGGATCTGATCCGCGATCTGGCCCGCACCGGCAAGCTCAAGGGGGCTGCCAATCTGCGCTATTTCAACCCGGTCGGCGCGCATCCCTCCGCGGTGATCGGTGAGACGCCGCGCGGCGTGCCGAATAATCTGATGCCTTACGTGACCCAGGTGGCCACCGGCGAGCGCGCTCAGCTTAACGTGTTCGGCAATGACTATCCCACCCGCGATGGCACCGGCGAGCGCGATTATATCCATGTGATGGATCTGGCGCTGGCGCATGCGCTGGCGGTGGAACATATCACCGCCCATGATGTCTCCGTCACCGTCAATCTCGGCACCGGCAACGGCACCACGGTACTGGAGCTGGTAAAGGCGTTCGAGGCAGCGACGGGCCGGGAGATCCCGGTGAACATCGCGCCGCGCCGCGCGGGCGATGTCGCCAGCTATTACGCCAACCCGGCGCTGGCCGAGAAGCTTTTTGGCTGGAAGGCAGAGCGGGGGGTGGAGGATATGTGCCGCGATAGCTGGCGCTGGCAGGCGGCGCAGGCCGGGATCAACGATATTTAGGCAACATCCGATCAAATGGTATCGTTTGATCGCATGTTGCTCTAGATCCGCTGCATGCCCGACCAACGCCCCACCCTCGTCTTTCTGCTGATGGAAGACTGGTTCTTCGCCTCGCATTTCTGGGCACGTGGCCTGGCCGCCAAGGCGGCGGGCTGGCGGGTGGTGCTGATCACCCGTGAAAACCAGTCCCGCGCCGAAATCGAGGCCTCGGGCATCGAATTCATCGCCGCCGATCTCGACCGCAAGCGCCTCAACCCGTTCAAGGAGCTGGCCTTTTCGCTCTGGCTGGCGCGGCAATATCAGCGGCTGAAGCCGGATGTGGTGCATCATATCGCGCTGAAGCCGATCATTTTCGGCGGCATCGCCGCCCGGCTGGCGCGCGTACCCGCCGTGGTCAACGCGCCGATCGGGCTGGGTTTCGTGTTCTCCTCGCAAAAGCTGCTGGCGAAGCTGCTGAAGCCCCTGGTCTCGCTCGGGCTGCGCGCCACCATGAGCCCGCAACACGGCATCGCCATCTTCGAAAACCCGGACGATCTGAACGCGATGGTCGAGGGCCGCATGGTAGCCCGCGAGCGCACCGCGCTGATCCGGGGGGCCGGCGTGGATATGACGCGGTTTGCCCCGATGACGGAAGCCGAGGGCCGGCCGCGCATTCTGCTGGCGGCGCGGCTGATCCGCGAGAAGGGCATTCCGGATTTCGTCGAGGCGGCGCGGCTGCTGAAAGGCCAGGCGGAATTCTGGCTGGCCGGCGCGCCGGACCTCTCCAACCCCAACCCGATCACCGAGGCCGAGCTGCGCGGCTGGGAGGCGCAAGGGCTGATCAAATGGCTCGGGCCGGTGAAGGACATGGCCGGGCTGCTGCGCGAGATTCATATTTTCACCCTGCCCTCGACCTATCGCGAAGGCCTGCCGAAGGCGCTGCTGGAGGCGATGTCCGCGGCGCGGCCCGCGGTGGCGACCGACATTCCCGGCTGCCGCGAGGCGGTGGTTGATCACGAGACCGGCTTTCTGGTGCCGCCGCATAATCCCCAGGCCCTGGCCGCCGCCCTGGCCCGGCTGATCGCCAGCCCCAGCCTGCGCGCCCGGCTGGGGGCAAATGGGCGGGCGCGCGTCGCCGCGCATTTTTCTGACGAAATCGTCTGCCAGAAGACGCTGGCGATCTATGACGGGTTGAAGGAGATACGGCGTTGAGGGGATTTCTCTATCGCGCGCTGGCCGTGCTGCTGGCGATTCTGGTGCTGATCGGGCTGTTTTTCTGGCTGGTGATGCCCCATGGCGGCGCGCGGCATCAGATCGGCGCGGTGAGCACGAATTTCCGCTGGTTCGGCCCCAATGACAAGGTGGTAGTGGAGCGCTTCGACGATCCGAAGATCCCCAATATTTCCTGCTATGCGGCCTCAGCGCAGACCGGCGGCATTGCCGGCGGGGTGGGGCTGGCGAGCGATCCGAGCGAGTTTTCCCTCAATTGCATCGCCCATGGGCCGGTGAATTTGCCGGCGGACCTGCCGCGGCAAGAGCAGATCGGCGCGATCTCGGCCTCGCTGATCTTCAAGCATTTCATCCTGACGCGCATCCTCGACGATAAGAAAGATGCGGTGATCTATGTGCTGACCAGCACCAAGGTGTTGAAAGGCTCGCCGGCCAACGCCGTCTCCGCCGTGGCGGTGCAGGCGCAGCCGGGGGCGTAAACCCTACTGGCCGGGGGAAAGCTCGGCCAGATCGGTGTTGACCTTCTTCAGATCGCTCTGGGTCAGCCTGCCGCCGGAGAGGCTGGCGAGCTGGGAGAGGCTCATCGAGGAAAACAGCTCATAGCGCGGATCGCTGATCAGCCCCGGCATGTCGCGGTTCAGCACCGCCTTGCCGCGCGCATCCGCCGCGATCTTGTCGATCGGCGTCTGCACCGAAAATTGCGGCGCCGCCGGCTTGGCGGCCGCTCTCGGTGTCACCGGGGTGGGGACCTGCACCGATGCGTCGGTGACATGCGGCCCGGGTGCGGCCATCGCGCAGGCGCTGATCGCCGCGACCCCCGCCACCCCGGCGAAAACAAAACCCTGCCAACTTTGCCTGACCATGCTCAAAACCTCCTGAACCACAGCCTGACCGGGGCGCCGCCCCGGCCTGTTTACTTCATACAGCAAAACTTGATTACACTGCGACAAATTTGCCACAGGCGAGGGGCTTTAAATTTAGGACATGCCTGCGTTACCCCCAGCGCTTGCCTGCTTGCATCCGGTTTTGCCGCATGCGAAACCGCGCCGGCCCGCACGTGACTGGCGCTCAGATGGCTACCATCGGGGAGCGTGGGGGAGTTCGCCGCGCGCCTGGGCATTGCATCGTCGCCAATAACGGAGCCGCCTCGTGTCAGACATCGTCCCTATCCGCACCGCTTTGATTTCCGTCTCGGACAAGACCGGATTGGTCGAATTCGCCCAGAGCCTGGCGGCGACGGGGACCAAGATCCTCTCCACCGGCGGCTCGGCCAAGATGCTGCGCGAGGCCGGCGTGCCGGTCACCGAGGTTTCCGAACATACCGGCTTTCCCGAAATCCTGGATGGCCGGGTGAAGACGCTGGTGCCGCAGGTGCATGGCGGCATTCTCGGCCGCCGGCACGACCCCGCCCATATCGAGCAGATGGCCGCCCACGACATCGCGCCGATCGACCTGGTCGCGGTCAATCTCTACCCGTTCGAGGCGACGGTGGCGCGGGGAGCGGTGTTCGAGGATTGCATCGAGAATATCGATATTGGCGGCCCGGCGATGATCCGCTCCGCCGCCAAGAACCATGAGAGTGTCGCGGTGCTGACCGAGCCCGCGCATTACGCCAAGGTTCTGGAAGAGATCGCGGCGCATGGCGGCACCACTTTGGAGACCCGCCGCAAACTGGCCGCCGGCGCCTATGCCCGCACCGCCGCCTATGATGCCGCCATTTCCGGCTGGTTCGCGGGGCAGCTGGGCGAGGAATATCCCGAGCGCTTCTCTTTCTCCGGCGAGAAGAAGCAGGCTTTGCGCTATGGCGAGAATCCGCACCAGTCGGCGGCATTCTATACCTCCTCCCCGTCGCGCTTCGGGGTTGCCACCGCCACCCAGCACCAGGGCAAGGAACTGTCCTACAACAACTTCAACGACACCGACGCCGCCTTCGAGTGCGTGGCGGAGTTCGACGCCCCCTCCATCGTCATCGTCAAGCACGCCAACCCGTGCGGGGTGGCGAGCGCGCAGAGCATGTCCGCCGCCTGGGATCTGGCCCTGGCCTGCGACCCGGTTTCGGCCTTTGGCGGCATCGTCGCGCTGAACCGCACGCTGGATGAGGAAACCGCCGCGAAGATCGCCACCATCTTCACCGAGGTGATCATCGCCCCGGAGGTGACGGAGGGCGCCAAGGCGCTGCTGGCGGCGAAGAAGAATCTGCGCCTGCTGAGCACGGGCGGCGTGCCGAGCCCGATCGAGACCGGGGTCACCTTCAAGTCGCTGGCCGGCGGCTTCCTGCTGCAGAGCCGCGACGCCGGGCGGGTGGAGGCGGCGGACCTGAAGGTGGTCACCAAGCGCGCCCCCACCGCGGCGGAGCTGGAGGACATGCTGTTCGCCTTCCGCGTCGGCAAGCATGTGAAGTCCAACGCCATCGTCTATGCCAAGAACAAGGCCACCATCGGCGTCGGCGCCGGGCAGATGAACCGGGTGGATAGTGCCCGCATCGCTGCCTGGCGCGGCAAGGAGGCGAAGCTGGATTTCACCGGCTGCGCCGTGGCCTCCGACGCCTTCTTCCCCTTTGCCGACGGCCTGGAAGCGGCGATTGCCGCCGGGGCGAGCTGCGTGATCCAGCCGGGCGGCTCGATCCGCGATGCCGAGGTGATCGAGGCGGCTGACAAAGCCGGGATCGCCATGGTGTTCACAAATATGCGGCATTTCCGGCACTAATTCGTTATGATGAGGCTATGCTGATGACCCTGCCCTTCACTCTGCCGGACTGGATGCCGGGCTGGCTGTTCCTGGCCCTCGCCGTGCCGGCTTTGCTCTGGTTCCTGGCCTTCCTGATGGTGCCCTTCAATGTCTTCGGCCTGAAAGCCCGGCTGGAGACGATCGAGGGGGAGCTGGAGGATATGCGCGAGGAGCTGCGGGTGATGCAGATGCGCGCCAGCGGTGTCATCCAGACCCCGGTGCGCGCCATGGACAGCTATGACGAAACCCCGAATTTCGCCCAGCTGAAACGCGCCCGCCAGGCCCCCGTGGAGGAGCCCCCGGCCCCGGCCCGCGCGCCGATTCCCAATAGCCGTGGCTTCGCGGACCGGGATTTCTCCGCCACCCGCGAACCCCGCCCCGCCGCCCCGCAGCGGCCAAGGCGCAGCGAGCCGAGGCTGGATTAGAGCAATATGTGTTTAGATTGACGCGACAGCGTCAACCTAAACACATGAAACTGCTTGCCAAAACAAAACTTAGAGCACCAAGCTAAAGGCTTGATGCTCTAAGCAAAAGCCGCCTGAGAGGGCGGCTTTTTTGCAGCTCTTTGAAAAAGCCGCCACGAAAAATGTCTGCAAACTTAGCCCCCGGTGATGGCTGGATGATCGCCTGAAAACCATGTGGTATGAAAATACCACATGCCAATCTATTGACCTTTTCCCTGGGCTTGCTCATAAGCCCGCCACTATTCTTTGGGTGAGCATATGAAAACGACGATTTCCATCAAGCCCGCGGATGTCAAGAAGGACTGGATCCTGATTGACGCCGAAGGTCTGATCCTCGGCCGCCTCGCGGCCATTGTGGCCACGCGCCTGCGCGGCAAGCACAAAGCCACCTTCACCCCGCATGTCGATTGCGGCGATAACATCGTCATCGTCAACGCGGAGAAGGTGAAACTGACCGGCAAAAAGCTGGAAGACAGCATCTTCTACTACCACACCGGCTATGCTGGCGGCATCAAGGAGCGTTCCATCAAGGACCGTCTGGCCGGCAAGCATCCTGAGTCCGTGGTCGAGAAGGCGGTTGAGCGCATGATCACCCGTGGCCCGCTGCAGCGCCAGCAGATGAAGAACCTGTATGTCTATGCTGGTCCCGAGCACCCGCATGGCGCCCAGCAGCCGAAGGCGCTCGATGTCGGCGCGCTGAACTCCAAGAACAAGAGGGCTTGATTCCAATGTCCGAAACCAATGCTTTCGCCGGTCTGAAGGACCTCCAGGCCACCGCCGGCGCCGCCACCCCGGACGCCGCCCCCCAGAAGCGTGAACCGAAGAAGGACGCGCAAGGCCGCTCCTACGCCACCGGCCGCCGCAAGAACGCCATCGCGCGCGTCTGGGTGAAGCCCGGCAAGGGCGATATCATCGTGAACGGCAAGACCGCCCCGGTCTATTTCGCCCGCCCGGTGCTGCGCATGCTGATCACCCAGCCCTTCCTGGTGGCTGACCGCTACAACCAGTTCGACGTGTATTGCACCGTCACCGGTGGCGGCCTCTCCGGCCAGGCTGGCGCCGTGCGCCACGGCATCTCCCGCGCGCTGACCTTGTTCGAGCCGGATCTGCGCCCGATCCTGAAGGCCGCCGGCTTCCTGACCCGCGACAGCCGCATGGTCGAGCGTAAGAAGTACGGCAAGCCGAAGGCCCGCCGCTCCTTCCAGTTCTCCAAGCGCTAAGTCTTAGGCTTCAATTTATTCAATTAAAACAGGGGTTTGGCGAAAGCCAGGTCCCTGTTTTTACATTCACAGACGCTTTACAGACCCTTGTTTCCAACGCTGTTTCCAGTTAGAGTTTTGCACAGAACTTTCACAGAAATTGTGGAGTTTGGATCATGGTCGAGAGCTTCTACCAGCAAGCCCACCGCCTCCGGGACGGGGCCGTCATGGTGTACCGGCGCGGCGACACCAACCAGCAGGTCTATCAGGCCCGCCTGAAAATCCCCGGTGTCACCGGCTACATCATCCGGTCCCTCAAGACCCGCGACCTTCCCACCGCCCTCAACCTGGCTGAGGACCTGTTCTACGAACTCCGGGCCGAACAGAAGCTCGGCGTGGATGTGAGGATCGCCGGGAACCTCAAATTCAAGGACCTATGGAAGCGCTTCTACAGCGCTCACGAAACCGGCCTGTCGGTTCATCGCCAGCGGCTGCATAAGTTCATGTCCGAGAAATATTTTATCCCTTTCTTCGGGGATGCCCGCGTGAACGACATGCCGGATGCCTTCGTCGAGCAATATTGGGATTGGCGCATCAACTACCACAATCCTGAGAAATGGGAGGATGACGAGGACATTCCGGCCAATGCCGCCCGCGTGCCCGCGCAAAAGACTCTCGACATGGAAGCCGGGATGCTCCGGCAGATATTCCGCTGGGGTAAGCGCATCGGCTTTGTCAAACGCGAACCCTGGATCAAGGCCACCAAGGTCAAGCACACCAAAGGGGTGGAGCGCAGACCGTCCTTCGATGAAGCTGAGTGGAAACAGGTCTATACCTACCTGCGTGAGTGGGTGAAGGAGGGGCTGGTTTTAACCCCGGAAGAACGGGGCGGTCGGCTGCACCGCTCCGGCCCGAATGCGATGCACCGCTACCAACGCGAGCTTCTGCGGAACTACCTTCTCTTCATGGCCAATTCCGGCCTTCGGCCCAACGAAGCCCGGCAGCTCTGCTGGCAGGACCTGCGGATAGAAAAGGACACAGAGAACAAACCCGCTCTTGTTGTGGAGGTCGCGCCCACAACCAAGACCGGCGCGCGCACCGTGGTGTGCCGTGAAGGCACGCAAGCCTATCTGGACCGGCTCAAACAACTCTCGCGGCACGTCGAGCTTGGCGATCTGGTATTCTGCGGCTATGACGGCAAGCCGGTGGAAAACTTCAACAAGACGTTCGCCAGCATTCTATCGCGCTTGAAGCTGCTCGACGACCGCTGGGGCAAGCGGCGGACGGTTTACAGCTTGCGGCATTTTTATTGCACGCAATGCCTGCTGTCCGGCATCCCAGTCCACATCCTCGCCAAGAACATGGGGACTTCGATCTCGTACATCGAGAAGCATTACAGCCACGTGCTGACGGTGATGCAGGCGAAGGAGCTACAGACAAAGAAATTCAAGGCGAAAGCTTAGGAGTGCCGTTCGCATTGCCGCCGATGGGCGCGGGCGTCAGATGACGCCTTTGGCCAGCCGCCATGGAGATGGCGGCTTTTAAGCGCCGCCCGAAGGGGCGGCGCGGATTGGGCGTGGAGCCACTTTGCTCTCATCTGATAGGTCAGTCAGCAGGCAACGCGTCACCAGGCCAGACACATGCCCCAGCCTGTCAGAACATCGCGGAATTGCCCCGACGCCAATCAGGCGGTTATTCATAAGCAACACCAGATCAGCAGGGACCAATGGCGCTAAAGAAATCAGAACTTTATTCCTCCATCTGGCAATCCTGCGATGAACTGCGCGGCGGCATGGACGCGTCCCAATACAAGGACTACGTCCTGGTCCTCCTCTTCATCAAATACATCTCGGACAAATACGCGGGCGTACCCTACGCCGCCATTACCGTGCCGCCAGGGGCAAGCTTCGCGGATATGGTCAAGCTCAAGGGCAAGGCGGACATCGGGGACCAGATCAACAAGAAGATCATCGCCCCCCTGGCGCGTGAAAACCGCCTCGCGGACATGCCGGATTTCAATGAGGACAGCAAACTTGGCTCCGGCAAGGAGAAAGTGGAGCGCCTCACCAACCTCATTGCTATTTTTGAGAATTCGGCCCTCGACTTCTCCAAGAACCGCGCCGATGGCGATGACATTCTGGGCGATGCCTATGAATACCTCATGCGCCACTTCGCCACCCAGAGCGGCAAGAGCAAGGGCCAGTTTTATACCCCGGCGGAGGTCAGCCGGATCATGGCGCAGGTTATCGGCATTCATGCGGCCAAAACCACCAGCGGCACCACGGTGTATGACCCCACCTGCGGCTCAGGCTCCCTTCTGCTGAAGGTGGCGGATGCCGCCACCAGCAAGGTCACGCTCTACGGGCAAGACAAAGACTCCGCCACCTCCGGCCTCGCTCGCATGAATATGATCCTCCACAACGCGCCGGAGGCGCTAATCGAACAGGGCAACACCCTGGCCGACCCCAAATTCAAGGATGGCGACGCGCTCAAAACCTTCGATTTCGTGGTCGCCAACCCGCCCTTCTCGGATAAACGCTGGGGCAATGGGCTGGACGCGCAAGCCGACCCGTTTGACCGCTTTGCCGCCTTCGGCATCCCCCCGGCCAAGCAGGGGGATTATGCCTATCTGCTCCATATCGTCCGCTCGCTGAAGCGGAGCGGCAAGGGTGCTTGCATTCTCCCGCATGGGGTATTGTTCCGGGGCAATGCGGAGGCGGAGATACGCAAGAACCTCATCCGCAAGGGCTATATCGCGGGCATCATCGGCCTGCCGCCCAATTTGTTCTACGGCACCGGCATCCCCGCCTGCATCATCGTGATCGACAAGCAGGACGCGCCATCCCGCAAGGGCATTTTCATGATCGATGCCAGTGCGGGCTTCATGAAGGATGGCCCAAAAAACCGCCTGCGGGATATGGACATCCACAAGATTGTGGACACCTTCATAAAGCGCCAGGACGTGCCGAAATACGCCCGCATGGTCGGGTTTGATAAAATCGAGAAGAACGATTTCAACCTCAACCTGCCCCGTTATATCGACAGCCAGACGCCGGAGGATGCGCAGGACATCGCGGGCCATTTGCAAGGCGGCATTCCGGTGGCGGATGTGGATGCGCTGCAAGCCTATTGGGCCATCTGCCCTAAATTGCGCAAAACCCTGTTTACCCCCAACCGCGCGGGCTATGTGGACCTTGCGGTGGAAAAATCCGCCATCAAGGCCAAAATCCACGCACACCCGGAATTTGCCGCCTTCATCTCCGGCATGAACGCGCATTTCGCCGCGTGGCGGGAAAAACGCCTGCCCTGGCTGAAGACGCTGAAACCAGGCTGCCACCCGAAACAGGTGATTGCCGAGTTGGCCGAGGATTTGCTGGCCCATTACCAGGGCCAACCGCTCATCAACCCTTACGATGTTTATCAGCACCTCATGGATTATTGGGGGGAGGTGATGCAGGACGATGTTTATGCCATCGCCGCCGATGGGTGGAAGGCGGAGACGTACCGCATCATCGAGAAAACCAAGAAGGGCGAGAAGGATAAAGGCTGGGCCTGCGACCTTATCCCCAAACCGCTGATTGTGGCGCGGTATTTTGCAACGGCGCAGAAAGCCATCGATGATCTGGCAGCAGGGATGGAAACCATAGAGGCCAATGTTGCGGAGCTTGAGGAAGAACATGGTGGAGAAGAAGGCTTCTTCTCTGACCTGGATAAGCTGGACAAAGCAAATGTCGCGGCGCGGCTCAAAGAGATAAAAGCCGATAAATCCGCCAAGGATGAAGCAAAGGCGTTGAATGAGTGGCTGAAGCTGACCAGTGAAAAGGCAGAGTTGAAGAAGGTACTGAAGGAAAACGAAGCCGCGCTGGATGCGAAAGCCTATGCGAAATATCCCAAGCTATCGGAAGCCGAAACAAAAACCCTGGTGGTGGAGGATAAATGGCTGGCGGCATTGGATGAAGCCATTCATGGCGAGATGGAACGCATCAGCCAAGCCTTGACCCAGCGTGTGAAGGAGTTGGCGGAGCGGTATGAGACGCCATTACCGGAACTGGCGGCGAGTGTCGCGGCGCTAGAGAAGAAGGTGAACCGGCATCTGGTCAAGATGGGGTTCTCGTGGTGAGGGCGGAATATCGCAAAACCGACGCTGGTGTTATTCCAAAAGATTGGCAAGTCCTTAAGATTAACGATGTCTGCAAGCTCATCAATGGACGTGGTTTTAAGCCACACGAATGGGAGGCTTCTGGCCTTCCGATAATTCGCATTCAGAACCTAAATGGTAGTGAGGACTTCAATTTCTATACAGGCGCCTACGACAAAAAGATCGAAATTGAACCCGGCCAGCTTCTATTTGCGTGGTCTGGCAGTCGCGGCACATCCTTTGGACCTCATATTTGGAACGGTCCTCTCGGACTATTAAACTATCATACCTGGAAAGTCGTCGTCCAAGAGGAAAGGATTTCACAATCCTATTTTAGACATGCCCTTAAACGGCTAACGACATTCATAGAAGAGCGTGCGCATGGCGCTTCCGCGCTTGTTCACGTTCAAAAATGGGAAATGGAAGGGTTCAAATTTCCTGCACCTCCTACGGTTTTAGAGCAAGAAGCCATCGCCGGGGCGTTGAGTGATGCGGATGCGCTCATTGAATCCCTGGAGCAACTCCTCACCAAAAAACGCCAGATCAAACGAGGCGCGATGCAGGAATTACTCACCGGCAAACGCCGCCTTCCGGGGTTTAAGGGGAAGTGGATCACTACAGACCTTGCTAGGGTGTGCTCTATGAAGAGCGGCCAAAGCATAACAAATGCTGACATAAATTGGTATTCGGAATTCCCATGTTATGGGGGTAATGGGCTGCGCGGCTACACACAGACATTCACTCATAATGGGCAATTTTCCTTAATAGGACGCCAGGGGGCATTGTGTGGAAATGTCTCGTTTGTTGAAGGTAGGCTGTTCGCATCAGAGCACGCTATTGTGGTAACAGCGCTGCCTCACGTAGCAATAAAATGGCTTACGCTTGTGCTTTGGAAAATGAATTTGAACAAATATTCTGAGTCGTCGGCTCAGCCTGGCCTTTCTGTTTCTAAACTGCTTAGTCTAGAAATTAACTGCCCACCAGGGAGGGACGAACAAACAGCTATTGCTTCCGTTCTATCCGACATGGATGCCGAAATCGCTGCCCTCGAAGAAAAACTCACCAAGGCCAAAGCTCTTAAACAAGGCATGATGCAGGAACTGCTCACCGGAAGGATCAGGTTGGTATGAGCATCATCGGTCAGCCGGAACGCGCCACGCAAAACCGCGTCATCACCCTGTTCCGTGAGGAGCTGGGCTACCGCTATCTGGGTGACTGGACTGACCGCGCAGATAACAAGAATATCGAGGAAAAACTCCTCACCCAGCATTTGGCAAAGAGCGGCTATAGCGCCGGGCAAATCGGCCGCGCCCTCCACGCCTTCACTACCGAGGCGAACAACCCCACGCGCGGCCTGTATGCCAACAACCAGGCCGCCTATAGAATGCTGCGCTACGGCGTGCCGGTAAAGCTGGAAGCCGGTGCGGTGACGGAGACGGTGCATCTCATCAACTGGCGCAAGCCGGAGCAGAATGATTTCGCCATCGCCGAGGAGGTGACGCTGAAAGGCGGGCTGGAGCGCAGGCCGGACATCGTGCTCTACATCAACGG
Organism: Acidocella facilis ATCC 35904; assembly: GCF_000687875.1. GTDB lineage: Bacteria > Pseudomonadota > Alphaproteobacteria > Acetobacterales > Acetobacteraceae > Acidocella > Acidocella facilis. The sequence continues at coordinate 4,434 of NZ_JHYG01000004.1, read as the reverse complement.
AATCGCCATCGCGGTGCTGGAATTGAAAAACAGCCGCGTTTCCATCGGCGACGGTATCCGCCAGAACCTCTCAAACCAGAAGCCGGAATTCAACGGCTGGTTCTTCAGCACCATCCAGTTTGTGTTTGCAGGAAATGATTCCGAAGGGCTGCAATACGGCACCATCAGCACGGGCGAAAAATATTTTTTGAAGTGGAAGGAAGACGAGCAGGATAATTCCCGCTTCAAGCTGGATAAATACTTGCTGAAGCTCTGCAACAAGGCGCGGATGCTGGAACTCATCCATGATTTCGTGCTGTTCGATGGCGGGGTAAAAAAACTGCCCCGCGTGCATCAATATTTCGGCATCAAGGCGGCGCAGGCGCGGGTAAAACAGCGCCAAGGCGGCATCATCTGGCATACCCAGGGCAGCGGCAAATCCATCGTCATGGTACTACTAGCCAAGTGGATTCTGGAAAACAACCCCGCCGCGCGCGTGGCGATCATCACCGACCGCGATGAGCTGGACAAGCAGATCGAGCGCGTCTTCCACGATGCCGGGGAAAGCATAAAGCGCAGCGGCAGCGGGCGGGAGTTGATGAGCCAGCTTGCCAAGCCCGCGCCCCGGCTGCTGTGCTCGCTGGTGCATAAATTCCGCGCGAAGGATGAAGGGGATTTCGAGGCTTACCTGAAAGAGCTGCAAGCCCAGCCTAGCCCCGTGGTAGGGGAGGTCTTCGTGTTCGTGGATGAGTGCCACCGCACCCAAAGCGGCAAGCTGCACAGAGTGATGAAGGCGCTTATGCCCAATGCCGTTTTCATAGGCTTCACCGGCACACCGCTTTTGAAGAAGGATAAAACAACCAGCCTGGAAGTGTTCGGCAGCTATATCCATTGCTACAAATTCAGTGAGGCGGTGGAAGATGAGGTGGTGCTGGACCTCGTTTATGAAGCGCGAGACATCGACCAACGGCTAGGGTCGGAAGACAGGATCGATGCGTGGTTCGAGGCCAAGACAAAAGGCCTGAACGAGTGGCAGCGCGATGAGCTGAAGAAACACTGGGGCACGATGCAGAACGTGCTCAGCTCCCGCTCGCGCATGGACCGCGTGGTGGCGGACATCATCTTCGACTTCAACGTGAAGCCGAGGCTTTCCAGCGCGAAAGGCAACGCCATTCTGGTGGCATCAAGCATCTTCGAGGCGTGCAAGTATTTTGCGCTATTCCAGAAGACGATGTTCAAAGGCCAATGCGCGGTCGTAACCTCCTATAATCCCCAAGCCAAAGACATTACAAAGGAAGAAACGGGCGCGAATACAGAGACGGATAAGCAATTCATCTACAATACCTACACCGAGTTGCTGAAGCACGTTGCCGCCAAGCCCGGCATGAACAAGACGGAGACCTATGAGGAGCAGGTGAAAGCCCTGTTCATCAAGGAGCCCGCCAACATGAAGCTGCTGATCGTGGTGGATAAGCTCCTCACCGGCTTCGATGCGCCGCCTTGCACGTATCTCTATATCGACAAATCCATGCAGGACCATGGCTTGTTCCAAGCTATCTGCCGCACCAACCGGCTGGATGGCGCGGATAAGGACTTTGGCTACATCGTCGACTATAAGGACTTGTTCAAGAAAGTCGGGAAGGCGCTGGCGGTGTATAGCTCGGAGCTAGACCATAGCGCCCCAGGTGCCTCGCCTGAGGTGCTGCTTCAGGACAGGCTGGCCATGGGCCGGGAGCGGCTGGATGCCGCGCTGGAAGCCCTGGCGCTGATCTGCGAGCCGGTAGAACCACCAAAGGGGGAGCTGGAGCATATCCATTATTTCTGCGGCAATACCGAGATCGCCACGGACCTTCAGGAACGTGAGCCACAGCGCGCGGCGCTATATAAAGCAGCCGCCGGGCTAGTCCGCGCCTATGCCAATATTGCCGATGAGCTGGATGGTGCCCGGTATGATGAGGCCGGGGCCAAGAGCGTGAAGGATCAGATCGAGCATTATCTGAAAATCCGGGAGATCATCCGCCGCGCGAGTAACGAAACGCTAGACCTTAAAGCCTATGAAGCGGATATGAGGCATTTGATCGATACTTATATCGAGGCAGATGAACCCAGGAAAATTTCTCCGTTCGAGAATATGGGGCTGCTGGACCTGATCGTGAAAACAGGTATCGCGGATGCCATCGCCGCGCAGCTTGGTGGGCTGAAGGGGAATAAGGCAGCGATAGCGGAGACGATCGAGAACAACGTGCGGAGTAAGATCGTCAAGGAGCAGCTAAACGACCCGGCGTATTACGAGAAAATGTCGGCGTTGTTGGATAAGATTATCGCCGCCAGGAAGGCCAAGGCCATCGAGTACGAAGAGTACCTACGCCAGATTGCCCAGTTGGCGACGCGCGTTGAAGCCGGGCAAGCAGATGACACGCCGGAGGCGTTGAACACGCCGGGGCGGCGGGCCTTGTGGAACAATTTGGGGCATGATGTGGATTTGGCTATCAAGATCGATGCCGCTGTGAAGCAGGTTAAGCCGGATGGGTGGCTTGGCGTGCAGACCCGTGAAAATATCATCAAGCAGGCCCTATATAACATCTTGAAGGATGTGAACGAGGTCGAGCGCGTGTTCCAGATCATCAAGGCTCAGACTGAATACCGATGAATACTCATCTCACGCTCGGGGATATTGATGTCGAGGTGGTGCTGAAGGACATCAAGAACATCCACCTCAGTGTTAATCCACCGACGGGGAAAGTGCGTATTTCCGCGCCAAACCGTACCAGCATGGATGCAATACGGCTGTTTGCGATTTCAAAGCTGGGGTGGATCAAGCAGCAACAGCAGAAATTAGAGGCGCAGACCCGCGAGGCGCCCAGGGAGTACGTCGAGCGGGAGAGCCATTACCTGTGGGGCAAACGCTATCTTCTGTCGGTACAGGAGGCTAATCGCGCGCCATCCGTCGAAGTACGGCACCGCAAGATATTGTTGAGTGTCCGCCCCGGCACCGGCGCCACCCGGCGGCAAGAGGTTTTGGATGAATGGTATCGGAGGCAGGTCCGGGCTGCGGTGGTGCCGCTGCTGGAGAAGTGGCCCACGATCATGGGTGTGCGGGTTGAAAAACTATTCATCCAGAAAATGAAGACAAAATGGGGGAGCTGCACCCCAGAGCGGCAATACGTCCGATTGAATACTGACCTGGCCAAAAAGCCTGTCGAGTGTCTGGAGTATGTACTGGTTCACGAAATGACACACATACTGGAGCGCCATCATAATCAGAGATTTGTGGAGATCATGAATGGTTTTTTTCCAAATTGGCGCCTGCTTCGTCAAAAATTGAACGAAAGCCCATTGTCTCATGTTGAATGGGAATATTGAACTTGGCACCGGTGGAGGATCGACCGAGTTATTCACAGAATTAAGTTTTTGGCGTTCGGCTTGTGACTTAGAATTATCATATGCCAAAGCCTGCCACGTTCACCCTAGTTGAAATATCAGCTTTAGCTGATCGGCTGAGGGAGATTTGGCGGCCAGGGAGCCAGATTACGCCCTGGCTGCGTGACAATGCCGCGCGGCTCACGAAATTGAACCGTGAAGAGCGGTTCAGTTGGGCAGCGATAGCCGCGGCCTTAAACGAGGTTGGGATTGTATACCGCACGGGCAACCCATGGACAGCGAGCAACTTGGCCAAAGCCGTCAGCGAGGTCCGCCCCGGCGGGCGCGGCAATCCAACGCCTGAGCAGCGCGCCGAGCTAGCGGCCTGGAAAGCCGGGCAAGATGCCGCCAAAGCCAAAGAGGACGCCGCCTTTGCGGCTGAATGGGGTGCCATGCCCCGCGAAGAACAAAACAACCTGCTTGATTTATGGCGGCAGACCAATGAGTTGTCCGGAACCGCTGCCGCCCGGTATCTATCGAGAACTGGCTACCGCAAGGCACTTCCTGGCAGCAGATGAACCACCTCCAGTGTGCCAACTGCCAACTATCATTCGGTGGATTATTCCGGGAATTATTCAGTGTTATAGTCAGAGTATCACTCCGGGATAGTTTCCGTTGTCACATCCGTGGATAATTCCCAGCTTTATCAGTGGTAATATGTTATGTGGTTTCTACAGACCAAGGAATGCTAGCGCATACTGCGTTATCGTAACGACTGCGGATTCCGAGGCAAGCCGGCCGGGGATTCCGATTTGATGTCGGCCACCATTCCGAGATGAAGCCGGCCAGGATTCCGATTTAAATCCGGCCACCTGGCGGGGCTATTTCCGGCGTTTTCGGGTGGGTCAGCAACTCGGGCATTTGCGCCTCGTGAACACTCACGGGGAGAGACGGATGCCGGCGAAGAGAGAGCTGACGATGAGGCAGATACGATACACATTACGGCTGGCCAGCGAGGGCATCAGCGCGCGGGCGATCGGGCGGATGCTGGGTGTGGCGCGGAGCACGATCCAGGACAATCTGAAGCGCGCCCAG